>CAYLVB010000001.1:0-522660 GCA_964387075.1 uncultured Flavobacteriaceae bacterium
GCTGGTCTACTCGAATTTGCTTCAGACCCCTAAAGCACTTGCGTGTTTCACCCATGCGCTGAAGATACGCGAGTCGATCCACGATACCGATGGTATCGCGGGCTGTTATAATAACATAGGTGTGCTGTATTATACCATGCTCGATCTTTCGAAAGCGAAAGATTATTATACAAAGACCTTAAAGATCCGTACCAGGCAGGGAAGTGAGAGCGGAATGGCTTCCAGTTACATGAACCTCGGCATCATCAGCCAGGACGAAGGGGATAATAAGAAAGCGCTTGAGTATTTCGAAAAAGCGCTTAACTACGCCACTCCCCTCAAACTGCGCCGCGGTATGGCCATGTGCTACAATAATATGGGTATTTCTTACACGCGCCTGGACCGTATCGAAGAAGCCATCAAAAGTTATTCAGCGTCCATCGATATCGCGAAGGAATTAGGTGATGTGAACCAGCTTGGCTCCTGTTATGTGAACATGGGAGACGCCTATAGCAGGACGAAAAACTTCAGGGAAGCGGCCGTTTTTTTTAACAAGGCCATCAAGATAAACCGCGAGTCGGGCGACATCGATAACCTGCGCCTGGCCTATGGCGGCCTCGCTAATTCGCTGAGCATGACGGGCCGTTACAAAGAAGCTTATGAGAACCATGTTCTCTTCAAGCAACTCACTGATAGCATCTTTAATGCCGAGAACAGTAAGCAGTTGAGCGATATCAAAACAAATTTCGAAGTAGAGAAAAAAGAAGTTGAACTAAAGGCCATTGCCAAAGTAGAAAAAGAAAAGATAGAGATGAAGGCAGAAGAAGACAAGCGCCGTCAGAACGTGATCATCTATTCTGTACTGGCCGGTCTTGTGCTGGTTAGTATTTTTTCGGTGTTTATTTTTCGAGGACTGCAGCAGAACAAGCGCGCCTATCGCATCATTGCTTTACAAAAGAAAGAAGTGGAAAGACAGAAGGAGATGGTTGATGAAAAGCAAAAGGAGATTCTCGACAGTATTTATTACGCGCGTCGTATACAACGGTCTCTTCTCACCACGGATAGATATATTGAGAAAAGCCTCCTTCGCCTTCAGAAAAATAACTAAAAGGAGGCCATATTTTGCTATTTTTGAGACTTATTGCATGATCGTACAGAACAACAAGAAGATAATCCGCGCCTGGACCTTTTACGACTGGGCAAATTCGTCCTTTCCGCTCGTGATCAACTCGGCTATCTTTCCTGCTTTTTTTGAATATCAAACTACCCACGATGCAACCGGTGCTATCTGTAGCAGCGATATTCCGGTTTGCGGTATGGTATTCAGGAACACCGAGCTGTATTCTTATTTTGTATCGCTTGCCTTATTGGTTGTCTGTTTTACCGCGCCGATCCTTTCGGGTATTGCCGATTATAAGGGGAGTAAGAAGCGTTTCCTGGCGCAATTCTGCATTTTAGGATCTTTCTCCTGTGCCGGACTTTTCTTTTTCAATAAGGAGAACATTGTTTGGTCGATGATACCTTTTGTTACCGCCACCATTGGCTATTGGGGCAGTTTGGTCTTTTACAATGCTTATTTGCCGGAGATCGCAACAACCGATAGACAGGACAAGATCAGCGCGCGCGGTTTCGCTTTGGGTTACCTTGGAAGTTCACTTTTATTGATCATCAACCTCGTCCTGATCACATTAGGAAAAAAAGCTGAAATAGCCGCCGGTGATCCGGCTGCTAACTGGTATCCCGCGAAGTATGCTTTTATTTCTGTGGCCCTCTGGTGGTTTGGTTTCGCGCAATATACATTGAGAACATTGCCTAAAGGAATTCCATCCGGTAAAACAGGAGAAGGCAATGCATTTACAAAGGGGTTTCGCGAATTGGGGCACGTTTGGCAGGATCTTAAAACACAGCGAACGCTCAAAAAATTCCTGCGCTCGTATTTCTTTTACAATATGGGCGTGC
Source organism: uncultured Flavobacteriaceae bacterium (assembly GCA_964387075.1). Classification (GTDB taxonomy): domain Bacteria; phylum Bacteroidota; class Bacteroidia; order B-17B0; family Aurantibacillaceae; genus PALSA-968. The sequence goes on from CAYLVB010000001.1 coordinate 1,939, forward strand.
AAACCGTTATGTACATGGCAACCCTGTTCGCGGCCAAGGAGATCGACTGGCCGGACGAGAACTATAAAAAAACGGCGCTTATCATTTCTATTTTACTGATCCAGTTCCTTGGCGTGGCAGGTTCATTCCTTTTCTCTTTCATCTCCTCTAAAATCGGGAATGTAAAGGCTTTATTGATTGCTATTTTCATCTGGATACTGATCTGCGCAGGTGTTTTCCTGTTTGTGAATACACCCGTAGAGTTCTATTGCGTGGCCGCCAGCGTTGGACTCGTGATGGGAGGGATACAGGCATTATCGCGGAGCACTTATTCCAAATTACTACCAGAAACCAGGGACCACGCCAGCTATTTCAGCTTCTTTGATGTTACTGAGAAACTGGGTATTGTGCTTGGCGTATTCTCGTTTGGAGCTATTGAGGGAATAACCAAAGATATGCGGCAGTCGGTCCTCGCACTCATCGCGTTCTTTGCCATAGGTTTCGTACTTTTACTGCTGGTTAAACCACAAAGATCGCTTGAGAACAATGGCCATAAATAACAAGTTGAGGATAAGCTCTCCCGTGCTGGACCTCAAGCAGCACGCGAAAATGCGCGCCTGCCTGGAGATCGCTTCTTCCGAGATCGTACTTTCGCTTTTCTCTTTAGACAACGAATTACTTTACCTCGAGCACCTGGTGGTGAAGGCCGGCGACAAACTGCATGAAGTTTTGGAACAATTGATCCAAACGAACGATCTCTTCTCACACAGCTACGCCAACGTGTACATCAGTTTCTCCAACACGCAGTACACCTTGGTGCCCGGCGCTTTGTTCGACAACGCTAACAAAGAACAGCTCCTGAAGTTCAACCATACATTAAGCAGCGAGGAGACCGTACTGTCCGATGAAGTGTTCAGCGCCGAAAGTTTTTGCGTGTACGCGGTAAACAAAAAGGTAAAGGAACTGCTCGATAAAGTATTTCCCAACAACCACACGCGCCACAAAACCACTTGTCTCATCGAAAGTCTTCCTTCCGCCGACTCTAAAACGCATAAAACCTGCCTGGTGAACGTGCAAGGTGAAACAATGGATGTTGCCTTGTATCAAAAGAAACTTTTGTTCTTCAATTCCTTCAATTTCCAGAGCGCCGAAGATTTCCTGTATTTTGTTTTAGCCTCTCTTGAGCAGAATAATGCTTCCTTAGAATCTACCGAAATTGTTTTGGCCGGAGAGATTGAAACCGGCTCAGCGCTTCACAACACCCTGAAACAGTACATGCCTAAAATGAAGTTTGCCGTTGCAGATAAAAGTATCATCCGTAAGAACGACTTCGTAAAACTGCCCGAGCATTTTTATTTCTCGCTTTACAACCTCTACCTGTGCGCATTATAAGCGGCATATACAAGGGCAAGGCCCTGCACCCGCCCAAAAACCTTCCTACGCGCCCCACAACCGATTTTGCCAAGACAGGACTCTTCAATATGCTCAATAACCGCATAGATTATGAATCCGTAACTGTTCTCGATCTCTGCAGCGGCACCGGAAACATCACCTTTGAGTTTCTTTCGCGTGGAGCGAAGCACGTCACTTCGGTCGACCAACACGCAGCCTGTTTAAAATACATAAGCGATACCGCAAAAGAGCTGAAGTTTGATAACATCAAGACCTGGAAAGTGGATCTCTTTAAATTCCTGGACAAGACCGATCAAAAGTTCGATCTTATCTTTGCCGACCCTCCTTACGACGCGCCCTGGATAGAGCAAATACACGAACAGGTATTTCAAAAGAACCTATTGAACGAAGGCGGTATTTTGATCGTAGAACATGGGGGTAAAACCGATCTTTCAGGTCAAAAGCACTTTGAAGAGACGCGTAACTACGGTAATGTAAATTTTTCTATCTTTACATTGAACACCTAAAATGTTAAATTTAAAATTTTCAATTTGACTTCTTCCAAACGTATAGCTGTATTCCCCGGATCATTCGATCCCTTCACCATTGGCCATGAGGCTTTGGTAAGACGTACTTTGGGCCTTTTCGACGAGATCATCGTTGCCGTGGGCATGAATTCCAACAAGAAATACATGTATTCTGTTGAAAAACGCACCGAGTGGATCAAAACTGTATTTAAGGGAGAATCAAAAGTTCGGGTGACCAGCTTTTCCGGCCTTACTGTTGAATTTTGCAAAATGAACAAGGCGGGCCACATCATCCGTGGTGTGCGCACCACCTCCGATTTTGAATTTGAAAAAGCCATTGCTCAAATGAACCGCGCCATGTCTGAAGTAGAGACCATATTTATAATGCCTCAGCCGGAGCACTCAGCCATCAACTCCACCATCATCCGCGACATCGTGCGCAACGGCGGCGACGCGAGTTTGTTTGTGCCTAAGGGTGTGGTGCTGAAGTAAAACATACTAACTCAGCCTTCCCTTTGTGATCCTTTGTTTCTTCGTGCCTTTGTGGCGAAATTTCTCCTGCCGATCGGGCTTCGCACTTTTGCCACGAAGACGCAAAGGCTCTAAGAAACAGCCTAAGGATTTATGGTTTCCAGGAATTTAAATTTGTTTAGCCGATGCCTCTACCATCCCCTTCAAAACCTTCAGATCTACATCCTCCAGTTTATTGATGTAGATACAACCTCCGTTTGTTTTATGTTTCCCTAATTTCTTAAGGACGTCCGTGCGATCTTTCCCGTAATCCATAAGGTACAAAGTAAGATTCGCTTTGCGTGGAGAAAAACCAACCTTGAACCATTCCACTTGCCGGCCGCTGGTTGGACTCTCATAGATCTTATTCCCGAAGCCAATAAGCGAGGCGCCCCACATTTTGGGTTTTTCGCCGCTGGCTTTCTGCATCATTTTCAGGAGTACAAAACTATCTTTGCGCTTTTTCTCATCTGGAACTGTCTTGATGAAATCTTCTACACTTCCCGAGTTCTGCTTCGTTTTTATTTCTGCCAGCTTTCCTTTCTTTGCCGGTTTAGCCTTTTTAGCGGAAACTGCTTTTACTTTTTTCTTGACAGCCATTGGAGATCTTTAAGCTCCGTATTCTTTCTTGATAAACTCAGCCACCTCGTTACGCACCGCTTTTTGCTTTGGAAAGAAGGCCGCAAAATAAACGATCAGCGGAATAAGAATTCCTAAAAGGATCAGCGTTAAGGTAAATACCATTTGTCCGCCCATGGTGGCAAAGCTTTCGTTAACGGTTACTTTATCCTTGCCGGCCAATACTAATGCTGCGGCAGAAGAGCCCGGCTTTCTCACCACAAGGATAGCCTTGGTTCTGTTCGTTACTTCGTAATGCGGTAATCCGCTGGTAAGTTTTGCTTTTAACTCTTCGATGGTTACGGCTTGTTTTACCGGTACTTTCATAATGGTTTGTTTTAAGATTGAAGTGGAAAGATACAACAAAATGCAAATAATCAAAAAAAGATGCAATAATTCAGTCTGCAAAGAGCCTTAACTTTGTATATGGCCTTTCCGGTAACAGATAAAGAACAATTGCTTTTCTCGCTCAACAACAGCGCGCACCGCTTTCGCGACCTGGGCGTGAAACACCTGGGCTTTCATGGGGCCTTTGCGCCCAATACCGAAAAAACAAGTGAGCTGATCGATTATTCGGTTGAATTTGAAGAGGGAAAGGAAAGTGAAGAGACGCGCGCCGAACTGGCCCGTCATTTAGAAGAGATCGCCTGCCGAAAGGCGGAGATACATTCTCCTGAAGTATTCAAAGAAAAAGTGGGGCAGGAGGGGATCAAGCAGGTTTCCTACGTCAATCTCACTACTTAAAGCTAATTTCAATTTTCTTTTTAACGCGTTGGGTGCGCTGTAGACCCATTTTCTCTGAATAGTGCGTTTTATTCTTTTTTTGTAAATTTGTAGTATGAACCCAAGGGTTTTAAATAAGGAAGAGTTGCTTGTAGCGTTGGTCGGTAATAGTCAGCGTATTATTGACCTTGGCGTTAAACAACTTGGTTTTTTCGGCTCTTTTGCCCGTAACAGCGCTACTGAACTAAGCGATGTAGATTTTTATGTCGAATTTGAGGAAGGAAAAAAAACCTTCGACAATTTTATGGATCTTGCTGAGCTCCTGGAAGAGATCACAGGTAGGAAGATTGAATTACTCACACCTGAGTCACTCAGTAAACACATAGGTCCGTATATTTTAAAGGAAGTCGAGTATGTCGATCTCGCTGCGTGAGTTCCTCAAACACATTTTAGACGAGTGTAATTATATTCTAAGCGTTAGCCATGATATCACTTATGGACAATTTTTAGAGAATGAAACACTGAAGCGTTCTATAAGTCGGAGTATTGAGATCATCGGCGAAGCCAGCAAGAAATTTGACGATGAATTCAGGGCAAAATACCCGGAAGTTGAATGGTCAAAGATGGCAAGAACAAGAGATCTTATAACTCATCATTATTTTGGGATCGATTATGATATTATTTGGCAGATCGTGACCGACAAGATACCTCCACTCAAAGATCATATTGAGGATATCCTTGTAGATCTAGACAAGACCTAACTTCACCGGCGCTTTACCAACGCGTTTTATTTTCTTGTTGGCTTCCAGGTCAAGCTTTACCCATTCCATGTGCCACTGGATATTGCCGTCGAACTTGACTTTGTTCTTTTTGAAGTCGGCCTCAATGCCTTCGAACAATTCAGTATGGGTAGCTTCTTTGTGTTTTTTCAAATAGCCAAGAATGGCTTTCTTCAAAGGTTCATACTTCGCTTTATCCATCGTAACGGCCTTCTTGCCTTCGGGATGTTTGAGTTGGATTCTGGTTTCCATTCTATTTTTTATTTAAGTCGACAATAACTTCTTTGCCGTTCTGCACCTGGATCTGTTTTTTCGCTGTAGAAGTATCAGTGGTAATTTTTTTGGCGTTTTCAGGTTGCACCATTTTGATGATCGATATGAGAAGACTTTTGATCCTTTCTATTTGTTCCCGGCTGTCCTTTGCAAAGACCGGCCCCATATAAACTCTGTCGTATTTATTTAGAAGGATCTCTTCGCCCCGAATGATCCAGTTTTGTGTTACTTTTAACTGATTTTCTTTGCAAATGGCTTCAAGACATATTTGGCCGGTGAACTTGCGATCCCTTCTGATAAGGATAGCGTTCGGATCCAGGTCTTTTAAATTAAAAGTTTCAATTTCTATTCTTGGTAAAGAGTCGCCTTTTTCAAAATCGAAATGTGAGGTTATGAATTGAAGTTCGTATTTTTTTTCTCCGGGCTTTATTCGAAACTTCAGAGCTTCTGTTCTTTGCCATTTGGTTTTAGGAAGATCGATAAATAGTTTGTTCAATAGTTTTATACTATCGGATAGGGCAGAATTGGTTTGGGCATTCGCGAAGAGGCAGAAAGAGAACCCGATCAATAAAAGAAATAATTTTTTCATTATAACTTATTCTCCAAACTTTAAACTTTCAAACTTTCAAACTTTCAAACTTTCAAACTTCAAACTTTCAAACTTCAAACTTCAAACTTTCAAACTTCAAACTTTCAAACTTCAAACTTTCAAACTCCCATCTTAAACCCCGCCGCCACAAATAATCCCGCGGTTTCTGTTCTCAGTCTTGTTTCTCCTAAGCTCAGCGCCGCAAATCCACTCAACTGCGCCCAGGCTATCTCATCATCCGTAAAATCGCCTTCCGGACCTATCATCACCAAAACCTTTTGCTCTTTCACAATGTCTTTGAACTCCATACGCTTGTTCTCTAAACAGTGAGCAATATATTTTTTGGCTGTGGTCTGTATCTTAATGAAATCGGTAAACTTCAATTTCTCATTAATCCGCGGTACAACACTTTGTATCGATTGCTTCACCGCGCTCTCGGCTATCTTCTTAAAACGATCGGTCTTTACGCCGGTCTTCTCGGTACGTTTGCAAATAAGAAAAGAGAATTCATCTACACCGAGCTCAGTTCCTTTCTCAACCAGCCACTCAATTCTATCCGCGTTCTTGGTAGGGGAGATGGCAATGTGCAAATGATACTTCTTGTTGCCGCTAAGCGTTTTCTTAGTAAGGATCTTCGCGATACACTTCTCCGGATCGGCCTTCGTGATCTCGGCGGTATAAAAGTGACCAATACCATCAATAACATCTATGATATCGCCAACCTTGCGGCGCAGCACTTTTACGCAATGCTTGGATTCTTCGGGAGAAAGCAGGATATGCCCGTCTTCAGTAAATGAAAGTCCGAGGAATACCTGCATGCCGTTTACTTTTTCTCGGCGCCGGCCTTATGAAGGTTCTTCTTCATGTATTTGGGGTTCGCGCAGTTGTCGCTCATTTCCTTGGCTTCTTCCACACCACGGTTAGCGGCAGCCTTGTAATAATCGCATGCGCTAAGCAGGTCATCCTGCTTCAGGTGCTTCACCAAAGCCATTTTGTAGTAATTACGACCGAAGTCGGGGCGGATCTTGATCAGCAAACCGTAATCATACACGGCAGCGTTCCACTGCTGTAATTCTTCATTCACTTCTGCACGTAATAAAATGGCGTCGTAATTATCTTTTTTCAGATCAATGCACTGGTTCAGATCAAGAAAGGCCGAATCAGGCTTGCCTGCTTTCAGGAAAACCTGGGCACGGGTAAAATACACTTTGTGATTAGTAGCTTTTTTGGCAATGGCCGTGTTCATGTCGGCCAGCGCTTTCTCCGTTTCACCTTTTCCTAAATACCCTTTGGCGCGCCATGCGTAGTTATTGCCGCTGTCGGGAATGATCTCGATGGCCTCATTCGCGAATTTGATGGCCGCGTCCCACTTTTGCAGGTTGGCGTTTGTCTCGGCCTCTTTGCCCAGGTTCACACCTTCGCTCCAGCAGAAACATTCTTCAAAGATCTTTTCTCCGCCCTGGCTTCCGGCAATAATAGCTTTGCGAATGGCTTTACAGGCTTTCTTTTTATCAGCCCCGCCGCCTTTGAACTGGTTGTAGGCAATGAGTGCTTTTGCATCGGCATTACCGGTGTCCAGTTTCAAAGCCATATCAGCATCTTCCTTCATGGCAAAAGTGCTTCCGCCAAAAAAGTGGCACATGCCGCGCCTGGAATAAGCCTCGGCCCATGTTCTCGATTCAGTGGTGGGCGCTTTCTTTAAAGCGAGAAAGGAAGAAGCATCGTCTTCAACGGCCTTTATGGCCTTATCGTAAGAAGAAAGGGCTAAGCTGTAGCTCTTGGCTTTATATTTATTGGTGGCATCCTCGAACGCTTTTTTGAATTCGGGGCTTTGGGCGTTTAAAGTAAGGGCGGCAAGGAGTGTTGAAGCGAGTAAGATTCTTTTCATAATTTAAGGTTTGGTTTTAGACACCTTCCAAATACCGTGCTATTTTTCGGGCAGCCCAAAGTTAATTATTTATTCGTGATTACTTCGAGCGCAATGATACTATCCGTCCAGGTATTCTGACCGCTTTGACTCAATAGGTAATTACTTGAAACCGAATAGGTAAAGACCGAATTGCCGGCTGCTATGGTAAGCTCCTGCCGGGCCGGAACGTACTGCATCAGCTGGGCCTTTTGGCCGGCCACAGGGATGGCATTCCCGTTCGAGAACTGGTAATGATAGATGTTGCCGTCGCTCATACCCAGCAGCAAATGATCGGTGTCGATCTCCACCGCCGAAAGTAATTTACCCGATGGCAAATTAAACGGACCCTGTAGCCCGTTCACATAGGCATCATACAGGTACAGGCATCCCTGGTTAGAGCCGTTGTTGCCCAGCACATACATTTCGGTATTGGTATGCTTTAGGATCCGTACCACACGAATGGGCATGAAGGTCCCCCAGATCAAGGAGGCGTCAACTTGCCGGAAAGCGTAGATCTTATCGCTTCCGCCCAGGTTGTCGGTATAGGTGCCCATGGCGTAATTATCCACGTCGGCAAAATAATAGGGTACATAGCTGGAATTTCCTGTAGAATAAGTATAAAAAGCTCCGGGTAGCCGCGATACATCGCCCGAATGATAGCCCAGGTAGCCATAAGCGCCGCCGGTCAAAAATTTAAAGGTGGGCAGGCCGCCTCCATTGTAGGGAATGCTTGAAGTGATGGCATTGGTGGTAATCGAGTAGTTGATGCAGGGCTGGTTAATGTTTCCGTTTACATAGAGCTCTTGTGTTCCGGCATTGAAGTACATGCCGTTGAATCCGGTGTTCAGCAACAGGGTATTTTTCAGGGCCCAACTGCTGTCGTAACGATACACATTGGGGTCAGAAGCGCCCGCAACGAAATAGCCTGCTTTATAGGTGGGAGATTCAGTAAGATAGATCTTCACGTTACGTTGTGTGGAGTTCTGGCCATCGCCGGCGGTAATGCTGATGTTATAATACCCGCTCTTTAGTTTAAAATTTAAGAGCTTATAGGGAATATCGAAATCCACCTCTTTTTTGCCTGCCACATTCAGCGAAACAGGGTCCTGGTAAATTGCGTTGCTGATGCTGCTCAGGTCTATGGATACGTATGTCAGCTTGGTTTCGTCGCTCACGTGCCCGCTGATGCGTACCGTATCGTACATGCTGAAGGCCTGGTTTTGGGTGGGTGTGTGAATGGTGATGGAAGGCGACAGCTCATCGCCCTTATCTTTCTTGCATCCGTAAGAAAATATCAACACAAAAAGACCGTATGGCAGCAGGTGTTTCTTCAATGTAAATTGATTACCACTAAATTAAGTATTATTTCTTAAATGTTCACTAACAACCCGGTCTGATAACCTGTTAAAAAAGGCTCACAGATATTTTGTACTTTGATGACCCGAAAACTAAATGCTTCTTTGCAGCCCCCAAAACAAGAAGTTGAATAATAATATTTGGGGCACGCCACTATGAATACCGTTGGAACCAATAAACCGAAATTAAAATTACAGAGCTATACACCGCCCGCGTTAGACGGAAAATTACAGCCACAGGCCACTGAACTCGAGGAAGCGGTTCTCGGCGCCATGATGCTGGAGAAAGAAGCACTCAGTACCGTTATCGACATTCTTAAGCCGGATGCTTTCTACAAGCCCGCGCACCAAAGCATTTACCGCGCCATTGTAGACCTCTTCAACGAATCGGAACCTGTAGATATTCTCACTGTAACGAATCGCCTCAAAAAGAACGGCGAGCTGGAAATTGCCGGCGGAGCGTATTCTGTTTCCCAATTAACCAACCGCGTAGCTTCTTCGGCCAATGCCGAGTACCACGCGCGCATCATCCTGCAGAAATACATCCAGCGCGAACTGATCCGCATCAGTACCGACGTAATCAATCATTCCTACGAAGAAAGCAGCGATGTGTTCGACCTGCTCGATAAAGCAACGGCCAGCATTTATGAACTGGTTGACGCCAACGTGCGCAAACAACAGGATTCTATCAGCAAATTATTGGCCCAGGCCATCGAACAAATTGAAGATGCCAGCCAACAAACATCGGGAGTAACGGGCGTGGCCAGCGGCTTTACTACTGTGGACCGCGTTACGGGCGGATGGCAGAAGTCGGATCTTATTGTTTTGGCCGCTCGTCCTGCCATGGGTAAAACGGCTCTTGTGTTGACCCTGGCGCGTAACGCGGCGGTTGATTTTGCCAAGCCCGTGGTTGTGTTCTCGCTCGAGATGTCCTCCCTGCAATTGGTGAATCGTCTTATTTCTGCCGAAGCCGAACTGGAACAGGACAAGATCCGCAAGGGCGACCTGAAGGATTATGAGTTCGTGCAATTGAACGAGCGTATATCCAAATTATCCAAAGCTCCATTATTCATTGATGATACGCCCGCACTTTCTATCTTCGAATTACGCGCCAAGGCCCGCCGTTTAAAAGAGAACCACGACATCCAAATGATCGTGATCGATTACCTGCAGCTGATGACCGCCGGCATGGAGAGTGGAAGAGGAGGGAACCGCGAACAGGAGATATCTTACATCTCGCGTTCCTTAAAAAGTTTAGCCAAAGAATTGAATATTCCCATCATCGCGCTTTCTCAGTTAAGTCGTGATGTGGAGAAGCGCGCTACCGGCACCAAACGTCCGCAGCTTTCCGACTTACGTGAATCGGGAGCCATTGAGCAGGATGCCGACATGGTTATCTTTATTTATCGTCCGGAATACTACGGACTCGATGTATTCGAGGACGATCAGCCTTCGCGCGGCATGGCCGAGTTGTACATTGCCAAGAACCGTCACGGCGCTATTGCGCAGCCGCGCGTAAGATTTATAGGCCAGTTTGCCAAATTTGCCGATGTGGATTATGTAGAAGGCGCCAAGGACATTTACCAAAGCAACCAGAACTTAACGCCCAACACCGAATTCATCGCCGGTTCCAGCACCCAAACCATTCAATCCAAGAATTGGGACAAAGTAGATGATGGGGATAGTGATATCATCCGTGGGAATCCGAACCATGATATTGAGGAGGATTTTTAGGGATTTTTTTGTTACGTTATGGCAAAGATCAATGTAAGAGACACGGAAATTACTATTATATCGGTTGAGGAACGCGATTATATTTCCCTTACTTATATGGCAAACTCAAAAGAAGGTGAAAGCCGCGCAGCCGATATAATCAAAAACTGGATAAGAACCCGCTACACGCTTGAATTTTTGGGCACCTGGGAGCAAATAAACAACCCCAATTTTAAAGTGGTGGAATTTGACCACTTTAAAAGCCAGGCGGGGTTGCCAAGTTTTGTTCTTAGTGTTTCGGAGTGGATCGATAAAACTAACGCCATCGGTATAATCGTAAGGAAAGGTAAATATGGAGGCACGTTTGCGCATAAGGATATTGCTTTTGAATTTGGTTCAGCCATAAGTGTTCCGTTCAAACTATACCTGATAACCGAATTTCAAAGGCTTAAAGAAGAGGAACAAAAACAATTAGGCTGGACAGCCAAGCGTGAACTGGCAAAACTAAATTATCACATTCATACAGATGCCATTAAACACAACCTTATTCCTAAAGAACTTTCACCGGCGCAGACATCAGTTATATATGCCAGCGAAGCCGATGTATTGAATGTAGCGTTGTTTGGAATGACCGCCAAGCAATGGAGAGAGGCAAATACCGACCTGAAAGGAAATCTTCGTGACTATGCGACCATCAATGAATTGATCTGCTTGTCAAACATGGAAAATCTGAACGCAGTTTTTATTAGTGAAAAAATATCGCAAAAGGAAAGGCTGGTAAAACTGAACAAAATAGCAATTCAGCAAATGGGCATTTTGCAAAGCGTAGAGAAACGAAAGGTATTGAAATAACAGGCAGACGCTCCGTTTATACGGATTTGTAATATGCGAATAGCTTCCAAATTCCCTATTTTTAAGCCCCGTTCCCGCGGATTTACAATCCGCGCTTAAAATAACTACATTAGCTATTCATTTACCCTAATGAAACACGTAGCTGTTTTTAAACTATTCCTCCTTTTTCTAGTTGTTGCTCCAAAGAGCTATGCTCAAACCTGGGTTACCATTCCCGATCCGAATTTTGTTACCTACCTGCAAACGGCTGTTCCTTCCGCTATGAATGGCAATCAAATGGACATTACGAACACAGCAGTTACAAGTTATACGCTTATGAATGCCATAAATAAAAACATATCCGATCTTAGCGGCGTTCAATATTTCACCTCACTCAAGGCAATGTGGGTCAGTAACAATAGTCTAACAAGCTTACCTGCGCTTCCGGGAACACTACAGAGCCTGTCATGCTCAGGAAATCAGTTGTCAGGACTTCCGGCCTTACCCGCCAATCTTACCAGTTTGAGTTGCGGAAATAATCTGATAACAAGTCTGCCCGCACTTCCTGCTACGCTTTCCGCACTGAATTGCCATTATAATCAATTGACCCAGCTTCCATCTTTACCAAATTCACTAACACTACTGCAATGCAACAATAATCAGCTTATATCATTACCTTCCTTACCGAATGGCTTGGGAACTTTGATATGTCAAAACAACAACATCAATTGTTTCCCGATCTTTCCGAATTCATTAAATGATTCTGCTGCTTTCTCTATTGCCAACAATCCTTTCAATTGTTTTCCCAATTATGTGTTGCCAACCATGAACTCTTATACAACAACGCCCTTGTGCGATGTAGGCAACTCAAACGGCTGTCCGGTTGCTGGCATTGAGCAAATGTTGACCAATGGAATTCATGTTGAGATCTATCCCAATCCCGCAAAAGAAAAAATTATTCTCGAGACATCCTCCACAGGGGAACAGGTCGTTGAGATCACAGATATAAGTGGGCGATCCGTATTAAGCAAAAGTGTTTTCGAAACTTCCACAATAGATGTCTCTAATCTTTCGGAGGGAATATACAGTGTTTCTATTAGGGTTGCCGGGTTTATTGCCGTTAAAAAGCTGGCCATTGCTAGATGATTTCGCACATTGCCTCCTAAATTCCTATCTTTTAACCCAACTAAAATTAAATAAAATGCCCCGTTCACGCGGATTTGTAATCCGCGCTTTGAAATTACCCTCTCTTCTCGCTTGTCATTCCGAGGCCCCGCAGTGGCGGGGGGGTATTACCGATGAATCTGTCTACGGTTAGCGATTCGATCCTCCGGAGACAGATTCCTCGTGAGCTGCACCCCTACGGGGACTCGGAATGACAATTAAATGAAATAATTTGAAAATAAATTTGCGAAACTGATCAGTTGCACGTATATTTGCAACCAAATGATTGCGTAATAACATGAGAAGAGACATTTTCCAGGCAATAGCCGACCCCACCAGGCGGGCCATCATTACGCTGCTTGCATTGCAGGCCATGACGCCCAACGCCATTGCCGATAACTTCAACACCACGCGCCAGGCCGTTTCCAAGCACCTGCGCATACTCACCGAATGCGAGATCGTAAAACAGAAGCAGGAGGGAAGAGAGATCTATTACAGCCTGAAGATCGAAAAAATAAAGGAAGTAGATAAATGGATCGAGCAGTTCCGCAAAATTTGGGAAGCACGATTCAATCAATTAGACGATCTATTATTAACTATCAAAAAGAAACATAAATGAACAATTTGCTATTTGATTTTACTGTAGACAAAGCGTCAAAAACAGTATTTGTAACAAAAGAATTTGACGCTGAACTTTCCCTGGTTTGGGACGCGTTTACCAAACAGGAACTCTTGGATCAATGGTGGGCGCCCAAACCTTTTCTGTCAAAAACAAAACACATGGACTTTAAAGTAGGCGGTAGAAGATTTTACGCCATGGTTGGTCCGGATGGACCGGTTGGCTGGCAGATACAGGATTATAAGTCCATCACTCCCAAAACCAATTTCAAATTCTTAAGCGTCTTTGCCGACAAGGATGAGAATCCGTTCTTACCGGGTTCTGATTGGGATCTCACCTTTGCAGAGAAGAACGACTTAACTAAAGTGAGCATCTCTATTAAAAATGATTCGCTGGAGCGCATGGAAAAGATGATAGAAATGGGCTTTAAAGAAGGCTTTACAGCAACCCTGAACTACCTGGGCGAGCTATTGACATCGAGGTCTTGAATTTGTACATTTGGGCATGGCAAAAAAACTCAAAGACGGCGATCCATGCGAGGTTATCGCAGGCACGCACAAAGGCAAATCGGGCAAGGTAGCTGATATGAACACCAGCAAGACCGGTCACGTTACCATTACCGTGGTGCAAAAGAGCGGCGTTCGCTTTAAAACGCTGGCTAAGAACGTGGTGGTGAAGTAAAACCTGTATTTAATTGTCCTCCCACGGCGGAGGCAATTACAAAGTTTAGCTTCTGCTCATAAAGGAGCAAAAACAATAGTTGCGGTATATACTAAAAATATATACCTTTGTATTATGAAAACACTCTCTTTAAAACTGGACGACAAGATCTTTGATGAGGCAGAGGTCATAACTGCTAAATTAAAACTTGCACGCAATCGTTATATCAACGAAGCAGTTAGTATTTATAATCTTTTTAATAAGAGAAGGCTGCTTAAAAAGCAATTAGCAAAAGAATCTAAATTGGTAAGTAAGGATTCTATGGATATATTGCATGAGTTCGAAAAATTGATCGATGAGGGTTAAACAGTACGAGATCTGGCTGGCTGACCTTAATCCACGTATTGGTACAGAGCCCGGCAAGAAAAGGCCGGTGGTGGTTGTGCAAACTGACCTTTTAAATGAATTCCATCCCTCTACTTTGGTTTGCCCGGTGACCTCTAAAGTTAACAAAGAAGCTCAATTGTTAAGGGTGCATCTTAAAAAAGGGCAATTGAATAGGCCAAGTGATATACTGGTCGACCAGGTTAGAGCGATCGACAATAAGAGATTTCTTAAAAGGCTGGGCAAGCTTTCGAAAGAACAAGCGGAAACACTAAAAACGAATATAAGAGTGGTTCTTGATATTTAAACAATGCTCCTCCGTATAAATCCCGATAGAATTCAAACCGACGACGTGTACCGCGTGGTAAAAGTGCTGCAGGACAACGGCGTGATCATTTACCCTACCGATTCGGTATATGCTATGGCCTGCAGCCTTAATTCACCCAAAGGAATTGAAAAGCTGAGCGGCCTCAAAAAAACAACGCCCGATAAACTCAACCTTTCACTTATTTGCTCCGATCTCAGTCACCTGAGCGAGTACACCAAGCCCATACCCAACGCTGTTTTCCGTATTATGAAAAAGGCTTTGCCGGGCCCTTATACTTTTATTTTGCCGGCCTCGGGCGAGGTGCCCAAACTCTTTTTAAAGGCTAACAAGAAGACCATAGGCATTCGCGTGCCTGATAACGGCATCTGCGAAGAGATCGTAAAGCTTTTGGGCTGCCCCTTGGTCTCCACCTCTCTCCACAATCTCGACGACCAGGTGGTCGATTATTTCACAGATCCTGAGGAAATCCATCTTCAATATTCAGATGAAGTGGACGCGGTCGTAGACGGCGGCCACGGCAACATTTACCCCACCACGGTCATCGATTTTACGGGTGAAGAACCTCAGATCATTCGCGGGGGTCTGGGTTCCCTCTCCATACTAGATTAGTTGTCGTGAGGTTCTGCCCCGCGGGGAGATGCCGCCATGGCGGGGAAAGGGGGCAGCGATATTAACATTTACCGAAACCTGTTAAAAACATATTTCCCAAAAACGTAACCTTTTGGGCCGTCTATGCGTTAAACTAATAATTGAAAGAGGGGATGAGACCGGCACAGCGATGGGCCGGTCAAGTGAGTTAAGCCGCTAATCTTTTGGGATAGATTTTTTCAATCAGCGACTTAACGGGAAGCCTCCACCAAAGGGTGGGGGCTTTTCTTTGGTATGGCCCGAGCTCAAAAAGACTACCTTTGCCCTTAGCATTACCGCGCATGTTAACCCGCTTTATAAATTACTTTGGTCTTGCCTGTGTTGCTGTGGCCCTGCTGTTCTTTGCCTGTAAGCGCAAGGGCAAACGAAACGCTGAAGCCTGCAACGGTAAGATCAGGCGGGAGGTTAAACTTCTAACAGACCCCGCGGCCGTTTTGGTAGATACAGCAGCCACCTTCACTACCATCAGCCAGCTTGGCTCCATCTCGGTGCCTGGTGAGGTGAAAAGAGAGACCGCCCGCATGGAACTGGAAAAAAAGACTTACACCGTAAAATGCCTGGTTGATAAAGTTGACCGTGAGAGGGATGGAGATTATCACCTTCGTTTAAAATTGGAAGATGATTACTTGATCGCCGAAGCCGCCAACCCGGAATGCGATTATGCCTCCGGGTCTGCTTATATTTCCAATTTCAAGGCTGTATATGATTTTGTGAAGGCCAACGAACTTGAGGGAAAAGAGATATTCATTACCGGGGTTGCCTTTGTGGATGTGGATCATGGATACAGGCGTAAGCAGGCCAGGAATAACCTGGAGCTCCACCCGATCCTGAAGATCCATTTTTAAAAGATCATTTGATCCGGTAAACCACTTTCATTTCAGCTCTCAGCTTGATATTGCGCGGCGAAACAGCGGGCTCGTTGGAGGGGGCTATGTCATCTACCGTGTTGGCCGACCTCTCGGCCGCCGATCCACAATAGTAACCATAAGGATAATACCCATAATTCTCAGCCTGGCGACTGCCTCCATCCGTTATGCAAACTACCTCGCCTAATTGCGCTCCAACGGCAGCCAACAGTTTGGTTGCTTTTTCGCGGGTTATCTTCAGGGCCTTTTCACGCAGTTCATCATTGTACTTTTCTTTTTGACTCGAGGAAAAACTGCTCAGGTAAGCGTGGGTTACGTTGATCCCTTCTTTGTTTTCCATCAGTTTGTCCATCTGCCCTGTATTGCTCAGCTTGATGCGATACGTGCCGGTGGCCATCACATCCCCGCTCTTGCGGTAATAGCCATAATCATATCCGTAGTAATAGTTGTAACTATAAGCGGTAAGATTATCCAGCTTCAGGTCGCTCTTTTTGATGCCAACGCCCAGGGCTCTTTCCACCAGTTTCTTTTCCATTTCATCGAGAGTGATCTTCTTGCCGGCCTTTTTGTATTCCTGGAGGGTAAGGGTAAAGTAAACTTCATCGGGCTCAACTTCCTTTTCGGCAATGCCGCTTACTTCTATGGTCCTTTCTTTCTCCGGAAGACTTTGTACCCGGTTGCAGCTTGCGAGTAAAGCGGTCAACGCGATGCCGCTCAGTACTAATTTGGTGATTTTCATTGGTGGGTTTTAGAATTGGGATGAGCAGGAAGACCCGATTCCATAAAAATGAGCACCAATACGTGTTAATGAAATGTTAAAGTCCGATCACACTTTAATGCCGATAACTAGAACGTCATCGATCGCGAGGTTTGGAGAAGAAATAACGAAAAGACTATGATGGAATCTCAGTCGCGATCGACGACTTAGGTCATACTTTTATCCCAATTACCAGAACGTCGTCAACCTGTTCTAAGGTGCCTTTCCAGTCGGCAAATACCTTATTTAGTTTTTTCTTCTGCTCAGGCATAGGCAGATCCTGCATGCCCACCAGGACCTCCTGCAGTTGCTTGTATTTGAATTTTTTTCCTTTCTCACCGCCAAACTGGTCAGCAAAACCGTCGGTGAAGATATATAACGAATCGTCTTTCTGTAATTCGATGGTGTGGTTGGTGAAAGCGATATTGGCTCCGCGCGAATAGCTGATGGGGCGTTTGTCGGGATTATACACAATACATGCTCCATTTCGTATGATCCAGAGCGGGTTGTTGGCGCCGGCCCATTCTACTTTAATGCTTCCATCTGCCGCCGTTTCGCGGAAGCTGAGCAGGGAAATATCCATCCCGTCGTTGGCGCCGCTCTCAGCGTCACTCTGCTTCAGGGATCGGATCACCATGCTGCGTAATTTATCGAGAATAAGCCCCGGTCGTGTCAATAAACGTTCGTTCACAATTTCCCCGAGGAACGAGTTGCCGATCATGCTCATAAAAGCGCCCGGAACGCCGTGTCCCGTGCAGTCTACGGCCGCTATAAGCCTCTTTCCATTCTTCTCCGCGAACCAGAAAAAATCTCCGCTCACAATATCCCTGGGCTGAAAAAAGATGAAAGACTCCGGGAATAATTTCTGGCGCAGTTCGGCCGAAGGAAGCAGGGCCTGCTGTATCCGTTTGGCGTAATTGATACTGTCGGTGATATCCTTGTTCTTTTCTTCAAGTTGTTCTTTTTGTTTTACAACCTCCGCCGTACGCGCTACTACTTTTTGTTCCACCTCCTCGTAAGTGAGGGCGTTCTCTAAAGCGATGTTCACGAACACAGCCAGGTTCTTGATCACGTTCAGGTGAAACGGCGTATAAGCGTTCTTCACGAAACTCTGGATGGTGATCACACCCACTCTCTTTCCTTTCTTGTCGATCAAAGGAAGATACATGATCGACATCGGCAGTTCCCCCACAATGGCGCCGTACGCGTAGAGTTCGGGAATATATTTCTTGAATTCTACCGGCAGATCGTTAATGAAGATATCCTTACCTTCGTTGAAGCAAACGGTGGCCAGGCGTGTTTTGTCTTCCAGCGGGATGTGAAAAGGAGGGAGGTTCTCATTTTTTTCGATGGCCCCGGGAAAATCAAGCCTGTTCTCGGCCGGGTTATGCATACCGATGAAGAACACCGACGCGTCCATCAGCTTGTTCAGGTTGGCGTAGGTGGTGCTGATGATCTTCTCTACGGTGAGGCAGGAAGTGATCTGCTGGCCGATCTCGCTCAATAGTTTTAAGTTCTCGTAGGTTTGCTCGATCTCTTCTTTTTGTTTCACTACCTCCACGGTACGCTCTTTAACTTTTTGTTCCACCGATTCGTAGATCAGTGCGTTCTCAAGCGCGATTGAGGTGAATACCGCCAGGTTGCGCACAATGCTCAAATGATAACCCGTATAGGCGCCCTTCTGGAAGCTTTGTATGGTGAGCACACCCATCCCTCTTCCGTCCTTATACATCAGTGGGTACCAAATAGAAGATTCGGGCATCTCACCGGCTATAGGCCTTGGCGGAATGCCGCCCGGAATGTAATTGTAATATTCTTTCAGGTAATCATTCACAAATACCTGTTCCTTGTTCTTGAAACACCACACGGGCAGGCGTTCGTCTTCGGTAAGATCATAATGTGCAAAGCCAATGGTCTTTCCCTTTTCCTTTCCCATCGGGTACTCTAGTCTTTTTGTAGCCGGATTGTGAATGCCGATCCAGAACGAAGAAGCGTCCATCAGTTTGTTGATGTTCTCGTAGGTGGTCTCAATGATCTTTTCTACCGTTAAACAAGAGGTGATCTGTTTCCCGATGTCGCTAAGTAGTTTTACGTTATTATAGCTGTGTTCTATCTGTTCTTTTTGTCTTACAACCTCGGCCGTGCGCAGCTTTACTTCTTCCTCCATGTTCTGGTAGAGTTGCGCACGCTCTAAAGCGCCGGCAATGGAAGCCTCCAGCCCGCGTAAAATGTCAAGATGATGATCGCTATATGCGTTCTTGGAAAAACTTTGTACGGTAATAACACCTACAGCATGTCCTTTAATGATCAGGGGTAAGTACAATACCGACTCCGGCTGCTCGCCTGCGATAGGCTTAGGCACTTCCCTTCCCGGAAAATACTTCGGATAATCACGCGCCATATCGTTGATCACGATCTCCTTGCGCTTAAGATAGCACCAGACCGAAAGACGGCCCGCGTCATCCAGCGAATCAAAGTTCAAAGGAAGTTTCTCTCCTTTTTCCATGTCGCCCGGAAAAGCCAGTTCGTTGGTGCCCGGTTTGTGGATGCCAATGGCAAATACGGAGGCGTCCATCAATTCATTCACGCTCACGTATACCTTTTCAATGATCTCCTCCACGCTGAGCATGGAAGAGATCTCGCGAATGATCTCGCTCAATAACTTCGTGGTATGAACGGAGGTGTCCTGCTGCATGAAGCTCTAAATATAGGAAAAAGCCGCAAAACAGCCCTTATGTATTAGGTATTTCGGGTTTCGGGTTGAGAGCAGCCGTTGGGGGTTATTAAACCCGAAATAAATAACCCAAAATATCAAACCTTCCGCCGGAGGCGCTGCCAAACGGCAAAACCGGTGCCCAGGACCATCACCACGCAACCCAGCCAAAGGATGTTGATGTAAGGGAACATATAAGCTTCCATTACGATATAATCCTTTTGGTTGCTAAAGCGTTCGCTCATCATGATCTCGATAGAACCGTCGTCCGGATTGATCTTCCAGAAGGTGAATTTGAGACCCAGTGCCGGGATAGAATCTGGAATAGGATCTACTTCGTTCTTTGAAAGATGGTATTTGGGATAACAGTAATGCACCTTCGTGTCGATATCATACACTTTGAGTACGGCGGTAACGTAAATGGAGGAATCATTCTTTTCGTATTGTTCGCGGCTCATATTGGTCTTTAACGAGTCTACCACTACAATGGCATTGGTGGCGTAAATAGTGTCGTGCAGGTGAATGATGTTGTTCTCGGGTTCGGCATAGCCTTTCTTCGCGGCGCCATCATCCAGTATGGCCGAGGCAATGTGCGTGTAGATATCATGACTAAGGAAATGGCGCGTATCCGGTTCGGCGGTATTACCCATGCGCTCGTTCATCTGCACGCGCGGAAAAAGAGCGAATTGTTTGGAAAAACCGTTAGCCTCCCTTAGAAAATACTCCACCTTAAAGTGCATGTTCACCCCGGTTTTTTCTTTTCCGGAATAAGTGACAAAATAAGGACCCATGGGCAGGGTGTCGCCCTCGATGAGGAGGATGCTCTTTTTGTCGCTGAACTCTTTGCCGAGTGAAGAAACACTTTTTTGCGAGGTGTTCTTAGAGAGTGTAACTTTTTTGGAAGTGGAAATAAGTGCACCGATCAAAAGCAAAGCGAAACCAATGTGGGCCATGGAAGCGCCCGCGCTTTTTATTTTTCCTTTCAGTATGCGTGCCCAATATTCGGTATTTGCAAATAGAGCGAAACAGGAAGTGATCAATAAAGCGGTATACGTAAGATAATTTATTTTCTGGCCGCTATCTGCCTGCGCCCAACTGCCCGAAAAATACAAAGCACCGGCTGCCACCGTACCAAAAACAAGTGCCAGCAAGGCCGAAATGCGCAGGCTTTTGTAGAGTTGCTTTTTATCGGTTTGAATGTATTTAAAATGCTGACCAATGGCCAATAGCAAAGCGATCACAATTGCGAAAGGGATCTGCCAGGAATTGAATTTGTCGACCGTGAACGGCGCCCGTTTCATATCGAACAGTTTGTTGAAAATAGGGATGGAGGTAAAAATACTGATGGTTACGGCTGAGAGGAATAAAACAAAGGCTGCGGCAAAAAGCCAGAACTCGCGGCTGTAAATGCTTTCCTCTTTTTCGTCTTTCGCGAAGCCGAAGAAGTAGCCGGTAAATAAAAAGACCAGGGAAACAACACCCCAGCTGATCAACAGGATGCTCGGCATGATATTAAAACCGAAGACCGAAAGGAATACTACGCCCGATGCGCAAAGATAGATGAAAGAAAGATTTTTGTTTTGCTGCAAAAGGTAAATGGCGATAAATACAAAAGCGAGCAAGTAAAGTAGTAATTGCTTTTGCATGCCCAGGTCGGTGAAGGCGTGCACCGAAGCATTTCCTAAAATGCCGCTACGCGTTAAGAAAGTAGAGTAGAGTACAAGAATGAAGGATGACATGCACAGCAAAACAGCCGAGAAAACAGAATTGCCGCGGTTCTTATTCACGATCAGCAAATGCGCTCCGCCAACCAAGGTTAGCCATGGAACCATCGAGGCATTCTCTACCGGATCCCAGGCCCAGAAACCGCCAAAGCTCAGCGCCTCGTAAGCCCACGCGCCTCCCATCAACACTCCCAAACCCAATATCATCACTCCCGTAAAGGTCCAGGGCAAACAAGCCTTCTGCCAACCGTAAAAGTCCTTTTTCCAAAGTCCGGCAATGGCGTAGCAGAATGGAACAACTGTAAGAGCAAAACCCAGGAAGAGCGTGGGCGGGTGAATGGTCATCCAGTAATTCTGAAGTAAAGGATTTAAACCGCGGCCATCCAGGCGCTCGAGGTAATTGGGATTGGCGAAGAGTGGGATGTTGTTGTACTCGGGATTTTCGCGCAGTAAAATAAAAGGATTGCTCCCGATCTTGGTTCCTAGTACGATCACGCCCAGTATCATGGTTCCGAGGAACACCTGTACCAGTGAAAGGACGCTCATTACGCCCGCTTCATACTGTTTGGTTGTGCGCTGCAGCACAAGTCCAATGAGCGCGTGCCAAACGGTCCACAACAAAAAGCTGCCTTCCTGTCCTTCCCAAAAGCAGGAGAGGATATAGCGTTTGGGCATGACGTTGTTAGAGTGTTGCCAAACATAAGAATACTCGTAATAATGATTGAGCAGCATCCAGAAAAGCGTGATGACAATGCCGAAAACTCCTAAGACGTGCAAACGAAAAGAAAGTCTGCCGAGTTTCAGCCAGCCGTCGTTCTTGGTTTTCTCTGCTAAGAAATAAGAAACGGCGGCCTGCAAAGAAGCCACCACAGAAAGAACGATGAAGAAATTTCCAAGATTACCCGCCCAAAGACGCTCACCTATGTATGTTATTTGCTCAGTTGGCATTAAAGTTTTTCAAGAAACTCAGTTAGCAATGGTTTTTTCTGATCTCTTGATTTCATTTTTGAAACCTGGGAAAATGCAGTTTTAAGATCATCAGTGATCTTCTTGATCTGCTCTTTTTTCAGAGGGCCAGATGCTTTATCCTTTACTTTCAACTGGTTTTTCATTATTATACTTACTCGGGCATTTCATTAAAATATCTTTGGCGTGAAATTCTTCGCCCTGCATCTTGCCAATGATCACGATCTGCTCGGCGCGATCGAAATCCTGTGGTTTTGTGCGGTGCAGCACCACTTTTTTCTCCAACCCTTTATTGTCGACGAGATAAAAAGAAAATTCATCGGTATTCACCGCCGGATTGTAATCGGTTCCTTTTTCTTTATTGCATTTTCCTACAACGTGGTATTCAGTATCAGGATTTGTCCCCGCTTCCTGGAAATCGGCGTAGGTGCTTCCGCCGCTCATAGTGGCTATCAAAGCGCCAATGGCTACGGCTACAATAACGATGATGGCAATGTGCGTCTTCTTCATTTTATTTTTTGTCTTCTAATTTCTTTAACTTCCTGTCAATGATGATCAAATACGCGGCAAGGCAAAGGAACACAATGCTCAATACCGCTACCACCACATTTATCTTTCCGTTATCACGCATGGCATCGGCCATGGCGGGTTGTTCCTGCGCCAGGAAAGTATAGGGAGACAGTATAAGCATAAGGAGGCCGATGAGTTTACGCATGCTCGTTGATTTTTAGTTCTAATTTTTTCATTCGTGAAAGTACATTGAGTAACCAGCAGCTCATGATGATCCAGCCGATGCAGGCGGGATAGAAAACGAGGCGCATGTTGTTGTCCATATCATATTTTCCAAAAGCAGGATTGCCGCCGTTGCCGGGATGCAACGAACTTGGCGCAATGCGCGGGTAGATCATGATGAACACGAAGGTCATCACGAAAGCAAAAATATTGTACACCGCCGAGATGCGCGCTTTCTTCTGCGCATCGGGTATCATGGAGCGAAGCAAATAGTACACGCAGTAAACGATCATCGACGCCATCACACCTTGCAATTTAGGATCATCGGCCACCCAGGGTTTACCCCATGTATAATTGGCCCAAACCGAACCGGTGATAATTCCCGGCAAAGCAAACATGCCGCCCACATAGGCAGCGCGCGACGACATCACATCATATTTCTGATCGTATTTGTTCAGGTACATCAATGCGAAGACCCAGGAAATGCCCATTTGCACCAGCATGGCAAACCAAAGCGGCACGTGGAAGTAAAGATTGCGTATGGTCTCATTCAAAATATCGAGTCTAGGCACTTCACCTAAAAATCCCATGGCGATGGAGTACAACACCAAAAGAATTCCCGCTATTTTCCATAACCAGCTGCCCATTTACGATTTTTTGATTGACGATTTGATCATTTAAGATTTCGGATTTTAGATTTTGCAATATTCCTGTTATAATGGCTTTTCATGTATTCTTTTTTCAATTCCTAAATCGTAAATCCTAAAATCGTAAATCAATTTATTCTTTCCAAAGATACCTAAATAAGAAGAAAGAGAGACTGAGAATTATCAGGTCAATGATCAACAATCCGCCGAGGTAAGTATAGCTCACGCTCATCTCTAAACCGTCGATGGCGTTGCGCGTCAATCGTAAGGTCATTAGAAGGACAGGAATACAAACCGGCATGCTCAGCAGGCTCATCACCGAAAAGCTATTCCCTGTTTTGGAAGCGATGCAGCTCATCAACGTAAGTGAACCCGCTAAAGCAGAACCTCCCAAAATGAGGGTCAAAGCAAATAAGCTGATATGCTGTACCGGGAAATTGATCAACCAGCCAAAGCACAAAACGCCGCAAAGACTTACGGTCCAAACCAAAAGTACGTTGTACAGGATCTTGGACAGAACGAAATCAGAAGGACTGTAAAGCGTATAGTTATAGATGGACTTATAGCGACTCTCGGCAAAAAAGCTTTTAGAGGCCGCGTTGATGGCCGCGAAGAAGATCACGATCCAGAAAAGGGCTGCCCAAACATCGGGCCTGATGGCTCCCCGAAAGCTGAGGAAAGCGATGAAGACCACACTCAAAACATAGAGCAAAATACCCGCCAGGGCCGTCTTTTGACGGAATTCGAGCCGGAATTCTTTGCGTAAAAGTTCTATGATATGGGCGCTTTTCAAACCGGCCCCAAAAGTACTAAAGAAAGAGCTATTTACCTCGTAAGACTGATGAAACCTTTGAGCGTTTTTTGGTGTTTTTTCCTGTCGGTATAGATTATGGCGAAGTAATAAGTTCCATCGGGGCAGTTCAGGCCGCTTTTGTTCTTTCCGTCCCAGCCAATGGAAAGGTCTTTGGTACCAAAAACAGGCTCTCCCCAACGGTTGAAAATGGAGATGTCGGCCGAAATGACCAGGTTCCTGAAATTGACCAGCAGGTTCCACGTATCATTGATGCCGTCGCCATTGGGGCTGAATATATTGGGGGCGGTGATGCTTAATGATTCTACGCCAACCAGCTCACAAACCTCGAGTAAACGGAGATTTTGCGGGCGATACCCTGTCGCAAGTGTGAGATCGGCTTTTTTGATGACGGTATCGGTACCGAAATCATATTCAAATAAAGAACCTCCGGAGGCGCCGGCGCCCAGTTGAGTAACACCGTAAAGTTTTCCGTTTGAGGCCTGCATCAAAGAACCAATTGGATTGCGCCCCGTGCTTGTGTTGAAATTGAATTTTGTTTGAACGGAGTTTGTCGTGATATCGTACTCAAATAAAGTTCCCAGGTTGTAAGTACCGCCTTTGGATAAAAGCCCGTACAGTTTTCCGTTGGACGATTGGAGTAAAGACCCTTCGGGATAATAACCTCCAGTGGTAAAATGAAAATCGATCAACTTGGTGAAGGTGTTGGTGGAAATATCGTAAGAGAACAACACGCCATTACTGAATTGTCCGCCGCGTGGAGTAAGCCCGTAAAGCAAACCATTTGATGCCTTGATCAATTCGCCTCCCGGATTTTTGCCGCTTACCGGACCATTAAAATCATGTAGCTTGGTAAAAGTGTTTGAAACGGTGTTGTATTTGAAAAGACTTCCATCTCCGTAAAAGGCTCCTGTTACGGTAAATCCATACAGATCTCCGTTTCCGGCATCGAGCAAAGTACCTTGAGGGCCATGACCAACAGCATTACTGAAGATATAGAGCGCGGAAGTTGTTTTTGCAACCGGATCGTAACGAAAAATAGCTCCGTCGGGAGTAAGGATCCCGCTGTTGGTTGTTCCATAAAAATAGCCATCGGTGGCTTCGATCATGGCGGCGCTGGGCATGCCACCGGGCCCGCTGTCCCAATCGAAATCAAATCTCTTAACCAATGAGTCGTTCTGAAGATCATACTCGATCATTGCCCCGCATCCGTTGCAGTTGCCCAATGTGTTGGAAACACCGGTTCCTCCGGCCCAGGTAAGCCCATACAGACTCCCGTCGCTTGCTTTCATAAGCGAACCCTTAGGCATGGCTCCGCTGGCTGTCCATGTTAAGGTAGCCCGGTTCACCAAAGTATCTTTATCGATATTGTAGGAGAAAATGGTTCCGGTACCGCTTCCTGCCGCCTGGTAACCAAGCCCCCAGAGATTACAATCATAGATCTCTTGTCCGTTTACAAACGAGCAAAGTAAAAGAAATGCAAGAATGAGCCTTTTCATGTGTTAAAAATAAGGCAAAAAGGCTCATTTTCCATTCTGAATTGGTAAGTGGTTGTTTTTGTGCATTAAGTGGCACAGTTTTTGAAAACTTTAGCCGGTTTCAACCTTATAATAACCTAGCTTTACCAAAACTAAAGAAATGAAAAAAGTAATAGCGGCCGGACTTTTTGTTTTAGGATTCTTAGGCTTAAACGCCCAATCCATTCACCAGTTCAAAGTAAAGACCCTGGAGGGTAAGGACTTTGATATGGCCTCTCTAAAAGGCAAGAAAGTGATGATCGTAAATACGGCCAGCGAGTGCGGTTTTACGCCCCAGTACAAGGAGCTCGAAGAGCTTAACAAAAAGTACGCGGGCAAGAACTTTGTTATTATTGGTTTCCCCTGCAACGACTTTGGCGGCCAGGAGCCCGGCGGGGCAGGAGAGATCCGCGATTTCTGTACCAAGAACTACGGTGTTACTTTTCCTTTAATGGAGAAAGTTACCATTGCCGGTAGCCCGGTGTACCAATGGCTAACCCAAAAGAGCCAAAATGGGGTAGAGGACGCCCTTGTAAAGTGGAACTTCAATAAATTTTTGATAGACGAGAACGGTAAATATGTGAAACATTTGCCTTCTAAAACCCTTCCTACCAGCGAGGATGTTACCAACTGGATAGAAGGGAAATAATAAGACCTTTTTAGCGTGAAAAGCCCGCCTGCAAAGGCGGGCTTTTTTAGTATCTTTGTTTCAATATGATCGATATTCTCGCTATAGGAGTGCACCCTGACGATGTAGAGCTTAGTTGTTCCGGCACGCTTTTGAAACATATTGCTATGGGCAAAACAGCCGGCATCCTCGACCTCACCCGGGGAGAAATGGGCACCCGCGGCAATGCCGAACAGCGCACAAAGGAAGCCATGGAATCGGCTAAAGTACTGGGCGTAAAATTTCGCAAGCAATTAGATCTTGGAGACTGTTTCTTTGAGAACAATAAGGAAAGCCAAATTGAAATTATAAAAGTGTTGCGCGAACACAGGCCTGAAATTGTACTATGCAATGCTAAAGCAGATCGTCACCCCGATCATGGTCGCTCTGCTAAATTGGTGGCCGATGCCTGCTATTACAGTGGTTTGGTAAAGATAGAGACCGGGCAGGAAGCCTGGAGGCCGAAGGCGGTCTATCATTATATACAGGATAATTACGAGCACCCCGACTTTGTGGTGGATGTAAGCGCGTTCGCGGAGAAGAAGCGGGAAGCGATCATGTGCTTCTCTTCACAGTTCTATAATAAAGATTCTAAAGAACCTGTTACGCCGATATCTACACCTGAATTTATTGAAGGATTGATGGCCAAGATGAGTTTATTTGGAAGACATATTGGCGTGCGTTATGCAGAGGGATACAATGTAAATCGCTATCCCGGAGTGAATTCTTTGTTTGATCTTATTTAAAATACAATGCCCATCACCGACGAGACAAGAAAGCAGATCTTCAACAAGCTGAAGAAGCATCTCGATGCCTGTACGCCGCCCATGGTGGCTACAAAGGGTAGCGGCACGAAGGGTTACGAATTGATAGGGAACAAACCCGTGCCTTACGGTTCAACCAAAAAAATAATTCCAGGCATGTTCTTCGCGGCCATCGCGCAGCGGGCAGACAGCGTTACTTTTCATTTCTTTCCTTCTTACATGAACCCGGCTATGAAAGAGGTAGCTCCTTCACTTTTCAAATGTTTAAAAGGAAAGACCTGTTTCCATTTCAAAAAGGAAGAACAGGTAAATGAAAAAGAATTGAAGGCCCTTCTCAAAGCAGGTGTTAGTGCCTGGAAGAAGATGGGGTACATGAAATAATATGATCTTTCGCGAAACCCTTATTGCTGATATTGCCGGCATGCACAAAGTGCGTGTGGCTGTAAAAGAGAACGCGCTTTCTAATCCTTATCTCATCACTGCTGCCGATTACGAAGAATTCATTACCCAAAGAGGCAAAGGCTGGGTTTGCGAATTGAACGGGACAATAACCGGTTTTGCAATTGTAGATCTCAAAGAAAATAATGTCTGGGCTTTATTTGTTGATCCCGCTTATGAAAATAAAGGAATAGGGAAGGAGCTACATCGTTTGATGCTCGACTGGTATTTCTCACAAGGAAAAGAAAGTATCTGGCTGGGCACAGCCCCAAACACACGCGCCGAACTCTTTTACCGTAAGAACGGCTGGAAAGAGATCGGCACACATGGCAAAGGAGAGATCAGGTTTGAGATGACCGCTACGCGGCAATAAGATGATCCGCTTTTATCGAATAATTCCTCAGGATATTTGCTATTGCCAGCTTTTTGGAGCGAAGCCCAAAAAGAAGCCACCTGTCAAAACCAATATCAGTAGCCGTTATCTGCTCGATCATCCAAACAGTGGATTGTATCTTCTGCTGCTCATGCGCAAAAGGATCTTCGGCATCCAGTATTTGAATGGCACTTAAACAGAGGTGGCGTAATTGAAGCAGGCCTTTACGGGGATCGCTCTTCAGATCAGCCGGGATATTCTCTATCATCGGGATAAGTTCGTCAATGGCGTATCGCATAGTATAAGTATTTGATACAAATATACTAATATATTTAGCAATGTGTTGCTAAATATATTAGCAATTTACGAACTGTATGGGGTTCAAAATGAGATAGAAAGCTTTAGCGCTTAGATCTCGTACCGAAAGATGGGTTCCAGGTCGCCAAGATCGTCATGCAAAACATTCAGATCTTTTATCAAACCATTGTTCAAACCATATACCCATCCGTGTACCTGTAATTTGCGTTTCTTCCAGGCGTTCTGGATGGTTTTGGTCTTGGCCAGGTTCTTTACCTGTTCGATCACATTCAATTCCGTAAGGCGGTCGGCCCTGGTATCTTCGTCGGGTATTGCCTCCAGTTCTTTGCGATGCTTATTATACACTTCCTTGATATTTCGTAACCAACTGTCTACAAAACCATGTGTTTTGTGGGTCATAGAAGCTCTAACGCCTCCACAGCCATAGTGGCCGCAAACAATGATGTGTTTCACGCCCAGCACTTCCACGGCGTATTCAACTACGCTGAGCAGGTTAAAATCGGTATGCACCACCACGTTGGCAATGTTGCGGTGTACGAATATCTCGCCCGAAGTGGTTCCGGTGATCTCGTTAGCGGGAACGCGGCTGTCGCTGCATCCTATCCATAAGTATTCGGGTTTCTGACCCAATGAGAGTTTTTTGAAATAATCGGGATCATCCATTTTTTTTGTCATGGCAAACTTCATGTTACCATCTATCAGTTTCTTATAACTTAGGTCCATAACTTTTAATTGGTTAGTGTTTCTACTTCGCGTATACCTTCGGTGGTTACCTCGATCTGGTTATATTTCGCGGATTTTTTGAATTCGTTAAGTAGCTCGATGATATCCTTATCAATGAAAGTGCTGTTACCCGCGTCGAGAAATACTTTCGATCCCGGCGGGATCTTGTGCAGCAGCGTGGCTATCTTTCCTTTGTTGATGAAGGTAAGCTGGTGCGCGAACTTCACAAAGAAGTGCTTGCGCCCCTCGATCTCCTCTTCAAATAACTTATAGGGGGTCTTAAAATTATTACGCAGGATGAAGATGATGGCCGCCACAATACCGATGCACACGCCCTTCAGCAGGTCGGTAAGCAGCATCACGATGATCGTGATCATAAAAGGAATGAATTGATCCTTTCCGAACCTGAAAACCGACTTGTAGATCTTGGGTGAGGTAAGTTTAAAACCTGTAAAGATCAGGATGGCTGCCAGGCAGGAGAGTGGTATGTTCATCAACGCGCCGGGAATCAGAAAAATGGCAATGAGGAAAAGAACACCGTGAATGATCGACGACATTTGTGTTTTTCCTCCTGCGCTGATATTGGCCGAACTGCGCACGATCACCGAAGTGATGGGAAGACCGCCAATGAGACCACTTACCATGTTGCCCACGCCCTGCGCAACCAATTCGCGGTTAGAGGGGGTCATGGGGTTCTCGGGGTCGAGCTTATCTACTGCTTCAACATTCAGTAAGGTTTCTAGACTCGCCACAACAGCAATGATCCCCGCTGTTTCGTACACCGCTACTGAGGTTAGCTTCGAAAAATCCGGGAAGGTAAAATTAGTGACCAGGTCGGCAAAACTGTTGATGCGCGGTAACAGCACCATGTGTTCTTCCTTTACTTGTGAATCCGGGAAGAAGTTGATCAGGATCTGGTTGGTCAATATCGCCAGCACCACCACTACCAGCGGGCCGGGTATTACCTTTAGCCAACTTATTTTTTTTACCTGGGGCCTGTCCCATAGTATTAGTGTTGCCATGGAAAGTATACCAATAATGACGGGGCCGAAGCTCACAAAACTGAGCATGTTCTCCAGCTCAGAGAATGTGTTCTGCCCGTCGGCTTGCTCAAAGCTTTCATCTCCTTCGGGGTCGGCATCGTAACCCACCAGGTGCGGGATCTGTTTTATGATGAGGATAATGCCGATAGCGGCCAGCATTCCTTTGATCACAGCCGAAGGAATGTAGTGCCCGATGATACCTGCTCTG
The DNA here is from genome assembly GCA_964387075.1 of uncultured Flavobacteriaceae bacterium. Lineage (GTDB taxonomy): Bacteria > Bacteroidota > Bacteroidia > B-17B0 > Aurantibacillaceae > PALSA-968. The sequence continues at coordinate 32,207 of CAYLVB010000001.1, forward strand.
CAAAAGCCAAAGATGATCTGCAGAACACCCGCCAATACAAGACTTACCAGGAAGGTCTCGAAACTGCCTAAGGTTGCAACGGCGGTGAGCACAACAGAGGTGAGACCGGCTGCCGGACCACTGATGCTCATACGCGAACCGCTGATGCAGGCTACCAAAATACCACCCACCACACCGGAGATGATCCCGGAGAAGAGGGGTGCTTTTTGGGCAAGAGCAATACCCAGGCACAAAGGAAGTGCCACCAGGAAAACAACTATCCCGGCTTTCAGGTCACTCTTAAAATGTTTAAATATTTGCATACGTTCATTTTATTAATGTCAATTAGAAAATTAAAAGAATAAAAAACGAACTATACTTTAGGGGGAGGAGAGCTTTTCTCTAAGATATTATTGAGAATGCCGGAATGAAGATCATCAAAACCGGTACCGTTGAGAATTTCGTTCTGTGGAAGGAGGGACGAGTGTAACAGGGTAAGGAATACTTCCTCATCGCAGCTGTCCTCCTTGCTATCCTTAGCTTCCTTGCCTTCCGAATCCGTTGCGTCCTCATCGAGGTCGAGCAATTCGGTCTGCTCCACTTTTCCTAATTTGGAAAAAAAGGTCATGTTACCGGCCGATAGGAAGTAGAAGCAGGTGAAGATGAATACTATATAGAAAATTACCTTTTTCATGAGCCTAACAAAAATAGACTTTTTTTTCAGACTTTGCAAAGGAAGAGCATAGAGGTGTAAAACAGTAAAAAAGCAACAAAAATTAACGGAAAATACGCGAAAACACCTAAAAATAAAGCTTTTTTAACGATTTTATTGCAAAAGCAAAGATATGCCCCAAGCACAGATATAACAAGGGCGAGTAAACTACTGCTTAGCAGGAAGTATTGGGTAAAAGAAACGATGCCGCCGGCGCTGTAAAAGCTGTTTTCAGCTTTGTCAAAACTTACCAAAACGTAAAGGGTTACGCCGCTTATAAGCAGGAGAAAGAGGGCGGAGAAACTATATTTACTTTCCTTACTCATTGATCTTATAATCTGAGTATCCAAAAACACTTGCCTGCGACTCATAAAGCACCGTGCTGTCAACCGGGGCTCCAAGTCGGTTCAACTTACTCTCCATATTCCTGTTGGCTTCGGCGGTAGCTTCTCCAAGTTCATACCCGGCACACCATCTCCTTAAGAAATAAAAATAGAACACCGGTGATATGCTTTCGTTGCTGCGGTGCCCCACATAACTTTTAATGCCCAGGCTCAGCCACAGATCGCGTTGATCAGCGCCGGAGCAACCTGTATTGTAAACCATCCGTATCTTTTTTCGTTGGGCGCCGTCGAGCTCGCTCACCCATTTGTAATAGTTGTTGGAATGGGCCAGGAAGAAGATATCTACCGCCATGTTCTCTTCCAGCAATTTTTTTAATTCACGCACAAACTCATTGTGCTTTTCGTCCCCGGAATATTCGGTCAGGTAAACAACTTCATTGTAGGAGGCGGTCAAATACGGCACGGTGAACAGGCGCGAACCGAATTTCTGAAAAGGCACCACGTGATCACGAATGGCAATGGCCCCGCAGGAAGTTTTCTTAATGGAAGAAAAGAGCAGAAGCGGACTCTCCGTAAAATAAACCGTAAGACAAAAGGAGATCAGTAAAAGAAGGAGAACAAAACCCGCCGAAAGTAATTTTCTTTTCAATTATTTCAATTTCAAAAGTTCGGCCACGTAGGTGTTGGCTGGTCTCTTTTTCATATTCCTGTAAGTATCCAGTTGCACCAGTTTGCCATTCTTCATAATGGCCAGGTAGTCGGCGTTCTTCAGCACTTCATCCAGGCGATGCGATACAATGATGCAGGAGGAATGGTTCTGTTTCAGTTTTTTCCGGATATACGTAAAGATCCTTTCCTTAGAGATGATATCCAGGTTACTGAAAGGTTCATCCAGCAATAATAGTTTGGGGAACATACAAAGTGCTTTTGAAAGCGCTACCCGTTGTCTCTGTCCATCGGATAAGGTATTCACTTTCTTATCGCGCATCGTGGTCATTTCCGTAAGCCGCAAAAGTTCCGTGATCTTTTTCTTCTTGTAGTCGTCGTGGTAACCGATCAACATGTCGGCGATGTTCTCATAAACCGTGTGATGTTCCAATAAAGCGTAACCGGTGCTCACCAGTTTCATATCGCTGTGCCCCGGCATTAAATTGTGCGCAGGTCCCAACACGAGGTTCTCTTCAAAATGAATTTCGCCCGCATGCAGGTCGTGCAACCCGTAAACCGATTTTAAAAGGGTGGTTTTGCCGCTGCCGCTCTTGCCGGCTATCACCAATACTTTACCTTGTTCCAGCGTGAAGGAGATGTCCTTAATTCCCTTAAAATGGACCTCGTTGGGGTAGTTGAAGGATATTTTGTTTACCTGTAAGATACGCCTTAACGGATAAGCTGTATGAAACCTTTGAGATTGTAGGATTTATTGTTGCTATCGGTGGCCTTCATGATGTAATAATACGTGCCATCGCCGCAAGCAAGACCTGCGGTTGTGTGACCATCCCACTTATCTTTGGCATTCAGGAACTCGTAGATCTTAATGCCCCAGCGATCAAAGATCGTACATTCAAAAGAGGTTGCCCCATGCGCGCTGGGCTGCCATACATCGTTTATCTGGTCGCCATTGGGGGTGAAGATGTTTGGAACAGTAATTCCTACGCTGTCGTTCACCAGGATCACGGTACTGATGGTATCGTTGCAGCCATTTACCCCATACGCTATCAGGGTAACGGTATAAGCGCCAACCGCAGGGTAGATCTGGTTCGGGGGTGTTTGCAGTACAGTTGTATTACCATTACCAAAGGTCCAGTAAAAACCGGTTGCATTGTTGGAGGTATTGGTGAAGCTTATCGTTTGAGGAATTCCTGCTGTAACAACGCTTGTTCCGAAAGAAGGGCCTGCATTGGGTATTACAGTGACCAGCTGCATGGCTGTATCGGTACAAATTCCGTTATCGGCAACAACCGTATACGTTGTGGTGGCGGTGGGCGTAGCAACCGGATTCTGGCAAGTATCGCAATTCAATGTTGCTGTGGGTGTCCAGTTCCACGAACTACCGCCGCTTACAGAGAGTATTGCCGTGTTGCCGAAGCAAATGGTCTGCGGCGCTCCCGCGCTGATGGTGAAATTAGTAACGGTGACCTGGATAGAATCTGTAGCCGTGCAACCGTTTAGAGTAGCGGTTACGAAGTAAGTATAAGTTCCGGGCGTAGCGATGTTTGCTATGGCCGTATCGTTATTCGTAGCGTTCAGGTTCGCGGCAGGCGTCCAGCTGAATGTAGAACCGGCAGCAGCCGTTGCCACGAGCGTATCAGAAACAGAAGGACAAACCGTAGCCGTTCCCGCAACGTTAACGGTCATGGTAACAACCTGCATGGTATACGTTGCCGTTACGGTGGCAGGTGTAACGCAGACCGCGTTAGAAGTAACGATCACAGAAACCACATCGTTATTAGCGAGCGTAGCCGAGCTGAAAGTATTAATGTTAGTTCCCACATTGCTTCCGTTCACTTGCCATTGATAAGCAGGAGTGGTCCCCCCGTTTGTTTCGGTAACCGTAAAGTTAACGGTTGATCCCGGACAAACTGGATTGATAGGATTGGCTGTGATCGTGGCGGAAGGAGCAACCGTTGGTGTAATGACCACGTACACTGTATCAGTTGCTGTTGCCGGATTAGGACAGGCATCGTTTGAAGTGAGGATCACCGCAACTGTATCACCAGTGTTCAGTGTAGCGGAAGAAAAGTTAGGCGAATTACCTCCGGCATTCACACCGTTCACCTGCCATTGATAAGCGGGAGTGGTTCCACCGTTGGTTGGAGTAGCTGTGAAGTTGATGGCAGATCCCTGGCAAGCCGTTGGCGCGGCCGGGGCTATAGTAACAGAAGGAACAACCGTTGGAGTAATTAGTACTGTATAAGAATCGGCAGCGGTGGGCGAGGAGGAACAGGAATCGCTGGTTGTGACAGTTACCGTCACTACATCGTTGTTTGCGAGTGTTGCCGAACTGAAATTGGGAGAATTACTTCCTGCAGACGTTCCATTCACTGCCCATGCATAAGAGGGCGACGTTCCGCCGTTGGTTGGAGTTGCTGTAAAGTTTATGGTTGTTCCTGCGCACACAGGATTCAAAGGATTGGCGGTAATAGTTACAGAAGGGGCCGAAACCGGAAGCACTGTGATAACCTGGGTAGTTGATCCGTTGCCGGTTCCGTTGGTTGCCTGTAATGTCAATGTATACGTGCCGGGAGTAGTAAAAGTAACCGAAGGACTCTGCGTAAAAGTATCCGGAACAAAAACAACACCCGCGCTTGGGCTGGCTGTCCATGCCCAGGCGGTGATAGGACCATTGGTTGCCGAGCCGGTTAAGTTCAAAGTAGAAGATTGACAAAGGCTATCGTTAGGCACGGTGATCGTAACAACAGGAAGAACAGCAGAAGGAACAGAAAGTGTAATATCATCGATAGCGTAAGAAGGATCAAAGCCGGTTCCATCATCATTATTGATCCAGCGGAAACCTAATTTTACATTCGGATTATTATCTGCAGAAGCAGGAAGCGCAAAAGAGAAGGCGGTCCAGCTCCCCTGATTAAAATTATTGCACGGTCCTCCACAGCAGGTTGTTTTGGCCGGGTTCGTCAAAAGTGTCCATACTGCGCCGTCGAAATACCAAACCTCTCCATCGTCATTGGCAAGGTCGCCAAACTCCAGGTAATTAAAATTTAAAGTAATGGTACTTTGACCTGTACAATTGATCGTAGGCGACTCGACCCGCACATCAGTAGTAGCCGGAAAATTTACTCCTTGCGCAGAATAATGCGCACCTCCATCGGCCGCAATAACAGGAATTCCAAGGAACGAAACACTAACGGGTCCTACATGCAAACTGCGGCTGTTGGTTCCTCCGCAACCGGAAGAACATCCTATTCCCGGGCTTTGTTCAGCCGCGCTGATATACCACACATTGGCCTCCTGGTCGTTGAAACCCGTTAAAGTTGTAGCCCAGGTGCCGTTCACTGTTATGGTCCCATTGGCAAGATTACTATCATTGCAACCTACTCCGAAGTTCTCGGTCCAAAATACAGTCTGCGCCGAAATAAAGCCGGAAGCTAAAAAAAGAAAAGAAAGTAATAGTACTCTTATCCTCATACAGTTACAATGGTTTCAGATGGCATAAAGTTAACCTAAATTATTTAAAAATGCAACGGTGTTCACATTATCAGCAAATGTAAATACTGTGGGGCATTGAGAAGTACCCGGCGGCAGGGTAGTTACGGACAGGGGAATGTTAGTTACTATACACTGTATTTCTTCTGAAAGAGCCTCTAAACGGACATTCACCGCAGAAATATCGTCATACTCCTCATAATATAGTACGCCAACGGGTGAATGGAGGTCCTTGCTTTCCTTAATGATGAGAAAATTATTGTCCAGAAATGGTTCCCGGTTCATCAGGTAAATGGCGCGGTTATACTCGTAATTGTTCGCGTATTTCTTGTTCTCCAGTACCCGGTTAAACGAAAATAAGCCTTCAAACAATGTATCGAGCTTGTATCCTTTAGGAATAAAGACCTTGGTTACATTGCGGCAACCGAGGCCGAAATAGTCAAAGATGTCGTGTCCCAGAACTTCCAGTTCTTGCTGACTTTCATTTCCGGAGAGTACAGCAACCGAACTGCGGTTCTTCCTTATGATGTGCGGATATTTTTGGAAGTATTGGCGGAAATGTTGCGCGCTGTTATCGCTACCGGTGGCTATTACCGCATCAAACTTTTCGAGTTTTCCTTCGGCGTAGAGAATTTGTTCTTTCAGCGAAGGCTCGAAACTGGTCAGCAGACCGGAGAAGAAGGGAATGAGCAATTTATCGTCGGAGGAAAGCTTGATCAGTATTCGATTTCCGCTAAGCAATACGCAAAGAAAATCGTGAAAGCCAACCGCGGGAATATTACCGGCCATGATCACGGCCACGGTTTTAGCTTTTTTTAACGGTGCAAATTCTCGGGCGAACGCGGTGAGTTCTTTTTCAGCGAGCATTTTCGAGATGCCCTGCAAGGCTTTTTCTACGTTCTCCCTGTTGAACCAACCATTCCAATGATAAGCGCTATCTATCAGTTCATCAAGCTGTTGGTAAATATCTGTTCGCTTACCGGAAAGGTATGTTTCCAGGAATTTGCCGAGTTCTATAAAAGCTTTGAGTCTTTTTTCCATACTGAATTTTACACAGGATCTTGTTGGTTCATTGCGGGATTTCTTCTTTTTATCCCTAAATCCTGCGTATATTTGCAGCGGATTTCATTGCAAAAGTAAGAAAATGTCGATCAAGATCACCGACGAGTGCATTAACTGCGGGGCCTGCGAACCCGAATGCCCCAACAACGCGATATACGAAGGCGGTGCCGAATGGCGCTTTGCCGATGGCACCACTTTAAAAGGTATGTTCAAGGGACTCAGCACGGGCATTGAGACCGATGCCGAGAATCCTCAAACGCCCGGCAGCATGGATGTTTACTTTATTGTTCCGGATAAGTGTACCGAGTGTAAAGGATTTCACGACGAACCCCAATGCGCCGCTGTATGCCCTGTGGATTGCTGCGTGCCCGATGAGGACCATAAAGAGACCGACGAGCAGCTATTAGCCAAAAAGGCGGCACTGCATTTGTAATAATTGCTCTTTAAAGACGTTTTACTGCATGGGACCCAAGCTCAAATATCTTTATCTTACCCTTGTTTGCTGTTTTGGAATCAATTCCTTTTCACAGGATTTAACCGATGAGGATATCAAGTACTTCAGGAAGTACGAGGATAGTTTGAACGTGCTGCAGAAGAAGGTTTTTGCCACGAAAACAGATACCGCCAAATTCCGCGTCAATTCAAAGTTCTGGAAATTGCTCGACGAAGTATTGCTCAATGATAAATCGTTCTATTATCCTTTTGATTCGCTGCAACAGATCTCGCGCCTGGTCTCTAAAGATCAAAAAGTGCGTGTGATCACCTGGAACCTGAACAAGGATGACGGTACTTACCATTATTTTGGCTTTCTGCAGTCGCAAAACCCTAAGACGAAGCATTACGATCTGCGGCCGCTCACCGATAGATCAGCCACCGTAAAAGCAAATCCTGAGAATTACATCAGCGATAATAACAAATGGTTCGGGATGCTTTACTATGACATTGTTCCTTACGACGATCATTATATTTTATTGGCCTGGGATGGAAATGACAAAACGGTTTGTCGCAAGTTCATTGATGTGTTGAGTTTTAAGTCGGATGGAACTCCTGTATTTGGTAAGGATGTTTTTAAATACCCGAAAAAAAATCCCAAGCGCGTGATGTTCGAGTATTCCGCGAAGGTGACGATGTCGGTGCGTTTTTTCAATGGAGGAATTATCTGCGATCATTTGGCGGCCAAGGATGAGATGAACGAGGGGATGGCCCAATTTTACGGACCTGATTTTAGTTTGGACGCCTTTTTTCCTTCCAGAGGGAAATGGGTGTTTGAGACGGATGTGGATGTAAAGAACCCGCGCAGCAAGAATGACGATGTGAAGCGGAGTGATAAGAAGGAGAAGGCTGTTTATACCCCAAAATAGTGCAAATAAAAAACCCAGATAGTTCGATCTGGGTTTTTTTTCGAAGTATCGGATTGCTTACGCTTCTTTCGCTTTAGGAGGATTTGCTTTGTCAACAAACATATTCCTTCCTTTAACATCAGTACCGTTCAATTTCTCGATCGCGGCATTACCTTCCTCTTCGTTAGGCATTTCCACAAATCCGAAGCCTTTTGCACGGCCGGTGAATTTGTCTTTAATAATTTTTACCGAGTCAACTGCGCCGAACTGGGCAAATACTTGTCTTAATTCGTCTTCTGTGAGGCTGAAGTTAAGGTTTCTTACGTAAATGTTCATTTTAATAAAAGTTTAGATTTAACTACACAAAGCTAGTAATAACTTGTTAATAACAAAATTTTTTTAAGTGGGTGGTTTTTACCGAGTTAGAAGCCGGTTTCTAAACCGTTTAGGCAGCTTACAGGCCTGAAACTCATTTTAATAAATGTCGGAATCGTGCAAATAAAGCCACCGCCGCGAAGATCAATCCGGCGCTTAATCCAAACCAAATGCCGTAAACACCCAGTTTTACAACAAAACCCAGGTAGTACGCAAGCGGTAAAGCCACAGCCCAATAGGCGGTGAGCGCCAGAAAGGTTGGGATCTTCACATCGCTCAATCCACGCAAAACTCCCAGCCCAACACATTGCACGCCGTCGAACATCTGGAAGAGCGCCGCTACCAATAAAAGTCCGGCCGCAAGATCTACAACCACTTTCTTCTCACTAAAAAAGGAGGGAAGCCAGTTATTAAAGAGCAAGAACATAATTCCAAAAAAACCCATGATGGCCGCCACGATCAGGAAAGCGCTCATGCCCGCCTTTTTGGTGTTCGATCTTTCGTTCAGCCCCGTAAAATTCGCTACACGAATGGATGCCGCCCCACTAATGCCGCTCGCGAACATATACGTGAAGGCCGCGATGCTCAAAGCAATGCCGTGCGAAGCAAATGTTTCTTTTCCCAGCCAGCCTGCCATAAAACCCGCCACCGTAAAAGCGGCCACCTCAAAAATGTATTGTATCGCCGGACCAATTCCTATCCGGAAAAGGTTCTTCAGTTCTTTTTTATGCACGGTCACTTTAGGAATGAGGTCAAAAACTTTTTTCAATTCTTTGTGCTTATACATGTAAATGAAGAAAGCCACTGCCATAAAAGCCCTGGAAATAAAAGTGGCCCATGCCGCGCCGAGATAACCGATCTCAGGCATACCGAGTTTCCCGAATATCAGGCCGTAGTTCAACACAACATTAAGCCCGTTACCCGTAAGGCTGATGTACATGGCCGCTCTTGTATTGGTGAGCCCTTCGCAATATTGTTTCAGCGTAAAAAATACAGCCAGGGGAATAAGTGAGCAGGCGATAATGTTCAAAAATGGCTTTGCAAGCTCCACCACATCTGCGGGCTGATCGAAATATCCGAGCAAGGGCATGCAGCACAGAATAAAAATATAGAGGCCAACGGCCGTGACCAAATTCAACAGCAGCGAATTCTTCAACAAAGAAGCCTTATCCAATTCTCTTTGGTTCACATGTGCGCCGGCAACACGAGGCGTTAAACCCTGGCACATGCCAATGAGGAAAACGAGCAGCAGCACAAAGATGTTTCCGGAAAGTATGCCCGCGTCCTGGCTCTCTAAGTTCACAAAACCCAAAAAGGCGTTGTCGGTCATTGAGGTGATGATATGACCCACCTGGCTCACCACCAAAGGTGCCGAAAGCAAAAGTGTTTCTTTGATGTGGATCCTGTACCTCATAAGGGGCTGCAAAAGTACCAAAAAAAATCCCCCTCGGCTTACCGAAGGGGATCTTCATCCTTTTTAATTTATCGACTAGTCTTTTACCTTCGTTTCAACCACTTCGTTGCCGTTCACGTCCACCACTTTCACCTCGTAACCAAGCTTTTTCACTTTTTCCAGGTTGGTGGCTTTATCGCCCACGATCACAATATTCACGTTGTTGTAATTGTATTTTTTCTTAGCCATAGCATTCAACTCGGCAAGTGTAATAGTTTGCAGGATCTTGTTCTGGTTCTTTACATAACTGCCATCCAGGTTATAATCCAGCAAACGCTTCAGGAAGCTGGCCTTCTGGAAAGGAGCCTCGTATTTCAAGGCATCACTTTGTCCCAAACTGCTCTTGGTAAAAGTAAGTTCATCGGCAGTCATACCTCCATCGGCATACCGTTTCATTTCACTCATGAAATCAACAAGCGCGCTGTCGGTAGCGTTGGCACGCACACCGGCGTTCATCACAAATGTGCCGTCATACAAACCTCCGTTGAAAGAGCCTCGCGCTCCGTAAGTAAAGCCGCGTTTTTCGCGCAGCAAAAGGTTCACACGTCCATTAAATGCAGCCCCAAAAGTATAGTTCATAATGCCGGCCTTATAATAGTCGCCCGTAGCGTCATAAGGCATAGCCAGGTTGCCAATGCGTATCTCCGATTGGGGCGCGTCTTTCTTGTCTACAAAGAAGATCCTTGTTTTAGCTATTGACGGAGTAGTAGGTTCGGCTGGACGTTCAACAGGACCGCCTGTCCATTTGGACAGGAATTGCAGTTTAGGCATGATCTCTTTCTGTCCCAGGTTTCCAACCACCATCACTTTGGTGGCCATGGGAGAGAAATTCTTCTTGTAATACGCTTTCACGTCATCGAGCGTGATATTGCCCACACTTTCCTGAGTACCGATAGCAGGCATGCCCATGATGTGGCCGTTGCCATACATCAGTTTCATGAAGGTCAGGTCGGCCAGCGCGGCAGCCGTGGTCATTTGCTGCTGTATAGCGTCAAGTTGCTGTTTCTTCGCGCGGTCAAAATCATCCTGAGCGAATTTAGGCTTCATCAATACTTCTTCAAGAAGAGTTAACGTCTTGTCGATATTCTCGGTGAGCGAAGAAACATTGATGTTGATCTCGTTGGTGCCACCCGAAACATCAATGCTCGATCCTAAAGCATCCAGCATATCGCTGATCTCTTCGGCGCTGTGCAATTCTGTAGCTTCATTCAAAAGATCGGCTGTTAAATAAGCGATTCCGGCTTTATCAACAGCACTGAAACGGTGACCCGCCGCGATCGACAATTGAATAGAAACTTTAGGTATCTCGTTTGAAACGGTTCCAATGAATTTTAAGCCATTGGGGAATTTATCCTGCCAGTAGGCCGGAACATTCACAACGGGACTGGAACCCGAGGCGGGCTTCTTGCTACGATCGAAGGTCTCGGGAAGCGGGTTGTAGGTTAAACCTTTGTATTCGGCCGACTCCTGCTCGATGGTGCGCTGGTACATTTTCCAGGTATCGGCTTTGGCGGCCATGCCGGGTTTTCCTTTAGGCACTACGCTTAATACAACATGCGGTTTATTGAGGATGTACTTTGCGAATACGTTCTTCACATCCTTCAAGGTAAGCTTGTTCACGGCTTCAACCTGCTGCTTGATCAGGTTGGCGTTGCCTGTGAAGGTCTGGTATTGCGCCAACGTGGCTCCTTTTCCATTTACCGTGCTTAAAGAAGAAATGATGCTCGATTTAGTGGAAGTTTTGAAAGCAGCCAGTTGGGCTTCGGTCATTCCGCTTTTTTCAAACTCGTCGAATAGATCATAAACCAATTTCTCGATCTTCGCTAAGCTATCTTCTTTATTGGCGCGGATCTGTATCACCTGTAAACCGCACAGCTCCCTTTCGTAATTGAAGGTATTCACAGAAACCACTTTCTTGGTCTTGATCATCTTTTGTTGGAAAACAGAAGATTTGCTGCCGGACAACATATCGGCCATTGCGGCCAAAGCCATCGCGTCTGGATGATAAGATTCAACGGTGGGCCAAACCATGGCGAGCATCGGAAACTTCACGTTATCCTCATAGGAAATATGGCGCGTTTCGCTCAAACCTGCAGGCATTTTTGGCATAGCCTTCACTTCAGGTCCTTTGGGAATGACACCGAAATACTTTTCTACTAATGGAATGGCCTTTTCAGGAGTGATATCTCCGGCTAAGGTCAAAATAGCGTTGTTGGGGCCATACCAACGTAAATAGAAACGCTTCAGGTCGTTCACGTCCACGCGGTTCAGATCTTCAATATACCCAATGGTTGTCCAGGAATAGGGGTGACCCTGATTGAATATTGCCTCGCCGATCTTCTCGATCACCAATCCGTACGGACGGTTATCGTAATTCTGGCCTCGCTCGTTCTTTACGGTTGCGCGCTGCACCTCAAATTTTGGTTGAGTAACTGAATCAAGCAGGAAGCCCATGCGATCGCTTTCCAGCCAAAGCGCGGTTTCCAATTGGTTGGAAGGAAGTATTTCGAAATAATTGGTGCGGTCAGAATTGGTGGTACCATTTAAAGTTCCGCCCGATTCGGTAACCACTTTAAAGTGCTGCTCGTCTGCTACGTGTTTAGAACCCTGGAACATCATATGTTCAAAGAAATGCGCGAAACCCGAACGGCCCTGCTGCTCTCGGTTAGAACCTACATGGTAAGTAACATCCACGTAAACGATAGGATCACTGTGATCTTCGTGTATCAGCAGCGTCATGCCATTGGTAAGCACATATTTTTTGTAAGGAATAACGATCTCGTTATTATCCTTTCTTTCCACCGTTTCCACCAGGGTGGTCATTTTGGGTACAGCTACTTTGATGGGAGCTGTTTTAATTGCAGTCTTCTTTACTTGTGCTCCGGCCGTTAAAGCGAGGGCCGACAAGGCTATGATGAGGGCTTTTTTACAAACGAATTTAAGGGTTGGGCTTTCGTGTTTGTGAATCTTCGATTTCATATCTGTTTGATTAGGGAAACAAAGGTAATTTTTTCGGCTAAATGGCAATCACCCAATAAGGGGGAATAGGATAAAAACCAACAAAAAAGGGTAGGGGGAAAGAGCTGTGGTTAAACGGTAAATTCGCCCTTAAAAACAAACTCAGCCGGGCCTTTTAACCAGATGTCTGTGAATGAGCCGTTATTGTTCTTAAAATCGACCGTAAAATTACCTCCCAAAGCCTGTACTTTACAGGAATTTGGGCTCGTTGACTTGCCGTGGAGAGCGGCCACTAAGGCGGCTGCTGTTACGCCGGTACCGCAGGATAGTGTTTCGTTCTCTACGCCACGCTCATAGGTACGAATGAAAATGCCATTGGGGGTCTGCTCAATAAAATTGGCGTTGGATCCGCCCTGGCTGTTGTAAGGCTCGCTTTGGCGGATGCTTCGTCCTTCTCCAAAAACGTCGAAAACCTCGAGGTTCTTTACCCATTTTACTACATGAGGCGAACCGGTATTTAAGAAAAGATGATCTCCTTTATCTTCTATTTTAGCCACATCGCTCATGTGCAAAGCGATCTCATCTCCGTTTATCAAAGAATCATGCGCGCCATCAGCCGCTAAAAAATGTGCTTTGTCCTTGATGATGCCCAGGCTATGCGCGAAACGGGTGATGCAACGACTCCCGTTGCCGCACAACGAAGAAATATTGCCATCGCTGTTATAATACACCATTTTAAAATCGTAACCCGCCGCGTTCTCCAAAAGCATTAATCCGTCGGCGCCAATACCGAAATGGCGGTCGCAAAGTATCTCAATTTGCGGGTTGCTGAGCTTCACCTTGCCCTCGCGGTTGTCAATAAGTACAAAGTCGTTGCCGCAGCCCTGGAATTTTTGGAAGGATATTTGCATGTAGCAAAAATAGTTGAAAATAATTTGGTCCATACATTCAATTATGGGTATTTTAGTGCGGAACGATATGCGCTTTCTCACGCTTCTATACCTGTTTTTGGCCTTCGGTGGCGGCCTTTGGGCGCAGGATAACCCCAAGAAGACAGCTTTCGACAATTACGGGCCTTTCGGCGCTTTAGTCTATACTGACCTCAAGGACGCTCTCAAAGACGAGATGAAGGTTTATAAAATGAACCTGGAATATAAGCCCATGGACCCCAAGGTGTGGCCCAAGATCACCAGGCTTAAGAACATGCAGGCGCTCAACCTGCAAAGTATTTCGGTGAATAGCTGGCCGCCCGATTTTACTTCGCTCTACAATCTTGTTTATTTAGGCTCTTACAATAACGAATTCAAATCCTTTCCCGAAAAACTGGGAGCTCTTTCTAACCTGATGTACTTAGAGATCATCAACAGCAAGATCGATTCTATTCCAGCTGAGATAGCCTATCTCAAAAAACTCAAGACCTTCAAATTCTCTTCAAACAACGATACACTGCGCGTACCTAAAACATTAAAGTACATGAAGTCGCTCAGCGAATTTATTGTAGAGAGCGCGGTGATGGACAGCTTGCCCGAGCCTGTTTTTAGCGTCTCTTCCCTAAAAACCCTGGTTCTTGCCAATTGCGGTATACAGGCCATGCCCGATACGCTCGATAATATGAAGAACCTCGAAGTTTTGGTTCTTGATTTCAATAAGCTCAATGTGCTACCGAGACAAATTTACAAATGCAGGAACATGTTCTATCTCTCGCTCAAAAAGAACAACATCACCAAAATTCCGGATACAATTTGTCATCTGAAGAACCTCACCACGCTCGATCTGCGCGAGAACCCGATAGCAGCTAATAAGGATGCTATTGAGGAATTAAAAATTCTTCTGCCGGGATGCAAAATTCTTATTTAGATCTCGTTTCCGACAGAGAGATTCCTCGTTAACAGCCCCGCTAAAGCGGACCCGGAATGGCAAATAAATGGAATTGTCATTCCGAGGCGGCCGCCACGAAGTGGTCCCTACCGGAAAGGCCCGGGGTATTACCGAAGAATCTGCCCGGGTTTACCGCTTACCCTTTTTCGGCGCCTTCTCCTCGGGCTCATCAGCGTACTTATCATAATCCAGCTTCCCGCCCCAGAAACGCATTTGCCGGAGGGTCCAGAGCTTGCGGCCCTGCATGTATTTGCTGTTCAGATTTTTGCCGTACACGCGTGGGTTAGGTAGAAGATTTGCTAAAAGCGCGGCTTCTTCTTTGGTAAGTTTAGCGGCTGGTTTTTTGAAATAATGTTGCGCGGCGGATTCGGCTCCGTATATGCCGTCGCCGAACTCGATCACGTTCAGGTACATTTCCATCACGCGCTCTTTGCTCCAGAAAGTTTCTATCAGCAAAGTGAAATAGGCCTCAAAAGCCTTACGCAGGTAATTACGGCCGTCCCACAGGTAAACGTTCTTGGCGGTTTGCTGCGAGATAGTGCTGCCCCCTCGCATTCTTTTTCCTTTTTCATTATTGAGCATGGCCTTTTTCAATGCTTTGAAGTCGAAACCGTAATGCAGAAGGAAGTTCTGATCCTCGGTACAAACAACGGCCAACTGCAGGTGTGGCGATATCTCGTCTAAAGAGACCCAGTCCTTGCGCAGTTTCATTTCCTTGCCGTCAATTTTCTGCTCAATACAACGTTTCAGCATCAAAGGAGTAACCGGCACCGGCACCCAACGAAAAATAATCGTGCTTCCAATAGAAAGGATGAAGAACCACATGACCACCTTTAACACTATTTTCAGGATCTTTCTTAACATGTATTCTTTGCGACTTCTTGGCTGTTTCCTTTGCGGTTCCGACTGTTTAGGGTGCGGAATCTTTGACAAAAGTATTTCTTAGCTTTGTAGAGTATATGTCAGAAAGAAAATCTTATTAACAGGAATATGAAGAAGTGGTGGCCTTTGGGCGCTTTTGTGGTGGGTTTGAGCATTGTTTTGCTCTATCAATACCAGAAATACCGTGTTGCTCCCGGCGTGGACGTTTTCAGCCTGGGATATACCGACACCTCCGGAGCTAAATTTGACCTGAACACACTCAAAGGCAAAAAGATCATTTACTCTTTCTTCGGTACCTGGTGCGGGGAATGTGTTCTGGAGCTCAAACAACTTAACGAAGCAAAACTAAAGGGAGAATTGAAGGATATAGAAGTAGTGGTGGTAAGCGACGAGGAACCTGAGAAAATTCAGCGATTTGTGCATAGAAAGAAGTATCCCTTTGTATTTTTGAAATTCGATAAGCTTTTCCATGAGATAGGCGTGAATGCCCTCCCCACCAATTACCTCATTAACTCCAAAGGAGAAATAACCTATTCGAAAGTGGGTGTCATCAAGTGGAAAGACCATTCGGTAGTTTCCATGGTGGAGGGAAATTTAAAATAGATTTTGCTATATTTGAGATTATGTCGCGCGCGCTTCTGGTTTTTTTTCTCTTTCTCTCTGTTTTGTCTTCCAAAGCGCAGTATTCCGACTCCTTAAAACTGGCTATCAAAACCGCTAAACACGATACAGTACGTGGCAAATTACTTATCCTGCTGTCGGAAGCGGTTTATGACGAGAATTTCGATACCATCATTCCGCTTTGCGAACAGGCCATCGCACTGGCCAATAAAAATCTTGCTACGGCTAAGGGGCGCGAAAGAAAAGCCTTTCTCTGGATCAAATCCGCGGGACTGAACAATAAGGGATACATTACGCATGAGCTGGGCGATAACCTGAAAGCGTTGGAGTCGTACAATAAAGCCCTTGCCATTGATGAAGAAATGGGCGACCAGGCCGGCATTGCCGTCGATCTCAATAATATCGCTACCATTCTAACCGACCAGGGCAACATACAGCAGGCTTTGGAGTATGATCTACGCGGACTCAAGATCCGCGAGAAGCTGAAAGATTCTCTTGGTATGGCTTATGCGTTTCATAACATTGGCGTGATCTATGAGACCCTGGGAGAGGCAGATCGCGCTTTTGAATATTTCAAAAAGAGTCTTTCCATAAAAGAACAACTTCGCGACAGTGATGGCATCGCCAATTCCTATAATAGCTTTGCAAGTATTTATATCGACAAGCGGGAAACCGTCAAAGCCATGGATTATTATCAAAAATGCCTTGACCTGCGTTTGCGATTGAAATACAAACCCGGGATCGCCAATGTGTATAACAACATTGGGGCGGCCTACAGTAAAATGAAACAGCCCGAAAAGGCCCTGGAGTATTATGAAAAAGCCCTTTCGATGCGGGAAGAGAGCAAAGAGAAGGATGGCATTGCTTTTACCTGCTTCAATATAGGTCTTGCCATGCGCGACCTTAACAGATCCAATGAATCCAAAGTATATTTTGAACGGAGTTTAAAACTAGCCTACGAATTAGGTACCCCGGAATATATCAGCAATGCCAGCGGCGAGTTAGCGCTGTTGTATGCAAAAGATGGAAAATGGAAGGAAGCTTACGAAATGGAGAAGGTATTCAAAGAGATGAATGATAGTATTACTAATTTATCTGTTCGCAAGAGTGCGCTTCAAAAAAGCTTCCAGTACGAATACGGAAAGAAAGCCGCGGCAGACAGCGTGAGGGCAGGAGAGGAGAAGAAGGTGTATGAAGCCCGCGCTGAAAAGGAAAAGACACAACGTTTTGCTTTGATAGGTGGTTTGATATTGGTTGTTGGCTTTGCCGGTTTTATGGTGAATCGGTTCCGTCTCATCCAAAAGCAAAAGAACATCATCGAAGAAAAGAACCGGGAGATATTAGACTCCATCCATTATGCCAAACGGATACAAAATTCCTTATTGACCAATGAGAAGTATATTGCCAGAGCGATAGATCGGTTGAAGAGTGAATGACCCCAAGCATTAATTCTTCCGCTCGATCAATTCCACTACCTTCTCGATCGGTCTACCTATGATTGCCTTGTAACCATCTACCAGAATGGGTCTTTGCAGTAAGCCGTGATTTTCCATGATGATCTGCAGCCATTCTTCGTCGTTGAAATTCTTGCCTTGGAATTTCTTTATGTAAACAGGTTCTTTGGTTCTTATAAGGTCGTGCGGTTTTAAACCCAGTTTAGCGAGAAGATCTTTTAATTCCTCCTTGGTTGGAAAGTTCTTCAGGTATTCAACGATCTCGAGCTCACAATTAGAACCTTCGAGCACGCCCATTACTTCTTTGCAGGTATTGCAATAGGGGTTGTGGTAAACTTTGATCTTCTTTTTCATGGCAGCAAATCTACACATTGCTTGTCATTCCGAGTCGGCGAAGCCGGGTTGCTTACGAGGAATTTGCCGAACCGTGGCAATACCTACGGACCGACAGATTCCTCGGTAATACCCCGCCCTTTCCCGTAGGGACCACTTCGTGGCGGGCGCCTCGGAATGACAAGTAGAAAAGAATGTGTATTAGAATAACCCCAGCTCAGCGGTCTTTATCCAACCCTCGTTGCCGTTGGCCAATTGAATGGAGGTCCATTCTTCGTTGGTACTTAATACGGTAAGTTTGGTGCCTTCGTGGAGCGTGAATTTGGATTTACCACTTTCGTTGGGCGCATTGAGCACCTGCACGGTTTGCGCAAGCACGATAGCCTGCGTCTTCTTGTTTAGATCACGCAGAGCCGCGAAACCTATGGCAAGAACGATCACGAATTTAATGGCACCCAGTAATCCAAGCCAAAAGAAAAAGCGCTTCAAGAACAATTTCTGCGCTACGATGAAACCAATGATGCAGAGTAGGGTGAAGGCGATCACAAAAATGCTCAACCATGCCCAGCCTGTTGTACTTAGCATGGAGTAAAGCCCCGATTTAATAGCGCCGGCCAGGAAATTCTCTTTGGGGTCTATTTTGTCGAGCGTTTTGCTGTTGGCGATCTTCAGGTTGGTTTTGATATCCTCATCGCCGGGATTTAGTTTTTTGGCGCGTTCGTAATTGTAAATGGCTTTTCCCAATTCATTGCTTTTATAATAGGCATTGCCCAAATTGTAGTACAGGTTTGCGGAGCTTTCGCCGCCTGCGAGTATCTTTTCGTAATAAGCAGCAGCGGTTTTGTATTGCAGCTTTTCATAAGCCCTTTGGGCGCTGTCAGCTAAATTTTGGGTGAATGCCAAAGAGGATATGCAAAGCAACACCACAACAAGCCAACTGCTTACTGCCAATTGCCTACCGGCTGTTATGTATTTACCTGATCTCATCTTCAATATTGGCAATTAAAGTAACCGTATTGTTATAAACCAAATTCAGGTCCTGCTCAACCGCCGCCGGCGCGTACCGTGCGTATTCGCAATCGTTCAATGTGTTCATCAGTTTTCCCACCGTATCGGTGCTCACGCCTTTCTGTGTTAAGCTGGCAGAAATATTGTCCTTAGAAAGATCGGCAATAGGAATGTTCATTTTATGGCTGAGATATTTATTCAAGGCGGTCAAAACTTCGTTGTAGAACGCATCGCGTTTGTTCTGTGCCTTGAACTTATCAGCCAACACCAATTGCTTTTTAGCCATTCGCGCGGCTTTTCTTTCCTTCACAGCCACCACGTTGCTTTGCGATTTCAAATAATACGCTCTGCCACCCAGGAACAGGAAGAACAGGAGCACAGGCAACAACAAAAGAAGATAATGTTTGGTAGAGCCAAAGAACTCTTCTCCTGCCGGCCGTAACTGCATATCGCCCACTTTTAAATAGCGGATATCATTCTCCTGAGCCGCCACCTCGTTCTTTGGATTGTAAACCGTAGCGCCCGTAGAAGAACCGGGGTCGCCGCCTTCCACGGTTATTCTTAATTCGGGCGAAGGTATCGTTACGTACTGTTTTTTCTCAAGATCAAAATAACTGAAATGGATATCCTTGATCACATACGTTCCCGCCTTCCTGGGAACAACCAGGTAATCATAGGTCTTCGATCCGCTGATACCACCTTTTGTATTGATGTTCTCATTCACTTTCGGGTCAAAGGTCTCAAATCCTTCCGGGAACATGATCTTTGGTGCTTCTGCCAGGCTGATGTTCCCTGAACCGCTCACACTTAATTTCAGATTGATGGCTTCGTTGGCTTTTACTTTATCATGATTGATGTGCGCGCTGAAATTAAATTTACCCACGGCGCCCGTAAACCCTTCTGGCTTCCCTTTTTCCGGCAGCGCCATCACATCCACGGTAACCGGCTTGCTTTTCAGCTTCACTACCAGGTCCTGGTAGCCGCCGCCAAAAAATTGGTCGAAGATCGACTGCACTTTCTTGGTCTTTACGCGCACCACCCAGTCAATTTCCATTGGATCAATAGTGAGTTTGCCGGTACGTTGCGGGAAGAGGTATGTTTTGCTGTACTCTGCCACGTGATAACTGATCCCGTCCATACTCTCAACTTCCAGATTGATGGGGCCTTTTCTTTCCTCGTCCTTTGCCCAGAAGCCCGCGTAACCGGGAGGTTTTGCGTTTTGAGGTCCGCGCTGCTGGATATTGGTGCGACCGTAGATCTTCTGGGTTACCGTGATCTGTTCGCCCAGGTAACATTGCTTTTTGCTGACGTAGGTCCGCAGGAAGAGATCCTCTCCCGAAACAGCAGTTTTCTGACTTTCCTGTTGTTGCTGCTGACCCACGTTCGGATCATTGCCAAATATGCCCGCGAAAGGATCGTTCTGTTGCTGTTGTTGAGGAGGACTCCCTTTAATAACTTCGATAGTGATGGGCGTAGATTCCACTTTGGTTCCGTTGATCACCGCGGTGGCCGCACCAATAATATATTTCCCTTCTTTCTTGGCCGCTATCATGTAAGACAAACTGATGGTTTGGCTCATGCTGCCATTCACAATTTGCACGCTGGTACTTTGATTGGGGCCCGAATAGATCTCGAAATCGCTCATCGCAGGTTTTCTAAACTCAGAGAAATTACCCGCTGAAGAAAAACTCACCTGGAAAGCTTCCCCGACGTATACTTTGTTCTTACTGACCTGCGCCACGAGTTTTTGAGAAAAAGATCTTCCGGGCAGCAGGAGGAGCCCCGCTACTATTGAAAAAAGAAAAACTATCTTATTCAAACCCTTCATGTACTTACCAATCCTTTTCTATTTTTTTCGATTCCGCCTTTTTGTCGCCCTTTTTCTTATGGAACTCTTGCAATTTCTGCTCAGCATTTTTTAAAGCATCGAGCATGCGCTGCGCTTCCTCCTTGCTCATCTGACTTTCATCTTTCTTCTCCTGGTCTTTTTTGTCCTTATCCTTGTCCTGCTTTTGCTGATCTTTCTTCTGGTCTTTTTTATCCTGGTCCTGCTTGTCTTTGTTTTGCTGGTCATTCTTTTGCTGTTCCTGCAATTTTTTCTTCGCGTAAGCTAAGTTGTAACGCGTATCCTCATCTTTCGGGTCCAGTTTCAGAGAGCTTTTGTAAGCTTTGATGGCGTCTTCGTACTTCTTTTGTTTGAGATAGGAGTTACCCAAATTATGGAAAGCCCGGCACAACGTATCCTTGTTGCCGGTGTTCTTGATGAAAACATCATATTGCCCGGTAGCATCCTGGAATTTCCCTTGTTTGTATAAAGAATTGCCAAGATTGTAATTGGCCTTGAAATAATTGTTCTTTTCCTTCAAAGCTTCACCGTAATAGGCTTCGGCTTGCTTGTAGCGCCCGTTATTGTACTGGTTGTTTCCTTCCCTCAGCACGAACTTTTCCTTCTGCGCGTAGATCGCGTAAGAAATGAAGAAAAGGAGTATGTATATCAAACCTCTCATGACTTTCCGAATACATTTAATTTTCTAAACCATGCATTAACTCTTTCATTGATAAAGAATTCGATCACCAGGAAGAGCAGCGCGGCTCCTACGAACCACTGGAACTGATCTTCGTAATCGGTATAGCGCTTCGATTCAATTTCTTTTTTGTCTAATTCTGCGATCTTATCCAGAATAGCGTTCAGTCCCACATCCGCGTTACTGGCTTTTACGTAAACGCCGCCTGTTTCTCCGGCTATCTCCTGTAATAATTTATCGTTGAGTTTGGTGATCACTGTATTTCCTTCTCTGTCCTTTCTGTATCCCGAAGGAACTCCGTTTTGATAAAGGGGAATAGGAACACCCGCGTCGGATCCTATTCCTATGGTGTGAATGGTAATATCGTTCTTTGAGGCTTCCTCGGCCAGTTTAAGGGCTTCTGCCTCGTGATCTTCTCCATCTGTGATGATGATGATGGCTTTGTTCTTTCCTTCGTCCTTGCCAAAGGATTCCATTGCTTTTTCTATGGCGGCGCCGATAGAAGTTCCCTGGGTAGGGATCATATTCGGCGCAACTGCGCCAAGGAATAATTTGGCGGCTCCGTAATCGGTTGTAATGGGCAATTGCACATAGGCTTCGCCGGCAAATACGATCATGCCGATACGGTCGCCCTCGAGCCTGTCCACCATTTTCTCAATAGCCTGTTTGGCGCGCTGCAGTCGATTTGGCTTTAGATCTTCAGCCATCATGGAATTAGAAACGTCGAGGCAAAGCATGATGTCGGCCCCGTTGCGCTTTACTTCCTGCATCTTGCTCCCGGTTTGGAGGTTAGCTAATCCAAAGATCAGGAATAACAAAGCAACCGCGTACAAAGTGAATTTCACGATCTGTCTGCCTAATGAAACATCCGGAAGCATGGTCAGTACCAGTTTAAACTCGCCCAGTTTCTCCAATCTTCTTTTCTTGTTGATCATCACCAGCATGAAAATGAGTACGAGGAAGGGAACAATACCCAGCGCCCAGAGAAATATGGCATTTTCAAAGCGGATCATGTGGCCGGGTTGATAATTAAATGTTTTAAAATGAATTCAAGGAGCAAAGCGATCGCGGCGGCAAGCGCGAACGGAAGGAAATGCTCTTCCTTATCGGAAAAGTTCTTCTCGCTGATGATGGATTTCTCCATTCGGTCAATTTCTTTGTACACCTTCCGCAGGCTGGCTTTATCCGTAGCGCGAAAATATCTACCTCCCGTTTCCCCGGCGATCTTCTGCATGACTGCTTCATCGATCTCTACATCTACATAATCATAAGCAAACTGTCCGTTAGGATAAACTCCAACCGGGGTCAAAGCTTTACCGTGTGTGCCAACGCCGATCGTATAAACACGAACACCAAACGTTTTTGCTATCTCGCCGGCGGTTACGGGAGCTATCTCTCCAACGTTGTTTACTCCGTCAGATAATAATATAACCACGCGACTTTTCGCCTTGCTGTCCTTTACCCGGGCTACAGCATCCGCAATTCCCATCCCAATTGCTGTTCCTTGCGCCAGCATACCCGCGTTCACATCTTTGAACATGTTTTTGATCACAGTATGATCTGTGGTAAGCGGACATTGCGTAAAAGCCTCACCTCCAAAAACAACCAGGCCAATGCGGTCATTCGGGCGGGCGTCGATGAATTCCTTGGCCACTTCTTTAGCGGCTTCCAGGCGATTCGGGTTAAAGTCCTTGGCCAGCATGGAGTAGGAGATATCGATGCTGAGCATAATGTCGATCCCCTCCGTCTTTACATCCTTCCAGCTGCTGCGCGATTGCGGACGGGCCAGCACTACAATGATGAGGGACACACAAATAAGACGCAGTACAAAAACAAAATGGCGCAAGGCACCTTTAAAAGAAGTTTTAACTGGACCGAGCTGCTGGAAAGAAGAGAACTGCAACTCAGCTTCGCGTGTTCTGGCTTTCCAGAAATACCAGCCGATCAATACAGGCAAAAGCAGGAACAGCCAGAAATAATCCTTGTCGGCAAACGAGAGGTCTTTTATGTAGCTACTGATGTTCAAGGCTGAATGGTTGTTTCGTGGGTTGCTTTTTCTTCGATCATTTCCTCTCGTTTGGTTCCGTTCACAAAATCAAACGCGCTGGTAAGAGACATTTCATTTTCCACATCAATAGGAATAACCTTCGCGAATTTCACATAATCGGCCAGTGTCAATACCTGTTTTAGCTTATCTTTACTGATGCCATCGATCACCTGCGAGTTCATTACTTTGAATATCTCATCTGAGGTCAGCTCCATGGCGCTAACGCCGTAACGACCTTCAATGTACATGCGGAGGGTATCCGAGATAAGTGTGTGATATTCCTTATACTTTCCTTCCCGCCAAAGTTTTTTGTTTCGAATTTCCTCGAGATTGCGCAGGGCTGTAATGTGCGGTGGTTCTTTCGGTCGCATTTCTTTTATCACAACCTCTTTCTTTTTGCCGAATTTGTAAACGAGTAGGATCACTACTGTGACTATCGCAAGCGCGGCCAGGCACCAGTAGGCGTAAGGGAGGTATTCTCTCCAGTTAAAAGGCTCATCAAAGGTTGCCTTGATGTCTCTGATGCTGGCCTCGGCTGTATCAACCGGAATGGTATAAACCTCAAGAAGCAATGGGTCGGTCGACAAGGGTTTAGAAGTGTCCTTATTCACAACAAAGAAAAAAGGATCAATAGCCCAGAAACCGGAATCAATGGAAGTAATGGTGATCCTTTGGTGCTCCATGATCCATTCGGGCTTGCTCTTATCGGGAATGGTTGTGTCTATAGGGGAGATGTTGACCACTTCAACTTCTTTACGTAAAGTATCGCTGATGCGCGGCCACTGGATCTGCAGGTTCTTTTGTTTGCTCTTGTGTGAAATATAAAGATCAATATGCGCATGCTCGCCGAGACGGATCTTATTCGTATCCATGGTAGCGGCCACTTGTACGTCCTGGGCAAGCAATTGAGCACCGCAAAGCAATGCAACGAAAATGAAAATATGCTTCAGCTTCTTTTTCATTATGCGCGGCGCTTGAATAAGTTCATGAGTGGCTTTATATAGCCTTCGTGCGTACTGATCTTCGCATAATCAACTCCCGCACGGGAAAATGTATCTTTCAGGTAACCTTCATGTTTCACTTGTTGGACCTTGAAGGATTGCTGGAATTCTTTGGAAGAAGTGTTCACCCATTTCACCTGACCGCTTTCGTTGTCTTTTAATTTGATCAAGCCGATCGAGGGAAAAGCCGTTTCTGTTTTATCGTAAATACGCAAAGCAACCACGTCGTGCTTTTTGTTGGCGATCTTCACGGCGTCCTCGAAGCGACCATTGATGAAATCGGAGATCACGAAAGCGATGCTTTTCTTTTTGATGGCGTTGGTGAGGAATTTCAACGCCAGTGTAATATCTGTTCCCTTATTCTGTGGTTCGAAGTTCAGAAGCTCGCGTATGATGCGCAGGATATGCGATTTTCCTTTCTTGGGAGGTATGAACTTCTCGATCTTATCACTGAAGAAGATCACGCCGATCTTATCGTTATTGGTGGATGCCGAAAATGCGATCACAGCGCAGAGTTCGGTAATTAGTTCTTGTTTCGTTTGTTTGAGAGTACCAAAATTTCCGGAAGCGCTCACGTCGACCAGCAACACAACATTTAATTCGCGTTCTTCTTCAAATACTTTTACAAAGGGTGAATTGAAACGCGCCGTTACGTTCCAGTCGATGGTGCGGATATCATCTCCCGGAGTGTATTCTCGAACTTCACTGAAAGCCATCCCGCGACCTTTAAAAGCAGAGTGATACTCCCCGGAAAATATCTGGGAAGAAAGACCGCGGGTCTTAATTTCTATCTTGCGTACTTTCTTAAGAAGCTCAGCTGTTTCCATGTTGTAAGTTTAAAGTTAGAAGTCTAAAGTTTAAAGGATCCAACTTTAAACTTTAAACCATAAACTTTACGGAACTTCTACCGTATTAAGGATCTCGTTGATGATGGCTTCGGAAGTGATGTTCTCGGCTTCCGCTTCGTAGGTAAGACCGATACGATGGCGTAATACGTCTAAGCAAATGGCGCGCACGTCCTCAGGTATTACGTAACCGCGACGCTTGATGAAAGCGTAGGCTTTAGCAGCAAGCGCCAGGTTAATGCTCGCGCGGGGCGATCCGCCGAAATTGATGAGCGGCGCAAATTTATCCAACTTGTAGTTCTGCGGGAAGCGGGTTGCAAAAACAATATCTACGATGTAGCGCTCGATCTTTTCGTCCATATACACATCGCGCACCACTTTGCGGGCGTTGATGATGTCTTCGGGCTTCAGGATAACGTTAGGAGTTGGCATACCTTCCGGTGCTATATTCGAGGCGATGATACGCTTCTCATCTTCTTTGGTAGGATAGGAGATGACCACTTTCAACATAAAACGGTCAACCTGCGCTTCGGGCAGGGGATAGGTTCCTTCCTGTTCAACCGGGTTCTGTGTAGCCAGTACCAGGAATGGGTTCGGTAATTTAAAAGTATTCTCACCGATAGTGACCTGTTTTTCCTGCATGGCCTCCAGCAGCGCGCTCTGTACTTTGGCGGGAGCACGGTTGATCTCATCCGCAAGCACGAAATTTGCAAAGAGTGGCCCCTTACGAACGGTGAACTCTTCTTTCTTCTGGTTATAGATCATTGTTCCCACTAAATCGGCAGGAAGAAGGTCGGGCGTGAATTGAATACGACTGAATTGCGCGTCTATGCATTTGGCAAGGGTGTTTATGGCTAATGTCTTTGCCAGCCCGGGCACCCCCTCCAAAAGAATGTGGCCATTGCTTAGCAGGCCAATGAGCAAGCGCTCCACCATGTGCTTCTGGCCCACGATCACTTTGTCCATTTCAGTGGTCAAAAGGTCCACGAAAGCGCTCTCGCGTTGTATTCGTTCATTAAGTTCTCGGATATCGGTCATAACGGTGTTTGTTTGTCACGCAAAATTACTAAACGCTTA
The DNA here is from genome assembly GCA_964387075.1 of uncultured Flavobacteriaceae bacterium. Taxonomy (GTDB): domain Bacteria; phylum Bacteroidota; class Bacteroidia; order B-17B0; family Aurantibacillaceae; genus PALSA-968. The sequence continues at coordinate 58,262 of CAYLVB010000001.1, forward strand.
GCGCTTATCCCGTTAAATTTTGTTAAGCAGGATGGCATGAAAAAACCCCAATGTTTTCATTGGGGTTTTAACAATTTTTAGTATCTGGGTTCTACCGTATCAATTGCACAAAACCTTTCAAGGTTTGTTCGGTGGTTATACGGCTGCATTTTGCCTTGAATTTGGCGAACCAATAGTAGGTGGCATCCGGGCAATCTTTTCCGTTTATCGTCTTGCCATCCCATTTATTGAGCACTTTGGTAGAGGAGAACATCAATACACCCCAACGGTCGTAGATCGTAAGTTCGTAATTCTCGATATTCGCGTCGAGTAGGGTATCTGCCGCCGCCGGAGTTCCGAGGTTTGAGGTGTTAAAGGGAAGAAAATCATCGTTGATCTTATCGCCGTTTGGCGAGAATACGTTGGTTTGCGGCAATACCCCCATATCCTGGTTCACCACGATATAATTCGAGTAAGTGATGAAACGGCAGCCGTTCTTGAACCAGGTAACCGCGTAATTACTGAGCAAGGCCACACTGCCCGTATAGGTACTTCCGGTAGCGCCGGGTATAGCGGTACCGCTCAGGTACCATTGATAATTGGTGATGCCCCCGCCCAAAGGCGCCTGAAGTAAAATGGTCTCATCGTTCACACACATATTACCTGTAAAGCTCATCGTATCCAAAGGTGGATTTTCGCCTACCAACACCGTATTGGTGGCAGGACACGAATTATTATCGAGAACGGTTACGGTATAAATTCCCGTGCTCAATCCTGTAGCAAGTGTTCCGGTCTGGCTGTTCGACCAGGTGATCGCGTAAGGTGATGTGCCTCCTGAAACTGTTGCACTCGCGGTTCCATCATTCCCTCCACTGCAATTCACAAGCGTAGATGAAGTGTTGATCTGGATCGCACCTGGCTCACTAATGGTCAGTGTTGTGCTAGAGGTACAACCTGCCGAGTCAGTTACTGTGGCCGTAAAGGATCCGGAATTCATCCCGGAGTTTGTGGCTCCGGTGCCTCCGTTACTCCAGGTGTACGTGTAAGAAGGAGTTCCTCCGGTTGCAATGACAGTGGCGGTTCCGTTCGCGGCACCATTACAGGTAATATCGTTTTGTCCGCTTAGGGTCAAGGTTGGGCCCGGTACATTGGTGATGGTTACAGAATTTGTGTCTGTGCAACCATTGGCATCCGTGATCACAACCGAATAAGTTCCCGCAGGGAAGTTATTGACCGTAGCGGTACCTTGTCCACTGGTCCATTGATAGGTATAACCCGGGGTTCCACCCGTTCCTGCGGCTGTCGCCGATCCGTTCTGTAAATTGCAATTCTCCGGTAGAACCGAAGAAACACTGGAGCCAAGAACCGCGGGTGCATTTATTGTTACAGTAGTAGAATCTTTACAACCATTTAGATCGGTAACAACAACGGTATAGCTTCCCTGGCCTAACCCCGTAACGCTGGCGCCGCTTTGTCCCGAACTCCAATTGTAGGTATAACCCGGTGTTCCGCCCGTAGCGGAAGCATAGGCTACCCCATTCGTTTGTCCATTACATAAAACATCATCGGTTGAATCAACCGCTGCTATGGGAGCATTGGTAACCCCGATAGAAACCGTATTCGTTACCGAACAGTTGTTGGCATCGGTGATCGTTACTGTATACACACCCTGCGAAAGCCCTGTAGCAGTTGTCCCTGTTTGCGAATTGCTCCAGGTGTAAGTATAAGTGGGTGTTCCTCCGGCTGCGGTTACTGTGGCGCTTCCTGTAGCACTGGCGCAACCGGTTTGAGAGCCTGTTACAGTGCTTGTAACAGCAGTGGGCTCAGAGATCGTAACGGTTTCTGTTGCTATACATCCTCCCGCGTCGGTCACGGTGATGGTTTGCGTTCCGCCGGGCTGACCGCTTACAGTTGTTCCGGATCCGCCGCCGCTCCAGGTTACCGTGTAACCGGGCACGCCGCCTGAAATATTTACAGAAGCTGATCCTGTACTTGCTCCGTTACAGGTAACAGAAGCAGTAACTGCAGGAGTAACGGTAGGTCCGTTCACAGATCCAATGGTCACTTGCCCGGCTTGCGAACAACTGTTAGCGTCGGTGACAGTTACAGTGTAAGATCCTGCGGGCACGTTCGATAAGGTTTGTCCGCTGGTGCCGGTGCTCCAGCTATATGTGAGAACACCGGTTCCGCCGGTTGCGTTGGCGGTCACACTTCCTGTTGCAATAGCGCAGGCCGAAGGCGAATTATCCGTGAATGTGACAACAATGGCCGGTGGTTCATTAATGGTAACTGTAGCTGTGGTCACACAACTGCCGGCATCAGTGATCGTGAATGTATAGGTTCCTCCCGGTAAATTAGAAACTGTTGTTCCGCTTACAGAACCGCTTCCGCTGGTTACTGTGTAGTTCGGCGTTCCACCGGAGATATTTAGGGTCGCGGTACCATTGCTTGCGCCGCTGCAAGTTACGCTGGCGGATTCGGCTGCTGTAGCGGATGGAGCACCGTTGCTGTTGATGGTAACAGGCGTAGAAACCGTACAGCCGTTCCCGTCTGTGGTCACCGCTGTATAACTTCCGCCGGAGAGACCTGAAAGTACGGGGCCGGTAGCTCCGGTGTTCCAGGAATAAGTAAGCACACCGCTTCCACCGGTAGCACTTACAGTTGCAGAACCGTTGGCGCTGCCACATGTTGGTGGTGTTGCAGTGATGGTTGCCGAAATAGCGGGCGGATCTGTGATGGTATAAGTACTTGCAGTGGTGCAACCATTTGCGTCAGTAACCGTGGCCGTGTAATTGCCACCGCTCAAACCGCTTGCGGTTGCCGAATTCCCACCGGAAGGCGACCAGGTATAGGTATAAGCTCCGGTTCCCCCGGATGGAGTAACAGTTGCAGTAGTGGTACCTCCCGCGCAGGTAATTGTTCCCTGTGATGGGGTAGAAGTAAGTGCGGCAGCTGGTTGTGAAATTGTAACTGTGGCCGTGGTCAAACAACCGCCGGCATCGGTAACTGTGAATGTATGCGTTCCGGCGGGTAAATTGGAAATTGTAGTTCCGCTTACCGAGCCACTTCCGCTGGTTACTGTATAGCCCGGTGTTCCGCCGGAAATATTTACGGTTGCGGTACCGGTACTTGATCCGTTACAGGTTACGCTGACAGATTCTGCCGCAGTAGCCGTAGGGCCTCCGCTGTTGCTGATAGTGACCGGTGTAGAAACCGTACAACCATTTCCGTCTGTAGTAATGGCCGTATAGCTTCCGCTGGAAACACCTGAAAGCACCTGACCTGTAGCTCCGGTGTTCCATGAATAAGTAAGAACGCCGGTTCCCCCTGTGGCGCTCACGGTTGCCGAACCGTTCGGGCTTCCGCAGGTTGCGGGAGTTGCAGTGATAGTGGGTGAAATGGCAGGCGGAGCTGTGATCGTATACGTGCTTGTGCTCAGGCAACCATTCGCGTCAGTAACACTGGCTGTGTAATTACCCGCGCCCAGGCCGCTGGCCGTGGCGGCGTTGCCACCGGAAGGCGACCAGGTATAGGCATAACCACCTGTTCCGCCGGATGGAGTTACGGTTGCCGTAGTTGTACCTCCCGCGCAGGTAATTGTTCCCTGCGAAGGCGAAGAAGCAAGTGCTGTGGCCGGCTGTGTAATTGTGAATGTTTCCACCGAAGTATTTGTTCCATCAGAAATGGTGCAGGTGTAGGTATTCGGACAAAGACCTGAAGCAGTTGCTGCGTTTCCGCCCGAAGGGGACCAGGTATACGTGTAAGCACCCGAACCACCGCTTGCTGTAACCGAGGCACTTCCTGTGCATTGCCCGTTACAGTTTATATTGCTGGAGGAGCCGGTGGAAGAAAGTGCGGCGGGCGCGTTCAAGCAATGCTGCACGCGGGTTGGAGATAAATTGTTGACGGTGGGAGCAAAAGAAGAAGAGGTCATTAAGTTGTAATTGGAACTGGTTGGGGTTGTCCAGGTAATTGACTCAGTTCCTAAAGGGGGGGTGACTGCGGTTCCATTACATCCCGAAGCGGGGTCGTTGGTAAGGCCCGCAGGATCTGTACGAATAACGTTGAAGTTGAATCCGCCCATTTGCTGATCGGTCATCGAAACATAATAACCCTGGTCGGTACATAAACCACCTTCCGGCAGAATAGCCGAAAGCCCGATGGGGGCGTAGGTGCGACCGAACATCCAGTTGGTGCTGGTGCTGTTTATCTTGCCGATCATTGTATTAAGCGTAACGGTGAAAAAACCGAACTGTGTACCGATCATAGAATAGTTTCCGTCTGAGTTCTCCATGATATCCTGGATCAGGTATATGTTTCCGAACGCAGAACCATTTAAACGGCGATTGAAGATCACGGTTGGGGTACCACTTCCTGTACCGCTGATGCTTACTATGAAGGCATGTACATCGTCATAACCTCCCAAAAGGATATTTCCTGTGGATAACCGAAGCGCGGAATTGATACCCTGGGATGTAGCATTACCTGCTCCCCATCGTCTGATATAAGTGAGTGTTCCCGCAAAATCTGTTTTGATCACGAGTGAGTTGCGGGGATAATCCCCATCGCTGTTCAGCGTACCGCTGCCTTCGGAAGATTCACCCACAAAGAAATAACCATCAGCCGATTCGGCTACATCGTTCACGTAATGTTCATCGGGGTTGGCTGTAGTGATGGTCCAGACCTTGCTCCATAATAAAGTACCGGCCGAGTTAACTTTGAAACCCATCGCGCTTGTAGTATCCACTGTGTTTGCGCTGCTACCATCCCAGAAATAATCAACGCCACCACCCACAAGAAAGCCCCCGTCGGAGGTCTCGATAACTGCGCTGCCGAACTCATTAGATGCTTTAGGTGCACTGAAATTCGGTAACTGATAGCGAAAGGCCCATAATACCGCGCCCGCAGCATCCAAACGAACTAATAAGGCGCCGCCGCCGCCGCTAGTGGAGGAACCGGTTACAATATAACCGCCCGTACTCACAGTTTTGATGTCGGCAAAATTGGTGGCAAAACCCGCTGTGTAGGCTTTGGCCCAGATCACGTTACCGGCGCTGTCTATCTTCATGGCATCGCCATAGTAAGGACCAAAGGAGTTGTTGAGCCCGGCTATCACGAATTCTTTGGCCGGCGTTTGAACCATGCCACCGGTAATATCAAATGCTCCCAGGTCGTAACTGAAACGAAAGGTGGTTTGACTGAAGATGGATAAGGTTAAAAATGCAAGAATGACGGTAAGGGTAGTTTTTTTACTTCTCATCTTATTTAAATAATTGGTTTTCTATAAAGGTGGTAGTTGCCTCATTTTTAGGCATGTAATAATACGAAAATTTCTGTAAACCACAATCTTTTTAAGATGATTTTAGCTTGTATAATTCCAATAAAGGGAATAAAAAAAGGACCGAAAACGGTCCCTTCCCGGAAATCAGCTTAAAGGCCGATCCCTTATGTTCTTAGCAATACTCGTCGTACACCATTTTCAAATGATCGGCGATCATCTGGGCGGTACGTCCTTCAATGTTATGTCTCTCTACAAAATGCACCAATTGTCCGTCTTTGAACAGCGCAATGGCGGGTGAAGAAGGAGGGTAGGGCGCGAAATGCTTACGTGCCTGGGCAGTAGAATCGATATCGAACCCTGCGAAAACCGTATGTAAATGAGCGGGCTTTTTAGCGTTCTGCAAGCTGGCTTTTACACCGGGGCGGGCGGCTCCGGCCGCGCAACCGCATACGGAGTTCACTACCATTAACACGGTGCCTTGCTGGGCAATGGCTTTATCTACTGATTCGGGATTCAAACATTCCTGGAAACCGGCTGTTACAAGCTCTTGTTTCATTGGGGTTACTAGTGGTTCTGGATACATGATACTTTAATTTTGTATCCCGAAGGGATGCCTGCGGGACGGTTCATATTAAGGCACAAAGGTAGTTATAATTCAGCTTTTGCAATGACACCGTTAGACAAAGTGAAGAATTGTGTAGCTGTATCCTTCCGCAGGGCCACATATTCCTTATAGCTTTCGTCGAAGTTCATGCGTAAGGTCACCACTTTCTCATATTCACCCCAAACCGCCATCAGCATTTCGCAGGTTTCTCTAACGGCATATTGGCCCGAGGAAGCTGCGGTGATATAATCGGCGTATTGGTTTTGTTTCACGTAAGCGGTTAAAAGACGGGTTGCCTTACGGGGAATGAAAACGCGCAAACCCGTAACGGAAGCTACAGGAAGATCAAGCACGTCATCAAAAACGTAACACACCTCGTGTGGCTTAATGCTATGCGCCTCGCAAAAGTGCTGTAAGGCCAGTTTTTTATCAGATACCTTGAAATAGGAAGCATGCAGGCATTCACGTTTACAAAAAAAGAAAGCGGTCTCGTTCTTCTCTCCCGAAATAATGGCCGAAAGCGGCATTTTCTTATTACGCAGCCAGGATGAGAAACGAAGGAGATTGAGTCCCATGGAGTCGATCTCGTTGAAGGAACTGCTGCCATTGGCTTGTTTTACGCCATCATTGAAAACACCGTCCCAGTCAAAGATAAAAGCTTTGATGAACTGTAATTTTTCGAGGATCTTGTGCTGGGGTACCGCGAATTCAGCGCCCATCTCTTCGTATATGCCCTGTACGGTCTTCATTATTGTTTGATGCCGAGATAACGTGCGTTGAAGAAGATCTTGTATTCCTCTATATCCTGTTTTTTCAGCAAGACGCTGAGGTTATCTACCGATACCGAGAAAATAGTATAATCCTTCTTATCGTAAGCTTTGAATAGCTCGGGTTTGGTGATCAAGAGGTTGTAATAATCCATCGCGTCATCCTTGTTCTTAAAGTCTTTTATGGTAACGTATGAAAAATTCTCTTTGGCCAGCGGGAAGACCGTGAACTTGCGTTCAGAATAATATTGGCTATTAAGATCAGAAAGCGCTTCTTTCAGAGGGCCCACGTCTTTTCCCTTGTTCAAAACAACTACCACAAGATGTCCAACGGTCTCACTGAAACTGTACGCGCTGGGCGGCAGGTTATTTGGATTTTTCAGCGTATCGCTGGGATCAAACGTGTTCTTCTGTTTTTTTATGGCGTCCAGCATCGCTTTGGCGGGTTCATACACTTCGCTTTTTGTGTACTTGGCGGTAACCATGATGAGCCCTTTTTCCAGCGAATCAATACCGAATAGATAACCTTCCGATAAAGCCCTCAGGTAAGCAAATCGTGGCGTAAAATCATTCTTGCCAAAGCGAACCAAAGCATCATTGCTGCGGGTATAGGATTCATTATACTTCTTTTGAAGATAGAATTCGTAGGTCTGCACGTAATAACTTTCTATTTCACTCTTTTTGGCGTTGGCCGAGTTGGCAAAATTAGGATCGTTGATGATGCGCGCGTAATCGCTGTTCGGGTAAGTGGTCAGCAGATAGTCCTTGGCCCGCTGCGCCTTACTGTCGCTCTTCTGAGCCAGGTAGATCAGGTACATCTGGTAATAAGAAGCCGCCTCGTATTTGTTCTTCGGAAAGCGACTGTTCATTGTTTCAAAGGTCTCCGCCGATTTGCGTGTATTGTTCAGCGATTCCCTGTAAATACTTCCCAAAGAATAGAAGGCCTCAATGATACGTTTGTCGGAAGAATCCCTGTCTGCCTGGGTGAAGGGCAGGTTCTTCAGGTAATACTCGGGTTGGTGCACATCTTTCGATTTCAAGGCAACACTGTCCTTCCCTTGTTTGGTGGTATCCTTTTTACTGTCGGGGTTATTGTCATTCAGGTTGTCAAAGGTCTGCGCTTTGTTCGATCGCCTCCAGTTATCCTCGTTCTTGCGGTTACCACCCCAGCGGTTAATAAAATCGTTCAGACCTTTTGTTTTCAGCATCATGTTGTAGAAGTACCATTGACCTGTACTGCTCGCCATGCTGTTGCTTGGGTTGAACATGTTATTGGCCGCGGTATTGCCACCATTCGCCATCTGCGCTTTTAATTCAGCTTCTTTTCTTTCATCATCATACACCTTGGCGATCAGGTTGCGAATGAATTTATTCCTGGCAGAAGAATCCATATCGGCCACCTTCCGGAGGCTGTCCTCAGATTTAATGATGTTGATCTGCGTTACCAATTGGTTCAGGCTTTTCTTCTTCGCGGTGATATCGCTGTAATTCGGGAAATCTTCCCTGATGATAGCCACAGTACTGTCGTAATAACCCGCTGAGGTAGGATAATTCTCCCGATCAAAATTTATATCGGCAAGCTTCAGGTATGATTTTGCCTTTTGCTGCTGGTTGGTAAGGCTGTTGCGAACCGATAGAGCATAATATTCGAGGGACTTGTCGATATTATTCTCTTTCTCTTCCATTTGACCAAGCGTATAATAGATCACATCGCGAAGGTCCTCGTTCTTGATGTCCTTGGTCATTTTCAAAAGATCTTTTTTAGCCTTGGCTATGCTTGCCGGATCTTTCAGCAGTAAAGATTCCTTCATCTTGGCGTAGAACACCATATCATAAATAGGCTTGTTCTTGATGGCCAAGAGGAAATGCATTTTTGCTTTCGAGGCATCGTCCTTCATCTCAAACAGCTGCCCTAAAATAAAATGGTAGCGGGCGCGCTTGGTGCGCTCGTTGGTGTGTTTGATAGCCTCTTTTAAATGTTTGGCAACATCATCGTAGGCGTTCTGCTTCATGTAAAATTCGGCGTACAAGGCTTCGTACTGACCTTTATACTCTTTCGGGAACTTCTTATCGTTCTCACACAAATGCAGATAATCCACAGCCTTGGTAAGCGCGTTCAGCTCCAGGTAAGCCTTGGCGAGCCAGAGCCAGGCCTCGTATTTTTGTTTGCTTTTGTAGACCGATTGCACGTAGTCAAAAGCCTCAACGCCCGAGAAGAACTCACGTTTGTAGAAATGCGATTTCCCGATGGTGATCCAGCAATCATCGATCCACCGGCCCGAGTTAGGGATCTCCGTTTTTGTGTGCTTATCCTTAATGGCGTGCTTCTGGATACAAGTACTTGCTTTTTTGATGGCCTTATCCATCTCCGGAAATACGTTCTTGGCGCTTTCCTTAGTGGTATAAACAAAAATGGGAAGTATTTTGGTGTAATCGTCCTTATTGGTCTGCTCCACTTTGGCTATCCCATCCTTTAAACTTTCACGCGCGTAGAAGTAACCGTTGTAGCGCGCGGTCATGTTGTGGTAACCCCGGTTGATGAATTTATTTTTGTACTGGGTACAGGAGTACAAAAAGAGAAGGAGGACACCCAAAAAGACCGACCTGTATTTAAGTTTCTGCAGCATATTTACCTGTCAAACAGGTTCTAACGTAAAAACCGCTAATTTAGTATTTTTTTCCCTTCGGGAGGTATTCGCTGTATGTTATAAGTTATTGGTAATTAGGTTTAAATGAGGTTCAAGGAAAGGAATATCGGGTTTTCCTGAATAATGGCTTTTTTTCTCCTGTTCCCATGCAATTATTGCCCAACGAATCAGCGCATAACCATTAACCTATAACGAATTACGTGTATATTTACGCTTCTATTTTTTATCTATGAGCAAAATCAAATTTGGAACAGACGGTTGGCGCGCGATCATTGGCAAGGACTTTACGGTTGAGAATGTAGCCCGTGTAACAGAAGCCACCGCCACCTGGTTAAACAAGAATTTTAAGAATCCATCTGTGGTTGTTGGGCACGATTGTCGTTTTGCGGGTGAGCTTTTCGCCGAAACCGTTGTCAAAGTGTTGACCACAAATAATATTAAAGTACATCTTGCCAAAGATTTTGTTTCTACGCCCATGGTTTCCCTTGGAACCGTTAACCTGAAAGCCAGTCTTGGCATTATTGTTACCGCCAGCCATAATCCTCCTTCTTACAACGGATATAAATTAAAAGCCAATTACGGCGGACCGCTTACTCCCGAAAAAGTGCAGGAGATAGAAGATATCATTCCTGAGAAAGCTTCATTGGATACGGAGAAGATCTCTCTTAAAGATGCTGAAGCGAAAGGTCTGCTTTCTTATATTGATCTTGAGGACATGTACATCAAGCACGTGGAAGCGAATTTTGACATTGCTGCCATCAAGAACGGTGGCTTTACCTGGGCTTACGACAGCATGTATGGAGCAGGGCAGCGCGTGATGAGCAAATTGTTTCCCGACATCATTCATTTGCACAATGATCATAATCCCGGTTTCCATGGACAAGCTCCGGAGCCGATTCATAAAAATCTTACTGAGTTCTCCAACCTGATCAAAGCCAACGGCAAGATCGATTGCGGGCTTTGTACCGATGGCGACGCTGACCGCATTGGATTGTATGATAACAAAGGCAATTTCGTGGATTCGCATCACATCATTTTGTTGCTGATTCATTATCTGGTGAAATACAAAGGCTATAAAGGAAAGGTCTGCACGGCTTTCTCTACCACTGTTAAGATCAAAAATATGTGTAAGCATTACGGGCTTGACCTGGAAGTTGTGAAGATCGGCTTCAAATACATTTGTGGCATTATGGTGAAGGAAGATGTGTTGCTGGGCGGAGAAGAGAGTGGGGGAATTGCCATTAAAGGTCATATTCCTGAGCGCGACGGCATCTGGATGGGATTGACCATTTGGGAATTCATGGCCAAGACAAAAAAGTCATTGAACGATCTTATAAAAGAAGTTTACGAGATCACCGGTACTTTCTGGTTCGAGCGCAATGATATGCACGTGGATGAGAAACTGAAACAGCAGATCATTGAGAATTGCAACAAGAGAACCTATAAGGAATTTGGTAAGTATAAAGTAGATCACGTGGAAGATCTGGATGGCCACAAATTCTTCTTTGACGAGAACCGCTGGCTGATGATACGGGCGAGTGGTACCGAGCCGGTTTTGCGTTTATACGCTGAGGCCGCGAACAAGCATGAAGTGGATGATATTTTGGAAGCGACCAAAAAAGTGTTGTTCAATTAACCGGCGTCCGGCGCCGGAATATTTAAAATTGAAGAAGTAAAAATGAAAATTTTAAAGGGTGTTTGCGAGCGTATTCCTTTTTCAATTTTACTTTTTCAATCATCATTTTTAAATAGTTGGAAGCAAGAGCAAAATGAGCGTTAAACTCACATTTTTAGGGACAGGAACCTCGCAGGGCGTGCCCCTTGTTGCCTGCAGCTGTTTAGTTTGTCGCTCCTCCGACCCAAAAGATAAAAGACTTCGCTCTTCGGTTTTAATTGAACACAAAGGTTCAACTTTCGTTATCGATACAGGCCCTGACTTCCGTTACCAGATGTTGCGGGAGAATGTTACCCATGTTGACGCGGTTCTTTTTACCCATGAGCATAATGACCACATCATTGGGCTGGATGATGTGCGCGCATTTAATTTCATTAACAAGAGAGCGATGGACATCTATGCTACTACCCGGGTGCAGGAAGCCATTCATCGTTTGTTTCCTTATATTTTTTCCGACAGCAAATATCCGGGAATCCCTAAATTAGAACTGCATACTATTTTTGATGAGCCTTTTACCATTAAAGAAAGTACGTTCCTTCCCATCAACGTATTGCATTATAAATTACCGGTAAAGGCTTTTCGTATTGAGAACGTCACGTATATCACCGATGCTAATTTTATTTCCGAGGAAGAGAAAGACAAAATACGAGGTTCTGAGATCATTATCGTGAACGCTTTGCGCAAGGAAGAGCACATTTCTCACTTCACTTTTGATCAGGCGGTGAAGCTTATGGAAGAATTAAAACCAAAGAAAGCATACTTGACCCACATCTCGCATCAATTGGGACTTCATAAAGAGATCTTAAAGCAATTGCCCGACTGGATAGAGCCGGCCTGGGATGGATTGATCGTTACCGCTTAAGGTTGGATCAGAACGGCGCAAACGCAAAAGGCAATTCCTACCAACACAACCAAAGTAAGCAAGGTGTTCTGTTTTCTAATTCTTTGGGTCTGTATCATGAGCATAAAGGTACGCACAGCCTTCAGGAATATGTTACATATTTTTGGCAGTTATCCAAGCCGTGGTCCAGGCACTTTGAAAGTTAAAACCGCCCGTAATACCGTCTATATCTAAAACCTCACCGCTGAAGTAAAGGCCGTTCACTTTTTTGCTTTGCATCGTTGCAAAGTCAACTTCTTTTAAGCTTACGCCGCCGCAGGTTACGAACTCTTCTTTGAAGGTGGTTTTGCCTAATACTTTGTATTCGTCGCGTATCAAAATTGCGAGTAACGCATTTATTTGTTTCTTGTTCACGTCGGCCCAGCGTGTTTCGGTTCTTATTTCCGCTTTGTCCAGAAAATATTCCCAAAGTCTTTTTGGAAGTTCCATAGGATTGGTATTACCGATCTGTTTGGGCGCGTGATTTTCTTTTTGAAACAGCAATTCTTCCCGAAGATCGTCTTCTTTGTATTTATTCAGCCAATCTACCTGCACGGTAAAATCATAATCCATTTCATGCAATACACGTGCTCCCCAAGCTGAACCTTTTAAAACCGCCGGACCACTGAGTCCCCAATGCGTAATTAAAAGCGGACCTTCGGTTTGCAATTTTGTATTGACTATTTTAACTTTTGCATGAGGAACAGAAACACCCATCAGGTTATTAAGCGTTTTGTTTTGGATATTGAAAGTAAAAAGCGATGGGACAGGAGGGACGATCGTATGTCCCACATTTCTCAGCCAGTTATAAGCATCGTTCTTTGGATTACCTCCCGTAGCGATAACTAATTTATCGCAACCAAGTTCACCTTTATCTGTTTTTAAAGTGAAACGTTTTCCTGGAATAATTTCTTTCACCGTGATCTGAAGTTTGATCTCTACGCCAAGTTTTTCAGCCTCATTCATTAGACAATCGGCAATGGTTTCAGAATTGTCGGTAATGGGAAACATTCTTCCGTCTTCCTCGGTCTTCAGGATCACACCACGTTTCTTGAACCATTCTACGGTATCGGTGGTGGTGAATTTGCTGAAGGCGCTTCTCAATTCCTTTTCTCCGCGTGGATATTGTTTGATAAGCTGCGCGTTATCAAAACAAGCGTGTGTAACATTGCAACGACCGCCACCCGAAACAAGTACTTTTTGTAAAAGCTTATTTGATTTCTCGATGATCGTAACCTTTGCCTTCGGATAGAACTCCGCCGCGTTGATAGCCGTAAAAAAACCTGCCGCGCCTCCACCGATTACTATGATCTCCATTACTTTTTGTCTTTAAGCTTATCGGGAGCGTCATTGGATGGTTTTCGAAAAGTATCTACAGGAAACAGGCGCAACGACTTCATCTTTCAAAGATAGTAAAATTGACCTATATTTGTTTTACCAATAACCTTGTTATGAGATCATTCTTGTTTTTTGCTTCAATTTTGCTGGGCAGCCTTTCGCTTATCAGTCAGCAAGAGCACCGTTGCGCTACCGATGAGACTATGAGGAATTTTTATAGCACGCACCCCGGAGCTGAACAGAAGAGGAAGGTGCACGATCTGCTGCTCCATAATAAAGCTTCATCCGCGGGTTCCTATACCATTCCCGTTGTATTTCACATTCTGCATCAGGGCGGCCCGGAGAACATTTCAGACGCGCAGGTTGTTGATGCTTTGAATATTTTGAATCGCGATTTCGCACATTTGAACGCCGATACAAGTGATATCATTCCTTCTATGAAAACCGTGGCAGATTCAACCGGAATTCATTTTGCGCTTGCTACGCGCGATACGAACGGAAATTGCACCAGCGGCATTATTCATTATTACGATACGGATACAGATTGGTACGATACCTCCCTCACTATTTTTTCGCATAGCTGGAACTCTACAAAATATATGAACGTTTACGTAGTAAAGCGCATCATTTTAAGCGGTGGTTTTTCTGCGGCAGGCTACACTTATTTCCCGGGAACCTGGCCCGACGGATCTCCTTACGACGCGATGGTGTTACTGAATAATTATTTTGGCTCCATTGGCACTGGCAATGCTTTTCTCTCCCGTGTATTGACCCATGAAGTTGGACACTGGCTGGATCTTTACCATGTTTTCGGCAATAACGGCGCGGGAATTGACTGCAGCGGCGACGACCAGGTGGGAGATACTCCGCAAACCATAGGATATACTATTTGTCCGGATAAGAATAATCCGGCAGAGTACCAGACCTGCAATGTTGGCGTGGATGAGAATTTTCAGAATTACATGGATTATTCGTATTGCTGCCGGATGTTCACTGCCGGGCAGGGACAGCGTATGCAAGCGGCTTTGCAGTCTTCGTTATCTATGCGCAATAATCTCTGGACGAACACTAACCTTATTGCTACTGGGGTGCTGAATCCTGTTTCGCCTTGCGTTCCAATGGCTGATTTTAAAGCTAACCGTAAGCAAACTTGTGTAGGGGTTCCTGTTACTTTTTCGGATGCCTCGTGGAATGGAACGCCTACCACTTATACATGGTCGTTTGCGGGAGGGAATCCGGGTTCATCAAATAGTGCTTCGCCAGTTGTTACTTATACTGCTACGGGGCAGTATTCGGTTTCTTATACATGCGCTAACTCGGCGGGGACGGCGGCGCCGGTTACAAAAACAAATATGATAAAGGTGATAAGCAATACCGCAACTTATTTTCCGAATTATTATGAAGGCTTTGAATCATCACCGATCCCCAACTCTGACTGGATGGTTGAAAACTCTAGCGGAGGGGCTTTTTGGGAGCGATCCGCGGACGCTCCGCTTGGAGGAATTTATTCGGCAAAACTTCCGATAACGAATAATACACGGCTTTCTGTTTCTTCAATGATCAGTCCTTCTATAGACCTTTCTATTCCTGTAGTAACTGTTTTTATGTTTTATGTCGCGGCGGCGGAAAGTAATCCAAACCATGTTAATCGTCTTGAGGTTTCAATTTCTACTGATTGTCAGCAAACCTGGACACCGATCTATAGCAAAACAGGTTCCGCTCTCCTTACAACCACAAATACAACGAGCCCCTTTATTCCTGTTCCAAGCGAATGGAGGAACGAAATGATGGACATCACAGCATTTAACGGTAATCCGTTCGTTAATTTTAAATTCTCTTATTATCGCGACACCATCCCCGGGCCAAATAATACTTTTATTGATGATATCAATATAGCGCTGGCATGGTCTGTTGAAAATGTAGAAAACCTTGGATCTTTCTCCATATATCCCAATCCGGCCCGCGGGGCAGCTACTTTGGCATTTCATTTGAATTCATCTGAAACGGTAAAGATCGTTGTGCGGGATGTTTTGGGAAGAGTGATCGAAACAGTAGCGAACAAGAGTTTTGAGACCGGAACTCATTCGGTAATTATTGGAAATGACAAAATGACTCCAGGGATCTACTTTATTGATCTTGAGATCAACGGAAAGCGGGTGACCCGCAAGCTCATCATCGAGTAATTAAGTTTTTTCCTCCCAGATAGCGCAGAGATGCACGATGGTCTCAACGGCTTTTTGCATATCCTGCACACTTACCCATTCCTGTTTGCTGTGAAAAGCGTGCTCGCCGGCAAAAATATTAGGGCAGGGCAGACCCATGAACGATAAGCGCGATCCGTCGGTTCCGCCGCGAATGCTGCTCAATACAGGTTTTACGCCGGTTCTTTTTACAGCTTCTACGGCGTATTCAACAATTTTCGGGTTGGCATCCAATACTTCCCTGAAATTTCTGTATTGTTCCTGCACATCAAAAGTAAAAGAGCATTTGCTGTATTTAGAAACTACTTTTTCGGTGATCTGTTTCAGTTCAGCCTCTAAAGCATGAAGTGTAGGCGTATCAAAAGCGCGGATGATGAATTTGATCACAACCTGCTCCAGTCCGCCGCTAATAGCGGTTGGGTGCATGAAAGGTTGTTTCTTTTCGGTGGTCTCGGGAGTTTTATCTTTTGGTATCAAGGAAACGATCTCGGCGGCAATTTTTACCGCGTGCTGCATTTTATCTTTCGCGAAACCAGGGTGCGTTGGAAAACCGTTGATTGTAATTGTAACTCCGTCGGCCGAGAAGGTTTCGTTCTCAATATGCCCCAGCGTTTCTCCATCCATGGTATAGGCAAAATCAGCAGCTAATTTCTTCAGATCAACTTTATCTACACCTCTTCCTATCTCTTCATCAGGCGTGAAAAGGACTTTTATAGTTCCGTGTTTCACTTCAGGATGCTTGATCAGATAATTTACAGCGTCCATGATCTCGGCAAGTCCCGATTTATTGTCAGCGCCAAGTAAAGTTGTGCCGTCGGTAGTAATAATGTCATTACCAATTTGATTTTTCAGATCGGCATGCTCATCAAAACGTATCACCTGGCTTTTGTCATTGGGCAGAACAATATCCCCGCCTGTATATTTCTCGTGAACCTGCGGGTTTACGTTCAATCCGCTGCAATCGGGAGAAGTATCCATGTGCGAACAAAAACAGATCGTTGGTACTTTTTTGGCTGTATTAGCAGGAAGCGTGGCATACACATAGCAATGTTCATCCATGTGCGCATCGCTCAAACCCATTTGCTTCAGCTCTTCGGCCAGCAATCTCCCTAAATTCTTTTGCTTTTCGGTACTCGGCGTTGTTTTAGAAGTTGGGTCCGACTGCGTGTCGATCTTCACGTAACGAAGGAAACGCTCGGTTACGGTGTATTTGTAATTGCTGAACATAAGAAGGATTATACTACAACCAAAGTACCGATCTTATCTCCCTGCAACAATTTCTTGAGATTTCCTCCCTTATTCATGTCGAACACAATAACAGGAAGGTTATTTTCTTTGCAGAGCGTGAAAGCAGTGAGGTCCATTACTTCCAGTCCTTTGTCGTAAACTTCGGTGAAGGTAATGGTATCGTATTTGGTGGCTGTTTTGTCTTTTTCGGGATCGGCGGTGTAAATTCCGTCAACACGCGTTCCTTTTAAAATTACATTTGCTTCAACCTCAATGGCGCGTAAGGTAGCTGCAGTATCGGTTGTAAAATAAGGATTCCCGGTTCCGGCACCAAAGATCACTACACGCCCTTTTTCTAAATGACGCACAGCGCGGCGACGAATGAAGGGTTCGCAGATCTGTTCCATCTTGATGGCGCTCTGCAAACGGGTTTGTACGCCAATACGTTCTAAGGAACTTTGTAAGGCCATAGAATTAATGACCGTGGCAAGCATGCCCATATAATCGCCCTGAACGCGGTCCATACCGCCTTTTTCGGCCTGTATGCCTCTGAAGATGTTGCCGCCGCCAATTACAATGGCCACCTGGCAACCACTGTCAACGGCTTCTTTGATCTCTTTCGCGTATTGTGTAAGTCTGTCGTTATCAATTCCGAAATTCTTATTACCCATCAGGGCTTCTCCGGAAAGTTTGAGGAGGATCCTTTTATACTTCATCAGGTACAAATATCTGCAAAATGTAGGAATAATGAAAGGGCGTGTGGTTAAAAAAGGAAAGCTTTTTCTGTTTGGGAAGCGTGTTTCCTGTAAGCACCAACTGTATCCTGCTGTTACATAGCCATTAGCTATCCTCCAGTTTGCATCCTTAACAGGTGGTGCGCTCTTTGTCATGGTCAGGAAAAAGAAAAACATGAAAGCAATGAAAAAAATATCACTGGTCGTAGCAATGCTTGCTCTGGCCATAGGGGCCAAGGCCCAATTCATCAAAGGCGGCTTCCAGGGCGGCGTGGTCACTGGCCCGGTTAAGATCGAGAACATCGACAACCGCTTCACCGATGTCATCAACGGCGACAATGTATACGGTTTCGAAGCCGGTGTTTTCCTGAAAGCCCAGGTTGGGCCGCTATACATCAAGCCGATGGCCCTCTATGGTTTTCGTTACGGAGATGTTACCTATACACCCAACGGGGAATCTGCCCCGCAAAACACCAATTTTACCATGCATAAAGTTGAAGTTCCCGTTATGCTGGGTGTAAAATTCCTGGGCCCTTTCTTCGCGGAGGCCGGCCCGGCGTATAACTACATCTTTGGCATCACCAACCAGTTTGGGAATAATACGGTTAATGTTACCCAAAAGGCCCTTGGTTACCGGGTGGGTGTTGGCGCCGAACTTGGCCCTGTTATCTTAAGCGTTAACTATGGGGGGGCCACCTACGCTTTTTCAGGCGACCGCGCCACCTTCCGCGAGCCACATAAACTCATATTTGGCTTGGGGATAGCCTCTGGCGGCGGAAGAGGAAATAATTCGAACAATAATAAAGCCGAGTAAGGAATTACCAGGAGGACTTGCCTCTTAGTTTCTTTATTTCGCTTCTACGTTCTTTACTTTTACGAACCTTGGCTTTGGCGGATCTGCTCTTTTTGGTTGGCTTGCGTTTTTTAGGCCGCTTTAAGGAAGCTTCCAGCAGAGCTAAGGTTTTTTTTATGAGCGCTTCCTTATTGGCGTGTTGTGATCGGGAGCCGCTTTCGTAAGTACGAAGAAAGCCTTCTGTATCTATTTTCCCTGCCAGTTTTTCCAGCATCAGTGTCTTTTGCTCTTCAGATAAGTAAATGGAAGAGGCAAGGTGGAATTTTAACTCAACCTTACTTTCGGTAGTATTTACATGCTGTCCACCCTTACCGCCGCTGCGGGAAGCTGAGAAATGAAATTCGGTGACTATGCCGGGCGCGATCATGTGGTCAATTTTGCTGCCTTACGGTGTAACTTCCATTATAGGTGCCGTCCTTATGATAATGTTTGAACAACCCTTTGGGTTTGTCTTCGCTGTAAATTCCTTCAACATATTTGTTGCCATTTTCAAAATAAGAAATGTAAGCGCCTTCTTTTTTGCCCTTTTTATACGCCTGTTGCAGGCGCAGTTTTCCGGTGGAGTAGTACTCTGTATAAATACTGTCCTTTTCGTTGTCCTTGTACACAGTGAGCGATCTAAGTTGTTTATTGCTGTACCAGGCGAGTTCCTTCAGTAAAGTGTCATTTCTCCATAATTCTTCGGCTCTTTTATAGTCATTCCCAAAATATTCGTATGAACCGGATTTCATCCCGTTCATGAATCTTCCCCGTGAACGCATCTTTCCATTCGGCGAATAATCATACCGGGTCTCCAGGTAACCTTCCGGAACCAGGGTAGCACTTCGTAACATTTTTTCCTGCCTGTCGTATTCGGCATAGGCCAATACCTTTTTGTCCTGCCATTTTTCGTAAAGACGCACCTTGCCCGAACGATAGTAGGTATAATGCACCCCATCAAGTCTATTATGAACAAAGGCGCCTTTTTCTCTTACTTTACCCTTCTTAAAATATTCCACGAAGGGCCCGGTTACCGTATCTTGCGTAAACGATCCCTTTCTGTATAATTCTCCGCTCTGGTAATAAATGCTGAAAGGCCCTTCGCGCAGACCGTCTTTGTAAGATACCACGGAGATGATCTTATCTGTAATGGGGTCGTAAAAATTAAGGATGCCGTTTCCGTTCCGAAGGCTCCCGCAATTGAGTGGCTTTCCTTTGGTATCGTATCCTTCTGAGACGGTATATTCAAGATCGTTCTTCAGTATGAGCTTGCAAAAAAGACTGCCGTCCTTGTGCCAAAGCGTGGCAATGCCATCCCGCACATTGTTCCTGTACCAGGTCTCTGAGAATTTAACGCCATCTGTATAGAACCTGCGAACAAGATACAGGCTATCTGATCCATTCTTCTTTCTTTCAATGATCTTTGAATCCCTTGAGAAGTACTGTTTTTCACCTTCGCTATCATCCAGTTTCATGTCGGCCAGGGAGTCGGCTATTTGTTGAGAACGCGCAACTTCTTCGCCAACCTTTTTCGCGGCTTCATTGCACGAAATAAAAAGAACAAGCAGAAAGGGCAGGAAGAGGACTGATTTCATCCCGGTAAAATTACAGATTCATCTAATCTCTTCCAAAAGTGTCAATTAAGCCGTATCTTTGCACTCTTAAATAAGGATGGGTAATGATCTCGGTTAATGCAGTAACGGTTTCTTTTGGTGGCTTTACGCTTTTTGATAATGTAAGCTTTTTGGTGAACCCCAAAGACCGCATTGGTCTTGCCGGTAAGAATGGCGCGGGTAAATCAACCATGCTTAAATTGATCGCGGGCGAAGATAACCCTACGAAGGGCGAAATATCCAAACCCAAGGATTTTAAAATAGGCTACCTGCCTCAGGACATGATACACCAGCATGGCCGCACTGTTTTTGAAGAGACCGCCACCGCATTCCAGGAAATCAACGATCTGCAGGCGCGGATGGATGCCATCAATAAGGAATTTGAGACCCGCACCGATTACGAAAGCGACAGCTATGCGAAGCTCATTACCGAAGTAACCGATATTTCCGCTCGTTTGGATATTATCGGGGCAGGAAACCGCGACGAGGAGATCGAAAAAATATTAAAAGGTTTAGGATTTGAGCGCCGTGATTTTACCAGGCAAACAGCCGAGTTCAGCGGTGGCTGGAGAATGCGTATTGAATTAGCCAAATTGCTTTTACAGAAACCGGACGTGTTGCTGCTGGATGAGCCCACCAACCACTTAGATATAGAGGCCATACAATGGCTGGAAGAGTTCATGGCCACTTTTTCCGGAGCCGTGGTGCTGATCAGTCACGATAAACAGTTCTTAGATACGGTTACCAACCGTACCATTGAGATAGTAAGTAAAAAAATATACGATTACCGCGCCAATTACAGCAAGTACCTAATACTGCGCAAAGAGCGAAAGGAAACGCAGGAGAACGCGCAAAAGAACCAGCAAAAGATCATCGATCATACCGAAGCGCTTATTGATAAATACCGCGCCAAGGCCAACAAGGCGGCTTTTGCCCAGAGCTTGATCAAGAAATTGGATCGCATGGAATTGGTGGAGGTGGATGAGGACGATACTTCGGTGATGCACATGCGTTTTCCAAAACCCGCTCTGTCCGGTAAGATCGTGCTTACGGTGGAGAACGCTGCCAAGACCTACGGCGAAAAACTTATTTTTAAGGATGCCAATTTCATAGTGGCCAAAGGTGAAAAGATCGCTTTGGTGGGAAGGAACGGAGAGGGAAAATCAACCATGATGAAGATGATCTCCGGCAAAACAAAGTTCGATGGAAAGGTACAGATCGGTCATAATGTGCTTGCCGGCGTTTTCGAGCAGGACCAGGAAGAGAAGTTAGACCAGAACAAAACTGTTTTTGAGACCATTGATGAATTGGCTGTGGGCGATGTACGCCGTTCGGTGCGTAACATCCTGGGTTCGTTCTTATTTGGGGGAGATGATATTGATAAAAAAGTGCGCGTATTGAGTGGCGGAGAACGCGGGCGCTTGGCCCTGTGTAAACTTTTACTCGAACCCTATAATTTATTGTTACTCGATGAGCCCACGAATCACCTGGACATCCGTTCGAAGGAAATTTTAAAGAAGGCCCTGCTGGATTATGAGGGTACTATCATCATCGTATCTCACGACAGGGATTTCCTGGATGGATTATCTACCCGCCTGTTCGAGTTCCGTGAAGGACACGTGAAGGAGCATTTGTGTGATATCAAGGAATTCATGGAGAAACGAAAGCTGGAACGCCTCGCCGAATTGAAATCAACGGTTACGATTGATGAACCTGTAAAAGCCAAAGCCGAGCCTAAAGAGAACCCGAACGCCGAAAAGGAAAAGCAACTGAAACAGCTTAAAAACCAATTAGCTAAAGTGGAGAAAGAAATAGAGCAGTTAGAAGGGGATATCCGGAAACTTGACGAGCAATTGTCTGACCCTGAAAAATACAAAACACTTACCGCAGATAAAGACTTCTTTCCAAAGTATGAGGGAATGAAGAAGAAGCTGGAACAGGCTCTGAAGGAATGGGAAACCCTTTCCGGAAAGCTGTCCTAAGCTTATTAGAACGGATTGTTAATTTCTGCGCCGTTTTTCTAAGAAAATTCGTATCTTAGTTTCTCAAATGAAAAGCCTTGCCGCCCATACTTTAAGGACCTGTACGCTATTATTCGCCTGTGTACTGGGTTTTTCAGCTTTAGGTCAATTAGCAAGTCAATCTTCTGTTCCCGCCAAATGGCTTTCTCAGCAAGCTTTCGAGCACCGCGTCTTTATTGAGAACGTAGGTCAGTTTACGGAAGAGGAACGCGCCCTGGGATCAAAGATCTATTTTTCCTGTCGCACACAGTCCGCCCAAATATTCTTTACCGCCAATGGATTTGCCTATAAGTATTTTGTAAAGCGTTATAAAAAGGAAAAAGAGGAAGGGCCTCATGAGATCAACTCCGAAGAAGATAAAAAAGAGGAGTTAAAAGAAGAGCTTAGAGAATCACTCACCAAGCCTTATTACGTAGAGAGCTACTGGCTGAAAGCGAACAAGAACGCGGCTTTTGTGGCGGAAGGCGCGGGCAGCATCGATCATTGTTACGCGGTTCCGGGAAAGAAAGGCAGTTTGCACGCCAAAGGTTTTTCGCGCCTCGTGTTGAAAGACCTTTACCCCGGCATTGATGTAGAGTTCAGTATGCCCGAAGAAGGCGGTTTCAAATACAATTTACTGGTAAAGGCCGGAGCGGATGTTGGCCAGGTAAAGCTCAAACACAAAGGACTCAAAACCATTCTGGCGAAAGAGGATGGACTGAACTATTACCTGGAGAACGATCAGCTTTTGGAGGAGAAAGCGCCGCTCACCTATTATGCCGATTCGAAAGAGAAAATAAATTGCTCGTATGTGCTCTCTAAAAAAACAGAATCATTCAGTCTCAGTTATGATCATTCAAGAGATATTGTTATTGATCCATGGATCGTGAACCCGAACTTCGTAGGATGGAACCGCGCCTACGATGTAGCGCGTGACAATAACGGGAACATTCTCGCGTATGGCGGACCCGTTCCTTACCAGTTGAACAAATATAGTCCTACGGGTGCATTGATCTGGACCTTTACCACGCCTTATAACTCGGAACTATATGGTGATTTCGCGATCGATGCCACCGGCAACATCATTCTCACCGAGGGCTTCAGCGGGGGGCATGTGGTGAAGATAGATCCGAACGCGAATGTGCTCTATACCGCTTTTCCAACCAATGGCGGTTACGCCGAATTCTGGCGCATCGCCTATAATTGTGATTTCACCGTATTACGTGTGAGCGGCTTCATCCAGGGCGGCGGCGGAGCACTGCATCAAATAATTAATATTGATCCAAACACCGGCGCTATGCTCGGCACATCGGGTGCGGTAAGCTATGAGTCTAGATCTTTGTTCATTGACAGGAATGGCTTTATCTACAGTCTTTCACCCACCCAGTTCGCCGGGCAACCCAATTACGTTACCAGGTTCGATCCGGCGCTGAATATGTTGTACGCCCAAAACAGCGGGTATGTTATCTCGGAAGGCACAGGAGGCTATATAAACTCCAATTACGTAGGTTGTGGGTCTTGCTTTGCCAACCAGAACGGGGTAACGGCGGATGTTACAAATGTTTATACCTATGACGGCGCTACACTTTACAAAAGAAGAAATGCCAATGGTGTAGGCGTAGACAGCATGGCCGTTCCAAATGGCGTTATGATGATGAACAGCGGCATTATTCTGGATGCATGCAACAATCTTTATATCGGCACACAAAATTCGGTCTTGCAACTGGATACCAATTTCAATATCCTGGCAACAGTTGCCACTCCCGGACCGGTCTATGACCTTTGTTTTTCACAAGCTAATAATATCGTGGCGGCAGGCGACGGTTTTGTAAGCGAACTTAATTTAAGTACGAGTTGTAACCTGGTGATAGCAACTGCCGGAGATTCGGCATGCGTGGGAACCACAACAGGCAGCGCAACGGTTACGGTAACTCCACAGCCCGGCGATACACCACCTTATTCCTATCAATGGTCGAACGGAGCCACAACGGCCATAGCAACTGGACTCGCTCCCGGAACTTATTACGTGGTTGTAAAGGATAATTCCTGCGGAACCCCGAAGTTGAAAACAGATTCAGTGGTCATTCCGCCAATTCCTCTTCCTGTCATCGCTTCCAATACCGCCACCATTTGCGCGGGACAACAAACCGCAACATTGACCGCTACAGGCGCGGCTTCCTATGCATGGGGACCCGCAACAGGTTTAAGTATAACAACTGGCAGCGTTGTTAGCGCAAATCCCGGAACTACACAGGTCTATACAATTACCGGAACTTCAACCAGCGGTTGCGTGAACACGGCTACAACTACCGTTGCGGTTTTAAGCGTACCGGTCGTCACTGCCACTTCTACAACCATCTGTCCGTCTTCGACAGCCACAGTGACATCCTCCGGAGCCAGTACTTATACCTGGAGTACGGGCGGTACTGGAAATACTTTGACCCAAAGTCCGGCTGCAACAACAAGTTATACTGTAACCGGCACCGATGCTTCGGGTTGTACGGATACCGCAATAGCCACCATCAGCGTTCTTCCATCATTTAGTATGTCGGTAAATTCAGGCGCTATCTGCGCGGGACAACAAACTATTACGCTTAGTTCAAGCGGAGCGGCAAGTTATGCATGGTCGCCGGGAACGGGATTGAGCTCTACAACCAATGGAACTGTCACCGCCAACCCTGGAACAACTACGGTTTATACGGTAGTTGGTACAGCGGGAACCTGTACCGCGCAGGCTACTTCAACTGTTACTGTGAATACGCCTCCGGTTGTTGCCGTTAACTCGGGAACGATCTGTGTTGGAAGTTCAGTAGCACTGAATGGGGCAGGAGCTCCGAATTATTCGTGGACGCCCGCGCTTGGCCTGAGCGCAACAACAGGCGCAACCGTAAGCGCTAATCCAACAACCAGCATGGTGTACACCGTTGTTGGTACCGACGCTAACAACTGTACAGGCATTGCAAGTGCAACGGTTGCCGTGAATCCGCTTCCGGTGGTCAACGTCAATAGTACCTCCATCTGCAGCGGTGGTTCGGCTGTTCTTACGGTCGGAGGCGCGAGCACCTATTCCTGGAATCCGGCCGGAACTTTAAGCGCGGCTACCGGGGCAACTGTGACGGCGCAGCCTGCTACAACAACTTCGTATACAGTTACCGGTACAGACGCGAACAATTGCGTGAATACAGCTGTATCCACAGTTACAGTAACTCCGAATCCTATTGTGAGCGCAAACAGCGGAAATATTTGCGTAGGACAACAAACGCTTGCGCTCAATGCTACAGGCGCTACAACTTACACCTGGTCGCCCGCTACGGGGTTAAGTTCTTCCAGTGGAGCTAATGTGAATGCAAATCCAAATGCGACCACTACATATACTGTTTTGGGTGCTATAGGAACCTGCACCGCGATGAACACCTCTACAGTAACCGTGAACCCATTACCTAACGTAACGGCTACTTCAACAGCTATCTGTAACGGGCAAAGCGGAACCTTGACCGCGGCGGGCGCCACAACTTATACATGGAGCAATAATACGAATGGAAACACGCTTAGCATGGCAGCGGCTGTTACCGTTACTTTTACTGTTACCGGAACCGACAACAACGGCTGCTATGATACCGCTCAGGCTACGATCACAGTAAATCCATTGCCAACTGTAACGGTGAACAGTCCCAGTGTTTGCGCCGGTAGTTCTACTTCGCTTACGGCCGGTGGCGCGGCTTCCTATGCCTGGAGTCCGGCCACGGGATTGAGTGCTACAAGCGGGGCAACTGTAACTGCCACTCCTGCCGCTACGGGCAATTATGTTGTAACCGGCACTGACGCGAATACTTGTGTAAATACCGCCACGGCGGTTATTACGGTGATGCAGCGACCGGTTGTGGCTATCAACTCCATCGCGATCTGTGCAGGCTCGAGCGGGACGCTTTCCGCTTCCGGAGCCAATACCTACACCTGGTTCCCTACATCCGGCTTAAGTAGTTCGAATGGAGCTTCGGTTACCGCCAATCCTCCTTCTACGATGCAATACGCGGTTTATGGAACGGATATTTTTGGTTGTATGGATACAGGATTGGTAACTGTAACGGTAAATCCTTTGCCCATTGTTTCATTGGGACCGCTTATCGCTTCGGGTTGCGCGCCTCTGTGTGTTACGTTCACAAATACCAGCGCGACTTCCGGAGCCTGCTCATGGGATTTTAATGATGGAACCGCATCGAATGCATGCTCGCCGGTGCATTGTTTTTCTTTAGTGGGAACACTTACACCCACGCTCACGATCACCGATGCCAATAATTGCAGTGGAAATGGCACAGCTACGGTGATCGTTTATCCTGTACCCGCGGCTGATTTCAACGCGAGTCCGCAACCCACAACGATATTCGACGCGCAGATCCATTTTTATGATGTGAGCACGAACGCGGTCATTACCGGGTGGGAATGGACCTTTGGTGATCCGAACAATACCAATTCTCAATTGCCAGATCCAGTATTTCTTTATAATGAGCCCGGTGAGTATCCGGTGACGCTGATCGTTACTTCCGACTTTGGTTGTATTGATACGGTAGTGAAAACGATCACCATCGATCCGGAAACCATCATCTATGTGCCGAATGCCTTCACGCCGAATTTCGACGGCGACAACGATGTGTTCATGGCTAAAGGCGAGGGCATCAAGGACTTTAAATTGTATGTATTCGATCGATGGGGTGAGCAGGTATTCTTTTCGGATGATATTTATAAAGGATGGGATGGCTTCTATAGGGGCCAAAGGGCGCAGATAGATGTGTATGTTTGGAAGATCGAGCTTACTACCTGGACCGGAGAGCCGCGCGCTTTGAAAGGGACCGTTTCCTTACTAAAGTAAAAGAGCCCCAAGTATCAGTTGGAGCTCTTTCTGAATTTTTTCTTTTTCAATTACTAAGACTTCTCGTGTCTTTTAGTTTTTTCGGTTGTCATCTTTTTCTGATGTTAACCTTTTGAAAAAATCCTTGAACAATAGGGTACCGAGATCATGCCTGAAATCAATATACTGAAAATCAACCATATAATCCCAACAAAATTAGATTTTCCTTCCCATGGCGGGCCTGGGTTCCTGAAATGGATCCCAGGTATCGATTGTCAATGAAAAAGGCATCATTTCTGTAATAAGTTTGGATATAAACTAAAAAAATCGTTACTTTGCACCCCTAAAATTAGATAAGAAAATGGCTCGTGTTTGTCAACTTACTGGAAAAAAGGCTGTTATTGGCCATAAAGTGTCTCACTCGAACGTTAAGACCAAGCGTTCTTTTGATGTGAACCTGAAGCGTAAACGCTTTTTTGTACCTGAGACCGGCGAATGGATCACCCTTCGTGTATCTACCTCGGCACTGAAGAATGTCAACAAACTGGGTATCGCTGCCTGCCTCAAAGAAGCCCGCGAAAAGGGGTTTATCCCAAGCGTTAAAAGAACCAAAGAAAAAGCTGCCGCTCACGCTGCTGCCAGCAAAAAATAATATTTAATCACCGGAAATCATGGCAAAGAAACAGAACCGTATACAAGTGATCCTGGAATGCACCGAGCACGCCGCAAGCGGCCAACCCGGCACTTCACGCTACATCACTACCAAGAACAAAAAGAACACAACTGAGCGTATCGAACTGAAAAAATACAATTCGATCCTCAAAAAAATGACCGTTCACAAAGAGATCAAATAAAAAATTAAATTAATAAGTCATGGCAAAGAAAGTAGTAGCAACGCTTAAGACCGGTAAGGGTAAAGACTTCACCAAAGTAATTAAAATGGTAAAGTCGCAAAAGACCGGCGCTTACATGTTCAAGGAAGAGATCGTGCACAATGATCATATCCAGGATTTCCTGAAACAAAAGTAATTCTTAAGCTTTTGGAGTTTGACCCAGGCAGTATCGTCTGGGTTTTTTTATGCTTTCACTTTTTTAAGCTTTGCCTTTTCGCCCGCTTCAAACTCGGGGATCTTAACTTCCAGCCAGGCCCTGGCTTCTTCGTAGTTAGAGAACAGCTTCGATTCCCTTAGAGGAGTATTGAACTTCATGATGAAGTTGCCGATCAAACGCTGCGCGAGGTTCTTCACCACAAAGGCCTGTAAGGTCACAAAGGCCGAATAATGCCGTTTCTGCCCCTCGGCACGCGCTTCGGCCGTGATGCTGAAGAAATCCATCGCGCGGAAAAGCGTAGCGTAATGCGCTGTTTGGGTCATGGCTAAGGTCACCGCGTGCATGGCCACAATATCCTCCTTTTCTATCTCTTCGTCCTTCATAAAGAACTCCACGGTCTTCCTTTCGGGGAAATACTCAACGATAAACTTATGGTTCTCGAAGTGGTTCTTCATTTGGCAGAGCTAAATTATGTAAAATAATAAAAGAAAATACGGGAGGCTCTTTTTTATTACTTTTGTTATTATTTGAGTTTTGAACCAATAAGCGCGGCAGGATGGGTATTTTTAGTTTCTTCTCCAAAGAGAAAAAGGAGGCGCTCGACAAAGGGCTGAACAAGACCAAGGAGAATTTCTTTAGCAAGATCACCAAGGCCGTTGCCGGAAAAAGTACGGTCGACGCCGAAGTTCTGGATAATCTTGAAGAAGTTCTCTTGACCTCTGATGTGGGCGTTCAAACCACTTTAAAGATCATCAAGCGTATCGAAGAGCGCGTAGCAAAGGACAAATACGTGGGCGCGGCTCAATTGCATGAAATGCTCAAGGAAGAGATAGCCGCGCTGCTTACCGAAAACAATACTTCCGATGTCTCTGAATTCACCATTCCTGCCGGCACAAAACCTTACGTGATCATGGTTGTGGGCGTGAACGGTGTAGGAAAAACAACTACCATCGGCAAACTTTCTTACCAATTGAAACAGGCCGGAAAGAACGTATTACTCGGAGCCGCGGATACTTTTCGCGCCGCCGCAGTAGATCAATTGATCATCTGGAGCAAACGCGTGGATGTTCCTATTGTATCGCAAGGCATGAACGCCGATCCTGCTTCTGTGGCATTTGACGCCGTAAGCTCAGGAGTTGCCAAAGGAAGCGACGTTGTGATCATCGATACCGCCGGCCGTTTACACAATAAAGTAAACCTGATGGCCGAACTGGGCAAGATCAAGAAAGTGATGAGCAAAGTAATTCCCGATGCTCCCCATGAAGTACTTCTGGTACTCGACGCCTCAACCGGCCAGAACGCAATTGAACAATGCAAACAATTCACCGCCGCTACTGAGGTCACAGCTTTGGCGCTCACTAAACTCGATGGTACCGCAAAGGGCGGAGTTGTTATAGGTATTTCCGATCAGTTTAAAATTCCTGTAAAATACATTGGCGTAGGAGAGAAGATGGAAGACCTCCAGGTATTCAACCGCACCGAATTCGTAGATTCCCTCTTTTCTAAGAGCTAGATAGCCCTGAAATTTTTTCAGTAATTTTCCTTTTTCGGGACAATTTGACCTTTAAAATTTGTAAAAAAATTACATTTTGGCATTTTTTATGCGGTGGAACGAGTGTTGAAAGATGGTCATCGTAATTGTTTAACCAATAAAAATTAAAAGCCATGACACTCATCAAATTGAACAAACCCGAAAAGGCAGGCCAGCACCACGGCCGTTTCCTGCCTATGTTCGACGAGGTCTTCAATGACTTCTTCGGCGGAAGCCCGATAAACGGCAACTTTTTCAATAAAAGCGCGGCGGTGAATATCAAAGAGGACGAAAAGAACTATCGCCTCGAGTTCGCGGCCCCCGGTTTTGAGAAAGAAGAATTTAAAATAAACCTCGAGAACCAGGTACTTACTGTATCGGCGGAGAAGAAAAGTGAATCGAAAGAGGACGGTAAGGATTTTACCCGCAGGGAATTTGCTTACTCATCCTTCCAGCGTTCCTTCAACCTCCCCGAGAGCGTGAATGAGGATGCGATCAAGGCAGAATACAAGAATGGTATCCTGCACGTGAGCATTCCGAAAAAGGAAGAAGATAAAAAGAATAAAAAAGAAATTTCCGTAGAGTAACGGTCAGCTTTTCATGGTTAGTTTAGGGTAAGGCGTAGGGAGAGATCCCTGCGCTTTGCTTTATAATCGCCGCTCCGGGTTCGCGCTCAGGAAAGCGCCCCAGTTCTTAAAACTCTTTTTTGCGGTACTTAATCCATTGCTCTGGAAGTGGTGGCACACCGCCACGGCCAAAGCGTCGGTGGCGTCGAAATAATCAGGTTTGTTCACTTGCAATAACTGCGTAAGCATAGCGGCTACTTGTTCCTTCGAGGCATTTCCGTTTCCTGTAATGCTTTGCTTGATCTTTTTTGGAGAATATTCAAAAATGGGAATATTGAAGTTCAATCCGGCCGCCATCGCTACACCTTGCGCCCTGCCTAGTTTTAACATACTCTGCACGTTCTTTCCAAAAAAGGGAGCTTCAATGGCCAGTTCGTCGGGCTTATGCTCATTCACGAGCGCAGTTACCGTTTCAAAGATCTTTTGGAGTCTTACTGTATGATCGCCCAATTTCTCCAATTTCACTACATCCAACGCGATCAATTTCATTTCCCTACCGCTCAAATGAATGAGCCCGTAACCCATAATGACGGTGCCGGGGTCAATGCCTAAAATGATCTTATCGGTGAGCTTTTTCAACTCAACAAAAATAAAAAAAGAAGTCCCGCCGTAGCAGGACTTCTTTTAATAGATAGTAACAGGTAAGGGTTTATTCTTTCACTAATTTAATATGTTTGCCTTGCACTACGATGATGTAGATACCGGAAGCTTGTCCCGAGAGGTCAACAACCGTGTTAGAGGCGTTGATCCTTTCATTGTAAACAACCGCGCCAAGCGCGTTATAGATCATCACATTGCCTAGCTCTTTCTCAGCCTGAAGGTTGAACAAGCCTTTGCCCGGGTTTGGGTAAACAGAGAAGATGCCGGCCGAAGTTGAGATGCTTGTAGTCCGGTTATTTGTAATGTTTGATTTTGATTTTACAATGGCTGCCGCTATAGAATTGTTTTCGTAACGCGCGGTTGGGGTACAGTTAAAGCCCGTAGCCTGCACACGCCAGTTAGCGATGGTTTGGTAAGTACCGTAAGACCCATCAAATAAAGAGAGCTGCGTACCGGACACAATACCCACTACCGACCAAACGCCATTATTGGCATTATCGCGCTCTAAAATGAAGTTAGCAACCGGGGTAGATTGCCCTTCTACATCATAGGTATTCCAGGAGAAAGTACCGTTCTGCTGATCAGTGATCTTCACCGTATTGTGGTAATTGCTCATGGAACCAAGATTCCCGCAGGTGTCACGTATCTGTAACTTGTAGCGGTAAGAACCGATGCTCGGGTCGCCATTTGCCGGACCGATCAACCGGGCCGTATCTTTGAATTGACTCAGGTCTGTTTGGGCAACCGCGCCTATACGGGAATAGGTGTTGGTGGAAACTTCGCGGTAAATAATAAAGCTGTCAACATTTGTATAGGAGGCTTTATCCCAATACACAATATTGTTGTTGGTTAAACTATCCACGGTTACCATACAGATAGAAGGGACAACCGGAACAGGAACAAAAACGGAAGCTGTGGTCTGCGCGGAGCAGCCCACGGTACTGGTACCAACCACCGTATAGGTTGTGCTTACATTAGGCGCTACCGTATACGTACTGCCTAAGGCGCCGGTGTTCCATGTATAGGTATTGGCGCCGCTTGCGGTTAAGGTGGCTGTAGTGCCGGTGCAAACTGAAGCAGAGCTTGCGGTAACCACCGGGTTATTGTTAATAGTGATGGTATTGCTTATAAATGCGCTGGTTCCAAAAGAATTCGATACCTGGAGGGATACGGTGTAGGTGCCTGTGTTGGTGTAAGTAATGGCAGGATTCTGTTGTGTTGAATTTGCGGGACTTGCCCCGGTCATGAACCACTGCCAGCCGGTAGGGCCGTTGCTTGAATTATCCGTAAGCTGAACCGGAACGCCTTTACAACCGCTTGCAGGTATGATAAAATCGGCGACTGGCATCACCTGAGATTTGAAGTACATCTGATCGATCTTCAGGTCAGAACCTACATACGAGGTCAAGGCCGGCCACTTGGAAGATTCAATAGCAATGAGCACTGTATCGCATGGGGCTCCGGGAATAGATGTCATATCAAAGGGTATCTCGAACTTTATATAACTTAGCGAAGGGGGAAGTAATTTTTGATATCCCCAGATATTCACGAAATTTTTGGAGAACGAAATAGACACCCGGGCACTATCCACAGACAAAGGATAATTTGCCGGAAGATATTTGTAATAAAGTACCAACGTGTCTTTTAGCGCAGAATACGGATGGCCGCCTACCGGAGGACCATTGTTTACATTACGCCCGGTCATGACCCTACCTACGCGCGGCTCATTATCCCCGAAGCCGGGAGGGTTAGTGATCAGCTCAAGCGCGTAGCTTCCGGCATACTTGTCGGTAGTTTTAATGGTTCCCTCGCCAGTCCAGCCAACAACCGAATTAAAGGTATTATTCTGCCAGAGTTCAAAATCTCCGTTGAAGTTGGCGGGTTGCGAAGCTCCGGTAAATGAGATGCTGTCAACCTGCAGCATACTTCCCGGATAGGCTTTGTGGTTCATTAGGTCGCTGCTGGCGCAGGCAAAAATGAGCGTGTCGGGCGTTTGAGGCAAGGCAGGCGAGAACGTATTGCTGAATAATGTATAATTGGAGGTATTCGCGCCTATCTTATAAAAATACTGGCCGATCACTACATTATTCTTCTTAAAGATCATGAACATGATCGCGGAATCATTTGGCGCTAACGTTGATTTATAATATAAGCGTATTCCTGTTGGCGTTTGAGCGTAAGGAATGCCGCCGGTCCAGCCGTTCGGATTTCCGTTGGCTATCCAGGCCTGTATGCTATCCTGACCAACAAGGCTGGAAGTTAAACGTATCGCGTAAGTTCCATTATATGCGTCCGTTGTCTTTGTAACAGATGGAGGGGGGCTACTTGGCTTGGCGAGGTTTTCGTCGTTGGCACACATAAAAAATTGCGGATTCTCATAGCTGATTGCGGTCCAGTTCTCGAAGTTTCCGTTAGGTATAGATTGAGCTGCAGCAAAAACAGAAGCGAGAGCAGCCGCTAAGGTGAGTAATTGTTTTTTCATTTTGTAGGGGTTATTTTCTGAGCCTAAAATTAGTGAAAATTAAGCCAGGAACCCTTCAAAAGAACAATTTTACGTGTTTCCACGTAAGTGCGTAAATAACTGGTTAATATTTAGTTAGTAATGGATGAAACGGCTATGATCTGGATCTTACGCTCAAAGGCCGCGCGCGGGTTGTAGATCGAATTCTGCGTGTCGTAATAATCGTCGCTCACCGTACTCTTAACGAGCTCACCTACATCTTCCTCAAAGAAAACAACCTGGCCGCTGGTAATGTAAGGAACGAACATCCCGCTTTTGTACTCTCTGAAATAGTTTTGCAGGCTGGAGATGCGCCGCTTGGCCAAATTCACGTTATAAGCAGTAGAAGCAAGTGGCGAACAAAAACCTTTCATGGTGATCTTTACTTTCTCCCCGCGCTTCAGAACATCTTCCAGCAACAGTGCGAATTTCTCAAGGTCATCCAGCCCTGCCTGCACACTGTCCTCAAAGAAGTTCTGCACCTTGTTCTCGGCAACGGTCTTTACTTCACCATCCATGCCTTTCGCGAACTCTTTCAGGTAGAGCGGGAGCATAGCTAAATAATCCAGGCAGGTCTTTTTGTAATTGAGCGGAGTAGTTATAGCAAGTGTTTTTTTATCGGGCTCATCATTGTGGAAATACAAGGTCAAAGGAACCAATACCCGCATTTTCTCAATGATCATTTTGGTTGTGTCAACGACTTTGCGGGCTGTATCTCTTTTTATCAGGGGAGTAATAGCAAAAGCGTAAATATCGTTGCAGCAGCTTTGCTTCTCTTCAAAATAAGAACCTACGCGGTTAGATGAAAGATAAGCTTTATCCTTATTGCTGTTGATGCTGTAGTAAATATCGTTGAGCGGTGAGTTGACAGGATATCCCGCGTTCTCAGGCGCACCAAACTTTCCATCCTTATACTCGCTCTTAAAAATATCAAAACCGCCCATTCCCTTATGGTGATTGGAAGAGAAATACAAAGTATGCGTGATATCTTCGAAATAAGGAGTGATCTCATCTTCGTAGCTGTTGATCGCTTTTCCAAGGTTCATAGGCGAAGAAAAGGTCTCGTCAGAAGTTTGTTTGCTGTACCAGATATCCATGCCACCTTCGCCGCCGCTTCTGTCGGAAGCAAAGAACAGGTAAGTGGTGCTGTCGATCTCGGCGATGGAAGGCTGCGTGGTATTTGCTTCACTGTTTATAGGCGCAGGCAATAATTGGGGATCCGACCACTTTCCGTTGATGTACTTTGCCCAGAACAATTTACAGCTAAACGTAGAAGCATTCTTTTGCGAACATTGAGAGAACACCGCCTTGGCAAAATCTTTATTGAAACTGGTATTGGCCGTATGAATTCCCTTTTGATTGATGATAGAGTCCATTTCGGCGGCCCTCTTCCATTTCTTGTTCCCTGTCTCGCCGGTAGGCGGATCTTTCCTCGAAATAAAGATCTTGTTGAAAGGTACCCCACTGTTCTTGTCCTTGTTCTTTTTATCCCGAAGGGAAGAAAAATACAGCAAACTATCTGCCTCAATAGGAGCGTACTCCGAAACCTTCGAGTTCACATTCGTATCCAGGTGTTCAATAGTGACCGGCTGCGGGTTCTTCATCATGATCATAGAAAGCTCGCAGGCATCCACTTCTTCCTGCGCTTTCTCAGCCATTTTCTTTAGGTTGGGCTTCTTACTCTTACGATTCTTTACCATGAACTTATTGAAATACTTCTTGGCATCCTTGTACTTTGCTTTGCTCTTTAGCAGTTCGCCGATCCAGAAAGAGGTTTCCGGAAAATCTTTATTATTATCCACCTTGAAGACCTTCTCGTAAAAATGCAGCGCAATGTCGTTGTCGAAGTTCAGGCGACTGGCTGTAGCATAATTATACAGGTATTGGAGGTTCGATGAATCAATTAAAATAACACGGTTATAAATTTGCGCGGCCGAGAAATAATCTTTCTCGTTCATGGCTTCCTCCCCTTGTTTTAATAGTTTTTTGAGATTCTGGGAATAACCCAAACCAAATGACAGGAAGCAGGAAATAAAAAATATACAGCGCAGGGTCCTTGCCATAATTACATGTAAATAGGACAAGAACGTTTCTTGGGAACGAACATTTTGTTCTTGCGGAAGATGTAGATCAGGCCCAGCTCAAAAGCACCGCGCTTGTTAGTGGCCGCCTGGAATTTGGAATAATTGATGTCGTAGGCAAAACCGAATTTATAATCCTTGTAATCCATTCCGAGTAAAATAATGAAAGCGTCCTTCATGCGGGTGGAGAAGCCTCCGTAAAGCGCGATATTATCGGCAGGGTTAAGTAAATAAGAAGCGCGTGCGGCTAGAACTGTTTCGTGAAAAGGACCTTGTCGTTCGTACATCACATCTCCATGCGCCGATATTTTTTGCGTGATGGGGTAAGTTACGCTTAAGAATGAATTGGACTTCGCATACAACTTCACATCGTTGTTCTTAAAGAAAGAAACACCCGGCCTGTTGATGTGCGAGAACGAAGTTCCTACATGGATCAACCCCGTACTTTTAAAGCTATACATTCCGGAAATGCCAGCCCCCAGGTCAAAATAGGTTCTCGACATCATTGGGAAATTCTCGCCGGTACCCAGCGAAGGATTGTATGCGTCACCATCAAACTGGTTATCGAACGTAAGTTTATTGGTCCGGAAAGCGATATTGGAAATTCCCGGCGACAAACCAAAAGAAACACTCAGGTTGGTATCCGCAAAACTCTGCACATGCGAAACAGGAATATAAAGCTGGTTGATGCTGTAATGACTATCCCCCGAAATATCGTTGTTAAAGATCAGTCCGGCGCCCAAAGCGCTCTTCTGCGAAAGAATTCCATTGAATCTCGCATCTCCCATAAAAGAAACGGTAGAGTAGGGAACAGGCACCTGTCTCCATTGGTTGCGATACATACCGCCTACACGGTAATCTCCATCAAACATGCCCGCATTGGCCAGGTTCAAATAAAGCGGCTGTAGCCAGAATTGCGAGAAATGGATGTCCTGGGCTCTTACAGTAGGCAGTAAGCAGTAGGCAGTAAGGAGTAAAAGAAATATGTTCTTTCTTGTTTTCATTTAGCGGAATTAACGCTTCCTCGCTTTATTGTTGTTTTATCATCTTCTTCGTTTCAAATATTTTACCGTCAACTATGAGCGTGTAACTGTAAATGCCGTTACTGAGGTCGTTGGCAAATACATTCAGTTGGCCTTTTCCTTTTTTGGTGATATCAACCGCTTTTATCTGGCGGCCGTTGATGTCGTAAAAAAGAATTTGAGCGGCGCTTGTGTTCTTCGGGATATTGTAAGAAATGGTGGTTTGCTCTGCAAAAGGATTCGGAACGTTCTGGTTCAGCACAATTACATCGAGATCGTTTAATTCCACATCTATAGTTGAGCTGCCTGTTGCTTTGGCGTTTTCGTTACAGCATGAATTAACAACGGACAATAGTTGATTTATAATAGAATCCTGATGTTCATTACGTTTGATCTCTTCCTGAAGGGCCTTTGTAACTAAGGAGAGAATTCCATTATAGCTTATTGATTTTTTTCCGTCTCTTCCCGTATGGACAAGGTCTCCTAATATGGTTTCTACTTGTTGTGCACTAAACCCGTACTGTGTATTATACATAGCTGTATCAAGTTTATTGATCCATTCGTAACTTATAGTTTTGAACCCTTTCACTTTTTGAGTTGCAAAGTTCGAATTTATAGGTTGAATATTCGTTTTTAACGTGGTATCTGAATTATTAGTAAAACCTATACATGTTATAGATCCGGCTACATCCAGTTTTGTTCCTGCACTCGGGTTTAACTTGCCAATGCCAACCATATTATTGTTCCATACATTTATTGCAGGAATGTAATCCGGCTGCAAACCACCGGAAAAGGTTTGTGCGGCATTATCAATTTGCGAATAAGTTGCGCCGAGATTTGCGGAGATGTAAGCCTCCATCTGGGTTCTGGCTAAGGTTGCAAAATGGGTTCCTATCGATATCATGCCCGGGCCGTTGGGAGGAAGTACCACTTCTTGGCCTATAAGAATAGATCCTGAATTATAATTGTGTGTTTCGAATCCAATCGCTACCGCAGTGTTAACCGTTCCGGCGCCCCCGGTA
Organism: uncultured Flavobacteriaceae bacterium; assembly: GCA_964387075.1. Lineage (GTDB taxonomy): Bacteria > Bacteroidota > Bacteroidia > B-17B0 > Aurantibacillaceae > PALSA-968. Next base: position 95,319 of record CAYLVB010000001.1, read on the forward strand.
TTTTCTTGTTTCACAGTTTGCCCTATAGAAATACACTCTTGTGCATTGACTACGTCATTATCAAGCCCTAAAGAAAAATCTCTAAAACCCACCGAATTATCATCACCAAAAGCAAACCCATGCTGATTTGTAAAATTATTCTGATGGCCAATGGCAATATTGGCACCGTTAGCTCCACCGCCAGAAGTGACAGGGTAAACAGCAGGATTTGTGCCTACAGATATATTTCCATTTGTGTTGTTAAAAAGTTCAAAATTATGGGGACCCAGGGCTACCTGTGTAGGGTGAAGCAGAAACCCTCCCAATTCAACTGTTGTTGGATTTATCAGGGTTAAACCGTTCTGCGCATTAACGAACCCACCTCCGCCACCTGTGCCCATTTGATCCGGAACAAGAATAACGTCGCCATTTGTATTTACTGATAAAACCCCAACTCCAGGATTAGCCTGCACAACAGATGCCGAGGTCAGGTCGGTAAAACGTAAGCCAGCCCATCCTGTAGCCGGGCCAAAGCCTCCTGCCTGAGGCTGGTTATTTATGGTATTAAAAGCGGAATATTGAGAATTTATTTCCACGGTATTGCCAGGGTTAATAGTATTTATCCCTACAAAACGCTGCGAAAAAGTTTGATTCGCCGTATTTGTACCTGAAAGGGTATTATCGAAAGCCAGTATCCCCATATTTCCTGTTTGGGTTACATGTAGTTCGGTATATTTTCCGGTTGTTCCCGTATTGGCAGGGTCTTGCTGAAAATTTGTGATGCGGATTTGCGGATTCCCGTTAGAATTCGCGGTTGTTTTATCAGTCAGTATCTCAAGTCTGCGAGTTGGGTTGCCAAAAGGAAAAAGTGCATTGTTCCTTGAGAAATCACCGATGCCCACATTAACCCCGGAAGCGTTGGTTATGTTACCGGGTATAGGAACCGGCACGAAGCGCATGGCCTCAAGCGCGTTCATGTGGTTTGATGTTCCTGCCGCCGCTCCTGTCTGAAAAACGCCTGAGAACATGATGCGGAATACATCGGGCGTTGGGTTATTGGGAGCCAAATTGGTTGTATTATCCGCCCACACCAAAACTGCGTTTTGATTATCATTATAATCAGGAACGTTACTAATGGGACTTAAATTAAATTCATCCTGCTTTTCGCCAAGAAAAACATTATCATCATGCTTATTGATAAATATCCCATAATTCATCCAGGGTCTATGGCCGCCCAGTGCATAAAAGGTCGGATCCCCAATATGCAGCATGGCCAGGGGGTCGGTTATAATATTGTTTGAGGTTGCACTAATAGAAACGCGTGCAAAATCCTGGTAAAAAGGCGAATTAAAGGTAAGATCATCGTAATTACCCGCGCTTATACGCATCCGTTCCATCACCAACCCGGCTAACAATGGCGCCTGGTTACGATCCGCTCCTTTGGCAAAAAAGATCATATCGCCGCGGGGCGATAACAGGCTGAAATGATTGAAGCGGGCATTTATTTGGGCGCTATTCCAATTGGTTACACCCTGGCTGTAAGAAAGCGGATCAATAAAAAGCCGGGCCTTTTCCGTGGTTGTGTTAACAGTGGGCCCCGTAAACATCTGCCACATATTCATATTGCCTTGGCCTCCATCGGTCCGGAAAAGGAAGTTTTGGAGGGGGCCGATTGGATTGGCGCAGTAAAAATTATTTATCTGAAAACGGGCACTCGTTGTTGTGCCATTAGGAAAAAATCCTACGCCCACACCTGCAATTGGCGCGGTAGTTCTTCCAAAAGCTCCGCCAGTAATGGGCGTGATTTGAAATTGCGCAGAAGCAATTCCGGGAAATAAGAACGAAAGAAAAAAACAGTTGATTTTAGACATTGCCTTCATGTTTATACTTTTTAATTTATGATTATTTTTTGGTATATTATTTTTGGGCCTGATTTCAATTGTAATAAATATACACCGGGGGTTAAATTTCCTTTTTGTATAATAATCTTGGTTGTTAACCCCTCTTTCATCTTTATTGATTCAACTTTCTCCTCTATTCCCAATGAATTGTATAATTTAAAGATATCCTCATTCTCGTTTGAAATATTACTGATGGTAATTTTCAAATTATCAATGAAAGGGTTAGGCCCTACTATGAATCTTGAAGGATGAAATTGATTCTTTACTTCTGATGAATTAGCGCATATTAGTGAATCAGTCGAAACACAAACATCGTCTATAAAATAATAAGCCGCATTTTCATTAAAGGTACTGTCCTGTAAACGTAAGAAGGTCGTATTGCTATCATCGAAAAAATTACCAATAATAATGTATTTATACGCCGAGTCTGCTATAAAAGCCCCTGAAATATTAGTCCAGTCTGATGTATCAGAAATAACATTCGCTGTATTAATGTGAGCAAAATTTCCAACTGGCGCGGGATTAATTTGGGAGTATTGAACTGTTGAAAAAAGAATACCTAGATTATTGGAGGCTCCCGTAAAGCCATACGTGCTATCCAAGCCAAGATTTACTTGCGCGGACACAAAATACTTGATTCCTACGGTCATTGTTGCAGCTAATTGTATAGCAATGTGTTCGCGCGCATTTGCTCCGGCTGTTGAATAAGTACCTAAACCAGCATATGCATTACCAGAATGGGCTAGTTGATATACTCCCCAGTTGTAAGGAACGGAAAACAAAGGATTAGTTGAACATATATTAAAATAATCTGGAGTGTAATTGAAATTAAGCCAGCCGATTGCGTATTGTATTTGTGCTTGTCCCGTGGGACATTGTGAATACTGCTCAAAACTCGGATTCGGTACAAGGTTTACCTGCGCGCTTGCGTTTTGAGCAAAGCCCACAGCCGCGATTAAGAAAATAAATATATTTTGTTTAAATTTCATTTTTTGCGTATGTAGTGCACTCCATTTTCAAAAACTGTTTTGCATTGAACTTTTCATTTCTATACCTACCTTATCAAAGTAATATTCCCTTTCTTAAACGACTCCTTTCCATTGTTACACTTGTAGCGTATATAATACCCAAACACATCCGGGTTACAGGGTTTTCCTTTAAATATGCCATCCCAGCCTTGTTTAATATCGTCTGTGTGAAACACCAATTGCCCCCAGCGGTCGTAAATATTGAAGTCGATCTCCAGCACCAAATTACTTCTTGCGTACATCACATCGTTCTTGCCATCGCCGTTGGGTGTGAAAGTATTCGGTACAAATAAAGTTCCGTCGTCGCAAACATTCGTGATCACGTAAATGGTAACACCGGCTATAGGAAAACTGCAGCCATTCGGGTCGGTATAGGTAACGGTGTACGTGGTAGTATGGCCCGGCCAAACAACCGGGTTTTGCGCGTTTATGTCGCTCATATTATAATTGGGCCCCCACGTTAAATTTCCCCCGGAAGTTCCGGTCCCTAGCGTACTTGTTTCGCCAACACGTATCGTATCGGGGTTTGCCCATGCCGTAAGCACAGTTCCCGTGTAAACAGGGACAGTTATATCGGTATACAAAACAGATAAACAGGTATCCACACCATTTACCTGCGTTACCTGCACAGTATATTGCGTTGTGGCGGTAGGCGAAGCGATTGGATTAGCGATATTGGGATTACTTAAACTTCCTCCCGGACTCCATTGATAAGAAATGCCGCCCGTTGCATTCAACTGCACAGAATCTCCCTGGCAGAGATACTGATCGGCGGAAACACTAATTGGATTGAATCCTGAGAGTGTGATTACTTCGCGCACGGTATCCGGGCAGCCGTACTGGTTGTTGGCGATCAACGTAACCGTATAAGTTCCGGTGTTTGCGTAAGTGTGCACAGGGTTTTGCACCGAGTCAATATTTCCGTCACCAAAATTCCAGTCCCACTGTGTAGGATTGGCGTAAGAAGAATCCGCGAAGGTCAACGTATTCCCGCAATTGTTCTTGGTCCAATTGAATACAGCGGTAACCGTGGGGTTCACGCGAATGGTATCCGTTAAGTAAAACACACAAGTATTGCCCAGCGCGTCCTGCTGACCAATAGCAACTGTATAAATGGTTGTGGTAGTTGGTGTGGCCACAGGATTTGCAATTCCTGTATTGCTCAAACTTCCGCCCGGCGCCCAGGTATAACTCAAACCTCCGCTCGCGTTCATTTGAACGCTGTTGCCGTCGCAAATGGTAACATTGGGAGAAGAAGCGTAGGGGACAAGCGTAAAATTCAAAACTTGTTTAGCTGTATCCTTACATCCGTTATTGCTGGTAACAATGAGTTGCGGTGTATAAGTTCCGGCTGGGTAAGTGAAGGTTCCCGGTTGCTGCGCCGTGCTGGTTTGTCCGCCGCCCAGTGTCCAACTGTAGGTAATTGTTCCCGAACCTATTGAAGAACTGTTTGTATACGTTGCCGAATTCATACAGGAATCATAAGCGAAAGTGAAGGCCGCATTGGGTTTTTCATGTACGGTAATAACGATAGTGGCTGTATCGAAACCATTGAAACAGGAACTGTTCTTCACATACAGGTTCACGGTGTAGGTTCCTGTTGCCGTAAAGGTTTTTATGGGATTAAGTACCAGCGAAGTGGTGTCGTTATTTCCGAAATCCCATAGGTACCCATCGTAAGAATAACTGGTGTTCGTAAAGTTTACTGTTAGCGGAGCGCAGCCCTGGGTAACGCTCGTAAAATTGGCATTCGGGTAATTGAACTCGAATTTTATTTTAAAAGTACCGTTGTTGCAATTACTGGATTGGTTCCAGTTATTCCCATAGACCGAGGTAGGCCAGGCTCCGGAAGTAACCGGAAAATCATCATTGCCGCCACAACCGGCGCAAACGCTTTGATAGATGATGCCTTTTCGGTCGAAACGCGAAGTGCCTCCATCCACGTGCTCATGGCTTTGGGGTCCGCCAAAATAAGTTCCGTGTAACAGCGATTGCGCGTTCTTGGCAAGCACCATCAGGTAAAAATTATATCCATCGGGGTTGCTGCTTTGCACGGCGCCCGAAGTAAGCGGCATGCTGAATGTAGCGGGGCCAAAAATGATGTTACCTCCCCAGCCGCAGAGATAAATATTCTCCGAACAATCTACCAGGAAGGCCGCGGGCGAAAGATTGATGGATGGAGCTCCGTTGCCTATCACCGTTTGCATCAGAAGCGTGGAAAGATTACTATCGAGCTTTGAAATGAATAGTTTTCCATTTGTATTACTGTACCCCGCGTTCACCACTCCCATATTTCCGATCGATTGTCCGAAAATGTAAGGATTTTGGTTTTTATCGAGCTGAATGAAAAAAGATTGATCATAGAAGGCGGTGCCGATAAAAGTAGCAGCCATAAGGGTATTTCCGCCGGCACTTATTTTTGCCAGGTATCCATCGGCCTTCCCTCCCTGGTAAGTGGTTTTGTAAGCGCCGCTGCTGGCAGGAAAATCGGTGCTTCTTGTCCCCCCTGTAACAAATACTTCGTTATTAGGCGCCACGTAAAGGGCGTAACCCGCGTCGTTATTGCTTCCTCCTAAAAAAGTACTGAAAGAAAGCGCCGAAAGGGCCTGATCGAATTTCACCACTACAGCGTCCTGCCACCCTCCCAATGTATTATCAAAAGCATTGGCCGTTGGAAAGTTGGGGGAACGGGAAGAACTGCAGATGATGGGATTGTCGTTTATATCGAGCTGGATCTCGCCGCGGTACTGATCGCCGTAATTGTATTGCAGCGAATCGGGAGGATACTCGCCATTTACCCAGACATTGTACAGGGTAGCAAAATAAGGAGCGATCATATTGTTGATGTTCACCCCGTCATTCTCGCTACCGCCTATAAAAGTAGAGGCCAGCAATACATTACCCGCAGCGCTGAGCTTGGCCACATAAATATCGGTGCCGTTATAAAAAAATGTGCCGTTAAACATAAAGAGCATGGTATCGCCGCCATTGTAGGAATTATCATAAGCCTGGGCGGTCATCGGAAAATCAGAAGAACCCGTGGCTCCATACAGATACAGGTTATTTTGTTTATCTACGATCAAACTGGTAACGATCTCGCTGCTTACGGCGCCGCCAATATAGGTGGAGTATCTCAGGAATGCCCCGCTTGAATCATATTTGGTGATCACCACATCGGTCATGCCATACTGCACCACGCCGTTATACGTAGCGTCATAAGCATTCACTACCGGGTAGCCCTGGTCGAAACAGGTTCCACCGCTGTAGAGGTTTCCCAGCGAGTCGTAAGTGGCCGTCATACCAAAATTATCGGCGGTTGAACCCGAAGAACACGCGAATACCAATACAGGGTCAATCACCAGTTCATACCGGCTGTCATACCCTTTTGGAAAAGAAAAAGAAACGGTTTTATTCTTCAGCCTGAACTCGCAGGGAACTTCTACTGTGATGCCGTCAATAACCTGGTAGGCATAAGGTTCGTGCTCCACAATTTCATTCAGTGAGGTTTTAATGGTTATTTCTCCTTTATGTAAAGTGATCTTCTCGGTTTTATCATAGAACATTTTAATATGGTCGGGATCGGCGCCGGCTTTCACGTAAAAATTGTACTTCACGCTGTTATCCTGGCCAAGCGCCTCCAGGTTAATGCCCTGCCAGAGGTCGTTATACACCACACGCTTATAGTTCTTAACGTCCCCCGCCCATTTGGATGGATCCTTTCCTATGAAATAATTATTGTAATCCGGCGTAACATCTGTGGATTTTATCCATGTATTGGGATTGGAATTGGTAAAATGCACCTTGAATCCTGTGGTGCGAATGGTTTTGGTGGGCTTTGCTTTATAATTGGCGTGCAGCCCCCGCACGGTTTCTTTATCGTAAAAACTATACGTAAGCGCATCCTTTTCCATCCACAGAGCGCCGCCATCCAGTTGCGCCCGGAATTGAATGTTCTTATCCCATTGGTTCTTGTTCTCTGTGAATTTGATCAGGCTGGTGTTATAGCTGATATGCGGCGTTTTAACCTGGGCCTGAGCGAAAAGGCCGCAAAAGAGGGTAAATATTGAACAGAGGTAAACCCGCATGAAAAACAATAGTTAAAGATAACCCACAAGCGCCTAAAAAACAAATAATTTTAAGGCTAAATCGTTTATTTGCAAAGATTTAGTTAACAATTGGGGTATTGCCTTAATTAGTACTTTTGCACCATGATCCGCATCACAGAATGTCCGCGAGACGCCATGCAGGGAATAAAGGACTTTATTCCTACCGAAGAGAAAGTTGAATACCTCAATGCTATCCTGAAAGTGGGGTTTGATACGGTGGATTTCGGAAGTTTTGTATCCCCGAAAGCCATCCCGCAAATGCAGGATACTTCTAAGTTATTAGGACAATTGGCGCTCAGCGATACCAAGTCTAAACTCCTGGCCATTGTGGCCAACGCCCGCGGCGCCGAAGATGCCTGCAAGTTCGATGAGATCAGGTACCTCGGGTTTCCTTTTTCTGTTTCTGAAACTTTCCAGCAAAGAAATACCAATTCAAGTATGGCCGAATCATTGAAACGTGTTGAAGAAATTCAGCTACTTTGTCTCGGCCACAAAAAGCAATTGGTGGTTTACCTTTCCATGGCCTTCGGTAATCCGTATGGCGACGAATGGAATCCCGACATCGTGATCAATTGGGCAAAAAAACTGGAAGCAATGGGCATTAAGATCGTTTCCCTGGCGGATACCATCGGAAGTTCCACACCCGAAACCATCTCGCTTTTGTTCTCGAGCCTGGTGCCCGAATTAAAAGATGTTCAGGTAGGCGCTCATCTCCACTCAAGAAAGGAAACAGCCAAAGAAAAAATTGAAGCGGCCTACCGGAACGGTTGCCGCAATTTCGACAGCGCCATTCTTGGCTTTGGAGGCTGCCCCATGGCAAAAGACGATCTCACCGGGAACATCGCCACAGAGATAGTATTAGACCACTTTGGCGATACCGTCAATTACAACAAAGAAGCTTTTGCCAAAGCCATGGCCATCAGCAGCCGGATCTTTTCAAAGTACCACTAGGAAATGTAAAATTGAAAAAGGAACATTGAAAAGGTAAAAGGTCCCTGTTAAATTTTACTATTTAAATTTTCAATGCTAAATTGTATGCTCAGAAATTCCAGGAAAGTCCAGCACGGTACACCAGGGGATTGTAGAAGTAAGGCGAGTAGATCGTTGGGTTAATGTCGTACAACAACACAAAGAAGTAACCGAGCTTATCACCCAAAGGACTTTTATAGCCAAGTCCCACTAATTTTTCATCGCTGATCTGCCTGGAAGAGACGGCGTTGCCCACGTAGTTGGCGGGGACGCTAAGGGCGTCGAATTCGGCCTGTAAGAAAAAACGGTCGAGGATGAGAACCCTGCCGAACGCGCCTATGCCAAAAATGTTGTAGTTAAAGCGTTTGGTGCCGCTCGTATAAGAGGTGTTATTGTAGATCACCTGTACGCCTGCAGAAAGAAACTCGTTGAATTTATAACCCACGTGCGGCGAGAGATCGTAATATAAGGCGTTGCCCATAGTGGTTCCGTAGAAACCAAGCTGGATATTGCAGCCGTAATAGATATTATCGGTAAAAGGTTTTATATCCTGTGGCCGCTTGCCTTTGTTGATATAATCGTCGTAGCCCTTGGGGCGTTTGCGGTTGGGTTTATCGGGAGTAACGGTAGGAGTGGGGGCGGGCTGCGTTTGCGGCTCTTTTTGCGTTTCGCTATCCGGCGCAGGCGGGTTCACACGGGTGGTATCGTTCTGCGCCCACAGGGAGGCACAAAATAACAGGAGAATAAGCGTGTATTTAACTTTATTCATTTACTTTGTTCCGAAGGAATCCCCGTTGGGGTTCCCCCAGCTAAGGGATAAAGATAAAAAGAAATCATGACAGTTGTTATTTCGGGGGCTTCGAGAGGCATAGGCAGGGAGTTAATTCACTTTTTTTTACAACGAAAAGGCGTAAAGGTTATTGCTTTAAGCTCGCATCCCGAAAAGTTGAAAACACTCGAAAAAAAGAAGAATTTTCACTCCGTGAGGGCCGATTTTACGGTAGAGGACAGCATTTACGAGGTTACCGGGAACATTCGTGCCATTACGAACGAAGTAGGTATACTCATCAATAACGCCGGTATTTTAGTAAATAAGCCCTTCGCGAAGATCACCTCCAAAGAGCTTGAACTGACCTATCGCGTGAACGTTTTCGCCCCTTTTTTACTGAGCCAGCAATTGCTTTCGTTGATGGGAAAGAAGGAACGTTCGCATATTGTCAACATAAGCAGCATGGGCGGTTTCCAGGGCAGCGCCAAGTTTCCCGGCTTAAGCGCTTACAGTGCTTCCAAAGGGGCGGTAAGTGTGTTGAGCGAGTGTTTAGCGGAAGAACTGAAGGATAAGAACATTGCTTCCAACTGCTTATGCCTGGGCGCGGTGAATACCGAAATGCTGAAACATGCTTTTCCGGGTTATAAAGCGAAAACAAGCGCTAAAGATATGGCTGCTTTTATTGGTGATTTTGCCCTCAACGGGCATCATCATTTCAACGGGAAGGTATTGCCGGTGAGCATTTCCACCCCTTAATAAAAAAATGACCCTTTTACGGAATATATTTCTTTACGGTTTCCTGGCCCTGGCCACTTTATGTTTTGCGCAGGAAAAGAAGAAAAAACTGCCCACCCATCTCACGGAATTGAAAAGTCGCACTGATTTTGATCTTTTGAAGGGAGAACCGCTGTCAAGCACCTTTAACGGCATTGAGTGCATCAAGCTGGTGTATGTACTAAACACCAAGGTGCTTTATTACCTCGAGTCGAAAAGGTATAAATGGCATTACCGATTTACCAATGAGGTTTTGGGCGACCCGGATGACCTGGAACAATTCAATAATACCAATTACGGAAGGAAGTCGAGCCGCAAATACATCCTTGCCACGTTTAATTATAATGTGAATACAGGCAATTATTTCCTTCAGTTCACTGCTTCCGACGATCCCAGTGATGAGTTGATACAAAGGCTTACAGATAAGGTTACAGCCACTTTCTGGAAGCAAAAACAGTTCAAAGTACTATTGAACACCACCATTTTGCTGGCCCGCAAGAAAGAGCTGGCGCAGAAGCACGATATACTTACCAGCGACGATGTTTTTAAGAACCAGGTGTATCAACCCATTTGTAAAGGAAAAACAAAAGGCATACTCAAATTCATGGTGGCCGATTCTTTGAAACAGAGCGCCGATTATTCGGGAAATATTTTGATACTGAAGGGAAGTTCCAATCAATTGCCGCTTTGTAAAGGCGTGATAACAGACGAGTTTCAAACTCCGCTCAGTCATATATGCCTGCTTACCAATAACCGCAAAACGCCCTCGGCAGCACGGAAGAATATTTATGACGCGGATTCGCTGAGAAAGCTGGAGGGGAAACTCGTTGAGCTATCGGTGGGCGAAGAAAAGATGAACATCCGTATCACGCTTCCTGATCTGAAATTAGCATCTAAGAAACAAAAGCAAAAGGTTGTTCTTTCTTCGGACACTACGCTAAAAAGTATAGCGAGCCTGGATCATTTATCTTACAAAGACCGAAAGGCTTACGGTACCAAGGCCTGCAACCTGGCCGAGTTAAAGAAGCTGGAAAAGAAAAAGCAAAAGATCAGTACGCCTGAGCATGCCGCGGGCATTCCGTTTTATTATTATTGGAAACACATGGCTTCGTGTGGAGCTGATAAACTTATCAAAGACCTTATGAAGGATTCTTTGTCACTTAAGAATGAAGAAGTGCTTGGAAAGAAACTGAAGAAGATAAGAAAGACAATTCGTAAAGGCGCGATCGATAAAAAGCTACTGGACGAGATCTCTTTATATTGTGCGGAGAAGTTCGGGAACAAAAAAGTGCGCTTCCGTTCTTCATCGAATTGCGAAGATGAGGCCGGATTCAATGGAGCAGGATTATACACTTCGCAAACAGGAATAGTTGGAGATACGGGCAAAACCATTGAGAAAGCCATCAAAAAGGTATGGGCCAGTTTATGGACGCCCCGCGCTTTCAAGGAAAGGGCTTTTTATAATATCGATCATGCAACCGTTTGCATGGGAATTTTAGTGCATGGTGCTTTTGACAATGAAATACTAAATGGCGTAGCCATCACCAGGAACCTGTACCGCGATTACGAGTATGGTTTCGTTATAAACATGCAGAAAGGTGAGAACGAAGTAGTTTCTCCGAAGCAGGGGGTTACCTGCGAACAGGTTGTTTCCTATATGAACAACCGCTGGGCCGATTTTTACAATTCAACCCATTCGGCCGATTGGCTCAGTCATTCTTCTTTCAGTCCCGGCGTATCTCTTGTTTCGTCCGAAGAGCTTTTTGCTTTGACTGAGCAGTTGGAATCCATCAAGCGGCACTTTTATGATCTTTATAAGGTATGGTCGAAGACCGAGTATAAGGATTTTGGCATGGATGTGGAGTTCAAGCTTATTGAAACACCCGATAAGAAGCGGAAATTCGTGTTCAAGCAGGCAAGGCCGTATAATAATTAATTATTTTGGAGATCCAAAAAAAGCAATATCTTTACTCTCCCAAATTAAAAACATTAAAAAAATCAAATCATCCAATGAAAACAACTACTAAAGTTCTGTTATCTATCGCAGTGATCTGCGGAATCGCTATTGCTTCCTGTAAAAAATACGAAGAGGGTCCTGCCATGAGCCTCCGCTCTAAAAAGGCCCGCATTGCCGGCGAGTGGACCATTGATAAAGTCTATTTTAACGGTACCGATGTTACCAGTTCGTTCATGCCTTCCGGTACTACTTATAAAATGACCATCGATAAAGGCGGAAGCTGGAATGATGCAACCACAAACAGTTCGGGAACTACTACCAGCAAGGGTACCTGGGAATTCGTGGATAAAAAGGAGAACCTGAAAATGGTTACTGAAGGTTCCGGAGATGCTGATGGCGATACCTCTATCATCGTTAAACTAAAAAATAAAGAGCTGTGGTTCGACCAAAAGAGCGGCAGCAACACAACCCGCATCCAGATGAAGCAGTAATTTTTAGCTATTAAAAGTAAAGGCCCCTTGGTTGTACCGAGGGGCTTTTTATTTTGAGGGAATTTTAGGTGGTGATCCAGCGCTCCATCTCTTTCTGCACCTTCGCAGCTTCTTCAGCGGCTTTTTGCGCAAAATCTTCACCGTTGGAGGCGTAAATGATCTGGCGCGAAGAGTTTACCAGTAAGCCGATCTCTTTGTTTAAACCGTATTTACAAACCTCTTCCAGGCTGCCGCCCTGGGCACCTACGCCGGGGATCAATAAAAAGTGGTTGGGTATCATCTTGCGCACATCTGCCAGCGATTCCGCCTTGGTAGCGCCTATCACGTACATCATGTTCTCAGGGCTGCCCCAATGCAGGGAAGTGTCTATTACGCGTTCAAATAATTTCTTCTTTTCAGCGAGGTCTTTTGTCTGGAAATCAAAAGCCCCTTCGTTGGAGGTAAGGCCAAGCAACACAACCCATTTTTCTTTGTGCGAGAGGAAAGGTTTTACAGAATCGCTTCCCATGTAAGGAGCAACCGTAACCGCGTCGGCTTTCATAACTTCAAAAAAGGCCTTCGCGTACATACCCGAGGTGTTCCCGATATCCCCGCGCTTGGCGTCGGCAATAACGAAGTGCGAGGGATAATTTGTTTTGATATAGTCAATTGTCTTAACAAGACTTTCAAATCCTTTCACGCCATGCGCCTCGTAAAAAGCGGTGTTTGGCTTGTAGCTCACGCAATAAACATGCGTAGCGTCAATGATCGCTTTATTAAAAGCGAAGATAGGATCGGGTTCTTTCAGTAAATGTTTGGGTAGTTTTTCCAGGTCGGGGTCGAGGCCCACGCACAGGAAACTCTTCATGAGGCGTATGTGTTCGACTAAGTCCTTTTTCGTCATAAGATCTTTCGTCAAAGATAAGTAATCCTATGCAGTTAATCCTGCGTCCTGATAAGGTTAATTATCAATTTTATCATCAGTTCCTTTTCATTGGGATCGCTTTGCGCAACCAGTAATGCGAGGGCCACGAGGGCGTTATCGTTGATCTTTAATTCGCCAGATCTTTTAAATCGGTGCCGGTTCTTTTCAAGGAACCAGATAAATAAAAATGCCCCGATCCGCTTATTGCCATCGCTGAATGAGTGGTTCTTTATGACAAAATACAGGAGATGCGCCGCTTGCTCTTCTATGCTCGGATAAAGGAATTTGCCATCAAAGGTTTGCACTATCGTGCCAAGAGAACTTTTAAAACTATCGTCCTTTTCATTGCCAAATAACGCCGTAGCCTCTTTTTTAGCAATGAGCTGTTTTTTTAGCGCGTCAACGGCAGCCCTGGCCTCACCGTAGCCAATCTCATAGGTGATTTGCTCATTTAGTTTTTCTGTCTGAAGATCATGAGCGTCGTATTGGTTCAACAGTATAAAAGTTTGAGTATAGTTACCCAGGATATCCAACAATCCTTTTGCTTCGGTTAATTGAACCGTACCCGTTTTTCCGGATCGCTGAATTATCTCCACAACCTTTTGCAATTGCTCTAACCGTTTTTGGTTGATAGCGTACCCTTGCACCAGATATTCCCTGAGCCGCTGGGTGGCCCATTGCCTGAATTGGGTGCCGCGCCGGGATTTTACCCTGTAGCCAACAGAAATAATTACGTCAAGATTATAGTACTCAATCTTTCTTCTTACACTCCTTTTTCCTTCTTTTTGAACTGTCAAGGATTCCTTGACAGTTGATATCCTGTTCAATTCCTTTTCCTTGAAGCAGTTATTAATGTGAAGGCTGACATTTTGCTTAGTTTGACCAAAGAGCACTGTCATTTGTTGTTGCGTAAGCCAAACAGTCTCCTCTTCAAAGTGTACCTCCACCTCGGCTTTACCGTCTTTCGATCTGTATATTTCTATTTCTTTCACCCAGCCAGCCCTGTAGGGCGTCAGACCCAAAGATAAGTAAATACCTCATTTCTGAAGTGGCCGGATCTTTATTTAAAAGGAATAGATTAAGAAAGAAAGCAGGAGATCAATCCAGCCGCGATAGGATCTCCGCGGGTTTGAGATAGTACTTATTCAATTCCGGTCTCTTTTTGAGGTAACCCGGAATGCTTCTGAGGTACAAAGCATGTCTGTAAAGCCCTCTTCCAAAACCGTGTTCAATAGCGCCGATATCGGCCGCGCGCTCCATGTTCCTTTTAAAGCGGGGTACGAGGTAAAGCGCGGCCATCTGCAATAATTTGGGTACCGAGCAGCCGTGAAACTGCACTACATGCGCTAATTCATGCGCTATTACTGCAACCTGCTCGTCGTGGTCAAGGTTTTTGAGCAAAGCGGCGCTCTCCGGAAACGAAGCTTTTTCAAGTATTGTAATTACATAGGTCCTTTTTTCGGGGGCTTTAAGAAAACTGGAAGGACTTGGCGCGGTATCATAGGGGTTTGAATTTTTTTCGCACAATTGAAAGTGTATGCGCACATATTTCAGTTCGGGGTAATGCGATAAAGCTCTTAAAATAACTTCTTCGTACTGTGCGGGGATCTTCTTGTAGATGCTGTATCTTTTTCGCAGGCGTTGTAACTCTTCTTTTTCCATGGCTATTGTCCTTACCCGAAGTTACGAACGTAACAAAGGAGAGCAGGGCATTTTTCGGTAAGTCAGGAAAGGAAATAGCTAAAGATGCAATTATCGCACGCCGCCTGGTCATGCCCGGGATCGCTCGTTATGTCATTAATTTGTATTTAAAAATGAACACAAGAAAAAAGTATGACACATCCGTAGTGTTTTTATACCGCACAGGTAACGAGCATTTGCTTCCGCGAGATTTTCGTAAAGAAATTCCCTACACCACTATTTCGGCATGGCGCCGCGCCGATTACAGCAAGTACATGGGGCACGAGTACAGGGGCATTTTTAATGACGCTTTTAGCGGGGCAGAAGTGCGCCTTGCCCACCACAAACTAAAAAAGACCATGCACGGCCTCGCGCGGGCGTGGGTATGCCTGGCCCCGGTTATAAAGCCCCTGATAGGCAGCGCGGGTAAAGACCGGGCCCTGCAGGCCGATGTGCTGCGCGCCATAAAACACGCAGCCACACATATTGGGCTTGAGCGCACCTTAAAACTGGCGGGCCTTACAAAAGCCATCTATTACCAATGGCTTACCGAGGCGCGCTTTGATTGTTTTGATTCCTTTTCTTCGCTCTGTGTAAGGCGCCACCCTCAGCAACTCCGCGAAAAAGAAATACTGGGCATAAAAAAACTCCTGTTAGACCCGGCCTTTCAGCATTGGCCCATTTTATCAATAGCCGTTATGGCCATGCGTAAAAAAAACCTGGTGGTAAGCGCCTTTAGCTGGTATAAATACGCCAAAGCCTGGCGTATTGACCGCAAGCTGGTAAAAAAATTCAGGAAAATGGTAGGATTGCGGGCAAGCAAACCCAACGAGTACCTGCATGTTGATACTACTTTTTACCCGCTCAATGACAAAAAGGAGGTGTGTATCTCTTTTGTGATGGACAATTACTCTAAAATGATCCTTGGGTTTCATGTGGCCGAACGCAATACGTTTGATATAGTTCGTAACTCACTACGCAAGGCGCTTAAAGTGATAGGCAGGCATCCGGATGTTAAGAAAAACCGACACAGCTTTATGGTTACCGATGGCGGCAGCGAGAACCATAACAAAAAGCTAAATGAGTTCATTGCTAAACTAACAAAACACAAGATCACTAAAATAAGAGCGCTTAAGGATATTCGTTTCTCTAACTCGCCCGTAGAAGCCATACACAGGATTATGAAGGGCCGTTATTTAAAGAACCAAAGGTTTGCCAACATAAAAAGCCTGGTTACATTTTTAAATTGGGCGGTGCATGATTACAACAACCTGCGCCCGCATTATAAACACAAGTACCTAACGCCTAACGAAGCATACTTCAATATTCCTTTGGGTTTTGATGTAAGAAAACGTACCTTAGGTGCTATTAAGGCCCGCGTGGCTGCCCACAAAGAATCTAAATGTATTCAGTGCCGGGCTTACAGAAAGGGAAAGAAATGCGGAAGCGATGCCGCTTGCGCCTCAGAGAGAGAGGGATTCGAACCCCCGGTGATCATACCTTATTTTCTCCTGTTTTTAAGAATGTAAACCTACGTTGTATCGTAGGTTGGTTAAGAGAGCAAGGCCCTAGCGTGCCTTTTTAGCGCCCACCCATCTTAGGCATGTTTCGCATCATCTTCGCCATGGCACCCTTATCCTGCATCATGCGCATCATTTTGCGGGTCTCGTCAAACTGTTTCATGAGTTTGTTCACCTCTTGTATGGGGCGACCGGCTCCTTTGGCCAAACGCTCGCGACGTTTTCCGTTGATGAGCTCAGGCTGTTCGCGCTCTTTCGGGGTCATTGATTGTATAATGGCTTCGATGTGCTTAAAAGCATCGTCGTTGATATCCACATCCTTCATCGCTTTGCCAATGCCGGGTATCATGCCCACGAGGTCTTTCATATTCCCCATTTTCTTGATCTGCTGCAACTGGCCAATAAAATCGTTAAAGTCAAACTTATTCTGAGCGATCTTCTTACTAAGTTTTCTCGCTTCTTCTTCGTTGTATTGCTCCTGCGCCTTTTCTACAAGCGTAACCACGTCGCCCATACCCAGGATACGGTCCGACATACGGGTAGGGTGGAAGACGTCGATGGCTTCCATTTTTTCGCCGGTACCCACGAACTTGATAGGCTTGTTCACTACGGTCTTGATAGAAAGCGCGGCGCCACCACGGGTATCGCCATCTAATTTGGTAAGTACAACACCACTGAAGTCCAAGCGATCGTTGAAGGCTTTAGCGGTGTTCACCGCGTCCTGTCCCGTCATAGAATCCACCACAAATAAGATCTCCTGAGGTTTGATCTCTTTTTTGAGAGCTGCGATCTCGTTCATCATCGCTTCATCTACGGCAAGTCGACCGGCGGTATCTATGATGACAAGTGTATTACCGTTCTCTTTTGCCTGCTGGATGGCTTTCTTCGCTATAGAAATTGGATCTTTGTTCTCGCGATCCGAGAAAACTTCCACACCAATTTGCTCTCCCAACACGTGTAATTGGTCAATGGCGGCGGGACGGTATATGTCGCAGGCAACAAGCAAAGGTTTTTTGCCGCGCTTGGTTTTTATGTGATTGGCCAGTTTACCGGAGAATGTTGTTTTACCCGAACCCTGCAGACCACTCATGAGTACGATGGTCGGGTTTGCGTCAAGTTTCAATTCGGCAGTTTCGCCACCCATTAAATGGGTAAGCTCGTCGTGGGTGATCTTGATCAGCAACTGGCTTGGTGAAATGGCGGTGAGCACTTGTTGCCCCAGCGCTTTTTCTTTTACCGTATCGGTAAAAGTTTTTGCCACCTTGTAGTTCACGTCGGCATCCAAAAGGGCTTTGCGCACTTCTTTCAGCGTTTCGGCCACGTTGATCTCGGTGATCTTGCCTTGTCCTTTTAAGACCTTAAAGGCCCTATCTAATTTATCACTTAAACTGTCGAACATTCCTCAATAATTTGCGGTAAAAATACGATTTATAGGGCGAAATTCCTCGATCAGGTGTGCTTAATTTTTAAGAGGGCCATTGGCCTTTCAATGGCCAGGTAACCAAGCGTTGAAACGACCAGGGTGAGGCCAAAGAATACGTAGATACGGAGGTGTGGTGCCAGGTTCAGCCATTCTGAATTTACAAAGAACAGCACGGGCATGTGAAGGATGTAAACACTGTAGCCAATGGTGCCCAGGAAGCGGAGCGGTTTGATCTCAAAAATTCTCCTTACCAGGCCGCTTCCATAAAGGGCGGCAAATACCACCGTAGCCCAGAAAACAGCGATAAAGGGATTATAGGCCGGGTGTTTGATATTGATCTCGCGGCCAAAAAAGAGCTTATGGTAATAAGGAACCATCAGCAGCAAAGCAACCAGTACCACCGCGCCAAGCACATCGTACCATACAGATCGTATCGGCTTTATGGCTTTCCATGAATTGGTATGATGGTAAACAGCCAATAAAGTGCCTACCATGAATGTTGGAAGCACTTCCATGAAGGGAAAACGCCTGAAGTCCATCGCGGCCCATAATGCAAAGGCAACAAGGTATAGTCCCACCAGTAAAAGGAAAGTTTTAAAAAGATCGAAACGCGTTACTTTAAAGCAGAGCAACATAAGAAAGGGGAGGCCGAGGTAATATTTTAACTCCACGTTCAGCGTCCAGAAAATACCATTTCCTTTCAGCGCAAGTAAATGTCCCGGGATCTCCCGCAAAGGGTAGGCGTAGGCACCCACTTTACCATTATAATGTGTGAGAATACCCAATGCAATAAGTCCAATTAAGTACAAAGGATAGATGCGAAAGACGCGGCGCAGGTAGTACTTCTTAAAGCCTTGTTCCAGGGGTTTTCCTCCCGACAGCATGAGCAGCATTTGGCGGGAGAGCAGGAACGAAGAAAGAATGAAGAAAAGACAGGCGCCTATCCGGCCGGCAAAATGAAAGTTGAGACCTTCAAAAAAGAAATTGTTCCAGTTGGCAGAATGCGTGAGCAAAAGGATGAGTATAGCGTTTCCTCTTAAACCATCGAGCGACCTTACCGTATCCTTGGGGAAAAACCAGGCATTGATCTTTTCTTTCATCCCGTAAATAACCCTTATTAATTGATAAAGGCGCGGGCCTTTTTGATAGCAGCATCCAATCCTTCGGCTTTGCTGCCCCCGGCCTGGGCGTAAAAAGGTTGTCCGCCACCACCGCCGTTTATTTCTTTGGCAACCTCGCGCACTATTTTGCCCGCGTCGAGGTTTTTATCCTTTACCAGATTTTCGGATATGATGACAGAAATGCTGGGTTTGCCCTTTACTTCTGCCCCTACCACACAATAAAGGTTATTCACCTGGTTGCGCAGGTCGAACAAGAGGTTCTTTATTTCTTCAGCGTTATCGAGCTCAATTTTTTCGGCGATCACGCTGATGCCGCCCACATCCTGCTTTTTGGTTACGAGCTCTTTCTTGATCTGTTGTGCCTTATCTTTTGCAAGGACAGCCAATTGCTTTTGCAATTCGTTGTTCTCTTCCAAAAGGGCGGTTACGCTCTTTACTACGTCGGCCGGGTTCTTTAAAAGTTTTTTCACTTCATCCAGCGTTTGAATGTGGCTTTCGAAGTATTCTTCGGCTTTCACAGAAGTAATGGCCTCGATGCGGCGAATTCCGGCCGCGATAGCGCTTTCGGAAATTATTTTAAAGTGCCCTATCTGGCCGGTAGCGCCTACGTGGGTTCCACCACATAATTCCACAGAGAAATTACGGTCAAAGGAAACCACGCGAACGATATCGCCGTATTTCTCCCCGAACAAGGCCATGGCGCCGGTTTTCTTGGCGTCTTCCAGGTCCATCAGCTGGATGTCGGATGCGATGTTCTCGCGTATCTTCTCATTCACGATCTTTTCGATATGGTGAATTTCTTCGTCGGTAACTTTTGCGAAATGCGAGAAATCAAAACGTAAATAATCTTCGTTCACCAAACTTCCCTTTTGTTCAACGTGGGTGCCTAACACCTGGCGCAACGCGGCATGCAGCAGGTGCGTAGCGCTGTGGTTGTTCGCGGTCAATGTACGTTTGGTCCTGTCTACATGCGCCCAGAATGAGGCAGCGATGTTCAGCGGTAATTTATCGGTATAATGAACGATGACGCCATTTTCCTTTTTGGTGTCCGTGATCACGATCATGTCGTTCACGCTTTTCAGAATTCCCTTGTCGCCAACCTGTCCGCCGCTCTCGGCGTAGAACGGTGTGACGTTCAGCACCAACTGGAATAATTCTTTGTTCTTTGCCTTTACTTTACGGTAGCGTGTGATGTAGCATTCAGCATCCGTTTCTTCATAACCCACAAAGCGAACTTCGCGGCCTTTGTCGGTGTTCCACTGCAAGGCGGTATAAACCCAATCATCGGTGTCTACCTGCGCAACCGCCCTAGAACGGTTCTTTTGCTCATCCAGGCAGGCTTCAAATTCCTTTTCGTTGATGCTTAACCCGTAGCCGGTAACGATCAAGGAGGTGAGGTCAATCGGAAATCCATAGGTATCATACAATTCAAAAGCGGTCTTTCCGTCAACAACCTTATTTTTGGAATTGATCATTTCCATACAAATGTTATCGATGCGGCGCAAACCGATCTCCAGCGTTTTGTAGAAGGAGGATTCTTCTTCGCGGATGACCTTCTCGATCAGTAATTTCTGTTTTACCAGTTCGGGGAAAGCATCGCCCATGTGATTGGCCAGGACAGGAACCAGGCGATACATGAAGGGTTCCTTCAGTCCTAATGACTGGTAACCATAACGTATAGCGCGGCGCAGAATGCGGCGAATTACGTAACCGGCACCTGTGTTACTGGGCAGTTGCCCATCGGCGATAGAGAAAGAGATCGCGCGGATATGATCTACCACCACACGAATGGCGATGTTCACCACGCGCTGGTTCTTGTGATGATCCTCATCATGCGGTTTGTAATGGTGCCCGCAAAGCGATTCCACTTTTTCTATCAGAGCGGTGAAAACGTCTGTATCGTAAGTGCTTTGTTTTTTCTGCAGAACCATACACAAACGCTCAAAGCCCATGCCGGTGTCTACGTGCTGTTTAGGTAACTTTACCAATGAACCGTCGGCCTTACGCTCAAATTCCATGAACACGTTGTTCCAGATCTCGATCACCTGCGGGTGGCCGGTGTTCACCAATGCTTTTCCTTCTTTCTTTTTGCGTTCGGAAGCGGGGCGCATATCGCAATGTATCTCGCTGCAGGGGCCGCAAGGACCCTGGTCGCCCATCTCCCAGAAATTATCTTTTTTGTTGCCTTTTAAAATGCGGTCCTCGCTAATATGTTGTTTCCAGAGATCATAAGATTCCTGGTCGAAGGCTAAATTCTCTTTGGCATCGCCTTCAAAAACGGTAACGTAAAGGCGGTCTTTGTCAATTTTATAAACTTCGGTCAGTAATTCCCAGGCCCAGGCAATGGCGTCCTTCTTAAAATAATCGCCAAAGCTCCAATTGCCCAGCATCTCGAACATGGTGTGGTGGTAGGTATCAACGCCCACTTCTTCCAGGTCGTTGTGCTTACCGCTTACGCGCAGGCATTTTTGCGTATCAGCAATGCGCGGGTGTTTGATCGGAGCATTTCCGAGAAAAAGGTCTTTAAAAGGCGCCATCCCGCTGTTGTTGAACATGAGGGTAGGGTCGTTCTTCACCACCATGGGGGCGGAGGGAACGATATGATGTCCTTTTGACTTAAAGAAATCGAGGAATTGCTGGCGTATCTTGTTGCTGTTGGTCATTGGGGATTTAGGATTTGCTGCCCCGATAGCTATCGGGAGATTATTTTTTTATTTTTTTAGTTCTTTTGCTTTTACGCGTTTGATATTTCCTTCTGCATCTACAACAACCAGGTCATCGTTTTGTTTAATGCTTTCGTCTATCAGGTTCTCAATTGCCATTTTAAGGCCTTTCATTACACTTGCCACAAATTTTTTATGTTTAGTACTTGTACTCATAGCTCTGTTTTTTTATTTTATCAAAAAGACTTTCTTCAATACAATCTATTTCAACCTCGGTTTCTCCACTTGCAATTAAAACAGGCTCGGTATCGTTATTATCAAACAGAGCCCAGTTGTCGCACAAAGATAGAAAGACATTGAAAAAGCTATAAAGACCTCTCTCATATCTCCTCTTTATTGTATCTGAAGGAATATTATGCCCTCCTTGTTCAACTCTTTTCTTTACTCTTTCAATGGCAGCGTCCGATGATTTCAGCCATAGAAAGATTAAAGATACAGAATATCCTTTATTTTTCGCTTTTCGGATTATGCCGGTATAATGTCGTGAAGAAAGTGTTGTTTCTATCGCGAAATCAACGCCTCGGTCAATATGTTCATCTATTTGCTTCAGCATAACACGACCTGCTTCCAACGCGGCTTTTTCGGGCGCTGAGGGTGATAAACCATTAGCTATTTCGTCTGCATTGATGAATTCAAAGCAATCAAGTATCTTTGGTAAAATGGTATAAGACGCCGTTGTTTTCCCTGCACCGTTCGGCCCCGCTATGATGTAGAAATTAGGCATTTAGAGGGTCAAATTTAGCCTATTTTTCCTTAAAAATGAGCTGTTTATAGCCTGTGAAAAGCCGTTTGGTCTATTCGGCTTTTATTTCGTATTTTTGCCCCGATTTATTTGAAAGCTAATTATTTAGCATGTCTAAGGTAAAATATAAGTTCAACACCAAAAGCCTGATCTACGAGAAGGTAAGTACCACCGCGAAAGAACGCGTGGTGAAGTTCCTTTCGTACCTGGCCACCGGAACCGTATTTGCCACCATCACCATCATTCTCGCCTACAACTTCCTCGACTCTCCCAAAGAGAAAAAGCTGCGCCGCGAGATCGAGAAAATGAAGCTGGAGTACGAAGCCCTCAACAGTAAAATGATGATGGCGCAAGGCGTTCTGGCCGATCTGGAAGACCGTGATAACAATATTTACCGTGTAATTTTTGAAGCGGAGCCTATTCCCGACAATATCCGCAAAGCCGGTTTTGGGGGGAGCGACCGCTACGCCAAGCTGCAGGGTTTTGAGAATACGGCTTTGATGGAAGAAACCTCCCAGAAGCTTGATAAGCTGATGAAGCAGATCTACATACAAAGCAAATCCTTTGATGATGTGCTGAAGCTAGCCAAGAACAAGGAAGAAATGATCAATTCCATTCCTGCCATCATGCCGCTAAACATTAAGAACATGGTTCGTCAGCCGGGCGGTTTTGGCTGGAGAACGCATCCTATTTACAAAACACAGGAGTTTCACCCGGGCATGGATTTTCCGGCTGCTGAAGGTGTTCCTATTTACGCTACGGGAGACGGAATTGTAGAATCAAGCGATGCCAATATGCAAGGTTACGGAAATCACGTGGTGATCAACCATGGTTTCAGCTACCAAACCCTGTATGGACACATGAGCAAGATCATCGCCAAAGCGGGACAAAAAGTAAAACGGGGCCAGCTCATCGGGCTTGTGGGAAGCACGGGTTTAAGTACCGCGCCGCATTTGCATTACGAAGTAATTAAGAACGGGCAGAAAGTAAATCCCATTAACTTTTACTATAACGACCTGAACCCCGAAGAGTACCAGCAAATGCTGCAGCTCTCGCAACAATCTTCGCAGTCGTTCGACTAGTATGTTCTTGCTTAAAAGTTATTCTACCCAGAATGTCACTACACGCATCTCGACTACGCTCGATGTGACAGGTATAGTAATAAGTTTAAATAAAAGCAATGTCAAACCGAGCGGAGTCGAGGTTCTTGTACTAAACCCATCTGAAGTAGTATGAGTAGTGTTAAGATAGACTTTAGTACCGCTACAGCATTGGTAATTGCCAACATGATAGGTACAGGCGTGTTTACCAGTTTAGGTTACCAGGTTTTCGATATTCATACAGGTTTTTCTATTTTGATGTTGTGGGTGATAGGAGGGATCATTGCTTTGTGCGGAGCTTTGGTGTATGGCGAGATCGGATCGGCTTTTCCGCAGTCGGGTGGCGAGTACAACTATCTTTCTAAACTGTATCATCCTTCCATCGGGTTCCTGTCGGGATGGGTTTCTGTTACCGTTGGTTTTGCTGCTCCAATTGCCGCTGCCGCTGTGGCATTGGGAATGTATGTGAGCAAAGTGTTTCCGCAACTCAATGGCACTTACATTGCCGCTACCGTTGTATTGTTACTTACTGCAATGCACGCCACTGACCTTAAATTGGGTGCCGGTTTTCAGAAGATCTTTACGGCCATCAAAGTTATTGTGATCATTTTCTTTATTGGCGCGGGTTTATTCTCAACCCCGGGACACGAGATCAGCTTTGCTCCGCAACCTTTTTCGTGGACCGAGATCATGAGCGCGCCCTTTGCTGTGTCTTTGGTCTTTGTTTCTTACGCTTATTCGGGATGGAACGCTTCTTCTTACATAGCGGGGGAACTGGACGCTCCTCAGAAGAATTTACCTAAGTCATTGTTAATTGGAACGGGCGCAGTGATGTTGTTATACGTTTTACTGAATTATATCTTTCTGTACACAGTTCCAATAAGCGAATTGAAAGGAGTTGCGGAAGTGGGCTATTTAAGCGCCAATAAGATCTTTGGAAGCGTGATCGGGGGCTTTATGGGATTGGTTATTGCTACCCTGCTTATTTCTACGTTAAGCGCGATGATCCTGACCGGCCCGCGCGTAATGAACAGCATGGGAAAGGATATGGCCCTCCTTAAATTCCTTACGATCTCAAATTCGAAGAACGTTCCTTTTGTGGCCGTTATATTTCAGTCGGTAATTGCCCTTACGCTTATTTTTACTTCTTCATTTCAATCGCTGATCACCTACGTAGGCTTTACGTTGAGCTTATGTACGTTCCTGACAGTGGCTGGAGTGTTTGTGCTTCGCGCTAAAAAGATCGAGACCAAATACCGCACCTGGGGTTATCCTGTAACGCCCATTATCTTTTTGGCCATGACCGGCTGGGTGATGTTCTTTATCTTCCGGGATAAACCAACCGAATCTCTTTACGGTTTGGGAACTGTCTTGAGTGGATTGGTGGTTTATTTTTTGGGGAGGAAGACAGAATCTACCTGATCAAATTAATGATCCCCGACTTGTGCAGCTCCTTTTTGCGGAAATCTGTCGCTATAATTTTATAGACGTAAACATCTTCCTGCACGGGTTTGCCGTGGAAAGTGCCGTCCCAGCCTTCTTCGGGCTTGTTCCAGTGTATGATCTCCTGGCCCCAGCGGTCGAAGATCCAAACATCCACTTCTACGTAACCGCTAAAAAGCGGCTTGAAGATCGGGTTATGTATATCGCCGTTGGGCGTAAAAGCGTTAGGAACGTAGAAAGCCGGCTCGATCTCGATGCGCGCCGTATCCATCGCGTAACATCCTAATTCATTTACGGCAGTGGCGAAATAGGTCATGTTCTTTTCAGGAGTGGCAATGGTGGTGTAGCAGGTAACGCAACTCAAATAATCGTAAGGCACCCAGGTAACAGGATAATTAGAAACCGCCACCAGCGTTACACTTTCTCCGTAAAACACTTCAGACATATGCGGAGTTACTTTTACGATAGGCAAAGGAACGACGTTCACGGTCAAACTGTCCTTTGTAACGCAGGGGCCATTCGTTACCGTAACGATGTATTGAACAGTGTCTGGAGGGTTAGCGATGGGATTCCAGCCGTTAGGATTACTTAAGTTTGACGGAGGGTTCCAATTGTAAGTGTAATTTCCGGGCGG
This sequence comes from uncultured Flavobacteriaceae bacterium, assembly GCA_964387075.1. Lineage (GTDB taxonomy): Bacteria > Bacteroidota > Bacteroidia > B-17B0 > Aurantibacillaceae > PALSA-968. The sequence goes on from CAYLVB010000001.1 coordinate 120,583, forward strand.
ATTTACCTGCACCGAGATGACCGCAAGATCTCCCTGGCAAATGGTTGTATCGTTGGCCGACGTAGTTACCGGCTGGAAAACATTTATGTCTATGTTATCATCAGCCTGGCAGCCATTCGCGTCAACGGTGCTCACCACGTAAGTTCCGGGTGCATAAATTACTATTACCTGTGTGGTTTGTCCGGTTGCCCATTGCCAGGTTATTCCGGGTCCTGTTGCAGTCAATACAACACTATCACCCGCGCAAAGCTGCGAGGTGGCGTTGATCACGGTTGTATTGGCAGGGAATACATGCACCGTAACCGTATCGTTCTTCGTACACATCCCGTCCGAAACACTCAGCGTATAAATTGTGGTTAGCGAGGGGCTTGCAATTGGATTCGGAATTGCGGGATTACTTAGACCAATGGCAGGGCTCCATGTATACGTTATCGCGGTAGGAGAACTCGCGTTCAGCTGCACCGTATCGCCGATGCAATAGGGCGGAGGCATTGGAATTGTAATGGTGGGCGAAGGATTGACCGTGATAGTTCCTGTTGCTGTATCGGGTTGATTACAATTCGTTGTATCGGTAACAATGAAAGTAACTGTAAATGTTCCTGTGTTTGTGTACGTGTGTGTTGGACTTGCCGTGGTAGAAGTATTTCCATCGCCAAAATCCCAGGAGAAACTGTTAGCCCCTGTACTTGTACTCGAAAAATTCGCGGCATAAGGCACGCAGCCCGTTCCGGAAGTGATCGTATAATTGGCCGCCGGTGATATGTTGACCGTTATCTGGATCGTATCCATTCCGGTGCAACCGTTCGCGTCGGTAACGGTTACAGAATAGATTCCCGAAGAATAAACATAAATAGATGGCGTAGATTGAGAAGTAGACCAATTATAAGCTGTGAACGGAAGTGTTGTGCTCAAATTGATGCTGTCACCCGAACAGATCTTCGTGAATCCCTGGATCACCGGTACAGGTTTGGGATTGACGATGACATCTACTGTATCTGTTGCCGTACAAAAACTATCTGCCACCGCAACGATGTATTGCGTGGTTACGGTTGGTGTGGCTGTAGGGTTTGCGCAATTGGTGCAACTGAGCCCGGTTCCGGGCGTCCAGGTATAACTTAACACACCGGGAGTCGTTGCGTTCAATTGCACATTACTGCCAATACAAATCGGCGGAGGCTGGGCTACATTGACCACAGGAGGGGCTGTTACACGGATGTAAGCATAAGCTGTATCGTAAATGTTGCAGGTTGTAGTGTCCATGGCCACCATTTGCACGGTGTAAGAGCCGGCTGCGGTGTAGGTATGAACCGGGTTGACCTGGGTTGAAGTATTTCCATCGCCAAAGTTCCAGGTGTATTGCGTGGCGTTAGAACTGGAGTTCTGAAATGTGACCGTAAAAGGCAGGCAACCTACGCCTGTGGAAGGAGAGATCGAAAAATTAGCCAGCGTGATCACAAGGTCGAAACGGAATTTTACAAGCGCGTTATTGCAATTGAAAGAATTGTTTGTGCTCGACCATGCGCCCGGTGTTGTAGGAAGATCAGAATATCCTCCGCATCCCTCGCAAATGGCCTGGTAAACCACGCCCTGCGCATCAAAGCGACTGGTTCCACCATCTACGTGTTCCTGGCTGATGCCACCGCCCATAAAAGTAGCATAAAGCAGGGCAGAAGCGTTCTTTTGCAGAATGAGGAAATAAAAATCGGCGCCGTCAGTTGTCGTTTGAAAAGCATTCCCCGTTACAGGCAGTCCGGCGGTTGTACTGCTAAACACATTATAGCCAAAAAGCGTACCTCCCCAACCCGAAATGTAAATGTTCTCACAATTGTCTACTAAGAATGCCGAAGGTGCGATATCAGCAGTTCCCTTTCCCGTTCCAAATACTGTAGAAAAGATCGTGGTGTTCAAATTCGGGTTCATTTCGTGGATGAACTGGCCGCTACCGGGATTTGAATAAACAGTGCCTACGACCGGGTAACCTCCGTTAGATTGTCCGTACACATACACATTCCCGAATTTGTCAAGCTGTATGAAATAAGCCTGGTCGTAGCCTGCCGTTCCAAGAAAAGTAGAAGCTAGAATAGAATTACCGGCGTTGGTCATTTTGGTAACGAAGCCATCTATACTGCCGCTGTAATTGGGTTTTAGCGTGCCCGGAGTAGAAGGGAAGTTGGCGCTTTCGGTTCCGCCCACCACAAAAATATTGTTGGTAGCATCCAAAACGATGTTATATCCGGCGTCGTTCGCGTTCCCGCCCAGGTAAGTACTCATTTGCAAAGCGGAAAGATTCGCATTCAGTTTGAACACAAGCGCATCCTGTCCGCCGCCGTTCGTTGCCTGTATGCAACCCGCGGTAACCGGAAAGTTATTGGAAATGGTACAAGATGCTACGTAAACATTGTTGTTGGCATCAATGATCACATCACTGCGACCATCATCGGCGTAATTGTATTTGAGCGAGCCCAGGAAAGTTTCTACCGCAGAAATGCTCACGCCGTCGTCCTGCGACCCTCCAATAAATGTGGAAGCCAATAAGGCAGTCCCATTGGGATTGAATTTTGTTACAACGATGTCGGCTCCTCCGTTGATGGAAACATCATAAGCGCCGGCGGTAACCGGGTAATTGTTGGAATATGAGCGTCCCAGCAGGATCAGGTTATTTGCATTATCAACGATGGTCGACATGGGAGCTTCGTTATCGGCTCCTCCCAAATAAGTTGAATATAGCAAAGTGGTTCCGGTAGCGTTGAATTTACTAACTACCATATCAAAACCTCCGTAGGCGTAGGTAGCGTTGATCACTCCTCCCGCGTAAGTGGCCTGGAAGGTTCCTACCGTGGTTGGATAACCTACTCCAAAACAAACTCCGCTGGTATATCCGTTACCGGCAGCATCATACGTGGCGCTCATTCCCCAGTTATCGGCCGTAGAGCCGGTGAAAGTGGAGAAGACAAGGGTTGGATCAATGATCAGTTCTTTGCCCTTATCGTAACTACCTAAAACAAGACTTACTTTATTTCCTTTTAAGCTATACCCACACTCAACCTTTACTTTTTCATTTCCATATTCCTGGTACGCGTAAGGCGTTTGCTGAAGCATCTCGCCGACAGAGGTTTTTATGTACAGGTGCCCGTTCTTTACATAGAGCCGTTCTTGCCCGCTATACTTCATTTTTACCTGTGAAACATCGGCACCGGGAGCAAGGATAAAGTCATAACGCACATTGTTCATTTCGCTATGCGCTTTTACTGTTATGCCCGGGTAAAGTTCTTTATAGAGAACAGCGCCATAAAGCGAAACATTGCCAGCCCATTTCTTAGGGTCATTACCTAGAAAGTAGTTGTGATAAAATTCTTTTTGATCGGCACCCTCCATAACGGCGTTACCGCAGCCTTCAAACTCCATTTTCACGGCGTGAAAGGTAAACGAGTGGTCATCGCTCTCGTTCTTTCCACCTTCGTGCGGGTGCAGCACAGAGAAACCTTTTTCGGGGTAGAACAAATACGTAAAAGCGTTCTTTTCAAGAAATAGACGTCCACCGCGGAAATCGGCGCGGTATAATACCTGGTTCTCCCACTGCCCCTTGTTCTGAATAAAATTCAGGTTACGCGGGTTGTCTTCATGCGAAAAAAGGGAAAGCGGCAGGCATAAAACACAAAGTATGCGTATAACGTGTTTTATCTTCATGGTAAACGTATATAAAGATAGCAATAAATGGCTAAAAACAAAGCATTTAGCCAAATAAATGTTAAAAGCCAGCGGTTAAAAAGTAAGAAAGGTCTGTAAAGTTTATGTACGGTTTTTTCACTTCTTTAGTACCATGGCGGCCAAGACCCTAAGAACCATATTTTTTGTACTCCTGGCTTACAGCAGTTTTGGTCAAAAGACCTCGAAATGGCTCGACAGCCTGTTTAAAACTGCGCTCCCGCAACACGCTAAGGTCTTTGCAAATCCAAAAAAGTACAAGTTGCAGATCATTTGCACCCGCATCACGCGCGACAAGAACAATAAACCATCCTTTAAGAACTTTTACTGGAGAGCCGACACGAACCAATTCTTCTACCCGGCCAGCCTGGTGAAGTTGCCTGTTTCTATCATAGCGCTTGAGAAAATAAATTCTTTGAGCGATAAAGGTATTGACCGCGATACGCCGATGCAGACCGATAGCGCGTTCTTTTGTCAAAAGTGGGTAAAGAGAGACAGTTCGTCCGAGAATCGTTATCCTTCGGTAGCGCATTATATCAAGAAGATGTTCTTGGTAAGCGACAATTATTCTTTTTCGAGGGTGTACGAGTTCGCGGGATGCGATTACCTGCACGGCAGCCTGGAGAAAAAGGGATTTCAGAACATTCGGTTGGTGAATCGTTTGGACGGCCAATGTAAGAACGACACGGGAAAGATCACTTCGCCGGTAAGATTTCTGAATGAGAAAGGGGAGGAGCTTTATAAGCAGCCGCTTACTTTTGCAAATTACAGCAAAGCGCATCCCTTGCCTGTGGCCAAAGCGGGAAGGGCGCATGTAAATGAATTTGGAAAACGCGTGTATGAACCAAAGGATTTCAGCAAACACAATTTCATGAGCCTGTACGACTGCCACGAGATCATGAAACGGCTGGTGTTTTGGAATTATATGGAAAAAGAAAAGAAATACGATATCAAGGAAGACGATTGGAAATTCATGATGAAACATTTGGGCATGTATCCGCGGGAAAGCGAATACCCGAAGTACAGCGACCGCAAAGTGTTTTACGATAGCATGAAGAAATACTTTATGTGGGGAGCTGCAGCGGCAAGCATTGACAGTGATACAGTGCGGGAGTTCAATATTGTTGGACGGGCTTACGGATTTTTAAGTGACGTGGCTTATGTTGTGGATTTCAAAAACAAAGTAGAGTTTTTGATCTCCGCAACTATTTATACCAGTGAAAGGAACATTGTAGGCAGCGGGAAATACGAATATGAATTGATCGGCCTTCCTTTGTTCAAAGAGGTAAGCCGCCTTATTTACGCCGAAGAAAAGAAGCGCAAAAAGAAATATGAACCGGACCTTAAGGAATTTGAGCTGTTTGGAAAGTGAGCCTATTTTTCCTTGGGTGTGGAACGGGTCATCTTTATCCCAATAATGATCATGATAACGATTGCCGTTGCGCTGATGATCTCGGCGATCATATGGCCTGTGATTTCCCCGGTTTTAAAGACCTCATCAAAACTGTACCTGGGCAGTTTCTTCAGCGCGGTGATGAAGCCAATGATGAAGATCACGCTTATTACCAACATGATTATTCCGACTCTTTTTTTCATTTTGCTTTTGCGTAAACCATTTTTTTCTGCTTCGTGTCCCAAACCTTTAATTGAAAGCAACGGTAGATATCAATAGGGCTGAGCGTAGTGGTCTTGGGGTGCTGCAGTTCGGGGATATTCTTCATCACTTCCGGCAATCGATAAAAAGGAATGCGCGAATTAAGATGATGAATGTGGTGATACCCGATGTTGGCCGTTACCCATTGCATGAAAGGGTTCATCACCATATAGCTAGAAGACTCAAGCGCGGCGTGCGTGTAACTCCACTCAATTTTATCTTCCTTGAACTCAACTCCCGGAAAATTATGCTGGGCGTAGAACAAATAAGCCCCCGTGGCGCAGGCGATCAAAAAAGGAATGGTAATAGCCAAAACCATCGTCTGCCAATCGAAATAATAGCAAACCGCCCCAATGAAAACGCCATGCAGAATAAGCGCGATCAAAGAATCCCAATGCTGTTTGGCCTTGCTTAAGAAAGATTGCAGGCAAAGTCCCCAGATAAAAACGATGATATACCCAAAAGCAACGGTCAGCGGATGCCGGATAGCCAGATACGATAGCTGGTGGCTACGACTACAGCGGTCGAACTTTTCCTTGGTATAAATAGGGTAGGAGCCAATACTGGCGGAGAACAGTTTTGAATTGTGATTGTGGTGATAATCATGCGAGCGCTTCCAGATGCTGGGGGGCGCCAACACATAAAGCCCGAAGAAACCAAAAAGAACCGCCGCCGGCTTTGATTTGTTCAAAATAGAATGATGCTCGTAATCGTGGTAAATAACAAACATGCGCACAATGATGAGTCCGCTTAAAATGCTTGCCGCGATGCGAAAGCCAATATGGATAGGGAGAAAGGTAACCGCGTTGACCAGGATCAGGAGAATGAAAGTGCTTAAAGCGTGGAACCAGCTTTTCCATACAATTTCTTTGGCCCATGGTCGGGTAGCCAGTATAAGCTCTCTGTCTGAACGCATTCGCAAGGCAAATTTACTAAAAAAACAGCCCTATTTGCCACGCAGAGGCGCTGCCCACGCCGAGTTATCAACGGGAATATTTTAAGATCTTAAGCCGGTTTTTTGTGCTTCCAGCGCCTGTGGCTCCATAACCACAATTCAGGCCGGGCGATAATGTCTTTTTCGAGGCGGCGGGTATGCATCTCGGAAATTTCTCCTTCGGCGGTGGAGGCAGGATTTTCCACTAACGTTTCGGCGAAGATCTCGTAGTGGCCCCGCTTGTATCGCTGCATGCTTACGTAAACGATTGGATAATTGAGCTTGCGCGCGATCTTTTCTGTGCCCCAAAAAATGGGCGTGTCCTGGTTTAGGAACCTGGTCCAATAGGCTCCTTCGGGTGGGGGAGTTTGATCGGCAATGAAAGCGGTGGCGCTGAGCTCTTTTCTCTTCGAGATCATATCGCGAATGGTGTTCTTCATTTCAATAAGCCCGGTGCCGAAGCGCGTACGCATGTGAATGATGAGCCTGTTAAAGTATTTATTGGTGAGCGGGTGATAGATCACGTACAGCTTATGTTTCCCAAGTATGGAAAAAGTATTACCGGCCCATTCCCAATTGCCAAAGTGGCCCATTACGATGATCACGCTTTTGTTTTGAGCCGCGTGATCATTAAAAACTTTGATCGCGGCAGCATCCATTTTGCACTTCTTAAGCATGGAGCTCTTGCTTACGGTAAGTGTCTTAAAGGTTTCCAGCAGCAGGTCGCAGAGGTAACGATAGAATTTTGCCTCGAGTTTCTTCAATTCCTTCTCGCTTTTACCGGGAAAGGAATTCCTGAGATTTTGCATCACAACCTTCTTTCGGTATCCTATCACATAATAAAGAAGTACAAAACAAACGTCACTAACACCATAAAAAAGCCAGTAAGGCAATACCGAGAGGAGGTACAGAAAAGGAAGGGTTAGGTAGTAAACAAGGGCTTTCAACGGTGCAAATTTAAGAAAATGTCAATCCGGTATAATAAAAAGGGGATTTTCAGCATTTTATCAAAAATATTTTGCTATTCCATCTAAATCGCTATTTTTAAAGATTCTAAATTATTTTTTATGAAAGTTATCATTGTTGACGACGATTCCGTTTCCCGTGAACTACTGAAGATCTGTGTAGAAAGAAATGATCATCTGGAGCTGGTTGCTTCCTGCACCAATGTGCGTGAGGCCATGACCGTGCTCAAGGAGGAAAAGGATGTTGACCTTATTTTACTGGATGTGGAGATGCCCGAGATCAGCGGGCTCGACTTCCTCCATACGGTGAAAGACATCCCCCAGGTGATCATTGTAAGCAGCAAGAAGGATTATGCCGCCGCGGCATTTGATAATAATGTGACCGATTACATAGTAAAGCCGGTAACCTACGAGCGTTTTGAAAAGGCCATCAACAAGGCGCGCCAGTGCGAGAGCAACTTTAGCGTGGATACAGAGAATGCCGATTTTATATTTGTGCGCCACAAGAACCGGTTGCAGAAGGTGCCCATTAACGATATTGAATATACGGAGGCGAACGCCGATTATGTGAACGTGGTTTCTACAGACGCCAAGTACGTGATCCATTCATCCATGAAGAATATAGAAGCCAAATTACCCTCGCGCAAATTCGTACGGGTGCACCGTTCATTTATTGTTAATCTGAATAAGGTTAAAACAGTGGAAGAGAATACTTTATACATGACCACCAAAGGCCTTACCATTCCCATTGGCAGGCTTTATAAGGAGCAGTTGATGCGGCGCCTGAACCTGGTCTAGAGCTACGTGAAATCACGTATTTTATATCCTGGTTAATATCTTGTAGGCAAGAGCCTGGCTTTTTCAGGCCTTTTTCGTTAATTTTATTGGGCCAACTTAAACCAGTTTAGAAATGAAAGCTTTAGTCGCAAGGCTTACCGGTAAAACCCGTGAGGGAGATCCCATTAATATACATATTACTGTTTTTTGGGCTACCATTGTCTTTTGGGCTGTTACGGGTTTGTGCGTTGTTCTTGTTAAGACCTTCAGCTGATCTCAGCATGACCGATCTTTGCGGATCGTCCTTCCAATATGCGATGTCGCATACACTGCCTTTTTCGGCATTAAAAACATCCTTTATCCATTGTGTTCTTTGGTAGTGTTTCCCGTTGACCCAATACGTGTACCTCACCCGGCTGTAATTTCCGGTAATGCATTTCCGAATTCTCGCATGGGTGAAACTGATCTTCTCTTCGGGTAAAAAAACCGGGCTTTCGAGGAGAACCTGCTTGCGGTAGGGGTTGGAGGCCCTGTACCTGAGTTCAAATTTATCTCCCTTGGCCAGGTGCTTTTGCAGGGGCCCTTTTACCGTATACCTTTTTCCATTCGCGTAATATTCAATGATGGAGCTTTTAGTAAAGGAACCCGGGTGTACAATGGTTGCAACTGACGTTTTATAGACAGGTGGAGAACATGCAAAGAATAACAAACAGCAGGATAGGAATGAAAGGATCTTCATCAACCGTTAAAAATAAAGGATCCAAATATCGGGATGCTTATTTTTAGCCAGGAGCGGAAAAAGAAAGCTAGAAAAGGAAAAATAATAGCCGGGTTTAACCTACCAGCTCATTATCGCCAAGTTCTTTGGTAAGCTTGGTGAACCCGATAACATTGTCATCGTCATCGTGTAAGGCAGTAATGAGAATGCTGCCCCAAAAAGTAGAGCCGTCCTTCCTGACACGACGGCCAATGTGCTTGGCGCGGCCCTCTTTTGTGGCCTGTGCGAGCAAGTTCTCCGGAAGACGTGCCTCCCGATCGGAGGGAAGATAGAAGATGCGGAAGTTCTGCCCGAGTATCTCCTCTTCTTTATACCCCTTGATCTTTTCTGCCCCTTTGTTCCATGAGAGTATGGTGCCATCGAGGTCGATCAGGATCACGGCGTAATCCATGATCTCTTCGATCATTTTTTTATGAAGCATCTCAAGAACCTTTTTCTTTTCCATAACCTTGCCCATGGCAACCCCAAACAACGGTGGCACAAATGTAATGGGAAACCTTTAACCAACCGCCGCATTTCGACCTTAAGTTGTTTTTTGCCGTTCAACTATTGGATGCTGAGCATCGCTTACAGAAGTTTTTGTTTTAATCATGAAAAAAGGCGCCAGGATATGCGGCATGTCACTTTTATGTTGTATAGGCCCAAAAGCGAAGAATAGCCCAAGGGAGGGTCTTTTGGTATTTGTTCAGCGAAAAGGGGCCAATATGGGCGTGATCCCTTTCCTCCCAACGCGATGATCCAACCAATTCATCCGGGGTAAAAGACCCGGCTTTCATTTAAGCAATTCCTTTTTTAGTCGCTCGATCTCCGCTTTCAGCAGTTGGTTCTCATTTTGCAGCTCCATAACCACATCGATCTTTTTCATTTCGGATCTCCTCAAATCCGATACATCTCTTGTAAAACAACGGGTATGAATAAATTCATTATTTTTCCAGAGAACATTTGAGTTTATTAACACAGATTTAATTTCTCCGTTCTTGCATTTTAACTGCGCAGGATAATTTTTTAATGTTTCCTTATTTACCAGACGGATCAGGATATCTTCTATGACATTTTTATTAGCGTGAAAATGACTGATATGTTTTCCTAAATACTCCTCTTTCGAATAGCCCAGGAAATCGAGTTCCGCTTGATTAGCCCAGATAACTATACCACTTCCGTTAACAGAATGCAAGGGAATAGAGGCGTTCTCAATAAAGTCAAGTAACCCGTCAATCTCCCATTGTAACTCTTCAATGTTCTCAGTAGATTTCATAGTATCGGGGGTCCGCATGATCTAATTTTTACTAGTACCAATATTTATTTTTCACTTATCCGGTTTTCACATTTCACAAGCGGCAAAGTGTTGTGATCATTTCATCCAGTTGAAAGCGCGTATTAAAGTTGGAAGGCCAGGAGGATTTAAAATAATGGGGATTTATGCGGGTAAGTGTATCACTTATCACAAGGTTACGGTGTGCCAACAGACCCTGCCGCATCACGTCCTGTGGTAAAGTGTCCTTATGATATTGACAGATACCACACAACTCTTTTCTTCTGCTAAACACATTTTCAAGCTTCAACTCGTATTCCAACAGCTTTGAAAAATCCTTCTCAGGCCCGAATTCCCAGGTCATGTCACCAGAGGCCCATAATCCCTTATGGCCGTCTTTTAAGGCCTGATCTATCGCGTTTTCAAGTTGACCCAACATCACCTCGCAATTGAAATTACCGCCGGATGTCACCGGATCGGAAGATAAGATAAGGTTAGCTTTTGCTTCTTCAGATGCAACGTCCAATCCCATGGCAGCCAGAGTAGAACGCATGCCGGATACCATTGGGGCACTATTGAGATAAAGGCACCGAAATCCTTCCTTCAGTTTACAGTGTATGATAGCAGCTAACAGGGGGAGTTTTTCAGATGGTGCGCCTGCATATATCAGGCATTGATGTCTGGATTCGGATTCCATGCCGGTGCTTAACTTATGTTCGCTCTGTTCCCCAACGGCCTTTTAGGGCGTTGGATCAATTTTTGCAAATAGTCAAGAGGCTCCATGAAATGAGGGTTTATGTGAATCTTACCATGCATAATAACATGTGAATGTGTGGCAAGCACATCTGCAACGGCGCTTCCGCTGAACCTATTGATATCGTAGATACATAATATCGAACACTCATGCTTTTTAGACAGGTGATTTAGGCGGGCTTCATACTCCATCAATTCGTCAGTACCGGGCATATTTTTCAATGCCCATTCCATTTCACCACACCCCCGAAATCTCCTGTAAGGTCCGCTCGAGGCGCCGATCAATGCCTGTTCAACAATATTGAACATTCGTTCGGCCGCAAAGGCGCCTTCCCGTAAATAGGTGTCTTCTGAAGCAACAACCTTTAGTTGCCCCCTTTGAACTGTTTCTTCTACCGGAATATTCGCTTCCAACAATCTTAAACGGTGCTCATGATGCTTATTACTCTCCAATATCGTTAAAACCTCTTCATTGTTATCTATCCCCTCCTTTAACCAGGGCAACAATATTTCATACTGCTCTTCCCTTGAATCGAAAAAAGCGCAAATGTGCGGAGAACCTGTAATAGTTTCGCCACACAAAGTAACCGACTGTTGTTTTTTTATAGTCATTTTAGTTAAACCAAAGATAGAAAAGAAACATTTCTTTTTTCAAATTTATCCTTTAAAACTTACCGCCCCCTTTAAAACAATCAAGTAGGTAAAAAAAACCGTTAAAAGCCGGGTTTTTATCGTTAACATCTTGAAAAATCGGATATCGGGTTTACCCTAAGGATCAGAAAGACAACCTTTTATGTACATAAAAAAAGGCCGTTCTTTTGAGCAGGTTATGCACCCGATGCGCATTTCTACTTCATGGGGGGATTAACTCCGTTGATCCCTGTTCTCCGGAAGTCAGAATACAAAAGGCAGCTTGCCGCTGCTTTTTAAGCTTTAGTCCGTTTATGATAGCCTGCCCGGCTTTCAACACTCCCTAAAACTTAAAAAGCGCCTAAAAGGCGCTTTTTGTTTTTATTCCGCGGAGACTGAGAGATTCGAACTCTCGATACGGTTTCCCGTATACATCCTTTCCAGGGATGCTCCTTCAGCCACTCGGACAAGTCTCCCTTTTATTAATTCAATTCAAGGTATTGAAAAAGGAGCACAAATTTAGCATTTATTACGTAAAGGCAAGGCCGATCATCTTTGAATGGCTATTTTCTTAACGGCCTGCGCCTGCGAATTGAGAACCTTTACCAGGTACAGTCCATTGCTAAGCTCAAATAGCGGTATGGTGTTTTGAAAAGTAAGCTCCTTACTTGTTTTTACTAACTGACCGGTTTGATCATATATCTCATAAGCAAGATCAGCCAGCGTGAGCTGCGTAAAATTCAAATGCAAAACATCGGATGCCGGGTTGGGATAGACGAACACATGATCAGAAAAATACGCATACTGATCCTTTATCCCCACAGCCGAACAACCGGCCGGCGATGTTTGAATAGCGAAACGCGCGCTGTCCGTATTAAAAAAAGAATACATACGCGCTTTTTGGCCAAGGGTGAATAAAGCCATACAGGCATCCGCCGAGTAATCCATATAATTCTCTACCATATCCGGTGGGTCAATGGTGCCCCAATAAGGCGCTTCATTCGCGCAGGAATTCATGGTGAGATTACAATCTGATTGCGACTTGGCCGAGGCGTTTGGGGTATCATCCACGAAATCGCTTGAGTCGCAATGCACGCCGGACTGCGTGTCGTCGTCGGCCCAGATATGTCGCATGCCCAGCCAGTGTCCAACTTCATGCACGGTGGTGCGCCCCAGGTTGTTTGGCGAAGGAGCTGTGCCCAACCCGAAATACTGGCTTTGGATCACAACGCCGTCTACGTTTGCCGGACCTCCGGGAAATGTAGCATAACCCAGCACTACAACGGTGCCGAAAATACTCATATCACAGGTCCATATATTCAGGTATTTATCATGGGGCCAGGCATCATCTCCATTGGTGGCTGAGCTCTTTACCTTATCAAAATTGAACAGCGGATCAAAAGAAGCGTTGGAAGGCGCCGATTTGCGAACAATGCCGGTGGTTGGATTTCCCTGTGGGTCTGTGGCGGCGAGGCAAAATTCAACTTCAATATCGGCGCCAAGGGAGTCAAAGATCGGTCTTATACCCTGGAAGTTCGGGTTTTGCAGGCGAAAACATTCGTTCAATATCTGTACCTGGCGCACGATCTGTGTGTCGGGAATATTTTGCGCCGCATTCTTATACACAACGTGCACTACAACCGGGATGGTAATGATCGCTCCTTGCTTTTTTAATGCGGCCTGCCTGTTCGCCGGGTTGGCCAGCCAGCTTCTGGCCATCTGCTCAGCGTGCGCATAACCTGCTGCAATAGCCGGATCTTTTTTGTGTTCATGGAGCACATCCATGGTTGCGCATTTGCCGGAATTTTGAGCGGATCCTGAATTTATCAGGAAGACAGAGCAAAAGAAGAATATTGCTTTTTTCATGTAAAAAGGTTATAAAGCAAATATAACCAATACAACAAAATAGGCAACCGGGTGATGATCTTTTACAGAGGTTTAAGCTGAGACCTTCAAGCACCCCAGTTCTTTCCCAACTTTTGCAAAGGCGGCTATGGCCTTATCAAGGTGTTCTTTCTCGTGCGCAGCCGATAATTGCACACGTATACGGGCCTGACCCTTGGGAACAACAGGGTAGAAGAACCCGATCACATAAATTCCTTCTGCCAAAAGTTTCTCCGCAAAGGTCTGGGCAAGTTTAGCGTCGTAGAGCATGATAGGCACGATCGCAGAATCGCCGTTCTTAAAGTCGAGCCCTGATTCTTTGATGCCTTTTTTGAAGTAATTGATGTTCCACTCCAGTTTATCGCGCAAAGCGGTGGTTTCACTCAGCAGATCGAAGATGGCCATAGAAGCGCCCACGATATGCGGAGCCAGCGAATTTGAAAAAAGGTAGGGGCGTGAGCGTTGTCTCAACATCTCAATGATCTCTTTTTTTCCACTGGTAAAGCCGCCCATAGCGCCACCTAGCGCTTTACCTAAAGTGCCGGTGATGATGTCTATACGATGCATGACGTTCTTCAGTTCAATGGTGCCGCGACCCGTTTTCCCAATGAAACCGCTGGCGTGACTTTCGTCCACCATCACCATGGCCTTGTATTTGTCGGCCAGATCACAAATTTTATCTAATGGGGCTACAAAGCCGTCCATACTGAAAACGCCGTCGGTAACAATTAAACGGTAGCGTTGTTTCTGCGCCGCTTTCAATTGCTCTTCCAGGTCGTTCATATCGCAATTCTTATAACGATAGCGTTGTGCCTTACACAAACGAACGCCGTCGATGATAGAAGCGTGGTTCAATTCATCCGAAATGATGGCATCTTCTTCTCCCAGTAAAGGTTCAAAAACACCGCCGTTCGCGTCAAAGCAGGCCGCGTAAAGAATGGTGTCTTCCTGTCCCACGAACTTCGAGATCTTTTCTTCCAGTTGCTTGTGAATATCCTGGGTTCCGCAAATGAAGCGTACGGAAGACATCCCGTAACCGCGGTGATCGAGCGTTTTATGGGCAGCTTCGATAACCTTGGGGTGGGAGGAGAGCCCCAGGTAATTATTAGCGCAGAAGATGATCACTTCTTTGCCATCCTTCATTTTGATGACCGCGCCCTGCTCGCTGGCTATTACGCGCTCGCGTTTAAAAAGTCCGGCATCATCAATGGCGGCAAGCTCTTTTTTCAAATGTTCCTGGAATGCTCCGTACATGTCTGTAGAATTTTGACAAATATCGGGTTTCTGGGGTTTCGAAGGAAATTCTTTTTCCAACGATGTTTGCATAAAACAGGCAGGGCCGGGTAGGGCTCAGCCGGTTTTTTCGACTTTGTGCTAACGGTAGCCGAAGCCCTGGCTCACGCGCCAGCTGATGCTGCTCATGAAGGTCTTCAGTGTTTCTCGGGTCTCGGCACGTTCTTTGGCGTTCTCGGTCAGCACCGCTGCAATAAAATCCGAGAGTTCCTTTTTGTCTTCACCTTCCACCAATACGCTCAATAGCTCGGCGGCAGCATTGAATTTTTTTTCCTTCAGCAATCCCAGCGCGTCTTCGATCTTCTGATTATATTCCCTCATGGCTTCCTGTTTGATATTTCAAATTAAGTAAAAAAGCCGGCTTTCTACAAATATTCTTTTGTACATTTATTGTGTTTGTGAGCGATCTCTTCTATAACCAGCTGACCGAGTTCATTTTTTTGCACCTCATCGCTTTGTGCGGAGGGATAGCCGTTACCCGCTGGGGATGGAAGGTGAATTACACGCGCAAGATCAACCATTTCTTTATTTTCTTTTCACCATACCTCATCAAACCGATCTTTCCTTTTACCGAAACACCGTATACGCAGGTATGGCTGGCTATAGTGGGTATCTCCACGCTCGCGATCTATATCAAACCGATCAGAAATAACGTAAAGATCATACAGTGGATGTTCGCGGCGTTTGACCGGCCCGAGGATAGGCCACATACGCTGAAATGGCTTTTTACACAATATTTGGCCACGTACCTGGTGGCGCTGCCGCTTTGGCTGCTTTTTAAGAAGCAAGGGCATACCGAGGCAATTCCTATCATCATTTTAATAAACGCGGTGGGCGACGGACTAGCGGAGCCGGTTGGCGTTACATGGGGGAAACACAAATACAAAGTGAAGGCTTTATTCACCAAAACAACCTTTACCAGAAGCCTGGAAGGAAGTTTTTGCGTGTATGCCGTATCCGTGCTGGCGCTTTTTGTTTACCGCGATGGATTTACCACCGATCAATTCATCGCAGCGGTAATAGGGGTTCCGATCGTTGCCACGCTGGCTGAGGCCAAGTCGCCACATACCTGGGATAGCCCGTTCATTTTTGGGGCAACAGGACTGGCCCTGGCCGGCGTCTATCTGATCTGATAAATCCCTTTAAAGGGGTTATTTGCGGGTACTTGAATTGGCCTATCTTTACAGTATTATTAACCCAGGCAAGTTCTCTGATTTATTTCCTATAATTTACATTATGTTAAATAGGAATTCGATCAAATAGCTTGTTTATAATGAATTACAAGTGGCCATATTCCATTTACTGAAACGTCCATCTCTACTGATTTTGCTTGGTTCGCTTAGCCTGACCGCCCCCGCCCAATCCTTTAAATTCAGTCAGAAATATACCCGCCACGATAGCCTTCGTGGTACCCTTGGCCCCGGCCGCACCTGGTGGGACGTTTTAAAATACGACGTTTGGTTTACCCCCAACCGGGCCGACAGCACCATTAGCGGCTACAACGCCATTATCTATAAAGTTGTGGGCCCGCAAAACTTCATGCAGATCGATCTGCAGAAGCCTTTGCTGGTTGACAGCGCCGCCTTCATTGATTCAAAAGGCAAAAGATCGCAGGTGCATTTGATCACGGCCAAACGCGACAGTAATTGCCTTTTCTTTAATGAGCTTCCGGCCCAGGAATTGAACTCCATCAACACCTTCGTGGTCTACTACCACGGCCGACCAAGGATAGCCCGTTTTCCTCCCTGGGATGGCGGCCTGATCTGGAAATCCGATAAAAACGGAAATCCCTGGATCAGTATCGCTTGTCAGGGTTTAGGCGCCAGTGTTTGGTATCCCTGCAAGGATCACCAAAGCGATGAGCCCGACAGCGCCGGCCTGCACATTACCTGCCCGAATGATCTTGTGGGTGTTGGAAACGGTCGTCTACGCAGTAAAACCGCAAACTCAAACGGAACGACCACCTGGAACTGGGCCATTGTTTCGCCCATAAACAGCTATTGCATCATTCCCTACGTTGGTAAATACACCCATTTTGGTGAGGTTTACCAGGGAGAAAATGGGCCGCTTGACATGGATTACTGGGTGCTTGAAGAGAATTTAGAGAAAGCAAAGACACAATTTGCCGACGCCCCAAAAATGATGAAGGCTTTTGAACATTGGTTTGGTCCTTACCCATTTTACAAAGACAGTTATAAATTGGTTGACGCGCCACATTTGGGCATGGAACACCAAAGCGCCACCGCTTACGGCAATGGATACCTGAATGGTTATTACGGCCGTGATCTATCGGGCACAGGTTGGGGCCTGAAATGGGATTTCATCATTATACACGAAAGCGGCCACGAATGGTTTGCCAATAACATTACTACCAAAGACATTGCCGATATGTGGGTGCACGAAGGGTTCACTAATTATTCGGAAACGCTCTTTACAGATTATTACTTCGGGAAGGACGCCGGCAACGCCTACTGCCAGGGAATTCGCAAGGGCATCATGAATGATATACCGATCATTGGCCCTTATGGCGTGAACCAGGAAGGCAGCGGCGATATGTATCCCAAGGCGGCCAATATGCTGCACATGATCAGGCAATTAGTGGACGACGATGAGAAGTTCAGGATGATCCTTCGTGGCTTGAACCGCGACTTTAAATGGCATACCGTAACTACACAGGAAATAGAGGATTACATAAACAAGCAAGCCAATAAAGACTTCTCTAGGATCTTTGATCAATACCTGAGAAATACAAAGATCCCCAAACTGACCTACAAGATCAAAAAAGGCATACTTACCTATAAATGGACCAATTGTATGGAAGGATTCAATATGCCGGTAAAAGTAAGCCTTGAAAAGGACAAGTTCACGTTTATAAACTCTACTACTTCACCTCAAAAGGTCAAAATAAATGTAAAGGCAGAGGACTTTAAGGTAGATCCTAACTTCTACATTTTCACAGAAAAAATGAAGTAAAAGCCGCGGTTTTAGCCACTTATTATCAAAATCCAACCACTTACCAAAGTACTTCCCAAAACGGCATTTGTTTTGTACCTTAGTACTGGATTTTCGTGAAAAAACTTATTCTTTCCATAATATTGAGCGGAAGCCTCTTTTCCGTCTGGGCCCAACAAAGCCTGGCGATCAAAAAAGAAGGCGGAAAACTCTATTCAGACGCCTTTATACACGAGGCCTGTGATCTTTACGACTGGCATATTATTGAGAATACCCTCGCTAAGAACGTAGGTTCCAATCCCGGTACATGCAACGACTTCTTTAACTTCATCTTTAAAAGCGGGCAGGTTTCCATGACCGAATACCTGCAACTGGTTGACGAGAAGAAAATAGATAAGAGCAACGCGCTGCAATATTGGCTTGACAAACTCCCGCTCTTTGAAAAGCTGTACAAAGAAAAATATCTTCCACTCACCACACATCCAAACGTAAACCCGAAACAGGGCGGCGGAAGCACGGTGCAAACCGGTGGTGCCAATTGCAATAACCTTGATTTCACAACGAACAACACCAATGGCTGGACAGGCCAATGGAACAATGTCAGCCAGGGTCCGGGTTCGCAGATCTACGGCGGACTTGCAGTAAATGGTTTCAATTCCTCATTAATGGATCGCTGGGGATATGTACATGAGCTTTGCACGGGTGGTGTTGACAGAAACGTTCCCATCAATACAGTTCCGCCGGGCCATAATATCGCCATGCGTTTGGGTAACGACAGTGCTTACCGTATCATTTCCGCTAACGGAAACAATGTTACCTCGCTTCCTTACAATCACCAAATCATTTCCAACACGTTTCTGGTTACCCAGCTGAATAAAGCGGTCACTTATTGGTATGCGGTTGTGCTCTGCCAGTATAATCCAAACAACCACGCTTCCAACATTCAGCCTTACTTCAAGATACGTTTGTATGATCAGAACGGGAACGAGATCATGTGCGCGCATTATGACGTGGACGCACTCACTGCGCCAACCATTGGCGGGTTTCAAACCATGAATGCCGATTTTTTTGACAACCAAACACAAACCTGGACGCCTTACGATTTTTTCTATAAAGACTGGAGCCAGGTGATGATCCCGCTTCAGAATTATGTGGGACAAAACGTAACGTTAACTTTTGAAACATCGGATTGCGCCGGTGGCGGACATCCGGGTTACGCTTACGTAACGGCAGATTGCGCGCCTATGCCCAATATCACCATCACTCCTTTCGCTTGCGGAAGTTCAGGATCAACCGCAACACTTACAGCTCCTGCCGGCGCCGGCACATATTCCTGGGCAGGCCCCGGAATTGTGGGTTCTAACAGCAACCAGGCAGTAACTGTGAACGCCGCGGGAGGCTATACTGTTACCATGACCACGCTCGGCAACAGTGGTTTCAACTGCTCTTTCAGTGTAGATACTGTTATTGGTCCGCCACCGCCTGCTCCTACTGCTTCTTTTACCGCGCCTCCAACCTGTGCAGGAAGCCCGATGCAGTTCACCGATCAATCGAACACCATGGGAGCGACCATAGTGAGTTGCAACTGGACCTTTGGTGACGGCACCGGTTCTACTGCTTTTAATCCAACGCATGTTTATGGTAGTGGTATCGCAGGGCAGGTGCCGGTGAATTATACCATAACAACCTCTACCGGCTGTGTAGCAACTTATTCCGCAATGGTAACCGTTTATTCTCCTCCCCTGCCCTTGTTCTCCACCAACCTGGTCTGTGTTGGGAACCCGACCTCTTTCAGTAACCAAACCGTTGGAGGAATATCTTATAGTTGGAATTTTGGGGACGGATCGGCTTTATCAACGACTACAAACCCAACGCATACGTATGCGAGCTCGGGAACTTTTACTGCAACGTTAACGGCAACTTCGGCAAACACCTGCACGCTTGGCATTTCCATTCCTGTGATCGTAAAACCGCAACCGGTTGCTTCCGGCAATGCGCCGATAACGTGTTTAGGAAGCGTAACCAATTTTAATAACACATCTACATTCTCAGGTATTGCTACCTGGAGCTGGAATTTTGGAGATCCTTCCACGGGTGCCGACACTTCCAATGTCCAGAATCCTACGTATACTTATCCTGCCGCCGGTATTTATACCGTGTCGCTGGGATTAACGGCCGGTACCGGGTGCGCGGGCAGTACAACTTTTACAGTTTTGGTTTCTCCTTTGCCGGCTGTTTCCGCAACCCAGCCTCCACCCTATTGCCCGGGAGCATCTGTTCCTTCTCCTGTATTGACCAGTACACCATCAACCGGTGTAATTTATACCTGGAGCAACAACAATACTGCTATCGGGCTTGGAGCAAGTGGCTTTGGCGTTCCTCCGCCTTTTATCGCGGGACAAAATACCACGGGTACGAATCTAAATGGAGTCATCACCGTTGTTCCTTCGCTCAATGGTTGTGCGGGTCCACCCACTACCTATACGATACAAATTCAAACCGCGCCGGTAATTGTGCAGCCGCCGGTTGAGCTTTGTCCGAATTCTGTGAGCGCGCCCATTAATTTCGCAACCATTCCCGCGGGAGTTGCCGCTACTTTCAACTGGACGAACACAACACCGGGAACCAACATTGGTTTAACGCAGCAGAATGGAACGGGTGCCTTGCCCGGTTTCGTTACGATCAATCCCGGAAGTTCAACGGTGTACAACATCATTTCGGTTTATGCATCTTTGAACGGATGTAATGGTCCGCCGGCTTCGTTCTCTATTACGGTAAATCCGTATCCGCAGGCCAATTTTACGCATTCAAGAGCTTGTGAAGGCAACAATACGCTTTTTGCCGATGCTTCTACTATTTCTGCCGGTTACATCGCGCAATGGAATTGGGATATGGACGGAGATGGTTTGTTTGATGATGCGAGCTCACAATTTCCCCCGTACATTTTCCCAACAGCGGGCATTTATACTGTGAGCCTGCAGGTTGAATCGAACAAAGGCTGCAGGAACGTGATCACGCACACACTCTCCGTTAATCCAAGTCCGAAGGTGAATATTTTTGTGGATGATCCCGATGGTTGTGCAATACACACGGCGAACTTTACCGACAGCACAAGCGTTGCCCCGCCCCAACAAATTGTTTCCTACCAATGGTATTTTGGTAACGGAACCTCCTGGGCCAATTCCGGTCCGGTAGCTTCTTCATTCCCCAACGTTTCTCATACTAATTTAGCTTACTACAGTGTTTCTTTGCAGGTAACCAGTGATAGCGGTTGTGTGGGTGGTGTTGTGAAAGCGAACATGATCACCGTTTTCCCAATCCCACTGGCTGCTTTTGATTGGGGACCAAAGGATGCGGATGTTTTGGATCCTACCATTCATTTATACGATCAATCGGTTGGAGCTTCGGGTCCCAACGCCATTCTCTGGTATTTGGGTGACACGCATTTATCCAATAATGAGGATAATTACACCACGGTGCAGCATCCTGTTCACAAATACAGTGAGCTGGAGCCGGGAATTTATCACGTCACCCAATGGGTAGAGAACGTTTACGGATGCCGTGATTCGATCACAGACAACGTGGTGGTCAAGCCCACTTTTACTTTTTACATTCCCAATGCCTTTACACCGGGCTCTGACGGAAATAACGACGGATTTAAAGGAACCGGCATTGGTATTGATAATTCCACCTATCATCTATGGATCTACGATCGCTGGGGCGAGTTGATCTGGGAATCGCACGACCTCGAAGAGTCCTGGAACGGCATGATCAAAGGTCAGAAAGTACAGGAAGACGTTTACGTTTGGAAAGTAGAGTTCAACGACACCAGCAGTGATTTCCACCAGTACAAGGGAATTGTAAATTTGATCAGGTAATTCACCCTTTCCCGGTTTATCTTTTACCTTTGCGGCTCTATGACCAGAAAAGAACTTCTTTTACTCTTCACCTTAGCCTTTGTACAGTTCACGCATATTCTCGACAACATGATCATGATGCCGATGGCGCCCAACCTGAAAAAGACCATGGACATCACTTCGCAGGGTTTTGGGTTCCTGGTGGCCTCTTACGGCATCGCCGCTTTTGTCTCGGCCATCGCCGCTACTTTTTACATTGACAAATTTGACCGCAAGAAAGCTTTATTGGTGCTATATGTGGGATTTTTAGCAGGAACGTTCTCCTGCGCAATGGCCCCTGATTATAATTCGCTGATCATCGCACGCATATTTACCGGTTTATTTGGCGGAGTAGCGGGTTCGGTGATACTCTCTATTATCGGCGATATCATTCCCTTAGAAAAACGCGCACGCGGGATGGGGATCTTAATGAGCGGTTTCGCGCTTGCTTCAGTAGCCGGAGTTCCTTTAGGAATTTACCTTTCTGAAAATTATTCCTGGCACACACCCTTCTTTCTGGTAGCTTTTATCGGGTTGTTTGTATTGGTAGCGGCCTGGATCTTTGTCCCCAATGTTACCAATCACTTAAAAGGCCCGCGCAACAAGGATCCATTTAATGTTTACAAGCAAGTGTTGAGCGATCGTAACCTGGTCTTTGGATTGTTATTCTCGATATGCATTGTTTACACGCATTTCTCCATCATTCCTTATATCAGCGATTACTTAGTGTACAACCAGGGCTTTTCCATGAAAGGAGATCTAATATACATGTATATCATCGGTGGAGTACTTTCTTCTTTTTGCGCTCCCATTATTGGAAAGATCGCGGATAAACGCGGGCGCTATAAGGTTTTGGTATATTTAAGTTTGTTGGCCTGCTTTCCGCTTTACGCCATCAGTAATTTTTCTTCAACCGCATTTTGGCCCATGATCGGGGTGGCTGCTACTTTCTTTGTCTTTTCGGGCGGAAGGATGGTCCCTGCCCAGGCCATGATCACCTCGGTAATTACACCACACTTACGTGGTGCTTACATGAGTCTTAATTCGGCGGCACAACAATTAACGGTTGGACTTTCTACCTTGATAGGCGGCTTGATCATGTACAATGATGAGGCTAAAAAATTACACAATTATCCTTATGTGGGATATATTGGCATAGCTTTTGGTCTATTGGCCATTGTGGTTGGTAAATATGTAAAGCCGGCCGCCCATGCACACCCTGTTAATAAAGAACTGAAACCGGAAGTAAAAAAATAGGTATACTTGTGGTGAAGCAGGGACCAAAAAAAATCGCCTCGCATTCACAACAAATAAAGAATAGTAAAGAACCAAGATGAAGAAGATAATAACCCTGCTGGCCGTGTTTTTTAGCGTATCCCTTTTCGCCCAAGCTCCTGCCCCATCCACTTTTAACTATAAAGCCAAATTTGAAGGCGTGAACACGCCCGAAAAAGCCCAGGAAGTGATCAATACCATGAAAACCGTTTATCGTACCACAGCTACTTATAACGAATCCAGTGGCGAATTCGATTTCAGTTCAACCATGAGCATCAACCAAACCGCCTTCAATCGCTTGATGTCGGGCGAAGGCTATATCGTTGAATCGTTTGAGAAAACCGAAGTGAAGGCCGCTGCGCCGGTAACTGCGCCAACTACCACCGAGCCTAAAAAAGAGGCTACCTCTTCTACTACTACAAACGGCGGGAAGAGTTCGGGGAAGTAATTTCTAATTGATAAATGCTTTCACGCGTCTCGACTTCGCTCGACGTGACATATATTCTTGATTTAATAGAGTGATGTCAGACCGAGCGTAGTCGAGGTCCATGTAGGATATTATCCAAAAGTGTTAATTTTCGATTGTAAAGCTTAAAACGAAAGTATCGTCTCCTTAATGATCCTTACGCAATCCATCAATTGCTCTTCGGTCATTACAAGCGGAGGCGCAAAACGGATGATATTACCATGTGTTGGTTTTGCCAGCAAACCTTTATCAGCCATGCGCAGGCAAATTTCCCAGGCTGTTTGGCCGGGTTTCTCTTTAATTTCAATGGCAGCGAACAAACCTTTACCGCGCACAAGTTTGATAAGGGGAGATTGAATGGCTTTCAGCTCTTCGCGTAAAATGTTTCCAAGGTATTCTGAATTCTCAGCAAGTTTCTCTTCTTTTAAAACCGTTAAAGCCGCCATAGCAACTTTACAGGCAATGGAATTTCCTCCGTAAGTAGAGCCATGCTGACCGGGTTTGATGCGCATCATGATCTCGTCGTCAGCTAAAACAGCCGATACCGGATACATTCCGCCAGATAAAGCTTTACCCAAGATCAAAACATCGGGGCGCACATTGTCCCAGTCGCAAGCCAGCATTTTACCGGTGCGGCCAAGTCCGCTTTGAATTTCGTCGGCAATAAAAAGTACATTGTTCTTTTTGCAGAGATCGAAGCAAGCTTTTAAATAACCTGCATCCGGAATAATAACTCCCGCCTCACCCTGTACGGGCTCAACCAGAAAACCGATCACGCTCTTATCTTTTAAAGCTTCCTCTAATGCTTTTACGTTGTTATAAGGAATTACTTCGTAACCGGGATTGAAAGGACCAAAGTTCTTTTTTGAATCTGGGTCGGTGCTGAATGAAATGATGTTTACAGTGCGTCCATGAAAATTACTTTCGCAAACAACGATCTTTCCTTTTTCGGCTTCCACGCCTTTTACTTCGTAACCCCATTTGCGGGCCAGCTTAATGGCGGTCTCAACACCTTCGGCGCCGGTGTTCATGGGCAATACTTTATCGTAACCGAAATAAGAAGTAATAAACTTCTCGTATTCGCCTAAAGAACTATTATAAAAAGCGCGTGAGGTCAAGGCCAGTTTTTGAGCCTGGTCAACCAAAGCCTTTACAATTTTTGGGTGACAATGTCCCTGGTTCACGGCAGAATAAGCCGAAAGGAAATCGTAGTACTTCTTTCCGTCAACATCCCAAACAAAAACGCCCTCTCCCCTATCTAAAACAGCAGGTAATGGATGGTAGTTATGGGCTCCGTAAGTGTCCTCCAATTGCATGAGTTTCGCGGCGATAGATGTGGTCTTTTCCATAACTTCCATAGTCTTAAATATTAGCGTACAAAGATAGTGAATTTGGGGTAATTTTCAGAGCGTATTCTGCTCTTTAGATGGCGTATCTTTTATCCTTTATTTGCATTATATTCGTAAACAAAAACTGCATTATGAAGATCAAATTCCTTATCCCCGTTCTTGCTATTATATTGGCAAGTTGCTCGCTGGAAAAACCGAATGTTGAAAAAGCAAAAGCCGCCGCCGAAGCCTGCCTGAAAGCTATTGATAAGGGCGATGTAGCCACGGTGCGTAATGAATATTACACGTCTGAATTCGTGCAGGCCGAGACCGAAGAACAACTAAAGGACAAGTTCCAGAAACTGAAAGAGGTAACCGGTCCCCTAGTATCTATGGAAGCCACCCAGGCCTCCTTGCAGGAAGAGACGGGCACCGAATCCTGTGTGCTGCTAACCTACTCTGTAAAACACGAGCGGGTGACAACACGCGAGGAATTTGTGGTGATCATCGAAGGCGGCAAGCACAAAATTGGCTCGCATACCATCACCAACGAGTAATTCTGTCAGCTTTCGGGTAAAAGCACGATATTTGAAATATAAATACCGTGCAGGAGCCCAAACATACTTTTTTACAGAGCGCTATCTTTCCGCTCCTGTTCGTACTTGCCATGTGGGTGGTGTTTTATTACGACAATCACTTTCAGCTGGATCTTCATGTTTTTGGCACCCGTCCACGCGAATTGGCAGGCCTTACCGGAATTTTGGCCACCCCCCTGCTCCATGCCGACCTGGGTCATATTGTTTCCAACACATTTCCCATCCTCATTTTGGGAACCTTACTTTTTTATTATTACCGCGAGATCGCCTTTAAGGTGTTTTTTATTTCTTACCTGGCAGGCGGAGCCCTTACCTGGTTGCTTGCCCGCGGCGGCACAAACCACATTGGCGCCAGCGGAATTCTCTATGCGTTGGCGGGATTCCTTTTCTTTTCGGGAATTCTTAGAAAGAATAAAACTCTTTTCGGCGTTTCCTTACTTATTACATTTCTATACGGGACCATTGTGTGGGGCGTGCTGCCCACTGAATTCCTGCAGGCCATCCATTACGTAAGTCCTGTACAAAATATTTCCTGGGAAGGTCACCTTTTCGGTTTCATCAGCGGGGTGGTGCTCTCCTTTATTTACCGCGGCGTAGGAATACAGAAGCCCGTTTACTCCTGGGAGGTGAACAACGACGAAGATTTAGATGAAAGCGATCCGTACTGGCTGGTGGATGAAAATGGCACAGAAACGAAAGAAGAACAAAAAGAAGATCTTTTGAAGAACACCAGCGATAATCCGTACACAGTTACTTACACTTTTGTGCCGAAGAAGGATGAAACGGATACTAAATAGCGGCTTTCGTCTTCAGACAGACAGATTCCTCATTAACAGCCCCGCTAAAGCGGACTCGGAATGACAGTTCTATTGTAGTTTTTCAGGGTTGTCATTCCGAGGCGACCGTAGGTCGGGGTATTACCGAGGAATCTGTCAACGGTTAGTTGGAAGGCAATTCAGCGAACTACTTCTCCCGGTAAATTAAAATATCGATCACCGAATTGGAAGTGCCTCCGTTATCGGTAAGCGTGATCGTGAAGTTCTTTTTGTGGCTATCGAAGCAATTGAAAACAAAATAACCCTTGTCCATTACCGGCGCCGTGTATTTCTTTCCGTAATAATTCTTCAGGTCATTCAAAATACGATCGCCTTCATCCCTACTCACGCAATTGATCAATATTTCGATCTCGCTGATGGTATCGTTATCGAACGTATAGGTGATATTGTATTTGGTAAGTGAATCGATCTTTTGCTCGTACACCAACCCTTCTTTGTCCTGGTCAACAGCGTTCTTCACCTGCTCCAAAAGGATCATTTTACGGGCCTGCCCTAATTCCACCCCTGCAACAATTCCCTGCGGGGATTTAATGATCGTATCCAGGGCGTAATGGTAATCGGGGAAGATCCGTTTCGCTTCCTGTTTTAGTTCCGTGGAATTATTGCTGCAGGAAAACAAAATGAGCGTCGAAAGACAAAAAAGTATTTTACAAACCACCTTCATTAAGCCTCTTCACTAACGGTATTAGCCTCTGGTCTCATTTGCGGGAAGAGCAATACATCCTGAATAGAAGGTTGGTTCGTTAACATCATGCATAAACGATCGATACCGATCCCGATACCGGCCGTTGGAGGCATCCCGTATTCCAAAGCGCGCAGAAAATCATAATCAATGAACATAGCCTCATCGTCCCCACGCTCCTGCAGTTTCACCTGCTCTTCAAAACGCTCACGCTGATCGATAGGGTCGTTCAGCTCGCTATACGCGTTGGCGATCTCTTTCCCGTTTATCATCAGCTCAAAACGCTCTACCAATCCCGCTTCACTGCGGTGCTTCTTGGTAAGCGGACTCATCTCTACCGGGTAATCGATTATAAAAGTGGGTTGCACGTAGTTCGCCTCGCATTTCTCGCCGAACAAAGCGTCAACAAGTTTGCCTTTGCCCATGCTGTTGTCCACTTCAATGTGCAGCTTTTTGCAGGTAGCCCGCAGTTCCTCCTCGTTCATTTTACTCACATCAATACCCGTGTGTTCTTGTATTGCTCCGAAAATAGAAATTCGTTTAAAAGGAGCCGCGAAACTAATGGTCTTCTCGCCAATTTGTACATCGGTAGTACCGTGTAATTCCATGGCCACTTTCTCCAGTAATTTTTCCGTGGTCTCCATCATCCAGAAATAATCGCGGTAAGCCACGTAGAATTCCAATATCGTGAACTCGGGGTTATGCGTACGGTCCATTCCCTCATTGCGGAAATTACGACTGAACTCATACACCCAGTCAAAACCGCCAACTATCAGGCGTTTCAGGTAAAGTTCGTTGGCAATGCGCAGATACAAAGGCATGTCAAGCGCGTTGTGATGCGTAATGAAGGGTCTTGCCGTTGCGCCGCCGGGAATTGACTGAAGGACCGGAGTATCCACTTCCAAAGCTCCATGGTCGTTCAAATAAGTACGTATGGTGTTGATGATCTTGGTACGCTGCTCGAAGGTCTTTTTTACTTTGGGATTGATGATCAGGTCCACGTAACGCTGGCGGTAGCGGAACTCCGGATCGGTAACCGCGTCGTGCACATTGCCGGAAGCATCGGTAGTAACCACGGGCAATGGCTTCAGGGATTTGCAAAGCAGTGTTAAAGATTGTACGTGGATGGATATTTCGCCCATTTTGGTGGTGAACACGTAGCCTTTCACGCCGATCATGTCGCCCATATCGATGCATTTTTTCCACAGCTGATCGTAGATGGTTTTATCTTCGCCTGGGCAGATCTCATCGCGCTTTACGTAGATCTGTATCCTGCCGGAAGCGTCCTGCAGCTCGGCAAAAGCGGCCTTGCCCATATCGCGTATCATCATGAGGCGACCGGCCAGGCTTATATCCTTATAATTGAGTTTGTCGCGCTCGTAATTCTCTTTGATGTCGGCGGCGTGTGCGTTCACCAGGAACTCTTCGGCAGGAAAGGGGTTGATACCGAGTTTTTTGATCTCTTCCAGTTTGCCGCGGCGTACTAATTCCTGTTCGCTAAGATTCTGTTCCATGTAAATAAATAAGATTTAGGGCAAAAATACACAGAAAATCAGATGTTAACAGGCTTGTTCATGAATGTTATTGTTGATTATCCACAGAAGAAGAACGGGGAACGTACCGTAAATTCGCAATGAAAATTAAAAATTTAGGATTATTTTAGCGAATTAAGATGAAAAAGACAATTCTGTTATGTGGTCTGCTGATCAGTTCTTCTGCTTTTTCGCAAGGTTCCGACTCGGCGAAAAAAGAATTGGCTCCTGCCCCGCCTGCCCCTAAGGAAAAGAGCGCTTTAAAGTTCAATCTGAATGAAGACGGATCGCGCTTTTTCCAGGTAACCTTCCTGAACCAAACCTGGCTTCGTTTCAATGAAAGTAATGAAGGAACAATGCTTTTTGGCAAGAGCGCGCCTAACACTTTTGATATCGGGTTACGCCGTACGCGCATACAAATGTTTGGACAGATCACCGAACACGCGTTTCTTTATATGCAGTTTGGGCAGAACAATTTCAACAACACTTATGCCTACAGTAATTCGGGTAACCGAAAGTTCGCGGCCTTTTTTCATGATGCGGTTTGCGAGTATAAGGTTGGAAAAGGCAACCACCTGAAATTAGGCGGAGGCCTTACGGTAACAACCGGTGTTTCCCGCTTCTCTCAACCTTCTATCGGAACCATTATGACACTGGATGTTCCGGTATTTCTGCAATACGGTGTTGACCAGAACGACCAGTTCGATCGTAAGCTTGCGGTTTATGCGCGCGGACAAGTTGGCAAACTGGATTACCGTATGTTTATTGCCAATCCATTTCCGATCAACAGTAACGGTTCGGCGCCTCCGGCCATTGGTAAGAACGCGGTGTTTGTGAATCCGTTGGTATTCCCTGCTAATGGTTCCAATTCCAAAAATCCGGGCATCAATAACCAATACGGCGGCTATTTTGCCTGGAACTTCTTTGACAACGAAAATCACACTACGCCTTACATGACGGGAACTTACCTCGGTACAAAAAAAATCTGGAACATCGCGATCGGCGGGACTTACCAGAAAGCAGCAACCTGGTATTTAAAACAGGATACCGCGGGAGGCCCTTATGTAGATACCACCTTTGCCGATATGATGCATTTGGGTATTGAGACCTTC
This sequence comes from uncultured Flavobacteriaceae bacterium, assembly GCA_964387075.1. Lineage (GTDB taxonomy): Bacteria > Bacteroidota > Bacteroidia > B-17B0 > Aurantibacillaceae > PALSA-968. Next base: position 149,883 of record CAYLVB010000001.1, read on the forward strand.
CTCGACATGCCTTTGAACAAAGATAAAGGAACGATGATCAGTGCCTTTGCCGGTTATTACAGTACTAATTATGGTTATAATTACCTTCGTTATAACGGGCTCATGAACCCGGCCACCGGAACAAGCGCTACCAACCTTGTTTCGGGAAGCGCTTTTGGTAATGCAATACCGATGTTCGGTACAGGGCAGGTTGCGTATGCGCAGATCGGTTATTTATTACCCAAAAAATTATTGGGCGATGGCCACGGACAATTGATGCCCTTTGCCAGTGCCCAGTATGCCAATTACCAAGCCCTGCAAAACAAAACCATGCTGATGTTCGACCTGGGTTTTAACTGGCTCATCAAAGGCCATACGGCAAAGCTTTCCATGGATTACCAGAACAGGCCCACCTTTAGGCTTGACGCAAACGGGGATGTACAGGCAGGTTCACGTAAAAGCTGCTTGATCATTCAGTATCAAATAAATATATAAAGGTTGAGGCTAATTTTTTAGGCCTGAAAATTAAGGGGTTAAGGTTTTTTATATCCGTAAAAAACTGTATTTTTGCCCGCCCGTACCGAAATAGCCAAAACTGAAAAAAGAGAGGGATATACGTTCGGGCGGGCACCCTAACAAAAATTATTTAAATATGTCAGAAGTAACCGAGAAAAAAGAAACCGTAGTTGATATTGAAGGGCAAATAGACCGTGCGGAGTTATTTTTTCATAAGTATAAAAAGCAAATGGGTATTGCGGGCGCTGTTGTTTTAGGCGTTATCGGTATCATCGTAGCTTATAAAATGTGGTACGTTCCTACCAAGGATGCCGAAGCGCAGAGCGAAATGTTCTATGCCGAGCAGTACTTCGAAAAAGATTCGTTCAACATCGCCATCAATGGCGGAAAGATCGTTAAAGGTCCGGATGGAACGGATAAGACCATTATGGGTTTTGAAGAGATCGCGGATCAATACGGTTTAACTCCGTCGGGCAATTTAGCGCGTTATTATTTGGGTATTTCTTACCTGCGCACCGGTAAATTCGAGGAGGCTATTGAGAACCTTGGGAAATTCAGTACTGATGACGTTATTTTAAATTCTATCGCGGTTGGCGCCATGGGCGATGCACACATGGAACTGAGCAAAGCCGATGAGGCTATCAAATATTACCTGAAAGCCGCCGATGGCAATGCAAATACATTTACCTCGCCCATCTATCTGAAAAAAGCGGCCGGCGCTTACGAGAGCCAGGCCAATTATGCCGATGCGGTAAAGTTGTACGAGCGTATACAAAGAGAGTATAGTAAAAGCACTGAAGCCAGGGATATGGATAAGTTCATTACCCGCGCCAAATTGTTGGGTAAACTTTAATAACTTTCTTGCATAAAACAATAAGAACCCCGGCCTGAACGGGGTTTTTCTTTGACTTCATCGTTTACTAAACTAATTTAGATTATTGATATTCCTGAATTGGTCTATAAAACTTATATAACTCCTATTCCTTGTAACTTTTCTTAACTTGATGCCGTAGAATAAATACAACCTTAATACTGTCCCTGCATGAAAAAATCTTACTCGGTTTCTATCGGCGTATTTTGTTTAAGTAGGGCACAAAAGGGCTCGTGCTTACATGGTTTCAATCTTTCTTTCTCATCGGAAGGCTTTCCAAATTTAAAATTACTTTCACACCTTAAGCAACTCTGTATCCTTCTTTTCATACTGTGCCTCAACTCCACTGATCTTTCCGCCCAAACAGCTACAGCTTCTTTTAATACCGCGGGTACCTTTACCTGGACCTGTCCCACCGGCGTAACCACCATAACTGTTCAGTGTCGTGGCGGCGGAGGCGGAGGCGGTGGTGTTTCTACTTTTAGCAATGCGGCGAGTGGTGGTGGTGCCGGCGGATCTTACTCAAGTTCTACCTTAACGGTTGTTCCCGGAACGGATTATACATTAGCAGTTGGAGCCGGCGGAGCCGGTGGGGCAGCGGGAGCAAACGGCACAGCAGGAGGCACTTCTGTTTTTAACGGAACCGATGTTCTTGCTGTTGGAGGCCCTGGTGGAACCGGCGCCTCAGCTGTGGGCGGGACAGCAGGTGGACTGGGAACTTCAACGGGAAATATAGGAACCACTATTTTTGCAGGAGGTAATGGAGCTACAGGAGCTTCCACTTTAACAGGTGGGGGCGGTGGTGGTGGAGCGGGAGATGCAAATCCCGGTGGAAACGCGGGAACACCTACGGCTGCAACAGCCGGAACGGGTGGTGTAGCGGGCGGCGCAAATGGCGCAACAGGTGTCAGTAACGGAAATCCGCCTGCAGCGGCCGCGGCACCCGGCGGAGGTGGAGCCGGAAACCGGAGAACCACCGCAAACCGCGTGGGCGGAGCCGGCGGAGCGGGTCGTGTGGTTATTTCCTACACAAATCCACCCATCGTTCCTCAACCTTTTCCCGACCAGACATTTTGTACAACCGTTTACCCTACTGCGTATAACACCGTAGACTTCTCAATTAATGAAACCGCGGTAACCAATTTTAATGCGAGTCAAACCAACCAAACTTTAATAGTAACTCTTCCTGCAGGTTTCGAATTCAATTTAGCGGGAGCTCCTACTGTGGTTGCGAATACAGCTTTGCCGGCACAGGATATTACCATTGTGGGTTTTAGCCGTACAGTCAGCGCGATCACAGTCACACTGACCACAGCGGCTACGCAAGCCAATCTCGACCAGATCAATTTTATCAATTTCCAGGTAAGGGCGACGGCTGCTTCCAGCGGCGACCTCCTTCGAACGGGCGGAACTTTCCAGATCAATAACAGTACAGCCATTCCTTCTGCCACACAATCACTGGGAAAACTCGCCACGGCAGGACCTTCTGCTTACAGTTCAAGTTCGGTGGCTCAGTATACGACCGCGAACGTGATCCGTGGTTGTACTTCCACGGCTAATCCGATCCTCGAGATACAGGTCAATGTTACCGGCGGTTCCTGCGATCCAAAAGATGTGGTCACCCAATTTGTCTTCAACACCCTAGGAGATGCCGGTTCAACCAACCCGGTAACTGATATCACTAAGGCGAGTATTTATTACAGCGATACCATACAAGGCTTTAACAACGCAAATTTCTTTGGATCAGTAAATAATCCCAATGGTGCATTCACCATTAATGGGTCGCAAACACTTGACCGCGGCCCGGGCCCCTATTACTTTTATCTCACCTATACGATTCCGGGCACAGCTACTTTAGGAAATATGGTTGACGCGGCCATGACCTCCTTTACTTTCAATGGTGCTGTTATTAATAGTATGACCACGCCCAATCCTACGGGTGGAAGACAGATCGTGGCAGGCACTTGTCCCGGATCGGAGGATCTGCCTACTCCCACGGTTAATACACAAACCATAACGGCGGGCTCGCTCGTCATTCCAATGGATAACGCGCATCAGAACCTGGTACCTCCATTTAACCTCAGGTCTTATGGTTTAGTGCATGCGCTTTTGCAAGCCGACATCCCAGTAAAATGGGTGATCAGAACCGGAAAGGCAAAGGACGCTGCTGATTTTATTGTTACCGCAGGCCGGGTTTATCCAAGCGTACAAGCTGCGGCCACGCAAACATTTGTTGCAAGTGCTTTTGTTGTAGATAGTATATGGCTGAACAATTCTTATTACTCGGGTGGGCAAACCGCCACGCAGGTGATGACATCGTTTGCAACGCCGAATAATGTGGCCGTATATCAATTGACCGCCGATGTTGCGGTTGACGTGAGGTACACGCTGAGCCAACGGCCCAAGATCGCAGTATTCAGCAACGGGGGATTCCAGGCGATACAGACCACGATGCTCAATAATGCGGGTATCACAAATTACTTTGTGCAGGATGCAGGTGATTTTACAGGTCTCGCCGAGTGTTATACGTTTTGTTCGGAAGCGCATTGGGATTACACCGACAACCCGGATACCCGACCGGTACAGCGCGTAATGGATTTTGTGAACGAAGGAGGAAATTTCCTGGCGCAGTGTGCGGGTATCGACCTTTACGAGAACCACCAGCCAAGCGGAGGGCATTTTCAAACCACCAACGGTATCAATTTCTCAAATACAGGAACAACCAATACGGATTATAACCCCGATATGGCCTATTGCCAATACCAGGGAACCGTTGCTTCCAAAACAGGAACCATAGCCCGTTTCTGGCCAATTCCTGCCAATTCGGTTTATAAGGCGGAAGAGTTCAATGCCGTAAGCACACCGGCCATTACGAATACGGTTGTTTCAAGCGCCGCGCATTTAACCCACCCGGATTCGGTGGGATCGAATGTTTATTATTTAGGAGGACATCAATACCTGACAACCACCATCAATGAAATTAACGGAGCCAGGATGTACCTGAACGCCACCTTGGTTCCTGCACGTCGCCCCACAGCCTTCCCGATATCCTTACCTCCCAATCCAACTATCTGCGCCGGACAAAGCGTGACCATTGGCCCTGTTTGCGTTTCGGGAGCCACGTATTCCTGGTCGGGACCGAATTTGAACAGCAACGTTGTGTGTAACCCGATCGCTTCTCCAACAGTTTCTACGGCGTATACTGTAATTGGATTCAACGGAGGTTGTATCATGGGCCCGAGTACCATGACCGTGAATGTGAACCCTACGCCGGTCATGACCAGCACCAACTCCGCCACAATTTGCGGTAATGGTACTGTGAACATTCCATTGACCAGCAGCCTTGCTTCTACATACACCTGGATAGCTGCCAATAATCCAAACGTTACCGGCGAAAGTGTTACAACCCAAACTACCAGTACATTAAATAACACTTTGGTAAATACAACCACGGTAACACAAACAGTTATCTACACCGTTACACCCACTTCCACCCTTGGAAGCTGTGTAGGAACACCACAAACCGTAAGTGTTACGGTTAATCCCGCTCCCACCATGACAAGCGCCAATACAGCGACCATCTGTGCCGGAGCAACCGTCAACATCACGCTTACCGCGAATATGGCCAGTCCTACTTTTACGTGGATCGCTTCAGACAACGTGAACACCACCGGCGAAAGTTTAACCACACAAAGTACAGCAACACTCAGCAATACCATCACTAATAGCACAACTGCGGCGGAGAACGTTATTTACACGGTTACACCAACGGCTGGAGGTTGTCCCGGTACCGCGCAAACGGTCACGGTCACGGTCAATCCCACTCCATCCATGACCAGTGCCAATACGGCTACCATTTGTAGTGGGGCTACAGTTAGCATTCCGTTGACGAGCAATATCGCTTCTACTTATACCTGGATAGCCGCGGATAACGTAAATACAACCGGCGAAAGTCTGACCACGCAAAGTACAGCTACGCTAAGTAACACCATTACCAATAGCAGCACCGGTGTGCAGGATGTGATCTATACGGTGACCCCGAGCGCGGGTGGATGCGCGGGTACGGCGCAAACTGTGACCGTTAGTGTGAATGCTTCTCCAACAATGACAAGTGCCAATACTGCTACTATTTGTACCGGCGCTACAGTGAGTATTCCTTTGACCGCGAACGTGGGAGGCACTACTTTCAATTGGATCGCTGCGGATAACGTGAATACGAGTGGCGAAAGTTTAACCACCCAGAATACAGCTACCTTAAGCAATACCATTACGAACGGAACCACGAGTGCGCAAAATGTGGTTTATACGGTAACTCCTTTCTCGGGAAGTTGCTCAGGAACTGTACAAACTGTAACGGTTACAGTGAACCCCACACCTGCCATGACCAGCGCGAATACGGCGACTATATGCAGTGGCGCAACGGTGAGCATTCCTTTAACTGCTAACGTAAGCTCGAATTTTACCTGGATAGCTAGTGATAACGTGAATACCTCCGGCGAAAGTTTAACTACACAAAACACAGCTACTTTAAGTAATACCATTTCAAACAGCAGTACATCCGTGCAAAGTGTGATCTATACGGTAACCCCGACCTCCAGCGGCGGAAGTTGCGCCGGAACCGCTCAAACTGTAACGGTGACGGTGAATCCAACACCAGCCATGACCAGTGCCAACACAGCAACAATTTGTAGTGGGGCCGCAGTAAATATTGCGCTCACCGCGAACGTAGCTTCCAATTTCACCTGGATAGCCGCTAACAACGCGAACACTACCGGTGAGAGCACCGCGCTGCAATCGACCTCGACCATCAATGACGCGATCACTAACAGTACGGCAGCTGTTCAAACTGTTATTTATACGGTTACCCCCACTTCTACCGCGGGTAGTTGCGCGGGAGCGGCGCAAACTGTTTCTGTAACAGTGAACCCGACACCCGCGATGACCAGCGCCTCCACAGCTACCATTTGCAGTGGAGCCACTGTAAGTATTCCGTTGACCAGTAACGTAGCTTCTACGTACACATGGATAGCAAGCGACAACGTAAATACCGCCGGCGAAAGTTTAACCACGCAAAGTACGGCCACTTTAAGCAATACCATCACCAATAGCAGTACTTCGTCGCAGGCTGTAGTTTATACGGTCACTCCTACTTCAACGGGAGGTAGTTGCGTGGGTGCTTCGCAAACGGTTACGGTAACCGTGAATCCAACGCCGGTCATGACCAGCGCGAGTACCGCTACCATATGTGGTGGATCAACGGTAAGTATACCACTAACAAGTAATATTGCTGCCACTTATACCTGGATAGCTTCGGATAACGTGAATACGACCGGCGAAAGTTTAACCACGCAAAGTACGGCCACCTTAAGTAATACGATCACCAACGGAACTACCAGTGCGCAAAACGTAATTTACACGGTTACTCCAACCGCCGGAACTTGCGCAGGAACTTCTCAAACCGTAACGGTGACCGTGAACCCGGCGCCAACCATGACCAGCGCGAACACCGCCACTATCTGTACGGGAAATGTGGTTAGCATACCTTTAACGGCCAACGTGGGAGGTTCTACATTTACCTGGATCGCGGGCGATAACGTGAATACTTCCGGTGAAAGTTTAACTACCCAAAATACAGCTACCTTAAGTAATACGATCACCAACGGAACTGCCGTGGCGCAGAACGTTATTTATACCGTTACCCCGGCGTTTGGCGGCTGCAATGGAACTGTGCAAACCGTTACCGTTACGGTAAACCCTGTTCCTGCAATGACCAGCGCAAGTACTACAACTATTTGCAGCGGCGGCACGGCTACTATTAATTTAACCGCCAACGTGCCCTCTAACTTCACCTGGATCGCCGGCGACAATGTGAATACTGCAGGAGAAAGTTTAACGACGCAAAATACCGCTACACTAAGTAATACGATCACGAACAGCAGCACTTCTGTGCAAAATGTGATCTATACGGTTACGCCAACTTCTACCGGAGGAAGCTGCGCCGGTACCGCGCAAACAGTAACGGTAACGGTGAACCCTACGCCGGCCATGACAAGTGCCAACACGGCTACTATCTGCAGCGGAAGTTCAGTCAATATAACATTAACAAGCAACGTGGCCTCTACGTATACGTGGATAGCCGCGAATAACGCGAGTACAACCGGGGAAAGCCTCACCACGCAAAGCACCGGAACACTCAGTAATACGATCACGAACAGCTCGGCTGTAGCGCAAAACGTTATTTATACAGTTACGCCAACTTCCAGCGGCGGAAGCTGCGTGGGCGCTTCACAAACGGTGACGGTTACTGTAAACCCGGCTCCTGTTATGACCAGCGCGACTTCGGCAACGATCTGTACCGGCGGCACAGCAACCATTCCATTAACCAGTAATATCGGCGCTACCTACACCTGGATCGCAGGCGACAATCCCAATACAACCGGCGAAAGTTTAACGACACAAAACACGGCCACACTCAGCAACACCATCACCAATACATTAACCACAGCTCAAAATGTCATTTACACAGTTACTCCTACTTCAACAGGAGGATCTTGTCCGGGTGCGGCGCAAACGGTAACGGTACAGGTGAATCCTGTTCCCACCGCAACGGCAACCCCATCTTCTCAAACGATATGCTCAGGCAGCGTTACCACAGTAACCTTAACAAGCAATATTGCCGGCACGGTTTATAACTGGACGGTTACGCAATCCGGTGTAACGGGCGCATCTGCTTCTTCAGGCTCCACCATTTCACAAACGCTGACAACGACGGGAGCAGCAGCGGGTACCGCAATTTACACGATCACCCCGGTTAACGGATGTTCGGGCGCCGCCATCACCGTAACCGTTACTGTCAATCCTACGCCTTCAGCAACCGCTACACCCAATGCACAAAGTATCTGTTCGGGCAACGCAAGTTCCATTGCTTTAACAAGTAATGTGGGCGGCGCTACTTTTAACTGGACCGTTACGCAATCCGGCGTAAGTGGTGCATCAGCCTCTTCGGGATCTACCATCGCGCAAACTTTAAGTACAACGGGTGTTGTAGCAGGAACCGCCACCTATACAATTACGCCAACGGCGGGTGGTTGTGCCGGCGCTCCGATCACAGCAACCGTTACCGTTAACCCGGTGCCTTCGGTTACAGCTACTCCCGCCACACAAAGTATTTGCTCTACCAACGCTACATCCGTTGCTTTAACAAGTAACGTAGGTGGAACTACTTTCGCGTGGACCGTAACTCAAACCGGTGTAAGCGGCGCATCAGCATCTTCGGGATCGGCTATTACACAAACGCTAAGTACAACCGGTGTAAGTTCGGGAACAGCCGTTTACACCATCACACCAACAGCCGGAACCTGCGCGGGAGCTCCGATCACCGTTACAGTTACGGTTAACCCTGTTCCTTCTGCAACTGCCACACCCAACACACAAACCTTTTGCTCCGGAAATACTACGGCCATCAATTTAACAAGTAACGTTGGGGGCGCAACTTTCGCCTGGACGGTAACTCAAACCGGAGTAAGTGGCGCTTCAGCTTCTTCAGGTTCAACGATAGCGCAAACTATCAGCACAACCGGCGCGGCCACCGGAACAGCCGTGTACACGATCACGCCAACTGCCGGAACCTGCGTAGGGTCGCCGGTCACTGCCACCGTTACGGTTAACCCGCTGCCGGTAATGACGAGCGCGTCAACCGCTACCATCTGTAGTGGTGGAACCGTTAATATCCCGCTTACAAGTAACGTGGCCTCAACCTATACATGGATAGCGGCTAACAATCCAAATACTACCGGTGAAAGTGTCACCACACAAACAACAAGCACTTTAAATAATACATTAACCAGCACAACCGGCACTACCGAGGTTGTTGTTTACACGGTCACTCCTACTTCCTCCGGCGGAAGCTGCGCGGGATCCTCACAAACCGTAAGCGTAACAATAAGTCCTACACCGATCGTAACAGTTACACCAACTTCACAAGCCTTTTGTTCGGGCGGCGCAACTTCCATCACGTTAACCAGTAACGTGGGGGGCACTGTCTTTAACTGGACGGTAACACAAACAGGAGTAAGCGGCGCAAGCGCTTCTTCGGGGTCAAGCATTACGCAAACGCTCAGTACAACCGGCGCTGTTTCAGGAACCGCTGTTTATACGATCACGCCTACCATTGGTACTTGTACAGGAACTTCGGCAACAGCTACAGTTACTGTCAATCCTGTTCCAACAATCACCGCTACGCCGAATGCTCAAAGCATTTGTTCGGGTAACGCCACCGCTATTGCATTAACCAGCAACGTGGGAGGAGCTACCTTTGCCTGGACGGTTACGCAAACAGGAGTTAGCGGAGCATCGGCCAGCTCAGGTTCAAATATTACTCAAACTTTAACAGCTACAGGCACAACACAAGGTACAGCTACATATACTATAACCCCAACAGCCGGCACTTGTTCAGGCGCTCCGATCGTTGTTACTGTTTCTGTAAATCCCATTCCTTCTGTAACGGCAACACCTTCGGTCGATGCATTCTGCACAGGCGGCGTAACTTCTGTGGCTTTAACAAGCAACGTAACAGGAACAACCTTTGCATGGACTGTGACACAAACAGGGGTAAGCGGCGCTTCGGCTTCTTCCGGTTCTAGCATCACGCAAACACTTACCACTACGGGCGCGGTTTCGGGAGCCGCGGTTTATACGATCACTCCAACAGCAGGAGCATGTGTTGGTAGCCCAACTACCGTAACTGTAACAGTGCATCCAATACCGGCCATGCCATCGGCATCAAGTAACAGCCCGGTTTGTTTAACAAATACCATCAATCTTTCTACTGCGCTTGTAAGCGGGGCAACCTATAACTGGAGTGGACCCAATACATTTACTTCTAATGCGCAAAACCCAAATATACCCAATGCTGCTTTTGCGGATGCGGGAACTTACTCGCTGAACATTACAGTGAATGGATGTACAAGTCCAACCAATACAGTTGTGGTGGTGGTGAACACGCCTCCGCCAACTAATTTGTCGCCCGGATCGAACAGCCCTGTGTGTACCAATCAAACACTTAATTTAACGATAGGAGCAATTACCAATGCAAGTTATAGCTGGAGCGGGCCTAATTCCTTTACTTCAACCGCGCAAAATCCTTCCATCGCCAATATTCAATTAACGGGCGCTGGAATTTACACAGTGGTTGCAACTGTTCCGGGTTGCGGCGCCAGCGGAAGCGGAACTGTTTCAGTAGTGGTGAATCCAACGCCTGCGCCGCCCAGCGCCTTAAACAACGGACCATTATGTGAGGGCGATAATTTAAATTTAACGGCTAATGGAACGGGAACTTCCTACAGCTGGTCGGGTCCCGCTACTTATACATCCAACGTACAAAACCCAACCATTAGCGGTGTATCTGCAGCTAACGCGGGCGTTTACTCTGTTACCACCACCGACAATGGTTGCACCAGCGCGGCAGGAACAACTACCGTTGTGATCAATACCATACCCACCACGCCGGTACCAACCAGTAACAGCCCGCTTTGTATCAATCAAACATTGAATTTAAATACAGGGGCTGTGAGCGGCGCGACTTATAGCTGGACAGGACCGAATACATTTACGGCTAATACACAAAACACTTCCATACCAAATGCAACCGGTGTGAATGCCGGAACTTATTCGCTTACCATTACCGTGAACGGTTGTACCAGCGCAACAGGAACCGTTGCAGTTATTGTGAACGCTGCTCCTGCCACACCAACAGCCAGCGCCAATAGCCCGGCCTGTGTGGGCGACACCTTGTTCTTGTCGGCAACCACCGGTGGCGGCGCAACGTATAGCTGGACCGGCCCCAATTCTTTTACTTCTACGGCTCAAAACCCTGTGATCACCCCGGTTACCATGGCAGAGGCCGGAACTTATACGGTTATTGCCAATAATGGCTGCGCGAGTACGCCGGTAACGGTTTCTGTTACGGTTAACCCGCAACCATCGCCTCCAACACCGGGCAGCAATACCCCGCTTTGCCAGGGCGGAACATTGAATTTAACCGCAAGCCCGATAGGAAGCGCGACATATAGCTGGACAGGACCGAACAGCTTCACTGCCAACGTGGCGAACCCAAGCGTAACCAACGTTGGGCCCGCCGATGCAGGAACTTATTCTGTAACGGTTACCGTGAATGGTTGTGTGAGTACGTTCACAACTACCGTGGTGGCTGTGAATACGCCGGCGGTTGCCAATGCCGGATCCAACCAAACAGTTTGCGCAAATAATCTTTCAGTAGCATTGAGCGGAACTGTTACCGGAGGCTCCTCTACAGGAAACTGGACGAGCACAGGCACCGGAACTTTTACTCCGGGTTCAACCGCGCTTAATGCCACGTACACACCCAGTAATGCAGATACTGCTTCCGGTAGTATTGTCCTTACACTCAGCTCAACGAATAACGGCGGATGTACCGCCTCTACTTCTGCCATCACCGTAACTATTACTGACGCGCCGGGCACCAATGCCGGGCCTGATCAATCGGTGTGTGCCAACAATTCCACTGTAACGTTAAATGGCAGTATCACCGGCGGCGCTACAGGAGGTACATGGACCACCAGCGGAACCGGAACATTTACGCCGAATGCAAATACGCTCAACGCAACCTACGATCCAAGTCCTGCTGATACAACGGCGGGAGTGGTAACCTTCACACTTACTTCTACCGGCAACGGGCAGTGTTTGGCTACCAGTGATCAAATAACGGTAACGATCAGCAACGCGCCTTCGGTAAATGCAGGCCCCGACCAGGTAAAATGTAAGTCTTCTATCGCTACCTCATTAAGCGGAACCGTTACCGTAACAGGAACCGGAACATGGTCTACGCTGGGCACAGGAACTTTTACGCCAAACGCGAATACACTGAACGCGACCTATAATCCCGGAACAGCGGATACTACTGCAGGAAGCGTGATCCTTGTACTTACTTCTACCGGAGCCGCGGGTTGCGCCCCTGCTACCGATACGGTACGGATAACTTTCACAGATATTCCTTCTGTGAACGCGGGATCAAGCCAAACAGTTTGCGCGAACAACGCGAACGTTGCGCTTAACGGAACCGTAACAGTTGGAAGCACAACCGGCGCATGGTCTACATCCGGCACCGGAACCTTCACTCCTTCCAATACCACGCTTAATGGAACGTACATACCAAGCAGTGCCGATACGGCGGCAGGAAGCGTTACACTTACACTTTCCTCTACCGGCGGTTGCGTGGTGGTAACCGATAATATAACGATCACTTTTACCGATGCACCCGGAGCCAATGCCGGGCCCAACGTATCGGTGTGTGCCAATAACGCGGTTGCCACCTTTACCGGAACGGTGAGCGGAGCAACTTCAACAGGTATATGGTCTACGGCCGGAACCGGAACTTTCAGTCCGGGCAATACAAGTTTGCCTGTTACTTACACGGCAAGCGCAGCGGATGTGAGCGGCGGTTCCTTGTTCATCATTTTAACTTCTACCGGGAACGGAAGCTGTAACGCGGCGGTTGACACAATGCTTTTAACCTTCACCGCGCCACCTACCGCTTTTGCAGGAAATGATACAAGCTTCTGCGCCAACAGTTCGCTTGCGCTTAACGGCGTGATCACCGGCGGCGGCGGAACAGGTACCTGGACCACTTCGGGAAGCGGAACCTTTACGCCGAACGGAAACACCTTGAACGCTACTTACTCTCCCAGCTCTGCGGATACCGCGGCGGGAAGTGTTACACTCACACTCAGTTCAACCAATAACGGAGGATGTCTTGCCGCTACCGACCAGGTGGTGGTAACGATAACAGATGGCCCCACCATTTTTGCGGGCGCCGACCAGGCCGTTTGCGCGAACAACAATGTGGTTACACTCAACGGATCGGTTAGTGTTTCCTCCGGGGTAACCTGGTCTACCGCGGGTGACGGAACTTTTGGTTCTGCGGGATCAACCAGTACTACGTACACGCCCGGCGCAAACGACATCAGCAGCGGCGGTGCAACGATCGTTATTACCTCCACCGGTAATGGTGGCTGCAACGCGGTTACTGATACCATGCAAATACAGATCCAGGCGGCTCCCGTTGTGAACGCGGGCGCTAACCAGTTCATTTGTTCGGGCGTTACAAACGTAAGCATCAGCGGAACTGTAACTGTGAGCGGAACCGGCACATGGACGACCTTGGGCAGCGGAACATTTGGTTCTGCAGGCAGTTTAAGTACAACCTATAGTTTAAGTCCGGCTGATACATTGGCAGGAACTGTTACGCTTGTGCTCACTTCAACCAATAACGGGGCATGCGCTGCGGCAAGCGATACAGTTGTTCTGGCAATTACTCCTGCAGGATTTGCTTCTGCCGGCGTCGATACCACGGTATGCGCCAACGTAGCTTCGGTTACCTTAGCAGGAATTATTACCGGCGGAAACGGAACAGGTGTATGGACCACCAGCGGAACAGGAACCTTTACCCCATCGGGCTCAGCCCTTAACGCAAGTTATGTTCCGGGCGCGGCCGATATAAGCGGCGGAAGCGTTGTTCTTACCCTTACACCAAACAGCTGTATGCCTTCGGTTGATTCTATGCAGATCACATTTGCCCCTGAACCGGTAGTGAATGCCGGAACAGATCAATTCATCTGCGCAACCAATAACACCGTTACATTGAATGGTTCGGTAAGCGGCGGAAGTTCCACAGGCACCTGGACCACTTTAGGAAGCGGAAGCTTTACTCCTAACGCAACCACATTAAATGCTACTTATACTTTAAGCCAGGCTGATTCAACAGCAGGCAGCGTAAGTCTTGTTCTTACTTCTACATTCAACGGAAGTTGCGGCGCGGTGAGCGATACGGTTGAGATCACATTGACCTTGTCGGCCCTGGCGCAGGCAGGAAATGATACTACCCTTTGTGCAGGCGCAACAGCTTTAAATTTAGGCGGTATTATCAGTGGCGGAACCGGTGCAGGCGTTTGGAGCACCAGCGGGACCGGAACATTCAGTCCGAATGATTCTACGCTCAATGCATCGTATTCACCAAGTAGTGCGGATGTAAGCGCGGGAAGTGTTGTTCTTACCTTAACACCCATCAACGCTTGCCAGCCTACAGCCGACTCGCTCGTGCTTACGCTTGTTCCTACAGCAACCGTGAATGCGGGTACCGACATCTTTGTTTGTACCACTACCAATACGGTTACCCTTAACGGCAGCGTGACCGGCGCTACCACTACAGGCACATGGACCACTTTAGGAAGCGGAACATTTGCGCCTAACGCCGATTCGCTGGACGCGGTTTACACTTTAAGTACAGCAGATTCTACGGCAGGCACCGTTACCCTTGTGCTTACTTCCACCAACAACGGTGTGTGTGGCGCGGTAAGTGATACCGTGGTGATAAACACTACGAATTCAACAACGGCTCTTGCCGGTTCGGATACTACTATTTGCAGTAATGACTCTCTTGGTTTGGCCGGAATAATTGTTGGCGGAAGCACGGGACAATGGACCAGCAACGGAAGCGGAACCTTCTCGCCATCGGCAAGTACATTGAATGCATACTATTTGCCAAGCGCCGGGGATATCACCGCGGGGAACGTTGTGCTTACTTTAACACCTACCAGCGGTTGTCAACCAACAGCTGATTCGTTGGTGTTGAGCTTTGATCTTGCCGCGGTTGTAAGTGCCGGAAGTAATTCAGTGATATGCGCTTCTACCAATACCGTAGCACTCAACGGAAGCGTAAGCGGAGGCAGTACAACCGGGAACTGGACCAGCTCCGGTAGCGGCACTTTCCTGCCGAACTCAACTACGCTTAACGCAACTTATCAATTAAGCCAGGCTGATTCAACGGCCGGTTCTGTGACCTTGCTTCTTACTTCAACATTGAGTGGAAGTTGCGGCCCGGTAAAAGATTCCATCACCATAACCATTACAACGCCTGCTTCGGCGCTTGCCGGAACCGACTTTACCGTTTGCGCCAATAACGCTTCCATCACGCTCGGCGGCACGATCACCGGTGGCAGCGGGCAAGGACAATGGACCAGCAGCGGTAACGGAACGTTTACTCCGGCCGATACGATCTTAAACGCCACGTACACCCCGGGCGGAACCGATATAAGTAACGGAACGGTTGTACTTACGCTTACTCCACAAAATTCCTGCGCGCCGGTAGCCGACTCGTTAGTGGTTACCATCACCCCTGCTCCAACTGTGAACGCCGGCAATGACAGCACAGTTTGCGGCGGGCTTTCGGTGATCAATCTCAACGGAAGTACCAACGCTGTATCTACAGGAGCGGTTTGGACAAGCAATGGCACAGGTACATTTAGTCCGAATGATTCTACGTTGAACGCGAGTTACACACCCGCGGGCACTGACAATGATACGCTGATCTTTGTGCTTACCAGTACCGGCAACGGGCTGTGCAACGCTGTAACTGATACGATACGGTTCATCCGGAATGTTTCACCTTCAGCTGACTTCGCCTTCAGCAATTTCTGTTCAGGTCAGGCTATCAATTTTGCGGATAGCACAACCGGACCTGTGGTAAGCTGGAGCTGGAACTTTGGCAATGGAGATACTTCCACCACACAAAACCCTGCTTATACGTATACAGCCAGTGGTACTTATACTGTTAGTCTAAGCGTATCGGGTGGCCTGGGTTGCAATGATTCGATCACAAAAACCGTAACGGTTCAACCGGCACCTCTCGCTTCGTTCACTTTAACAAACGCGTGTCTGAACGATTCGGTTAATTTTGTTGACGCATCATCTGTTACACCGGGCAGTATTGTTTCGTGGAACTGGGGCTTTGGAGATGGAAACACTTCCACACAACAGAACCCCGTGCATCAGTACGACAGCGTGAAAGTGTATACGGTATCACTTTCAGTGACCTCAGATTCGGGTTGCACTGCTTCGCTCACGCAAACGATCTCGATCAATCCTTCTCCCCAGGCAGGATTCACTACACAATACAGTTGCGGTTCCTTGCTCGTTAATTTTACGGATACAACCTTCGCGAGTCCTGACAGCGCTACGGTTTGGAGCTGGAACTTTGGGGATGGAAATACATCCACGCAGCAAAACCCATCCAATACCTACACAGGTGCCGGAACCTATACAGTGATCTTGCAGGCGCAAACCTCCAATGGTTGTGCGGATAATGATACCGCGGTTTTAACCTTAGGCGCGGCGGTGGTAGCTGATTACATACCGGCCGGTGGAAGTTATAATGTGAACCAGGGTATTAACTTCACCAACCAGTCAACCGGCGCGGTGAATTACAGTTGGAACTTTGGCGACAATACTGCCGCTTCTACGGTAACCGATCCTTCGCACGCGTTCACGCAGCCCGGTACTTATACGGTAGTGCTGATAGCCGATAACGGAACGACTTGCAGTGATACGGTAGATTATGTGTTCACGATCAACTCAGGAGGTTATACGGTGCCAACCGGCTTCTCGCCGAATGGTGACGGAAGGAACGACTTCTTCTACATCATGGGCGGTCCGTTCAGTCAATACGATCTGCATGTGTTCAACGAGTGGGGCAATGAAATATTCATGTCAAGCTCACAGGCCGACAAGTGGGATGGCAGTTACAAGGACCATGTACAGCCCGCGGGTACATACATCTACCTGTTTACCGGAAAAACATTTGACGGGCAGGTAATAAAATTAAAGGGAGAAATAAACATTATACGTTAAGAATATGAAAGCACGGATCATTATAGCCTTTTTCTTCTGCTGCAGTTTTGCGGCGGCGGTAAAAGCCCAGGATTTTCACCTGGCGCAGTACGACGCTTTTTCGTTGTACATGAATCCTGCCCTTACCGGCAATTACCTGGGTGAGGACGGAGATTACCGGGCCAACCTGGTTTACAGGAACCAGTGGAGATCCTTATCACCTAAACCATTTGCTACGTACGGCGTGTCGTATGATATGCCTTACAAGCGTTATGGGTTTGGCGGGTACATCCTGGATAATAAATCGGGAGTTGGAAATTTCAATACCTTGAATTTTCAGCTATCCGGAGCGTATTTTATTACAGATCCAAAAACCTCGCCGCATTTATTAAGTACCGGATTGCAATTGGGTTTGTTCTATAAAAGTTATAATCCTTCTAAATTGCTGTTCGAGAGCCAGTATGATTACTCCAGCGGCACTTTGAATCCCGATATTGCCAGTGGTGAGAACCAGAACAGGGTGAACCGGGCCAATTTCGATGCCAACATGGGTATCTTTTACAAATACCGCGACACGCAGAAAAAATACTGGCCTTTTATTGGTTTGTCTTTATTTCATGTGAACAGGCCTAACGAGAGTTTTCTAGACAGTAAGAGCAAACTGCCCATACGCTGGAATATACAAACGGGCTGCGATTACCAGGTAAATGAAAAACTGAAACTGGTGCCCATGGTATTGTACATGAACCAGGCGCGCGCGTGGGAACTGAATATGGGTCTCCTCTCCTATTACCGCTTGAACGACAGCAAAGATGTTAAGTACGACCTGGTGGCAGGACTGAATTACCGATTAAAGGATGCTGTGATCATGCAGTTGGGCGTGAAGAAGGATAATGTGGTGCTGCGCATGAGTTACGACTTCAACACCTCTAAACTGAATGCCTATAGTGGCGGAAAAGGCGGCTTTGAGATCACCCTGCAGGTGATCGGCATCAAAGGACAACCTGTCTTTAAAACAATGGCTAAGTTCTAGAAGAGACCTTAACTAAAAACCTGCAAGCCTTGCTCTTCTTGCTTTTTGATTGCTTTTCTCCCTTAGCCAAAAAAGATAGTGATCATTATCTCTCGGGATTCATTAACTTTACATATGCGAACACACAGCGTAGCCTTACTAATTGTACTTCTAACATCCTCACTTGTTGTCTTCTCCCAAAAGGAAAGAGAGTATACCGAGGGTTACGTACTGATGGAAAAGGGTGATACCCTCCGCGGAAAGATACGCGATAATGTAGAAACCGAAGATGATCCAAATAAGCAACGAATCTGGTATGTCGATAAGGCCGGTAAAACACAGCGTATAAGCGCTAAAAAGGCTCTTGAATACCGGAAGAATGGCTTTCCGCCCTACAGGCGCATTCGCACTGTGCGTGGACACATGAAATTTGCCAGGGTAATGGCCGAAGGGGCTGTGATACTATATAAATATTTTAATGTAAAAAGTACCGGTGGGGTTCGTAATTATGGCGGTGGAATGGCTTTTGATGTGCCAGCTGATATTGATGTGGAATATTACCTTCAAAGAGCGGGGAAACCAGAATTAGTGCTCGTGCCCAATTTTAATTTTAAATCTAAAATGGCCAAATATTTCGCCGACGACCCAGATCTAAAAAGCCGCATTGAGAGCGAAACGGTTGTGCGTGTGAACCTTCCCGAGGCGATACAGGACTATAACGAGAAAAGAAATAAAAAGTAAACTCAAGGGAGCCTTATTATGTCAGAGTGCCACTACCCATGCAATAGTAAAATATCGGGTCACAGACCTAATAGCAAGGTTTTTATCCCTCTTGGTTTCAAAAGGATTAAAGCCAAGCGCCACCAAATGCTATTAAAATATTTTTTAACTTGGTGCCATGAAAAAACTAAGCCTTAGCCTGTTTGCAGCCGCGTTATTGGTGGCCTGCAATAATACCGCGGAAAAGCCGGTAGCTCCCGTTGTCGATACAACAAAAAAAGATACCGTAAGCGTAGCGGAAGCCCCTAAGGGTTACGATACCATTGAGGTGTACCACTTCAAAGGCAACGAACCCTATATCAACGAAGAATTTTTGAAGTCGGCAACCGAAGCAGAAAAAGCGCTTTTTGGTTATTACTGCTATTTCTTTAACAGCCATTGTAAAGACAGCAAACACTGCGACCTTACCAAGGCCTTAGGCTATGGCGATCAAAACTCAAAAGACCACAAAGCCGCCGTAAACAAATGGTTCACCGACGATGAGACCAAACAATTGGTTAAGGAAGGCGGTCGTGTTACGGCGGATGGCGCTAAAAACATGTCGTGGTACGAAGAAATAAAGCTGGTTAAAAAAGGAGATCTTACGGTTGTGCGCTACCTGAGCGCCTGGAAGACCGACAAGATGGAAGGCAAAGGCCGCGGTACGGATGAGTACCAGATCACTACGGATAAGATCAAGGTTATCGGCAGGAATCACGAGGAGATATAACTCCGGAGTTTCACGTTTGTGATGTATTGCGTGACCTCCGCTAAGGGCTTTTCTAAACATTAGAATTTGAAACAGAGGTAGATCCTGCGGTAAGCAGCCTTCCTTACTTTTCTTCCTTGATGAAGAAAAGTAACAAAAGAAATCAAGCCAGTTCCGATGGCATATCGCACGAGGCCACCCGGCGCCACGGACTGGCGGGCAGCGCGCAATTCTTTCTGGCATTCAGGTTAAAACTTAGTTCTTGTCTTTACCCTGTCATTTTTGGTTTGTTCTGAATACCTAAACCTGACCGGTATCACTTAACCAATACAGGTATCTACAACAATACAAGAATACTTCACCGGGGTCGAGTAACGAATTAGCGCTGAATTTCTATTAGGAATAGAGCGTTGGCCCTGACGGGGCGCGATGCCGCTGCGGCTGTGCGGAAGGGATCGGTCTTCCCGATAGCTATCGGGATGATTTTTTGCCTGCCCTGCACTGTAGCTTTTATGCGGGGTTCTTTTTCATCATCTCACTCTGCTTCAAAACCCGGGCTTAGAAGAGCCCACGCTTGCCGGGCCGTGGTCTTCAAAGCTATGCAATGGGAATCAAATAATATCCCCATCCCGCCAGGTATTTTTTAGGTTTTGGGTGGACATTGGCTTAGTTTAGCTGCATCAAAACCACACTATGAAAAAAGTCTTACCCCTTACTATCTGGTACCTGGTCTTCATCCTGTTGATGTCGGCCGGGTTGTTCTCACAGAATACCTTAAGCATTACAGAAGTTGACGGAATAGTCACCACGAATTACCCTATTCAACTGGGCAGACCCTTTGTGAAGGGCGAAATACCGGATTTTCCGCAGGTTTTGGTGAATGGAACCCCGGTTAGCACCCAGGCCGATGTGAAGCAGCGTTATAGCGATGGCTCGGTGAAGCACGCGATCCTTTCCTTTTACATTCCCACTTTAAACGCCAATACTACAGTGGGAATTTCCTTTCAGAACCAATCCACAGGCAATAATACAGGCTTTTTGAATGCTTCGCAGATGCTCAATGCTTCTTTTGATTTTAACGCGCAGATGAGCCTCACCAATGGAACAACGCTTGCTGCCGATGCCCGAACCATGCTGCAGAACAACGACCTCAGTTATTGGCTGCAGGGAGGCGTTGCAACCTCCATTCTTCTCTCTGACGATTCGTTAAACAGGCAGTATGACATGGGTTTTGACAGCTATCGTTCCTTCCACCCCATCTTCCAGGCCACTTTTTATCCTTTGATCAATAAAATTAAGGTCCGCTTTATTGGTGAAGTGGCCAATACCGAGGCTTTGGAGGATGTGAATTACGACTTGAACCTGGCTGTTGGGAATCAAATTCCACAAAGCGTTTATAGCAAGCCCGGAGTAACACATTACGCCGGCAGTCGCTGGACCAAAGAATATTGGATAGGCGGAGCGCCATCACGGATAGCGATCAACCACAACCTGGGGTATTTAAAGGAGACGATGTTCTTCCCGAATTTTGATATTGCGAAGAGTATTCCCGGAAGCATTATTACAAATGACTATACCAATTGGAACTCATCTGCGCGCGACATTTTTGATGCCGGTTTTTGGACCAAGGCCATGGGCGCTCCCGGCGCAAGACCTGAAATTGGTCCGATACCCGGCTGGGATGTGCAATGGTTGTTTACGGGAGATCAGCGTTCGCAGGAGATCGCAGAAGTTCAGTCTCAACTGGCGGCTTCGTGGCCGGTGCATTTCAGGGAAGGGAATCCAAATAAATTATACCTGCGCAACAACAATACGGTTTACGCTTTGGGAAAAGCCATGTCGATAACAAACCGCCAGAGCATTTGCATTGCCTGCGGATTGAATTACAATTATACTTTGCCACAGGATGCCATCGTTCCGGTTGGCACCATGAGCAGCGGGGGCTGGAATCCTGAGGACGCGCATCAGCCGGATGCTTTCTCGGCGCACTACATTTTAACGGGCGATCATTTTTATTTAGAGGAAATGTATTTCTGGGCAAGCTGGAGCGCCGCTTACCTGAACGGCGCCGCCACGATGTACGATTGGGGTCGCGGTCCTACAGGAGCTGAAGGAGGTTTAACAGGGCAAATTCGCGCGCAGGCCTGGATCTTTAGAAACAGGTGTATGACGGCCTTTTGCGCTCCTGATAATACAGTTGAGAAAACCTATTATGAAACATTAGTGCATGACGCGATCGAGATCTGGGAGGGCGCGCACAACATCACCGGAACTCCCAATTTCGGTTCAGCCAATTGGAACTGGGGAAAGCAGTACCGCTACAACGCCTTAGGAAACCCTACACTCAACCAATGGGAAAGAGGAAACTCAGCCTTCGCGCAAAGCAGTTATGGAATTGATCCGGCAGTAACGGCGGAAGGTATCAGCAACTTTGAGCAGGACTATTTGATGTATTCTTTAGGAAGAAGTAAAGAATTGGGCTACGCATCTGATTCTGTAGTGGCGTATCTCGCGAAGAATTTCATTGGACAAGCGATGGGGCCGGGCTACAACAAATATCTTTTGTGCAACGGAAGAATTCCAACCGTTGATATGGGCGGGAATTATTTCACAAGCTGGTCGCAATTAAAAACAGGTTACGACGCAAGCTGGCAGAACAAAACCAGTTTCGATACGCTTTATCCCTACGATTACACCTACCTGGCACTAACGGCAATGAGCTACGCCTATTGCGAACCCGGTGGCGTTCCGGCCTGGCATGCCATAGCCGACGAAGTGCTGAACACACAGGTGCTGCACGCCGATCCTAAGTTCGCAATAGTATATCGCGATTGCCAAGGCATGACAGCCGTTTCGACAAAGAACGATGAACTAAAATTTGACCTATTCCCTAACCCAACATCCGATAAACTATACCTACACATGGAACAACAAGAACAAAACGCGGAGGTAGTTATCTACGATCTCGTCGGGAAAGAGGTCCTCCGCACCAAAACAGAAAGCTCCATCACAGAGCTAAACCTGAACGGACTCAACAACGGGTTTTACGTGGTGGGCGTGCAATTAAAGGAGAAGATGCAGAAGAGGAAGGTGGCTGTTGTGCGGTGATACACAACATCCCCCCGATTTCGGCTCGGGCTTCGCCCGCCGAAATCTCCCCCTTCAAAGGGGGAATGAATCGGTCGCTGGACCGGCGGATAAGTAACCGGGGTGTCATTGCCCCAAAGAATAATGACATCGGTTAGCCGAACGATAGAAGGAAACGGGACTCATTCCCCTTCAAAGGGGCAAGTTCCGCGAAGCCGGAACGGCAGGCAGGTAACCGAGGTGTCATTGCCCCAAAGAATAATGACATCGGTTAGCCGAACGATAGAAGGAAACGGGAATCATTCCCCCTTTGAAGGGGGCAAGTTCCGCGAAGCCGGAACGGGGGATGTTGTTTGAAAGAAAATTCTATTTTTGCAGTATGCCAAACCGCATCATCCCATACAACCCAAAACTCAAGACATACGCACGAGAAAACCGTAAGAAAGGTATTCTTGCAGAAGTAATACTTTGGAAAAGGATACAGAAAAAAGCCACGGGCGTTGAATTCCATCGGCAGGTTCCAATTCTCAATTACATAGTGGATTTTTATTGCCATGAGATTTTTCTCGCCATTGAGGTAGACGGGTACAGTCATACACTTGACGGAGCAGAAATGCGCGATGAGAAAAGACAAAAGGAACTGGAAACTTGTGGCGTGAAGTTCATTCGTTTCAATGATAGAGACATCAAATACCATATGCAGTTTGTTTTGGAGGAACTTGACAGGAAAATAGCGGAATTACAAAAGCCGGCGACTAGTCGATCGACAATTTAAGAAAACGATACGAAAAACAAATCAGGTGAAGTCAGGACCACTGAGCCATTCCTCAGCTTCTTCTATGGTGGAATAGACACGGATAGGGTAAGGCGCTTTGCTCAGGGCTACGAATGCCTCGATGGCCCGCCCTGAACCTTTAGCGGATACCAGCGCCACAGCCCTCAGGTACTTGGGAAGTTCGGAAGCGATCATGTCACGAACCTCAGGCTGTGAGGGTTCGCTGTCGGTTACTTCGCCGATAACACGTAATTTTTCGGTACCGTCCTTTGAGAATTTCCGGTAGAGTTCGAAGGTATCGCGATAGTTCTCTAGGTTCCTCACGCCCGGTTTCGATACGCCATACAGGATGCCTTTCCGGCCTATCCAGCACTTCATAAGCCGGGTGTTAAAAACGATGCTGTCGTCCTCTGGTTGCATAAAACAAATGTAACCCATTCGGACTGAGGATCAGATTTTCTTCGACCAAAATCGTTTAATTTTCGCTCACAATCGTTTTAGGGCGAATATGGAATAATGTATTATATTCGCTAAAAAAAGATGAAAAGACTTATCCTCCCGGCCATTGCCATCGCTTTTGTTGCCTGCACCGGTTCAAACAAAGAAACTGAAGCCGCAAAAACTCCATCCAAAGTATGGCGCTGCGACTCGGTTGAGAAAGTAACCATCGACAGCATCAATGGTGTCCAGATCTTTGAAAAGGTAGAGAAGTGTGATTCTGTGGAAGTAGCTTCTACTCCGGAAGAGAAAAAATAAGGTGTTTACGCGAAACTTACTTAATGAACTTAAACTCAGTTCTGCGGTTGAGTTCGTGTTCCTTCTCAGAGCAAGCTACGTCGTTCAAACAACGGTTAGCGAGCTTGGCTTCACCCATTCCTTTGCCCAGCAATCGCGACTTCTCGATTCCTTTTGCTGCCAGGTATTCCACAACAGCCGCAGCACGTTTTTTTCAGAAAGCGTTTGATTGGCGGCGTCGTTCCCTTTTGAATCAGTGTGCGAATAGACCTCCAGTTTATAATTTTTATTTTCTTTCAGGGTATTTACGATCACATCCAGTCTTTTAGCCGCTTCAACGCTCACCATAAATTACAACTAACAAGCTTGAAACAAGTCAAAAAAAAGCCCCGCTTTTTTGAAGCAGGGCTTTTAATTTTAGAATTATAGAATTAACCCAGCTGGCTGCGCTTGAACGCAGTTACAGTAAGGTCTTTTTCGATGCTTTGCAGGTATTTGCGCACATCCATTTTGCTGTCTTTAATGAACTCCTGGTTCAATAAGGTAGATTCTTTGTAGAACTTGTTTACTTTACCCTGAGCAATTTTCTCGATCATATCTTCAGGCTTGCCTTCGGCGCGGATCTGCTCGCGGGCAATATCCAACTCACGCTCTAAAGTTTTAGGATCTACATCATCTTTATCAACTGATACGGGCGCCATAGCGGCAACCTGCATAGCTACGTTCTTAGCCACTTCATCATTCACCTCCTTGTTAAATCCAACGATACAGGCGATCTTATTGCCCGGGTGGTTATAAGCTATCACCTTAGCGGCTTCGATGGCCTGGTAGTTAGATAATTCGATCTTCTCGCCTATTTTACCGATCTGTTCAATGAATTTATCACCCACGGTAATGTCGTTGTTATAAGGCAAGGTTTTAAAATCTTCGATGGTAGCCGGTTTCTTATCAATAGAGATCTGGGAAACTGTGTTTGCAAAAGCGCCGAAGTCTTCGTTCTTGGCAACGAAGTCAGTTTCCGAGTTCACAACCACAAGCGTGCCGCGTTTTCCGTCGGCGCTTACTTTCGCTATCACTAAACCTTCTTTCGCGTCGCGATCAGCACGGTTAGCGGCTACTTTTTGTCCTTTTTTACGTAAGATATCTACAGCGGCTTCGAAGTCGCCGTTAGCCTCTTCTAAAGCTTTTTTACAATCCATCATTCCTGAGCCGGTTTGTTGACGCAGTTTGTTCACATCTGCAGCGGTAATTGCCATTTTTTCCAATTTTTGAATTTTTATTTGTTGAACTTATTTGTAAGAGAACACCCCGCTGAAGCGGGGCGTGACTCAATGATTATTTTTTTATTGTCGTGCGCTTTCTTGGTCCGCTTGGCTTTTTAGCCGGTCCTTTGCTTTCCTCTTCTTTCAGCAAGCTGTCTTTCACTTTCACTGAGCTCAGTGCCAGCTCTTCCGCTTCACCGTGAGAGTCTTTTGTGCTCTCTTCTTCAGCGGCAGCTTCTTTATCCATCTTACGGTCTGATAATCCTTCAGCAACGGCTTTGCAGATAACATCAATGATGTAATTGATAGAAGTACTTGCGTCGTCGTTAGCGGGAATTGGATAGTCAACAACATTTGGATTTGAGTTGGTATCAACGATAGCGAATGTGGGTATGTTCAAACGTTTTGCTTCGGCAACCGCGATGTGTTCTTTAGAAACGTCTACTAAGAAGATAGCGGCAGGAAGACGGCTAAGATCAGCGATAGAACCGAACTGGATCTCTAATTTAGCGCGCTCGCGGCTAATGTTCAAACGTTCTTTTTTAGATACGTTGGTAAAAGTACCATCCTTGGTCATTTTATCGATCTGGGCCATCTTGCGGATGGTCTTGCGGATGGTAGCGAAGTTGGTAAGCATACCACCGGGCCATCGCTCGGTTACGTAAGGCATGCCAATGTTCTTTACTTTTTCGGCAACGATCTCTTTCGCTTGTTTTTTGGTAGCCACGAAAAGGATCTTCTTACCCGAACGTGCAATTTGCTTCAGCGCGTTGGCGCTCTCCTCGATCTTCACAACTGTTTTGTTGAGGTCGATGATGTGAATGCCGTTCTTTTCGGCAAAAATGTAAGGTGCCATTGCAGGGTTCCATTTGCTGCGCATGTGGCCGAAATGGGCGCCTACTTCTAATAATTCGTTGAACGAGGTTCTTGACATGTTTTTTATATAAAAGATTAACGTTTGCTGAATTGGAAACGACGACGGGCTTTAGAGCGACCGAATTTCTTACGCTCAACCATACGGTTATCGCGGGTAAGCAATTTCTCGGGTTTAAAAGTAGCACGCAGGTCGTTGTTGGTCTCTACCAGGGCTTTTGCAATAGCGAGGCGGATAGCTTGCGCCTGTCCGTTGGTTCCGCCACCCTTTACGTTCACGTTCACGTCGTATTCGTTACGCACGTTAGCGAGGTTCAAGGATTGCTCAACGCAATACTGAAGTATACCTGTAGCGAAATATTCTTTGAAATCGCGGCCATTTACGGTGATAGTACCTTTACCTTTTGAAAGGTAAACGCGGGCCACTGATGTTTTCCTTCTTCCTGATTTGTTTAATGTTTCCATGCTCTAGATTAACCTTTGATTTTTTTGATGTCCAGCAACTCGGGTTTCTGCGCTTCGTGCTTGTGCTCGGTGCCCGCGTAGATGAATACGTTGGTGTTAAGCGTACGACCCAGGCGGCCTTTTGGCAACATACCATGAATGGCGTGGCTCAGGATCTCTGTTGGCTTATTTTTTAACAGGGTTTTTGGGGTAGCGATACGCTGACCACCGGGATAACCTGTATAACGTTTGTATTCTTTGTCTTCGGTCTTATTACCGGTAAAACGCACTTTCTCGGCGTTGATGATGATCACGTTGTCACCTGCATCGTCGTGCGGTGTGTACGAGGTTTTGTGTTTACCACGCAGGATCATAGCCACTTGAGAGGCTAAACGGCCAACAACCTGGTTCTCGGCGTCAATTAAATACCACTTCTTTTCGGCTTTTGCCGCACTGGTAAATTTGGTTTTGTAACTAATAGCGTCCACTGTATAAATGTTTTAAATTCCCATTAGGGGGTGCAAAGATAATACTTTTCTAGTGAGAACAAAAAAATTACCTCTTATTTTCAGAGGTTTTTCGGCGCATAACCTGAGCTTCTGTAGCCCACTCCCCGGCCCCCTTGCACGTGACAGGGAGGAACAGCCAAATACAAGCAAAAAGGCCCGTTTTAGGGCCTTTTTGAGTGATTTTGAGGTATTTTATACAGTTACGGCAGCTTTTGGGGCCGCGGCCAGGATGTCCGCGCTGGTGCCGCTCGCGTACTGTTCGAAGTTCTTGATAAAAGAAGAGGCCAGGTTTTGGGCTGTTTTCTCGAAATCGGCTTTATCGGCCCAGGCATTGCGTGGCTCGAGGATCTCGGCGGGCACACCCGGACAGGATTTTGGAAAATTAAGCTTAAAGAACGGCGTTGTTCCGTACTCTACTTTGTCCAGTTCCCCGGTCAAAGCGGCGGCTATGAGGGCGCGGGTGTAAGAAAGCTTGATGCGGCTTCCCACGCCGTACTTACCTCCTACCCAACCGGTGTTGAGCAGCCATACGTTCACTTTATGTTTCTTTAATTTCTCTCCTAAAAGTGTTGCATATTTCGCGGGGTGCAGGGGCAAAAATGCCTTACCAAAACAAGCCGAGAAAGTAAGTGTAGGTTCTGTAATGCCCATCTCGGTTCCCGCTACTTTAGCCGTATAACCCGAAATGAAATGGTACATGGCCTGCTCGGTAGTTAACTTAGAAATGGGAGGCAGAATTCCGTAAGCGTCGCAGGTAAGGAAGAAGATGTTCTTTGGAATATCTCCAATCGCCGGGTCAACCGCGTTCTCAATGAAATTAGAAGGATAGCTTACGCGCGTGTTCTCGGTTTTCTTGATATTGCTGTAATCAACCGTCTTTGTTCCTTCAAAGAAATTGATGTTCTCTAAAAGCGAACCGGATTTGATAGCGTTGAAGATCTGCGGCTCTTTTTCGGCGGTAAGGTCTACGCATTTCGCGTAGCATCCTCCTTCGAAATTGAATACCGAGTTATCGCTCCAGCCATGCTCATCGTCGCCGATGAGCTTGCGGTTAGGATCAGCGCTTAACGTTGTTTTTCCCGTTCCCGACAGACCAAAGAAAATGGCAGTATCATTGGCTTTACCAATGTTTGCCGAGCAGTGCATCGAAAGCACTTTCTTCTCGTGCGGAAGGATGTAATTAAGTACAGTGAAGATCGATTTTTTGATCTCGCCCGTATAGCCGGTTCCGCCGATCAGGATCACCTTCTTGGTGAAATTGATGATGGCGAAGTTATGCTGGCGGGTGCCGTCGGTTTTAGCGTCGGCTTTGAAGCTGGGTACGTTCAAAATAAGCCACTCGTGCTTGAAGTTGGCCAGTTCTTCCTGCTTCGGGCGAAGGAATAAGTTATAAGCGAAAAGATTGCTCCAGGAATACTCATTTACCACACGGATATTGATGCGGAAAGAAGGATCGGCGCAGGCATAAGCATCGCGCACAAAAACTTCCCTGCCGGCCAGGTAAGCGTTCATTTTAGCGTGCAGGGCATCGAATTTATCGGACTCAAAACGGTTGTTCACATCCCCCCACCAAACACTGTCCTTGGTATTACCATCAACCACAACGAATTTGTCTTTGGGCGAGCGACCGGTGAATTCACCGGTATCAATGGCGAGGGCGCCTGTATCGGTTAAAACGCCCTGTTTACGGTCGAGGGTGTCTTTTATAAGTTCCTGGGGACTAAGATTCCAATAAGCGGTAGCTACATTCCCTAATCCAATTGAGCTAAGGTCCTGGTTTGTAGGTTTGGTTCCAACTTCCTTCATTTCTTGCAATTTTATAAGGGGGCAAATATAAAAAAAACAGTCCGCCGAGGCGGACTGTTTTCGACGATATTAATCAACAATTACCTTCCTTTTTTAACATATCCTTCATTCTCCTTAAAAAACACCATATCTGCATTGGAAACCAGCTTTTTAACCTCCTCTACAAAAACTGTTTGTTCAGCTATACTAAGCTCTTTAAGAGTTAATAAATAATCCGTCTCTCCTTCTCTGCCCCAGGGACTTACGCTGTAAGCGGGTTTTTTAGGATGTTTTTCGATATAGGCCTTGATCTTATCGTTGGCCGCCTGGTCTATCCCTGCGCCTTTACTGATAAAACTAATGATCAAACGATACTTTGTATCCGGGTTAATGACCGGGGTGTCGCCTCCGCCGGTAGCGGTGAGGCTGGCCGATTTCTTACGTACTGGTAGTTTGGAATCTACCTTCACCATTTGTTCTCCGGTAACAAGCTTGTTCACCTCGTTCACAAAAGCGTAACGCTCATCTTCGGTAAGCTCGTTCAAACCAAAATACATTTTCTTCTCGCCTTCTTTTCCGTTCTCAACAACATTGAAGGCCGGTTTTTTAGGATGGCTGTTCACATAAGATTCAACCTTCGAGTAGGCAGCGTTATCAATTCCCGAACCTTTACTGATAAAAGTGAGCATAAGCCGGTAGCTGTTTCGCGAAGCGGAAGAAGAGCTTGAAGAAGCATCTGTCTTCGCGGTCTTTTTAGGGAAGCAGGCTCCCAGGAATACCAATGATAAAAGGCTCATGGCAAGGGCTAATTTTTTCATAACAAAATTGTTTTTACGAAGGAATCCCTTCGGGATACAAGATTAACTGAAATCATAGATTGTGCCAAATTTATTTTGGGCGTAGCTCATAAAGTGGTTGAAATTCAGCTTCTCACCCGTTATTTGTTCACACAGTTCCTGCGCTGTAAAATACTTGCCGTGTACATGCACTTTCTTTCGCAGCCAGGCCAGCAACTCGCTCATATTGCCAGCCTCAATTTGCGCCTCCAGCCCTTTGATCTCCTTCTTTGCCTGTTCAAAGAACTGGGCCGCGTAAAAACTTCCCAGCGAGTACGTAGGGAAATAACCAAAAGAGCCGTGACTCCAATGCACATCCTGCAAAACGCCCTGCGCATCGTTTGGAACTTCAATACCCAAATACTCCTTATACTTCGCGTTCCAGTAAGCAGGCAGTTCGTCTACCTTCAATTTATCTTCAAAAATGGCTTTCTCTATCTCGTAGCGTATCATCACATGGAAGTGATACGTAAGCTCATCCGAATTGGTACGTATCAAAGAAGGCTCCACGCGGTTCATCCCTTTAAAGAAAGCTTCCGGTGTAACATCTTTCAGTTCTTCCGGAAAATACTGCAGCGCGTGCTTGAAATTACCCTTCCAGTAAGCCAAACTCCTTCCCACATTATTCTCCCAAAGGCGCGACTGCGATTCATGAATTCCCAGCGAGATGGCTTCACCCAGCGGCATGCCGTATTGTTCTGACGAAAGTCCCTGTTCATATAAAGCGTGGCCACCCTCATGGATGCAACTCCAGATCATTTCGCTGAAGTCATTCTCGTTGATACGCGTTGTTACACGCACATCATCCTGGCTTAATGTAGTGGTGAACGGATGCGAAGAGATGTCCTGCCGTCCGCGTTTGAAATCAAATCCCATTTGCTGCAGGAGCCCCAGGCCGAAATCCCATTGTTTGTCGTGATCGTAGTGGCGGAAGAAGAATGCATTGTCGACTTGCTTCGCGGCCCGGATCTTTTTCACGAAAGGAACCAGTTGCTTTCTTACATCGGCAAAAAGCACATCCAGTTCGGCCACCGTGGCCTTTTTCTCGTGAAGGTCCAGTAAAGCGTTGTAAGGATGCCCTTCATAGCCCAAAAGCTCCGCTTCTTTTTTCTTGAAAACAATGAGTTTTTCGAGATAAGGCGCGAAGATCTTGAAATTGCTTTCTTTTTTTGCCTGCTGCCAGGCGTTGAAGGCCGCCGAAACGGCGTGACTCATCTCCTCAACAAAAGCGGTGGAATATTTCTTTTGTTTATTGTATTCTTCGCGTATAAGCTCTACATTCTTTTTTTCAAGATCGTTCAAGGCTTTACTGCCTTCCAGCGCGCTTAGGATCTTGTTTGTATCCTCACCCGTAAAAAGCTGGTGCGAGATACCCATGAGGGTGGATAATTGCGAAGCGCGGAATGTTGCCGCTGCCGGCGGGAGATAGGTTTCCTGGTCCCAGGAAAGAACGGCCGCCGAATAAATGACATCGGCCACCCGGCGCATGTGGTTTTGCAGGTCTTGGTAAGTCATGTGCTAAGATAAACACAAAACACAAACGTGCAAGCGCCCCGGCGCACCTCCCGTCGCGAAATTTCGGGACGGGAGGAGTGTTACAGAATTCCTTTAGTGCTTATAGTGGTGGCGGTGCCTTAAGTAGCGGCCGCGAACTTTGGCTTTGTGGTCCTCGCGGGCTTTCATCATCAATAAAAAGATGAACCCACCAATGAAGAAACAGATACTGAAAATGAACAGTGCGTTGTGCCAGATCGAATCAGTTCCGTGCGTAGTAAAACTTTCCTGCGCGTTGGCAGCGTTGCTGCAGAGAAGGAGAAGTACAACAGACCAGCGGCCCATTGTTTTGAGGATTTGAATAGATAGTGTTTCCATGACTTGTATTTTTACAGAGAGTTGTATTTGTAAGGCTCTCTTACATATTAGACGTATGGAAACGCGAAAAGTTGCAGCAGAATAGCCAAAATAGGGAGTTCAATTGGTAAGTGGAGGTATTTTCTCGATAACTGGTAAAACGGGAGATCAGACTAGGTTAAAACACCTAGTTCGTTCGCCGACACATTCCGGAATTACTCCGCAGATCAGTTTTCTACAATGAGTTTCCGGAAATAAGAACGGCTTCCGGACTGCAGTTTTAGAAGATACGTTCCCGAAGGAAGAGCTCCGGCGTTCATCTCAAATTCCCTCGCGCCGGCTTTCTTTTCTTCTGAGAAAACTTTTCTTCCTAACAGATCGGTGATGAGGATCGCAAGCGGCTCTTCGCTTTCTTTTATTTGAACCATGAACTTCCCGTTATTGGGATTGGGATACAAATTAAAGAACGCTTCGTTTTGCGCGGATGGAATTCCGGTTGAGTTCGGATACAATACTTTCACCTGGATATCGTCAAAATAAAAACCATCGTACTCAACACCTCCATCAGAAACTAGGGTGAAACGCAATTTGATGTTCTGTCCTAAATAAGCTGAAAGATCGATACGCTCTTTTACCCAATACCGCTGGAACCCATCGTACAAAGGCTGCGCGCTGTCCTGCGCTGAATTGCCCGGGTGCGTATACTTGGCGCACAGTGGCGTGAAATTAACACCATTCGTACTCGCTTCGATCTGCACGAAGTCCCAATTCTTTTCCAGTTCCCACCGCGCGTAATACTCCAGGTATGCCGCCACAGCCGTGGTAAGATTGATGTTTGAAACGGTGGTGAATGTTCTGTTCCAGTTCGATCCATAATCGCCACCCGGACTATCGGTCATACTTTTTGTGGGAGACACCGCGTAGATCGCGCTTGTTCCCCAGGATGTTCCTGTCCACTGCACTGTCGCACTGCAGTTGTCAGTGAAAATAGTTGTGGGATAACCGTAGGTCCTGGTAATGGTGTCGCGCAGGATATACCCGCCATTATCTAAACGCAAGACAAATTTAATGAGCGTACCGGGTGTGATGCCTCCAACCAGCGAATAACTGATGGAATCGTCCTTTGCCTGCAGCACAGAAAGTCCTGCGTGTACATTTGAAACTCCTACCGCCGAAAAATTGGCGCCGATGGGTGTTACGGAAACCGTGAATGTTCCGGGCTGAAGTCCCAAACGCTTAATATTATACCTGATGTACCCGCTTTGCTGAATGAAAGGGCCACCTTGGTCGCTCACCTCTGCGTAAACACTTGCCAGCCTGGCCAGTGTGATATTCTGGCTCATGGTGTTCCTGGCTATGGGCGTGATATTGCTTTGCACAGGCCAAAAGCCATCATCGGTTGTTCCCGCTTCGGGTGTCATGGAAAAGATCTTGGGTTTACTGCTTTGCTCGCCGTACATCCAGTCATCACTTACGCCGTTGGCATTATACCCAACCGTTTGCATGGCCGAGCCGTAGGTAAAACCATCGCAGTAGGTCAAGCGCATTCCGTAGTCAATGAAAGTAAGCGAATCGGGCGTATAGGCCGTTGCCGAATAACCGAAAGGCTGCACCAGCACATTTCCGTAAGTATGATTGTTAAGGGCCAGCAGGAACGTATGCGCGTTACAAAAACGCATGATCATTTTTGTTTCGCGTTCAGAGAAAGCGGCCGTGCCCCTATAGGTGTCGCTGTTGGTATTAGGTGATGATCCAAAGTTATCGTAGCCCCAGTTGTATCCGTAATTCCGATTAAGGTCAACGCCGAAGGTGCCGTCGCCGTTGTTAAACCGGTTCTTGCGCCACATACCTCCACCGCCGGGGTTGGTGGTTTGGTTATAGATATATCCATCCGGGTTCACGCAGGGAACAAAATACATTTCGAGGTTGTTCACCAGGTACGTGATCTCGGGATCGATCCCGTAATTCTCCAGCAGGTACCACATATAAAAGATCAATTGCGTCAATGATTCCGGTTCGCGCGCGTGGTGCAGCGATGTATAAAGAATTTGAGGTTCACTTTCAGCAACTCCGGGGTTATCCGAGATCTTTACGAAATACAAGGGCCTGTTCTCGTAGGTGCGGCCGGTATCAATTTGCTGTCTTACCGTTATAAGGTTAGGGAATTTAGCGGCCATACTGTCTAATACCACCAACAGTTCGTTGTACTTATAGAAACCACCCATTGTGCCGAGCGTAAAGTTTGCCGGCGTGCTATACGTTCCGCAACCATTACAGCTTCCTGTGGCCTGCGTTGTTTTTTGAGCGTTCCTATTGCGTTCGAAGTAATACTTTGCCATATCCGTGATCAAAACCTCGTAAGGCAAGCCGCTTGCCCGGATCAACCCCAATTCTGTATCCGAGAACTCGGAAATATACCAATCGCTCCTTTTTACCTCGCCATGATCTACGATAACTCCGTGCTGCGCCAGTTTCATCAACCCATCCTTGCCGGTCATGATCTTCACGCGATGATATTTCTCAACCTGCGCAAAAAAAAGCGTAGAAAGGAAAAAGAAGGAATAAAAAAGAAGTTTTCTCATGAGATAGCTTTCAGTAAATATAAGGTCTTTGCATGAAAAGAAACATGAATTTATACCAATGGCCAACTGCGACTAACGAATGGTCATATCTGCACCCCGATCACAAGCACGTCATCCACTTGTTCCAGCTCTCCTCTCCATTCTTCAATGGTCTTATCGAGCAAAGCTTTTTGTCTTTCAATAGGCTCTTTGCTGGTTTTTAACAGCAATTCACGGAAATTACCGGCCATGAATTTTTTTCCTTTCGGTCCGCCAAACTGGTCAGCGTATCCATCCGAGAAAATATAGAACGTATCGCCGCGCTGCAACTGGATCACATTATTGGTATAGGTCTTTATTTCGTCGTCGGGCCTCAGGCCTATCGGGAACTTATCGGCTTTGTACTGCGTGATCGTGTTTCCGCGCACCAGGTATAAAGGATTGAAGGCGCCGGCAAACTGCATCTCCATTTTTTCATAATCCACGATGCACATGCTCATGTCCATGCCGTCCTTGGTTTGCTGTGAGTAATCCTCTCCGCTTGCTTTAGCGTGAAGGGTCTTCACTACGCCT
Source organism: uncultured Flavobacteriaceae bacterium (assembly GCA_964387075.1). Lineage (GTDB taxonomy): Bacteria > Bacteroidota > Bacteroidia > B-17B0 > Aurantibacillaceae > PALSA-968. The sequence goes on from CAYLVB010000001.1 coordinate 184,719, forward strand.
TTGCTCATCTTATCCATGATCACGGATGGAGGAAGGTCCTTCTCTCCGGCGTTGTTGAGGATCTCCTTCAGCAGGTTATAACCTACAATGCTCATAAAAGCGCCCGGAACACCATGCCCGGTACAATCAACCGCGGCCACATAGGATTTATTATTTCGATGATCTACCCAATAGAAATCGCCGCTAACGATATCTTTTGGTTTAAAGAGCACAAATGATTTCGGTAAGTGTTTTTTTACTACCGCGTCGGGCGGTAAGATCGCGTCCTGCAATCGTTTCGCGTAGCGGATACTATCGGTAACGTGCTTGTAAATGATCTCCAGTTCGTGGTTCTTCTGTTCGATCTCTTTTTTCTGAGCCACCACCTGCTCGGTACGCTCAATAACTTTATGTTCGAGCACACGCTCGTTCTCCGCCAGGTCGGTTCTCATCTTCAGGAGCGCGTGCCCTAAATTATCCTGTTCGCTCAAAGGGCGATAGTACGATTCGAAGTTGCCGCTACCCACCTGCCGTGCAAACTCGGTGGTTTGCTCCAGCGACTCCACAAGGCCGTTCAGCGCCACGTTCATATCCCCAATCTCATCCGAACGGTATTCAATGCGGTCCTTCGGAAGCACTCCGTAACTCATATCCTGCAAAATGTTCTTCAGCTTGCGCACCGGCTTCACAATGGTTCGCACGGTAAAGATGGCGGTAAGCAATCCGCCTATCACCAATACAATTCCAAGCCACTTCACAACCTGCATCAGGAGGTTGAACGATTTGAACATGGCATTGGTCACATCGCGCGCGTTCCTCTTTTGCGAGTCGATAAGATCGTCGAGCTCTTTGTAGATCACTTTCAATTGATCGTCTACCTCTTCAAGCGCAAGGCGCACGGTAAAAAGGGTTCCCGCGTCGTCGTATACCGCAAAAGAATTGAGCTGCGACATGATCTCGTTGTGGTAGTGGCTGAATAATTTGTCGGTAAGCGCAAAGATCGATTTAATGCTCTCTTTCTCATCCTTGGTCCAATTCACCGAAAGGCTATCGATCTGGGCTTTGGTTATCGGGTATTTTGCCTTTATCAGTTCCCGCAGTTCTTTTTTGAAAGGATCGTCGTCGGGGCTCTGCACGTGAAACCATTTGGTGATGAGGATCTGCGAACGCTGCAATTTCAGATGAAAGGTTTCAAGAGCGGCCACACTCGGTGTTACAACCTGAACTACCTGGTCGGTCTTTTTTTTGCTCTCGGCAATCGTAACATTGGTATAGATGAAGGCCAGCACTACGAACAAAAGCACGATACCGAAGCCGGCCCCAATCTTTCTTCCTATGGTAAATTTAAAGCCCATTACTGCTTGTTCAGTTCCTCCAGTTTCTTTTTGAACTCATTGTGCTTTTCGGTCTCGTTCAATAGATAGTAAATACCCGCAAGGGCTTCCACAACCACTTTATCGTCCGGTTTAAGCGCGTGCGCTTTGAGGCAGTAGGAAAGTGCCTGTTTGCCAAGTTTCACCGAACGGTCCTGGTAAAGCGGTAACTCTTCCAGCGACACATCCGCATCCATTTTGTTGATGATCTCCACGGCCTGGTTGTAATACAGCAATCCTAGGTTCTTGTTCACCAGGAAAGAGGAGCTGTCTATGTCGTGCGCTTTGAAGAGATACACTTTCGCAAGGTCGAGCGTATTCTTGCGGTTGGCCACTTCGTATTCTTTTTCGAACATGGAACCAACGGTGAGGAATACTTCGTAGTTATAAAGACGATCATTGAAACCGGGGTCAAGATATTTGGTGATGGCCACAAAGTTTGCAGCGTTGTTCAATGACACCTGGTACTGTGTGGTATCAAGTGTCTTGTTAATGTCGTTGTGATAGGTGGAGGCAATGTATTTCATTCCTTTCAGAATACCCTCTTTCTGAGGGTTCTTACTGTTGGTGTCTAAAGCAAGTGCCCGTTTGAAGAATTCAATGGACTGATCGCGGTAAGCGGAGGTGGCCTTGTCGGATTCACGGGTTTTGTAAAGATCTTTATAAATGAATCCACGCACCATCCACACGTTGTAATCGTTCTTCGTATCCTCGTGAAGCGCCGCGGCGTCAATGCTCGTTTTGGCTGAATCCAATTGCTTATCGCGGTACTGTTCAAGCGCTCTCTCCAGCTTACTGAATTGGGCAAAGCCCTTCATGCCCGCCAGTAACAGCAGGAATGCAAAGCTTATATGTTTTATTGCCCTCATCAGTTATACACGCTTACGGCCAGTTTCTCGAGACTCGACCCAATGGTGAGTCCTGCCTTGGAGGCCGCGGATTTATTCAGTTCAAATTTTTGTTTGTTCTCTTCCACCACGAAATTGATGGTGGCACCTACCTTGGCAAGCCCTTGTTTTTCAGTGATGATCAATGTGCCTTTTCCTTTGAATTTGGAAACGGCATCATTGAGCTGCGAAGATTTGTCGGGAGTGATGAAAAGGATGTTGGTCTTTCCTACATCCTTCACATTCTGCTGGTTCTGTATGGATAATTTGCGGGCGCCGACCGACTTGGTGGCCGCGATCTTGTTCAATTCGTTCAATAGCCCGGTGTTCTCGCCCACTACGGTGATCACGAAATTACCTTCGCCACCGGGCCAATCAAAATACTTGGTAAAACCGTACAGGAAAGTGGCCTTGATCTTGGCCTGGGTGTCGTCTTTCTGAAAATACGCGTATTCAACCAGATCGGTTGATAAGGCCAGGAAAGTAACAAGAAATAAGAATATGATCCTGCGCATATACGCCCCTTACACCAAATTTAATGCCCTAAATATACGAATAAGTTTTTTGAGGTTTAAAAGCCTGCAGAAAAGCCCAGATAAGGGAAAACAAAGGCCTTGTTCACACTCTGACTTACATTGCCAATTGCCTGAATACCAAATACAAAAGATAGTTTTTCCCTACCAACCGTTCGGATAGCGGCCGAGGCTGTATAAATGGAGATATTAGGGAAGGCAAAGGCCTCGCCGGCGAAGCAGGTTTTGGGTCCCAAGGGGCTCAACAGGGCCACCCCTGCAAAAGGACTTGTAAACCGGAGGTAATAATTGCCCGGGATAGACGGGCGTCCCCTCCCGCCTCTTCGGGACTGTATCCAATATTCGAGGTCGGCAAATCCCACAAAAAGTGTGTAATTCTTTACTTCGTTGCCAAAAGTGATCTTGCCAACACCACCTATACCATACGTTTTGGGCCCAAGATACATCAGGCTACCCGCGGCGCCTTCAAAGCCGAGATGAATTTGCGGTGTGATCGCGAAATTTCCTTTAGCCTGGATACCCAGCGGAACACCGATGGCGGTAGTTGAAATTCCCAGCGAAAAATGGGGATCGAAAGCGTAATTTACATTATAGAATATAAGATACGAGGAACTCATGAAGACCTGTTTGCTTTTGAACAAAGTGGCGTTGCTGGCGGTCACATAGTAGCGCCTACCAATTGAAGAGCCCTTTGTTCTTCGGGTGGAATCCTTCAGTGTAGTTTTGGAAGGAACAACATCTGCAACCCGGTCCTTAGGTATAAGAACAAGCACTCCCGAACTTGCCCGAAGGAAGATCAGCGAATCATTTTGCTTTTCGATGATGCCCTTGTAAAAAGCCCCGTCCGTTAAATGCACCTCGCAAAGTCCGGGTCCGCGCCGAACCTTTAAAGTATCTTCCTGCGCACTACTAATGCCGGTCAAAAGAAAAAAAGATATGACCAACAGGAAATATTTCATCAATAAGCGTAATCAGAAAGATAGTCGAATCCTTTGGTGAGTTTTCCGTCCTTACAAATAGTAGCTCGCTCGATCACTTTGTCTGAGTCGTCGCCCAGCAAGTGAGGAAGTACACGTTCTATAAGATCTTTTCCGAAATCATCACTGCTGTCGCGCGGTAATTCGCAAGGAAGATTATCTACGGCCATTACACAAATGGTGTCTTTTGTAAAAGGAAGATCTTCCTTATCACTCTTCATATTATACCCGTAAAATGGCGCGGTGATGGTAGTGGAGCGAATGGTTGTTGGTACAGATCCATCCAGATCGCAGGTGATATCGGCGATCACGCTGATGTGAAAATCTTTTTCTTTGATGTCCCGGGTAGTGAACATCTTCGGTGAACGCGGGTCCCAGTAATGCGCGGAAATATAAAGATCGGTCTCTTTGGTGAAAGGCGCGAACGTACTTACGAAGTGCTCCGGGTGCTGGAAGAAATCATTCAGGTCGAAGTTGTGATCGCCGGGTCTTTCAACGTAGTCGCGCGGGTTCAGCTGGCAATACACGGGTTCGCGGAAAGAGGTCATTAAAAATTCATCGGCGGTAACCTTGCGGATACGCAGCGCCGAAAGTGTTTCAATGGCACCGTTGGCCACGCGCCCGCCGCCGGTAAGCGCGATCTTGATGTTGGGCAATTTAACGCGTTTCAATTCTTCTTCCATCTCGGCGCGATCGCGACACTTATGCGCCGGCTTCAGGCGGAAAAGATCGTATTTTAAACCATAACCCAAAATACCATTGTAAGCTCCCACTACACCCGCGTAGCGACCAAAACCAATGATGCGGTTATGGTTCTTGTCGGTAAGCGTTTCATAATCGATCATCTCTACTTTATTCCTGATAAGAGCCTGCATCAGCGTTCTGTTGTGCGGCTGCTTTTTGATAACGTGCGAGAAAAAGAAATATTTTTTACCAGGGATCAATTTTTCAATAGGCACTTCTTTTACGCCCATCAGTACATCACAATCACTAATATCGTCTTTTAATGGAACGCCAAAAGACGTGTATTCTTCATCCTGGTAGCAACGAATGGGGCTGGGTTGCACATATATTTCAAGCCCGGGATATTGCTTTACAAGTTCCGAGCAAATAAGTGGTGTTAGGGGAACGCGCATATCCGGAGGGTTTTTTTCCTCGCGCAACACGCCGATCTTCAATCTGGTCATACAAAAGTTTTGGTAAAGATACGCTTTTACAGCATCTTTTCATTGAGGCTCTTTCACCCCACAAAACACCTCGCGTGGCGATTATCCGGACGAAACGCATCGTGCAGGTGTAATTTTGTAGAATAATTGTTAATACACAAACCATGAAATTAAAACTTACTTTACTTCTCGCAACACTCTTCATATCCTTACAAACTTTTGCCGGTTTTAACTGGGATTGGGCCCGTAAACTCAAAACTCCAACCCAGATCAAAGGCATGTTCTGCGATAATGACAGCAACTTATATCTATATGGTTGCAATTTTCCAACCAATGCCAACCAATACGACTCATTCTACTATCCGAACATCATTGCCGATACTACGGGTTCGTGGTTGCAGAAATACGATCATAATACAGGACAATTGTTGTTTAATAAAAGATGGAACGGCATCCCGTTCTTTGTAGAGAAGATCATTTACGACGGAAATTCCTCCTTCTATTTCACCGGGCTTTTTTCCGGAAGCTTTAATGTTGACGGGGTACAGATAACCAGCCGGGGCAAAGCCGATGGCCTGGCGGGTAAAATGGATATGAACGGAAATATACAATGGATCACAACGCTGGGTAGCGGCAAAGATGAACGCGGACAAGGCATGTGTTTCGACGCCAACAAAACACACCTTGTGATAACAGGCACTACAACGGATAGTCTTTTAGTGAATAATACCCTAATAGGATCCGGACAGCAAAGCACTTTTGTGGTAATACTTGATCTGAATGGAAATTACACAAGCCACAAGCTGTATGATTTTTTTCCCGCCCGCGATCATGAAGCGGAGGGTAATTACGGAAAAGAGATCTTGTACTCGGCCGGCTTTTACTATTTGCTAACCGACAGGCAGGGAATGCATTGGAATGGTGATACGTTGAGTGGAGCTGTTGACGGAAAATATGTATACAAACTGAATATGAACCTGGATACAATGTGGACAAGTTTTGTGATCGGGCCGGGCTGTTATTACGGATACAACCACTCCAACCTGGCGGTTTCGGCCTCGGGCGATGTTTACATTGGCAAGTGGTGCTCCGGGCATTATGGTGGAACTGGTACACTTACTGAGTTGAACCCTGTAACGGGCACGCCAATCACCCTGGAAAGCCACAACGATGGAGAATTCACAGCCTTGTACACGAACGCCTCGGGATTATACACCGTGGGGCAGGAAGGCGCCGATTTCTCCCCGGGCCCCAGTAATCATCCCGGTTATATTATCGTTAAACAATATAGTTACGGCAATGTAAAACTGGACTCTATCAAAACCGCACAGACCTATGCCTGGACCTACGGGATCACCGGAGATGGATCTGGCGGGTTGTACATAATCGGTAACGAAAGTGACTCTCTTTTTGTTTTAGGAAATGATTCTTTGACCGCCGATACGAATATGAATGGCGTGAATGACACTCGTTTCCTGGCACGCCTGAGCCAGAGTTTTACAACACAAGCCGAAACCGTAGTGCATGCAACCAATCAATTGAGTGTATTCCCCAATCCTTCTCGCGGACTGGTGAATTTGCAGGTAAGTGATGACCTCGTGCAATCTAAGGTTTGCGTATATGACGTACTGGGAAATTGCATACTCACCAAACTGGTGGAGAACATGCAAACCAGGATAGACATGGGCGCGCGCGCAAGTGGTGTTTACTTTGTGGTACTGAGCAATAAAGGGAAGAGCATCACCCGGAAGCTTGTGCTGGATTAAGTTTTTTTAAGAGCTAAAGACGTTTTTAATTCAGTATCTTTGCAGGAGTTCTTTGAGCGATCCTAAGTTTCAAAGTCTTTTACTTCTGACTTTAAACTTTTGACTCAATTTGGGCCCGACCGGTTTTGACAACAGGCGCGGTTGGCATGTAAGCAGGTGGTGCGTTGTGAATATGGCACCTTAAAATCAACTCTCAAACCTTTAATTGGCGAGTCTAACTACGCCTTGGCTGCTTAATAAGCTCAGCTTATTCAGCCTTTGCAAACCCCGTAGCGTTTTTGCCCAGCGACGGGATCTTTGCATAATAAAACGGCAAGTTGTGCGCGTGATGATGTTAGCGCGTACAATATCAGCATCTACGCTTAAACTTGGTTTGATAACACGCCTGGTTTAAGCCGACAATCAAGTGCTATCTAAACTTGTAGAAAGTATGTCAATTCCTTGTTTGGACGAGAGTTCGATTCTCTCCGGGTCCACCAAGTGGGGGATATCAAACAAAAGTTTGGTATCCCCCTTTTTAATTTCCGCCATATCCCGCACCAAATGGGCGATGTACGTGAATACCGAATTTACTTTTGTGGTTCGACACTGGTTAATTTTTTTGCTGTAGCGGATTCCTTCAGGAAAGAGTAAAAATTGAAGCAATTGTTTGTCCTTATAAGCCATCAAACCCCAAGCTTTCGGGAGGTTAGCGGCAAAATCCATTATAATATTTACGCAATTTTCAAGGTTCGACACCCTCTTTTGAGTTTTTACAAGGTTCTTCTCCAAATCCAATCTTTCCTGCTTTAATTTCTCCGTGAACTTATTGAAAATTTCAAGGGTTAATTCCTCATTTATTAGCCTTTCCTCCAACCTTTCGAGCTTCTTTTCAATCTCCACAATTTGGCGTTTTAAGCCCTCCTTTGACTGATCTTTTTCTTTATGCTCCTTGTTGTAGTTTGCCATGATTTGCTTCGCCACAAAGCCCCTAATTGCGTCATTTCCAACCAAGCTAAAGGAAGCTAATACCTTCTCGAAAAAGGTATGGATTTCCCTTGCACTTTTGTTATTACCGCACCCCTTGGTGTTGCACTTGTAATAGGGCAGGTTTTTGGCTTTTACCACGTACCCCCTCATAAAGGAGCCGCAATGATCGCACCGCAAGAATCGCTTTAATGGAATATGCTCCGATTCCTCGTGGCATGAATAACCGTGCTTATTCTCGCTTAAAATTTCATTCACTTTCAGGAACACTTCTTTTGAAACCATTTTCTCCTGATTGCCTTCCACCAATTGTCCTTTCAAAGCTGAATGCGCCATAAGCCCACAATAAAAAGGGTTTCTGAAATATCCCGATAATCGCTTCTCGTCAAGTTTTAATCCGAGTGCAGCTAATCGTTCAGAAATTTCTGTATGCGTTATTCGTTCATTTGCTTTCCAATGAAATGCCCTTTGTAAAAGTTTACCTTTTTCATTCAGTACAATTTTACGTTTACCGTTCTCTTTAATTTCATCGTATCCGTAGGGTGCTTTATGGCACCACTCTCCTTTCATTAAAGCTTCACGAACTCCTGCCATACATTTTTCTCTTCGCAACTGATTATCATACTGCGAAAAAATAATTTGAATGTTTTGTTGAAAGTCTCCACTCGATGTTGAAGCATCTCCGGGTTGCGTAACAGCAACAAGATAAATTCCTTGTTCCCGAAGTTGATCCTTAATGTAAATTGCGTTCGCACCTGATCGAGAAAATCGGTCAACGCTATAAACAATAATGTAGGAGATTTTCTCTCTACTCTTTTTTACGAATGAAAGCATCCGGTTAAACTCTTTACGTTCATCCGTTTTTGCACTTTCATAAGTTCCGCCAAAAACTCCCATCACAGAATATTGATGCTTCTTGGCGTATTCTTCACACGCCTTTCGTTGCGTCTCTAAACTGTAACCCAGTTCTTGTTCTTTACTTGATACCCTTGTGTAAATAACACAATTGTTTGTTCGCTTAAGGTGTTGCGATTTACCCTTTGCAAACTGATCGAATAAAACTAATTCTTTCATGCTGCATTTTTTATTGGTTCATAATTGTTATTTGTTTCATTGTCTTCAATCACAATTTCAGGTTCGTATTGCTTTTTATAGAGGGAATAAAAAACCGTACTTACTGTTCTAACAAAATCAACAACTTCCTTCGCTTGTTCTTCGCTGAGGATTTTAAATTCCTCTGTAGCTAAAACTTCTTCAACCGTTATATCATGCTCTCTCGCCTCGTCATCGCAGGCGTTTCCAACCTTCTCCATTTTTGTTATTATTGAAAAATTACGTACACTTTTAGGAACGTGGTAGCGATTCCGGCTTTCTTTTTTTGAGGGGAAAAAATCAAGGGAATAAACTTGCACGTTTGAAATATTTATGCCATACACATTAGGGAATCTCTATGTGTCATCAACGGGCGCAATATCCGCCACCACAGCGGGGATTAAAAACTTTATTGAATTCACCATCATCATCGGAAACGAAGGTAGATGGAGTGGGAAGAATAGTGTCTTGGTTTGGTTAAGCTTTGTCCACCAAATGTGTTATTATGGGTTCAATTGCCTTAAATAGCTAATAAATTGTGATTGACAATCTGTTTATTTCGATCTGTACAATAACTCTTCAACCCTGTTTGTTGTCCTAATCCATTTTACAACACCTTCGTTTTTTTGAAGCCAAACAAAAGCAGTTAACTTATTTCCGTGTTTAGGCCAAAATTCTTCTAAACGAATCTTTATGCAATTCTTTAGCAATATTGAATTAACGACTAAATCTTCTATACCATCTACTATTAAAGTTGTCTGCTTTGTTTTTTCAGGATTTATTATGGTGTTCCTGTAACCAACACTTATTTTTTTTGGCAGGAATATGAAAAAATCTTTTTTCCTTATTGTGTCTAAACCAAACTTGGTTAACACAAATGAAGAATATAAATTTCCTTTCCAGTCATAGCGATACAACCCTGGCCCGAAATGATTTTGCACTAATAGTATTTTTGATCCACTAATGTTTTGTGGCTGGAGGTGGATAAAACAATTACGATTTTGAATCGTAACAGGACTAATAATTAATGTGTCAATTTCTTTTTTATCATTATAGGAGCCTTGGTAAATCAAAGTATCACCAGATGATAATGGAAAGTAATCTTTGGTATAAAATGTATTTTTCTTAGAAATACATGAAGCTAAACTTACAATCAGTAAAAGATAGATGAATTGTTTAACTTTCATAATAGATTATTTTACTCACTTGCCTTTCCTTTTCTCTAACCACAAATAAAGTGGTGGTATAAAAATTGGGGCAAATATCAGTGTACTGGTTAATCCTCCAATAATTACTGTTGCCAGCGGTCTTTGAACATCGGAACCTATACCTGAAGAAATTGCTGCCGGAACTAATCCAATAATCGCTACAACTAAAATAGAAAGTAATGCTCTTAATTGTTCTTTGGAAGCAGAATAAACATCTTCTAACAATTCTCCTCGATTAGATTCACGAACCCTATTTATTCCTGAAACTAACAACACACCTGCCATAACTGAAATACCAAAAATACTCACAAAGCCAACACCTGCCGAAACATTAAAGTAATAGCCTCTCATTAGCAAGGCAACAATTCCTCCTCCAAGCGCAAACAAAATACAACTCATAGTTACCATTGTATGAGTGAAATTTTTAAACAGTATAAATAAGAATACAAATACCAAAATGATAGTTAATGGAATGGTAAATGCCAATTGCTTTCCGGCACGTTCAAGGTTCTCGTATTGTCCGCCATAAATAATCTCATAACCCTTTGGAACGTGAATTTTACCATCAATTTTTTCCTGTAATTCTTTCACAAATCCGCCTTGATCCCTTCCACGAATGTTTGTTCTAACAGTAACCATTCGTTTGCTGCCATAACGGTAAATGTTGGTTTGTCCTTCTACAAAGTGAATGTTTGCCAACTGACTCATTGGAATTAATGCTCCGTTTGAAGCAGGAACTTGCATATTCTTTATGGCATCAATAGAGTTCCTGTACTCAGGTAAAAAACGAACCACTATATCATAACGCTTTGTTCCGTCATACAAAGTAGATATGGCTTTACCACCAATGGCTGCCTCAATCATGTTTTGAATATCAGCTACGTTTATTCCAAATCGTGCAGCTGCTTCACGGTTGATGTTGATAGCTAATTGTTCTTGTGGGCCTTCTTGCTCAATGTTTACGTTTTCAGCACCTTGAGTTTGTTTTACAATCGCAACAATGCTATCGGCCTTCTGACGCATCATGTCTAAATCATCACCAACAATTGAAATAGCAAGATCGGCAGCACTACCTGTCACAATTTCCATTACCTGATCAATAATTGGTTGACCTGAAGAGAAAGTAACCGATGGTAATTCATTTTGTAATTCTGTTTTAATGCGGTAAACAAGTTCTTTCTTTGTAATGGTATCACTCCAAAGTTTATACTCCTTTAAACCGATTAAAATCTCATTTCTGTTGGCAGGGAATGGATCGGTTCCGTCATCATTACGTCCTGTTTGCGTAATTACAAAAGCAATCTGCGGATACTTGGCAATTATCCTTCTGATTTTGGGTGCATAAGAAGCATTTTCCTGAATAGTGATGCCTGCCGGAAAATTACCACGTAAGAAAATAGAACCTTCATCCAAAGCAGGTAAAAATTCCGAACCTAATTTTAATCCGAAAAGAATTAAGATGGTAACGATACTAAAACCGATTAATACACTTCGTTTGTATTTCTTTAAGATTTTCTTTAGTATGACTGAATAAACTTTATCAAACAAGTCAAGCACAAAGTTTTTGTGTTCTTTAATCGGAATATCCACATTAGCTACTGCTTTCCTATAAGTAAACGAAATTAAAACAGGGATGAATGTCAAAGCGGCCAGCATTGATCCTATAACCGCAAATGCTAATGTTAATGCCATTGGAGAGAAGAGTTTACCCTCAACCCTTGTCATTAATAGAATTGGCATATACGCCAAAATGATAATGGTTACAGAAAAGAAAATTTCCCGACCAACTTCCTGCGCTGCCAACACTGTAATTTTTACAATTCCCTGTTGTTTCTCTTCAACACTTGCAGTACGATATTTTCTTATCAAGTGTTCAGCCATCACGCACGCACCATCCACAATAATTCCAAAGTCAATTGCCCCTAATGATAAAAGGTTAGCAGGAATGTGTACAAGGCGCATTAAAATGAATGCAAACAATAACGAAAACGGAATGGTTAATGCCACAACAAGCGCACTTCTGAAACTTCCTAAAAAGAAAATCAACAGTATAATTACAATTGAAATACCTTCAAATAAAGTATGTGCAACGGTTTCTAATGAATGATCAATTAAAAAGCTTCTATCGTAAAGGGGACGGATAGTCACTCCATCAGGTAATTCGCTCTCCTTTAGTTCTTCCATTTTTTCTTTCAGCAACTTCAATACCTCACTTGGATTTTCGTATCTTCTTAACAATACAATCCCTTCAACTCCGCTATTCACATCAATACTGTCATTTGTAACCAAGTAGCCCAATACTCCGCTTGGTGGCGGTGGTGTGATCTCAACGGTTGCCACATCTCTTACAAAAACTGGCACGCCATTTTCTGATTTCAATACAATGTTTTGTATATCTTGCTCTGTTTTAATTGCTCCTAATCCTCTCACCGCAAAGCCTTGCCCGCCTCTTGAGATAATATTACCACCTGTGTTTTGATTATTTGCATTAACAGCATCAATTACACTTTGCAGGGTGAGATTATACTTGCGAAGTTTGTCAGGCGATGTTAGGATATGGAATTGTTTGAGTGGCCCACCAAAAGTTGTTACATCGGCAATGCCGGGTACTTGAAGCAAGGCAGGCTTTATTACCCAATCCTGTAAATCTCTTAATTGTGTTTTGCTTAATGATGGAGGGGCTTCAACTACATACCTGAAAATTTCTCCAACAGCGGTACTCATTGGTGCTAATTCAGGTGCAACACCATCGGGCAACTCTGCGCTGGATAACCTTTCAATTACTTGCTGACGTGCAAAATAATCATCTGTACCATCTTTAAAAGTTAACTGAACTACCGATAAACCAAAAATTGTACGGCTTCTTCTATCTAAAACATTTGGCGTGCTTTGTAAGGCTCTTTCAATTGGTACTGTAACTTGCTGTTCAACTTCCTCTGCTGCCCTTCCTTCATATTGTGCAACAACTATAACATTGGTATCAGCAATATCCGGATACGCTTCTATCTTTAATTGAGTAAAGCACCAATAACCAACAGCCATTAATACAAGACTGATGGCAATTACCGCCCAACGGTTCTTTAATGAAAATATGAGAAGGTTCTTGATCATTAATGAACTTCAACTTTTTGGGTTACTACAATTCCATTTGTAACTAATTTACTTAGCTCTTTTGCCACACGTCTCACTTTTTCTTCTTCATCAATGAAAATGATTACCATTGGTTGTTCATCAAAAGAAAACAAGCGATTTGGTGTTTTCATTTTTTGGTTTGCACCAAACCCCATGAAGCCATTAATGGCGGTTGCACCATTAATGTCATTGCGAATTAAAAACTCCATGATGAAAGTATAAAGCTGTGTGTCTTTGTACATTTCATCCTTATCAATAAAAATTTGCGCCTGTAACATGGTGTTTTGTTTTAATATCCGAAACTCAATCCTTTTAATTGCATTACTCCTTTTACTGCCACATTCTCACCACCTTTTAATCCGGTATAAATAATGATGCGATCATTCATTTGGTTTCCAACGTTTACTTCTTTACGCTCAAAAGTGGTGTTGTTTGTTTTTACAAAAACATAATTCTTCGCCTGAATAGTTACTAATGAGTTCTTGAAAACACTGATAGTATTTCCTTCGGTAACACCAAATGATACGGTGGCAAACATTCCCGCTTTTAGTTTACCATTGTTATTATTCAGACTTACTCTTAGCTTCAGCATTCTTGTACTTTCATCGACCATGTCCGCTACATCATCAATCTTCCCTTGAAATTTCTCGTTTGGGAAAGAGGTGAACTCAATTGTACATGCACTTCCTTCTTTTATTTTATCGATTTGGTTTTCAGGAATGTCACAAATAATATAGGCTGTTCCGGGTTGTGCGTTTCTTAAAACTTCAGGTTGAAAACCGCCAATCTTTAATTTTGTTTCATGTTCAATTATGGCTGCTCTCTCATTCGCTAAGTTTGTTTCTTCCATCGCCAATGCAGTTTGAGCTTCTAACAAATCCTTACCAGTTGCCGCGCCATGCTGTTGCAAATCTTTTATGCGCTCTAAATCCGTTTTCTTTTGTTTGATGTTATTATTCTGAATTTGATTGATGTTAATTAAATGCTGAATCAGTTGGGTGTAATTACCTGCCAGTTCGGGGTTTTCAAATAATATAAGATTTTGATTTGCTCCTTCAGCCGATCTAATAACGGTAGCAGCCACTTTAGCGGGTGCAATAATATCCGAAGTTAATGATGAACTGCTGATGGTTTCAGTTTCAAAAAACTTTATACTCTCTTCATTTGGGAAAGTGATCGTTTCTCCATTGTTTGAAACAACAGGGGTTTGATTCTCAATTTTACCGGAGTTGTTTTTTTCGCCACCGCATGAAAGCAGCAGTATCGAAAGTATCCAACTGTATTTTAATAATAATTTCATTGTTTAATTAGCCATTTGATTGATTAAACCCGAAGTATAAAGCAATTGAATATAGCTTTGTCGGAATAATTGTAAGGTTTGATAGTATTGTTGTTTCGTGTCGAGCCAACTGCGCTGTGCTTCCAAATAATCAATAATGGTTGTACCTCCACGCAAATATGAATACCGAATGCTTGCAAGAATACTCTCTGATTGTGACAGCAAGGCATCAAAATTTTTCAGGTTTTGTTTTTCAGTTTGATAAGTGTTATAGGCATTTAATATTTCGGATTGAATTTGTTGCTGAGTAGCATTTAAACCTTGTTCTGCCTGAAGTTTTAACAGATTAGATTTTTTTATTTCGCCCTGATTACGGGAGAAAATAGGAATTTCAATAGTACCGTAAAAGCCTAAGTACGGAATAGTGTTTTGTGGATTGTAGATAACGCCAAGTTCGGGCTGCGGTAATGCCATTGCTTTCTGCAATTTGATGTTTGAATTAGCAACTTCTATTGTTGATTTAAGCGATTGGATGTCGCCACGATTAACCAAGGCAATTTGTAATAAGGAATCGATACTGTTTGAGAATGTCAACTGAAAATTATCAGTGGTGTCAATTGCAATTTCCTGTTGTGATCCCATCAAAAACTTAAGATTCAGTATCTCATTCTTATAATTCTGTTCGGCAGATTTTATTTGTAGCGCATATTGATTAGCCAATAATTCGGTACGTGAAAGTTCTGTTTGCGTAATAACCTGATTTTTTAAACGAAGTTTATTGATGCTTACCAAAGTGTCGATATTCGATTTAGCTAAAATCAGAATATCTAATTGCTTTTTAGCCGTCCACACATCTACCCATTTACTTGCTACCTCCTGATAAACGGTTCGCTCGGTTTCAATGTAAGTTGATTGTGAAAAGGCTACATTTTTTTGTGCAACATCAATTTTATACTTGCGCTGTGCCGGTAATTGAAAAGGCTTGGTTAATTGCCACCAGATCTGACGGTTTTTAGGGCTTCCCCAATCTGTATTAGGAGGAAAAAATGTTGGCTGCATTAATTGCAACGACTGATTGTTTAAAATTGGATTAGGGCGCAATTTTGCCGAAACAATATCGGCCTCGGCTATACCTACATTAAAACTTTGTGTTTTGAGGATAGGATTATTTGACTTGGCTGATTGAAGGGCTTGTTTTAGAGAAACTGGAGTTTGAGCCACTGCCGTGTTGACAAATAGCAATAGATAGATGAATGATAGTATGAAAATAGCTAAAACCCGCATCAAACATTAGTGATTTAATTTCTGCGGGGCAAAGGTGCTAACGAATTGTCAAAAAAGCCTTTAGAGAGGTTTTAGAAAAATATTAGAAAACCATTAGAATCGTTAATTCTTGTTATTGGGAAGGGTTACGGTAAATATAGTTCCAGCTCCCAGTTGAGAGCTAACTGCAATGGTTCCTCCGTGCAATTCAATGATCCGCTTGGTTAGAGTAAGTCCAATGCCATTACCTTCCGCTACTGCTTTGTTTTTACCCCTGTAAAAGGGAATAAAAATACTGGTCATATCCTGCTCGGAAATTCCTACCCCTTTATCAATAAAACGTATTTTGGTATGAGCTTCTCTTTTATCAATTTCAATACTGCAATGTTTATCTCCCGAAAATTTACATGCATTTTCCATTAGATTAAGAAAAGCTGTTTTGAGCAGGTACTCATTTGCATTTAGAATAATCTCTTCTTCAATTTCTCCCTCATAAGATAGACTGATATTGTAACTCTTGTCGGTTTTAATTAATTGAAGCTGTGCATCCAACAACAATTCATCCAAGCGAGTATTTTTAAAGGTAATCGCTGATGTATCATAGCTTGCTTTTGCAAAATCGAGCAAGCTTCCTGATAGTTTGGCTAACTTTTGAGCATCATTAAGCGTTCGCTGAATAACCGCTTTGTACTCTTCAATACTTCTGTCTTTGTTTTCTGAAAGTTGCAGTTCGGTAATAATAGTAGAAAGCGGAGTTCTTAATTCGTGTGAAATATTAGATACAAAGCCCTTTTGAGAATCAAAGGATTGCTCCAGTTTTTCAAGCATTTCATTAAATACAGAAGCTAAATCAGCCAACTCGTCTTTGCCCTTGTCATCCAGTCGTAAGTGAAGGTTGGTTGCAGATATATCTTTCACTTTTTTATTCATTTCAATAATCGGATCCAAAGCTCTTTTTGAATAGAAACGCCCTACCAAATAGATAAAGGCAATGGAAATAATAAATACGATTAAAATAGTTTTACCAAGACTGTCAATCTTACGGTATCCATACTGATCGTAAGCTGCTGCAATCACAATGTAATTTCTGTTTTCAAATTTGTATTCAATCCCCACAACCTGCCATTCTTTTTGATAGAATTCTATGCGATCCTTGATTTGAATCTCATCGATCATGGCTTTGTTTTCTTTTACAAAATCAATGTCAACAGCATCATGGTAAAGTAGGTTAAAAGTAGTATCATATATAGCTACCTCTACTTCGTTTAAAATCTCCCTGTTGTTCTTATAAATGGTTTGCAGGGTTTGGGCATCTACCTTGGCGTTAAGAAAAAGATTGGCTTTAGTTATGGCCTCCTTTTTTAAGCTTTTGTAAAATTCGTTTTCACGGCTTTGAGAGGCTGAAAAATAAATAAGGGCAGCAAACGTCAGTAAAATAGCTGCCGTAAGTAATGTAAATAAAAGGCTTAATTTGTTTTTTATTTTCATTCCTCTTTTAAAATAAAGCCCATTCCTGGTTTAGTATGAATTAATTTTTTATCAAAGTCTTTATCGATTTTTTTACGCAGATAGTTAATGTAAACATCAATAAAATTTGTTCCGGTGTCTAAATGCGTATCCCACACTTTTTCTGAAATTTCGGTACGGGATAAAACCCTTTCGGAGTTATTGAGCATATACTCCAAAAGTTTAAATTCTTTAGGAGTAAGCTGAATTTCTTTTTTATTGCGATATACTGCTTTGGTTTGCAGGTTCATTTCAAGCTCGTTGTACTTCAATATAAATCCCTTGGTTGAAGTATTGCCGTTGTTGCGTTTTATCAAAACCCGGATACGAGCATGAAGTTCTCTGAAATCAAAAGGTTTTACCAAATAATCGTCTGCACCCGCATCAAATCCTTCCACTTTATCATCTGTTGTACCTAATGCTGTTAACATGATAATAGGAAGGTTAGGTTTTATCCCTTTAATTTCTTTACAGAGATCAGTACCATTAATTTTAGGAAGGACAACATCCGTTATAATCAAATCCAGGTCGTTGCTTATCGCCATTTTTTTGCCCATAACACCGTCATAGGCAACCATAACCGAGAAGCCTTGCTCCTCAAGTCCCCGCCTAATAAGCGATGCCACTCGTTCTTCGTCTTCTATAATCAGTATTTTGTGCATCCTTTTTTTGAATCCTTTAAATTTATAATAAAATAATCTTACCTGAACGAAAAAATCTTGATGCCCCTTTCATTCTCTATTTTAGTTTCTATCTGTATCTTGTGAATCATTTTAGCAAACAATTTTACTATCTAATAACAAAGTTCTTTGGCTCATCATACACTCAAAACAAATAGTCTTTCCTTCATGCTCAGTAGGCATTGTTCCTGGGAATCCTTGATCTAAATGCTTGCTGCATATAAAGCACAATTCATCTTTTGGCAAAAGTTTTAAATGTTCCCACAAAAAGGTGTGCTTTTTATCCCATTCCTCTCTTGTTGCGATTAGGTGACATACTATTGTCTCTTTGTATTCTTTCTCCGTGATTGATTTTTTATTAAAGCGTTTAATAACCTTATATCCCCCATCAGTTCTTACATTTTTGAGGTGTGGCGTTTTGCATTCCGGACAAATAATATCTTCATTAAAATCAGCAAAGCCACGCACCACTTTAATTTCGTAAAAGTTTAGTTTCCTACATTTCTCACAATAAATCTCGTTGTATGTTATTTCCTGCATAAATACGTCATCCATTCCATTAGCAGGTACGTATCCAAAATCTTTAAGGAACTCAAATGGCACTTGCCTAAATCCAATGTTGCATTCTTTCGCAAATTGTTCGGCCCCTTTAGTGAATCCAAGACTTGTAAATATTAATGCGAAATGCGCACCTGTATCTACCATCTTTCCAATAAGTGCATCTATTTTACCAATATCAACTTTACGAGCGAAATACTTACACTCAACAATACCAAACACCGACTTCCGGTTTTCTTTAAATCGAACTGAAACATCTATTTGCCGGATAGATTTACTCTCTTTTCCTTTTATAGAATCATTAAAAGTGACAGTAGCCTTAGGGAATTCCTCCTTAATAGCTGCGAAGATCTGTTTTTCGTAATCTTTCCAGTCGGGGTATCTATTTTTAGTGGGTTTCAAAACTATTCCAATAAGCTTTTAATTTGTTAGCACAGTAGACTTCGGCTAAATGCATCAACATATTATCTTCTTCTTTGATAAATGTAAATCGACAATTTTTTATTAAGCTGTTCTGAATGTTAGGGATCATTCGTATAACTTCTTCCTTAGGAAGGTCTCTATATTGATGTCTCAGTATTGTATATGCCCATGTTGCCGCTTCTCTATTTTTCTCTTTTGTGTGTTTGAAATAACGCCTTCTAATTGTTTGCGATATACCGATGTATAATACATTCAAGTTATTGTTTGTGTATTCTCCGAAAGCATATACTCCTTTCCAATCATTCTTTGAATACTTATTGCCGTCAGGGTTATTTACTGGAATTTCACTCCAAAAATTATTAAACTCTTTAATCCCCAATTTAGGATGCTCATTATAAACTATGTGTTTGCCGGGTGTTATTAACTGATCTGCTAACTGATCAGCAATTTCATTTAATCTTTCTTGAAAAGAAATATCAAATTTTAAATATGTTTCTCCTTTGTAATTCATTCGTTCCACTCAAACATTTCAATCCCTTTTTTTCTCAATTCCAGTATTTCCTTTTCAAAGTGCTTTTCAGGCTTAACATCAAAATCTGCTAATGGAATCGGGAGGTTTTTTATTAATCTATACTCAGTAAATATTGTCCTCCACTCGGAATCAAACCAAGCTAAAGCATTATAATATAACAACAGTTGCTCAAAATTTGAGAGTTGAGCACGAAGTATTTTGATATATCCATACTTCTCATCAGGTGTTAGAAAATCTTGAGCACTAACAAAGGTTACCGTTTGAAAGAGATGCCTGTAATAATGCCCTAATCTATTAACGTGTCCATCGAAAGGGAAATAGAAAAACTCAATGGTTCTTTCATTTGGAATTTGTGACGTCGGCAAACCGTGTGTATAATAACGAAGTAGTGGATTTTGGGAAATAAAATTACTGTAGTCTTCCTGAATTTTTTCAAGAAAGGGTTTTATTTGCCTAAATAAATGCAACTCACCTTTTTTCAAATAAGCAATAAAGTGCTTTTCAGAATGTAATCCAATACCAAAAAAGAAAATTCGATAAGAAAAATCCATCAAGTTTATCTTATCATATTCATACTCGTTCTTTAACTCATCGCTTGTGCTATTGTAAAAATCTTGCGCAACTATATAACAGTATCGTAGTTCATAAAACATGTGAACAAAAGATTTACGATTACGCACTCTATCTCCAATATTCATTTCATCCACATTCGCTTTATGTAATTTTAAAAGTTCATAAAACTTATTTTCAAAACGCTCAATTCGCCAAATTTTTTCTTGTTCTTTATCTCTATCTTTTTCTTTAGAAAGTGCTGTACTGAATTGTTCTCGTTGCTGAATATTTGCTTTATACTGAATGTAGAATGCTAAAAAAGTTAATATCGCTGCAATTAGCGCGATAAATGGGCCAGCAATACCGTTGATGGTATCTCCAATCGCTCCTGTTTGTTTATAGTCAACAAATGACCAAAATTCCCTCGTTAATGCCCAAGGCAAAACTATTATCGAAATGAATCCAAGAATAAGGATTAGTTTCAATCCGGCTTTTAAATATTCTTTTTCCTTATCATTTAAGGATTTCCATATTTCTTTTAATGTACTAAACATGCTTTTTATAGTTCATTCAGTATGAAATTTCTGAATTCTCTCAGAATTTATTTTTTCAATCTAATAGCATCTATAATCTGGTGATCAATCCCTTTTGTTTTACCAACTAAAATCAAAATATTATACCGATTAAAATTCCACACGTATTCATATAATGTGCTATCAACAAGAATGTTTGAATTTCTTTGAATTACGCCTTTGAATTCACTTCTTGCATTCTTTATCTTGTACTTATGAGTTTCATCGGGACTTGATCGAAAGTATAATTTTTCAGCGAAATCATAATTATTCCCAATAAGAATATCTACTTTTTCAACTGGCTTATGTCCAATGTCGAAATACCAGTAAAAAGATATCAGAAGGAAAATTGAAATGCCACTTAAAATAATTCTCCAGTTGAATTTAGAGAACAAATTCTTCTTTCGTGTTGACTGTTCATTTGATTCAATGGTTGCCACTCTTATTATTTTCATTGCCCTTTCAATGTCTATTTTTTTCCTTTCAAAATATGATCTCAATAACCAACTCTTGAAGTTTTGCAGAACCTTAAACCAATCGGGATTAGAATTAAAAATTATCATTACAACAAACCAAAATACGCCAATAGAAAATTGTATTCCTGTGATATACGGCTCTAAATCCCAAGAAGTCCATTTCTTACTTATAAAATAAGGTAATCCCAGAATCAAAGTAAATGCAACTATCAAAATACTGACATTAACATAACTATCAATTCTCTTTTTACTTGCGGTGACCACCTTTTGAAACGTCTGTGCAAGCTCATTCAAAAGATTAGAGGTTTCAGTGTTAGGATGAACTTTTAATATTTCGAAGTAGGCTTCCTTCAAAACAAACAATTCAATCAAATCATTTGTATTTTGAAGTGCTTTAAATAAATATTCTTCACTTTGCTCGTAGTTCTTATTAATAAATGTAGCAACTATTAACTTATCAAAATCAGTTGTTACTTTCGGTGTACTTGGCAATGTAAACTCGTTAAATATTTTTACAATTATGAATTGATGTGCAAGATTACATGTGGAAAAATAATTACTTAAGTATTTTTCTTTAGCGTCTTGTGACTTAATCGAAAAAGCTACCAAGGAAAGCAAGTTGCCGCTGAAATGTAGTCCCTTTACAGGCATTGCATTTAAAGACCGTTGTAGTTCCTTTGAAACATCCAAACCCGATTTTGTAAATGCGGAATAACACACCTTATCTATTTCTCCATCAGGCACAGAAATGCTATTATCAACTTCAGTGGAAGATAAAAAGGCATAAAATAGTCTTTCACGAACACTGCTGCGAAGCAAAATATCCTTTTCTTTTTTTAATATTTCATCAAGTAATGTCATCTATATAAACCAAAGTTTATCCTTTACATTATTTAATTGGCTTGTATCCCATTTAGGCACTTGACTAAGTTCGTCGGTTAATTTAGCCATTAATGCGGGATACTTAATAGTAACTGGAACATTTGCGGGTCTAAAGTTTCTATAACACAAATGACAAAAATATAGTACTTGTTTGCTTGCATCGAATAAATCACGATATGTTGAGCGTTGATCTAATCTAATAAAAATAGGAACTTTTGTACCTTTCCCTAAATGAAGTAGAGCTTGAAAAGTCGATAATTCAACATAAGTTCCTCTTGTTGGCGCATCTGTTCCACTATTGGAAAAAATCCGCAGGTTATGATTATAACTAAGATGAACAATTCCAAATTGAATATTGTATTCGCTAAATTTTTGGATTGTATTTTCAATAGCTTTTATCTCATGTTGTTTCCCTGCTTCCTTTGATAAATGAAATATTAAGCGTATTGCTTCTGATTTATCAATGCCTCTATTCGTAATTAAATTGTTTATCGCACTTGTAAGATACCTCTCCAAATCCGCAGCATAGTTTTGCAAATTGCTGATCGTACTGCAATCTCCAATCAAATAATTTCCATTATAATCAAAGATATTTGCAAACCCAATAATCCTTTGATTATCAAAATTTAATGTTGAGCTAATTCCAATAACAACCTCAGTTTTTTGTTTTTGAACCTTTGAGATTGTCCAAGCACTTCCACCTATTTTAGAATAAATATTTAATGCAATAGCCTCGTAAATCAACTCGTTCGCCCTCCTCATGACTTCGACAGTAACTTCCTGTGTCGGTATTCTTTGATTTAGTAGTTTGGCTTTTGTAATATAATACGGAGAAGAATTAATCGGTAAAGATTTTTCAAGACCTGAAACAGTTACTATTGCTAAATCAAAGCCGTTACAATCGAATTTTGCAACTGCCCCTTCGTATGTTTCATTCTTACTATCAAATGGCAGATACGTAAAACTAATATTATTAAGATGAAACAAAGTTTTTAATCGAAGTTCAAGATTTTTAATAAATGTTTCTGTAGTTCCTTCATGCGTATCAGGTGTAATAACTAATAATTTAGTTGTTCGACTATTAAATTGATCGAAGGAGTATGGTTTTAAATCCTTTGTTAGTGCATTATAGTAGCCTGTTCCAGTCCTTTCCTGATAGAAAAAATATCCTGGCTTCGTAGCGACATCAACAATGAAATTTGAATTTGGGATATTGTGAAAATTAAAAGAATTAATAGCTAAACCATCAGGTAGATATAAGTTTGGTCGAACCTTATCATTAAATATTGAAATGAATTTTGTCAACTCCTTATATAGATTTTGTTCTGTATTCAAGTTGTTTCTATGCGAATTGAATTCATTTGTCTGACCAGTCGCACTTAAAAATTTGGTAATATTTGGCGTGGATGCTATTATTTTCCCCCACTTATTCTTAAAAAGGTTTCGTGTATCAACGTTCAATGATTTGTATATTTTTTCATCTTGCTCAAACAAAAATTTTGTTGCAAATCTAATTGATAAAGCAGCGATTAACTGTTGAGATTGCTTGCTATAAAATGGATGAACAGAAAAATTAAGTACAGGAATTACTTTTAAGCCCTTAAAATCTTTAATGTCTTTCTTAAATTCCACTTCTTGAGTGGAAGAATATTTGATATGATATATCTTACTCTTGTTGTTTTTAAACCACTCAATTATACCGCTTTCGAGGATTTTATTAAACACAAGAGTGTTATCTTTTCGCGCAATCACAACTGATGAAAACTCATCGGGCAATTTTGAAGACGATGTTTCCTTAAGATTCCAAGCATAAATTTGATTTCCATCTCTATGAAAATAATAATCAGAATACTGCTTCCGGTATTCTTTAATAACATGATCCTTGAAACTCGTCTTATATATCGATACGTTTTCCTTTGAAGGATTTATTTCTAAAATATTTAAGGTTAAGCCTGTGTTATTTGCCATCTTAATAATTATTTACCTCTGTTTAATCTTCTTGCCGACAACTTTTTCCAAATGCTATGGGCAAGATTTATTTCTTTTTGAGTCAATCCATAATGCTCCTTCAAAATTATTTGATTTGTAATTTTCAAAACTTCTTCAATATCAGTCTTGTTGCGAATCATCTTATCAATCTGAGAAAGTAATTGAGCATTATCTTTATGATATGGCAGCAAGACTTTTTCGGCTTCATTTGGCATCAACTCTAATACACCACCACCGTGACTTCTTCCGCAAACTTCTGTAAATGCAAGCGAAAGAGAATTATAATAACTTGCTGTTAAAGACTTAATATCCGCACCCTTTTTAACAAAAACACGATGCATTGTATCTGTTGTATATGCTTCTGCTTTGTTTATTATTAAACGAGGGTATAGGTTGTTTCTTCTAATAAATAAAGCATCTGAAATTTTTAAAGAAGGTACGACAAACCAATCATCACGAATACTTGTCTTATATCCCTTATTAATTCCCTGCTTTTCTCCGAAAGCTATATACTTAATTGCTCCATTCTTGCGATTAAGTTTCTTCTTCTCTGGAAACACAAGAAGGTGGGCTTTTGCTTTTGAAAACTTATTTTTCTCCCAATCTTTCTCGGTAAAAATTACACTATTAACCTGAACGCTTCTACCAACCATAGGTTTTGCATAGTTCTGAAGTTTATATTCTTCAACAGTAGATAAAGGAACAGTAAAAAAATCGTTCGAACCGGTAGTGATTCCTACTTCCACCTTGGCAAATTTTCCAAGAGTGGGGATATTTCTTTTCTGAGCAATGTTCTCCAAAAAATCAATTTCATCTTGCTCCAAGAAGTAAAATGTCCATTTATTGGAGTTAAAGTCTATCTTTTTTTGTGGACTTTTTAGCCGTGCTGTATCAAGCGTTTTTAGATCACTGGCATCACGAAGTTCAAGATGCTCAATTTTATGATCACTTGATCCATTTTTTTCGCAAAGAAGCAAAACGACCTCCTGCTGAATATTCGGAAATACAAGCTTTTCAAATGATATTATGTTTATTTTATTATAAAAGTGGGAAATAAATTTTCTTAACTGCTGTGCAAATGACACTTGCAAAATTTCTGCGGGCAATACAAACCCGATTTTGCCTCCCTTGTCTTTTAGCAACAATGATGAACCAACAACAAAAGAAACCCAAGCATTCGTTAATTTTGAATACGTCAAACCTGCTCTTTCAAATACTTTCGCTGCCTCAATTTGTTGTTCTCTGTCAAAAAATTGATACCTGATGTATGGAGGATTTCCAACTATCAAATCAAATCGCTTTAAAGTATTGTTACAATAAGTATGAAAATCATCATTGATAACTTGTTTATTCTTTATATCAATTCTACTTGCTTTTTCAGCCTCAATCTCATCAAACTCAATAGCTGTAATCGAATTGTATTTTGACTTTAGGGATTTTAGTTGCTCAAGGAAAACCCCGTCTCCGCAACTTGGTTCCAGTATATCATAGTCACTACTTCCATTTATTCCCCATCGCAAAATAAATTCTGCAATTGGCGCAGGAGTATAGAAACCGCCCCTTAATTTTTCTGCTGATGCGTTCTCAATTAGCTTCATATAAATCTTTAATTAATGGGATTAATTCATCGTCATTTCCTAAATCGTACAATTTAACCAACAATTTTTCCAATGATTGTTTATCCTTTTCAAATTGTCTTTGCAATGGGGTAAGCAATCTTTTGTTACCGATGTTTGCATCAATTTGATCTTGTGTATTGATTAATTCTTTTTGGATTTCGACAATTTTATCATGGATAGCTTTGTCTTTTGCATTAGTAAAATCAATTTTTCGTATTGGTAAATTGTTTAGAACCTTTGTTCCTCTTGCAAAATAACTGCCTCTGAATACTTCTCCAGTTAAAATAACGAACCATTCAACATATTTGGAATTAAGTATTGCTTGGATGTAGTAAATAGAATAATTAATCTTATCCGGTAATGTTATAGCACAATAACCCGCAGTACCTCCTGACGTAAATAATGTTCCATACTTATCAATAGCATATTTATCGCCACTGGATAATACACCAAGTATAATTTTCTCTTTTCGTCCCAAAATACTCAATCCTTGCTGTCTTCCGAATCGATGCCATTCATCTTTTGAAGTCGGTTCAGGTTTTATATCCCGTTTAGGATTATTAAGAATAGCTTTATGTTTTTGTAAATAATCAAATGCAAAAGGAAATTTCTTTTGAATCACTGAAAGTGAAATAATTTCAACTCCTTTTTTAGTGTTTTCATACGGATAAATTACACGGGCATTAGGCTTGAAAGTTCTGTATGTATTTAAGTTGTCCTCTCCAGAAGATGTCTGAAAGTATGGCTTTGTAATTTCCCTTTCAATTTTGTAATCAACACCCTTCTTTGTAAAATAATAAAACTTTGTATCTTCTTTAGTAGGAGAAAATATATAAACATCATTAGCACTTGTCTGAATACCATTAAAAATATTATCCTCTCCGACTAAATCAACAAGTTTTATACTGTCATTCCGTATTTTGTCATAAGCGTTTATCAAATCAGGAGGAACAAGTACCCAAACCTCATTGTCTAAGTCAGCTGTATTCTTGGTTGCAAATTTTATTGAATCGACCTTTCTTACCTTCCAGTCCTTTAATTTTTTTACTTCCGTATATTGAAAAGTACTTTGAGACTGTTTATTTAGTATTAACAAACAGGTATAGGTTGTTTTATCCGTAAATACTTGATTCGCACCAAAAGAAACAATTGAATGAATATATCCCTTTGTAGAAAGCTCTTCACGTAATTTTTTACCAGCTCCAACTTTTGTAAACTTGCTTGGCACGATATATCCCAATTGACCATCGTCTTTCAATAGATTTACTCCCTGCTCAATGAATAAGAAGTATTTATCAAATTGTTTATATGCTGAAATAAAGTTTGTTTTGTAAAGAGGCAATTCAAGAGGAGTAATATTTTTCATATCCTCCGACTTCATGTAAGGAGGGTTACCAAGAATAACATCAAATTTCAGATCAGAAAAATCAAACGGGTTAATTGTTACCTGCTCTTTTTTAGCCATAACTTGTTTAGGATTCAATAAGCTATTACCAAAGAAGATATTATTCTCAAGATCAGGTAAAACTGGTTTTGTGTTATTTGTCGAAGTTAAATTTTCATCTTCCAGTAACTTTAATAGCAAACCAAACTTCGCAGCTTCTACAGCATTATAGTCTTTATCAACTCCGTAAATACATTTCAATAAAAGTTCTCTTTTTATTGTGAATGGCAACTTATACGTATTGATGTTTGTTTGAATCAGCTTTGTTTTGTCTACTTTTAGATAATAATCGATTAAAATATCATTCAATAACTGAAACAACTCGAGTAAAAACGCTCCTGAACCACATGAAATATCCGCAAACTTTAAGTTTAATATTTCCTTGTCAGATTTTCCTTTGCATTTATGAGATACTGTATTTCTTAAAATATCATTGATAATAAATGTAGGTGTAGTTATTATATCCCTGTCTATATTTTCAGGTTTTTTCGCCAAAACAATTGAGCCGTTTTGAATAACCAATTTTTCTGAAAGGAATATTTCATAAATGCTCCCTAATACGTCAGAAGAGAATACAGAAAAAGAATATGGACTCTCAGGATAATATAACTGCTTAATGATTGTCCAGAAAACGGAACTAACATTCTCAACAATCTTATCCTTTAAAAGCTGATCGAATAACCCTGAATTGTATCTTGTATCAGCTTGTTCAAACTTTTTAATAAGGGCTTTAAAATCATTTGAATTGGCGAATTTTAAAAGGGTTTGATAGTCTTCCAAATTCCTGTCCTCACAAACTCGTAAGAACAATATTCTATTCAAATAACTCTGTACGACATCATTTAATTGTTGTTCTCCAATTTTTGGTTCATGTTTGTAAATTTCAACACCTAATAATTTTCTCCACTCGTTTATTTGATGAAGAAAAAGATTGTCGATTGAATACTGATTTATCTTAGCCTCAATATCCTGCCACTCAGTTTCAAATGCACCGGAATAAACAGCATCTCTTCCTAATAATTTTTTAATTTCAGAAAACTTGCTTTCGTATTCGGTGTAGTGATACTTCTTTACTAATGCTTTTTGAAATGAATCATCCCTCTCAACTTTTACAGATGTGTCATAGATAATGAGATACTCAAAATTTGAAAGAACAGAAATCTTAAGCTTTGCAGTAAAACCATATCGTCTTACTTGTTTTGCAGTATCATTATTTGATTCAATAGAAACACAAGGCTTTTTAGCCTCTAAAAAGAATTTTCGTTCGGAAAATAATCTAAATGTGTAATCCGGTTTTTTTGAATGTTCAGATGCATTTGCCTTTAATCCCTCTTCCAGTACAACTTCTCTTTCATTTGTTGGCTTTCCTGAATTGTTCTTTATATCCCAACCAAGTAATTCAAACAATGGGTCTAAAAAATCACTGCGAAGCAGAGTCTCATTATACTTGTTCGTTAAATAGTGATCTCTATCGGCCTTATATTTATTTACTAAATCTTTAATTGTCATTTACTCTTATGGGCTTTTAAATATTTGACTTTTCTCTCCGCAACTTTTAGTGCCTTTTCTCCAAGATCCTCATCTTGTATCTCGTACATTATTTTTTCACTAAGAAAAAGAACTAAAAGTTCTTCCGTACTTTGCTTATATATCTTAGCAAGATTCAATACTACTTCTTTAGATAATTTTCGCTCACCTCGTTCCATCTTACTAAGTATTGCCACATCGATATCAAGTAATGCAGCAACTCTTCTTAATGGCAAGTCATTCTCCTCACGGATTTGCCTAAGTTTTTCTCCTAATGTTTCTGTTGACATATACATATTTGACAGTAAGTGTCAAAACTAATAATTGTTTCAAAGAAAAAAATTGATTCCGAAGATTCTTTTCAACAAACTAAAAAATCAATTTTCAAAACTGACTTAAGAATTTACTGAAATCCTTATTCCACTTTCCATTTTCATCCACCCACTCCGGCATCGCAAATAACTTTTCCCTGAATCCAGGAATTTTCACCGCCTTAATCCTTCCTGTTTTTACTACCGATCTTAAATAAACCGAAAGAGTTGTTTTCGGATCATTGTAAAAAGAATACTGCTTGTCCAGTTTCAGGAGGTGGCTGTGAATCTCCTTACTGGTAAGGGGTCTGTTTTCAACTGAAAGTAGGAACACAAACTTGGTCGAGTAAGGCCAGTCGGCCTTAAAACCTTCAAAATTCAGCCCTTTTTCTGTCTTTTCAGGGCTTTTCTCCTCTGCTGCCGGGGTTTTTGCCTTATCCAGTTTCTCCTGGAGCGCGTCAAGCTCTTCCCGCAACTCCAAAATATGGTCAATAAGCTCATTTTCCGACCATCCTTCGAATTCCTGACGGTCTTCCTGCCGTTTTAAATGGCGGTATTTATGCTTCCACGCTGATTTTTTTGGAGTATTTTCACTCATCTATATTTTATCTATAATAGTTTAATATTAGTTCTTCTATTAATCTAAATACAATTAATAGTATTTCTAAAACAAATCTATACATTTTTAATAAACCTTTCACATAGATGAACTAATACCCAAAGTCAAAAAAGTTTTAAACCTCATTATCAACAAAATACACTTTTTTAAAAACTATTTTACGCACATTATATTTGTAATATGCAGAATAATTTTACTTTTGGTTTCGGAAATTGATTTTAGAAAAAGATGGTAACCGAACAAAAAATAAATCCAAAGATGCTGATGCTTGCACGTGAGGCTCGTGGTTTAACACAACTTGAACTGGCTGATCTTGCAGGAATTAACCGTTCCAACATCAGTCGCTTTGAGCAGGATGAAATGGGCTTTAGCGATGATGTGCTGATAAAGTTGATTGAGGCTTTAAAGTTTCCTGAACACTTTTTCATGCAAAATGAAGAGGTGCTTCCGCCCGCATTATATCGCAGACGTGATAAAGTACCTGCAAAGGTTTTATCGTACATAGATGCGAACCTTAATATTTATCGTCTGAACATGCAGCGTTTGTTTGAGGCCATGAAACTGGAAGCAAAAGAAATTCCGTTGTTACCTGTTTCGGAAAACGGAACTCCGGCAGGCATTGCACAAAAACTTCGTAAAGTATGGAACATGCCAAAAGGCGAAGTGGCAAATGTTATAGACCTTATTGAATCGCACGGTATCATGACACTTGCTGTTGATTTTAAAACGGATCGTGTGGATAGCCGTAGCATCTTGATTTCAAATAAGTATCCGTTGATCTTTTACAACAAGGCTTTATTAGGAGATCGCTTGCGCTTCACCCTTGCCCACGAATTAGGGCATATATTAATGCACACAAGACAAGCATTACTCTCAATAGAAGAAGTTGGACACGAAGCGAACTTGTTTGCTGCCGAATTTTTGATGCCTGAAAAGGAAATACAAGCGGATTTTAATGAAAACATTAACCTGGACTTGCTTGCACGATTAAAAAAGAAATGGAAAGTATCCATGCAAGCCATTCTTTACCGGGCAAATGATTTAAGTATGCTAACCGATAATCAAAAGCGTTACATCATTGGTCAATTCAATGCCCTTAAGATAAGAAGAAGAGAACCAGTTGAACTGGATATTGCAATTGAAAGAGGAAGCGCTGTACGTGATTTGATTACACGCTACAGAACAAAACAAAAAATGAGTGTAAAGGAAATGGCCGACTTCTTTTACCTTGAACAAGAAGAGTTTTTAAGTCGGTACAATTAATTAGTAACTAAAATAATAGAGATATGAGTAGAGCAGAAATCAAACCGTTTACAAAAAAAGAGTTGGCTAATCTTTATGAAATAACGCCACATTGCTTCACAACTATGTTGGCTCCGTTTAATGAAAGCGTAGGTAAAAAGAATGGAAGGTATTATACCGTTAAGCAAGTAGAAAAAATATTTTCGCACTTAGGTTATCCCAACAGTTATCTAAAGGATGAATTAGCAATTGCAAAGTAAAATGTTACCTGAAGTCCCAACAGAAGTTAATCCATTTGTAGAGAAAGTGCTTGATAAAATCAATGCAGAGTTCGATCCTGAATTTATTCCAGTCATCCCTGAACCTTATGCAAAACCCGAAAATTGTTTTGGTAATGTAGATGAAAAAGTAAAACGTGACGGAGGAAAAGTTCATTATGGATGGGCTATATTTCAATCGAGTATTATCTGCGAAGCGGAGAGACATGCTGTTTGGGAAAATGAAAACGAAGAATTAATTGACATTACTCCGAGAGAGTTCGGATTTGAAAAAATAATGTTTGTATCTGACAATAATTTAGTTTACCGAGGGCAGCTCATCGATAATGCACGAATCAACATTACAAATAATAAACTCGTTGATGACTATATTAAACTGTGCGAAACATTAGAATTCTTTTATACCTATGGTACACGCCTGAATGATGATATGCTGAATGTTCCTGAACCGGCATTAACATTAACCTTTCAATATCAAAATTTGAAAAACATGTTTCAAGCATATTTATATCAGGGAGGAACAGAGCAAACACCGTGTTTATGCGGAAGTGGAGTTAAGTATAAAAAATGTCACGGCAAGAATTTGAGAGTTAATTTTCAGAATGATCTTTCAAAAGTGAGCAAAGTGCTTAAAGAAAGACCTCTTGCTTAAAAATATTTATTGAGACAAATTTAGACATTGCCGGACATTCTCCGGCATTTTTGTTTTCTCTACAAAGCACTTGATGGACAAGCGTAACCACTTACGATAAAAAAATCAAATTACATCAAGTTACATGCTTTTTTTCAAAATTTCTCGAATTACATCTAACAATTTTTAGTAGTAGGTAATTGAATCCAGTTATGGGTAATAACCGGAAAGTGCCCCTTTGAGTTGTCGCAACTTTGTTCTCGTAATCACTAAACGAGTAACAAATAAAAACAATTCATATGAGCGCAGTTAGAAAAACACAAACGAAAAAAGAAGCAAAAGTAATTCAGTTAAAACTCATAAGAGGAGGCCGCACTCCTGATCTTGATAAACTGGTTCATGGATTATGGACTTTAGCTTACAGTTCATTATGGAACAACAAAGAGTTTTCCATTAACGAAACGGAACAATTAAAAGATTTGCTTGTAGAGCATTTTAAAAACAACAAAAACTGCAAACGAAATTTCAAAGACCTTGTTGAACGCATCTGTTTGGCAAAGCGTTTTGTGTCCCGCAGAAAAGGAAGATACATTTCCAAACCAATCGACTGGTTAAACATTAACTACCGAAACGGACTAGCAGGAACAGCTTCTTGGTTAGAAGAAGTAAAAGAACAACGCAAATTGGTTCCCCACTACAACGAAGGCATCACCACACTGGCAAACGGTATTTTAAAATACATGGAGTCGCCAAATATTATGGTATTCCTTCGCTACCGTAAAATGCTAATCGAACAAAAACAATTCGATCTTCTTCAAATTTTCCAGATCACCATTATTAACCTTCAATACATCCTTTAATCATGAACGAGCAAATAAAAGAAAGAACATTCATTTTAAAAACTTATACACGCAAGGAACTGCGTGAGATTTACGGTGTACCTCCTAAAACATTTCAAAGATGGTTAGAACCATTCAATGAAGCATGGGGAATGAAAAATAAACGCTACTTAACTATTGAGCAAGTGCGAAAAATTGTAGAACAGTTCGGAATCCCCGGAGAATTGAAAGCCAAATAAATCCATTTGAGTGCAAAAGAATTCAGAAGATGGACAACCGCTTACCAAAGCGGAAAGTGAGTCAGACCACTGCTACAACTTTGTATCCGTAAACTAAAAAAGGAGGCATTATGAAAGAAAATCAAACAAGCACAGACAGCACAAGCAATATGTTTCTCACCGGGACAATTCTGCTTGCTAACCTGGACTACTCAGGTCTTGCCGATTATGCGTTTAAAGCACTTGTAGGCGGAGTGATATGGATGTCATTCAAAGTGGCGGGAGATTATATCAGTGAACGATTAAAAAGAAAGTAATGGAGACTTGGAAAAAAATAGCGGTAGGAACAGTAGTGGGCGGTGCGCTCATTGGCGGGACGGTGTATGTGGTGCGCCTGAATAAAATGAATGCAGAACTGGAAACTGTACCGATGGCAAAAATACACAAGCTTGATCTTTCAGGGTTAACAATCAGAGTTGACGTGCAGTTAAAAAATCCGACACGCACTCCATTTAAAATCAAGTTCCCTTTTATCAAGCTCGTGTACAAAGGCACAACGGTTGGCTCTTCGCAGGTAATTGACAAAGACATCAGCATCCCCGCTTTCGGTGAGGCAGTAGTTGAACAAATGATGATACGAGTTCCGCTGATGAATATTTTTTCTCTGTCGGGTAGTTTGTTAAGAGCCATACAAAACAAAGAGCCGGTGAAGATTGATGTCAAGACACTCACAACAATTGATTTGGGTTGGAAAAAAGTTCCTTACACAAAAACAGATACACTAACACTTAGTCAGCCAAAAGCATAATGGAACGCAGAGAAGAAGTAAAAATAAAAAGCGGTGCAGAGTTCGATCATCTTTTCCCAAAGGCAATGCTGATGACCATTACCAAAAAGGAAGGTGCTACGGTTGCGGACACAATTCGCTTCATTCCGCAGGCGGTAAGAGAAACGCTTTTTCATACTGATAAAATTGCAAAGCAGTTAAAGCGAAATACGGTGTATGAAACCTGCAAAGCAATATGGCAATTTGTTTACGACCACATCGCTTACCGCAAAGATGAAGATGGAAAGGAACAAATCAGAAGCCCGGCAAGAGCATGGCACGACAGGAAATACGGAGTGGATTGCGATTGTTACACGGTGTTTATCAGCAGTATCCTGAGCAATTTAAAAATCAGGCACATCCTGCGAATCACCAAATACAAAGAGGATCACTTTCAGCACATCTACCCGATTGTTCCTTTAGGCGATGGCAGCTATATCACCATCGATTGTGTAGTGAGACATTTTGATTACGAAGAACCCTACAGCGAAAAAAAAGACACAAAAATGGACTTAGAATATTTAAACGGAGTCAACGACTCCTCAAACAAAAACATCGATGCTGTTGAACTGATCGGAATATATGATGACCGTGAAGCGATGGCAGAACTCGGCAGGCTTTTCAAAAAGAAAGCCGGAGGTGGCGCACCAAAACAAAAAAGCGGAGGCTTCAAACAAGTTTTCAAAAAAGGAGCGATAAAAGAAGCCTATAAAAAAGGCGGTATCAAAGCGGTGGCAAAAATGGGCTTGCACATCACCAACCGTTTAAACCCTGCAACGGTGCTTATCCGCAACGGAATTTTAATCGCTCTTAAAACAAACATGTTCAAGATAGCTCAACGTCTGCGCTATGCATACCTGAGTGATGATGAAGCCCGCAAGCGTGGAATTGACATGGCAAAGTTTGCAAGACTGAAACAGGTTAAAGACAAACTGCAAGGCATCTTCTACGGTGCAGGTGGAATTCCTGAAAACTTCCAAAAGGCTATCCTTACCGGAAGAGGTAATCGTGACAAACAAGTAAGCGGACTCGGATATGTTGCCGATGACATGAGCGGGCTTGACAAATATTCTTCAACAGAAGAGTTGTTAGGTAGCGATATCTATAAAAGCGAAGCCTTGGATCAGTTAAACGGACTTGGTGAACCCTACTCGGCAGCAGCATCCGTAACAGCAGCAACCACAATCCTTACAGCGATTGCAGGATTATTAAAAGGAATCGGAAACATCCTTCCTAAAAAAGACAAAGGAGCAAAAGACTTTGAAGAAGGCGGTGGCGAAGGTGGCGGAGGCGAATCAGGCGGTGGTGGTGCAGAAAGCGGAGGAGAAACTTCTACCTCTTCATCAGGAGAAAGTGGTGGATCTGCGGATATGAATTTCGACAGCGGAAGTTCAAACAGCAGTAAACCGATGGTTACCACGAAAACAAGTGCGCCTTCACAAAACGAAGATAGTGGTGGCGGTGGAGACAGCGGTGGCGGAGATACAGGAGGAGACAGTTCCGGTGATTCAGGAAGCGCAAATAAATCTTCAAACAGAGAAGCTTCATCAGGAGGTGATACTTCAAAGCCTGAAGGATTCTGGGACAAGAATAAGAAATGGATCAAGCCAGTAGGCATCGGAGTTGGCGCATTAGGCTTGATATACGCAGGATACCGAATGGTCACCGGAAGTAAAAAAGAAACAGCGAAACCCGCACTTTCAGGAATTCCAAAGAGCAAGAAGCAAAAGAAGAAAGGAGGTAAAAAGGCAGCGGTAAAGAGTAAAAAACAAAAGAAGCAGGCAGTTGAATTGCTTTAATAAAACAACAAAGAAAAAATCAAAAACATGAAGAAGAAAAATTCATACGAGAAAAAAGCGCAGAAAAAACAACTCCTTGAAGGAGTCGCTGCGGAGCATGCCAAAGGCGATATCAAAAAGACCGCACTGGAAACAGGTCGTGATATTTTGATCGGTGCAGTTGGCGGTGGCTTGGCAGGTGCGGTACTCGGACGTTCTTCCTTCTTGGTGGGAATTGCTGTAACAGGTGTTGGTCATTACATGGGCAGTAATGGAGCAGCAGCTTTCGGTGTGGGCATGATGGCTTCGGGCGGTTATCAGGCAGTTGCCGGGGCAATGAACGGAACAGAAAAAGAAGGCTTCGAAGGCGTGAAAGAACGCATGGCAGCTTTCAAAGAAGAGTTCAAACGAAAACTGTTCCTTGACAAAATCATCAAGAGTAAAAAGAAAGAAGAAGATAAATCCGAAGAAGGCACAAATGGTATGGGCGAAGTTCAATACTTCACTTATCCCAACGGCAAAGAACTGGAAGGCGCAGCCGATCACTTGAATGTGTTAGACCGCATCGAAAAACAGGTGGAAGAATCAGCCAAAAAATTTGAAGCCAAACAATCTGTTTCAGGCGGATTGGAAGGAGAAATGGGAATGCTGGACATCAGTGAACAGAATTTCTAAACCTGAAAAACATCATCATCACAAAAAAGAAAATAATTAATAACCATAAAAACGAAACATTATGTTAGGCGTATTAGACGGAGTAGAAGAATACAACAATGCAGGAGCCTTATTAGGTTTGGATGCAGTTGACAATGAAGAATTGCTTGGCGCATTAAGACGCATGAATCCAATTCAGCGCATGCGTACCATCAACAAACTGGCAAGCGGTGTTCCTGCAAGCAAAGGATCACGTGCCGAAATGGAAAAACATTTTAATGAGTTGCCACAGCACATTAAAGATGGTTTATTAAAAGGCGAGTTGCGTTTGGCTGATACTGTAATCTACAGCATCAAAGCGGTGAACTCAAAAACCATCAAGATGTTTGAAACACAAGATGACAAAGAGGTTGGCTTGCGTAACATCAGCAATGCGAAATTGCCAAAGAACCAAGCCTTGCTTGTAAGCGGAATCTTTTTGCTTGCCGGAATTCCTGCCGAAGTAAACAAGGATAAAATCATCGGAGCGAAATACGATGGCATTGAAGATTTCGCTGCTTTATCAAACGGAGAGTTCTCTTTGAAAAGCAACAAAAAAATCATCATGCCGGAAACCGTGAACACCATTTTTAAAACCAAAACAATGAACACTGTTCCTGTAGGGTATTACAAACTGGCAAACCCACGCATGATCCACGATGATATCCTGATTGAAGCAACCATCGACTTGGGTTCAATGGAGGGCTTAGACCCGAAAACCCATGTGTATGTTGGATTGCATGGCACTATCACTACTCCATAACCGGGGTACTGAGTCCGAAGTTACGCAGCCACATGTGCTGCGTAACTCGGAGGACTCAGGGCATCAGTGTCAGGGACACTTCCAATTATTAAAAACAATAAAAACAAAAAGAGATGTTAAAACCAGTAAAGAAACGCTTTGACCTTCAGGTGACAGATGCAAACAAGACGGTAAGCAAAACTTACGAGCTTGATAAAAACATAAAGGCAGTGAATGGTGTGCTGATTACATCGGATAAGGACGACCTGCTTTATTTCAGGGGAACACAAAAGATTGAGATCAACAAAGAAGAGTTCTTCCCTGATAATTACGAAAGCAAACTGCTTATGTCCGGAATCAATGTAGCACCAAAACAACGCTACTATGATTTAGGAAATGTAGCACCGGGAAATGGCTTGGTAAAACTCACCTTCACCGATACCGATGATTTGAGAACGCCCTTTGCTCCTTACCGTGTGTCCTTATACCTGGACTGTGAA
Organism: uncultured Flavobacteriaceae bacterium; assembly: GCA_964387075.1. GTDB lineage: Bacteria > Bacteroidota > Bacteroidia > B-17B0 > Aurantibacillaceae > PALSA-968. The sequence continues at coordinate 221,777 of CAYLVB010000001.1, forward strand.
ATGGAGGATGAATTATCATGAAAGAACAGGTCTTAATAACACAGTTACGCATTACCAAAGCCGGACAAGTGAAGCACTTTCAGGTCAAGCTTCCGAAAAATGCCAAACGCATCATCGGAATTGAAGTTGGAGGCCGCTTGATAAAGACACCTAAAACGGATGGAAAAAATGGAACAGATGGAACAGTCATCGGTGTAACACCAAAAGAACAAATAGCAAAGCAATAACAAAACCATGCGAGCAGAAATTTTAAAATCACTGATTCCTTTTAAGCGCAATACGCTCATCGGAGAATTGAAACTGCAAAGTTGCGAAGAGGCAAATATCTTTTATGCCACCCATCTGCAAACAGATGAGAACCGTGGTGCAGGAGATTTTTCGCAGAACCGTAACTGGAAAGCAAGCGCATTTACTCATCAGAGTAAAACCGAAGAGGACATTGTGATTGTAGACGGAGACAGTACCATCATTCAGGGAATATACAAAGACCGGATTGGTGAGTTGAACAAAGGAGATTTTGAATACATCGTCAATGTCTATGTGTGGGTTGAAATTGAAGAAGAAGGAGGTAAATCATGAACATAGCATTAGCCTTGGAATACATCCCCCGCAGAATGGATGAACTGGGATTTGGAAAGAATTATTACATCCGCTTTCGCCACTTGGTGTTACAGCCAAACGAGCATTTGGATATTGAAGCCTACAACCAGTTTTACATCATGGTGGATGAACCCTCAAACATCAACATCACTTCCGAGTTCGGAATCTTTGATTTGAGTGTGGACAGAACCAATGAGCAGTTGTACGAACATCAGGGATATATCAGTATTCAGAACTACTCATCATCCGTAAATCATGTTCGCTTTATTCAGGTAATACCAAAACACATCGCATTAAAACAATTGAAAAATGGCAAAGATAATTGAAGCATATAACCCGCAAAAAATAGAGATCATCAAGCGTATGCTTGAGAAACAATCCTCCAAAGGAAGCCCGCTTGCTTACGAGGTATTTGTAGACAATTTTAAAGTAGTGATGAAAACAACTGAACTTTCAGAGTTCGACAGCTACGAAGATGTAATGACCAACGATACAAAATACATCCGTATCAATGTTTACAACTCTCCTGCGGAAACCATCAGCCACACCAAATATGTGTTTGAAGTAGAAGAAAGAAAACCACAGGTACAGCAGGCATTAGGTGAAGTAACCGACATCAATGCGAAGATTAAAGAATCAATTGCTGTGGAGCGTGAGCGATGGGACAGAGATCAGTTAATGAAAGAACTGGATCGCACTAAACTGGAGTTACAGGAGGCCGAAGAGTATATTGATGAACTGACCGACAAACTGGAGAAGGTAAAACAAAAACCAAATCACTTTGGCAAACTGGATTTAGGTTCTTTAGCAGGCTCTGCGATTGAAGGCGTGATGCGCAGAAATCCGCAATGGCTGACCAAAGTTCCCGGACTGGAAGGCTTGGCAGGAGTGATTGTCGATGAAAACACCAATGGAAAACGCATCGATGCTCCGGCAGAAGAAACGGAAGTTACGGTTAGCAAAGCAAACGCTGCTCCTGCATTAACAGAAGAGGAAAAATCTTATCTCGCTTTTGGAAAAGAGGTGGCGGAGAATTTTGAAGATGAAGAAATATCGGTGCTGATGAAAATCATTCACCAGTTAAGCAAAGATACTTCTCAGCTCAAAACCGTTGCAGAACTGCTGAACGTTCCGGCTTAAACAATCAATTATTAAATCTTGACAGTACAAAATCATTCCGCAAAAATGCGGGATCAGGGAAGCACTGTCTCTAAACGAAAAAACAAATGGCAAAATTCTCATACACCATGACCATCGAAGCTTCCTCAGAGCAGGAGGCGGAGAAAAAAGTTAAAGCACTTGGAGTGCTTGCTTCTAAACTCAAAACTGTTGAAGTGGAAAAGCTCGCACACATTGTAAAAAATGATCCGGCAAAAACAGCATTGGCAAAAGCATACTTAGGACTTCAATAAAATGGAAACCGCAATCACTACATATCAACCACAAACAGTTCCGGTTCAGGCTGTGCAGCCCACGCAGCAGGATAAGGAAACATGGACGCTGAAGGAGAAAATCCTGTTCAGTTTACTTGGTGTGGTGGTGGTTGGAGGAACCATCTACATCGGCAGGAAAATCATTCTCGATAAAATCGCCAACAAAGAAGAGAACAAGAGTTTTGAAGATGGCACATCCGCCACTTCAGCTAAACAAATAAAAATGGCTTTTGAGAATGACGGATGGCCGGGAACAGATACAGAGAGTTTACGAAGCACACTCCGTGAAATCCCAAGTAAGGAAGAGTTCGCCAAAGTCGTAAAGTCCTATCAGAAGCTCTACAATGGCAACCTGATAAAAGACATGAGCGATGAGCTGCAATCCACCGAGTACAACGAGATGCTGCAAATTCTTGCTGCAAAGCCGGATAAAAAAGGACAAGCACCAAGCCCGATTGCATATACCGCATGGGCAAAGCGGATGAAAGCAGCCTTTGATAAAGAGTACGGATTCTTTGGAGGTACAGATGCGGAAGCAATTATAGCGGTCTTTAATGAAATACCTACGCAGACAGCCTTTGTGAAAGTGGCTGTGGAATACAAACGATTGTACGGAACGAATATGCTTGAAGATATGAAAAGCGAGAGCGAGTTCGGACAATATGATGAGTGGATGAAAATCATTACAGCAAAACGAAAATAACATGGAGCAGACAATAACACAAGAACAGCAACCATCAGGCAAGGGAAAAAAGATATTGCTTGTAGGATTAGGAATAGCAGCCACAGGCACATTGGGATACTTCGGTTACCAATGGTGGCAAAAACGCAAGCAGTCAGGGAGTGATGCAGATACTTCGGGAGAAACACCTGACCTGGACTTAACTCCACCTGCGAAAAATAGTTTTTCCCTTCCTGCTGCTCCTAAACGAAACGATGATTTTCCTTTAAAGAAAGGCAGCAAAGGCGCAAGAGTAAAACAAGTACAGGAAGTGTTGCTTGCTAAACTCGGAAAAGATGCACTCGGCAAAGCCGGAGCAGACGGAGATTTCGGCAGCAAAACAGAAGCGGCTCTTCTTAAAGCAGGATACCCAAACACCATTGATGAAAGCACTTTCAATGTGATGACGCAAGGTGAGACTTTAGATACCGCTGCAACCGCAAAAGAATTGTACAGCGCAGCCATCATTAAAAACTTCACAGGAGCAATCAAAGCTCTACAAAAGCTAAAATCAAAAGATGATTACACCACAGTCTCTGATGATTTTAAAACTAACTACCGCATCGGTGGAGTTCGTCAAACGCTTGTCAACGGAATGCTTAACAGCTTTAGCGATGAGAAACAAAAACAAGCGATCCGTTTGCAGTTCACCCGCATGGGATTGAATTACGATGGAAAGAAATGGTCGCTGTCCGGTATAGAAAGTTCCAGTATCATCACCAAACATCCAACACTGGTGTGGGTGCATTCAAAGAAAGCGATTAAAGTTCCATCCAATATGGTGCTTGGAAAAGTAATCGCACAGCGAGGCAATCACACTTTATTTGAAAACAACGGAAAACACTTTTTAGTGGAAACCAAAACCATCAATTACTTATGAATCAAAGAAACATCAAATACATCGTGGTGCATTGCACAGCAACGCCCACCACAACCACTCTCGAATCCATCAAACGCTACTGGAAAGAACAGCGTGGATGGGGCGATACTCCCGGCTATCATTATTTCATTAAACGTGACGGAACAATTGTTCAATTGCTTGATGAAAAGAAAAACAGCTACGGAGTTTACAAACATAATTCCGAGTGCATCAGCATCGCATACGTTGGCGGTATTGATAAAGACGGAAAGCCTGTGGACAACCGCAGTGATGCACAAAAGCATGCCATGTTCGACATAATCGTGCGCTTAACGGAAAAGTATCCGAAAGCAGAAGTGCTTGGACACAGAGATTTTCCGGGAGTGAAAAAAGCCTGCCCCTGCTTTGATGTAAAAGAGTGGCTAAAAAATTACGAACCTGATTTTAATTCCGCAGCATAATGGTATTACAGAAGTTAAGAGCAATACTAAAGCACAATGGTTTTAAACTCTATACACGCCTGTATGAGTTGAACATTGTAGGCTTGCGATCTGCCAGTACAGTTCCGAATCGCTTTGATGACGAGATTCATGTGTTCTATAAGGTTAGCCCAATCAAATGGAACTATCACGTTTACAAAGCCACCACCGATCCGGGAACATTTTGGTTACGCAATCCGATGCAACCACAGGGAACAGCCATTCTCGCCCAAGGACAATATGAGCATGCATATGAAATGGGGTTGCATCGTGGACAGTACACAGCTTTAGTACAGCGCAAATCTGTAACAGTTATTCGGGATTATGACCGTGATGCAATGCTTGATTTCTATAACGGTAAAAAATCAAAGGGCTTGTATGGAATCAACATACACAGAGCCAATAAAATAGGAACAACCAAAACCGTAGATAAAAATTCAGCAGGATGTCAGGTATTTGAAAATGCAACAGCCTTTCAGCAATTCATGCTTCTGTGTGAACGCCATCGCCGGATGTACGGCAATAAATTTACTTACACACTGATTGATTTCAGAGTAGTAAAAAGAGAAACCTACAGGCGCATCGCAGTTGGAGTAGGAATCGTTGGTCTGCTTGCATTAGGGTACATCGCTTTCACCGGAGGCGATAAACTCAAGAACATCGCTGAACAAATCAGCGAAACATTTAATCACCTATTTAAAAAACAAGAACAGCAACCATGAAGTTTAAAGACATCTTACACCAGTTACTAAAAGACAAAGACGGAAATTTCTCTTTAAGAGAAGCCGTTACGCTGACTTACGTGCTTATGTCAATCATTAGCTGGGTGTCACAGCAGTTCTTTGGTATGGAGGTTCCTGAATATATGTTCTATGCATTCATCAGTATGATCGGTGCAGGTACGTTCGGTTACTCTCTTGAGAAAAAGTCAAAAAACATTAATTAAAAACCATTATTAAAAACGAAAGATTATGAAACGAGTTCCATTAGTTATTTTATTTACAGCATTGATCACAGGTTTGTTCCTGTCGCTGAGTACCTGCAATACCGGAGAGAAAGTGAAGCCGGATAAAACAGAAATCATAAAAGCTTCAGAAAAAGCGGAGCGCATTGATACCAATTACAAAACCGCTTTTGAATCCCTGAAAACACACAGTGACAGTTTACAAAAGGAATTATCCTTTACTCAAAGCAAACTTAAAGCAACCAAGTTCAAGTTGAATCAATCGCAAATTACACTTGTTGCATTAGCTGAAAAGCAAAGCGACACCCTGAGTTCTGAGCAATTGCTGAATGACTGTGATTCCTTAAAACAGCAAACGCTTGCTTATGTGGCTTGGGTGGACAGTACACAAAGCATCTACGACACCAACATCCTACAGCTTCAGGAAATGGTTGCAACGAAAGATTCGCAGATTGTTGTTTGTGCGGCCTCCTATTCACAGATGAAAGGTTTGTTGGACGGCAATTTAGAAAGGGAACGAAAACTCACCGAAAATCTGAATACAGCCTATAAATCACAGCGCAGGAAAGTGCTGCAAAATAAACTGCTTGCCGGAGGCATGCTCATACTATCAGGAATCGCAACAACACTTTACATCAACGCCAATAAATAATGAAAGAAAAAACAATCGTATCATCCGTTACACTCGCTGCTTCACTCATCAGCTACTTCTACGCCAAGGAAGCACAAAAGGACACCATTCCCTTTGTAATGATTGGCGGGTTCATGGGGGCTGTAATCGGTGAAGTGATTGTAGGAGCAATTAACAACAGTAAAAACAACCAAGACAAAAAGGAGGACTAAATGGCAACAGAAATCATCAACAACGGATCGAGCCTTAAAATCATAACAGACGGCTCACCACGCTTTGTTCTGAAAAATCAAATCAAAGAAGTGGAAGTGGTAAGAGATACCATTATCAAAATTGACATCGGTCAGGGCGCATTGTACAATGTGTTTGTAGACCAAACGGAGGTAACCAACCCGGCAAGTGCTAATGTGGAAGAGTTGAGAGATAAAATCATCGATATGCTTCAAACAGCAGCAGCAGTTGGTTTGGCAACGGAAGCAAAACAAACAGAAGGCAATGCGGAGATCGTGAATTTGAAAAATTCGGTAGCCCAATTATCTGAAAAAGTAACAAGCATGAACGATAAAATCTTCTATGAGCCTAAACTGGTAGACGAAACAAATTCAAATGCGGTTTACAAAGGATTTGCTAATCCGGGAGCAGCGCCCGATCAGGCTGTTTGGGCAATCTTAAAGGTGACTAACAACAAAGGAGTTCTTTCTTATCACTGGGCAGGTGGTAATAAAAACTTCGATAAAGTTTGGGACAACCGTAAAGCACTTATCTACAGCTAAAAATTAAAACTAAAGCCGGACAATTAAAGTCCGGCTTTTACTTCTTAAAAAATGAAAACACCAATTACATATTACGGAGGAAAACAAACCATGTTAAAACACCTTTTGCAATTAATACCGGCTCATCGTATTTATTGTGAACCATTCTTTGGTGGCGGAGCATTATTTTTTGCCAAACCAAAATCAGAAGTGGAAGTTATCAATGACAAAAACGGAGAGGTAATTAATTTCTTTAAGGTGATAAAGTCCAAGTTTCCCGAACTGCAAAAAGAAATTCAATCCACTTTGCATAGTCGTGAATTATACAAGAATGCAATGGTAGTGTATGAGCATCCTGAATTATTTCCGGATGTTAAACGTGCATGGGCATTATGGACACTTACCAATCAGGGTTTTGCAGGTATGATTGGCTCTTGGGGATTTGGTAAAACAAACTCCAAAGAGAAATCTCTTGCAAATAAAAGAGAAGACTTTACGCATGTATATGCCCAGCGATTAAAGACCGTTCAAATTGAGAACAATGATGCCCTTAAGGTAATTGACCGATGTGATGAAAAAGACGCATTCATTTATGCCGATCCGCCATACATAGGCTCGGACATGGGACATTACAAAGGATATTCAGAGGCAGACTATAAACAGTTGCTCGACAAGTTGAGCAAGGTAAAGGGAAAGTTTCTGTTGAGTTCTTATCCTTCTGCTATCCTAAGTCAGTACGTTAAAAAGTTTAAATGGCGCACAAAAAGAGTGGAGAAATCAGTAGCGGTCACAAAACACACCGACAAAAAGAAGACGGAGATGTTGGTGTTTAATTATGACCCTGAGAAGATTAAACCAATGAACGCAGATCCAAAACTCAAACGCATCTCAGTAAAAGAAATTGAAACAAAACTCAAACGCTTAAAATTCGCAGCATAATGAAGGGAAAGAAAATTACAACCGACAATTATTTTGAAACCATTGAAGAGATTGGTTTTGAAAATCTACCGCAAGCCTTAAGAGAATCACACATGGCTATAATCGCTAAAACAAATGAAGGAGAAGACTGGAGCGGCGATTCTGATTTTAACCGTATGGTAAATTTGTCTTTTAAGAAGCTCGAAGAGTTTATTAAGTCGAGTTCTATTTCATTATCTGGGATTTCAGATGAGCATCCTGAAACAAAACGAGCAAAGGCAGATATCAAAGGATATAAGAAGTTTACAACCGAAAGGTTAAAAATGATTTATCGCCTTGAATTAGATGCTGAGCTTGAAGATGGAGAACAAGATTGGATTACCATTCGCAAGAACGCTATTGAGAAAATCTTAAAGGAACGTGGCGAACCAATTGATGGCACTAAAGATTCAAATAAGAAAAAGAAGAATCCTTACGCAGAAATTTCTACAGAGGTAAAATTTATTAATCGCTTTTTGGATTTCAATGATAAGATACTTTACAAAAAGACTTTTGAGATTTTTATTGATGAATTGCAGAAAGCTATTGAGGAAAAGAAGATCACTAAAAAATCTCCTGTAGCTAAAGACATCATGGCTATTCAGCAAGCTGTTTTGAAAGCCTTTAATACGATGGAGAATGCCAAGCACTTTGTATTAAATCCTGCAACGGTTAAACGTCTGAAATCAATCATTGAGAAATATGAGAACGCTTACGATGATATTGATGAGTCCTATATTAAAGTGAAAAAGAAAAAAATGGATTTGAATGGAATCAACAATTCATCTACGCAAGTGAACGTAATGCCAAGCACTGATTTTACAAATCTTCAGTTTAATGCAATAGGCTTTAAAGACAAGTGGTTAAACTTTATTGGTGATCCTTCGCCCGGATTTACTGCAATGGTTTTTGGTATGCCTAAAATGGGTAAAAGTTATTTATGTGTTGACTTTGCAGGATATTTAGCAAGAAATCACGGGAAGGTACTCTATGTTGCAAAGGAGGAAAAACTGGATGCTACGCTTCAGAAGAAATTAAAGGATAAGGATGTAGCACATGAAAATCTTTTTGTGGCAGATGCTTTACCAAGCGATTTATCAGTCTATGATTTTATTTTCCTGGACTCGGTGAACAAGATTGGTTTACAACCAAAAGATTTAGATAAACTAAAAGCAGATAATAAAGGAAAATCATTCATCTATATATTTCAGGCCACAAAAGGTGGAAAGTTCAAAGGCAATAATGAATTTCAACATGATGTGGATGTAGTGATTGAAGTGCCGGAGCAAGGGAAAGCAATTCAGTTTGGAAGATTTAATCAAGGAGGGGAACTGGATATTTTTGGAGATAAAAGCATCGGAGAGGCAGAAGAATTAAATGGAGTCAGAAAAAGCGGAAAGAACTTGGACGTTCCAAATAAAGTATCGAACGTAGACACCATGAAAAAGAAAGAAAACCAAGAGCAGGACTGGACAAATCATCCGGAACTGCATTCAATTGAAAGATCGCACCTGATCCGAATCAAAAACCTGTATGAAGAAGGGAACATGAAAGAAGCCATGCGCCAAGCAGCCTTTTTGGACACTTATCTCCGTGAAATGATCCCACCAAAGGTTTGGGTTGAAATGGGAGGAGAATTAACGCCAACGGGAATAGAGAAACTAAAGTTATCATCGAACTTTGCCAGTCGTCCTGATGACGTTAATCCCAAGTACCTATTTACGCAAACGGCAACTGCCCTGCTTGTTGAGGCACTAAGAGGCGATTTTGACTTAAAAGCCCTTATAAGGGCAGAATTAGCCAACAGGGGGCAAGATGACAAGGGTAATTGGGTTGGCTTTGAACAGGCTGCCAAAATCCATAAAATCAAAAAATAATGGCTGATTTTAGGGGAAAAATTAAGGGGCGAAAATCGCCCCTTTTTAGTTGTTATGATTTTAGGAATTTCTACCTTTGTCCCAAAACCCACAAGGGTGGTTTGGGAAGAAATTTTATTAGTCGGTTAAAGGTTCTATTAGTCCGGTGAATTCCAGTATTTTATGGAAATCCTCGACTTCATAGTACGACCTTTCCCCCACTGGTACCACCTTCGCCCGCCATAGTCCCAAAGGGACGACGGAGGGCTTCGCTTTCAGGTATTGTCCGCTGGAGTAGTTATACGGGCTTCGGCGGACAAAGCCTATTCCCTTGGTAGCAAAAATCAATAATCGCCAGTCGCCATAGTCCCAAAGAGACGGCTGCGGGCCTTAATGTACGGCCCCTGGCTACCCGATCTCGCCCTTCAGCAGTTTCTTTGCCATTACATCCCTTTTAAGAACCATCTTGCACCAAATCACCGGAGCTCATTTACTGATCAGGTAGTCCCTTCCGGCAACCTTTACAAAATGGAAACACTCGAAATAATCAATAGCGATAAAATAGATTGGGCACAATTATTTCTGGATAATGAATTTATCGTGGTTAATTACCAGGCGCAGGCAGATTGTGTGGGGTGCAAAGAAATGACTGAGCTGTTTCAAAAGTTGTCTGAAACAGATGAATTTAAAAAAGTAAAATTTTTATGGGTCGACTCGCGCAACAACCCGATAGCCGAACAATTCATAAAAAAGAGACAAGTGCCGTTCATCGCGGTGTTTAAAGAGGGCTTCCTGGTAGAATGCGACAATGTGTCGAATGAGAAAGAATTGAGAGCCATGCTTCATAGACTGTTTGATCATACATTTAAACTATAATCCATGGCGGTCACCGAAACAACAGATTCATTCTTATTCCTACAGGTAGCAGATAACGATCGCGTTATACTCAAGTATCATACGGATGATTGTGGTGAAGCCTGTATTAATTTTCGACCAATATTTAAAGAATTATCAGAAGACCCCCTCTATGCAAAAATAGTCTTCCTGGTTATTAATGCAGATCATAATCCCCGGGCCAAGAGGCGTATTTTAGATAAAAAACAACCGGTTATTACAATTTATTTTAATGGATCTTTGTTAGATAGCAGTCACGCATCTACAAAAGAGGGTGTTCGGGTACTTTTAGATGAATTGCTGGCGAGGACCTGAACGAAAAAGTAAAAATATAATTAAAATTAAAGTATAATGGCAGTCAAAGAAACAACAGATTCCTTTTTATTTCTCCAGGTGGCTGAGCACGACCGGGTCATACTTAAATACCATACAAATGAATGTGGGCAGCCCTGCATTGATTTTATTCCTATTTACAACGGGCTGTCGGAAGATCCAAAATATAAGAAGGTTATTTTTCTTGTGATCGATGCAGATGACAACCCAGTTGCAAAAAAACATATTTTAGATAAGCAGCAACCTGTTATAACCATTTACTACAAGGGAAAATTATTAGACAGCAGGCATGCCTCCACAAAAGAAGGTGTGGAAGGGCTTTTAGAGGAATTACTAAAGTACGAGTATAGCTAATTGCCCATTGAGGGTAATCTTACAGGTGGTTGCGCCAATAATGTGGGATCGGCGGGCATAAAACAAAAAAGCAACCCTTTTGGGGTTGCTTTTTTTCATTGGATACTAAGTATATTAAGCTATAGTTACGTTAATAGCGTTCATTCCTTTTTTTCCTTGCTCGGTCTCGTACATTACTTCGTCGTTCTCGCGGATGTCTTCTTTCAAACCCGATACGTGTACGAAGATGTCTTCTCCATTTTCTTCTTTAATAAATCCAAAGCCTTTTGCTTCGTTAAAGAATTTTACTGTTCCTTTTTTCATTGTGTTTTTTATTTTCCCGCCTTTCGACAGGTTTGTTATTAATTATGGCCCATACAACGTGTACGACCTGCGCTTAAAAAGAGTTTTGAAATTTAACCGGGTGTATTTTGGTACAAACAGATCGAGAATTCAATCTTCTAATGAAGGATACAAAGATACACATTCTTACCGGCCCAACCTAATTTATTATTACCTCCTTTACTTTGCACTTTTATTGGTTGTTCCGTATAAAGACAATAATTGTTACTTTAGGTCACCAAAATAAAGCGCGCGATCCTATGAGGCCGCATACTCTCTTTTCTATCTTATTTTTAGTACTCGCCGGCCTTTTGGCACAGGCTCAGCAAACACCACATACCCATAAAAAACAGTTCATGGGCTTTCACGCGCTTAGTGATACCATTGACACTGAAAAGAAAGGGGCATTTATCCTACCCTTACTGTACTATACACCCGATACGCGGTGGGCTGCCGGCGGAGCGGGCGTATATTACTTTAAACTGGGAGCAAAGAGTGAGTTCGAACACGAAACGCGGATGTCGAACGTACAGTTCCTGAGCGATTATACGCAAAACAAACAACTGGACGTATGGGGACAATGGAACATTTTTACACGCAATGAGAACTACCTTTTTAAAGGTGAGCTGCGTTACCGTAACTTTCCCGACCGTTTTTATGGTATTGGCAATCGCTCTTTAAAGACCGCAGAAGAGAAATACGAATACAGTCTTTTCAGTTTTAAAACGCTTGCGCTTAAAAAGGTATACCCGGCCGTGTTTCTGGGTATGGACTACCATTTTGAAAAAGAGTATGGTTTCTCTTATGCCCCGCACGGAATATTACAAAGCAAAACCATTACAGGCTATAACGGCGGTATACAATCGGCGATAGGGCTTGTGGGCATTTTTGACAGCCGTGACAACGTTATCAACACTTACAAGGGAAGTATCCTTGAGCTATCCTCTTATTTTTACGCAAAAGAACTAGGCAGCACTTTTGGTTTTACGTATCTGAACGGGCTTTATCAAAAGTTCTGGGAGGTAAAGCATCGCCATATACTTGCTGTGCAGGCACGGGCCCGCTACGGTTTCGGGCAAGTGCCCTTTTTGGATATGTCGAATGTAGGGAATGACGATATGTTAAGAGGCTATCCTAAGAACCGCTTTCGGGATAAGAATTTTCTGGGTGCGCAGGTAGAATACCGCTTCCCGCTGTTTTGGCGCCTGGGTATGGTAACTTTTGCGGGAGCCGGCGATGTATTTAACAGTCATTACGACCTTGGCATGAACGAATTGAAGTATTCAGTTGGCGCTGGCTTGCGATTTGTGGTCAATCCCGCCGAGCGCCTGAACATACGTTTGGATTACGGCTACGGGCGCGAGGGCGGTTATTTTTACTTTGTAGTAGCGGAGGCCTTTTAAAAATAATTCTCAAGGAATGGTCTCATTTCCTCTTCGATCCCTTTTCTTAGTTGCATCAAACGTATGGCGTACTTCTCCAGAGCTATCTCATGATCGGTATGGGGCTCCCACTTCTTAGAGGGTTTGGGCTTTCCGTTCTCATCGATGGCTACGAACACGATCACACAATGCGTGGTCTTTATAAATTTATGCTCAGTTATCTTCCGTGAAAACACATCACAGGCAATGTGTATACTGGTGCTCCCGGTATGTATCACCCGGGCAACTATTTTCACAAGATCGCCAATTTGGATCGGCTTAAAAAAACGTATCCCGCCCACGTAAAGCGTCACGCAATATCCCTCGGCCCAGGAAGTGGCGCAGGCGTAACCGGTCTGGTCTATCCATTTCATTACGGCACCGCCGTGTACTTTTCCGCCATAATTCACATCACCGGGCTCGCTGATGAATTGAAAGGTCAATTGATTTTGCATAAAGATCTTTTTCCTGGTTCTACGGGTGTATCCATTTAATGGGTATACAACAATACGAAATAAAGGAAAGCCACACAAGCAATCCGTTAAAAAAAGACATTCATTATTCGATCATTTAATTATTGTTGATCATGGCTTTTGATTACAAATAACGAACGACCGCATAAGGGAGAATTAGATAAGCAGCCTACGGGCGTCTACCTCAAATTCAGTTAAATGCTAGACCCCTAAAAAGACAAATTAGTTACCCTAAGGGCGACACATGCCTTGATTTGTTTAATACTAATTATGTACTTTCATTTTTTTTGCTATTTTTGATTAGCAGTAAAAAAATTAACCCTTCTATTATGAAGTACATTTATCATTTAATGGCCATTTTAGCAGTGGCCAATACCTTAAAAGCCCAGCCAACATATGTATGGGCAAAGAAAACGGGCGCCGGTCTACAGGATTACGGTAACAGCATTGCGGTTGATGGTTCCGGGAATCATTACACAACAGGTGCCTTTTCCAATATTAACGTGGATTTTGATCCCGGTACCGGCGTGGCCCCATTGAGTTCGAAGGGAAGCGAAGATATCTTTATTGCCAAATACGATGCCAGTGGAAATTATCTTTGGGCCAAAAGCATCGGTGATAACCTGAGTGAAGTAGGTAACGAGATCTACCTGGATGCTGCGGGTAATATTTATTTAACCGGGTATTTTAGCGATACAGTAGATTTTGATCCGGGCGTTGGTGTTTCGAAGGTGATATCCAATGGTGCTAGTGATGTTTTCCTTGCTAAATACGATAACAATGGGAATTATCAATGGGCTATTGGCTTGGGCGGCACACAGTCAGATGCCGGATATAGTATAGCAACCGATAATGCAGGAAACGTTTATGTGACCGGGGCGTTCGCCGGAACCAATGTTGATTTTGATCCTGGAATCGGGTCGGCCCCCCTCACATCCATAAGCAATGGCGAAGATGTTTTTTTCGCCAAGTATGATGCCGGCGGGAATTACGTATGGGCAAAAAGCATAGGGAGTAACAACATCGATCGCGGTTACGGTTTAGCTATTGACGACCTGGGCAACGTATACCTGGCCGGAACCTTTTACTCATCCAATGTTGATTTTGATCCAGGTGCGGGTGTAGCCGGACTTACTTCAAATGGACTGGAAGACGCCTTCCTGGCCAAGTATACAACCAACGGCACGTATGTATGGGCGCAGAACCTTGGCGGCACACAATCAGATCAGGCCTTTACTATTGGCTTAGATCCTCTGGCTAATGTATACGTGGGCGGTTTCTTTAGCAGCGCCAATACCGATTTCGATCCGGGCTCTGGTGCCTCCACGTTATCTTCTTTAGGTGGCGGTGATATTTTTTACGCGAGGTACGATTCTTCCGGCGCATATATATGGGCCCGCCAGATCGGTTCAGCTGGTACTGAACACTGCGAAGACCTGGATGTTGATAGTCTAGGACATGTTTACATCACCGGTTATTTTAACGGAACCAATGTTGATTTTGATCCTGGTTCCGGAAGCGCTCTTTTAAGTTCTAACGCAAGCAGCGATATTTGTTTTGGACACTACGATAACAACGGCGATTACGTATGGGCAGCTAAGATAGGTGGCACAGGAAACGATCATGGCAACGGTATTGCCGCCGGCGTATCTGGATTTGTTTCTATCAACGGCTTTTTCGCAGGTTCCAATATTGACTTCAATCCCGGAACCGGAATCAACAACCTTTCGGCATCAGGCTTCGATATCTTCTTTGGGAAATACCACAACTGCGGATTGGCACCGGCCCAGCCCGCAATTATTTTTGGCCCGGGCTCTATTTGCGAAAACTCAGTAAACACGCACAGCGTTACTCCCGTAGGCGATGCACTGTTCTATACCTGGACACTTCCTTCGGGATTTAGCGGATCTTCTACCGGCCCCGGCATCATTGATACGGCCGGTAATACCAGCGGCACTTTGTCTGTTACCGCCAACAATCCATGCGGCGCCAGTCTTACTCAAACCCTTAGTGTAATTGTGAATCCTTTACCAATTATTCTTATTGCGGGCAATCCCACCACCTGCGAGGGAAACAACTATTGCATGGTAGCAAGCGGAGCGAGTACTTACAACTGGAGCGGCCCTTGCGCTTTTAGTAGTACTAACGATACAGTTTGCATAAACAGCACTATCGCATGCGGCTCAGGGCCCTTTTCTGTTACCGGTACCGACATTAATTCATGCGTTAACAGTGCTACCTTCAGCGTCACTGTTAACCCGCTTCCAGGTGTAAATTATATGCAATCACCAATGTATGCGTGCATCAACTGGGCACCTTTTTCTTTATCGACTGGCACACCTTCGGGCGGCACTTATACAGGTACCGGCGTTAGCGGAAACCAATTCGACCCGGCAAACTCGGGTGCCGGACTTTTTACTATTACCTATAATTATACGGATACCAACGGATGTAGTAATTCAGACACATCTTCGGTTAACGTAGATCTTTGTATGGGGCTAACACCTTTGATCCGGGATCCTTTACTGTTATACCCCATTCCGGTTGCTGGCACATTGTTCATTCGCAACCTGATGCAGCATGAAAAGGTGGAGATAGCTTTTTATGATCTATGCGGAAAGCTTATTTCAAAAAGCAGCGTAACGGCAATGGGCAGCGAGGCCCTGGAGATAAATACAGATCAGCTAAAGAACGGCACCTATTTTTATCACATTAAAAGTGGCGAGTCATGTCAAAGCGGGAAGATATCCGTAGTCAAGGAATAAACACTAAACCGCACTAAAACCCGGCAAGATACAAACAAGCGGGTTTACTTTTTTAGATATTCTTATGGAGTCTGCAAAAAGTGTTCCCCATAGCGCACACCAATGATAAGCATATCGTCGATCTGCGCGTGCTCCCCTCTCCATTTTTCGATCTCCGATTCTAAAAGAGCGGACTGAGAGGCCATACTCTTATCCTGGATAGTTAGCAAAAGTTTTTCAAGGTTCACATCAAAAAATTTATCGCCCTCGGTTCCTCCAAACTGGTCGCAATACCCGTCGGTGTACAGGTAAAAAGTATCGCCCGGCTCCAGCGCGATCACTTCCTTCTCAAACTTAATTTCCTTTTTGGTGATGAGGCCGAGTGGGTGTTTGCCTATTTTGTATCGCTTTACCTCGCCGTTCCTGATCAGCAAAAAAGGGCGGCCCGTTGCCGAGATCGCCAACTGATGCTTAGCCTTATCGATCACGCATAAAGTAATGTCCATTCCGTCCACGGTATCACTTTCATGCTCCGATTTCTTCAGAGCCACTACCAGGCCCTCATGCAATTTTTCAAGGATCTTTGCCGGGTCTTTTAATTTTTTGCTCTTTACCGTCTCAACCAAAAGATTATTGCCTATCAGCGACATGAACCCCCCGGGCACGCCGTGGCCTGTGCAATCTACAGCCGCCACGAGTAAACAATCATTCTGCTCGGTGAACCAATAGAAATCACCGCTTACTATATCCTTGGGTTTAAAGAATATGAACGACTCGGGCACTATCTCGTTCAGTTTTTCCTTGAGGGGAAGAATAGCTTCCTGTATTCTTTTGGCGTAGCGAATGGAAGAAGTGATGTCGTGGTTCTTTTTTTCGATGGTTTTGTTTTGTTGTTCAACCGTTTCTTTCTCTTCCCTCAATTCTTTTGTTTTTTCTAAAACCTGCTTTTCCAGCAATTGCTGTGTACGGCGCAAGCGGTTGATCCTTGTTCTGAAATAACCATAGGCCGAAAATAATACCAGCAAAGTTGTCCCGGTTATGAACCACCAGGTTTTCCAGAAAGGAGGCGTAATGCTGAATGCAAGCGTTGCGGGGTGCTCATTCCATTTCCCGTCATTGTTGCAGGCCCGCACCTTAAATACGTATGTGCCGGGAGGAAGATTGGTATAAGTGGCAAAACGCTGAGTGCCGGGCGTGGTCCAGTTCTTATCAAAACCTTCCAGCATATACCTGTAGCGCACTTTTTCGGGAATACTGAAACTCAGGCCCACAAAATCAAACGTAAGGTGATTTTGGTCATAGGGAAGCCGGAACTTAGCGGGCAGAAACAGGCCGGAATCCTGCTTTTCGGAATACAGCGCGTAATCAGGTCTTTCAAAATACAAACGCAGGCCTGTGATATGGGTTTGAGGTTCTGTTTCATTCAACTTATCAAAAGAAGGATCGTAAATGTATACGCCCTTTATGGAGCCGATCCATATGCGTCCCAGCCGGTCTTTCAGGATCGAATTGGTATTACACTCCATTCCGCGGAACCCTTCTTCCTTACCAAAATGGCGAACCAACACCTTCCCGCTTTTTAAATACTCGGCCGTATTGAGCTTATCCACTCCTTTATTTGTACCAATAATCGCGCGCCCATCGTTGGTGAACTCGATGGCGTAGGCGGTGTTAGAACTTAAACCATCCCGTGTAGTGAGCTTCTTTATTTTACCGGATACCGGATCAATACAACTTACCCCGCCAAAATTAGCCGTCCAGATATTTCCGTTCTTGTCTTCGGCGATCGATAAAACAACATTATCCGCCAATCCGTCCTTCTCCGAAAAACATTTGAATGAAATTTTGCCATCCTGCTCCAGGATTTGCGCGATACCGCCGGCCGAAGTGCCCACCCATAAGTTCTTCTTTGAATCCTCGAACACTCCGAGTATGCGGTTGGCGGGAAGCCCCTCTTTCATGGTATAAACCATAAAATTATTATCCACCAATTGGTTGAGGCCATTGGCGGTGCTAACCCATATCCGGCCCTTTGAATCTTTCATGATCGACCGAACGTTGTTCCCACTCAACGCATTCTTTGCCTTAAAGGGAGTGATCTTTCCGTTGCTATAACGAAACAACCCGCTTCCATAACAGGCGATCCAGGTAGTTTTTTCATCTTCTTCATAAATGCACCACACTTTTTCTGAAGCAAGCCCGTTCCTTCCGTCATAGAAAGTATAGCTCTTTCCGTCATACAAACTAAGTCCGTTATCGTGCCCATACCAAATTCTTCCATTACTTCCCTGGCACATGGATAATACCATGTCGCTGGCCATACCGTTCTGCGTGCCGATCGAGGTGATGGCCTGCGAACCATATTTTACCGCGCCGCTGCCATCCGTGCCCATCCAAATATTGCTCTCGCGATCCTGCAAAAAACAAAGTACGCCGTTTATGGAAAGACCTTCCTGTATACCGATATGCTTTGCTTTTCCATTCTCTATTCTATAAACTCCGTCGTTCCAGGTGCCTATCCATACATTTCCGGCAAGGTCCTGATCGAAAAAACGCACAAGCAGCTTTTTATTTCCCAATAAAGGATCAGGATGTTTAAGAATGCTATCGTTAACGATAATATTCACACCATTATCAGTACCAACCAGCAAGGCACCCGTCTTTGTTTGCCAGAAAGCATAGGCCGTATTATCATTTAAACCATTTGCAGCGGTGTAATGCGAAACATGTTTGTCTTCACGAATACAATAGATGCCCTCATTCAAGGTGCCGAGCCATGTATTTTTTTGGGGATCCTCGTATACACCTGTAACCACTTTCCCTTTTGCTGCCGCTACCTGTTGCAGCAAAACTCCGTCGTACACAAAGGCCCCTTGATTGGTTCCGAACCATACTCTTTTCCGGCTGTCTATCCGTAAACTTCGTACCGAAAGTCCTTCGAGTGATTTAAAAACTCCCGGGACAGGCATGAATTTCCCCTGATGATAAATGCTAATTCCCTTATTGGTACCAAGCCATAACTTATCATCCGCGTCGAGCTGCATCGATAGAACGAGATTATTAGCAAGCCCATCCATATCGGTAAAGCTGGTAAAGTTTCTACCGTCGTATTTTGTAAGACCTCCCCCATCGGTACCCATCCAGATAAACCCGTTGCGGTCCTGCACGATCGCGTGCACCTGCGATTGTGGAATTCCCTCATCGATAGAATAAACACGAAAATTGTACGATTGGGCAAAAAGTCCAATGAAGAATCCATAAAAAAGAAGGGCCAGGAGAGCTTTCTTTTTCATCTAGAAAGGCTCATAAATAAATTTCAGGCCCACCAGGTCGGCGAACTCCTCGCCGGTTTCCTGCATATCGGTGTCTTCTTTTTTATAATGCCATTGGATGGTTACTTCCTTGTCTTTGATAGTGGCCAGTTTGCTTAGTATGTCGAAAATAGGTTTGTAGGAAGAGGAATTGAAATATTTTAATTTAAAGACAAAGCTGGTCTTAGGATTAGGCCTTGCAATGTAAGCATCTACCCAGCTCATCACCGGGGCGTAAAACTCCCGAGTGTCTTCTGGATACGATTTTCCCGAGATCTCGAAATGACCGGCACCGGCATCGAGTATCACTAAGGGCGTATCAACTGTAGCTTCTATCTTAAGCATAAACCGCTTTATTTTTTATCGGAGATATGAATATTCAATGAGTAAAAAACAAGATCACCATCCAGTTTCCTGAAATTGTATTGAACATCGTCGGATTTACGCGCGATACTGATGAGACCCAGGCCTGCACCCGATCTATCCGAAAGTTGCGTTTCGGTCAGCGTTTTTTTGTGCAAAGCCTTCAATTGTTCCTTGTCGAGCGACTTGATCAGATCGAGTTTCTGCTGCAAGGCGGGAACATCGGCCTGTTCAATAAAATTACCCGTACTTACCGTAAAAGCGCCGTCCTTTAAAGATACGATCACGATCCCGGGTTTCAGATCACCGCCCGAATTGAATTCGGCCCCGTACTTTCGTATGTTCTGCATACACTCTACCAAAACGGAGAAAACGCGCGTACGCACAACGGTAGAACCGCTCTTCATATCCGGCTCCTGCTCTGTCAGGATCACAATAGCGTTCACCAGGTCCTGGTTAAAGTCGCCTTTAAAACACAGGATGATGTTTTCTTTATCGCAATCCGTGAGCCAATCGTATAACAGGGTTACTTTATCTCCCGTTTCAGCCATAAAAAGTGATCTTAGATTAAAATTAAAATTACATTTTTTTTATGAAATGACAATAAATTAACTGAAAGCCGGGATAAACGCTGTTTCGGCCGATCCCGGGCCGGATAAGGGAGTTAATCCCTCCTGAAATTTTTAAATTCTAGGCTTCGGAATTCTCGTGGGGTTCTTACTGCAGTTGATCCCTTTTCAGGTTCGTTCGTATCAAAAGTTTCCCAACTCTGTTTAAGAAAAGCTATTGCTTATTTTTTGACAGCACATGGTCTAGACTTATTATTCCGCTTCCGGTAAAAATAAGGCACAACAGCATAAGGGCGTAGTAAAGTGGTATTTCGTAGCCGTTATCGCCGGCGGCAAAGCCGTTGTCCCAATGCACGGTTTTGATGGCAACCATCATGGTAATGATAAGCGGAATGGCTATGATCCTTGTTCCTAAGCCCAAAGTAAGTAATACAACACCCAAGCATTCAGTGATCGTTACCAGCCAGGCCTGGAAATAAGGCGCGGGCAATTCCATCGATGCCAACCACTCGCCTATTGCATGAACATCTTGCATTTTGTTCCAGGTGGGTTCAAGAAAACCGTAAGCCAGCATGAGGCGCAGGATCAAAGGCGCGATGTCCCGTGCTTTATCCACCGCGGCATTGAAATTTGAATAGGTCTGTTTCAAACTCATTCACTAAATTTAAAAATATTTAGAGATATATCGAATGGCTTCCTGTTGCGTCTTTACCGAAAAATTGCGATACCTGTGATGCACATCAACGATCTCATCCAGCGCGTCCTTCACCAGTTCCTTGTTCTCCCACTTCTTAAGATCCGAGATAACGGTCTCCAGGCAGCCTTTCTTATAGCTTATCTGGCCTATTACATGCACTAAGGTATTTCTCACCCGGTTCTTATCGTCGTGCTGCAGTTCTTTTAGCAGCGGCAAAATATCCTGCGGGTGCTTTCTTCCGCGCAACTCTATACCGTGACAAATTTCGCGGCGTATCTCCTTATCGGGGTGCTTCAGGAATTTCTTAGCAAACCGTAGAACAGGTTTCGGGTTCTTCTCCCCCATCTTTTTGATAGAACCGATCACCGCGTTACGGACCGAATGATGTTCGTCGAACAAACCTTTCTCCATCAGGTGTTCTATCACATCAAAATCAACCATGCCTATTTCTCCGGCCGAGTTTATCACGGTTTGTCTTACTTTTTCGTTCTCCGATAAAAAAAGTTTGTCGAGCAAAGTAAGAATTCGCTTCTGAAGGCTCTTATTTGCTTTGTAGATCCTGCCCATGGCAAGATAAGCCGATTTGCGGATGTAGGTATCTTCATCCGAAAAGTAAGTTTCAATAGATCGGTGTGCTCTGTTTTTCAGATCAGAAAAAATGTGTTTACTGATCTCTGCAACCAGTTCTTCGCGTTCAGCTTTGCTTAGATCGTAAAAGGCCATACTATATTCTGTTACCTAATACAAACCCTTTTTGAGATAGGTCCTTTAAAAAAGCATGCAAATGCGCCTGCGCCCCGTTCTTGTCCGCAAAATTAAAGATCGATCGCAACTCATCAATGATCGCGGGGAGTTTTTTTCCTTCCTCAATTTTTTCTATCGTCAAAGCGTGTAAAACAGAAATATCCATGAATTGCACACTACCCGTCTCGGGTTGACGAAAGATCAAAATAAAGAATTGTCCTTTCTTACTTTCATCCATGTCGGCAGGTGCGGTTGTATGCACCGGGTATGCCGAAGAAAGTATGCGGTATTCGGGATTGATCGCAATAACGTCTTTGTTCCAATCGCCTTCAATTTTATAAGCAGGAAAAGCTTCGTCCTTCATGGTGTGAATGTCGAGCTCTATCCACTCGAACAAAAGAAGGTCTTCTAACCAGGGCCATTGATATTTCTCTTTCCAGTTCTGTTGGCAGGCGTATTCGTAGAACTCGCCCGGCACTTTCCAAACCTGTGGGGTTTGGCAATTGTGTTTGCTGAAGAAATCGTGCACCAGCTCTTTCCATAGATCCTTCGAAGCAAAATGAAAAAAAACAGGGAAAGCACTCTCCAGAATATCGTCGATGATATTGTAAACAAGCCGACGGTAATGATGCACATGTTTTTGGTTTACCTCCGTGGTTAGCGTAAGTTCGCCTGTACGGCAGTAATCTGCCAGTTTGCTTTGCAATCTTTTGGTTTGTTCTTTAAGCAACATGTTGCGGGGTCCAGATCTTATTGCAGATGCCTTGTAATTTATTGAGCTCTCCCTGGAGTTCGGGGTATTCAGGGAAATTGAAATCGCGCTCCAATAATACAGGAACGGGTTTTACGTGATGCAATGTATAATCAAAAAGTTCAAAAACCGGATCGATGATATTCTCGCCATGCGTATCGATGATGAGATCATCAGCCACCTGCAGATGACCCGCCATGTGAATATAGGCCACGCGTTCCAAAGGAAGTTTATGCAGGAATTCCTTCGGCGCATATTTATGATTGAATGAGTTCACGTAAATATTATTTACATCCAGCAGCAAATTACAATCCGCTTCATTGGCAATGGCGGAAATGAAAGAAGGTTCGTCCATCTCGGGTGCCACCGATGTATAATAGCTTACGTTCTCGATAGCTATTTTTCGTTCTAAAAAATCCTGCACCTGTTTGATGCGATCGGCCGTGTGCTTCACGGCATCTGAGGTAAAAGGAATTGGCAACAGATCGTACAAGTGAGCGTTATCGCACTTGGCGTAACTTAAATGCTCGGAATAGATCTGTACGTTGTATTGTTTTAAAAATACTTTCAGTTTCTTCAGGAACTCCCAATCCAGTTCGTCGGGACTTCCAATGGACAAGGATAAACCATGGCATAACAAAGGATATTGCGCAGTAACTTTATCGAATTGTTTTTTCCAGTAGCCGCCCATGTCTATCCAGTTCTCGGGGGCTACCTCGATGAAGTTGGGATGCAGGACATTCTTTGTGAGAAAATCCTCCGCGAAATCCTTGCGAAACCCTATGCCTGTTTTACCGTGTAAGTTCATGCTTCTTTAAAATTAAAATTCCCGTCCGTCATTACGACAGACGGGAATTTCACTAAAAACAACCCTGTTGTATTATTTAGGGTTTTTCTTTTCGCCGCATTTGCCTTCTCCGCATTTGCCGTCTTTTGCTTTTTTCTCGCCGCATTTCGCGTCTTTAGCTTTTTTCTCGCCGCATTTCGCGTCTTTGGATTTTTTCTCGCCGCATTTCGCGTCAGCTGCTTTTTTCTCGCCGCATTTCGCGTCAGCCGCTTTTTTATCGTCAGCTTTCTTTTCGCCGCAGGCTAATTCAATAGCGTTGCGAACTTCAGATCCGCTACCAAGCGCGTTGTAGTTGAACAGGCTGCTTGTGTTTGCGTTCAAAGAAAGGCTCAATAAAGCGCCGGCGATCATTGAACCGGCCATGATTGTTTTTTTGTTCTTGTTTTCCATAGTGATTGGTTTTTGTTGTTTTGGGTTTATATTATTTTATGTGTTATCTGCGCTTACTGTAAATATAGACGTGGGACTTAAACCACCCTTACAGGAATCCTTAAAAAATCTTTAATTCTCGTTTAATTTACTGTTAATCAATAGTTTTAATTTACTCTTCTCGGTCTCCTTTAAAGACCCTTTCGATGCTAAAACGGTTTGGCTGATCACCTGGTTCATGATTGCCGATTGCTTTTTAAAAGCCCGGCAGAATTTGCAGATGGTCAAATGAAATTTCAAAGCCGCCTCATCCTTGAACGAAAGCTTTTGCACTTCTTCTTTCTTCAGTAAAAGATACGTAGCCTGCTTGCAGCAAAGGTTCCAGCCCCTGCCAGCAAAATAGTGTGCATATCTATCTTCTCCGCTCATGCTTTGAACCAGTTCTTTTCGAGGCATTCCCGCATCTGCAATTTGGCGCGGTGCAGGATGACCCAGTAGTTAGACGGCGATATTTCCAGCTCCTTACATATTTCTTCGCTTTTTTCCTCGTCCACGTGTTTCAGGGTGAAAACAGCGGCCCATGCCTTCGGTAATTTACCCAGGCATTGGTTAAGGATCCTGCGGAACTCGTTCTGCTCGATGTTACTTGTCTTTTGCTCGTTCCAGGGTTGTGGATTATGGGTGCCGGCCCAATGGCCCGGGCGAGACCCCTCATCCTCTCTGAAATAATGTTCGTAAGCCACCTTGTATTGCTCGCTTTCTTCGAACGATTGCTCCTTTCGAACAGCATTCTTGCGGTAAAGGTCAATGATCTTTCTTTTGAGTATAGACACCAGCCAGGTCTTTTCAGAAGCTTCTCCCTTGAAATTGTCTTTAGCCTTTAACGCCGACAAAAAAGTATCCTGCACAAGATCCCGCGCAGCTTCCTCATCACTTACCCTGGAGACAGCGAAGGTATAGAGATAGTCGGCGTAAGTATCTACCCATTTTTCGGGAGCCAGTTTGTTATTTGATCTGGTGAGCGGCAGGTTCATTATTTTTTGAAAGTAAGAAGCCATTTTACCGCCTCTTCTTCATGGGTGAAGAACTTTAGCGGCACATTGGGTTTGTATAAAGTAAGTAAAAAACTCTGCAATAACCTATCCGCGATCGAAGACGTAATAACCGCGCGGGCTATCGTCTTCTCGGGGCTGTCCTCACGCTTAAAGATCGCTTCAGCTTCCGGGCTCATTTTCCACTTCACGCGCGAGTCAAGCACCTTGAGGTGCGCTGCTCCCTGCGTCAGGTTCCGCGTCACAAGCATATTGTCGGTGATATCTTCCGCGTCTATCTCATCCACCTGTAATAATTTTATCCAGAAAATTCCGTGCTCATCCTTCCAGAACTCAGCGGTTCGTGTCTTTACTTTCTCCATAATGATCACCATAAAGGTATGAATAGTAAATATCGTGCCAAATACCTATGTGTTAAATACCGCAAAAGAGGTGAGCTTAAGAATATCATGGAATAATGACCTAAAACGGGGCAAAAGGCCATATATTTCATACTTTTGCTGCATGGATTTCGAATTGTTAAATAAGAAAGGCGTGAAGGAGATCTCCTCGCTATACCATAAGATCATTGAGCATCTGGGCGAGGACCCTACCCGCGAGGGCTTGCTGAAGACCCCCGAGCGGGCTGCCAAAGCGCTGGCCTTTTTAACACAGGGCTACGACAAACATCCGGCCGAGATCCTCCGTTCGGCCATGTTCAAGGAAGAATACAGCCAAATGGTGGTGGTGAAAGAAATTGACGTTTACAGCCTTTGCGAACACCATATGCTGCCCTTTTTCGGGCAGGCGCACATCGCTTACATTCCAAACGGACATATAGTTGGGCTCTCTAAATTACCCCGCGTGGTGGATGCCTTTGCCCGCCGCCTGCAGGTGCAGGAACGTTTGACCAACGAGATACGCGATTGCATACAGGAAACCCTGAACCCATTGGGGGTTGCGGTGGTGATGGAGTGCAGCCACCTGTGTATGCAGATGCGCGGGGTGCAAAAGCAAAATTCTGTAACTACAACTTCGGCTTTTACGGGCGAGTTCCTGAAAGATACCACACGGCAAGAGTTCATCAGCCTGATCTCTTCCAGGCTCCACTAAAATTATTGGATCACCAGTTTCTTGGTGATGCTTCTGATTCCCGACCGGATCTCGGCATAGTAGATCCCCCGCTGTACGTTGGAAATATCAATTTCTACCTCTTTAGAGAATTCACTACGAAGCACAAGTTCGCCCAACCCATTTCTCAACAAAAGAACGGCCGGTGAAGGATCAGCGACCTTAATAGAAGCAGCCGTAGTTGCGGGATTGGGAAATAGAGTAACTTCCTCTGCGGTCATGGCGTCAATTCCTGTACAAACATTTACCGTTACGGTAAGCGAATCCCAATTGGTACAACCCACATTATTTGTTCCCACAACAGTATAAGTTGCTGTGGTTGTGGGAGTAAACGGAGTTCCATTAGTAACGCCTCCTGTCCACGAATAAGTTAAAGCTCCGCTTCCATTCAGTGTTACCTGGTTTCCTGCGCACACAGTATCTGCGCTGGCGCCGGCGCTAACCACAGGCGGGGCCACATTAAAGAACAGCGTAACGTTATTTGTATTGGCATTAACAGCCGCAATATCGGTCCTTCCGTCTAAATTAAAATCGCCTGTTATAGCCTGCCAGGTAAAGGTTGCCCCTGTCCTGGAGAAAACTGCGGGTGGACCAAAGCCGCCCAAACCATTGCCCAATATCACAGAAACATTATTGCTTGCCATGTTAGCTGTGACAAGATCGACAATCCCATCCGCGTTAAAATCAGCGGGCCAAACTGTATAAGGATTGGTGCCGCCTATCGGGTACTCTACGCTGGTCCCGAAAGTACCCGTGCCGGTACCAAACAAGATAGAGACATCGTTCGACCAATAATTGCAGGCGGCTAGATCAAGATGGCCATCCGTATTAAAATCAGCGGCGATGGCAACGGTTGGTTTAGCTCCCGTAGTAGGGTAAATGGTTGTGGTTGGAAAAGCGCCGGTTCCGTCGCCTATCAAAACCGCGATCTTACCCGCCCATCCGTCAACAACCAGGTCAGGTATTCCGTCCTCGTTAAAATCACCCACATAAGATTCCTCGGGCTCGCTGCCGAAACCGGTGAAGTAGTTGCCTTTTTTGGTGAAATTACCGGTTCCATCTCCAAGATAAATAAATATACTATCGTAATGAAATTGAGTTACAGCCAGGTCCATATTCCCATCCGCGTTAAGATCAACACTGGTAACGCTGGATGCCTCGCCATCCGTTGGAAAAAGTACCGGAGCAGAAAAACCTCCAAGGCCGTTGCCATAAAGCACGCTTACGTTATTCGTTGCTTCGTTAGCTGTGGCCAGGTCAAGATTTTGATCGTTATTATAATCCGCAGTGCTTATCCATAACGGTTCATCGCCGTTAACCTGGTGGTTGGCCACCCAGGTAAATGTTCCCGGGCCCGACCCAAGCAGGATGGATATGTTATTGGCCCAGTAATTACCGGTGGCAATATCGGGGAGGCCGTCTTTGTTAAAATCGGCGGTGACCAGCGAATAAGGATGGGCGCCTACCTGGTAATTGGTGTCCGGATCAAAACATATCTGCGCCTTCGGAAAGAAAAATAGAGTGGAGAAAAGAAAGAGAAAAAATATTTTTTTCTTCATTTGTTTTGGGTCGTAAAACAAATATAAGAAAAATCCTATTGCTTTAAAAGCTTATGTACCAAAAGACGGTCGCCCCGCTGTACTTGTATAAAATACATGCCGGCCGGGAGTTCCTCCAGGTCAAGTTCGAGCGCATCAGCACCGCTTGTCTCCCGGGTTTTGAGTGTATTACCCAATTGGTCGGTTACTTTCAAATTGATAGCCGATCCTGCGTTCTTTAGTTTAACCGATGTCTTGCCTGTAGTGGGATTTGGGAAAACAGCCAGCTGGGCATCGCCGTGATCAAAACTTTCAATACCCACCATCGAACAGGCAGCGCCCCCCAGGTTCGTGAAATCCATACAAAACGACTGGTAATATTGATTTGTAATGGTGGCGTCATGGATCACCACCGAATTCTCATCGTTCTTGTTCTGTGCAGAAAGGCTCCAGTTGAAAGAACCTGTAAAGGTTTGCGGATCAGACCACGGCGTTAATGCATCGATGAGCATGGTCTTGTTGTGATAGGTGCCTGTGCTCGAGTAAACCTGCATATTATTACCGAGCGTTGCATTGAGAATCGGATACGCGTTAAAGGACAGGCTGTAGCTGTCGATCACACCTTTCACAGCTACTCCGCCATTGTAAGCCGCTTTAATGGAATTGGCAATAACAGAATCAGTAAACGTAAAAATACCAAAGAACAGGTCGCTTCCCGCTGTAGAAATGCTGTTCATCAATTTTGTTCCTACATTATCCATCGGGCTGAAATAAACATCTACAGGAGTCCCATTCACGGTGTAACTGGTTTGCGCACTTGGTGTTTTAAAAGGTCCGAACTTAGAATTCGTTGTATTTGGATTAGGTCCTGCTCCTCCCCACATCTTGTTGAACTCGGTGGTAAATCCCTGCGCAAGTAATTTATCCTGGAAGATCACAATGTTGTTATAATCCACATCCGACTGATTGCGACTAAAATTAAAAGAGCCGGTCCACACAATAGGGTCATTTAGGTTGGTTGAATTGGCATCGATGATCATGAACTTGTTGTGCATGATGCCGTAGGAGAAAGAAGTAGGGCTGCCGAGTGTTTGAATATTGCTGTTAAGAAGAGAAACGCCGCTATTACTTCCAATACCATCGTATATCCAGCGCACCACCACGCCACGGTTGGCCGCCGCGTTGGCCGCGGTAGCGATAGCGTCAAGTCCGTCGCCGCTGTTATACGTGTAGTTGTACACGCAAACATCGAGGCTGTACTTAGAGCGGTTGATATAGGCAACAACAGTATCAACAAACGTTCCATTCAGGTAAATGGCGTTGGTGCCAGTAGACACATTGGTATTTACCGGGTGGTTGAAATAACATTTGATCTTTGGATTTTGCGCCGAAGTAAAAAGGGCACAAAGCAGGGAAACGAAAAACGCGCCGCTGCGTAATACGCCAATAATGATGGGAGGTGTTTTTTTGGTCATGTTCAAAGCTGTTTTAAAGCTTTGAAACGGTTTGGGAGCTAGACTGAGCCCCTATAGGATGTTCATTTCAAAAGCAAAGCAAATTTATGAAAAAACCCCATGAAGTACAACAAAGTTGACTTCATGGGGTTTAGATGTAAAATATTACAATATTATTTACCTGCAGGAGGTTGATTAGCCGGAGGCTGTGTAGGGCCACCCTGGTTAGCTCCGTTGGTTGGTCCGCCGGGGGCAACTGCGCCACCTTGAGGAACCGTAACCATGCCTTCACCTTTTTTACGGGTAACCGACTCAGTTCCGCCCGCATCCGGAGTATCGCCGGGAGCGGCCTTTTTAGGAGAGGCCAGTAAGGAGAAAACAAATAAAGCAATGGCGAAACCCCAGGTTGCTTTTTCCAGGAAATCGGCTGTCTTGCGAACGCCCATGATCTGGTTATTGGAAGCGAAAGAGCTGGAAAGCCCGCCTCCTTTAGAATTCTGTACCAGTACGATAAGGATCAACAGGCAACAAACTACAATGATCAAAATTGACAAAACTCCACTCATGATTCTTTTATTTTAAGGTGTTCTTAATTTCTGTAATAAGGGATGCAAAGTAACTACTTTTTTCGGGATATTTCAAGCTTAAAATCTCATAAGCGCGTATGGCCTTGCTGCGGTTGCCCTGCATCACGTAGATCTTTGCAAGTGTCTCAGTTACAAGATCTTCATTTTCAATAACACTGCCCCTTGTTTTCTGGCTGGCGGCAAAGAAATCCTTGTCTTTTTCCGGTTTTGAGATGCGCAGGTCTTCGGCCAGTAAACGATCCAGTTGCTGTTGCTTTTCGCTTTTTGTTTTGAGCCTGGGCTGCAGGCTTTGTTTTTCCTCGCCCTTTTCTTCTTTCTTGCTTTCGGTATGAATGATCGGAGTACCCTGGCCCATGGCCTTCAGCCAATCACTAAATGAACGTTCGGTGGACAGGTCGACCTCTTTTTGTGTTTCCTGGTGGATATCGGGATCTTTCTCTGTTATTTTCAGGATCTCGGTCTCCACATAAGCCTCCACTACCGGTTTCATGATCACTTCTTCCAGCGATTCGGGTTTTGCTTCGGGTTTTAGAAATTTCGGCTCGGTTGTTTCGGGTTTGGTGTTTGTTATTTCGGGTTCAGGAACTTTGTGTTTTGGGTTGGCCTCCGTTTTGAGAACTGGAACAACATCATACGTAATACTGATACTGGAAGTATTCTCCCTGGTTGTTTTGGTTTCTTCCTTAACAGGCTGAACGAACTTCGCCTCGGGTTTCTGCTGTATCAAACGATACAACAATCCGCGGTCGCCGGCAATGACAGAAGTTCTTTTTAATGCCGTATGATAATTCAAATTCCCGCTGTTGTGCAAAGCTTTGGCATACAACAAATGCGCGGTCTGGAAATAAGGATAATCGGCAATGATCCTTTCAATAGAAGAAATGTGCTGCTCCCCGGCATTCACCGGCGACCTCACTAACTCTATGAATTGTTCAACCTTCATCCTTTCAAAAATACAAAATTACCAGTTATTAAAGGCCGCATTAAAAATATCCTCTACTAACTGTCGGTTTATCTGTTCCAGCGCCTCGTTCTCTACCTCCGATTGGGTCTTGGTGCCGGGATAATCAAAATAACGCGTAAAAGCCTTGTCGGTAAAGCCCTTGGAAGCATCGAAACGGTTCACGTAATTCAATACAATGGTCACCGAAAGCCGGCGCAGCGAGTTTTGGTCGGAACCATCGCCGCTGATACCCTGCGGATTATTGGTATAGGCTGTAATGCGGCATTCTTCAAATTTCAGATCTCCGTTATTTTTTACCATTCCCAAATTGGTTTGTGAGGACACCGCGTCGCGCAGTTTTTGTGTTACGAGTTGCGGTTCTGCCGGTGCGGTAAGCTCGGCCTGGTCGCGGAACATTTCTATGGAAATTGTTTTGGCCTCGGGCGGGATGGAGATGCCCTTGAAGCCGTATTTTACTTTGCAGCTTGTACTCAAAATAAATACAGTTAGTACTAACCCCAGACCCCACCCCCACCGTTTCGCAAGCGAAACCGGTTTGACGACTCCCCTTGAAGGGGAGTAGTGGTTCTGTTTCGAGAGGAAATTTGGATTATTCCTTGATACCATATTCGTTGATCTTGCGGTACAAGGTTCTTTCGCTGATGCCTAATTCCTTTGCTGCTGAATTTCTTTTGCCTTTATGTTTGCTGAGGGCTTTGGTGATCATTTCTTTTTCCTTGTCGGTCAAAGAAAGGGTCTCCTCCACTTCAAGGGGCTTTTCGAAATTATCGGTTTTTACCGGGGTGTTGAACGAGTTCAGTTTTACCAGCGACTGGTTGCTGTTAACAGGAATGATATCGTCGTGAATGCGGTTGATATACTGCACATCGTCGTTCGACAAATTAGAGATCGCTCCCTGGTTGTATTGTACGATGTCGTGCACCACTTTTTTGAGGTCGTTCATGTCCTTTTTCATTTCAAACAACACCTTGTACAGCAATTCGCGTTCCGAAAACTCAGAGCCGTCCTGTTTAACGACGCCCGGGAGCGTAGTAGTATGTTCGGGAAGGTACTTTCTTAATGTTTCCGCGTCGATATCCCTTGTTTTTTCGATGATGGAAATTTGTTCGGCGATATTTTTTAATTGACGTACGTTTCCCTGCCAGTAGTAGTTGGTAAGTAAGTGCACGGCTTCCGGCACTAAATTGATCACAGGCATGCGGTATTTCGCGGCGAAATCTGCCGAGAATTTGCGAAAGAGGATGTGAATGTCTTCTTTTCTTTCGCGCAATGGCGGAAGAAGGATGGGGACCGTATTTAAACGATAGTACAGGTCTTCACGGAATTTTCCTTTTTCAATGGCCTGCGTTAAGTTCACGTTCGTTGCAGCAACAATGCGCACATCGGTCTTCTGCACTTTACTGGAGCCCACCCGAATATATTCTTTCGTTTCTAAGATACGCAGCAAACGGGCCTGCGTGGCAATGGGCAACTCCCCTACTTCATCCAGGAAAATTGTGCCTCCGTTAGCCACTTCAAAATATCCTTTACGTGCTTCGTGCGCGCCGGTGAAACTTCCTTTTTCGTGACCGAACAATTCGCTGTCGATGGTTCCTTCAGGAATAGCCCCGCAGTTAACGGCAATATAAGGACCGTGCTTGCGGGAACTGAATTGATGAATGATCTGCGGAAACACTTCCTTACCTGTTCCGCTTTCACCTGTAATTAAAACGCTGAGATCGGTAGAGGCAACTTGCCTGGCTATATCTATTGCGCGATCGAGTGCCGGTGTTGTGCCGATGATGCCGAAGCGCTGCTTAATATCTTGAAGAGTCATGTTAGATCAAAGAAGTTAGAGTCAAGAATCAAGAGTGCATAATTCATGACTTCGATGTTGATGTATTAAAAATAGTTTCTCTGTAAGAATAGATCATCTTTTGAATTTCAGTAACTAAATTCAAAGCCTTATCTAATTTCGCTTTTTCGCCATATTTTCTTCTTTCACATATTAAAAGTTGAGTTTCCAATTCATATGAGGAAGAAAGCGAGGTGGACAGGTATTCGGCAAATTGCAATTTTGTTCGTTTTCCACTCCCTTCTGCAATATTAGAAGGAATAGAGCAAGAACTTCGATTTATCTGATCGGTCAAATTAAATCTCTCATTGGGCGGCATATCTTCGCAAAAGAAAAAAGTCAGATCAGTAAGATCCATTGATTTTTGCCAAATGAGTAATTTTTTGAAGTTATGTGCCATAGTTTAAGTTAATTTATTCTTGTGTCTTGGTTCTGGTTTCTTGCCTCTTCACGCAACTACTGTACCAATCAACGTGGTGCTCGTGCAACTGTCAATATGTACGTTCACATAGGTCCCTTTCAGTATATTTCCCTTCGGAAAGACCACCACGGCGTTTTGACTGTTTCGGCCCATCATGCGCTCGTCCGACTTCTTAGAAATTCCTTCTACCAGTACTTTATACGTTTTTCCAACCATACCCGCTATGCGGTAAGCCGAATGCGCGCGCTGCATGTCAATGATCTCGGCAAGGCGACGTTTCTTCACTTCTTCCGGCACATTGTCTTCGTATTTGCGCTCCGCCAGGGTTTTTGGGCGCTCCGAATAAAAGAACATATAAGCGAAATCGTATTTCACGGTTTCCATCAAGGAAAGTGTTTCCTGGTGTTCTTCTTCTGTTTCGCTGCAAAAACCGCTGATGGTATCGGTGCTTAAACCGCAATCGGGAATAATTCTTTTTATCGCTTCCATACGACCAAGGTACCATTGCCTGTCGTAACCGCGGTTCATCATCTCTAAAATTCTGCTGCTTCCGCTCTGTACCGGCAAGTGAACGTATTTGGCAATGTTTTCATACCTCGCCATTACGTGCAGCACTTCATCGGTCATGTCTTTGGGGTGAGAAGTACTGAAACGAACACGCAGATCTGGATTTACTAGCGCCACTTTCTCTAACAACTGTGCGAAGGTTATAACCCCCTCTGCCTTCGGCATCTCCCCCACCGGGGGAGAATCTTTCAACTTCTTTAGTCCGCCGCCGCTCCACTCGTAGCTATCTACGTTCTGTCCCAACAAAGTAACCTCGCGGTATCCCTTTTCAAAAAGATCCTTGGCCTCGGCCACAATGCTTTCCGGGTCGCGACTACGCTCACGGCCACGAGTGAAAGGCACCACGCAAAAGCTGCACATGTTATCGCAACCGCGGGTAATGCTGATGAAGGCTGTAACACCGTTACTTCCCAGGCGAACGGGAGTAATGTCGGCGTAGGTTTCTTCTTTTGATAAAATAACGTTCACGGCTTTGCGTCCGTCTTCGGCTTGTTCAATTAAGTTGGGAAGATCGCGGTAGGAATCAGGTCCTACAACCATGTCCACTATCTTTTCTTCCTCCAGTAAATTTGATTTGAGTCGCTCGGCCATACAGCCCAGCACACCCACCAGCATTTCGGGTTTTTTTTGTTTTAACTTTTTAAAGTCTTTTAGTCGCTGGCGCACGCGCGATTCGGCGTTGTCGCGAATGGCGCAGGTGTTCACAAAGATCACGTCGGCCTCTTCCACTTTGTCGGTGGTAGAAAAACCGTTCTTGCTCAGTATCGAGGCTACGATCTCGCTGTCAGAAAAATTCATGGCGCAGCCGTAGCTTTCTAAAAAGAGTTTTTTCCTGCCTGCGTTGCCGTCTTCCAGAACGGTGGGCATTCCTTGTACTGATTCATCAATTGTCTTTTCCATCAGATCCCGCAAAGGGGCTGTAAATATACGAAATTATGACAAATTGGCAGAATTATTTATTCTAAGGCTATAATAACCAAATATTTACTGCAAAGGCGCTAAGGCGCGAGCTGGCCAATAGAACGCTGATGACGCGGATGGTTATGATCAGGTATGATTTTTCCTTTTGTTTTCTGATTCAATTGCGGCTGTTATCTGCGCCAGATCATAAAGAGCAGCGTCCTCTGCGGCCTGCCCCGCACCGTAGCTTTTTGCGGGGTTCAAACTTTCAGGTGCTGATCAGGAATATGAGCCTAATGCTGAACGATGAACTTTTGGGTGTGGGTTTGGTTGCCGGAGGTGATGGTGAGGAAGTAGATGCCGTTTTGCAGGTTGCTAACATCAACGCTCAAAGTCTTCTCCCCTTTAGGGGAGATGTCCGAAGGACAGAGGGGTGTTACTTCGTTACCTAAAACATCAGTGATATTTATTTGATTGATTTGAGAAGAAGTTTTGATTTGGAGAATTGAGTTAGTGGGATTAGGGGAAATATCATATTCATTGGATTCAATAGAATTCTCAATTCCAATAATATAGCAATTTAATAGAACGGATACATTATTGGAGCTATTATTCGCAATGACAACGTCCTCTAGATTGTCATTGTTCACGTCCTCTCCTATCATATAGCACGGGTTTTGCCCAACAGAGAAGCCAGTTGAAGCGGAATAACTACCGGTTGTTGCGCCCGCAAACACTATAAAATTGTTCGAGCCCCAATTACAGATCCCAATATCCATTATCGAATCCGAATTATAGTCAGAAACTGAAACTCCCGATGGATTTACTGAACATGAAATGGGGGAACCTAATGTAAAGGTTCCTGAAGGGGTTCCGTAAAGTATGGTAATGTCATTCGAGGAGTAATTAGCCGCGACTATATCTGGTATAGTGTCCTTATTTAAATCAGTGCTGTAAATTGACACCGGGTAACTTCCTACAGCGTAATTAATCGCGTTTGAAAAACTTCCTGTTCCCGTACCGAACAATATGCTAACATTATTTGAGCCTGCATTCGCTGTTGCCAAATCCATATTTCCATCCCTATCATAATCTTTCGAATTAATAGAGAATGGAGAATTTCCTATAGGATAGTCCCATGAAAAAACAAACCCACCACTCCCATTACCAAAAAATACTGAAATTTTTGCGATACTAGTAATAACCGCCAGATCGACCTTCTGATCATTATTAAAATCCTTTGCCGCTAGTTCAATGGGAGCACCGCTGCACAAAATTTGATTTCCAGGAATAAGGTAACCACCAACTGCCCCAAGAAACACCGATATTTTACCTGCGCTGGAATTAGTAACAGCTATATCCGGTATAGTGTCACCATTAAAATCGGCGCTAATTACGTGCCGAGGCTGACCAGACGTTAAATAACTTGAGTCCATTACAAATGCTCCTGTTCCTGTGCCTTTCAATATGGCTATTTCGTTAGTTCCCTGGCTTGTAGCCGCCAAATCCAAAATACCATCCTTATTAATGTCTAACGTACAAACAGAACGGCACGTATTTCCAAAATTATATTGTATCTGATTATTAAAACATGCTTGAGAATGTAATTCACCAATTAAACCAATCCATACAACAAATAAACTGAAATATACCGAGCATCCTTTTTCCATAATTTCTACGATTAGTTTTGCGAAAGTAAAAAATGTTTTGTGTTTAAGGTGCAAATATCTTCGTATTTTCGCATAACCATTATCACAATAGCCTTCCCAATGACCTTCCAAAAATTCCCCGAAACCGAACTAATCATAAACGACAAAAAACGAGTGTACCATTTAGACATCGACGAAAGTTTTGTGGCCGATGATGTAATTGTGGTTGGCGATCAAAATCGTGTGGCAGAAATTTCGGCGAGGTTCTCTAAAATTGATTGCAAGGCCGAGCACCGCGAATTTGTAACGCACACGGGGTTGTACAACGGAAAAAGAATTACCGTGATCTCTACAGGCATAGGCACCGACAACATCGACATTGTTCTGAACGAACTCGACGCAGCCGTGAACATCGATCTCAACACACGTACAGAAAAAGCGCAAAAGAGAAGTCTGAACATCGTCCGCCTCGGAACCTCCGGTTCCTTACAGGCTGATATTCCCGTGAACGGTTTGGTTGTTTCTGAATATGGACTAGGCCTCGACGGTCTTTTGAACTATTACGCCGATTACAAAAAAATAAACGAAGATTCCATCAGCGAAGCCTTTATGAAACATACCGGCTGGACCGAAAACCTGCCTTACCCCTATTGCGTGAAGGCCGACGAAGCACTTTTTCAGAAGTTCGTGAAAGGAAATTATCACGGCATCACCGCCACCGCGCCGGGATTTTATGGTCCCCAGGGCCGCCAACTCCGACTAAAAGCAGCCAAACCCGACCTCAATGAGCTGTTAACAAGCTTTGCCCCCTCTGCCTTCGGCATCTCCCACACGGGGGAGAATCATGCCCTCCGAATCAGTAATTTCGAGATGGAAACCTCGGCTCTTTATGGATTAGGCAAGCTGCTGGGCCATAAATGCCTGACAGTGTGTGTTATTATAGCAAACCGAGTGGTAAAACAGTTTACGCCCGACTATAAAAAGAGTGTAGAGTTATTAATAGACGAGAGTTTACAACGATTAACACAGTAATTGTTAATATTTAATCTTCTTGTAACAAATTCTCCCCCTCCTCTCACGTAATTTTGTAAACGTGAGTAAGCAAAAGATCAGCAAAAAAGAAGTGAGCGCCCTGGTAAGGTTGCTTGACGATCCTGATGAGGCTGTCTACTCGCATGTAAAGAACCGCTTTCTTTCTTTAGGTCCGCCCGTAATTCCACATCTTGAAACTGCCTGGGAGACCGCTTACGATATTGTACTACAGAAGCGCATTGAGCAGGTCATTCATGATATACAGTTCGAGATCCTCACCCACCAGTTTAAGTACTGGGCCACTACCCCAGATAGCGATGATCTTCTGAAAGGACTTTTGCTGGTGGCCCGCTACCAATATCCCGAACTGAACGAAGACAAGATCCGTAAAGAAATAAAACAGATCACCCAGGATGTTTGGCTGGAGCTGAGTGAAGACCTTACCGCTTTAGAAAAGATCAAGATCATCAACCACATCATCTTTGATGTACATAATTTCAACGGCAGCAGCATTACCACCTATTACTCGCCGCAAAACTCGTTCTTCAATTGCCTGTTAGAGACGAAGAAAGGAAACCCGGTGATGCTGAGCTGTCTCTACATCCTCATCGCTCACGAACTGAAAATTCCTATTTACGGGGTGAATCTGCCAGAGCATTTCATCTGCGCTTATTTGGATGAGGATAAGAACCTGGTGAATCTTTCGGATGAGGAATCCAGTAAACAAAACATCCTTTTTTACATCAATCCTTTCCGCAAAGGCATCATCTTCCAGCACAGCGATATTGACGATTTTGTAAAACAACTGAAGCTGGAGCCCCAGCCTTCTTTCTACGCTCCCTGCAACCATGTGGATATTGTGGTACGCGTGATACGCAACCTGATCTTCTCTTACGAGAAACTGGGGCACGCCGAGAAGATAAAAGAGCTCAACGCGCTGCTCGATTCCCTGAGGTCCTAAACCGGTACAGCTATTTTTCCGCAATTACGGATTTAAAACCGCTTGTAAAACTTGCGAAACCAATACTCATAATGGCTCATAGAATACGGTGAAATTTCTTGGTTTTTAAAGTGTTATGGCCTTAATTTGCATATACGGAGCCTTTACCACTAATAAAACCTCTCATGAAAAAAATAGTATTCATCCTTGCCGCATGCCTTATCACAGTAAGCCTGCAGGCGCAGACCATTTACGACATCCTGGAAGACGATTCGAGGAATTACTACGAAGTTGTAAATACGCTGAACGAGCATTTTAAAACGCATCCCAAAGGAAAAGGCAGCGGCTACAAAATGTTCCAGCGCTGGAAAGAGGAAACCAAATACTGGATCGATGAAAAGGGCAATCGCTTAAACCCGGCTGATGTGGCGGCCGAGTATCATCGCTTTAATAACATCAACCTAGCTAACAAAACACAAAATACAACTCAATCTACAACCTGGACCGAATTAGGGCCGTGGTCGTGGACCTACACCTCAAGTTGGGCGCCCGGTTTGGGCAGGATAGACGCTGTAGCGATCCATCCGATGAATACGAGCATCATTTACGCCGGCTCGCCTTATGGCGGATGCTGGAAGACCACTAACGGCGGAACTACGTGGACCAGCCTTACCGACGGGCAAACATACATGCGCATCGGTGATGTAGAAGTTGATCCTACCAATACCAGTATTGTATACATAGGAACTTTGGGTTCCGGTTTCCTGAAATCTACCAATGGCGGAACCACACTTACACCTTCCAATACCGGTTTACCCGCCGGCGCAAACCTGCGCAAGATCATTGTGGACCCAACCAATACCAACATCCTCATCATGGCCACCAACAATGGTATTTATCGTTCTACCAACGCAGGTGCAAGCTGGACGTTAGCGCGAAGCGGTTCTTTTTACGACCTGGATTTTCAGCCCGGTAATACCAACACGGTTTATGCCTGCGGTACTACTTTCTGGAGGTCAACCAACAACGGAGCCAGCTTCACCCAGATCACGAATGGAATAACCGTAACCGATGTGATGCGCCTCGCTGTTAGCCCTGCCGACCCTAACCTGGTTTGCGTGGTGCAATGCGCGGGCAGCGTTTTCGGAAAGTTTTATAAGTCAACCAACGGCGGTACAAGTTTTGTCACTACCGTTACGGGTAATTCGGGTAACGGCACCAATTTCTTCGGATATGATCCGAATGGCGGCGATAACAGCGGCCAGGGCGGGTACAATATTGACATTACCATTTCACCAACCGACGCCAACGAGATCCATATCTGCGGTATCATTACCTGGAGAAGCATGGATGGTGGAAATAATTTTGTGTCTACCACCGAATGGACCTACCCCAACAGCACAGGCTACACGCATTGCGATGTGCACGCGCTGGAGTATGTAGGGAACCAGCTTTTTGTAGGATCTGACGGAGGCTTATCGGTCTCAACCGACAATGGAGATAATTTTACCAGGATCAGCGATGGCATGGGTATTCGCATGTTCTATCGCCTGGGTTGCGCCAAGACCAACGCCACAACCATTGCGGTTGGCGCGCAGGATAATGGCGGAAGCGTACGTACTTCCACCGGGTGGAAGGACTGGATAGGGGCAGACGGCATGGAGTCGGCTGTTGACCCAACCAATGCCCAGATCATTTACGGAAGCTCGCAGAACGGAAATTTCTACAAGAGCACCAATGGAGGAAATAGCTACTCAGGCCTCAACACCCCTTCTTCCAATGGCGTTTGGACCACCCCTTTCATCATCGATCCAAACGTGAACACCACTTTGTATGTAGGCTACGACGAGCTGTATAAATCAACCAATTCGGGCGGGACCTGGACGGCGATCTCCAACATTGCCATTGGCGACCTGGATCATATCGAAGTAGCGCCATCCAACTCTAACTATATTTATATTTCTTCAGGTACCTCGATCTATATGACCTCCAATGGCGGTACCAATTGGACCGATATTTCTGCCGGGCTCGGAGGAGCTACCATTAACCGGATCGCCGTGCATAGCAGCAGCCCGAATAAAGTAGCCATTGCCACTTCGGGTTCAAGGATCTATACATCAACCAACGGAGGAACCAATTGGACCAACAGCACAGGCAATTTCCCGGCGGTGAGCGCGCGTTGCCTCGTTTACCAGAACGATGCCAGCGAAGGAATTTATGTGGGTACCAACACCGGCATTTATTACAAGGATAATACAATGACCAACTGGATACCCTACAATACAGGGCTTCCAATCGTTGCAGTGAATGAACTGGAGATCTATTACGGAGGCAGCAAGATACGAGCAGCCACCTACGGCCGCGGCGTGTGGGAGTGCGATCTGTACAGCGCCGTTGCGGCGCCACCCATTGCGCAGTTCAGCGCAGACAGAACCGTGGTGTGCGTTGGACAAACTGTTAATTTCACAGATCAGTCGGGCGGAGCTCCTAACGCGTGGAACTGGACCTTG
The DNA here is from genome assembly GCA_964387075.1 of uncultured Flavobacteriaceae bacterium. Lineage (GTDB taxonomy): Bacteria > Bacteroidota > Bacteroidia > B-17B0 > Aurantibacillaceae > PALSA-968. The sequence goes on from CAYLVB010000001.1 coordinate 261,778, forward strand.
CAGGGCGCAACCCCGAATAATTCTGTGGCGCAAAATCCCAGCGTAACGTATTCTGCTCCCGGAACGTATTCGGTAACACTCATCGCTTACAACAGCAACGGCAGCGACACCGCTTCGCAAACCAGTTATATCACCGTAACCGGGTTAACGCCGCTTCCTTTGTCGGAAGGATTCCCAACTAGTACCTTCCCTCCTGCCAACTGGACCGTGAATAACACCAATAATGATAATATCTTTTGGGTTTACACAGCCACCGCGGGATCGCAAAGTTCTCCATCGTCTATGATGTTTGACAATTATACTTTAGATGCAGGCGGCGCTTTTGAAGAGATGCAAACGCCCAAATACAGTTTTGTTGGACTATCGACGGCGAGTTTGACGTGGGATGTGGCTTACAGGGTGTACGACAGCCAATACAGCGATACGCTGGAAGTTTTGATCTCTACCGATTGCGGTGTAACCTTTAACACCCTCCAGATAAAAGGAGGCGCAACGCTGGCCAGTGTGGCGGGCAGTTACACGGCAGCCATCTTCGATCCTTCTGGACCAACCCAATGGAGAGCGGAAGTAGTGGGCCTGAACGCGTACATCGGTCAAAGCAACGTGATGATCGTTTTCCGTAACCGCGGGCATTGGGGCCAGGCGCTGTATGTGGATAACATTAACATTACCTCTACCACCGGCTTTTCAGTGAACGATCCGGCCGATAAGGATATCTCGGTGTATCCTAACCCATCCAATGGCAACTTTACCGTGCTATTCAACGACGGCCTGTTTGAAGGAAGCATACAGGTGGAAAGCATAGAGGGAAGGCTGCTGTTTGAAAAGCAAATTAAAACCGCGGCTGATAAAGTAGAACTTGACCTGGACGGACTGCCCAACGGCACTTATTTCATGAAGATCGTAAATGGCGAGAAGATGCGCGTGAAGAAGATCACGGTGCAGGAGTAAGTACCCCGGAAACAATATAAGCTATTGCGGGGTTTGGCAATCGACCTTGTCTAAAATATCTGCCCTATGCCAAAGAAGAACAACTTGTCTTCGCCGGAAATACCGTAGTCAAATGACAATACGGTTGACTGGTTCCACCCTATTCTAAGTCCGCCGCCATACGACGTCTTCACATCCTGGAAGCCCAGGTCCTGCCATTTGTCGCGAACGGTTCCTGCATCAAAAAAGGGAACCAAGGTAAATGAAAAACGCTGTTTACGAATTTTTGTCTCTGCAATTCTTACACGCAGCTCGAAATTACTGAACCACATGGACCGGGCTAAAAACCGGTTGGCTCTGTAACCCCGAAGCGACTGCCGGCCGCCCATGGCGTTTATACTTCCATCGGGGCTCCATTGGTCCTGGAATTCGAAGAATGGGGCCTTTGCACCGAAGATATTTCCAGCGCCGGCCCGTGCCGTAAACACCGTGCGTGGCCCGACGGGAATTTTTTGATAATAGCGGCCCTGGATGAATAGCTTATTAAAGTTGAACTGCGAGCCTATAGCGGAGCTTGAAAACTCGTTGGCCAGTTCAAAATAAAATCCTTTGGAAGGATCGGGTTCAAAATCTCTTGTATCGTAGATCAACGCTGTTTGCACGATCGAGATCCACCCGCCATCCAAACCGTGTATCAGCCCGCGATCATAGTCTCGCCTTAAAAGAGAAGTTCCGTTTGGCGCGCTTGTAGTTTTACCGGTAGAATCAATGGCTTCGGCCATAAAACCTTCAAACGTTTTATAAGCCAGGTGCTGTATTTCGTAACCATACATGATGCGACACTTTCCCTTGCCCAGCGCGTAATCTGCTTTAAGGTTTAACATGAACTCTGTTTCCCGGAAACGGTTTGAGAGCGCATCGGTTACATATGCATACTCCGTAGAGTCGCCCTGCCTTAAAGTTTTCCTTGCTTTATCATATGCGCTGAAGGTGCTGTAGGTTTGCCCGCCGCTTGGTGTGGATGGAAGCCGGAGTGCGCCCAACGTAGATTCAGTGGAACCGAAATACAGGTTAGAAGGATTCTGTTGCGCCTTAAAGTCGGCCCTCAATCTCCAGCGGGAACCGTTATAATAAGGAACGTCGAACGACAGAATAATTTCTCTTGCGTTGCTGGTGTAATAGGCCGCGTTTGCTTTTAACTTGGCGCGATAGGGCGTGTATGCAAAAAGCGAATCTGTACGGTTACCATTCCAGTAAATATTACTGCGTAAACCAAATCCCCAACCGGTAACGGGATCGGAAGAAATATCCGGAATTCCTGTCCAAAAAGTACCTTCTTTTTTTTTGGCCACGTCGGCGGCCGACATTTTCTTTGATCTGATAAAGGAAAGCGTGTCCTTATTTTGCGCGCTAAGAAAGAAGCAACTTGAGAAGATCAGGAAGAGGGTTAATAGGGCGCGGCTCATAGGACAAAGATATCCTTAATTTCTACTTCAATTCTGAAGGGAAATTATAACGGTTTCCAGGCAGGCATCCGTTTTTTGCTCTGTCAAGTTACGCATGTGAGCGCAACCCACAAAAAATAGAGCAAGGCCTCTGCAAGTAGTATGGCGGCGCACACGGTTTAGCTACTAAATGTTCGCAAGTAGAATCGTTGTTATTGGCACAATTTTTATATGACAAAACCGTTGATTAGCAATGAAAAAGCTTTTCCTTTTTTCTGTCATGACAATTATTTGCCTTGATGTTTGGTCTCAAGGTAAATTAAAAAATCAGTTTAAATCAGGGTTTAAATTAGGTTTAGGAATGCACACTATTACTGGCTATCCCGTAAACACTCATCCAAAACCTGCATTGATGGGTGGAATGTGGGTTCAGATAAAAATAAGTAAAAGTTGGACGATGCAGTCTGAACTAAGTATGATCGGCAAAGGAACCGCGGGAGACAATCCATATAGATCCTATTATGGCGATTATTTTTTACGCCTATCTTACTTTGAAGTCCCACTCCTCTTTCAATATAACGAGAATAAGATCTACTTTGAATTTGGCCCGGCATTAGCAGCATTGATCAATACCGGAGAATATACGGACAGAGGAGCGTTTCCTTTCCCTACAGACCTTTATCCCTTTAGCAATAAAGACTTTACTTTTAATCTAGGTACAGGTTGCGTATTTAATGAAAAATGGCTTGTTGGATTGCGATTGATCCACTCACTTCTTCCTGTTCGAAAGCAATTACCGGGAACTTCTCATCAGGTTTACAATAGAAGTATAGTTCTTGCTGTTAGCCGTCAAATAAGCTTAAAAGCATCAAGAACCAAGCAATCGGAAGACAACGAGTAAAATGGTCTTAAGTATTTTGTCTAACAAAGCGTTTTTCGTCTTACGGGATTGTTACCTAATTACTACTAACGTTTTACGGCTTTGCGATCGGCCTGCTGACCGTTATTTAAAATATAGTAAATTTCAGCGGGCTGGTCGCTAAGCCGCCGATAGGGGTTGTGCTCCTGTCAGTCGGCAATGATTATTTTCTTAGTTACAAGTAAAATGTCGCCTTGCATCAGTTGAATAAAATAAATCCCTGTTGGCAAATCTCCTCTTTGCAATTGAATAGTTTGGCCGTGAATACCATCTATTTTAATTGCTTTCTCTCCAAATAAATTAAAAATGGTTACAGATGCATTATTCAAAAATTTATCTGATCGTAAATTTGTTTGACTTGAGAACGGATTAGGAAAAATACTAAAACTCCCGGCTTTAAATTTTGGAATTTCTGTTGTTAAGCTTGGGCATAATGAATCAACTTCTTGCTGCGTTAGAACCCTATTGTAAATATTTACTTCATCGATTGCACCTGCGAAGAAAAAGGCTGGACCGCCAGTTCCATTCCAAAATGGTCGCGCTCCAATATATACTGGAGAATTTGTAACATCAGAATAAATGCCAACCACTGCACTATCCGCTATTCCATTAATATATAACTTGGCTGTATTTGTGGAAGCATTGTAAGTCGCAACGTAACAGTTCCATTGCGAATAGTCAACTGTTGTAGATGTGCTATTGACCCCATTCCAATTTGTACCTGAGCCTATAGTAAAAACATTTATGCTGTACTCGCTATTCTGAGTATCATAAGGGCCATTGTTCACTTTTGAAACTAACATATTTCCCGCAGCCGAATCTCTCCGAGCCCAACAAGAAAATGAATGCGATCCATAACTAAAATTATTTCCAAGGTCGATATACGAATTTATTCCGTTAAATAAATATGCCGAATTTGGATTGCCAAATCGGTCGGCTGTTAGAATTGCACCACTTACCGTTCCGTTATTCCCATTTCCAGAAGCATCATTAGCGTTTCCGTTAAACGGAAACGAACCGAGCGGTCCAGTTTGAGCGAATGAGGTTATTGATATGAAAAGGGCTGCTAAAGTCGGAAGTAACGATGTTTTCATTTTTCTCTTATAAACTGTTTAAATGTACTTATTTCAATTCCTTTTTGTTTAGTAATTGTCCAGAAATTATTTTCTGTTGAATGATATTTTCGTCTTCACCGAATAGGTGCCACCCTTTTTTCTTACTAGAGATCGCAATAATTCTATTAAATCCCTTGTGAGGCTCGGTTGAATATGCTGTTACGCCTGAAGAAGCAAAGTTAAAAGAAGAGTCTGGTAATATTTCAAAATAGTCAGGTGAATGATTGCGATCTGCATTATAATAATGAAAGACTTTATCCATACCAACATCAATAAATTCATAAAGCCGATCAGCCACTTCATGTGAGACAACAGTTCGATAATTATTCCAAGGAGAGTTTAGACAATAGGGGTCGTGTTTTGTTGTTAACAAACTTCCTTCATTGAATGCGCTTTTCAAATTTTGTATTAAGTCGTCCTTAGTCATTTGATTGAGCATTACCACCAACTTATTTATACCCGTCATAAATGTTCGCCTATATACACACGTTGGCGCGATAGGCGAACTTTTTTGATCCTAATCTAAACCGACAACCCCGAAGGGGTCCCTATAGGACAAGCGGTTAAGATCGGATAAGCGTCTATTTCTAACCAAATCTAATAAAAAAACTATACGTTAACTTCTTTATAACCGCAATAAAATAGCAGGCGACAGTCATTCAAATGCAAAGATCTTGAGAAAATACTACTTCACAACGCTCACCACACCGTGCACGCGTTTCTTAACGCCTTTGGTGGTCTTTAGTTCTATCTTCCAAACGTAAACGTCTTCCATCACCACCTCGCCTTTTTTGGTGCCATCCCAGCCCTTTTCTACTTTATTGGTCTGGAACACCAGGTTACCCCAGCGATCGAAGATGTACATTTTGTAGGTATCCGTACTCACACCGTTCATGAGCGGCAGAAAGACCTCGTTAACACCATCACCGTTGGGCGAGAAAGCGTTGGGCACATACAATGCGTAATCATCCTCTATGCGTATCAGTTTATACGTAGAATCCTTACAGCCAAAAGCGGTTTGCACGTGCAGGTAAACCAAATAATTTCCAGTATCGGCATACAAATACTTTGGATGCTGCATGATAGAGGTATCGGCATTGGTTCCCAGGTCACCAAAATCCCAATACCAGTTACTGATCGTGGCTCCGCTGCTCAGGTCAACAAATTGTATCTCGGGTTCGAGGATAGAAGTGGGTTGCGGCTGACCAAAGAAATCGGCCACAGGCACAGGATAAACCGCCGCTGTGGCGGTTGCGGTTCCTACACAACTATTAAAATCACTTACGGTTAAAAGTATATTGTAAGAGCCGGGAATGTTGTAGCAATAGTTCGTCGATTGCCCGTTACCGGTTTGTCCGTCTCCAAAATTCCAGGTGGCACTCATCACCGGCGAAGTACTGGTGCTGGTAAAATTCACACACACAGGCGCGCAGCCTACAGAATTCACCGGACCCAGCGTAACAACCGGCGCGCTGTTCACGCCCACCGCGGAGATAGCTGTATTGGTACAACCCTGCGCCGAAGCTCCTGTTATTGTATACGTAGTAGAAACCGTTGGAGATGCGATCACTGTTGAGCCCGAACTGTTGCTAAGTCCTGCGGTCGGCGTCCATGTATAAGAAACTCCGCCTGTAGCGGTAAGTGTGGCCGTGGCTCCCTGGCAAATGGTAACGTTGTTCACGGCAATTGTTGGTGCAGGATTCACCGTAACGGTTGAAGTATTGGTTGTGGTAAATCCTCCCGACGTGCTGCTCACCGTATACACCACCGTGGAAGGCGGATTAGCTGTAACGGTTGCTCCCGTGGTTGCACTTAATCCCACCGCCGGGCTCCAGGTATAAGGACCACCGCCGTTTGCTGTTAAAGTTGCTGAGTTACCCGGACAAATGGTCGCGCTGTTCACCGTAATGCTGCAGGAAGGAATAACCGTGATGGTAAATGTTCCCTGCGTAATACACGTACCGCCGGTAACTGTGTAGGCTGTTGTAGCGCCCGGATTTCCCGTAACCGTTGAACCTGTGGTGGCACTAAGTCCCGTACCGGGACTCCAGTTATAGGTTGCCGAGCCGTTAGCCGTTAAAGTAGCGCTGGTGGTTGGACAAATTGTTGCGCTGTTCACAGTAATCGTACCACCCGGAGTAATTGTAACGACCGTGGTTGCAGTAGCCGGCGGACAAGAGCCCGACGAACCGGAAACTGTATACGTAGTTGTTGTGCCCGGATTGGCTGTAACCGTGGCTCCGCTCGTTGAACTTAAACCAACGGCCGGACTCCAGGTATAATTCGTGGCGCCATTAGCTGTTAAGGTTGTAGAAGCACCCGCGCAGATCGCGGCCGGTGTGTTAACAGTGACCGTTAAGGAAGGAACTACCGTGACTGTAGCTGTAGCCACCGGCGCGCAGGCTCCGCCCCCACCGCCGTTAGCAGAAACTGTATAAACTGTGGTAACCGTTGGCGAAACCGCCACCGAAGGTGATTGGGCGCTTCCGGCATTGGCACTCCATGTATACGTTGTTGCGCCACTGGCTGTAAGTGTAGCTGTTGCTCCCGCGCAAATGGTTGCGCTGTTCACCGTTATTCCCGCACCGGGCGTAATACCTATAGAAACAGTATCTGTCACCGTTAACGAACCTCCGTTACAATTGGTGAGTGTCATGCTGGCCGTGTAAGTAGTGCTGGTGGTGGGGCAAACGTTTATATTTTGCCCCGTACCGACGACGCCGCCGGGGTCCGTCCACGTGACGGTATACGACGGAGCACCGGCCGGAGAAAAACGCCAGGCTTCGTTAACGGCTGTCCAGGGATTAGGAAAATTTCTTCCGGGCGGAACTACGGCTGTGGTACCGGTAGGATCCTGGATGCCGATCTCTCCATACCCGCTGTTCCAGCCATTGCAGCTTGAGCTGTTTTGAATATATACATCGATGTAATTCGTGTTCTCGTACAGCACGATCTGGAAAGTTGAATTGGAGAAAGAACTGGCGCAGGAAGTATTGAACAAAGGCACATTCACCCAGGAGATCACCAGCGCGCGGCAGGGAGATGTACCTACTGTTTGATAATAAATATCGCCTCCAACCGAAGGGTCTATGTCGCGAAAGGCCCCGCAAATGGTATTACCCGGAAGATCGATCGTATTGGGCAGTGGCATGGTAATAGACCATCCGTTATAGCCATTGGCCTGGGTAAGATCAAAAGTGATCTGCCCATTGGAACCTATGACCATTTGGCTATAAGAAGTTCCGTAATAGCAGAAGTTAAACCCTATTGGAGAAACCGCGCTCCAAAGATCATCAGTACCATTTAAAACGGGTGTACCCACAAAACCATAGGGCGCATAAGGAATAGGCCCTACGTTATAAGAAGTGGTTTGGTTACTGGTAACCACAGTGGAAGTAAGCGGCACACAGGCGCCCTGGCATACATTGGTATAGGTACCGGCGTTTATAGTAGGACAGGCAGGTGCTCCTTGTGGGAAGGCAGTCATAACGGGCAGAAAAAAGGCCCAAAAGAGGAGAATTCTCCGGATCATTACTTAAAGTTAACCTATTTTCCCCGAAATTACTTATAAAATCTAAAATATTTTAGCACATCGGGCGGTTAATAGGTCAAGTCGTCGAAAAACGAGGTGTATTATGTGTAATTCTTTAAACTATTAAAGCCATAAATGCGCAAATGGTGTTAATTTTGCGGTCCCAAATGAATTACGTCTCGGTTGAGAACATATCCAAGAGCTATGGCGATAAGGTGCTTTTCCAAAAGATCTCCTTTGGCCTTAACCGTGGTGATAAGGTGGCGCTGGTGGCCAGGAACGGTACCGGCAAGACCACCCTGCTTAATATACTGAAAGGAAAAGAAATACCCGACGAGGGCAGGGTTTCCTTTCGCAAGGAGATCACCATCGAGTTCCTCGACCAGGAACCTGTATTCAATGAGGAACTTTCCGTTATAGATACCCTGCTGACGGCGAAGAACAAAATGACCGACGCCCTGAAGCGTTACGAACTTGCCGTTGAGCATGGCGATGATCTCGATACGATCCTGATGGAATTGACCGAGCTCAACGCCTGGGAATATGAGAATAAAGTACAGGAAGTACTTTCACGTTTGCAGATCAAAAACCTGGATCAGCCGATCAAGACACTCAGTGGCGGACAAAGAAAACGCGTGGCCCTTGCGCGCATCATTCTTAATAAGCCCGACATCATGGTGCTCGACGAGCCCACCAACCATTTGGATATAGAAATGATCGAATGGCTGGAAGATTATTTGATGGATCGCGATCTTACCATTTTACTTGTTACCCACGACCGTTATTTCCTGGATACTGTTTGTACCTCTATCCTTGAAATTGACAATAAGCAATTATTCGGCTACAAAGGAAATTTTCAATATTTCCTGGAGAAGAAGGCCGAACGCGAAGTAGCCGAATCATCCGAGATCGATAAGAACCGCAATATTTACCGCAGAGAATTGGAATGGGTGCTTAAAAGTCCGCGCGCGCGTGGCGTGAAACAAAAAGCGAGGACCAACGCTTTTAGTGAAGTGGAAGAAAAGGCCAAGCAGAAGAAACAGGACCAGGCCGTGGAGATGTCGGTAAAGATGAACCGCATGGGCAGCAAGATCCTTGAGATCATCAAGATCTCTAAGGCTTATGGCGACAAGAGGCTGATCAATTCGTTCACGTATACCTTCAAGAAGGCCGAGAAGATCGGCATTACCGGTGCCAATGGTACGGGGAAGACCACTTTACTGAACATCATCCAGGGATTGGAAGAACCCGATACCGGCAAAGTGCAGGTTGGCGAGACCATTGTCTTTGGGTATTACTCGCAGCGGGGTTTAAGTTTCAATGAAGGAAAACGCATCATTGAGGTTGTGAGCGATATCGCGGATTTCATTCCCCTTGCGGATGGAACTACGCTTACAGCGGGAAAACTGCTGGCGCGTTTTAATTTTCCTCCGCATGTGCAGTACCAATATGTTTCTACCCTCAGTGGTGGAGAGAAAAGAAGGCTGTATTTGCTTACAGTGTTGATGAAGAATCCCAATTTCCTTATTCTCGACGAGCCCACGAACGACTTAGATATCATCACGCTTCAAACGCTGGAAGATTTCCTTACAGATTTTGGAGGTTGCGTACTGATCGTTTCGCACGATCGTTATTTCATGGATAAGATGATCGATCATCTTTTTATTTTTGAAGGCGCCGGTGAGATCAAAGACTACCCGGGAACTTATAGCGAATACAGGGAGTGGAAAGACAAGCAGAAAACAGCCAGTAAGCAGTCGGCAGTAGGCAGTAAGCAGTTGGCAGTAGAAAGTGAGGGGTTGGCAGTAGGCAGTGAGCAGTTGGCGGAAGTAAAAAAAGAAGAAAGCAACAAGGCTGTTGATGCGTCAAAGAAAAAAGTTTCTTTCAAAGTACAGCGTGAAATTGAAACGCTGGAAAAAGAAATTTCCGAACTGGAGCAAAAGAAGGCTGAACTGGAAACCGCTTTGAACGGTGGAACTACCGATCACCTGGAGTTACAGAAATTGGGCCAGGAACTGGCGGCTGTTATAAAATTAACAGAAGAAAAATCCTTTCGCTGGCTGGAACTGCAGGCGTAATTCGTTATAGGTTATTGGTTATACGTGATCGGGTTATGCGTAATTCGTATATTCGTAGTTGGTTATTCGAGCGTATGGCTAATCAAAAACATTTATTGATCATTGCCGGACCTACTGCGGTTGGAAAGACCGCTCTTGCGATACAATTGGCCAAACATTTCAATACCGAGATCATTTCGGCAGATAGCCGCCAGGTGTTTAAAGAGATCTCCATTGGTACGGCAAAACCCACGAAAGAAGAACAGGATGGCGTTGCGCATCACCTGATTGATCATATAAGTATACGGCAGCCTTTCAGCGCCGGCGATTTTGAAAGAGAAACACTAAAGAAGCTCGATGAACTTTTTAAACAACACGCGCTGGTGATCCTTTGCGGAGGAACGGGCTTATACATCGACGCGGTCTGCAAAGGGTTTGATGAAGGATTGGTGAGCGATGAAGAAGTGAAGCGCGAGATCGAAGAGAACTATACCGAAAAAGGGATCTCCTGGCTACAGGAAGAAATAAAAAAGCTCGATCCCGCGTATTATGCAAGTGCCGACATCAACAACCCGCGCCGTTTGATCCGTGCGCTGGAGGTGATCATCCTTACTAACCTTCCCTACTCTTCTTTCCGCAAAGCGCAACCCGCGGAAAGGAATTTTGCCACGATCAAGATACTCGTGAACGAAGAACGTGAAAAATTGTATGAGCGCATAAACCAACGCGTAGATCAAATGATGCAGAAAGGTTTCCTGGAAGAAGCAAAAAGCGTGTACCCGCACAGGCAACTGAATGCTTTAAATACAGTGGGCTACAAAGAACTGTTTGATCACCTTGCCGGAAAGACCGACCTGGAAAAAGCTATCGAACTCATCAAACAGCATACGCGCAATTACGCCAAAAGGCAATTGACCTGGTTCAGGAAGGATACCGAATATGAGACCTTTGCGCCGACCGAACTTGAAAAAATAAAAGCCTACGTAGAAGTTATTTTGCAACACAGCTGATATGTCGTTATTCAGTGCCTATAGGAACCTCGAAAGACAGGTGTTGATGGTCATTGCCGCCGAGTTCTGCGTGCAATTGGTAAATGCTACTTTCATGACCATGCTGCCGCTTTACCTGGAGCATATACATTACAGCAATGAAAAGATAGCGGGTTATATTTCCTTTCGTTATTTGGGCGTTTTTCTGTTGGCGCTTCCATTAGGCGTTTTTATTAAAGGCAGCCGGGTAAAGCCCTTGTTCTTCGCTTCCTGCATCGGTGTGCCGCTCTTCGCGCTCAGCATCCTTTATTTTGTGGGAACGGGGAATGAGACGATGATCTATGTTTCGCAATTACTGTGGGGAGCCTCTTTTACTTTTATTCAGATCCCCGTGCTGCCATTTATTCTGCGTGCTTCTTCGCAGTTGAACCAAACCCCGGCCATCGCGCTCAGTTATTCCACCTGGAGCTTCGCGGGCATCGTAAGCGGCCTCCTCATTGCCGCGCTCGACTACCTTAATCCCGAACTATTCGACGAGCGCATGGTGCTCATTATTTTCTCGTGCCTGGGCTTTTTAGGGATCATTTTTTTGGCGTTTGCCGGCATCCAGGAACCCGATGATCTTACCGGGAGGGAAAAACCTTCCTACGACCTGCGTCAATACGATTGGCGGATCATCATTTCCGCGCTTGTCCCCACACTCATCATTGCCGTAGGCGCCGGACTGACGATCCCCGTGATCAGTCTTTTCTTTAAACAGGTGCACGGCATGGATAAAGGAACTTTTTCTATTGTAAGCGCGGGAGCTGCCTTGCTGGTGGCCTGGGGCGCCTTGCTTGTACCTTTCATCAAGAACAACATGGGGTACAAAGTGGCTGTTCCCTCCACGCAATCACTGGCCGTGGTCTCCCTCGTGGCTTTGGCAACTACACAATATTACAACACGGTTCCTGTGGCGGTGGTGATCGCTGTCATTTGCTATTTGTTGCGGCAGCCCTTAATGAACATGGCCGGCCCCATGACCTCCGAGATCGTAATGAACTACGTCGGTGAGAAGAACCGCGAGATCGTAAGCGCGCTTACCTCGGCTATCTGGAGCGGCAGCTGGTTCGTGAGCGCTTTGCTGGTACAGATCATGTTCGAGCAGGGGCTGAAGTTCGTAAACATCTTTCTTATCACCGCCCTCCTCTATTCAGTAGGCGTGGTCTGGTATGTATTCCTTATTCGTGATCACGACCGCCAGGAAAAACAACGTTCTTCTCACATATAGGCAAAAAAAAAAGCCCCTTCTTTCGAAGAGGCTTTTCTTTGAGAAGTATCTCAATTATTCAATGATCATTTTCTGGGTAGCAGATCCGGTGCTGTTTGTAACAGTTACCAGGTACATACCTTTTGGCATAGTAGTAAGATCAATGTTCAGTTTAGCAGCACCTGCAGGAACCGAAGTGTTGAACACCTGGTTACCGATCATGTCGCTTACAACAATTTTGTTAGCGAATGAAGTGTTTCCTAAGCTGATGGTGATGTTTCCTTTACCCGGGTTCGGGAAGATAGAAGCGATGTTACCCGCAACCTCATTGATACCCACGCAAGGCAACACAGTTACTGTTACAGAAGCAGCGCTGTTGCAACCGCTGGTAGTACCGATCACGTTATATACGTAAGTACCTGCCGTGTTATAAGTACCGGTAACAGTACCGCTGGTAGTTGAGCTTAAACCTGTAGCAGGGCTCCAGTTATAGGTAGTTCCGCCGCTGGCCTGTAAACCTGTTTGGTTCAAAGCACAGATGGTATCGTTAGTTACCACAGCGGTTATTGTTGGTGTAGCATTCACGTTCAGCGAATAAGTAGCCACGTTGGTACATGTACCCGCAGTTCCTGTAACCGTATACACATCGGTAGCAGTTGGAGAAATAGTAACTGTGTTGGTAGTTGCGCTTCCGGCATTAGCACTCCAGGTGTAAGAAGAAACACCACCTGCAGTTAAAGTAGCCGATGCACCTGAACAAATGGTAGTGGCAGAACCTACAACCGACATTGGACAAGTTAAAGCAACCGTTGGCCCGATGTATTTGTTCATACCCAGTAGCCAAGGAGAAGTTTGATCGGTGAAAGTTCCTGCCCAACCGTGAGCAGAATCCAGCATCTGAACTTTTAACATCCTTTCAGTATTGGTGATTCCTGTTTCCAGTACGGTCCAGGTTGCTCCATCGTCGGTAGTGATAGAAGTGACATACCCTGTTGCGCCTACGTTGATGCCCACTGACATATACGCTGCACGGCCGGGGATCGCGCACATGTCGTTGCGACCTACATCCGTAGCGTTCATAGTAACTGTTGTCCAGGTAGCACCACCATCGCTGGTACGCTTCCATACAGTAGGTCCGCCCGCGGTTTGAACACCCCAAACGAAACCGTTTAAAGAATCACGGAAAGCAAGACCGTTAACGCCTGCAGCCATACCACCTACTGTAGAAACAGCCCAGGTAGCGCCGGTATCCGATGAACGGAATACGCGGCCCTTATTGGTTCCAAACCAAATGTTCTTCCAACCATAAGTAGTGTAAACGTTCGTTAAACCATATTCACCCGCAGAAGGGTTAGGACAGTTAGCAGCAGGAACGCGTGTCCAGTTTGCACCACCATCCCAGGTACGGTAGATCTCGTACTCGGTAGCAGGGTTGTTAGGATCGCCCATGGTCCATCCTATGTTGTTATCGTAGAAATGCACTACGTTAGGGAAGTTACCTCCGCCGGTGTACATGAAAGATGTATCGGCGATGTTGGTCCATGTCATTCCGCTGTCGTTGGTGCGCATGATCACGCCGCAACGGCCCGCATCTTTCGAATAACAGGCGATCATCGCTGTAGAATCATTCGTCGCGATGATGTTAGAAGGATTGTAGTAAAGTGTATCAGGCAAATAAGTACCTGTTTTAAAAGTGTTGCCATCTACGGTCTTTGTAAATTTGTTGATGGCGCGGGTAGTGAAAGTTCCGTCGTAGAACAATGCCCAAACTGTGTTGGAGTCCACGGCATGGAAGTAACGTGCCCCGGTTACGTTAAATGAATCCACTCCGGCATCATGTGGTTCCCAGATGGTAGACTGGGCGAACATGCCGAAGCTCATCATCATTAATGAGAGTGCAAGTAGTTGTTTTTTCATGTTGTGTGTTTTTTAGTTTTTGAAACATGGAACTCACGTTTCATTTTATGTTTTTTTTGTGTTTAAAAATTGAGTGTCAAAGATAAAAAAATTAACCGAACGGCAAAAAGGCGATTTTCATCGGTTTTTAGAGCACATTCAGGGTCTGCTCCTTGATCTTTTCCACCTCGTCCTTCATCAAAACCACGATCTGCTGGATGGTGGCGTCGTTGGCCTTTGAACCAATGGTATTTACCTCGCGGCCCATCTCCTGGGCTATGAAATTGAGCTTGCGGCCGGCGCCGGGCTCTTTCATGGTATCGGTATAGTGCTTTATATGGGTGCGGAGGCGTGTTTTTTCCTCTGTAATATCCAGTTTTTCGAGGTAATAGATGATCTCCTGCTCAAAGCGGTTCTTGTCGATCTTCTCTGCGCCAATGAACTCTTCGAGGTTCTTACTAATGCGGCTCTTTATGTGTTCGGCCCTTTTAGGATCACTTTCCTCAACCTGATCTAAGTACTTCAATAACAAGTTAGTACGCTTTACAAACTCCGCCTCCAGCGCCTTTCCTTCCGTTTTACGAAAAGTGCTCATTTGTTCGGCCGCCAAACGAAAGACCTGCATAAAATTCTGGTATTCGTTATCATCAAGCGTGCTACCTGTGCTTTTTGTAACATCGGGCATGCGCATCACGATCTCCAGTAAACCGGCCTCAGATTGACCTGTCTTCTTAGCCAATTCACTCAATTGCTTAAAGTAGGCCTCGGCCAGTGTCGAGTTGATCTGAACCGAAGGCTGTTCACTGCGGTATTCCACCTGCACAGAAACATCGATCTTGCCGCGCTCAAAAAGCTTCGCCAGTTCGTTGCGAATCTCGATCTCCTTCTCACGGTAAACAGAGGGCATTCTCAGGGATGCGTCAAGGCCCTTACTGTTTAGCGAACGGATCTCTACGGTAATGGTCTTGTCGGTAAAATCGGCGGCAGATCTGCCATAGCCGGTCATGGATTGGAGCATGCACAAAGTTATAAGTTATAAGTTATAAGTCAAAAGTTAACGGGGGATAAAAGTTCAAAGTTTAAAGTTAAAGGGGCAGTAAAATTTTGAACCCGACCAAGGGCTAAACCGGCTTTAAACTTGAAACTTTAAACTAATTTAACTTTGCCTCTAATACAAAGTTGAAAGCGGGGATCTGTGCCGAGAACTGCTTCTCGTCGAAGATCCTCTGCATGGTATAAGAGCCTTCCATGCGGCCAATTTCTGTGGCCAGGTTGCAGCCGGAACGGTAGGTATAACGTTGGCCGGGCTCAATAACGGGTTGTTCGCCAATAACGCCCTCACCTTTTACCTCGCGGTAGTCGCCGTTACTGTCGTAAATATGCCAGTGGCGGCTCAGGAGCTGAACCGAGTATTCGTTCTTGTTCTCAATGGTAATTTCGTACATGAAGAAGTAGTGACCGTGGCGTATACTGCTCTCGCCCGGTAAAAAGCGTGTTTGTACGCTTATTTCCACTCCATGTGTGACCTGTTTGATCATTATACACAAAGTTATATGAATAATTTTTATTTAGCAAGAAAATTAACAGGGTGTAAAACCCGTTCTTTGCCTGTAATTATGAACATTGGCAGGCATATTTCTCTGAAAGGCTTTAACACATTTGGCATTGATGCGCAGGCGCAATACTTCGCGGAGGTCAACGCTCTGGCCGATTTCCTGGCCCTGAAAGAGGAAAAGATCTATAAAACCACCGACCATCTCGTTTTGGGTGGTGGCAGCAATATCCTTTTTACGAAGAATTACGCGGGGCTGGTCATTAAGAACAATTTAAAGGGAATTGAGATCATCAAGCAGGATGAAATTTCAGTTTGGGTGAAAGTAAGCGCGGGCGAGGTATGGCACGACCTGGTGATGTGGTGCGTAAAAAACAATTACGGAGGCTTGGAAAATCTTTCGCTGATACCCGGCTGTGTGGGCGCGGCGCCCATGCAGAACATCGGGGCTTACGGCGTGGAGATAAAAGATAATTGCGAAACGGTTTTTGCCCTGGATATGGAAACGGGAAAGGAAAAGATTTTCTCCAATAAGGATTGTAAGTTCGGCTACCGCGAGAGTGTCTTCAAGCATGAATTAAAGAATAAATATTTTATTACCGGTGTAGTTTTTAAACTCAACAAAAAACCGGTCTTCAATACTTCTTACGGCGCCATTGAGCAGGAACTTGCCGCCATGGGGGTGAAAGAGCTCAGCATAAAAGCCATCAGCGACGCGGTGATGCGCATCCGCAGTTCAAAACTGCCCGATCCAAAAGAAAAAGGCAATGCAGGTAGTTTCTTCAAGAACCCGGAAGTAAGCAAAGAAAAACACGATACGCTTAAACAGCAATTCGAAAAACTGGTCGCCTACCCATTGGATAACGGCAATTTTAAATTAGCTGCCGGCTGGCTCATCGAACAATGCGGGCTAAAAGGAAGAAGCGTGGGCAAAGCCGCTGTTCACGATAAACAGGCGCTGGTTCTGGTGAATTTGGGAGGAGCTGTTGGAAGTGATGTCTACAAATTATCGGAAGAGGTTTTGCAGGCCGTGAAGGAAAAATTCGGTGTTCAACTGGAAAGGGAAGTGAATATTTATTGATTTACTACCAGTTGATCGCCAATTGCTGCCACTTACCAAGCCAGAGACATTAGTTCCCTTTTTTTCATAAATTTGTTATGCATGAAATTCCGGCTTTTATTATTAACGATCATTCCTTCTTTTATTATGCGGGCGCAGGTAATTACCACTGTTGCCGGGGGCGGCGCCATAAACATTGGTGATGGAAATCCTTCAGATTCCTGTTATCTTAAAAATCCAGTCGACGTTATCAAAGATGCAGCCGGAAACATTTACATCTCCGATCAAGGCAATCATCGCATTCGAAAAGTAGATCTGTCTGGGGTCATTTCGACCATAGCGGGAACAGGAGTTGCCGGGTTTAACGGAGATGGGGGACCGGCCACAGCCGCTCAATTAAATTCCCCAGCCGGCATTACTTTCGACACTGCCGGAAACTTACTGATCTCAGATGAACTTAATCACAGAATACGAAAGATCGATCCTTCAGGGATCATAAACACGATTGCGGGAACCGGTGTTGGAGGATACAATGCAGACGGAATTCCTGCTATAACAGCCGATCTCAATAAGCCTTTTTTCCTCTTCGTCGACGAACTTAATGATATCTATATTGCCGATCAATCCAATAATCGCATCCGCAAGATCAATTCCGCGGGGATGATAAGCACATTCGCGGGAATGGGATTGGCAGGATTTAGTGGAGATGGTGGACAAGCTGTCTCCGCAAGATTAAATAAGCCTTCTGATATCATTAAAGATACCTCCGGTAATTTTTTTATTGCCGATTACAATAACAACAGAATACGAAAAGTTGATCCTTCCGGGATCATTAGCACAATTGCAGGTTCCAGTGCCGGCTACGCTGGTGACGGAGGGTTTGCTTCACTCGCAAAATTCAATTCACCAATGGCCTTGTGTTATGATTCCCTACACAATCTTTACATTTCTGACTTTAATAATCACCGAATCCGGAGAATAGACAAGGTGGGAATAATAACTACTATTGCAGGAAAAGGCACCTCCGGGTTTTCGGGCGACGGAGGCCCAGCAGACTCTGCACAAGTTAATCGTCCAGCCGGTATCTCAATAGATCCTGCAGGCGATCTTCTTATTGCTGATAATTTTAATGGGGTGATACGGAATGTCAATTCCTCAATTATAAACACAATAGCCGGAGGCTATATGGATATTGGCAATGGCGGGCAAGCTACACTGGCTTATTTTGAAAGCCCTGATGGGGTGACCATTGACAAGAATGGGATTATGTATATTCCGGATTTTTACGCAAATGTTATTCGCGCTGTTAACACCTCGGGGGTTGTTGGTCCATATGCCGGTGTTGGAACTACAGGCTACAGTGGAAATGGCGGTCCTGCCTTGTCAGCTCAGTTGGATGCGCCACAATCGGTTTGCACTGATACTTCGGGAAATATTTTCTTTGCCGACAGCTATAATCATTGTGTAAGAAAAATAGATATTTCCTCAGGCATTATCACAACGGTAGCCGGAACAGGAATTGCCGGATACAACGGAGACGGGATCAGCGCTACGACGGCTCGCTTAAATCTTCCTGCTAAGATCTATATTGACAAATTCAATACTTTATACATTGCAGACGGGTTTAATTACCGAATTCGCATGGTGGATGCTGCCGGGTTAATTTCAACAATTGCAGGAACGGGGTCTGCAGGTATTACAGGTGATAGTGGGTTGGCAACAGCGGCAAAGATCTCCTTTAGTGAAGGTATTACAAAAGACCCTGCCGGGAACCTCTATTTTTGCGACGCGCAAAGCAATCGAATAAGAAAAATAGATACAGCAGGAATTATACGAACTATCGCAGGTACTATTACCGGAGGGTTTTCCGGCGATGGGGGCCCGGCCGACAGCGCGAAACTTAGTTATCCAACCTCGATAGTCTTTAACTCAGGCGGTGAACTCCTGGTTTGCGATGGCGGCAATAACCGCATACGGAAAATTGATACCTCGGGAGTAATCAGCACAGTTGTTGGTAATGGAACCGCAGCCTTTGCCGGCGATGGAGGTCCGCCTTTGCTGGCAAGCATCAATAATCCGAATGATCTTTTTATTGATAGCAACGGAGACCTTTATATTGCAGATATGTATAATAAGAGAATAAGGAAAGTTACCTGGTTGAACTCCATTAATCAATTTCAAAACAAGGAAGCGTTCCTCGTGTATCCTAATCCCTCAACAGGCTTATTAAATATAAAAATAAAAGAAGCAGGATCAATTCATATCAGCAATATCCTTGGAGAGACTGTTTATAAAAATAATGGTTCGGTAAAAGAAATAGATATCAGCCACCTTCCAAATGGAGCATATATCATAAGAATAGCCACTCCCAATAAGCACTTACAACAAAAGATCATTCTGAATAAATAATGCGTATCCTCAAAAAAATCCTCCTATGGACCCTGAGCATATCTGCGGGACTTTATCTTGTACTGTGTCTTGTTATGTACAGTTTCCAGGAGATGCTCATCTTCCACCCTCCCAAACTGGATGCGGGCTTTAAGTTCACCTACAAAAATTCGTTTGAAGAATTAACCATTCCCGCCGGTGACGGAAAGAAATTGAGCGGACTGCTTTTTAAAGCCGATTCGGCCAAAGGCCTGATCTTTTATTTACACGGTAACGGTGGTGCCCTAAATACCTGGGGAAATGCGGCTGACAATTACCTCGCACTAGGTTATGACGTTTTCATACTCGATTACCGCGGTTATGGAAAAAGCCAGGGAGAAATTGAGAGTGAAGATCAATTCTATTCAGATGTCCAGGTCGCATATGATGAAATGAAAAAACGTTACGATGAGAAAAGGATAATCGTAATTGGTTATTCGATAGGTACAGGTTCGGCAGCTATGCTTTCATCCAAAAACAGCCCTAAACTTTTAGTTTTGCAGGCGCCCTACTATAGTTTGATAGACATGATGCACCATACTTATCCTTTTGTTCCGGATCTTTTATTGAAATATAAATTTGAAACTTACAATTTCATCCAAAAAGTGAAAGCTCCGGTGCTGGTTTTTCACGGCGACGCGGATGAGATCATTTATTACGGTTCTTCGGTAAAACTGAAAGAACATTTTAAGTCGGCCGACAAGCTCATTACCATTCCCGGTTTCGGGCATTCGGGGATGAATAAGAACGAGTTTTATCTCGCTGAATTGGCTAAGGTGCTCAGCAGCCGTGAATAGTGATTGGTGCTTAGTGATTAGTTAAGAATTTCATACAAAACTATCCATTATCTGGCCAATTTTGCATTTCCGGTATAGAACACCTAAACTATTTGACTAAGCACCAATCACCAGTCACTGATCACGGCTGTTATTCCCCCGTTTAGCGGGATTTGCGGTTTAACGGCATTTACTATCTTCATAGCCACAAATAAAACGCTTATGATCAGGAAAATCTCACTTATTGTTCTCACCCTTGTTTTTGTAAATGTTTCGGCGCAAAAAAAACAGATCACCACCGAAGATGTGTGGCGCGATTATACTTTTTTTCCGGCCATGTTTGGCGGCTTTAACAGCATGAACGATGGCATCAGCTATACCGATGTGGAGCCAAACGGAGACCTGGCCAAATACGAGCTCAGCACGGGGAAACAAACAGCGATCCTTTGCAAAGCAACCGAGTTGATCCCAGAAGGGAAAACAAGCCCCATAAAAATTGAGGATTACACGTTCAGCGACGACGAAAGTAAACTGGTCATCAAAAACGAGTACGAAGCCATTTACCGTCGCTCGGGCACCGCAACCAATTATGTGTTCGACTTTAAAACCCGCAAACTGAAAGCGCTTTCCGATAAAGGAAAACAGATGTTCGCCACCGTTGCACCGGTTGGGAATAAAGTTGGTTTTGTGCGCGACAATAATATTTTCATCAAAGACCTGGATAGCGGCAGCGAAACGCAGGTAACAAGCGACGGAGAGAATAACAAAATAAAGAATGGCTGGGCCGACTGGGTGTATGAAGAGGAGTTCAGTAAGGCCGAGGCTTTTTTCTGGAACAGCGACGGAACTAAAATTGCTTTTATCCGTTATGACGAGAGCAAGGTGAAGGAATTTGAGATGGCGATGTACAAAGGATTGTATCCCGAGCAATACAAATTCAAATATCCAAAAGCGGGCGAAGCTAACTCGGTGGTGAGTGTTCACATCTACGACCTGGCCACCAAAAAGATCACCACCGTTGATATTGGAAAAGAAACAGACATTTATATCCCGCGCATTACCTGGACCAACGATCCCGGTATTTTATCGGTGCAGCGCATGAACCGCTTGCAGAACAAGCTTGAGCTTCTTTTCGCGGATGCAACAAAGGGTACTACCAAAGTAATTTTAACAGAAGAAGCCAAGACCTATATTGACATTACGGATGACCTTACGTTCTTAAAAGGAAACAAGGGTTTTATCTGGAGCAGCGAGAAAGACGGGTTCAATCATTTGTATCAATATGATTTCAACGGTAAGCTGGTGAACCAGGTAACGAAAGGAAAATGGGATGTGATGGAATTCAAAGGTTTTGATGAATCAACTTCTACGCTTTACTACATTTCTACAGAGGTTTCGGCAACGGATAAGGATCTTTACGCGGTTTCTTTGGATGGAAAAAAGAAAACCAAACTTTCTACGCAAAAAGGCACCACGCATGCCGATTTCAGCAAGAGCTTTAAATATTATGTAAGCACGTTTAGTGATGCCAATACGCCGCCGGTATCTGAATTACACAGCGCCGACGGCAAGCTGATCAAGGTTTTGGAGGATAATAAAGCCTTGCGCGATAAACTGGCAGGCTACGAAACCGCCAAGAAAGAGTTTTTCACGTTTAAGACAAGTGAAGGTGTTGAATTGAATGGGTGGATGATGAAGCCGGCGAATTTTGATGCAGCAAAAAAATACCCGGTGTTCATGTTTGGCTATGGCGGCCCGGGTTCTAACGAGGTGAACAACGCGTGGGAAACCTTCGATTATCCCTGGCATAATGTGATCTGCAGCAATGGGTATATAGTTGTTTGCGTAGATAACCGCGGCACTATGGGGCGCGGGCGTGATTTCAAACACAGTACTTACCTGCAATTAGGAAAATTGGAATGCATCGATCAGATTGAGGCCGCTAAATACCTGGGGGCTCAGTCGTATGTAGATAAATCGCGCATTGGTTTTATGGGCTGGAGTTTTGGCGGTTATCTTTCTTCTTTGTTGATCACCAAAGGCGCTGATTACTTTAAAGCGAACATTGCGGTTGCACCCGTTACCAACTGGCGGTATTACGATAATATCTATACCGAGCGCTTCATGCGTACGCCGCAGGAGAATGCCTCCGGTTATGATGATAACTCTCCGGTAAATTTTGTGAAAAGCATCAAAGGCAAATTTCTTTTATGCCACGGCACTGCCGATGATAACGTGCATTTTCAGAACAGCATGGAGATGGTGAACGCTTTGGTGAAGCACAATATTCCCTTTGATTTTATGGCCTACCCCAACAAAAATCACGGCATCTCGGGAGGCATGACGCGCCTGCATTTGTTCAACAAAATGCTGACCTTCATTAAAACGAACCTGTAGTTGGTTGAATCGTTAATAGTTGGATGGGATTTGTTGAGAAAACCATAAAACCATTTAATAACCAGTAATTTAGCCATTTCCAAAAGCCAAAGTAATTGTGTAAGTTTGCCACTCTTGAAAGTTAAATTTATATGTTATTCGTTATACACAAATAATTAATTGTAATCACTAAATAGTAAATCAAAATATGAGTTCGGAAAAAGCAGCAAAACAGGCACATCCTAAAGGATTATGGGTATTATTCGGCACGGAGATGTGGGAGCGTTTCAACTTCTACGGCATGCGGGCTCTTTTGACCCTATTTATTGTGAACGCCCTGATGATGAGCAAGGAAGAGTCTTCCATCATTTATGGCGGATTCCTGGGCCTTTGCTACCTCACCCCTATGCTGGGAGGCTTTATTTCTGATAAATACCTCGGTAATCGTAATTGCATTCTGTTAGGCGGTTTACTGATGGCTTGTGGGCAATTGTTACTGTTTACCAGCGCAAACCTTTTCAGCGCCGATCTTGAGCTCGCAAAAACTTTATTGTATTGCGCTTTAGGTACGATCATCCTGGGTAACGGGTTCTTTAAACCGAATATCTCTTCAATGGTGAGCAGCCTGTATCCGCAATCAGAGAAAAACAAGCTGGATACCGCATTCACTATTTTTTACATGGGAATTAACGTGGGCGCCTTCCTAGGACAGTTCATTTGTCCTGTATTAGGTGATGTAGTGGATGCCAACGGCGTTCGCGACGTCTTCGCGTTTAAATGGGGATTCCTCGCCGCGGGTATCGCTATGCTGATGGGTACTGCTACTTTCTTCGTGCTCAAGAACAAATATGTAGTAACTCCGGCCGGCAAAGCTATCGGGGGGTTACCTTCCAAACGCGATGCTTCCGATTTTGAAGAAGGAGAAGCACAGTCGGCACACTTTACCACAGCATCACTGATCAGTTCTATCTTCATTTTTGCGGGCTTAGCCGCTTTGTTCCACTTTGTTTTTGATCAGAACTACATTTATTCCTGCATTTACGGAAGCGGTTTAACGCTGGCGGGCTTAATTGTTACCGATAAATCTTTAACCAAAGTTGAGCGCGATCGCATCTTCGTTATTTACATTGTTTCTTTCTTCGTGATCTTTTTCTGGGCCGCATTTGAACAGGCGGGCTCTTCCTTAACATTCATAGCCGATAACCAGACCGACCGTAACTTCTTTGGTTGGGATATTCCTCCTTCCATGGTGCAGATCTTTAACGGTTTGTTTGTGGTGATACTGGCAGTGCCTTTCTCTATCCTTTGGGACAAATTGCGCGCTAAAGGAAAAGAACCTATCTCTCCGATGAAGCAGGCCTTTGGTCTGATGCTGATCGCAATAAGTTATTTCATCATTGCTTACAACGTAAAAGACCTTGGCAACAGCGGTTTGCTGGCTGTTAAATGGCTTATCCTCCTGTACTGGATACAGACCTGCGGTGAGTTATGTTTATCGCCTATTGGTTTATCATTGGTTGGCAAACTTGCACCAAAACGTTTTGCTTCTCTGCTGTATGGCGTATTCTTTTTATCAAACGCTTCGGGTTACGCTTTGGCCGGAACTTTAGGTTCTATCTTACCTCCAACCGGCGAAGATTTCCTCAAAGCCAACAAACTGGGCATCGACCTGCAGGCCATCCTAGACAGAACAATAACCGCTACGCCCGAGCAAATAAAATTACTGGCCGAGAACAAGATCATGGACCATAACCCGGTGTTTGCGGGATTTGAGCTTCATAACCTCTTTGAGTTCTTCATGGTATTCGTTGCTTTGTGCGGCGTGGCTTCTGTGATCCTGTTCCTGTTGTGTCCCTTCCTGAAGAAGATGATGCACGGGGTTAAATAAGATCGGCCTCCGAAAGATAGCACGCAGATGACGCTGATGGTTATGATAACAGCTGTATGATTTATTTTACTAAATGACGAGATCAGACAACTATAAACATTCGGAGATCACAGAAAAGATCATTAAGGGTTTCTATAAAGTTTATAATACACTGGGTTTCGGTTTCCTGGAAAAAGTTTATGAGAACGCACTATTCCTTGAGCTAGCACAAATGGGCTTGTCGGTTAAAAAACAAGAGCAGATAAAAGTACATTACGAAGGGAAAGAAGTTGGAGTATATTTCGCTGATCTTGTTGTTAATGGCAGCGTTATTATTGAATTAAAAGCGGCTGAAGCACTTTGCGAAGAACACGAATTACAACTGATCAATTATCTAAAGGCTACAGATATTGAAGTTGGATTGCTGCTCAATTTTGGAAAGAAACCGGAGTTCAAGCGCAAAGTTTTTTCAAATAAGATGCAGGATCTTATGGCTACCGAAAGTAAATCATAACAAATCATACAAGATCAGCGTCATCCGCGTGCCATAATCCAAATGACCATCTAACATCGAAACTTTAGACCAAATACAAAATTTTAAAGGAAAGTACCCCAAGCAATTGTGGTACCTTTTCTTCTCCGAGATGTGGGAGCGCTTCTGTTTTTATGGAATGCGCGGCATGCTGGCCTTTTTTATGGTGCACCAGTTGGGGCTTACCGAAAAAACCGCGAATCTTCAGTACGGCGCTACACAGGCTTTCGTTTACGCCTTTACTTTCATTGGCGGCCTGTTTGCAGACAAGATCCTGGGGTTTCGCCGTTCGCTCTTCTGGGGCGGCCTATTGATGATCGTGGGCAGCATTATTCTGGCTATCGATCCCAAAGAATTCTTTTTTTTAGGGATAGGTTTTAATATAGTTGGCACCGGTTTCTTTAAACCCAACATCTCCACCATGGTGGGCCAACTTTACAAGGAAGGCGATCCCCGCGCGGATGCCGGTTTTTCTTTGTTCTACGCGGGAATTAATTTAGGAGCCCTGCTCGGAGGGTATCTCTGCATTGCCATAGGCAAGGGAGAAATGCTCACAAGCATCATTCCGGCAACCTTAACCTGGAACGTAGCTTTTGGTTTAGCAGCCGTTGTGATGGTCATCAGTCTGCTCACCTTTACCCAAACGCAGAAAAGCCTTGGCAGCATCGGTACTTCTCCCCTGCTTCACTTAGAACCCAATCGTAAAAAACTTTTCGAAATACTGACTTACATCGGCTCGCTCGCCATCATTCCCGTGATCATGAAAATGGTCTCGAAGACCGAGTACACCGATATTTTCATGTATATCATCGGTCCTGTTTCGGTGGTCTACATCATTTACGAAATGAGGAACTTCACTGCTGCGGTAAATAAAAAACTGGTGGCGGCCCTGCTGTTCATGTTCTTCTCCATTTTCTTCTGGGCCTTCTTTGAACAAAGCGGCGGGTCTTTAAGTCTTTTTGCGGCAAACAATCTTGACAACAAAGTGCTTGGCATGGAACTGGATCCCAACGGTGTGAACAACTCGGCGAACTCATTCTTCGTGATCGCTTTTGCGGCCTTGCTGGGTATCCTTTGGGTTTGGATGAATAAAAAGAAAATGGAACCCAATACACTTGTTAAGTTCGGGCTCGGGTTCCTGTTCCTGGCCGGGGGTTTTTACCTTTTTTACCTTTCGCGCAATGGCGCCGATGCAAAAGGTATAACTTCTTTGAACTGGCTCACCATGGGCTGGTTCGTGATCACTTTTGGCGAGCTTTGCCTCTCTCCCATCGGCATGTCCATTATGACTAAATTATCTCCGCAAAAGTTACAAGCCGTCATCATGGGTATGTGGTTCCTCGCCAGCGCTTACGGGCAATACTTCGCGGGACTTTTGGGCGCCAACATCGCCGAAGCCTCTGAGAACTCCAACAATTACGATAAACTTATGGTTTACACCGAAGGGTATGGCCAGCTTGGGCTCTACGCGCTTGTGATAGGTGTCGTTGTGATCCTTCTATCGCCTTTCATTAAGAAACTGATGGGCGGGGTGAAGTAAACAGCCGGTAAGCAGTCGGAAGTAGGCAGTAAGCAGTAAGATTGCTTTTACACACACTAATAAAATTGATTTATTTTTTTGCCAGGATGCTGCTTCTCAGGAAGGAGAACACGGCCGCAAGCGTCATCAGGAAGACACAGGTCCAGTAATAGGGTGTGAACTCAAACGTTATCGGCGAGAAACTGAGAAATGAGCCCATATTGCCCATTTTAGCCTCCACTTCCTTATTGATCTGGATCTGTATCAGAAAAAGACACAAAGCGCCCAGCAAACAGAAGCCCCCGGAAATGATAACAGGAATTCTTTTAGGGAAAAAAGAAAAAAGCAAGCCCAGGATCAAAGATGAAAAAGCGGCAATTCCCACGGCGTTTGGGGCAATTCTCTTGTCGTCGCCATTTTCTGGTACCATCGGCCCCGGCATGAAAAGAGAGGCGGGATCAGCTACACTCTCTTCCGAATTGGAGGAAGTGCTGTCCTCCTCAGAAACGTTTTCTTTATTCGTCTCCGGCTTTATCTCAGTGCCGGTGATCAGGTCAATACCTTTTACCGTGGCAAGTTGAGTACCGCTGCATTTGATATTGATGAAGGGAAGCAAAAAGAACAACCCCGCGATCACTAAAAAACCGCGGCTGAACCAGCCATTGTGGAACCATTTTTTAGGCTCACTTACCGGTACGTAGCCGGGTATTTCTTCCTGTATTTCCATTAGCGTCGTTTACGTTTCCTTTTTTGGTCCGCGCTTTTTTCAAACGCGTGCGTGAGGTAGGTAGATTCATTGAGCTTCACCTCCACATTTTCCACTTTCATCAGCTCGTAGCCTTCCGGTTTTATGGCAAGGTTATATTTCCCGGGGGCCAGTTTTAACACAACCCTTCCTTTGTGGTCGGAATAGTGAAATGTAGTACTTGCCGTATCATTGATCTGCACACCGATCTTCTTATCCAACAACAAGGCTTTGGTTTTTTCTTCTAAAAGAAAAACCCTTATTTCACCGGTCTGGCCTTTCAGCGTGCAGGCGACCAAAAAGAAAATTGCCAATACAAAAATACCGGCAATTCTCAATTTATCAAATCTGAAATCTTTCAATCTGCAATCTTAAATCGATTAAGCGTCGATCTTCGCGTATTTGGCATTTTTCTCAATGAACTCCCGACGCGGAGGAACTTCGTCGCCCATCAGCATCGAGAAGATATGGTCGGCTTCGGCCGCATTCTCAATGGAAACCTGCCTCAAAGTACGCTTTTCAGGGTCCATGGTGGTTGACCACAATTGCTCGGCGTTCATCTCCCCGAGTCCCTTGTAGCGCTGGATACCTACTGTCTCCGGTTTGTCGCCACCCAGTTCTTTTACGTGGGCATCGCGCTGTTCTTCGGTCCAGCAATAGCGGTGTTCCTTTCCTTTTTTCACGAGGTAAAGCGGCGGGGTTGCAATGTAGATATATCCTTTTTCTATCAGCGCGCGCATGTGGCGGAAGAAGAAAGTTAAAATAAGCGTGGTGATGTGAGATCCGTCTACGTCGGCATCACACATGATAATGATCTTGTGGTAACGCAGTTTTTCAAGGTTCAGCGCGCGCTCGTCTTCCTTCGTACCACGGAAAACGCCCAGTGCTGTGAACATGTTTTTTATCTCTTCGTTATCGTAAATTTTGTATTCTAATGCCTTTTCTACGTTCAGGATCTTACCGCGCAGGGGCAGGATGGCCTGGAAAGCCCTGTTACGGCCTTGTTTGGCGGTTCCACCGGCCGAATCTCCCTCAACGAGGTAAATTTCACAGGCCTCGGGATTATCATCAGCGCAATCGGCCAGTTTACCGGGAAGTCCGGCGCCTGACATAACACTTTTACGCTGCACCATCTCGCGGGCCTTGCGCGCGGCATGACGGGCAGTTGCTGCCAGAATGACTTTATCTACAATGGTGCGGGCCTGCTTGGGGTTTTCTTCGAGGTAATTGTTCAGTGCCTCGCTAATGGCCATATCCACGGCGCCCATCACTTCATTATTTCCTAATTTGGTCTTGGTTTGCCCTTCGAACTGGGGCTCCTGCACTTTTACCGAAATAACAGCGGTCAGGCCTTCTCGAAAGTCGTCACCGCTGATCTCGAACTTTACTTTTGATAAAAGTCCGTTCTTCTCGGCGTAACTTTTCAGTGTACGCGTTAAACCACGACGGAAACCGGCCAGGTGCGTTCCTCCTTCGTGGGTATTGATGTTGTTCACGTAGCTGAGCATAGTTTCGTTGAAGCCGGTGTTGTAAAGCATCGCTACTTCCACCGGGATCCCTCCCTTTTCGCCCTCTACATAAATGGCTGTGTCGATCAGGTGTTCTTTGGCGCTGTCGAGGTATTCCACAAACTCCACAATGCCGCGCTCTGAGTAAAAATCCTCGGACGGGAACTCGCCGTTCTCGTCTTTCGTACGCTCATCGCTAAGATTAATGCGAATTCCCTTGTTCAGGTAGGCCAATTCGCGCATACGGCCGGCCAGGGTATTGTAATTATACTCCCCGGTGATAAAGATGCTCAGATCGGGCTTAAATGTCTGAATTGTGCCCCTATACGTGGTGGTTCCTACCTCTTTTACGTCGTAAAGCGGCTTTCCGCAGGAATATTCCTGCTGAAAGATCTTGCCTTCGCGGTGAATTTCGCTCTTCATATGGGTAGAAAGCGCGTTCACGCAGCTCATACCAACCCCGTGCAAACCGCCCGAAACCTTGTAGCTGTCCTTATCAAATTTACCGCCCGCGTGCAGCACCGTCATTACCACCTCGAGGGTTGATTTTTTCTCTTTGGGGTGAATATCGGTAGGGATGCCGCGGCCATCATCCTTTACACGGATGGAGTTGTCTTCTAATATCGAAACGAAAATGTTCTTGCAATGTCCTGCCAAAGCCTCGTCGATGGAGTTATCCACGATCTCGTACACTAAGTGGTGCAGGCCTTTTACGCCAACATCGCCAATGTACATGGCGGGTCTTTTACGTACTGCCTCGAGCCCTTCGAGTACCTGGATGCTGTCGGCTCCGTAGGCTTTGTTTTCTGCTGATTTTACTGCTTCTTCCATATAATATTTCCTTATAGCTATTTACTTCCCTGAATATTATGCCGAGTGATTATTGAACCTGATAAAAGGGTCAAATTTCATCGCACCTCGGCAAATGATCTATATCCCGTAAAGATACTGAAAACGAGTGGTTTTAGGGCCTGTTTTTAGAGTGAAAATTGTTAACAAACGAGGGCTGAAATGTTGATGGTTTTTAAACGAAAAAATCGAAGATTTATTTGCTTCTTTGGAGAATGTTTTTCGCTAAAAACGGCCCCTTTTGGGGCTGCGTTTTTGCGGTGCGCGAGTGCCCTAAAAGCGCTGTGCTAAACGAGGTTTTTCTTCCTCCGGTGAAAGGGATTCCTCATGAGCAACGCGGCTTCGCCGACTCGGAATGACAAGGCAAACACGCCCCTCCCTGTGTTGTCATTCCGAGGAGACCATAGGTCGGGGTATTACCGAGGAATCTGTCTCTCGAGGAGAAAAGGGCAGCTCGCAGGAAAACGATAAAGAAGAATGAATAAAATAGTAAGAAATATCCCCAACACCATCACCTGCGGCAACCTGCTGTGCGGGTGTTTGGCCCTTGTAAAAGCCTTTGAGGGCGACCTCGTTTGGGCCGCTTACCTGGTGGGAATTGCCTGCGTTTTTGATTTTTTGGATGGCTTTTTAGCACGCGCTTTAAAGGTAAGTTCCCCAATAGGAAAAGACCTGGACTCATTGGCAGACATGGTGACTTTTGGTGTGGTTCCGGGGGTGGTGATGTATAAAATTTTAATTTCGGCCAAAGTATTCTCGGATGCGATGAATTTATCAAGTACGCCGGACACAACTTCCTTTGCCAATGGAAGTTCACTTCTTTCATTTGCCTGTTTCGCCTTTCTAATTCCAATATTCTCAGCTATCCGGCTCGCAAAATTTAATAACGACGAACGTCAGGCTGATTCCTTTATGGGACTGCCTACTCCGGCCAACGCCATTTTTTTCTGTTCTATCCCATTGGTCATAAAACAGATCACTGATAAATTAATGGCTGAATCAAATCCATTTGAAATGTTGGTCAGATCATCCTCAAATCCGGTTTTGGCACTAGGGAGCAATCTCTGGTTCCTCTTGGCTCTTGTTTCTTTATTTTCGCTTCTTTTAGTCGCTGCCCTACCCCTCTTCGCTTTAAAATTCAAATCCTTTGGCTGGAAGGGCAACGAGATACGTTTTATCTTTTTGGGAATGGCAGTGACGCTTATTGCCTGGTTGCAATTTGTGGGCATACCGCTGGTTATTGTGCTGTACATCCTGATGAGTGTCGTTCATAATCTGATGCGGCGCTCAGCGAAATAACAATCCTTAATGGCTTTTCGTTAACCGATGACAGATTCCTCGGTAATACCCCGACCTGCGGTCGCCTCGGAATGACAAATCCTATTTTGTCATTCCGAGGCCGCTTTAGCGGGGCTGTTAACGAGGAATCTGTCTGTCCTGTGACGGAATTGTTAGAAAAAACCCATTCCCAAGGCACGAACAATTTTGTATATTCGTAGCCCTAAATCAAAATTCGTAACCATGAAATTTGTAGCAGAAATTGACGTAATGCCACTGAAAGCGTTACTGGACCCACAAGGAAAAGCCGTTACCGGCAGCATGAAGAACCTGAACCTGACCGAGATCGCCAACGTGCGCATTGGTAAGCATATCTCTTTAGAAATAGAGGCCGCCAGCAAAGACGCCGCCAAAGCCAAGGTCGACGAAGCCTGCAAAAAGCTGCTTTGCAACATGATCATGGAGTCGTACGAGTTCGAACTGCACGAAGCTAAATAAGTCAAAAGTTAAAAGTTTAAAGTCAAAAGCGCTTGTAGGAAGTCAAATACTTCAGTAAATTAGGCGCCTCAATAAAAATCAAACAATCGTAAATAACAAAATCGTAAATCAACATGGGATATCTTTTCACATCCGAATCAGTTAGCGAGGGTCACCCCGATAAAGTGGCCGACCAGATCTCTGACGCTCTAATCGATAACTTCCTAGCCTTCGACGCGCAAAGTAAAGTTGCCTGCGAAACGCTGGTTACCACCGGGCAGGTTGTCCTTGCCGGCGAGGTAAAATCAAAAACCTACTTAGACGTGCAGGAAATTGCCCGCGAAGTGATCCGCAAGATCGGTTATACCAAAGCGGAATACATGTTCGAAGCAAACTCATGCGGCATCTTCTCTGCCATTCACGAGCAGTCTTCCGATATCAACCAGGGCGTTGACAAAAAGAAGAAAGAAGAGCAAGGCGCCGGCGACCAGGGAATGATGTTCGGCTACGCCACCAACGAAACCGACAATTTCATGCCATTGCCTTTGGACCTGGCGCACCGTTTATTATTGGAGTTGGCTGCCATTCGTAAAGAAGGCAAGCAAATGAAATATCTTCGCCCTGATGCTAAATCGCAGGTTACCATCGAATACAATGATAACAACCAGCCTATCCGCATCGACAGCATCGTAATTTCAACGCAGCACGACGATTTCACCAATGGAAATCAAACCAAAATGCAGGAGCAGGTAACCAAAGACGTGAAGAGCATTTTGATCCCACGGGTGAAAAAGCACCTGAAAACATCTTTGCACAAATTATTCAACGATAAGATCACCTATCACATCAACCCAACCGGTAACTTCGTTATTGGTGGTCCGCACGGCGACACCGGTTTAACAGGCCGCAAGATCATCGTAGATACCTACGGTGGAAAAGGCGCTCACGGTGGTGGAGCTTTCTCGGGTAAAGATCCCTCAAAAGTTGACCGCTCTGCAGCATACGCAACCCGTCACATCGCCAAGAATTTAGTGGCTGCCGGCGTTTGCGACGAAGTATTGGTACAGGTTTCTTACGCCATCGGCGTTGCAAAGCCTTGTGGTATCTACGTAAACACGTACGGAACTTCAAAAGTGAACATGACCGATGGAGAGATCGCGAAAGTGATCGAGGAAGTATTTGATATGCGTCCGTACTTCATCGAGCAGCGTTTAAAACTGCGCAATCCTATGTACAGCGAAACAGCCGCTTACGGGCACATGGGCCGCAAGAACGAGATCGTAACTAAAACCTTCAAAACCCCTGATGGAAAAACAAAGACCGCGAAAGTGGAATTGTTCACCTGGGAGAAACTGGATTACGTAGGGAAAGTGAAGAAAGCTTTTCATTTGAACTAAGATCTGAATGAACATCAAAAAAAGGCTCCGCAAAACGGAGCCTTTTTTGTTTGGCATATCGTTTCCACCCGACCCCACCTCCAACCTTTCCCTTCGGGAAAGTGTTATGCAGACTCCCCTTGAAGGGGAGTAGCTTATATACTTTCAAATTAACATTACAAACAGATTGTCCCCTTGAAGGGGAGTAGCTTATAGGCTTTAAAATTAACATTACTAACAGATCGTCCCCTTGAAGGGGAGTAGCTTTTAGGCTTTCAAATTAACATTACAAACAGATTGTCCCCTTGAAGGGGACAGAGTTTCGCGAAGCGAAAGAATGGGGTCAGTGCAGGATCATTTATCGGAGACGTACTGCATCAGCCCCACCAGCGGCGCGAAGAAACCGAACACGACCATGAAAATGTAAATACCCAAACCATCTGTGTTCATAACCGATAGTTCCGGGTTGTCGGGGTTGCAGTAAATTTCTATTTCTTCGGGGAGTTTGTCGAGTTCCTTTTGGGCTCCTTTTTGCGTGAAGCCACGCTCGCCCTTGAGCAGATCTACCAAAAAGATCTTGTCGCCCGAATGTTTGATGCCGTTATAGGTGTATTCGTAGATCACATCCATCCTGAAAGCCGCGCCACGCGAGGCGTTTGACAAACGTTTGGGAGAGACTTTTTTTGAAAGTATACGCGCTCTTACCCGCGTCCATTTTTTAACACGACCATAAAGCCTCAGCATTTTGATAGCGAAGTAAAAACTAATGAGGCCCAGGATGAGGCAGAATACGAGGATGAATATCTTCATGTGGCAAAGATAATACAGATCGGGCTATTGAAGGGCGGCGGCCTCCGAACGACCCTATCCCCACTTTTCCTTCGGGTAAGAGTTAAGAAGACTGGCCTTACAGGAGAGAGAATTTCGAGAAGCGGGTCTGATAGCAAAAAGGGGGCTGTTTGGAGACGGGAATTACGGGAGAAAAAACCCTTATCTTAGCGAACTGATCACCCGAAGAATGCAGTCATTAACAGGTCCATACAAAATAGTACTTCTCGGCGCGGGAAACGTGGCCACGCATTTGGGCAAGCGCCTGCAAAAAAAGGGACATGAAATACTCCAGGTCATCAGCAAAAGTGAAAGATCGGCTAAGGAGCTTTCGGTATTGTTAAGCGCTTCTTTCACCACCGATCTTAAAAAGATCAATACGGCCGCTGATATTTATATTTTTTGTGTGCCCGATGAAGAGATCGTTACCATCGCTTCCCAATTAAAGCTTCCGCAAAAACTGGTGTTGCACACTTCGGGCAGCATTGGCCTCACGGTATTGAAAAATGTTTCTTCTAATTGCGGGGTACTTTATCCTTTATATAGTTTCTCCAAACAGGTAAAGGTCTCCTTTTCTTCCATGCCGCTGCTTATTGAAGCAAGCAACAAGAATGCTTTGGGCCAATTAACCCATCTTGCGCACAGCATCGGTAAGAATTGTACGGAGGTGAACTCGTCCGAAAGGCTTAAAATTCACCTGGCGGCTGTGTTCGTGAACAATTTCACCAATTTCATGTTCAGCGAGGCTTACGAGTTTCTGAAGAAAGAGAAACAGAACCATTTTCACCTGCTTCAACCATTGATCAAACAAACGGTAAAAAAAATCAAGAACCTACCTCCTGCGCAAGTGCAAACGGGGCCTGCCCGCAGGAACGATACGGTAACCATTAAAAAACACATGGAATTACTGGAAAGGCATGCCGACCAGAAACAGGTTTACAAATTATTGACGGCGCTCATCAAGAAACAATATCATGGCTGAGAATTTTAAGACGAAGTTTAAAAATATCACAACGCTGATGTTTGATGTTGACGGCGTTTTGACCGACGGCAAGGTTTTCTTTTTAGACAGCGGCTTGCCGGTTCGTAACCTGAACAACAAAGACGGTTACGCCATACAATTAGCAAAAAAGAAAGGATACCGATTGGTTGTTATTACCGGTGGAAGTTCGGAGATCATCAAAGATGCTCTTTTGAGAATAGGATTTCAGGACGTGTTCTTGAAGCAGCATGATAAGCTGGCCTGCTACAAAGATTATATTGCCGAGCACAGTATAAAAGAAGAGAATATACTTTACATGGGGGATGATCTGCCTGACTGGGAAGTGATGAAGCGCGTGGGCGTAGCGGTTTGTCCGAACGACGCGGCCACAGAGATAAAAGATATTTGTAGCTACATCTCAGATAAAAAAGGTGGAGAAGGTTGCGTGCGCGACGTGATTGAACAAGTGATGCGCGTGCGCGGAGACTGGGAGATTGCACATTGGTAGGGAAAGTATAAAGTTTAAAGTTGGAAGTTTAAAGTTTGAGTTTAGGTGTAATTTGCAATCCCGTAATATAAAATTTGTAATTTGTAATCTGCAATCCGTAATCTGCAATTGAAAATAAAGCCCTTCATAAAGTTAATTCGCTTAGATAACCTTTTGGTCATCGCGCTTACTATGTTTGCGGTGCGTTATGGCATGGTGGAGGCTATTTTATACTCGCATACGCCATCGGTGCAATTGAAGTTATCGCATCTGGATTTTAGCTTGTTGGTGGCGAGCACGATGCTGATAGCGGCCGCGGGTTATATCATCAACGATTATTTTGATGTAAAGACCGACAAGATCAATAAACCTGAGAAGCTTTATATCGATCATGGCGTGAAGCGCCGCGTGGCGATGCTGGCGCACATGCAGTTCAATATGATCGGTGTGCTTTTGGGAGTTTATGTGGCTTATAAGGCGGGGAATATCTTCCTGGGTATAATTCCTTTTGCCTCCACTACCCTGCTTTGGTTCTATTCTACGCATTTTAAAAAACAATTATTGATCGGGAACGTAGTGGTTTCGGCCCTTTCAGGCATGATCCCTTTGCAGGTATTACTTTTTGAGCGACCACTTATTGAGAATATTGAGAACCTCACTTTCCTTTACGTAACCGTGATCTGTTTTGCCACCTTTGCCTTCCTGCTATCCATGGCGCGCGAGATCATTAAGGACATGGAAGATTTTAAAGGGGATTACGAGACCGGCTGCAAAACCATGCCTGTTGTTTGGGGTATACGAACCGCCAAAGCCATCACCACCATTTTCATCAGCAATGCCATGCTGTTATTGGTCTTCATCTTTTTTAAATTGTATCACAGGGATTTTCTTTTGCTGGCCATTTATCTTTTTGCCTCGGTCTTTTTACCCTGTGCCTGGCTTTTGATACGCCTTTACCGCTCGCACAACAAAGCGGAGTACCACTCGCTCAGCATTTTCATTAAATTCATCATGATCACGGGCGTGCTTTCTACGGTGGTGATCTATCTTTATTGTCATGGCTACAACGTCAGCATTTAAATACAAGCTCATTTTGGGATCGGGCTCGCCGAGAAGACAGCAATTATTGAAAGATTGCGGGTACGATTTTAAGGTTCAGTCTTTGAACGCCGACGAAAGCTTTCCGGGAAATTTAAAAGGAGCTGAGATAGCGCTTTACCTTTGCGAAAAGAAAGCCGCCGCCTACCCGGGCAAATTGGGCAGCGACGAGCTTTTGATAACCGCCGATACCATCGTTTGGGTAAACGACATCGTATTAAATAAACCCGAAGGCGAGTTTGAGGCCAAACAAATGCTGCTGTTGCTCTCGGGCAAAATGCACCAGGTATTTACCGGCGTATGCATTACCGGCGCAGAAAAGAAGATAAGCTTTACCGACGAGACCAAGGTTTGGTTCAAGAACCTAAGCGAAGCCGAAATTGATTTCTACATCAAAAACTACAAACCCTTTGACAAAGCCGGCAGCTACGGCGCCCAGGACTGGCTGGGCCTTATTGGCGTAAACAAAATTGAAGGCAGCTACTTTAATGTGATGGGGCTGCCCGTGCATAGGGTTTATGAGGAGTTGATGAAAGTTGTTTGATCTACACTAAAACCCGTTTATCCATTAACTTCCGGAATATTAAATATAAGACATTGAATACCAGTACAATAAAAAGCAAGCGGCGTTTGTTTGTTGTTGTAATAATTTACAACTTTGTGTTGTAAAATATTGCAACCTTTCGAAAAGAAAATCGTATACCAGTTATGATAGATCGACAAATATTTGAGTAGGGATGGGAACTGTTTATGTGATCAATAATGTAAAGATATACGTCTATTCAGGCGATCACAATCCTCCTCACATACACG
This sequence comes from uncultured Flavobacteriaceae bacterium, assembly GCA_964387075.1. Taxonomy (GTDB): domain Bacteria; phylum Bacteroidota; class Bacteroidia; order B-17B0; family Aurantibacillaceae; genus PALSA-968. Next base: position 298,460 of record CAYLVB010000001.1, read on the forward strand.
CTATGTTTGCGGAGTACGAGATCCTGTTGAGAATTTCGAATGGAGTTACTATCAGAGGATATCTTCCAAAAAAGCAACTTCAGGAAGTAAGCGAATGGTTAGCTGATCCCGAAGTAAAGAAAGTTTTATAAGATCTGTTCCACAAAATGAACCCACGCCTACGACGCTGATAAGCATTTATGGAGTACAAATAAAAAGGAATATGGAAAAGAGTAAGGAAAAAGAAAACATGAAATGGAGGTCTCAAAAGAAACTTCCAAAAATTCTAAAAATTAACAGGATAAAAGGTCTAACTATCTCGGTTCTGTTTAGTGATGGTAACAACCGTTTACTTGATTTTGAAAGAATATTCAAGGAAGAATGGAAAATTACCAGGAAAGACTTTGAATATAAATTACTGAACCCTTCCGAATTCAAGAAGGTAAAATTGGAGAACTTTACCCTGGTATGGTCAAACATTCATATCGAGGCTACCGGATTTAATAAGGAAAAAATACTCCTGCCTTACCAGGTTGGTGCGGATACATTATATGAACTGAGCGAACCGGATACAGTAAGAGAAAAATTTTCTATTGGAGGGTTAATTAAACGGGCCAGGATCAAAGCGGGATTAACCCAGGAAGAATTGGGTGAGCGCATAGGCTCGGATAAGTTTTACATTTCAAGAGTAGAGGCTGATCGATTTCATGTCGAAATATCAACCCTCAGAAAAATAATTGAAGGTGGCCTGCACAGGAAACTTGAAATTAATATCAAATGATAAAGATAAAGCCCATAAAAACCGAGAAAGACTATCAGAAGGCCTTAAAGCGTTTGGAAGTGATATTTGATGCCCGCCCCGGAAGCAAAGAGGGAGATGAGCTTGACATACTCGGTGTTTTGATCGAAAATTACGAGAACGAACATTATCCGATAGACGCTCCTGACCCTATTGAAGCAATAAAATTCAGAATGGAGCAAATGGGATACAGGCAAAAAGACCTTGCAAAGATCATTGGTTATAAAGGCCGGGTGAGTGAGATCCTGAACAGGAAAAGAAAATTAAGCCTGGAGATGATCCGTAGCCTTCATGAAAAATTGAACATTCCTTTGGAATCCCTGGTACGGGCTTACTAACTCAAGCGATCTACGCTAAACTACTCGCTTTTTGATCATTTTCTAAAACTTATTGATTTTCAATCTTGTTTGAGGCGAGCGCTTTGGCAAACCTTCACTCCAGTAAAGGTTGTCATTCAGAAAAAGCGGAAAAAAGATGTATATTTATAGAAATGAACAGATTTCACGGATGAAACACGAGTTCGATTCTCGTACGGGCTACAGAAAAGGCTTCAACCGCCTTCAACCGGTATAGAAGAGGTGAGGAAACAACCATCTTACAGAATATCAGGTCATCTCGATTGCTAAGAGTTATCATGTCATTTATATGAATTTTCCCTTAAAAAGCCATCCCTTTTAAAAATAATTAGATTATTATCTTCTGGAGTGTACGCATGGGGCAGTTTTAACCCGATTTTTTTTGAAATTCCATTAGTTTCAAAGTTACCTGGAACAAAAACCGCGCTATCGTACCCCTTTCTATTCATATATTCATTTATAAGAGGGGCATTTTGATCAGATAAAAATTTTTTAAAATCACTAGTAACATTTTTCATGCCTTTTTCATCGAGAAATTGAAGCAAAATTCTAATTTGCTGATCCTTCCAAGTTCCCTTTGTAGTGTCTTCAATTTGGGTATTTGAATCAATACATGAAAAGCTAAAAAGACATATTAGTAATATAGAGAAAAGATCAAATGTTTTTGAACTTTTAAATAAAATGTCGAATTTAACTCCCATTTTCAGCATCCTTTTCTAATTTATCAAAATCAGTTGACTGTATATTTTTCTTATAAGTTTCGTAATCCTCCTTTGATAATTTAGATTTTATCAATTTTTGATCTCCTTTTTCATCTTTTTCAACCAGGTTGAGCTGGCCGCTTCCAACAAAAGAAAAGACGGAGAGGAAGACGAATAAAAGAATATTTTTTTTCATTCAAGATAATGTTAATCGAGTTCCTTCAAACCATTTAGAAATGCGGAAAAGGTTTTCGCTATTAAGTACATATTAGAATAATCTTGGTCATTGGAGAGATAATAATTGACCTCCTTTTCATGGTCCCAGAAATAGATATAACCGTAATCTCTTTCTCCGCATGAAATACAGATTAGATTTCCCCCAGAGTCGTTTGCGACAGGTAAAATATGTGAAGGAAGTCGTTTCGCTTTCACTTTATAAGTGTCTATATAGTCCCTAAGGTTGTTATATTCTCCATCATGAATAGCTAAAAACCAATTCACATCTGACTCTGTAGCTTTACCGTTTTCCACAAAAGAATATACATTGGGAGAACATCGCCCACCATTGTTTATCAGTAAATGAGCTTTATACTCTTGAGGGAACTTTAGGTTGACATAGTTTTCCACTGCCTCTATCTGATTTAACTTTATAGCTTTTTTTGTTTCAGTAAATATTACCATATTTTTCAATCTTGGTAGAGCGGTCCGGACGGGACCGATAAAACCATATTCCCCTGTTTTTCCTTATATTTGCGCTTACGTATATATTTGTTAATCAATTATTTATAGTTAAACTAGATAAGAGTAAGTAAAGATAAGTTCATGTTTTACCGTCCCCTATATAGTCCCCCCAATAAAAAATGCTTTTTCTACTTTTTATGGTCTGGGTTGGACCGTAAAAAAAACCAAAATATTCGTGGAAACCTAAATTTTGTACAAAAATCGACACGGTCCAAACCGGACTTTAAAAATGAATAAAAATCGCCAAAAACAACACTGAAAAAGCAGGGGACGTCAAGGGGACGGTTGGGGACTGTTGGGGGACAATAAAAATCTAATACATATCAAAACAACAAATTAATAAAATGGCTTCAGCAACTTTTGTACTTAAAGACCCCAATGGCGAGAAGGAAACCGCGGTATTTCTGCTTTTCTATTTCAAGGGAGAGAGACTAAAATACTCTATTAACGAAAAGATCCTCCCTGAATTATGGGATAAGAAAGCGCAGAGAGCGAAGGAGGGCAGAAAATTTCCGGGGTATAGCGAATTCAATACCAAACTTGATACCATCAGTTACCGGGCACGAAATGCGTTTAGAAAATTTGAGAATGATAAAGCGAGGATACCGACCAAGGGAGAATTCAAAGAGGTCCTGGACAGGGAATTTGGAAGAGGTAATGAAATTGAGGTAAAGGATCTATTCGCTTTTATTGAGAAATTCATTGAACGCGCCAGGTTACGTGTTAATGTTAAAACGGGTAAGGCCATATCAGAGGCGACCATACATGTATATGAGGTTACTCTACGATTACTTAAGGATTTTAAGCGATATACGAGTCGCAGAGTTGATTTTGATACAATTGATCTTGAGTTTTACGATACCTTCATGGAATATATGATTGAACAAAAGGGATTTTCTAATAATACTTTAGGTAAACACATCAAAACATTAAAAGTCTTTCTAAGTGATGCCCAGGAACGGGGTATCGTGGTCAATATGGCTTATAAAAGCAGAAGATTCAGGGTACTTACCGAAAATACAGATAGCATATATCTAACGGAAGCCGAATTGCAAGAGCTTGAACAGTTGGATCTCTCTACAGATCTAAAGTTGGACAGGGCACGAGATCTCTTCCTGATTGGTTGCTGGACCGGGTTACGTTTTTCGGATTTTTCCATTCTTAGCCAGGAAAATATTGTTGGGGACTTTATAGAAATGAAAACGCAGAAGACGGGTGAAACTGTGGTTATACCAATACATAAAGTAGTGAAAGACATTTTTACCAAATATAAAACTGAACAGGGTTATAGCTGGCCCGAACCTGTTTCTAATGTATCAATGAATAGCTACCTTAAGACGCTTGGAGAAATGGTTGAGGGTCTACACGAAACGACACCAATTGGAATAACCAAAGGAGGAACCTATGCCGTTACTAACTACAAAAAATACGACCTTATAACCACCCATACCGCCAGGAGAAGCTTTGCCACGAACCTATACAAAGATGGTGTATCAGCGCTTACAATAATGAAGATCACCGGACATAGAACAGAAAAGGCCTTTCTAAGGTATATTAAGGTTACGCCAAATGAGAATGCTTTGTTACTTCAAAGGCACTGGAACAAAACAATTAATGGAAAAAAATAAAATAATGCTTCTGACGCTTGCTTTTTAGCGTACGGTAGGCCTGCGCGGGCAAGCCCCATACCTTTGCGGCCCTTTTTTTATTGGTTAGACCACTGTGCCGCCAAGATTACTCGTGATAATTTTGAGGCCACTTGAAGCATTCTCGTTCAATTGCTCTGTGCTTAAAGACTCAAGAAAAAACTGTAAATCGGGTTTTAATTGGGATGTGTCGAACCCTCGCATTTTAAAGACATGACTCAATACAAATAGATCCGTCAAGTACAAATGGAACCTGGTTATGTATTGGGTTTTGCTACATAACCACTCCGAATTAATCCATGTGAGCTTATTAAGAATATCCTTTATTAAATCGAGCATCTCGCCTTCATTTTTGTGCTCAGCATAATACCAGACGACGAAATCGCAATAATCAGTAAGTAAAAGACTATTTAAATATTCGTCCTCCTTCTCGAGAATGTCATCGTATAATTTTCTCCACTTACGATAGAGGGTCGCTAAAGATTGGCGATACTCATCAGTTGAAAGATTATCATAGAGTGGCGAGAGTAATAACAGGCGTTGCTCACCGCAGGTATTCCGTGCGTCAATAGGTAGGAGATCGCTCAATACGCTCATTCTTTGGCTTAGTGTGGCTTTACTAATATCGGAGCCAAGAGCTGCATTAAACAATTTCGAATCAGCGAAAAAAGGTACGGCTTGTGAATAAATGTTGAAATAGTTAGTTCTTAATTTTGCTAAGCAAGCCTCAGCTGCAACACATTCCTCCACTGTAAATGGATTATTTTGTCTAGGTGCATGCTTGATAATTTGACGAAGCGTTTCAAAAAGTAGCCATTTAGCAGTTACGCCCGGATGTGACGGAATACGCAACAAATCTTTCTTGGGTAAATTTTGTAGAAAAATAATACTTGTTTCGGAATGATCTGCAGAGTTAAGTCTTTCAATGAAGGTTTGCAAATCGAAATAGAAAATAAACTTAAGCAGATTCTCGATGAGATAGTCGAAATGAAATCCCATTCCGCGCTCCGCCGCCTGGATGAAATTATAGACCTTCTTTACATTCTCCTCTTGAATGCCAACTAGAGATTCTGCTTTTGAATTCAATTCAAAATAGGATCCATCTTCAGGAACATTTGTTTCAATACGAACATCTCCTTGCCATGATTGCTTGATATGGTCCATTAGCACCTTACGATCCAGAGATGCAACTTTCTTTTGGGTCAAATACAAATCAAAATTGAAAGGCAAATAACACGCGACGCTTAAAAAAACCAAAATGGATTTTGTATCAGGAGTTTCGATTGCCCGTAGTAAATATTTATTTACTGTAACAGTAATAGAAATTAATTCCGCAAGAGCGCCCTTTCTCTGATAGTGCACACCATTCAGAGCTTTGCTAATCAACGGATAAATCTCACGTTCTATTGTTTTTATTTCAGGGCTATTGCTTACACCAATATTTAAACGGTACAATTCAGACAATAATTGTTCAAGAGGTTCATGACCTGGGGCTCCCTTTAAGGATAAAAAAATTTGATCTACTATTTCCTTGGATATTTCCATACAATGCAATCGTTGTTATTAAGCTGTTCCCATAAATCCTCAAAAGCATCTATAACTCGCTGCGGGTGCGCAACCTCTTGAAGAATATGATGGCTTTGACCCAAAGAATTAATTGAAGTGCCAAGCGAATAAACCTTAGGGGTATTCATTGAATTTCCAGGAAATATAAGAAAGCGATCATGGAAACTCCATCCGTAATTAGTGTGCTGCATTCTGAATTCAATATTTAACCCATAATTGTTGTGGTCTGGATTATCAAAGATCTTTTGCTGTTCAGTTATAACTTCCTTGGGTTCATTATTGCTTCCATCCTGAATAATTTTGGTCTTTTTGCCAACTGAGCCTATGGCCCTTAGAGGCGCGCCGCTCACCTTAGAAAAGTATAGAGTTTGCAATATATCATTAGCGCGGAGAAAAGGATCCCAAAGAGAAACACCATTGGCACCATTCCTGTCTATTAATATGCGTATATCAGTTAAGGCCTCCGAAGAAGAACCTTTAAAATACTGTTTAAACGCTAGTGATTTCTCAAGTTTAATTTTTTCTGTTTGATAAATGGTAGCGTGAACGTGTGTGACATAATCGACTTCGCTTTTTCCGGTTACCTGATAACTTGTAATTTCTACCTTTTCAGTCTTTCCATTCAATTGAAACATGCGTGGTTCATGGCTGGTTATACCACCTCTCAAAATCATGTTCTTTATGAAAGTACCTTCGGAAACTGACAGTAAAAGGTTGGGTTCTTTGCGCCATACCCGGATCTTACTTATCTGATCCAAATTACCGGTAACTATTACTTGATTTTTTTGTTTTGTGTATTCTTGGATCGCAGCACCCATATAACTTTTCTCGAGTGTAGAATCAGTTTCAATTATGCAGTCTGGCAAGTCTTTCATTTTTGCGTGCCATCTAAACGTAATTTCCTGGCCTTCGCGAGCTGATAAAATCTGCGAACTAATTGAAAGAACTGAAATTGGAAATTGGAATAGAACGTTCCCAATCCTATCCCTTGCCACAGAAAGATCGATTGGCACAAGTTCCTTGATTTCCTCTGCAATACGATTGAGGATTTTTGTCTTCTTCAAATCAAGTAAAGAGTTAAAATTTTCTTTGGACTCATCAAAGAACTCTAGTAAATAAGAGCCACTATGAAAATTGTTTTTGAGAACCTGATTTATACGTTTATCCTCAACGGGGGGAATCATTTGTTTAGGAATCAACTTGAAATTTTCGAGTCTCATTATTTTTCGCTCGTCAATCTCCCATTGACCATCTTTGGTTAAACGGGTAAAGATGGTCTCTGCTTCTTGAATTGACAACCAATAACGTTGAATACCGACACTGCAAGTGTCGGATATTTTGAGTGGTTTTTTAGCAAGGAATTTATGATCTCGAACTTCAAAGGGTTTTTCTTCGTAAGATACCAGGGTGAAAAAATTCAGGTCCGGTTTGTCCTTTGTCAATAATAATATTTGGGTTACCTCACAACTTTGATAAAATCCAATATTTCCGGACGCACCTAATATTTTATAATCTTGATGAGACATTAATATAAGCGCGCCAATCCTGTCACGCCGATTATTTTGTTCTTATTGATTTTATTATTTCATTCAGATTAATTCCCGGGCCTACAAACAATTTTCTTATTGTAGTTATTGGCTAATTCCACTTCCGCTTTTATCCATTCGTGATTATGTGTATCTCGTCCAACAAAAACCATTACTACACCTGCTCCCTGAATCTTCCTTTGTCTGTGTTGTTTAATACTTTCCTTTCCCAGATATCTCTTATCGTCTTGTGTTTCGTGCGTAATAATGACCTTGCCAAATCTATTGGTGGAAGCCCAACCCTTAATGGTTTTAATCAAATGAATATCCTCATGAACAGTACTTATAAAAATTGACTTTGACATTTTTAGCTATTGTTAAATCTATTTACCTCGATTTTATCTGAGTTTCTAATTTTGGCGCCTCCAGCAGCGCCTGCTAGAAGTCCAATAATTAATCCCCCTGGTCCAAAAAAGAACCCTATAAAGCCAGCTCCTAATGTGGTAGGAACCGGCGCGTATCTATACGAACTCTCAGCATAAACAATACCAACATTGGCATTTGAACTCTTTTTGCATATGCCGCAGGTAATTGTAAAGTGATAGCCAATTTGGTTAGCCAATTCGGATCGTGTTGACGCATTCCTGTCAATATTCACTTTACGGATACAATGACCGCATATACAATGCAACTTCATTTGTGCAGTAGATTATTTAATTCACTAAAGAAATCAGAAATATTTTTTTCATGCTTGCCTAGAGTACTTATTTGGAAATTTTCAGACTCAACTTCAACAGCAGTTAAATACTGTTCGAGTTTGGTAAATTTAATGTGGAAATTTTCTCCCCAGGACCAAAAGGATCTCTTTACTTTGAAGGAAATGATCGCATCATCAATACTTTCTGTATTTATAGTAAAACCACAATTTATAGCTGCCTCAAGCGCCTTGACATATGTAATGTCAAAAGGCTTTTTTATTTCCTTTGTCATATTTATCTGAAATCGGCACGTATCTTAATAGCTTCCTCGACCCATGCATCAATGTTCCTTTTAATGTCACCGTAGGCATCCGAGCTTGAAGGGCTATAGCATTTTACAATTGAGGATAAACTTTTTCCGCCAAAAGTTAAAGTTGTAAATGGATTTATCCCGCTTGAACATTTACCCTCTGATGAAGGATAGGCCTTAGCACGAACGGGACATTTCAAATTATGAATATGTATTCCCACGAGGCCCTTTCCCTCGTCAAACGCCTTCTTTATTTCATATCGAACCCATGGACGGTTGCTTGTGTCTTCACCGATCAGAACCACAACACAACTTCGGCTCTTCATATTATCATCAATCCATTTTTTTATTGATGCGTCTCCACCCTTTTTTACTTCTTCCCAGATATTAGCTGCTACCGGTTGGTTTTCCTCAAAGGCTCCGATGTTGCGAATTTGTTGCACCCGAAAAACATCGTTATCATAATGAAAGCTGTAAAATACTTGTCTTTTTGCCATGTTTGATATATTTAGTTTTGTTTATTTTCAATTGCCTCGTCTATCCAATCTTCAAGATTATCCTTAACATCATTATAAGCATCACTTGATTTTGGGTTGTAGCATTTGACATAGTCAGAAAGCTTACCACCGTCTTCCATTATAAATTGTTCAAACGGGTTAGTTCCTTTAGAACATTTTCCATTCTTCATGCAGTTAATATTATGAATATATATACCTAATAATGTCTTACCTTCATTCCATGCCTTTTTTATTTCGTGCTTGACCCATTTTCTTTTGTGCGTTTCTTCACCAATAAGTACAATCACAGTACTTCTTCCGTGCATGTTGTCATCAATCCATTCTTCAATTTTTGCGTCTCCACCCTTCTTAACTTTCTCCCACTCATTTGCCGAAACAGGTTTATTATCCTCCAGTGATCCAATATTTCGAATTTGTTGTACTCTGAAAACATCATTGTCGAAATGAAAACTATAAAAGATCTTTCTTTTTGTTGCCATATTATTTGAGTTTAATTTTATTTTTTAAAAGGCTTTTGAAGAGTGCAACATAAGCATAGTCATTAAGCAGTCTCTCATCTCGGTTTACCTCTGTTCGCTCATAAATAAATTTTGCCGCAGCTCCAGTGCTAGCAATGGGAATGGCTAAAGCCTTTGGATTACATTTTCTAAATAGATTGTACTCGTCTTCAACGCCATCCATTCCACCAATAAATATACCCACAGAAAAATGATGTTCTGTTAACATTCTTTTTCGCATCAATTCCACGCTAGGTTCCCTTTCACCTAGATCCTTTGTTCTAACAATATTTTCTATATCTTCATTCTCTTTTGGTTGAAACTTAAAGAAATCGCTTTGATATAAAGTGACTCTGTGAGCAGCGCTGTAACCTACAGTTTGAAGTACGTGCCGGATTAAAGGCGTGATAGAAGGATGGCCACCCCAAACCAGATGAGCGTGAGGAATTACGACGCTAGCGAGCGCCCTTACGGCATCCCGAATGGCCGTTTTATCAGCAGTATTGAAATATTTTATGTCTTTTTCTTTTCTCTCGTCTGGAATACTAGCTGAGAGAAAAATTACCTTTTCATTTTTTTTATCCATGAATCAACTTCGGATGTTTTAATTGCTTCTATAGGGAGATACTCATTTAGCCAATCTAAATGCGTTAACCACCGTTGACGAATATTTCTATTATCATATAAAAGGTAAGCTTTTGAAACGTCTTTTTCTTTTATCTGTTCAATAAGGTCGCGAGATTGGTCATAAGTATATGCATGTGGTACTCCTATAGTTGGTATGACAAGAACTTTCTTTCCTCTTTTTTTAGTAATAATTGTTTTATGTGGTTGAAGAATAACCGGCAGGTTTTGTAAGGCAGCTTGGTATATGAAATTCTTGACCATATTTGTTTGTCTTGCAGCTAAGCTTCTTGCGCGCAATGACTCCACCTCAGAAATAATAGTTGAAACCGTTGCTTCCGTAAAGTGAATATGATCTCCGCTGAACTTACCGCCTTCAAAATTTTTATCCGTAAGGTTCATTTGTTGGCAAAGGCCGGAATGAGGAACACATATATTCCCCGGCCAAATACATTGTAATATTCCAATGCTCATGTCCATCGCTTTCATTAGTTCCTGCTTGGTCCATTCGCTAGTCAGGAATTTCGGAGTATCGAGCAGTACAACTATATCACAATCTACCATCCGATGCCAAAGTTCATCCTGCACCTGATCACCTTTTCTAACGCTATGAGTGTCGAGGAATACATCAAACCCTTTCTCTTCCAGTTTCTCAAAAAGTTGAATCGCTATAGATCGTGATTCGACTCTACGATAACTAATAAATAACCTGCGTGATAAACGAAGTAAACTAAAGCCTTCAAGGATACAGCTAACCAAAGATTCAATATGATTTGTTGACGAAAGCTCGAAACCATTTACACCGGAAAGAATATCTGGCACGTGTTTATTATACTCATTAAGATTAGAGACCACGGGTAGTACAAGAACAGAGTCCTTAATAACTGCATCTAATACTGCCTGGTCTGATTTGGGAACGGAGGATTTCGCACCAAAGTACAGACAAACGGTGGGCGCATTTCTTTTATAGTTGGACGAAAAATTAACTTGTGTTATCAGCTTTAAAACACTTTTATCAAGACCAAGATCCTTGATCTTTGCGTAAAGTGATTTAAGAACATCGGAACTTAACTTGTTTGTTCCAAGTATTATCAGCTGGTATTTAATCGTCATACTAAAAGGTTGTGGCAAATAATGGTCCACCAGTCGTTTTATAGGTTAAAGTCAAAATATAGTCGACAAATTGGCATTTTCGCGTTTCTAATTAGGGTTTTCCAGCTGGATTCTGACAGATTTACAGTTATCTAGGCCTGCTTTATGATAAAAGGGTTAAACCTCTTAAAGGAATTAAGTCATATAATTTGTCCAGGGCTAGCCCTTTATGCAGTGAAGCATGGAATCATTTCCGCGAAAGCAAGTTAATTTTCCTTCTTATATTCAATTTTACCGATGTAAGCGATTATAGCCGTCGTGGTGATTAACACAATTTCAGCCTCGTTACGTGAAAAGTGACCTATAGACGGAACGTGGTGTGTTTTTGAAGTAAAAGCTGCCGTGGCTTTAATGACACGATCGAGCCACTCTTCCGTGGCATCGAGAACCTTGTTTGCCCACTCAAATTCACTTTTACTTTTTATAAATTTTTTTAACTCTTCTAATTTGTCCTTTTGCTTGAATGGTTCAATTGCGGCACGGCAGTGAGCTACGGTTTTATCGTAGTCTCCATTAACAAAATATTTTCTTGCCGCCTCGAATTCATCTAGTGAAAGTTTGTATTCTTCAGGAATAATTTCATTGAACAATGGCAGCTCAACAATTTTATACGAGTTGTGCCCGAGCTTAGGCAGCACTTTGTTAACCCAATGGGATTGCTCGATATCAAAATTAATTTGAGCCGGTGCGGTTTCAAATCCAGAGATGTAGGATCTTTGTTCGGCTTGGCCCTTAACCTGAACATTAATTGCTCCGAATCTCGCAATTTGAACCTGCAATTCTAAGCGGCCAGGCAGATTACCTTTTCTATATTTCTCAATACGATTAACAATCTCATTACTTAGTAGAAAATGAAGATTGTAAAATGACTGATTGCCTTCACTATAAATGCTATCTGAAAGTACTAAAACAGTCTCTGCACATTTGTATTGCTGATCTGTAATTTTAAGCTCAGCCTTAATAGAGGTAACCTTAAACGAGCCGAGCTCTCCATCATTATAACTCCTAAGAAGGTTCCAATTAACTTCAAGCGGAATTGTTAATGTCGGCGAATTAGAACCTCCGGACGCATTTATTTGCTCCGGGCTAAGGTGCATTTCTTGCGAAGTGCCATTAATGTTGAAATGATGTCTTGGCATAAAAGTAAAATAAGAACAAAAATAGGAAATGCTTTCTAATGGTACTTTGAAGGATATAAAATTCTCGCCTTTACTTCTTAGAGGACGTTAGACATCCAGTCCCATGACCTTTAAAAGGCCGAAGAGCCTATATGGGTTACATTCACCATCAGCATTCCCTTCCTCTTGCTTAACAGCTACATTATTCTCAGAAATGATGGGTTTTTCGAAAGCTTCGCTTACTGTTTGTTGAGATGTTGTTTCCACCGTAAAATTGGCCTTTTGTTTCTTCTCAATCCTCTTTCTACGATTATTGAAGGCATTCCTGTGTTTATTGCAGCAGAACTTGCTAAGCAGGTGTGCTGCCATGAAAGGCATCTGACATTCAGGGCACACGCGGTATCTCTCGCTATTAGGATCAAGGCTTAAAGGCTGGGTTGGGTCTGGCTGATAACTCATGTTTTCTTGCGTTTACTCGTATTTACGTACTTACTTAAGCCTGCAACCGGGCTACTTTTAAGGGAATTGATCACTTCCTGCTTTTTAAAAAACAACCGGGCCCCAATCCTATGGAAAGGGATCTTCTTATCCCTCATCCAGGCAAAGACGGTTACCTTAGAGACCTTTAGGAGCCTGCATACATCTCCTATCTTGATAAGCTCATCCCCTCCGTCCGACCCATTGGGGTCTTTCTTTAGGAGTTTTTCTATTTCGTTCTTAAGGATCTCTCCCATAAGTTCTCGAAATTGTTCGGCAGTGAGCGAAAATAATGGTATATTAGATTCTAACATTGAAGCAAATTTCCAGCAAAATATTTTGCCAGGCGTGTCGAGTAATCAACATAGGGGGCTTTTCAATTATATTATAATATAATCGATTATATTATAATATAATTGAAAAAGCATCTAGTACATTCATTATGGCTTCAGTAGATAAATTTGTCGCTTTTTTGACTTTCTGTTAATAAAATCTCTTTACCCTCCCCTATGACGCACCCTACGCGGGCATAAACGGGGTATTTCGGTTGATTTTAAGAAAGATAAAGGAATGCTTTACGGTCGACGGGAGGACCATTATCTACGTAAACTCGCATTAACTCGCGTTCTTCTCCAGAAGCTGCTCTATCGACTTTACCCGATAAAAGATCTTACTGCCAATTTTCGAATACTCCACCCTTCGTTTTTTACGCAAGCTCCAAAGGGTAGTGGCTCCGATACCAAGAAATTTTCGAGTTTCATTTTCGGTAAACCATCCTTCGACCTGAGGAGTACCCTTTTGAAATCCTTTCAAAAGTAGTTCGATCTCGTCAAGCCGCTTTACTAACTCTTCATACTTTGATAAAGGCATTAAAAGAAATTGTTCCATGCTTTTTGAGCATTATATGCGAAAATACACCTCGATGGCCGTTGTTTAGCCAAAATTTTTATTATTTTTAATCTATGGAATTATCAGACATTAAAAAGATGTATACCGTTAAGACAACGGGCGAATTAAAAACTTTGGAACTAACTGAGGAGCAATATCGCCGATTATTACTCGCCATAAATCTTGGCTTGCGTACAATTGTTAAGGATGATGATGGAATTGAGATAGCACTGGTTGATATCGAACAGTACATACTGTCTTTTTCAAAAGAATTTAACTCGTCCAACCTTTCCGTTTATGATCCTGAATCTGGCTTCTATTTGAATACCAAAGAGCTTAAAAGTAAAACAGAAGAACTCATTAATTACTACAATGATCATATTTTTAGATATGAATTGACAAAGCGGCTTGCAAGAAGAGACATCAAATTATCCGGGAAAACTGAAGAAGAATTGACTGCAAGTGAAATTGAGCAAATTGAGTTAAAATATTTGGATGAGTTTATTGAAAATGATGTAAATAATTTGCAACTTCTGAAATAAAGAGCTTTTCAAATTACTAAGACCGGTAGAGGATAATTAAAACCATAGGTGCTCTTTAGTATTGTATTTGAACTAAAAATCGTAGTTTTATAAACGAATGAAAACATTCTTTACGGCATTTTTCTTTTTCCTTTACTTAGGGCTTCTCGCGCAGGCTGATAGTGTTTGCGCGGTCAAGATCGGCGGCAGCTTTTACATCAATTGCAAGAGTATAATAACTTTTCAGCAAACGAACGTCCTTTCTGTTTCAGGTAAAGCTGCGAATACAATACCTGTAAATTTTTCAATTTTTAACCGTACTGGTCAGCAGATCGGCGAGGTTTCTGAAGGCTCCCTTAAAGCTGACAGCCAGGACGATTTTTCTCTAAAGGTAACTGCCAAAGAATTTACGCTTATTGAAAAGGCAAGCAGCCGTATCATTTGCCATATAAAAAGAGTGCCCGGAGATTCGCGCTGCGAACTATGGGTTTGGGTAGATATGTATTTGCCAAATGGCACTTACCTACAATGCACTCCCGAATCTTCCGAACACCCAACACTCCAAATGGTGAAAGGGGCTACTTTTAAGAATTCATTATCTGCCATACATCTCAATTGAAAACTCTTTTACACATCTTGCTGTTCCTGTCAGGGATCATTTTTTCCCGGGCTCAGAACGCAGAAAAAATCTTTTCTAAAACTAATGACGCAGTAGTAAAAATACTTGCCTACCACGAGGACGGCACTTTGCATGGCCAGGGTAGCGGGGTGATCGTTAAGAAGAATGAATGGTTAGTTACCAATTATCACGTACTGGGTGATGCAGTGAATCTTTTTGCCGAACATGAAGGTAAAAAGATTAAGCTTGACAGCATTATCGCTTTTGACGAGAAAAAAGATATACTCGTCATTCACCTGGCTGTGCCAAAAAACCAAAAGGAATTTAAGAGTATCCCGGATCTCGTTCTTGAAAAAAGCCAAAACCTGCGCATAGGCCAAAAAATATATGCTATTGGCAGTCCTATGGGTTTTGAGAACACGATCACGGAAGGAATCATCAGCGGATTAAGAACTTCGCTTGATAGCTCACAGAATTATATTCAGATCTCAGCCCCTATTTCTTCCGGGTCAAGTGGTGGGGCTGTGCTTAATGCAAAAGGCAAATTGATCGGCATTAGCTCTATGGTAGTATCGGGACAAACCGCACAAAATCTTAATTTTGCCATTTTGATAGACGACGTAATTAAAGCAAGCGTTGCCAAAAACAATATTTTGCAGAATAAATCATCCGAACTTGAATTTTATTATCAAAAGGGATATTCAGAATACCTTTCCAAACATTATCTCTCTGCGATCCTGAATTATGAGAAAGCGCTAAGGTTTAAGGCTTCGGCCCAGGATATAGCAACCCTCTGTTATGCCAGCGGGCTGGCGTATCAACGCTTGGGAATGCCTGATTCGGCGATCCGATTCTACGGCAGGTCTGTTGTAAAGAAGGAAACACCTGATGTTTATGTATCCATGGGTGAAGCTTATGAGCACAAAAAAGATCCTCTCCGCGCCAGATTCTCCTATGAAAAGGCTCTGGATGTAGATTCGGCTTTTGCACCTGCCTATGCTGGCTTGGGCATGTTGCATTATTTGAAAGGAGATTTTGTTAAGGCATTAAAGTTTCTGCAAAAATCGCTTCAGTTCAGCAAGGTGCCAGAACCCAGGGCTCTATATACTTTGGGGCTGATCGCTGTTAAACTGAATATGACGGAACAGGCGCACGTGTTTTTCAAGGACGCTATTAGCTTTTACCCAGAATATGCCGAGGTTTATTTTGAACTTTCGAAACTCTACCTGAAAGAAGAGCAAACAGAAAAAGCAGCCGAATATCAGCAAAAGGCTTATAGGTTAAAACCTGAGTTGAGGGAAGCGCGCTAAGGTTCCGTCGAGGTTTCTGTTTCCTTTGGCTATCCTTGTACAGGCATTTTGCTTTCCTGAATGCCCTTAAGAAGTTGCTCGATTGACCCAAACGCTTGACTAACTCATCTTACTGCGACGATGACAGAAGGTCTCAACTATATTTTCTCAAAAGGATATCTTTGGTAATATGTAGCCACCTCCTCCGTGCAATAAGAATTCGGAACATACCGGCAAAAGAGTGCGGACCCCACTTGAGGCGACTGCTTATTTTTTCCTGGTGTTTATCAATACTAACGGCTACAGAAAAAAGACTGCCTAAGCTTCCGAATGTTATTATGTACAGAATGAAAAGAAAATTGGCATCGATAGAGGTTTCACTCCTGCCTCACCCCTTGCTGGCCCGGCAGATAACCCCCATGACCCTCAAGCGGATTAAAAAGGGGTTCTATTCGAAGTACAACCAATTATATTATAATAGAATTGAATTCCCTCCGAAATGCCCGTTTTTAATATATTAGAATCGATTCTATTATAATATAATTGAGGGGGATGGCCGGATCAATTCCATTATAATAAAAACGACCCGCCACGCCACCTTTTCTGACCCACCTCCTTAATAAATGACACCCTTGAAACCATCGCAGTATACCCTTCGACCCATGCCAAGTAGGCCAAGGATCCGGAAAATTAAGACCAAGAGTGGTACTGGACCCATGGAGTATCCATACCTAAGCGTATGCTAAGGTCAATTTCTCAATCTTGATGGTCCATTTAAGGCCTCATCGCACTAAATTAAAGGCCCCGGCCCAGCCGAATACCTCGCAACCACCTTTCCTTACCCCCGGAGAGCATATTAGCTTGGATCCAAGGGGGTATGGTTTGTCATACATTTCATGATACCTGTATCTTCAAGGGTATGCAACTCATTGCCGGCAACCCCCAGTTCCGCTTTTTCTGAATGCTTGTACCTATGTACAGGCCGAATCCAATGTCTACCCCTACGTCGCATACCCTTGTTTTTACTTCGAGGAGGTCACAGCACAGGCTTTGTAGGCCACAGCAAGCCCCTACCTCCGCTTTTTCTGAATGTTTAGACCTTTCCGGATACTGAATTCAATGTCTACCCCTGCTCTACTACCCTTGTTTTAATTCGAAAAGGTCAAAGCCCAAGCTTTGGAGACCACAGCAAGCCCCTACCTCCGCTTTTTCTGAATGCTTGTACCTATGTATATGCCGCATTCAACGTATACCCCTACGCCGCATACCCTTGTTTTTACATCGAGGAGGTCACAGCACAGGCTTTGTAGGCCACAGCATGCACTACCTCCAGGGCCCCAACCTCCGCTTTTTCTGAATGTTTATATCTATGCGGGTACTGAATTTCAGTTTTCTTTATCGGATTCGGCTCCGGATCCAGGGCATAAGGATATTAACAGGCTTATAAGTTTTGAGTCGACTTTTCAGGTCGGTGTTCTCAAAAGTTTACCACGATCTAAGATAGCTTTAAATTATGTTTGCGAATATTTAGAAATCAGATGACCATAAACCAATGTTGCAGATATAATTACATTCTACTAGAAAATAGAAGTATTAAGAGTGTACTCCTACAGAATGAATGGATATTTAATGATACTCAAAACGTATTTTCGTTCTTCGATCCCTCGGAAATTAGTACGCTGCCGGAAGACGATTCGGTACTGGGAGATAATTGCGTGCTTTTCAATAGCGCCATTCATCATCTTTATGATTGGATAGACTGTATTGCCTGGGACGAGTTTCATACATGGTATGTATATAACTACCCGGCCAATATAGCTAACATAGCTAAGCCCCTGGTGATCATCGACAGAAGGAACGAACTTGAGATAAATGAAGAATTTATACATCTAGAAGAAATAAGTCAAGCTAACTATTTTGCCTTAAGCAACAATTGGCGATTTATTCACAAGCTTTCTCCAGACATTTTTCTTACTAAGATCGGAAGTGATGTTCTAATTGGGGGGCTCGACTACTATTTTGTTTGGTTAATAAACCAAAGAATGAGTAAGAAATGTAGCTCTTCTTAGGCTACAATCGAATCAGCAAAACCTTATACGCTAACTGGTTTTGCGTATCAACAATTTTAAGAGTATATAGACCTCCCGAATAGCCTGTAAGATCTAACCCTAAATCATCACTGGTTATAAAGCCATGCATCACAACTTTACCTAAATAATCGTAAACCTCATATTCACCCTTCAGGAATGGCAATTTAACTGCAAATACTCCTTCTGAAGGGTTGGGGAATACAGAGATGTTGCTTTCATAAAGTGCCTCTTCAATCCCAACACAGGTCTGTACTACAACTTGATGCGAAGCAGAATTTGTGCAGCCATTTTGATCAGAATAATAATATATTATATTAAAGGTGCCCGGGTTAGAAGGATAAAAAGTATTGTTAGCCACACCTGGCCCGGCATAAATGCCACCTGGCGGACTGGCACCCGTAATCAGCTGGCCCCCGGCATTTGTACATACGGGCTCTGTAAAACCCATAGCCGTAAAAGTAACGGTAGGCTTAGGATATATGGTCAAACCGACAGTATCAGAAGCCAAACAGCCATTTACATCCGTTCCGGTAACAGTATAAATAACACTGACAGTTGGTGAAACTACGACCGAGCTGCCGTTAGCTCCGCCGGGTGCCCACGTGTAAGTTGAAGCGCCTGTCCCCGTTAGAGTATGCGTGACAGATGCGCAAAACGCATATTTCGAAGAAGAGCCGGTAACTACATTGGTAAAGATAGTAGTGACATATTGGGCAGTGCACCCAGCCCCGTTCGTTCCACTTACAGTATATGTTGTCACCTGGTTTGGATTAACGATTATATTATCAGTAAAGGCACCCGTACTCCAAGTATATGTAAGCGCACCTGTAGCTATTAAGGTATCTGAAAACCCGTTACACACAAAAGTACTGGTGACAACGATAGAGACATTGGGTGCAGGACTGACAAAAACAGAAATTGTATCGATCGCATAGCAATTATTCGTATCAATCCCTGTTACAGTATACGTGGTCGAATTTCCGGGCGAAACAAATGGATTACTACCTACCAGGTTGCCCGGCATCCAGCTGTAGGTAGAAGCCCCGGCAACAAATAGGCTTGTACTGTTACCCTGGCATATGGAATCAGGGTTGGCGTTAAGCGTTAGGGTAGGCAGCGGGAAATTATTAACTTGTATACTTAAAGTGGCCGTATTCACGCACGACGTTGTCGACGTCCCTGTAACAGTGTAAATCGTAGTAGCTCCAGGTGACACTGTAAGTGTATCATTGTTATTATTTCCGGGCATCCACGTATAGGTATTCGCCCCGTTTACAACAAGTGTAGTCAAATTACCTGCACAAACAGCAGTGGCGGTAGGTACTATTGAAACAACCGGCAAAGGATTAACTGTTACGGCAACTGTATTAGTGGCGACACAGCCATTATTACCGGTAGCAGCAAGCGTATAAACTATACTCGAGATCGGCGACACCATTGGAGAGCCCGGTAAATTACCCGGCATCCACGCATAGGTTAATGCTCCTGTTGCCGATAATTGAATTGTATCACCTGCACACATTTGTGAAGGAACAGAAATAGATGGAACCGGTTTAGGCAATACCGTAAGTGTAGCTGTATCTGAAATTGCGTTGGACGCACATAAGCTTGATACAAGACAACGATATTTTGTATTATTCAGGGCCATTGATGCATTGCTTACACTCAAGGTAGAAGTTCCGGTCCCAGAATACATGCCGCCATTGCTGATATTACTGAACACTCCCCCGGTACTCGCCTGCCATTGGTAAATCAGTCCATTGCCATTCGCAGGAGATGAAAATACAAGACTTCCATTCTCACAAATTGTGTCAGATAACACGGACGACAAAAAAGTAATTGGAGCATCGGCATACAGCTTTTTCGCATAAAAAGATCCATACAGGTAAGACACATAAGCAATATTATTATTATCCAGATCCATCGTTGCGTAGCCATTATAATTTCCGAAGTCGTTAACCGGGGTTGCCACCGTGGACCAGCCGGCTCCATTATATCTTATGACGGTTACTACATAATTGTTGTTTGCATCTGCAAAAACAAGGTAGGGCACTCCGCTCGAATCTACACAAAGGCTGTTCCTTGTAAGCATACCCTTTGCCACGATTGTTGGCCCTACATTCACCCAGCCTGATTGTGTAGATTTAACTACCGATATATTGCCGCTTGACGTGAGTGAATAGGCAATATAAGTTGTGCCGAATACACTCGTATCGCAGCGCGCTATTGAGAATTCATCCGTATTACCGCCTAGGTTGGGGCCGACACTACCTACCCATATGTTGCCATTGAAAGAATAGAGATCAATAACTCCACCGGTGAGACCATTTTTATACGCCACTCCGGGTTTTCCGAGCTTGTTAATGAATATAGTCGGCAAACCAGTGAAGCTTGTGAATTTTCGCTGCCCCTTAAATACCCAATTGGCCCCGTCAAATTTCATAACGCTTATACCGGTTCCTGCGCTGTCTATAAAAGCTACGAACAGTGAATCATTATCGCTCCGGGCAAGGCTAATATTGGAACATTTAGGGGGTGAAAAAGCCGCATTGCCAACTCTCACCCAGTTCGCTCCGTTAAACATGATAACGTTAGCCCTGTCGTTCGTATCAATATATGCCACATAAGGTGTACCAGTCGTATCAACAATTAATGAAGATTTGATTTTTGCAATTGGTGCCGGAAACGCATAGGGCCCCACTTCGGTCCATATGTTGCCGTTAAAGGTCAACGTTTTAAGTGAGTCCTCGAGCGATCCGTTATGAATGAAACTGATAAAAGCTTTTCCCGATGATTTATCTACGGCGATCTGCGGATAACCAGCGTCAGTATGCCAATTCTGGTCAAGACCCGTGGTAACCCAGGTGCTTCCGTTAAAGGTAATCACCCTGTGATCGGCTATGCCGGTTCGAATGGCTACATATACTTGCCCGTTTTTATTAACCAGTATTTTGGCTCGTATAGCAGATGGAGGAAGGAAATTCGGCACTCCCACATACGACCAGGTTCCCGCGCTATATTTTCTAACCGATAATAAATAGTTACTGTAGCCATTATAAGCAGCATAAATATCCCCGGAAATACTCATGTCTGTAGATCCCGGCCCCACATTTCGTATGGATGGATTTACGCATCTTGCCCACGTACTTCCATTAAACTTGACCACCGTAAATGAATCCATAGCGTAGCTAACTGTAACAAGTGGCTCCTGCAAGCTGTCAAAAAGGATAGATCCGGGAAGTCCTGCCATAAAACCAGCCACACCAATTGTTTGCCAAGCCGATCCGGTAAATTTTTTGATGGTCACTGCAAAACCCGAACCAACATATAGATCATTATAAGCTACATAGGGTATACCCGAGCGGCTGACACCAAAGACCTGAGTGCCCGAGTTGCTCCTATAACCAACAAGGCCTAAAGAATCCCAGGTTGAACCATTGAACTTCATGCAGTAAATACCGGGGTTTACCAACTGATCGTCATAAAGGAAATACGGAGTGCCCGAGGAATCGACAATTAAATCGATATATGCCGAAGATGGACTTGATACACCCCGAGTGCCGACCACACTCCAGGTGCCGCCCGAATACTTCATGACGGTTATTCTGCCCTGGTAAGCGCTATCTGCAAAAGCGACATAAGGAGTGTTTCCTTCATCAATTGTGATGGCCGCGCAGTTATAGGCAAAAGGGAAAGAGAACTTCCGGTTTCCAACGAACTCCCAATCGAAGCCATTGTATTTTCTTACGCTAAGCCGGTTGGGTAGATCGTATAACACAACCCAGGGCTTTCCGGAAGTATCAAGTGCCATGTGGTGTTCCTGGGTATAGATATTAGGATAGCCTGTGCCGGTAGGAGCCACCTCTTTTAGGTTATCGGCGCCCATGGCCTGCCAATCACATTGAGCAACGCACTGACAACTAATCGTTATGATAATTAAAGCAAAACGGTACAACAAAGACATTATTCAAATATAAGAAAATAATAAACAAATTGCGCTTTTCCATAGCCGCCCGCTATATTAATCAGATTAATACCAGCTTTGAATTGCGGTCAGTTGAAAGGTTAAGTAAATATTATTCTTAAACGGTGACGTGTTTATCTCCCTGTAAGGTAAGTAACCCTCTTTTTTCAGCGTTGTAACAATTTTTGACTAATGAGATACTGTAAAACATAGAAAACCTTTTCAACGAATTAAACACTTATCGTTAATGCTTATTCTTTAAAACAATAAATGACTAAATCACAGGGCTTACTATTATAGGTTGTGATTTTAATAATTAATTGTTCGCTAGTTACTCTTGTTATGTTACCTGTTCCATTCAAAAAGTAAAATAGATAAAGCCACGAGTTACTTCCTTTTAACCTGTGTAGATTTTCTTCAACTTTAAAATCATTATTCCATATAGAGCCAAATTCGTCATCTTCCTTTAAAGAAGATTTATAGAAAGCCTTAATATCACAATAATCCAATTGTTTTGTGTCCCTTTGAGATGTTTTTATATTAATAATTCCATCATACAATCTTTTTTTAAAATTCCTAATTTGCTTTTTGTTTGTTCCAGGTGGATATTTTTTACATGAGAATGGA
Source organism: uncultured Flavobacteriaceae bacterium (assembly GCA_964387075.1). Taxonomy (GTDB): domain Bacteria; phylum Bacteroidota; class Bacteroidia; order B-17B0; family Aurantibacillaceae; genus PALSA-968. Next base: position 321,166 of record CAYLVB010000001.1, read on the forward strand.
TAAAAACTTAGTTCAAATTTTGATATAGCACTGTAATCAAAAGAAGTTCCTGAACTATCTATCTTTGCGATTATCCATTTTTCTGGGACAAATCCACTAGTATGATAATTTCTCTTCAAGGAAGTAAACAAGAGGAATAAAAATGGAAGAAGGTATAATATTTTTATATTCTTCATTTTATTTTCCTGCATTATTCCAGATCCTTTCAGTAGTCCCTGGCTTTACAATTAACTTTTCAAATCCTTTATCTTCTAAATATCGAATCAAGGCATTTGGTGTAATTGCATGAATATATTTATCTGCCATACCATTGCTCTTCAGAACACCGATATCGGTTAAAGTTTTTAAACACGTATTGGCGCATCTCCATCCAAAAATACTGTAATCAATTTTTGGTGTTGCTGGTAACGGAAATAAAGCACTCCCTACGCTTAAAGTTCCAACAGAATATTTTTCCATTATAACTTGGTATTGGTCTAAGGTCAAATCCAATTTGAATGATACCAACCGTTTGCCCTGATGTTCAAGCATCTCATTAAATTCATCACTTTGATAAACGTCATACTTGCTATTCATTTTATCTCCTTTTTTAGCAAACCAATGATTTCTTCCACTATTACTGAAACCAAAAATTCCATCACTTGTGTTAATTAAAGCATGTCCTCCTGCAATTCCGCCTGATATTTTATAATTGTGCTGATCAGAAGCATTCTTAGCCGGTTTAGAGCCAGGGACGATATCGACGCTAGCTGATTTTCCGACTGAAGAAACCTTACTGGAACCTTCCAAAAGATTATTTTCTTCTAAATAAACGTCAGACCGCGGGCCATATATGCTTGTTTTTGTTCCAGCCGGCACAGTTTCTCCACCAAATGGTTGGTTTGTGGGTATAGAGGTGTAATTAGCCTCTAAACCTTCTAAATCCGTTGCCCAAATTGGGGTATTAGAGGCGAACTGGTACGGAGTCAATTCCGGGTACTTTTTTGTCAATGGATCAATAGAAAAGAATCGACCTAACCTTGTATCATACTGTCTGAATTCAAAACGTACAACACTTTCATTAATTTCAGTTTCTTTTTCCTGATTATTAAACCCATATCTATAAATGCCTGAGGTATATTTACGTCCCGGCATTGCCATTCCAAAGGAATAGTAATTCTCAGCTGTCTGCACTTCGGCGGTATAATAATCCGCCACGCCGTTACCGCCTACATCAGTACCGCTGCCGCTTTCCTGTATTTTGCGGTCACTCACAACCGCTAATACGTTGCCTAAGTGGTTAGCAAGCTCAAAACTCTTGTTCCCCAAAGCCCGATAAAGTGAATTGGTGTTATATGTAGGCTGTATAGGGGTATAATTCGATACAGTAGCAAACGACAGATCCGGATTATAGGTAGGCGAACTGAAGGTTGCCGATTTTAGCAATAGGTTCCTGTTGCATAGGGCGTGTCTCGAGCTTCCGTAAATGTCATGCTCCTTCAGATTAATATTTTCCGAATAGCCGCCGGTTATGCTGGTGTAATCACGCTCTATTACGGAAAGCACGTTCCCCTGTGCATCCCGAATATAAAATGTATATTTCCACGCCTGCTGCTGTGAAGCGTTACCGCCCGGACGTGGCTTTTCTATCTTACACACACGGTTCCCCTGCGCATCATAGTGGAACGCAAGATCAACTTTGGTACTGCAACCACTCACACGTGTAATGCTCTTGATCTTCCCGTAAACACTCCATTCAATCAGGTCGATCTGCTCCTTTACATCCGCGCGCAGGTTACCGATAAAGTCATAATCATAGTTCCCCGCCGTTTGCCCGGCTTTTATATCCGTGGTAAAACTGCTGTTATCATTTCCATCGCTTACGTAATCAAGTTTATTGTTAGAGCCTGCCTGGTAGTTATACGTAAGTCCATCTAGATTATTTCCGCCCCCGTTCACATAAGCATTACGTGCTGCAGACTTAATATTACCATTCGGATCGTAAGTAAACGATTCGTAATAATCGGATGCCGACGGTGTACCGTGTGCTGAAGTAATGGAGCTGTAGTCAGTACCAGCCAGGAAATAGGCTTCTGCATTCAGGATACGGTTAAGCTGGTCATATTTGAAGATACGCGCCATATTCCGTGTGATAGTGCCAGGGTATGCGATAGATTCGCTCAGGCCTTTAATGTTGCCATTATACAGATCTCTGTTGGGCAAAGCGTAAAACGCAGATGCAGTGATGTTGCCCGTAAAGTTCGACCCGAGGCTATTGATTGCCGAGTAATCCTTGTTAAAGTAATCCAGCACATAACCCATGGCATCATAAGCCACGTTCTGGTGCACCTTTGGTTGGGTAGCAATAGGCATATAATCGCGGCCGGTTGGCGTGAGGCCATCGAGGCCCATATCCTTCTGCGCATCGAGAGTATTATTGTTCACTCCTTTTATCCATCCTTGTAAAGTATAAGCGTAATCCATACCCTGTACTTTCTCGTCACCCAACTCTACACGCGCCAGTGGGCCATGCGGGTAGTAAAAGTATTTGGCATCCTGGTCCCAGTGTATCTCATCACTGCTCGAATACGCGTTGGTGAGGCGGTTATCGGCATCGTAATAGTATTTGTGATGAAACTCATCGACCAGCTCATCCTGATAGTGCACCTCGTTCACCTTGCCGCTGAGCAGATCGTATCGGTATTTCACGTTCTTGAACTGCTGGCCAACGGCCGTGAGCATAGTATTCTCCTGCACCAGCTCCTGCACGTTGCCATGAATGTCGTAGCTATAATGCGAGGCATGATCGTAAGTAAGGTCGCTGTTGTCTTCATTCTCTTCGAAACTCGATGTTACAACACGTTTGCGTAGCACCTTTTGTCCGGTAATTCCATCCAGGCTAAACTGGCTTTGGTAGGTATTGCCGAATAAAGCTACATCATAGTAAGTTTTGGTAACCTGCTTTGCGTTCTGCGTCGGAAAGCCGGGCAGGTCTACCTGCCAGTAGAACGGCACGGTTGAAGATGTATATCCGCTTGGGCAGCTTACACTTGGGTTGCCCGTTGGTATATTACCCGGAGAAGAATAACGTTGCGAAGATGGATCCTCGGTGCTTAATACACAAGCGGTGGCCTGTTGATCGCTTTCGCCAACCTCGATGATGCGACTTTGAGCGTCATATAAGGTATAGCTGTAAAACCCGTAGCAGGTACCACAAGTTCCGCCCAAGGCTAGTTGTTTAGAGTTTTGAGAGAAGCGCAGGCGCCCGAGTATATCATACCAGAAGCGTGTATCGCCTGCATCGGGCGTAGTTTGTTTCACAACCTGGTTAAGTGTGCTGTACTGGTAATTGGTTACATGACCGTTATTTGCCGATCCCAGCACCGTGCCGCCAGTCTGAGTGTCGATGCTATGGCCCGGGTAAAGGAAACCAGTACCGCTCACTCGCGCCTGGTTAACCAGGTTGGTATTACCGGAATATAAGCTCGTATTGAGTATACGATACACGCCTTTGGGTGGCACAGTACGCACAAGATTGCCGGCCTGGTCGTAGTAATAAAGGGTGTAATGGTATTCCCTTTCGTCGTAAGTTACCCGGAAGCTCTCATTGATATTGGTGAAACAGGCCGAAACATAAGTATTTAAAAATGCCTGTGCCGCTACCTGGATGGAATTGTTAAAAGCAGTTTGCGCTTCGTAATTTGCTTCGTCAACACCTTCCTGCTGGCATGCCAGATCATCGTCTGGGCATATAACTCCATTCAGGTGATTTGTGGTGTTGGTTGCGGGCACCGTAACGTTATCATCCGCATCAACCGGATATATGTGATTATAGGAGGTGCAGTTTCCGTACCAGTAAGTAATCTGCGTTGCAGAATAGGTAGAGTAGGTATTGTTTCCGGTACTAGTTGGATCGAAGGTAGCATTGATTTGGGCAGCGGCATAGGTTTCGAATGAAACGCCCTGCAGAGACACGTCATTGTCATATACCGTGCGCAACTCATCAAGATAATCACAAAAACAATGCTTGTTAAGGCAAGCATTATACACCGGTGCAAAAAGCATATTGTTGCTTGTTTCATTCGAGGTGTTTACCTGCTTGTTGATTGCAAGGACAGTAGGCGTCGTTCCCGACTGGTATGCTTGTGTTATTGCAGCAGCCGTTGTTGCATCGGGTTTTATAATCAGCGTTAAGTTCTGGGGATCAACCATCGCATTGAAATAAGGCGGAGTAGTTACGCCGTTGTATTTTGCATTAATGTCATCGGCTATGAGTTTTAAGAATTTGATTTGGTCAGCGGGAGGAAGATTGCCATTTAATGCATTCACAGAACAATCCATAGCCGGGATCTTAGCAATATTTACTGGTACATTGCTGTTTGTTATAGTGATCGGTGAAGGTCCGCCCGGAACGTCAACAACATACAATGTAACCTTATCATAATTGGTAGCTTGGTTACAGTCGAAGTTAAAATTTGCAGAGGCGGCTCCAGTGGCTGTTTTGAAATTATTGATCTGGTCATAGTTCAAGGTGATCTGGCCGGGCTGAAGACAGCCGGCCGCCGAACCGGCGCCCATGTTCGCGGGCGGAGTGGGCTGAACCTGTGTTGCGAGAACAATATGTGGTATGCTCATGCTTCCGCCGGTAGATGTTTGAAAACCGGGGTCCGCATCCAATATCAGCATATTATTGCAGTACATCAACTGGAACTGATTACTATAGCCGGGTCCGAAAGCGGCGCCATAGTTCCCAGTTCCATAACCGTCAGTTACTAAGTCAGGTGGATTGGTTCTGTCTGACAGGGGAATATTACAACCGAAATCAAAGCCTGATTTATAGTAGTTGGCTATCAGGAAATTTTTGTATGTGAGGTAAAGTACTTTGAAATTCTCCCACTGTTTCTTTTTGTCTGGAGTAAAAGTGGTTCCATTGCAGGTTCCGGCAAGGGAAGGGATGTAGGCCGCGTAATCCCACATAGCGTAGTTATTATTAACAGGATCGAGCACACATCCTCCGGCAAGGTTAAACGGCGCAGCCATGAATGCCGGGCGGCTATACATACTTTCGCAGTATTGGCAATTATTGATCTCGTTTTGCATCAACGTTTTCAAAAGCAATGCAGAATTAAAATTAGCGTCTCCACTTTGCCAGCCATTTTGATCATATGTCCCACCGTAACCAGATAGAAGACCTGTACTAGGACAGTTTGAAGCGGAACACAAACTGCTGAATGCATTAAAAAACGGGTCTTGGGCCAGCACACTCGAGCCGCCTCCCGTTGTTGTGTTTGGGTCATTATTATTGTCCTGTATCTGGTTTCCGCCACTCGCTGCAAGGCCTGTATTAGCCGTGATTATTGCAGTATTGTAATCAAGAGCTTCCAACAGATAATCATAACTTTTTGAACATTCGAGGTTCATGCAGCGTACGTACCGACAATATTCCGGATGAAACCGCGCCAAAAATTCAGCATATTCATCGTTCCAGTTTGCTTTGAGGGCATCTGCCAGTGAATTATAACTGCCTCCGGTTGGCAATGGGGTACCTACGATATTCGCGCAATTGACACTGCTGGCTGTGTAGGTTTGGAGAGCATTATTGAACGCAGTAATTGCACTGGAGGCTGTATAATTGGTTGAGTTGACAGTAGTACTCGGATTAGCATTACTGTTAATAAAACCGATCGCATCTGGCCAAGGCAGGCCCGGAGTTTGCGTAATTGAATAGCTACCGGGACCACTTCCAACAACGTAATCCGTACCCAATGGGTTTGACGAAGTTGTTCCTGGCATTACATATTCGAAGTACTGTCCGCCAGGACTAACGTCAGTTTTTATCCTATCAAGTAAGGTGCTGCAATCGTGTTTAGGCGTCTCTATACAATTGTTCCTGAAAAATATACTGTATATCCCTTGATACTGTGTGTCGGTTGAGGGGTCTTGCGGAAGCGTAAGCTGGTTATCCGTGTAATACTGTTCTGTTAGAGTGGTCGCGTATTGTTCGCAGGTCTTACATTCATCCATATCAGGCGTTTGCGCCGCTGTATAAGTGATACAAGTGCCAGGTGTTGAAATGGCTGTTACGTATGTATTATACTCCTCTTTCACATTCTGAGGATCGAGACAAAGCTTTTTCTCAATATTGTACACGCCTATAGAACTGAAAACCTGGTTAAACGAATGCGATTGCATAGCTCCGGTATATGTAAGCGATTGCGTATAGGTGTAAACTGAGGCGCCGCATTCATCGGTAATTTTAATACTCAAGAGGTATCTGCAATTATGATCGGTGCCGGGACAAATGTCATTCATTTTTTGAGGTGTGACCTCATAAACGAAAGCATACGTTGCAGAGGTATTAGTTACCAGGAGTTTTTTGCTAATGGTGTTACATTGCGACGAGGGATCATACTCATTCAGGCTGGTAAAATTCTCCTTGATTGTTTCCGGGCTCATGTACGGTTCATCGGTGCTGTTCAAGAGAACCAGGTTTGCCGGATTCTCGCCGCGCATGGCAGTGGCTATAACCTTGCCGCTAAGATCAATATAACTAACGGAAACCTGTCCATTGGCATCAATGACCGCTTTTTCCCTGTAATGGTTCGCATATCCCACCTCGTTTCCGAATAATCGGTCTAGCTTTTCCTGGCTCGCATTTACATCGTAAACTTTAGTCTCATGCCCGGAACCTGTTTTGTGAAAAGCACCGACACCTGATATACTGGTTGCTTTGTTTTCGAGATTGTATTTTGTGTGAGTAAATGGATACTTTCCGGAGTTTGAAACGCTAACATCACCTGCATCCGGTATGTAATCGTTAAACCCAAAAGTTTTTGCAGCGGTATTGGATGAAGAATAATAGTACGCCGCTCCACCTTTATTGTTTGCGTTAACGGCGTCAAGCATGGCACATACCCCGGTGCAACCGCTTAGCGTATTATCAAAATTCTTTTTGCTATAAAGCGTATTGGTGGCTACGAGGTTGAAAGCGGGATAGAATTTAAGCTTCGCATCGTACTTAGCCGGCGAAGTGCTGTTGTCAACGCTGGCGGCAGGAAGGGACTGTGCTGCATTACGACCTTCGTAATCGTAGTATTGTTCTTGCACAAGCGCTACATTATTGCTGTTATTTAACGTTACGCTTTGTCTATTATGTGTACTTCCGTCAAAAAACGAACCTACTTCCTTACGTTTGCCTTCCTCGGCATACACAGCCGAGTAGGTCCAGTTGCGGGCTTTATCTCTGAAATCCGACAAAGGAAAAGAAGTAGAACGAACAGTTAATGGTGTACCGTTGCCGGAGCCATTGTACTGCCAATTACCATCCAACCTGTACACGAATGAAGGACCGAACCTTCCCACTCCCCTAACCCGGAAATAAATATCTCCATCATCGAAGGCGGCATTTATTTTGTAAAAAGTATTTGAAGTTGAAACACGAGTTGCGTTCTTCCAATTAACAGGTACCGAAACAGACGGGCCTGTTACACCGTTGTTGTACGAGGTTACACTATTGTTATATACATATAACCATTCCAGGTCGTATTCTTCCGCACCTTCAACAAACCCCCACTTGAACAAAATGGTGTTATCGGTTGAATTGGCGGTACCAGTAATACCCAGGTTAACGTTAACATTCGGGCCAAACCGGTAATATCTCTCTATTTCCAATTCATTCTCAAGCATGATGTCGGCCGGCATGACGCCCGCCAGCGAAGAAGTCAGGGATGTGCTGGCTACTTCAACGGTTGCGTAATATCCGCCAGTGGTAACGTATGTATTTATATCATTATAAGTAAGACCAGAAGCGGGTTCGTAATTTACAGACAAGTTCTTATTGATCGTATTTCCCACCTGCAAACCCTGGTTACTATATATTTTAATATTCACATTCACCTGTACTGTCCATGCCTGGTTGTAGTATTTCTTATCGGAAGAAGTAAATCGCAAACGGATATGGTTTTCTACCTTCTGATCGTCAAAATTCCATTGAGCCTGCGGGGTCGTCAGCATATAGTCATACAGTTCGTCGCGAACTTCAACTATCGCTCCTTGTGTGATAGCACTTCCAGTAATCTTTGCCGAACGGGTACCCGTGCCGGCCAGGGTATCAACCGAAAAAGCCATCATGACACAAAGCATGATGAACAAGTTATTCTTCATATTAAAAACAATTGTCATACTAGTAGTTTTGTTTTTTGGTGAAATCAAAATACTGCAATTTATATCCCTGATAATGCACACTGGCTACATATCCCTTAGCGCTTTTATTGATATACTTACTAAAATCAACTTTTGCTCTTTGATGGTTCGTGATATTATAATTTTTGTAGTATATAATAACCGTGCTATACTCTGATTGCTGATCTTCATCAGAAGAGGCATAATAATAAACCACTTTATTTAATAAATTGCTCTCCTGGTCAAAGTAAAGTTCAGTTTGAATGATGTCGGCATCTGGCGTACTCATAGTGAAATGCTTGCTACCGTTTTCCACGCCTTTGTATACAATGATCGAATCATAGTATTTCAACAGCGAATCCGGAGACATACCCGGAAAGCCATCGGGAGAAGTTTTTACAGACGCATATTCGTAATAGTTTATGATTTTGTGCGCATGGTTTACGAACAACGTAAGGTTCTTTTTCTGCAAGCATTCGGTTTCGGCAAATTTTGAATAGCTATACCCGCTACCTTTGCTGGTCAGCCCTTTTCCTACAAGCTCGGGCGTTCTGTCAGTTGGGCTTTCATAACCATAAACCTCTACTTCGAACGAAATATCTTTGATCTTGGCATATGAGTTCTGAACTGACTGCAATTCGGACGAATGCCTTTCCTGGGCATGGACGAAATTAAATGTTAGTACAAGCAGTAATATAATAATTATCTTATTTAACATTATTGAATTTTTCTTGTATTGTTTCTTCCTTCCTTAACTGTTTTTACTCCTTCTTTTGTCTCGCGCTTTACCTTAATTAAATGTCCTTCGTCATCATAATTGTAGAAGGTGGCGTAATTATTGGCATCAAGATCGGCAACCGGCTTCAGGCTAATAGGGTCATAAACGAAACTTTCCATATTAGCGTCGAACGGATGGATCCGTATGTCATCGTAATACGCCGTGCTCGCATTCGTTGCGTTATCCAGATCAACAGTAATGAACGTGGCGTTGTGCGGCGTATCGAACTCGCCGTAAATACGCTGCCATCCATCAATTATGTTTCCGGAGGATGTGAAGCTAACGCTGCCTCCACCATTGTTGAAGTTTACCGTTAGCTTTGGAGCCGTATACGTATAGTTCGTTGAAGTGGTCTTAACCCATACGCTAACTACATATTTTTTCCGCTGGATCGGCGCAAATTTACCCAGGAAGTCTTTATCTGCCAATGCGTGGGCACCGTTTGTACCGGCCACCGGAGCCGTCGGACCATCATTTACCAATGCAACATTATTTACAGTGTATTGGTCATATCCAAGATAAGTAGCCAACGGCTTCATTTCCCTGATCAATGAAACCTTTTGACCATTGCTGACATATATAGAGTAGGAGCCTGTGTGCGCTTCAGCCGATGTTACGTTCGCCTGATAAGAGGTGAACTTGAAGTGATCGTCATCGCAGTTAAGCGGATAGTCTTCAAAACCATCGTAGGCGATTTCATTGTACCTGGCGTTTTTTGCCACCGCAACAGGTAGGGTAAAATTATAACCGTATACGGCAGAAGAGAAGATGCCAAGCGGATCCATATTCTCAACTTCGAAGTCATGCGGCAGGTTCTTACTGATCGTATTTGCGCGCACCCATTTTTTATCGCGGGTTGAAGGATTTTCCCATGGGAAGCGCTGGAAATCTTCAAATATACCATCGTGCCTTACATTATGGATCTGTTTTCTTATAGAATGATATGCGTAGTTATACTTTGGTCTCCAGATACCCTTCATGCCCTCTTGATAAGGATTAACTATATCTCCGGGTTGTCTTCCACAAACAGAAAGGGTTGTTGTTGTTGTTCCTCCTACAATAGTGCTGCAACTTTTAAGTTGATAACATCCACTGGCAAGTGGATCCCCTATGAGATTGTTAATACCTGAACATGGGGTTGGTTCATTATGCAAATTAATAGCTACTGAGTTGCTATTAGGATCTGAACTGAGGATAGCCACTCCATCGTAAAGATCCGTGCACACTGGTGTTGCGGTCATACCTGTTGTACTCATGTTTCCTACAACGGTCTTCCAATAACTCACATAAGCATTGAAATTTGAGGCACCAGCTCCAGAAGGTAAGTCGAATTTGAAGTAACAGGAAATTGGATAACTCCCTGGCGAACAGAAGCTATTTAATTGATAAGTAAGGTTATAGGTACCATTGTATATAGGGAGGGGATCTGTATTTGGAACTTCGTATTTTATAACAAGCAGATCTCCGGATAAAGTAATAAGAGTACTGCAATAAATGTCCATTCCAGTATGAACGGTACCAGCAAGATTCGCATTGAATCCGTTTAAGAAAGTCCCCCCTCCTTGAGAGTCATAAACCTTAATTCCAATACCAAGATGACCTCCATTCACCGACTGAGGTGTTTGCAATAGGAGCAAATTAGTTTTCAAAGTCTTCATAAAATTGACGATATCGATACTCGTTTGATTTGGCGTGCAGACACATTGATTAGGAGTAGTTGTTGTTGTATAAGTCACCCTTCCTCCTAATGTTTGCCAGTTATCACTGAACTCTACCGCAGAAGCGTTTAGTATCTTATTCTGCGCTGCATCGGTAAATAAAACATATTGAGGGGCATTGAATAAGGTGCCAGTGAAGCCATAAAGATTAGTGGGATCCAACTGCTTAAAATCGTACACGATGGCATTATCGGTTGTTTCGGTTTTCTTAAACACCAATGATCCCGAATTTACCTGCTGGAGATTCTTATAGCCTGACTTCACAATCTCTAGGGATGCAATTGAGGTCGAAGAAGGAAAGTATGTTCCGTTTTTATCGATACAGTAAATCTTCTGATTCGCTTGTGTATTGTCTACCCTGTACACGTGATACAGGCCGGAAGAACCGCCCGCATCTATATAGACAAGATCGCCTTTGGTAAAGTACTTCCCTGAAGTAGAAGGAATCGTAATTTCAAAATTGGCCCCGGAGCTGAAACCACTGAATTTAATTCCAAAATTCTGATAGCTTCCTCCTAGGTTTTTGTAATACCAGTGCCCTTTGTAGCTGAAGGTATACTGAGGATCCTTAAATTCATTGCTCACTTTACTAAGTATGACTTCACCACTTTCAATGTCGAAAGCCAGATTCTCAGTGGTAATGGTAGACTGCTCTATTGTGTTAATTGTCTTAACGAGAATACCTGTACGATTGATGATCTTATTGGTCACAGCGGTGCGCATGCTGTTATATGTTACGTCATAGCTTGGCATCATCCACATAAAAGGAAACGGAATAGCTGGAGTACCGCCTACATTGAAAACTTCGAAGTCAAGATTCCCCATCACACCAAAAGATTCATGCTGTTGCTCGTTTTCGTTGAGATCAAGAAAGAAATCGTGCGTTTGCCCTAGTACAGCGGTTTGATAGTTCAAGTTATAGTTCTGGTCAACTGTTATCGCCTGAACCATACTGCTTAACTCATTTACCGCATTCGTATTATAAGGTTTGACAGTATTATAAATATATTGCTGACGCGATAACAGCTTGTCTTGGGTTAACGGAATAACCGGTTGCCCACACGCATCGTTAAAGGCAGCACCAAATTTCGCTGTGTAGGTTGAGATTGTTCGGGGTTTACCTGCCATATCATTCAGAATGATAGTATATCCTTGCGACTGCGCGTGCCTGCGCTTTGTTGAAGTGAATAATCCAAGTATAGGTATAGAAATTTTAATTGGTTGCGAATACGGTCCTTTATCTGTTTGCTTGAAAATAACAGGAAAGTCCTTGGGTGTATAGAACTCATAAACATTGATGGTACCCGCCGAACAAACTGTGCTCGCGCTTTGCTTATTCGCCTCGGTTGGTCCGATACTGCTTACTGTCACTTTACTGTATCCTACAGAAGGGCCAGGATAATAACTTTCGCCTACAGGAGTTTCTACAAACATGTGATAATTACTTCCCAAAGGAGTAGAGTTAACATACTTAATAGCTGTTTTTAACGCGCTTTCTTCGCTTCCTACTTTAGGCTCGTACGCAACGCCAGTGGATTTGGTAATAGTAAAGTCGCCATTGTTGCTGTCCTTAAGCGGTAATGCTTCCGTATAATCGTACGTTTGACCATATGTGCTTTTATCGCTCGCGCCTGCTCCATCATTATCCCAGTTATCGTCGAGCTCAAGTTTTTGGACACGAACACCGCCGCCGATTTTTTTGTAATCAGGGTCACATAAACGAATAGTCGAATAACCGCGAAGTACATAGCCGCTCGATGTTCCTGAGCCCACGTTTCCTACATATTTTTTATGATCCGCGTGATAATTAAAACCTTTAGCGGCCGTCTTTATATCCTGGAATAAATTCGGGATTGCGTTGAACAAATTAGAAATCTGCGCACTTGCATTCGTAGCATGCGGCACGTTTTGGTACAGCCAATCCGGGTGATTGGCCTGCAATGCTTCTATGGAAGCCCGGTAAATTGGGCTTACCATATTCCCGGCAAGGTTAACCTTGGCCAAGGGAACAGCCTTCAGAGTAATATAACCGTTTGTTCCGGAAACACCATAATTACTTGACTGCGACATATCAATTTCTGCGTATCCATTCACAAAATCTTCTGCGGTAACTATCTGCGGATTTGCCGCGAGCGCACTTTGGTTATACTTGACGAATACATTAAAATAAACCTGGCCTGATGGAAGATTATCAATGTATCTCGCCTTGAATTCTGCAGTTGTACAAGCTTTTTTTAACTTAAAGTAGATTTTGGTTGTACCGCCAGAAAGGTTATAATTATTTGTGACCGTATACCCCCGGTCTCCTCGTGAATGGTTTCCGTCAATCTGGTCCCCCATACCAGTAATATCAAACATATCCAAGGCTCTTTGGGTCTCTACATTCGCATAGTCATCAAAATCATAACTTATCTTTAGTATGCCTCCCGTTGGAAGGAATATTTTCTTAAGAGACCAGGGTGCCGGGCTTAGTTTGTTACTGGTTACACATGGCCCCGGCGGATTGTAATCATTTGGATCCTGGGAGGTGTAGGGAAATTGAGCATACGGATATTCGTTACCGCTGGAATTGTACTTTCCATTAATTCCCACATTATAGGCCAGGTTCCCCCAACGATCCATATTCATTTTATTATACGCCGGGTTCTGATCATCTGTATAAACGGGGCCACCAGTAGTGCTGGTACTGCCATAATTGAATATATACGGACTTAATGAGCCCCGGTTAGATTTTTGGTATGTAAAATATACCTGCATCAAGGTAAGCTTGCCTTTGCTGGCATTTCCATTTCGGCTTATTGAATTGCCATTCTCATCAATATAGGTAACAGTTTGTGATGTTTGAGAATTATTCTCGACGTTGGGACAGAGATCATAACTGTATATAAAGTTTACGGCCTTTACAGGAGTTGCATTGGCAAGGTTTGAAATATTGGTGTTATAGTCCTTCTGGGTGTATAAAACAATTTGATCCAGTTTCTTAAGGGAACTGCTGCCTAATCCGCCAGTGCTTTCATTATTCGCATCATAGCTGTCTAATCGGTCTGATTTTTTAAATACGGCAACATGTGTTTTTGTTTCGATCTTCTCAAGAAAATAAATCTCCTTTTCGCCGTAAGTATAGGAAGCTTTGTCATCGGCCGCATCACCAATCTGGCCTACCATAAAATTGTTCCCTGAATAGGGTATACGCCACTTATAGGTATTAAGGTATTTGCCGTATGTGAATTTCATCCAGTAACCATAATCATCCTCGGTAGGCCCATCATTGGTGCGGTCAATGTAATCGGGAGAGAAAATATATGACAGTAACCATGAATTAACGTAAGGTTTATTATACTCGTTCTTTGTCTGGTAACCATCGCATGTATTAGCCAGGTTGCTTTCTGTAGTACTTACCGTGGTTTGGTTCACAATTGTAGGCTGCGGAGCCGACAGCCCCGAACAGCCGGTAATAGAATAAACATTGTCTACTTGTTTAGAATTTCTTACCGGTAACCCATAAACATAGCGCATGCCATCAGGTTGCAATACGGACATCTCCCTGATCTGCTTATCATACTGTAAAGCATCCTTTTGAATGTTAGTGGCAGTACCGTTATTTCCTGGTGTGTAATCAAGATACTGGTAACTATTTGTTCCGTATTTACCATAACTGAACTTTGTATCAGCTTTGTTGTAGGTAAAAGATTCGATACTGGTTGCACGCTTGACTCTTCCTGTTTGCTTCTTATAATAATTGGTTGATGCTGAGATCTGTAGATTAGAAGTAGAGCCCTCATTAGTAACGAAGTACTTTTTGTTGCCTGATGTTGCCGATGTATTGGCTATCTCATAGTGCCGATTTAAAAATCCATTTTCATTCTTTTCCTTTGAGAGCCCCAGGCGGATAGCCTCATCTGTAGTTCCTGCAGAAGATGATCGAAGTTGCCACAATTGGTCTTCAGTTGTCTCTGCGTAATAGCCGGCCTTTTCACCAATAACCTGGAAGTAATTATTTTCAAATTCCGGAGTAGCAGAAGAGTAAGAACCTTTAAGCCCCGAATATCCAAAGTCTGTTGGGTAATCATCATTTTTTATGCTATTCCAATTACCACTTCTACTAAAGCCGCTTCCATACTTGCCATCTATACCCAGGTGAAAATCGATGCCTGGTGTAGGAGTTGGTGCCGTAGGGGGTGGATTAGGGAAAGCCTGGAAGCCCACTTCAAGATCAACACTTACTGTAGTCTCGTCACTTTTTACTTCCGGATCGCTTAATACGCCAATACCGTTCTGAAAGGACCTGAACATACTTGCAGATCCCTGGCCTGTTTGAGTAAACAGATCGTAGGTAAAATTAGACATGGGTAAATTAGGCACCTTTTTGGAATACGGAATATTATCACGCTGAAAATCGCGCATCTGATTATCGGAAGTCGCGTCCAAATTGTACATATATCCGTATCCACTTAAATTCTGTACGCCGGAATTTTTCAAAGTAGTCTGTGTATAATAGCCAGACCATTCCATAGGAAACTTACTAGCAAACTCCCAAGGACCGCTCACTGGCTTTGTGCCGATCTTAACAGTAAAAGGGACTGTTGTTGTCTTGGTTTGATTAGTAGTAGCCGCTACATTAAAGGTAGAGGCGAAAGAAGAAGTAGATCTGGTCGCTATCTGCACGCGCGGTGCATTTGCATCTGCGTCCATAGCGTCCTCTTTGTCCATAGCTTGTTCAGCTGGGGATTTGGCTGTTTCCGCCGGTTTACTGTCATTACCAGGTGCAAGTTTATCAATACTACTTCTTGTTTGGTTGGCAATTAATCGTGTAGAAAAATTAACATTCTGCACTCCATGCCTCGAATTGTAGGACAAACCAACATCAAATCCCATACCTTTGTTATAGTCACCAGTCTTTTTTATCAGATCAAGAGAGAGTCGCGGTTCTATATCGAGGCCATTTTGCGAATCATAAGCAATATTTAAGCCCACACCAGCATTTGCGTTATGACCATTTGAGGGATATCGTGCATTAAGGCTGAAACGGAAACCAGTACCTTTAAAGTTGTTATAATAAACCTGGAGAGATGTGCCAAAAGGCGAACTTTTACCTAAAACCGGCAAACCGATGACCTTATTTGTTCCCCCGCTTTTTACTTTCGGAAAATCAAGCTGTGCAGTAAAAGTGTTTTTTAATTTTTGAGTTTTGGTGACTGTCTCGCCGGAATAATCGTCAGGAAGTCCGCGAAGCTGACGATTAATAGCACCTACGTTCAATGTCCAGCCTAAACCAACCCAACTTGCTTCTTGTTCCATTCCTACCCCAGAATGATAAGCAAGATTGACAGGGTATCCTCCGTTAGGGCCAGGAATAGACAGTAAAGGAATATTGTAAGTAAAATCCCCACTATATAGATCAACCATATCGCTGGTGCTGGCTGGCTCAAAGCTGGCGAATTCTTCCTGCGTAGGCCCTGAAGTTAGGGCAAAGGCCGCTGTGGGCGCCACTATCTCGAAAAATAGGTTAAGCGCAAGGTAAAAACACAGGATACGCTTGAATTTTTGATTCTTAAAAAACTTCATACTCTTATTTTACTAATAATTTAGGTGAATTCTTTATTTTATCGGTGTTAAAATCAAATCTCACAACACCACTTCCGAAAACAAGATCATTATACATAAACACTTTATGGGGATCAGTACCAACCGAATCTAATGGAAAAGCTACCAGGAAATCAATAAAAGGAGCGACACCATAAGTTCTTTCCATGTGATACAGTGCAGGCCTAAGTGTGTCTGTACGACTATTTTGGATAAGCTTTAAATTCTCGTCTACACCGTATGACAAATAATCTACGCGCTGGTAATACCCCTGTTGGCCACCCTCCAGGTTATAAGCAAGCACGTCGCTATTCGATTTGGTCAGCTTGATCCTCAACTTAAAATATTGCAGCCCGGCAAGTTCGGTAAGACGTTTTTTGAAGCTTTGCTTTTCGATAACAGAACTCCTGAATTCTTTCGCAATTATATACTCAGGTGTACATAAAGTAACTTCATACAACAAATTATCCGTTTGCACAGTCCTTCTGAATTCGTGTTGTTCATTTTCTATCCACTCAATATACTCCTTTCGATCAAGGTAGTCGGCCGGGGTGTTTCGCATGAACAGGAAACCAAACGATACGAGCGCAACAATAAGAACTGCTACAATTATCAATGTTTTCTTCATTATTGTCCTTTATACTTCAAGTTTACGTATTTGACTAATTCATCTGTGATGTCAAGGCTCTCATCAGCGTGCATGATCACTCCGCTACCATCAGCACCCAAAATATATGTGTAATGTTGCTCCTTTCCATAAACTTCCACATATTGATTCAATTGCTTCATAATTTGTTCGGTATACTGATTCACAGTAGCTGTGTTATCCTCCTCAAATTGCTTTTTTTTCATTAGGTAGTTTTCCTTTCGGCTTTCGAACTCAGCAATTGTGCCTTGATCTGGTTTATCGGTATTTTCAATCTTTTTTCCAATTAAGCGTAATTCCAGTTCAAGACTGTCAAGAAAATTCTGCCTGGTCTTTTGAATATTCTCATATTTTCCAGAAAGCTCCTTTTTCATAACAAATTCATCATAAAGCTTTGTGATCTTCACATACGCTATTCTTTTCTCTGCTGATTTAAAGTAAAAAAAAGTTCCAAGGGCAACCACAGTTACCATGATAATATTTACAATTATTCCCGTCTTTGTCATTCTAATACTTAAATCTTAAATAAAATTTATCTCCCTTTTTATCCACTACTTCCAACACATAAAAACTATTTGGCGAGCTAAGCCCGGAAAGGGTGGTTAAATCCATTGAGTAACGATTGTCTTTATAGGAAACCGCAAGAGTTGGCAGAGAGGTAAGTAGATTTTGCTGATTGTCGTAAATATTATAGGTAAGATTATTTCCATTGGAGGTGTACTCTTCATCGTATTTAAAAAAAAGATAACTATTATTCGCGGAATTTCGCTGAAGAGTAACATCATAAAATCCCCCATCAAGTTGTCTTTTTAAGAAAACGGCAGGTTCAACTGCGCTAATGCTCACCTTCGTTGCATCAGAAACCTTACATCCGGCGTATTTAATTGAAACGGTATATGTGGTTGTACTTGTTGGTGTGCATAAAGCTGACCCCTTGAAAGAAGTATTTAAAGCACTCAGGAATGTCTGGGGATTCCAATTTGCAACTGCGGCATTAAGATTAACTGGTAAATTCCCAGTTAATATTGGGTTCGCCCCAATAGTAACCTTACCACCAGATATAGTGGATCGATCTGGACCTGCATGAGCCACCGGGTTCAATAAAATGCAGTAAAAATTATGGCCAATTGTAATAGGACCAAAACTTTGCTTGGCCTCACTTGTAACCGTTCCACTAGTTGCGTTACCAGTGATATTATCCCCACCAATATCAATCCATTTCGCTCCGTCCCAACCTACAACACGCATATTTACTAATGTATCGAAATAGTTACAAGAATTTGAATTCCATCCTATGGTAGATGTAACGGAAGAGGTTCCTACACTTTGGTTAAGGTCCCAATATTCGCAGGTACTTAAGGTATCAAGGACAGTATCTAAAACAGTACCCAATGTTTGTCCTGCATTGAAATACTCCGCCGTGAATGCATCACTTGAATTAGTCGGCGCCGAAATACTTACAGGCTGATAGTTACTCGCCTTTCCGGTAGGAAAAGTGAAAGCAGTATTACCGACTTTGCGAACTGGACCTGAAACAAAACTTGTGGAAGACATCCCCGATACAGCACTCCGTTTTTTAAGAATAAGTAAATTGGAAGTGGAAGTGGTCAGCTTACCAGAAGTGAACTTGAGGCTATCTGTCAAGTTGAGTTGGGAACTTAATGTAAGAGTTCCACCGGATTTATTTATTTGGATCTTAGCGATTGAGTCGACATCGGTAACTGGCTGAGTAATGGTTTGGTCATTGGTGCCGATGAATTTTACAAAACCAGTTCCACTAATGAATTTAGAAGCATTGTTCCAATTTCCTTGAAGATTAATGTGGTAATTTCCCGAAGCGGCTTCAAGCGTAGGCGTGTTCACAGATTGTATCGTAAGATCTCCAACTACATTAAGGTCCGCAAATAAACGGCGCATCCCTTTTACGATCGTAACATGCTTAAAGGGGATCGCAGAAGCGGTTAGGCCAGCTGTTTCGTAAAAATATGCTGTGTTTGATGAACTTACGGAAGTAGTACCCGTTGTGCAGGTTAAAGATCCACCAAAAGACAAGCTGTTACCGGTTATATCAAGTATTCCGGAACTTTTGCTGATATTTACGTTACATAGCGGAACCGCGGAAGAGCCACTGGTACCAGCTATAGTTTGGCTTCCCGATCCATTTACATTTATTGTAGCTGAACCTCCTCCAGTAGCAACGGTATTAGTAACCGTGATACTTCCGGTAACAGCTATGGTTCCTGTATTAACGGTAAGACCAGAAGTTCCCCCAAATGTCAAAATACTTGGTACCGTCAACGTTGTACCGGATGCTATTCCTACTGTACTTGACGACGTGGGAGCAAAAGTTACATTATTGAGTGTGTGCGTACCGGTTATAGTCAGGCTCTTATCAAAAGAAACTGTTGAACCGGTAACCGTTAAGGTTCCTGCTGTGTAAGTCCAATCATTACCAACATTTACAGTTCCTGAAATAGTCAGGGCATTACTTCCGGTTTTATCGATCTTAACTTTAGGCAACAAACCACTTCCACTTCCCGACAATCTTTGTGCAACACTAGCACCGTCAATTTTGATAAGTGCGCTGCCACCGTTTGCTGTTGAACTACCCCCAAGTGTTATGCTGTCTCCTCCTACCCAGAGTTCGCCACCATTACTACCGTTAATCTGATAGTTAGAACTTCCCTTCAGAGTGAGTCTGCCTTTTACAATTACACTGCTATCAGCAGTAACATTACCACCACTTTTGTTAATGATCAAATTGGGGAGCCAAGCTTTGTACGAGTTAACAGTTCCTCTTCCATAAATTGTCTGATTTGAGGAACCATTTAAAATTACATTGGTTGTGCCTCCCCCATATTGAAGCCTTTGATGTGTTATATTACCGCTTACTGTTATTGTTCCGGAATTTAACGTTGTACCCGTAGTATGAGTTGTTCCTGTAAAACTAAGATTGGCAACAGTAAGTTGTGTACTTGACCCTAAGGTAGCAGTAGCGTTATTTCCGGCGTAAAAAGTGAGATTGTTAAGAGTCATTGAGCCTGTAATATTTGGCCCGTTAACAATTTGCAGAGTACTACTTCCTGCATTGATCGCCCCCGCGGTATGGGTCCAGGAATTCCCACCACTACTAATCATGCTCACAAAGTATAAAGTCCCAGAGGGTTTATTGATCTCGACATTTGGTAAAAACCCCATGCCGGAAGAATTACCCGTGATGGTTTGATCACCGGTGCCACATATTTTCATAAGAACAGTTCCACCACCATGCCCATTGGCACTTGCCAGGTTTATATTCCCTTTGACCTCAATTGTACCGGTATTCACAGTCAATGCCGAAGGATTAAATCCATAATGAGTATAGGTGCCATTTACTGTTAAAATAGTCCCCGATGCTAAATTTACAGTAATTGTAGTCCCAGTATAATAGAAACCGATGGAATATAACGTGTGGGTACCCGAAACCGTTTTACCCCAGGCAAATACTACCTCACTTGTTCCAGGATCTATAGTACCCGCTGTATAGGTCCAGTTGCCGGCTACCGGTATTTTGCTTGCCAGGTAAAGAGTTCCGGAAGTTTTATAAATATTAACGCTCGGTAAAAAATGTTCTGAGTTCGATCCCGAACCTGTAAGGGTTTGGCTGCCGGTTCCATTGATAAGGATGGTAGTACTTCCGCCTCCTCCACCCGCAGTATTATTGTCTGTAATATTCCCTTGCGCCGCGATTGTTCCGCCATTGGTGACAATGTACCATCCTGAACCTGTTTGCCCATTATACTCCAAGTTATTAGTGGCAGTAATTGTCGTTGAACTAGCGATTGTAATTGTTGTGGCAGCAGTTCCGTTACAAATTGCCACATTGTATAATGTTATTGATCCTGTAATAGTTTTTGTAGTATAAAAATTAACGGTTGAAGTACCCGGAACAACGGTTCCAGCTGTGTGCGTAAAATTGCCAATAACGTTAATATAATTATACAGATAAAGGCTCCCGCTGGTTTTATTAATAATTACATGCTGGATTCTTCCACTTGTTAAAAGAGCAGATCCTCCATTTAAAGATTGGTCGCCAGTACCATCTATATGAATTGTTGCTGTACCGCCGCCGCCTGTTGAATTAGTATTAAGATAAATATCACCTCTTGCATAAACGTAACCAGTATTAATGACAACACCGCCAGTTCCGCTTTGAGTAAAATCATTTACCACAACAACCGCAACAGACCCAGAAACTATTGTAAATGTCTTTTGTGTCGACTGCCCCTTTAATTCGAGTTGGTAAAAGAATATGGTTCCAGGCCCTGTTATTGTAGATGTATTATCAAGAAGAACCTTTCCATTATTATGCGCAAATGTTCCTGTATTTACATCCGCGGTAAAGTCGCTTGAGCATGTCAAAGTAGATTTTGTCGACCGGAAATACCCCGCAGTCATCGAATAACTTCCTGAGATCGTTATCGCTGTGCTGTCCCCAAAAAACTTTCCTCCACTTTGCCGAAAGCCGCTGGTGCCTATAGTTATTGTTTTATTGTTCTGAATCAGGCTATCTGTATAGCCTGATTGGATTTCAAATCTTTTTACATCTATATTAACGTCTAACACACATTTGCCTAGGGCTCCACCGTCAAAATAAGCTGTATCACTTGAACCCGGCACACTAGCTCCGCTGGAACCGCCCGAGCTTGTTGACCAATTTGCAGTAGAGTTCCAGTTTAAGTTACTTCCATTTCCTACCCAGTAACGTTTACTTCCATAAACAGGCTTTACGATTACAAATGAAAGCAGTAAAACAAGAACAGTTTTTAGGAGTTTTGCGATCATACTATTTAATTTCAATATTATTTATCTTGTGGTTGGAACCTGCAACCCTATCGTAAAAGCTGTATGCAGAATCCCTATAAGGCACTCCATCGGAATCACTACCTCCTATCGTCAACTGGGGTAGGTCATCTTTCCTCATAAAACAGGTGCTTTTAATGTCTATAATGGTGGTGGAGCTGGCAGTGCAAATAGTATCATTATTATAATTCAAGGCATAAATAGTCAATGTGTACACTGTCCTTGTGCTGGGACATGCCGTAGGCTTTGCCAGGGAAGGATTGTTTAATCCACTTGATGGCGACCAAACATATTTAACTATGTCAGCCAACCGACTTGTATCACTACCTGGGGTCACACCACCTAAAGTGACACATTCCCCAGGGCATATCAATGTATCCCTACCAGCATCAGCGAAACATGTTTGGCCGAACCCTTTAGAGCTTAGGGCCATCAGCAGCAATGTTATAATTCCGTATAATAATTTCATGAATGGATTTTGGATTGTTCTTTCATTCTTATCCCTTAATTGGGCTGTTTAAACATTTTTAACATTTCAAGATTGCAATATTTGTATAATTTTTGTTTTTCCATGTCAACGATTCTATATTTATTTATTAAGAAATTTAAAAAACTGATTTTCACATGCATATCTTATACATGAACTGTTAATAAGCTTTCGACAAGTAACATCTGCAAATAATGAAAGAAGGCGAGAATAAAAGAAATCCTACACTAGGTTTTTGGGGCATTTTATTTTTTTGAGGATAGCTAAGTAAAAACCAGTAGATTACATTCTATAACTGGAAATATTTCTATTTTAAAAAATTTCTTTTTTCCTTTCCACGTTGGAGAATTACTTCTGCATTAGAAAAGGAAATCACTTTTATTCCTTCTGCGGCGTCTCCCTGCTTTAGTGTATAGGTCTTCCCATTTATGGAAAGCAGGATTAGAGACGTAGAGTTGCTTTGGTTTTTGAGTATTCCGGAATATTGTATAGTTGGCCAATTACCATTTACAGGCGGAAGCGGCGGTTTGATCACATTATTGTTCGATACATTGGGTTTCGAGGCGTTTTTGTCCAGACCATTATTCATCCGAGGCTTTTTAACTGCACCCAGAAAAGGATCACGGTAATTATTAAAGACCGAAAATGTGTCTATTCCACTGTCGGGCACAAGCAGAGTTGGAACTGCGTTAATTTCCACGCCCATGTCATCATCCCCTTTCAATCCAATATAGATCTTATACGACACCAATCCCCAGATAAGAATAGTTAGCGGGAAAAGTACATAAAGCGCTTTCTTGTTCTTAAGCATACGCTAGTTTGCCTTGAATTTACGGGTTGTCGAATAAACCGATGTGTTTCCGGCTTTATCCGTTGTGCTCGCCTTCCAGAAATAGTTAGTCCCGCTTATGAAGCCCGCTCCGGAGGTTACCTGGTATATTGTTCCGTTCATTTTCTGTCTTACAAGTACCGAAGCATATGTAGAATCGCTGGCCACCAGTAAACTATCGAAATAGCCGCCACTTCCGGTATTCCATTTCAGGGAGTCGTTTAAGGTTAAGGTCGCATTGTTTACAGGAAGCAATAAAACCGGGGCCGAAGGAACCGTTTGATCGATCAACAATATACGTGAACTATAGGCAGAATTAGTGAATTGGTTCTCAGCACGCACTTTCCATGTATAAGTCCCTTCCTGGCTGAAGGTATAGGCAAAACTTGTCCCGGTGGTAACGGAACTTGTTAGTGTTCCCCCGGATGAATTCAAAACATCAATCTTATACTGTGTGGCATTCGAAACAGAGGCCCATGTAAAAGTTTGGCTTAAATTCGCCGAATAGGTTGAATCAGCCGGGGACATGAGTGCAACGGTAATATTGGTCATATCATTGGTGGTATCGATCACAAAGCTACGGGTCGAATAAGCTGTACTACCTGCATTATTAGATGCACGCACCCTCCACTCGTAGGTCCCAGGATTTAGAATTAAAGTGAATTTATTTGACGTAACTGTCGTATCCGCAACAAGGTTTATTACGCTGGTAAAGGAAGGCGAAACGATCTGCAATTGATAATTATCTGCATCTTTTACTTCATCCCACCAGAAAGTAATGGAATTATACGGAGTATGAACACCGTTACCTGGTGCCAGAATATTCACAGTTTTCTTTGTTATATCTGCAGCAATAATATCCTTTGTGCAATAATTGAATAGAAGAACTCCCACTGCAAGGGAAATAAATAGACATATCTTTTTCATGTCAGGTTTTTTTATAATGTTGTACATACAGAGTCAATAGTAGCTCCTGCTTTTTTAATTTGTTATTTTTTATTGTATAAAACTGTATAGAGGCAATATGCCCACCGGTTCTTTTCTTTTGCTCAAGTAAATATACGAGTTCGAGCAACTCTTTGTACGATCCTTCCAGGGTGATAAAACTGGATTCAATGAGATACCCATTACGACTCGCGAAAGCGGCAGATGGAATCTCTTTTATTGCACAACCCGTACTATTACAATACTCTGTAATGTGCTCCAATAAAAGGTCCATTACTTTTTTTGTTGTGTCTGTCTGTCCGCCTGTTTGTTTATCAATATTCCTAATCAAGGCTTTCAGTATTGCTGTTTTTTCTCCCAAGTCCTTCGATTGCTGAAGCTTTGCTTCTTTTTGACCGCAATCTGAGGCCACGGCAATAGTTTCTTTAATGGCCAGGAAATAAACCAACACAAGCGCAAGGATTATAGCCCCTGCCAACAATCTCAATTTATTTTTTGTTGTTAGCTTTTCCAGCACTATTTTAACTTTAGTGTGAGATTAAATTTTCCACTTTCCTTTTCTGATTCCTGTTCAAAATTATCCAAAACCACATCTTGAATAAATTCCTTTGTTTTAAGTAAATTGATCCAGTTATTCAGCAAGATGCTTTTATCGCATAATCCCCTTACCATTATTTTTTTACTATCAAATTCAATAACCGAATCCTTTTCGATACGGTTCTTTAATGGATAAACTGCCAAATACGTCAAATTTAGATCCTCGGGAAGGTCATACAGTAACCGATCGGTAAAATAAGAAGTCTTCGAGCTTAACGCTAAGCCTGATCTTTCAAGAAATTCTTTCTTACTCTGTAGATCCTTGCTCAATTTTTCATGGGCAGTTATAGCGCCTTCATGAACAGCTAACTCATTATCCAATTTTTTTTGTTTATCAAAATAACTACTGAAGACCAGGAAATTTGCCATGCAAATACCCAGAATAACTCCTGCGGAGGTCCGTAAAAGGCGTGTAAAAGCCCTTGAGTTCCTGTATTCATCATATTTAAAAATCACCGGATCATTTGAATGGCTGATATTAGCCACCGGCAGAAAATAATGAAGCGCAACACAAAAAGAATTAAGGGCGGCAGAAACTACAGAGAATCCCTCCAGATTCAAAGTCGCATCCACATTTTTGTCATTTTGGAACTGATATTCTTTAATTTTACCATCCTCGGTTTCTATACGATGCTGAGCCCATTCGTAAGTATAAACAGAAGACCGTACTCCTTGTAAGGCAAGAGAGTTTTCAATAGCAAAGGGGCCAATAAAAAAATCGATCACTTTATAACCCAATGCTTCAATCTTTTCTACCCATTCATCAGCCTTATCTTTCCTTATCACAGATGCAAAGCCCTGGCCGGCCAACCCTTTATATAACTGGGTATAAAATTCCCTTTCATTACCAGTTGGAAAAACTTTTTGGAAAGCCGAGGAGGTCGTTTCCTGCTCACCCACACTTATCTTTTTATGGATAATTGACTTGCCATTGAATACAAGCGCCACAGGTAGGCCTTTAGGCAAAGCAGTAGAAATTTCCTCTAAACTTGCCAGATTCGTTTTAGAATCGGTTATGGAAACTTTATTTCCCTTTTTTTCGCAGATACAGCAATTCAGTTCTTGCCTATTGTCCAGGAAACAAATCTCGATACCCAACACCTTGTTTGTTTTGTACAGGAAATTCTCGACAAAAGCAGGCAGGCGCATGGCATTATCCGTAAATGGTGGTAGGTTTAATAAAAATAACCAGTTTATTGTCTTTCTTCACGCGGGTACGATTACTGAAGAACCACTTTATGATAGGAATCCTTGATAAAAGTGGTAACCCGGAGCCCGTTTCATTAGATTGATGATCTTCCAGCCCACCCAGCATGATCATTTCCCCATTCTTCACGCGGATATAAGACTGAAAATCCCTGCTGATGCTGCCTGGAGGTGCAGTTGGTGATATTCTCGCCGTAAAAGTAGATTGCTTTACGGTTATTTTAAGCGTAACCTGTTCATCGTCGGAAACCTGTGGATCAATGGTAATGGCAAGGTCTGCATTCACGGATTTATATTGCTGCGCTTGTACCACGGTATTGTTGCCGGCACTTTGCAATACATTATTGTTTGTCTCAAGATAATACTGGGTTTCCCCTATGCTCATTTTTGCCTCGTTGCCATTCAAGGTTGCGAGCTGGGGAGTAGAACGTATCTTTACAATACCTTGCGACTCCATCGCGTTGATAACCGCATAAAAATTTGGAGTAACAAATCCCAAATTGATGCTGGGAAGCAGCCCGGCTACTCCCGAAATAACATTATTGATACTATTGGCATTCAATGTATAATTGCTTACCGGAATTACCGAACCTCCGGTGGTAGCAGGCTTATTACCAAGGCCTGCACTAATACCTGCTGCAAAAGTGTTGCTCTTTTGCACATCCACGATCATTACTTCAATATATATGACGGGAACAACTAAGTCGATCTCTCTAAGGAACTTTTCTATCTCGTTGGTACGTGGTTCTGATCCACTCACAATAATGCCATTCAGATCGTTGAATACCTTTATATCGACATCCTTTTTAAGATCGGCAGGCATATAATCCATGATCTTTGTAATAGTACGATTCTTTAAGCGAACCAACTTGCTCACACGCAAACCTTCCAGGTTCCTGTCCCCAAAAAGATAAACATCACCTTCCTTTTTAAAAGTGTAGGAAGTTCCGTTGAAGAGGTATTTTAAAAAGTCTTCATACGTGGAATTCTTTACCGAAACCGTAGCATTTCCCTTGAGCTCATTAAAAAGGTAATAATTTTGTTTGGTGATACCTGACACTTGTGACAGAATATCAGAGATCGGAATATTTTGCCCTTCCACACTCAAACCTCCATTTTCATAATTAATCGAGAGGCCCTGAATGTTCTTTCCGCTGTTTATATTTACCAGATTGCCATTAGCGGGTGGGGTGTTGCCGGTGCTGGCATTCTTAATCGCTTTTTCCACGAGATAAAAACTATCGGAAGTCAGCGTAATTTTAAGATCGTTGGCAAAGCCAAGTTTATCCAACGCGTTATTAAAAGATGCGTTCTGAACAAATCCGCTCACCATTTTATTGCTCAATTCAGGAGAGAAAACAATATTCTTTTTTGATTGTTTGGTTATTTCCTTCGTAACTGCTGACAAGGAATCATTATTCAGATCGTAACTAAGCAGATCCCCTATAGGCTCGTAATTCACATTGATCTTTTTCAAGGTTATCTTAGGTTGCGAGGGCGGGGCAGTATACTTTGAAAAAGATATAATAGGGCCAATTAAGGTTATATCAAGATCGTATTTATTGGCCAGGAACAAAAATACTTCCTGTACAGTTACTTTTGCAAAGTTATTATTGATCTTTACATCTACACCGGGGTCTACCGTTACATTAAGATCATGAGCGACACCTATTCCGCGGATAAAATCCTGGATGGGAATGTTGTTCACATCCATGGCAAGTTTCTGATTAAGACCAGGAGTGGTTTTCGATAGTTCAAACAACTTCTGCTCCAGTATTGCAATACGATCCTGTGCATTTGCAAAAGAGCAAACGAAGAAAAAAATGAGTATGAAGACCCTTTTAATCATTCATCAAAAGTGAATAGATCTCGTCGATAGAGGTTTGCCCATTATATAAAAGTTCAAATGCATTATCAGCCAAAGTTTTGATATTATTCTGCTTCAAATAATCGAAGATTGTAAATGTATTGTTTTTGATACAATCCGCCAAATGTTTGTCAATGGGAATTACTTCGTAGAGAGCCCTCCTTCCTTTGAAACCCGTATAGTGGCAGTTCTCACAACCCTGTGGTACATAATGCTTTTCAAGTGCCCTGGGAGCAATATATTTTTTCGGTAACACTGCCGAATTAAAAACTTCCTCTTTCTTACAAAATGGGCAAAGGGTTCTCACAAGCCGTTGGGCCACACTGGTATTCAATGTACTTGCCACTAAAAAAGGAGCCAGTCCCATGTCAATCAGACGTGCAATGGTACCCCATGCTGAATTGGTATGTATGGTCGAAAGCACTAAATGCCCTGTAAGCGCGGCGCGTACAGCCATCTGTGCTGTCTCAGCATCCCGGATCTCACCGAGCATAATAATATCGGGGTCCTGCCGTAGAAAAGTACGCAAAGCCTTAGAGAAAGTTAGACCAATATCTTCCTTCAACTGCACCTGGTTGATGCCTTCCAATGTATATTCAATTGGATCCTCAATAGTGAGAATATTACTTGTAGTCTTATTAAGCAATTTCAGCGTAGCGTACAGTGTTGTTGTCTTTCCCGAACCGGTTGGGCCACTGATAAGTAATATCCCATGCGGTTTTTTCACTCCTTCCAGGTAATGCTGCTTCTGGAGTTCAGAAAAACCTAACTTCTCAATATCGATATTAGCAGCATCATTATTCAAAAGACGTAATACGATTTTCTCCCCATGCAATGTAGGAAGTATCGAAACACGTATATCCGTTTTAATTCCATCTGCGTTGAAATTTATACGACCATCCTGAGGAAGTCTTCTTTCTGCAATATCGCACTCTGCCTTAACTTTAATCTTGTTAATAACAGTGGGATACTCCGATTTACTTAGGGCGTATCGCTCTATTAAACGTCCATCGATACGCATACGAATGCGGCACTTATCGTCATATATCTCAATATGAATGTCGCTGCTTCCAAGCCCTTTCGCTTCGCTGATAAGCAAGCTCAGGAAATCTTCTGAACGAACCTGGAGGTTTTTTACCTTGGCATTTGCAGCCTGGTTGCGCCTGTAATACTTGCCCAAGGTTTTCTGCACAAGCTCGGGATCGGATTTCTCAAGTAGTATTGTTTTACCAAAGAGTATCTCCAGTTCGGACAAAACATCCTGCTCATTTCTTGAAGAATCGAAATACAACTCTAATCTATCCTTATCATCGGATTTTGGAACAACTCCATAATGCCATGCTTGCTCGCTGGTAATAACTTGCTGCAGGTCAAATGAGAGTGGTATATAATCCAGTGTTTCCATTCTTTATACATCCATCGCGATCAAGATCCAGTCGTCATTCCAAATAGCGAGGGGGGAATAAAAATACATAATTATTCGGCCTATGCAATAGAATAGGGCAATAAATCCCGCCAAGGGGATTTGCGGGGAAGAGCCCGAGGAAAATGCCCTGTAAACCATGTATATAAAAAGAGAGAGAAGAAGCGTAAGGGTTAAGAACAGTATGAAGTTAACTGTAGAAAACGATAGTGCCAGAACCAGTATGAGCCATAGATCAGCACCTCCAATAGATTGAACAAGTTTAGCAATCCCCTTATACCTGATAAGATAGTAAAGTGCCACAACAAGAAACTCTATTAATAAGAATCCAAGATTCAGTCCAGATGCCTTTAGGACTTGGTTATAAGGTCTTAACCAAAAGGCTTCCATTCCTATAAAAGCAGTAATACCAAAAAGGATCCAAACAGAAACCCTTCTTTCCCTCAGATCCTGATAAAAAATTAATAATGAAAAAAGACTTATGGCTACCAGGAAAAAAAGAGCCATTCTAATCAGGAGTTACTTCCTTCAACTTATCGTTTTGGTCCACTTGCCAAACGTTGAAGATACCATCACCATCGAAATCAGTCACGGAAGTTGCTTTTGCCAAAAAACCTTTATTACTCGCGTCCGCTACTTCGATCTTATAATTAGCCGTACCCTCTTCTGTAACCAGAGCTGGTTGCTCATATCCTATTTCCTGAAGATTTGAAGAATACTTAGAATTCATAAAGAAATGTGTCTTTTCCAACTGAAGCACGTGTTTCAATTGCAATTGAGCTTCTAATGACTTAGTTTTAGAGATGAGGGGCATTAGTTTCGGTAATGCTAAGAGTATAAGAATGCCAATGATGCAAAGTGTGGTCAGCAATTCCATCATGGTAAATGCATCCAATTTTTTATTTCCAATATGCTTATTCCCGCTACGCATTCTGGGAGCTAATATATTAATTTTTTTATAACAGAAAACCACTAACCGCCTACGCTGGTACTTAACTGGAACATAGGTAAGTACATCGAAACCAGAATAAAGCCTACCATTAATCCTAAGAAAATAATAAATACAGGCTCGATCAATTTGCCCAAAATGGCGTTTTGATGATCAACCTCGTCAGAAAACTGACGTTCAAGCTTTTCGAAAATAGTATCATTCTTGTTAGTTTCCTCCGCTACCTTGATCAGTGATATCAAACGCCTGTTAAATATTTCATGTTTGGAGAGACTTTCATGAAGGAGCTTCCCTTTAAAAATGTCCTCCTGCACTTCTTTTAAGGCCACTTCCAGTGGATAAAAATCAATCATCTTTTCCACCAGCCCTATCGCATCGGTTAATCTTGTCTTTGAACGGATCAATAGTTTCATAGACTGGCAGAAACGTGTGAGATAAATTTTTACTACAAGCGATCCTAAAACAGGAATTTTTAATACTATCCTTGAGAAAAAACCTCGAAACCACTTTTGCTTTCGCTGCGAATACAAGGCTATTCCAATACCCGTACCTATTAAAAAAAACAATCCCGCATACTTTGAGAAACTATTCGACAAAGCTATGATCAATTTAGTGCTTTCCGGCAGATCGCCCCCAACTTGCTTAAAAATATCCTTGAACATGGGTACCACAGTGGTCAACATAAAGTAAACGGCACCGAAAGCTATAATTATTACCACCATCGGATAAGAAAGCGTACCGATTATCTGTCTCTTCAATTTGATCTGCCCCGCATAAAAAAGAGAAAGTTCATTAAGTACCTCGTTAAGTTGGCCGGTTTCCTCTCCTATTTCAACGCTATGATATTCGTAGGAGGTGAACTCAGGCATAGTACGCATCACCTGTGAAATACTTTTGCCGTTGATCACTTCATCGCGGAGATGCTCAAACAATTTTTTTTCCTTCCCTTTCTTGGCTTCTTCGGCAACCAATTCCAATGCGGTTTTGGCATCTACCCCGGCAGATAAAAGGATGGAAAGTTCGGAATAAAACCACTCCTTTCGTTTGTTATCAAACCTTTTTCCAAATAGCGTAATGTCCTGGCTAAGTAGTTTAGAAAAACTGAAGCTCTCTTTTTGAGACTCATTTCCTTTTTTCGCAACAACTATGTTTTTTATATCAATTCCACTCATTGCAAGCTGTTGTAAAGACTATCGAGCCTTATCAGGTTCTCCGAATCATATGGCTTTTCAAAGATAAGACGATGAAACCCTCCGAAAAAATTTATTTCAAGGGTTATCTTTTGTACAGGGGACTTAACTTTTAACATCGAATCCTCCTTCCAAAAAAAAGCACTTCTCTTAAGGTCAAGATTTATAGTATCTGCCTCGTTTTGGCTGGTTTTAAATAAAATACATTTCTCGTTAAAGACAATCTGCTTTATTTCCTTACCTCCTTTTAAAAACAACAAGCCTTCTCTGGTTTTCAGTACTTCATCTGATCGCTGCATGAGGTTATCAAGATAATTTGTCGCCCGGCAATGATCGCTTACCTTATCATTTATCGCACGGTACTTCAAAAATCCCCGGAGTAAGTAATTATAAGAGAAATAAGCCACGGAAATGATAATGATCGACAATACTAATGTGATCATTACTTCGGGTAAAGTAAATGCCCTCATTTTACGCATCCTACTCATTGATCACAAGTTGCTTTTGTTCCCATAATAACATTCCATTCTCCGCTTTAACGGTCACGCGCATATCAATAAGGTCATTATCCCCCTTATAGGGTTTGCACGCTTTTTCTATTTTCATTCCCTGGATTCCGAGGCTCGCGTCAAGAAAGTCCTTTTTTGAACAACTTTTGTCTATTACTTCACACGCAATATAAAACGCCCTTAATCGCTGAACTCCGTTCTGTGAAGATAGTACCCGTGTATAGATCATAACAGCAAGTGTACTGCAAAAAAGTATAATGGTCATAGAGACCAGGGTTTCAACCAATGTGCCTGCTCTTAGTTTAACCATTTTACAACTCGATTTGCTTTTTTTCCTTTAAACAGAATTCCTCCCACAAACAGATCGGAGAGCGCGGACCTATCAATCACAGCGTTCAGCAAATGTTGCTCATATACTCCCGATCGCGTGTTTAAAATAAAGGAGCGCGCAAAAGCTGTTCCGCTAATGCTTCCCTGAAGATCAAGATACCCTTGGGAATATACCAGGCCGCTTATCTCAGATTCTTTACCGATCTTCAGATAAATTGTGTTCGTGAAATTGCCATCCTTAATACATGCAGCAACGGTTCCCTTTATTTTGTTCTTTTCCCCTAGCAATAATACCGGAACAGGAATGTTCTTATGCGAAGTATCGATAACGGGTTTATAGATGAGAAGCAATGAAGAAGGATAATTAAGCGTTACTCCTTCTCCTGTTATTATACTATCTACCGCGAGGGCCTGGAGGGTACCTGCAAATTCTTTCTCTATCTCAATTACCGGCGCGGTTAAAAGCACATTGTTGATAGAGCACCCTTTTCTGACTATGATCCTTTTTGGGGATTGTACAATGATATTTCCTGAAAGCCTTATATCATCCAAAATGATGATACCCGGGGCAATTATACGGAGGGTCTTGGATAGGAATGAATTCTTGATCGTATCCAGATCGGGTAATTGATCAAACATACATAACGAATCTCCCTGCGTTGCTTTACTGAGTTCATCGAACTGTTTCACTAAGACCTCGTTTATTTCTGCTAATTGCTGCGGGGCTTGCATTTGCTTCCCATCCAGAATACGATCGCCCCAAAAAGTTTCGCCCTCTATGTGTGCCGGTTTTATTCCGGCTTTTGGTATAAAGCATGTCCCTTTTAACCTTGTATTTCCAGCAACGGCTATGGGCCTATTATTCTCCGTAAGAACAAGCGCAGTATCCTTCATGAATGAAGTACCTGTTAAACACAAAATACTTTCTGAGATACCTTTCCAATAAGATCGTACACCAATAACCTGGTAACATCCCCACCATTTTTTAACAATCTCGACACTATCGAGGCCTTGTTCAAAAAGGTCAATCTTTTTTGGAAGAGAGGTCATTTCACAAGCGTCGGTAACAGCATAATTGAACCCGGAATAAAGATTTGAATGTACGTTCCTGGAAATTGTGAAT
Source organism: uncultured Flavobacteriaceae bacterium (assembly GCA_964387075.1). Taxonomy (GTDB): domain Bacteria; phylum Bacteroidota; class Bacteroidia; order B-17B0; family Aurantibacillaceae; genus PALSA-968. The sequence goes on from CAYLVB010000001.1 coordinate 354,348, forward strand.
TTCTTAAGATCTATGGCGCTATAATAACTGTAAAGCAACAGTAGACTCAAGAGAACCGCTACCAGCATTCCGATAAAAACCGATAGATACAGGGCTCCTCCGCGCAGGGATCTGGTGAACATGTGGGGGCTAATTTGAAACCGTCTTAGTGGCTTCTTTACTCTCCTTTTTAGGCTTTTTTTCCTTAGGTTTTTTCTCTTTCTTTTCTTTAACTGGTTTCTCTTTTTTAGGTTCAGGTTCTTTCTTATCGGTTGATGATTCCTTAGGTTTCTTTTTGAATAGATTCTTCAGCTTTTCTTTGAATGGTGTTTTAATCTTCCCGCCGGACACATCTTCAGTTCTTGGAGGCTTAATGATCTCGACTCCATCTTTATATTTCTTAACATCCTCTACCCTCCCATTATAAAAGGCCTTGAATTTTCCATCAAGTTTGTCATTTTTGAAGTTCCCTTCCGCCACAAGTTGTCCCGTTTCGCTATATAACCTGTATTTGCCATGCTTAACTCCGTTTTTCCAATACAGCACATCGCGAAGCACTCCGGTTGTATACCAGCTCGACCATTTACCGGATTTAACTCCATACTTGAATTCGCCTGTTTCCTTTAAGTTCCCACCAATGAAAAAACACTTGTAATACCCGTGTAATAGCTTCCCATCAAAACCGCCTTTGGTCTCCATTATTTTGTTCGAGGCGTACCAATTGTAGGTTTTGTTCTCATCAGGCGTGATCTTCGCAGGATCTTTCAGCATCTGCGCTTTGATTGTATATTCAGGATAATTTACGGTAATATTGAACGATTTCAGTTTATCGTAATCAATGGAATTTTGTGCATTTGCCAAAAGCAAGCCTCCGGTAAAAAGTAAAAAAAAGAGCCGTTTCATACGTGTAAATATAGACGTTTTATTTAATTATTCAACGCACTTCTGGATACTGCATGGTGTGCATAAAAAGCAGTCCGCACATTTTCAGGCTGTTCTTCAGACAAATATCTATCAAAGTGAATGTTTTTTAGCAAATTAATTAGGCGCTGAACAGGCTAAATTTTATCAAAAAAAAGACTCGTTTCCAGATAACTCTTATTTTAGCCAAAGTATTTCTACCTCAATAACAGAACTGTACAATGATAGTTTCAACCATGTCCAAAGAAGAAGTCATCAAAGAGATGCTATCGGACTTTGATGTGGTAAGACGTAAATCGGAATATTCCATCAAGGAATTACGAAGACAGCTTCTAAAGACGAAAAAGTATCCACTCATTCAATCCTACGATTACTTAACACCTAAAACGAAAAACACCTGGGTTTATATCCTGGATTTAAAATCAAAGAACGATATTTTCCAGACATTTGTCAATTACCATTATACATCAATCGGATTTATGGCAGCTTTGGTAAGCACAGATATGAGCATCACCTTTTATACTGGGCATTTTTTCACACGCTTTGTTGAAAGGGAAAAGCTTGGTATTTCGCAGCCAGGAGAAATGATAAAGAAGTATTTTATACTTAATCCGTTTTGCCAATTTGAAGCTCAGGGGAAATTAAATGATGGAGCAAAAGAAGTTATGGGCCTTGTTCACTCAGGCGTAGTGCTTGGCGTTAAAACAAAAAATAACATTATCGTTTGCAACACCTATCTTTCAAAGGATATGCTGCGGAAAGACCAGACCCTAATTGCAAATAGCCTGAAGGCCGAGCTTGACAATTATATGGCAATGGAAAAGGCTGGTTTAATTTAAGTGAAGTTTCATATAGCTGATAAGAAATATGGCACTTTGCTCAGGAAGATAAACGGCCTCCATGAAACAAACGCAACAATTACTGACAAGCGAGCATGGATGATAGATTAAAACTATATCCAGTATTTATACCCAAGCTTGCCGGATAGGGCCACTTAAATTTGCCTTTATTGCTTTGCTAATTTTGCGTAGGTCCTCGGTGAAGATATACACCGGGGCCAATCGATCCCGGTAATATCTGTACATTTTAATTGTTAAGGCGTGCTCCTGAATTAATTTTTGCTCGATGTAAGTATAAATCTCGAAAGGCTTACTATCCGCCGCTCTTAAATACTGAATTTCATTATTGGGAATAAAAAGCAATTGGGTCTTTGCAGAAAAAGGGACTACGAGTTGATTTTCCAGCAAGAATGACGTTAACAGACTTATTCTGGCATTTGACTCAAGTGCTTCCACAGACTGAATAAATATCTCTTTCTTTTGGTAAACTTTGTTCAAGATTTCGAAGGTCTTCGTGGTTTCCGCTTTGACTATTAATAGATGGGCATTCATTCCAAACATAAATGTATGCAAAATTCGTGATAAATAGTTTACACAGATTAATAGCATATCTTAGCATGCCCACCAACTATAAATCAACATTATCCGTCTTCGGTTTTTATACTATATTAATCCAAATCCGTATATTCGGGATTAAAACGAAATGATGTTTACAGACTTAATTGATCAGCTAAAACAGGTCAAAAGGCCGGAAGATGTGAGTTCAGGGCTTATCGATGAACTGCTGAATGCCTCTATTGCTGGGATGTGCTTCAAAATTCAACAAGACAATGAAATGAGCATGAGCGAATCCCTTGTTGAAGCGCGAACCTTCATTTTGGAGCACTTTGATCAATTGCTTTTAGACACCCATTTGAGAGAAGAATGATTTTCGCTGTTAATATTGAATGATTAGGATTTTGGTCTCTCGGTATATTTACCATCCCCAGTACAGTCCCCTAAAAAAATAACCCCACTGATAATCAGTAGGGTTATATCGATTATTGCGGTCCGGACGGGACTCGAAGATCTCATTTTGTAACTCATTCATTTACCCAAATATAGCAATTCTCTCCGCTTTTTCTGAATGACAACCTTCACTCCAGTGAAGGCCCCTAATTATTACCACAGGAATTATTGCAATTAGCCTGGCTTTTCTTGTAATTAAACCCTTGACACTGAATGCATTTAACACATTTATTGGCCGCCACGCGCATCATGATCGCCTTCTTGGTACGTTGCCGTACATCAAACTTAAGGGGTATTCCAAAATAAACTTCGTGGGGCGTGCGGGGACGGTGTTTATAATGCGGCCGCAGGGTATTGTAATCCATCACGGCCCAATCGAGGTATTTACTTACGGCCTCTACACTTTCAAACTTACGATTGCGAAGATATCTTCCCTTTATGGTTCTATGCACGGCTTCTACCGGCGAGTTAGAGAAACGAATATCCTTTAAAGCCCGGATCTTGGTGATCTTGTGTTTTGTGAGCTTTGCTATGAACTGCTGTATATGCTTATTGTGGTTTTCGCTTCCTCCATCCGTAACCATAAAACTATGTCCTCCATTTTTCACATCGGGATGCAAAGCAATATTTTGCAGCGCTTTTGTCATTGATTGACGTACGATATCAAATGTATTTCTTTCGGAAACATGGAACCCAAGGATCATCTTGGAGTAATTATCCATCACGAAGGAAATACAAATGTTCTTACCATCAATGAGCGGGTAAAAAGTTGTATCCACATGCAGATACTCATTCGGGCATGTTGCCATAAGACCTTTTGTTTTCGCTTGCTTCTTAAAAGCTTTCTTATCGATCTCATGAAGTCGCGCGTATTTGTACCAACTATATAAACTAACCACCAGGTTTTTATTGCGCAACGCAAGTGAAGCGATTGAAACAATTGGCCAATGATCGTATTCGGGATCCAACAACAGTTTTTTGATCTTTTTTATTTCATCCAACTGCAATTGCTGCGGATGTCGTTTGGCGCATAAGGAAGTAAAGGAATCAAAGCAATCAAAACGGGCTTCGAGTGTCCAATGATAATAGAGAGTTTTAGAAAGCCCTACCATTTTCAACGCACGCTCAAGTCCAATGTGTTCGCGCATGTAGTTCACTGCCTTTAGTACCCTACCTTGCAGGTCGCGGTCGCCTTTGGCCTTTTTCACGATCGGAACAATTGCCGAAGAAAGACAAACCCACGAACGTGCGAATGAGAGCATAGCGCGTTTCATTCGATTGTTGTCAAATAAAAGTGACGCGTGATCGCCACTCAAACTAAATAGTTTCCGAAACTCATGACCTTTGTAATCGGTGAGATCAGTCTTTCGCCACTTAGATCTTGTAGCATACGGAATATCTTTTCGGAATTTTGTAGGGAGCACGTGCTCGTTGCCCGTATTGTAAAGAAAAATTACAGAGCTGTCGTATTTCTGTCTCATGTTTTTTGGGCAATGATACAACATCCCCCGATTCCGGATCCATACGGAAGAAGAGACCGTAACCACCGAATAAAAATTTGCTTTTAGACCCGTAAAATCGTATCTTTACAGTATGAAATCGGCCTCAAAGAAGAAGAAAAAGAGCGGTAAATCCCTACGGGAGGATATCCTTAGATCGCTGCTTGCCTCTTTTAAGATAGAGGGTATTGACATTCCGGCAAGTATAGCTGAGGCAACCCTCAAGAAGGTAGAGCTTAGCCTGGGAAAATAGATCTTATAAAATCGATCATCAGCGAATAATCGCGCTTAGCACAGTTTTGTACAGCGGAAACATACTTTTCAAACTCCTTTTTGCCCACCCTTTCAAATTTCAAAGCCTCATACCCGGCCTTTCTGCACATTAGGTTTGCCAGTAGGCGCGCGGTTCTTCCATTCCCTTCACGAAACGGGTGAATAAACAAGAGCTCGGCATGAACGATGGCTATGTCCTCAATTAACTTCTCCTCACTTTTATACGTACCGGGCAACCCGGATAAAATTTGCTCTTCGAATGCCACCATCGTTTCCGGCAAAAATTTTGAAGCTGCAAAGGTAAAGCCGCCCTTTGACAGGTTAATGTTCCTTAGCTGCCCGGCAAATGAGTAGAGATGGCTCAAGGCCAGCTTATGAATCTTTAAAATATAGGCAGAATTAAATTTGGTTCGACCGGTCAAATGTTCTGTTAAATAAATTTCCGCTTTTAAGAACCCTTCGAATTCAGATGCGTTTATTTCATCAGGTTTCGTAAGACCTAAAAGGTTTGGTAAAATTTCGCCCTGATCATCCGGTGCCTTGTACTTCATCAAGCAAATATAAGCTTTCAGAAATACACCGCCCCCCCGCAACTATCCCTCCTCGCCCCCGTAACTTCCTTAAGGCAATTCACTTCTCCCCTAACCCGTAAAACGCCAAGGAAGGCAAAGATGAGAGCTTCTTTGAACTGGATGGTTTGGTCGTCGGGTATGGTGAGCGCGCAATTGGAGTAAGCGGCTATGCGGTTAATGAGATCGGTGTTGTAGGCACCGCCGCCGGTAATTAATACGTTGCGTACTTTAAAATGATTGATAACACGCGCAATTTGCAAAGCTGCGTGTTCGGAGGCTGTGGCCAGCCGGTCGTTAGTGGTTATGCGGTATTGGTTGATGCGTGTCAAAACAAATTTCTCTATCCACTCCCGCCCTATTGATTTTGTGTTGTAGTTCTTGTAGTAAGGCAACGCGTTGAGCTTCCTCAGTAAATTCCAATGCACTTGTCCCTTGGCAGCCAGCTTCCCCCCTTTGTCATAAGGCAAACCTTTTACATTCGCCAGGCAATTCAAAACCAGGTTTGCCGGACAAATATCAAAAGCACGCAACCCTGTCCCCCGCTGGAGGGGGTGGTCCGAAGGACCGGGGGAGGATTTTTCATTCTTGATGGAAATATTAGCTATGCCGCCAATGTTCAAACAAGCATCATACTCACTAAAAAGTAATTTGTCGCCAATGGGTACTAAAGGAGCGCCTTGTCCGCCCAGGGCCACATCCCCACTTCTAAAATCGCAAACGGTTTTGCTTCCGGTGGTGGCCGCAATAGTTGAGCCGCTGCCAATTTGTAAAGTAAATCCCTTTTCGGGCTGATGAAATACGGTGTGTCCGTGCGAAGAAACAAGATCGATGTTCTTAAATTTATTTTTCTTTACAAAAGCGTTCACTTGCTTGCCAATAAAAGTTCCGAACTCAGCATCAAGGGCAATTAATTTCTCAGCCGATAGTTTATGCGCGTTGCCCAATTTGCTTTTCCATTCCCTATTGTAAGAAACGGTCTGCGCTTTTTCTATGGAGTAAGTCCAATGTTTCCCTTTCCTGGTAAACGAACAAAAAGCAATATCGAGTCCATCGAGAGATGTTCCGGACATCAAACCAATTACTCTATACGAACCTTGCTTCCTCATTGGACCCTACGAATATACAAATTCTGTCACGTCGAGCGTAGTCGAGACGCGTGTAATAATTTCGTCCCGTTATACTTTTAGAAAAAGGCCCGAGGCTAACCGGTTTTCAAATCAGGCTCGTACAAGGACCTCGATCCCGATAGCTATCGGGACTCGGTCTGACATAGATCTTTAGTTGTTGGGGCACCCCGCATCCACCCAGTTCTGAATTTGCTGGATCTTGCAATCTGAAAGTTTGGGTAAAGTTTGTGGCATGGGCAGATAACCTGAAGAATGCTTGATGCTGCCCATCATCATGCCCGATTGGGCGCAGTTCTTCACCCCGTTATAATTCGTAAGGTTAAACCCGCCGTTGGGAGTTGTGGCACTGTGGCATTGTACACACCAGGTATCCATGAGCGGCTGTATATCGGCCGAAAATTTGTATTGAGAAGTATCGCAGCCTCCGCAATTAGAAGAGTTTGGCGCGCCCATGCTGATCCACGTTTTAATGATGCTCACCTGTTCAGAGGTCAATTGCTTATGCGACGCGGGCGGCATTTTGGGCGTATTGCCCTTGATGGCTTTGTAAATCGGGCTACGCAGCGGGTGACCTTTTACCACGCCTTTCAAAATATCATTGTAACTGGTAAATTTATATCCTCCCGAACCACCGTGGCAGCCAATACAATTAGCGGTAAAAATGGGGAACACATCCTCATCGAAACAGATATTCGGGTCGCGCGAACGATAGGTGCAGGTAGCCAATACAAGCACGCTGATAAATAAAAGCCCGGCTAATTTGATGCGATTCGTCATCCTAACAAATATATGAAATTAGCGTTGAATATTTCGGGTTAGCTATTTCGTATTGAATATTTAAAACGGCTGTTCCTAACTCGAAATAATCAACGGCTGTTATGGTACAGGATCGAAACCGCGCCCACCCCAGGGACCGCAACGCAAAATGCGTTTTAAGCCCAACCAGCAACCTTTCAGCGCTCCGTATTTATTAATAGCCTCAATGGCGTAATGCGAACAGGTTGGAGTATAGCGACAAGCGGGCATGAGGTATGGCGAGATGGCCCCCTGGTAGAACTTAACAAATAAAATAGCGATCTTTTTTGCCACCTGCTAAAGGTTTGCTTCTTTCCTGAAAGGATTGCAGTTAACTATGAACTTGAAGATTGACATGAACACGGGCTCGTGGTTGGCGGGAGCCTCGTGCTTTTGATCGTCCACATCATAATTGGCAGAAGAAGCTGAGGAAGGCTCATTGAATTCAATACCGGGGCCGGGAGCGGCCACAGAACGGGGCGTCATGAGCGATGCAGCCAGGGAAATACCCAGCATGGGCACCAGCACAAACAGCATCCTTTTATTGGCTTTTTTCTTCTTCATTTAAGCGGTCCAAATTTAGGGATTTAAATGTAACCACAAAATTCACATTTTACAGAATTCTACTGTTTAATTAGCTTTTGATCGAGCAGCGAACGGCCTTCTTTTAGCACTTGCAGGTGGTATACACCCGCCGGGATCTGTTCGAGGCTCAGGATGTTCTGCCCCCCGCTGACCTCGGCACTAAAGACAACCTTGCCAAGCATATCGTAAAGGATCACTGTCTTTGCGGATGGATCCCCGCTTTTTAAAGTTATGTTTCCGAAAGTAGGGTTTGGAAATACCGATAGCGCGCCATTACCCGAACCGTTCATTCCTGTAGTACGATTGTTCTTTACGTTACTTCTCGTTTTTACAATGGTTGAAAAAGTTCCCTGTTGTCCATAACGGGCGGTTGGGGTACAGTTGAAACCCGTGGCATCGATGCGCCAATTGGCAATATTGTTGTAGTTGAAATAACGCGGATCGTTAATGGTGGTCTGCGTTCCCGCCACAGAACCAATGATCTTCCAGAAACCGGTGTTATTGGTATCCACGCGCAGGTAAAAATTACCTACCGGCGTACTTCCCATTCCTTCTATAAGGTACTGGTTCCAATTGAAAGAGCCGTTGAGCAGATCATTGAACCAAACGCTATTGTGGTATGGGCTTAAAGCACTGTAATTACCGCAGGAATCGCGTACCTGCAATTTATAACGGTATGCTCCAATGTTTGGATCCCCGTTAGCCGGCCCTACCGCGCGGTTATTATCTACGAACTGGCTGAGTGAATCTTTTGGAACAGCGCCAATACGCAGATAGGTATTGGTGGTAACCTCCCGATAAACAATAAAACTATCCGCATAAGCATAACCGATCTTATCCCATATAATGATATTGTTTACAGACATACTGTCGGCAGTTACCATACAGATAGGAACCGGGTTAGGCGTTGCCGAAGGAATGAATTGAATTCCGATCGTATCGCTCAACGGGCACAAATTGGCATCTGTAACAGTAACAGAGTAGACCCCGCTGGCCAAACCGGTGATGGATGAATTCGTGCTGCTTGTAGACCATGAATAAGTATAGCCCGGTGTACCACCGGATGGTGTCACGCCGGCCATTCCGTCGTTATTAGCGCAGGTAGCGTGCGTTCTTGATTTTGTAAGCGTTATAGCAGTAGGCTGATTTATCGTTACCGTTGGAGAAATGGTACAACTGTTTTGATCAGTGACCACAACCGTGTAGTTCCCCGCGGCGAGTCCCGTTGCCGTTTGGGTGGTTTGATTGGCGGCATTGGCACTCCATTGATAAGAGTAGTTGGGCAAGCCATTAGTTACATTCACCTGAGCCGTTCCATCGCTACCACCGTTACAGGAAACCGGCGTTACTACAAAAGAAGCGGCCATTGTTGGGTTGGCCGAGATCGTTGCAATTGCGATCTTGCTGCAACCCGTAGCTTCGGTAACTTTTACTGTATAATTGCCGGCACACTGACCGCTGATACTTTGTGTCGTAAGGTTTCCTGGCGTCCAGGAATAAGTTAATGTACCACTACCCCCTGTAACGGTAACAGAGGCTGAGCCAGTACACAATTGTCCGCAAACGGTATTTACCGTCGAAATACTCAGTGAAAGCGGCTGCGCGTATTGATTTTCATAAGATCCCATATCCACGCGACAAACCGTAACGCGCGTGTTTCCGGCTACGTCGATCGAAGGAGAATTGGTGGTAGGATCTCCTGTGTTGATGCATGGAGAGCCGGTTTGCAAATTCCAGTCTGCGTTCACGCCATCAAAGCCTGTTCCACTTCCCCCTGAAGGAGCCACGAAATTAGGTACTGTATTAATATTATTGACCGGATAAGTTCCTGTGTAAGTACCTCCGTTCAATCCAAAAGCCAGTTTGCCGCCTTCTACATCGCAGAAAGAAAAATTTGGGTCGCTGGCATCGTCCTCTAACATTACCTGGGCCCCTCCATTACCGGTGTTGCCGTATATGACGCAGTTCTTGAAGGAAGGGTCAGAATTATTCCAACAATACAGGGCACCGGCCGTATCAGAGCTGTTGTTTACGATACTGTTGTTAAGCGCGGAAATGATGGTGCTTGCGTCAAGATAGATGGCTCCGCCCTTATGCTCCGCGTAGTTATTCGCTATGCAGTTATTGGAAGCCTGGGTGATGGTACTCTGGTAACAATAAATGGCCCCGCCATGATGTGTGGAAGAAGCGTTGGATGCCGAATTATTGGAAATAATATTAAAATTAATTCCTGACACCGTTGAGTTGAGGAGCGCGATTCCACCGCCATACCCGTTGTTATTGTTTATGATCGTATTGTAAGAGATAGCAGGCATGGAGGTCATCAGGCCGCAATAGATCCCACCACCATTTCCGCAGCTTGGGCCGGTGGCGTAGTTATCAGAAATAATATTGTGCGAAATAGTTGGGGACGAAGGCCCGGTGCAATAGATCCCACAACCACTTCCCGGGCCGCAGTTGCCATATGTTATATTACCTGAAATAGTATTATAAGTGATCTGCGGTGTTCCGCCATTGGTACAACCTATCCCTCCGCCTACTCCTTTTGAGTTATTGTAGGAAATATTATTATTGGTGATCACAGGGCTGGCGTTCTCAACAAATATACCCGCGCCTCCTATAAAGCCTCCGTTCAAAGGAATATTATTATACCAAATTGTATTATAAGAAATGACAGGAGCACTTCCACGCAAACAGGCAATACCCCCTCCTACTCCATAAAGTAGGTTCACTCCGGCAATGTTGTACATAATGGTATTGTAATTGATGACAGGACTGCTTAAGGAATCGCAGCAGATACCCCCTCCCTGCGAGCCGGCCCAGCAATTGAGTATATAACATTGAGAAACCACAGCTTTGCTCCAGTTATTGAAAAAGAGCGCTCCCCCCCTGTCGTAATTCGTTACCCTTGCTTTTCCATACTGGAATTTACAAAAATACAAGCGTGAGGTATCGTTATTGGCACCGGGATTAATAAAGCGAACGCCCATAAAACCATTGGTTGTATCCTGCGCCGTAAAACGGATCGTATCCTGTGGGGTTCCCATTGCAAGAAGGCGGCCCTTCACGGTTAAATAAAGATTGGAAGATGTTTGAAAACGAACCGTAACGCCCGGGTCAATGGTAAGTGTTGAGTCATCAGGAATAGTAATATTTCCTGTTATATTATAGGGAGAACCGGCCAGGGTCCAGTTACCATACACGTTGCCGCCGGGTACAGTTGTTTGCGCCTTAGCCGCGAAGGAACAAAATACAAGACCTGCAAAAAGGAATAGTGATCTTTTCATTGGGGGAAATTAGTATTCAAATATATGAAAATTCCGTTTTTAGCAAAGAAACGGGCTTAGTTTTTTACTTCCAATTGGTCAACATAATAATAAAGCGTTTTCCCCAACTTAACAACCTCCCAAAGCCCATCTGTACTTTTTACAGACTCCAGACCATCCACAGTTTTACCGGGATGCTGAAGGCTTACAAGTTTCCATAGTTTTCCCTGGCGAAGAGCCATACTCTTTTTGTAGTCTACAGTAATGACCATATTCTTTCCTTCCTCAATTTTAGAAACACGATAAGCTATCGAGGAAGTATCCTGCAGCGAAAAACGTTCGTTCCAGTCTGTGGCCGGGAACATGATCTCATCCACCCACTCCTTCAGCATCGGTTTTCGATCAGGCGAATAAATATTGAATTTCCCGCTACGCACGAAAGGAACCGTCATCACATCGACCATAATCGTATCCGGCAATTCATACCCGTTATGATCAAGTCGCAATATGACACTACGTTTATACGGGATCCTCTTATACTCGAGGCTGCAATTACGGGCCACCAGTTTCATTCGCTCATCATCCGGGAAGATCGCTTCTTCCAGTTGCAATTGAACATCAAAAGTTCCCTTGTGCGAATAGGAGAAACTCTCAAACAGTCCCTTCCTGTAAGCGGTGAACCATTGAGGCATGACCCATACACTGTCAAAACCGGCTCCTTCGTTCAAGGTTTTATGCTCACCCACATCAAAAAGAAACCATTGTCCCCTCAGCTTGTAAAAAAGCACGTTATCAAAAGTGCCCATGCTCAAAAAAGTAAGTTCCTCCTTTTGGGGGTCGTAAGGCACGGCCGGTTCTTTGATATCATCGTTCCTCACAAAACTGTTCTTCAGTTGGCTTCGCATGTCCGACCAAATGGTCATTTTCACCGGGCCGCTGCTGTCTTCGGTAGATTTCAGGATCACATCATCCACCCATTCTTTGAAGAGCATGGTATAGGTTGCGGAGTTCATAAAATTGAGCTTTCCGCCCGTAGAAACAATATACGGATGGGCCATCATGCTTTCCACATAATCTCCGTAGGTAGGGTCATACAGCATGCCGCCTTGCATGACATCGAATTTGTGGAGACTAAAATCCTTTCGCACCACGTTAAAATTAGAAACCGTGGCAGGCTTTATTTCGGGCAATAAAAAGGTCATGCCCTTGTGGCAAACAGCGGCGGAGGCTATCTCGGTGAATTTTTCGTGCGGATGTAAAAGTTCTTTACCCGCGGGAGAATAGAACCCGATCATCCCGTTCTTGTACACCTTAAAAACCTGGCGCGTAAAATGATTTACCTTCATCAGCGAATCATTCATATCAAAATAGTTGGAGCCGCTATATTCTAATCTTATCGAATCAAATTCAAAAGGCACTAATGGCTTCCCTTTCCAATCACACACGCCCCATTTACTGTTGAGGCAGGCAATGATCGGATACGTGTTATCCACTTTATAGTCTTCGCGCAACCGGCGTGATGGTTTGAAAACGGACACGTAATTCATTCCAAAGAACTCTCCATCCTTCTCCTGGTAAAGCGGCAGCAGGAGTTCTTCGTATTTAACAGGTAATTGAATTTTACCCGCTTTGTCAATTATTCCGGTCCTTCCTCCTGAAAATCCGTCGCCCAGCCGATGTGCAACCACCATATGCCCCTGCATTTCGTCTTCGGTGAACATTGAATCACTTTGCGTGATCATTTTGAACTTGCAGCCTCCCTCGTTCCAAAGCCAGCCGATGAAGGTTGAATCATCGTAATCTGTCAGATCAGGATTGTTTCCGCGGTATTTGGTGCTTAGCCTGATCAGGCGCCCGTTCGCCGGATGAATGATCTTCCCTGTACTGTCGCAGATGCCCCAGGCCGATGTAGTGTCTGTCGAGGAGGCCGCATCATTTTGCAAACTGAACAGGTAATTGGGAAAGCGGCGGGCATCAAGCGCATTGTAACTGGTCTTTTCAATGTTTGAATAAAGGAAAGGAAAAACAGTGCGTCCACTAAAATCAACAATGCCCGTTTTATGGTTCTTATACACCAACACGCGCTTATCTTCGCCAATGACGGGCACATGATCGTATTCGCGCGGGATGACAAATTTGCCTGTCGTGTCTATCACGCCCCACCAGGCGCCCATCCTGGCGGGCAATACAGGCTCAACATCATTCACGCTGGAAGAAGTGAGCCTGTGGATGGCGAGCGAATCGAATTGAAAAGGCGCGGTCTCTATTCCGTAAACATTAATTATTCCCCACTTCCCTTCGTTACGGGCTGCGAAATATGTTTTTATAGGCGGATCGATACGTTGCGAATAAAACGCTTCCAAAGAATCATAGACCGGCTTGAAAAGCGGAATGCCCATTGAATCTGTGATGCCGTATTTCTTTCCTTCGCGTACCATGAAGATCTTTCCTCCTGAATTTGTGACGCCTGCGGGTTGAGTGATCTCATCGTAATAATGCACAGGCTTTACCGGTTTTCTTACATCCACAACAGCCCACTTACCATTTTGATGCATGAAGAAACGCTTCCCTATGCCGTAATAATTCTCTGTTGCTACCTGGTCGAAATAACCGATCTCCGCATTTATTCCTTTCCCTAATTCGTACACCGCATACCCTTTTGGCGCTTCTACTTTAAAGAATTTTTTGTAATGCAAATACTCCATGCTCTTGAAAGCGGCGCCCGGGATAGGTTTCCCATTCTTATCAAGCAGCAGGCTTCCTTTCTTTGAAACAGCCTGGTAACAATAGAAAGTGTCTTTCTTTACCCACGGGATCACATGAATGTTTTGGTAGACCGGCGCCACCACCCACACCTTTGTCTTTGCATTGAAAAGCCCTGTCTTGCCTTTCTTATCCTTGATCTCGAGGTTTTGCCCAAAAGAAACAGCTAATACCAAAGAAAATGCAGCGAAAAGAAAGAGGCGAAAAACGGGGACCGAATTCTTCATAAGAGTCAATTTCGCGAAAAGAGAAAAGAGCTATCGTGGCTTCTTGGGCATGATCATAGCAACCAGGTTGCCAAGGCCATCCAGGATCTTCTTGAGCACGTCAAAATAGAGCGTGATCATCATGAAGATGGACATGGCCCAGATAACAGACAGGTTGAACCAGAAGGTCTGGTAATACTTGCCGAAGAACTTTTTCTGTGGTGCGTAGAAATGCGCGCGGCCCAGGTTGTCGTCCGGATCCAGAAAGATCGGGTTGGTGCGCTGAATGAGCTTACCATCCTTCTCAAGGCATTTCTCACCCAGGTCGTTCTCGTTCTTCATGAAACTGTTCAGCGATTCGTTCTCGTATTGTTCCTGCAGTTTGATGAAGGCCTGCTTCTGCTCTTCGGTGGCGTTGAGCTTCGCGATGATCTCGCCGCGCTTATCACGGGCCGTTTTTTCGCGGTTGATGTAGTATTGCTTCAAAGTAAGCTTGCCGGTGCTGGCATCGTTCAGGTAAGAACGGGCAGCCGCCAGAACCTGCGGGCTGGCCTTATCGATAAAGAGCTTATCCATGAACTCGAACTTGATCTTGGGATGTCTTTCACTCTCCTTCATGAATTCGTTACGCACAAGAGCGATATCTTTTTCAAAATCGTCCTTCTTTTTGATATCGCCCATCTCTTTTTCGATCTTGGCGATCTTCGAAGTTAATTTCTCAGCCCAATACGTCTTCTTGTATTCTGCTTCGGCAATGGCCTTATCGTATTTGTAGAATTGTTTTTCGTAGGCGTTGGCCTTGAACTGGTTCACCGCCAAAGCCTCAAAGGCCCAGCGGCTGGTCATCATCTCGCCTACTACAGGCACTCCGCCCTGTTTGGCAAGAATAGGGTTCAGTTTATCGAACTTCACCATTACGCCGCTTAACAGAAGCTGGGGGATGATGAGGAATGGAATTAAAATGTAAATGGTAACCGCCGTGTTGAAGCTCGAGGAAATATTAAGACCCAGCATATTGGCGAAACACGAAGTAGTGAACAGCACCAGCCAGTAATCAACCCACATTCCTTTCACTTCCAGTACGCTGTTACCCACCAGGATAAAAGTTACCGTTTGTATAGCGGATAAAGCGAACATGATGCATATCTTGGAAATGAGATAAGAACTGCGGCTCAGGTTCAGGAACGATTCGCGTTTCTGGATCTTGCGGTCGCGGATGATCTCCTCGGCACTCACGGTGAGGCCGATGAAGAGCGCCACCACGATGCTCATGAACATGTAAATGGGAATATTCTCGTTCTCGCGGAAGACATATCCTCTCGTTGTATCAACGTCTGTATTGAAGTAACGCACGAAATAAGCAAGAATGAATGCGAGTACGGGAGCTTCCAATAAGTTGATAGCTAAGTACTGAGTATTGGTCAATTTACTCTTCACATCCCGGATGGTGTAAATGAAGAATTGCTTCAGTCGGTTGGGGGTCTTGAAAGTGCTCTCGGGAATCTCGGTATGCGATGAGATCTGCTCGATCTTGCTTTCGATCTGTTCCTTGTAATGCGCGTTCCACTCGGGCGGCGATATCTTACGCTTGCCGGTCTGGTGCCCGTACTCGTCAACAACCTTTGTTTCAATGATGTTGAAGATGAGCTCGGGGTTCACATTACCACAACTGATACACTCGCTCTCCTCGCTGTTCACGTGGTTTACGAGACGTTTGAAATAGATCACAGCATCCACCGGGTTTCCGTAATAGATCGGGTAACCGCCCACATCCAATATCATGAGCTTGTCAAACATTTTGAATATCTCGGAAGAAGGCTGGTGAATGACCACAAACACCAATTTACCTTTCAGCGAAAGCTCCTTCAAAAGGTCCATGATGTTCTCAGAGTCGCGCGATGACAGACCCGAGGTTGGCTCATCCACAAAAAGCACAGCCGGCTCCCGTATCAATTCCAAACCAATGTTCAAACGTTTACGCTGACCACCGGAGATTGTTTTTTCCAAAGGCGACCCGACTTTCAGGTCGCGTGTGTGCTCAAGGCCCAGGTCGGTGAGGGTTTCCATCACCATGGCACCTATTTTTGAATCAGGGAAATTCCCGAAGCAAAGCTTGGCGTTATAGAACAAGTTCTGGTAAACGGTCAGTTCCTCAATCAGCAGGTCATCCTGACTAACGTGACCGATCACACCTTCTATACGATCTTTTTGTGTGTGAATATTGATACCATTAATGAGCACAGCACCGCCGCTTGGCGTCTCAATACCGTTCAGCACGTTCAGCAAAGTTGATTTACCGGCGCCGGAACCTCCCATGATACCAATGAGCTTACCGCTCTCCTCGCTGATGTTAATGTTGCGAAGGCCGAGTTTTCCGCCCGGGAACTTGTACTCGAGATTGAGCGACTGGAAAGAAACCTTTGAACTTGATTTGTCCGACAGGAATTTAGAGATAACGTCGGAATAGTAAATGGGTTTTACCTTGGTGCTTCGCAGGGAAGAACCGGGTGTGAAGATGTAGACCTTTTCTGGCGACATCGTTTGTCCGTTCAACTGCAACTCCTGCGCCCCTGTGAGCTTTAACGCATACATGCCCACGCTGGGTATGGAGATCACCCACGCTTCTACACCTGCATTGAAGGTATCGCAGTAAATGTATTTTGTGTTCTGGGCGGAATAATCCTTGTTGTTATTGATCACCAGCAAGTGATCGGCATCGGGGTATTTATCGGTCTTATCCTCTACGAAGTTCTTCAGGTTCTTGAACTCATCGTTAGGGATGTTAAATGTTTCGGCAACGGTAGAAACGAATTCGTATTCCTGTTCAGAGATCTCGAAGTTAGAGCAGATAAATTCGAGAAGACGTATGAGCACGATGACCTTCTGGTTCTGTTCCAGCTCTTTGTTGATCTCCGTACAGATCTTTAAAACCTTTACAGAGTTGAGCGAGGTACGCTTGGCTGATCCGTCCTTTTTCTTGGAAACAGAATGGTGAGATTCGAGGTACTCATCAAACAGGGCCAGGTATTGGTCTACCAATTCCTGGTTGAGCTGTTGTTTTAAGAAGGATTGTACGATATTGCGACCGCTGTTGTTGACGCCATCCACACGTGCAATGATGGCAAACAGCTGCATTAAGGCGCGAAGTATTCTTTCACTCATAAGAGGGGGTTAAAAACAACCCGCAAGTTAAAGATAATTGTTAAAAAAAGAAATTTTACTTCCCGCAGGCCAGGACGCTTTCTACCCATGCCATGGCCTCCTCCACCTCACTGAACAAACGGGTTGGGATAAGGGGTTTGTAGAGGTTAATGAAGTTATTGGTGGCGATCCGCGATGCGGGATTGGTGGCCACAATGGCGCGGGCCACATAGTGGTGCGCTTCTGTGTTCAGCTGGCTGCCCATGAAACGAAGCGCGTCTGTAGTAAAAAGGTACTTATCGCCCACATTATGCACGGCGGCGCTGGGCTTATCATTCGTTAATTTATGGATCGTTGCCACCACCTGGATGCCCTTTTCAACATTAAGAGGCTCCTCATTGAGATAATTAATAAGCACCACATTATCCTTTAAGAGGGATAACTCAGCAAAAGAAAGGGTTATTTTCTCAAGGACCAGCATTAAATTAGGCTTTGTTCGTCGGATAAAATTAACAACTTATCCTGAATAATCAAAATTTAATCTGAAATTTCAGGTTGATCTGGCGGTTGGTGAGGTAATTCGGTATAGCGTATTGCCGATTGGTAACATCCTTGATCCAGGTATAGGATACCGTGTTATTTATCCCCAAAAGGTTCCACACTTCCAGGCTCAACCAGGCCGCCTTGATGAAGTGCAGTTTGTGGCCATCCGGCAACGGTTTATCCTCCTTTATGAACTCATAAGAGAAACCAATATCAACCCGCTTGTAGGAGGGATACCGGAACTTATCATTCATCTGGTATTTCTTGTGATTGGGTGGCGTAACGGGCAGGCCGCTGCCATAAATAAGGCTCAGGTACATCTTGCACTTGGGTAACTTGGGCAGGTAATCCTGGAAGAACATATTGAATGTAACTAATTGGTCTGTAGGTCTTGGAACATATCCCGTTGAAGTGTTAAGTGAGCTATCGGCCAGCTTGGTAACGCTTACTCCGGGTGTCCAGGCATCCCCCGCTGTATCCGTGTAGGTGTAATAGGTCATATCGATCTTTTCGCGGGTCTGCATCACGCTCATGCTGATCCACGACTCGGTATTCTTGATGAACTCGCCGTTCAGACGCAGATCAACGCCCGTGGCGTAACCCTGCGAATTATTCGTGGCAAAATAACGGATGCGCACATTATCGATGTCGTAAGGCACCAGGTTGTTCATTTGCTTGAAGTAAAGCGCGTTCATGAACTTGAAGGAACGCTTCCACATTTTAAAGTTAAGGTCGCTGGAAAGCACGTAGTGTATAGACTGCTGCGCTTTGATATTTGGATTGACCTTCCCGAAAAAATCGCGCATCTCGCGATAGAAAGGCACCTGGTAATAGTACCCATACGAAGCCCGAAACACCCAATCACGCTTCCAATTGGGATCGTATGCAATGGTCACACGCGGACTCACCACGTTCTGCCCGTTAAAGGTCCAGTAATTGCTTCTCACGCCACCGGTGAAAGTGAGGAGCGAAGTATCTTTTAACTGTTTGCTAACCGCATACTCGGCATAAGCCATGGCGCGGCTTGAATTCACGGTGTTCTTCTGTTTCACCACGTACGGAAGATCAACCAAAGCGGTGTTTGCCTGTGGGATGCTGTAGCCTGCCGAATCGGTGTAGTTCCACTCGTTCAACCGATCGTAGATCATTTCCTGCTGCCCGCGCACGCCCCACATGAATTCCTGCCTCCGTTTCATGAAACGGCCTTTATGTTCCAGGTTCACAATGGTAGCGTCGAGATAATTCCTTCCGTGGTTGATATAAGTTCCTATACCTCGATTGAAAGCCACGTTACCAAAGCCGCTGCTTCCAAAATCGGTGTTCAGCTCGTCAATATAATACTGTCCCTGCAGCGTAAAAGTTTCATCCTCCAGGTCGCGGTAAACCGAAGCGATCAATTTCAAACGCAGGCTGTCCTTAGGTTTAAAGGTTGCCGAAACCGCCCCAAAATAAGTGTTGTACTTACTCACCTCTTGCCCATCAAAATAAACTTTGAGCTGCAGCGCCTGGTTAAATGTACCGAAAGTGGTGGTTCTATCATGAGGCGTTACCAGGTATTTATTGCCGCTGACGTTGGTCAGTACCTCGAGGTTAAATTTGGGTGAGAACTCAAAATTAAAAAGACTCTGGATGTCGTAAAAACTGGGTTTATACTCGCCTTTGGTATCAAGTGTTTTCAAAAGATACTGCGTGCTGCGGTAACGCCCTCCTATCGACCAGCTGAAAAGCCGGTTTCCGGAAATGCCCTGCGTATGCAAACTGCCTCCCAACAAACCTCCGCTTATCGTGGTACTGAAATCGCGCGGCTTGCGGTACTGTACGTCCAATACCGATGACATCTTATCACCGTATTTCGCTTCAAATCCTCCGGATGAGAAATTGATACTCGAGATCATGTCGGGGTTTGGAAAGCTCAGGCCTTCCTGTTGGCCGCTGCGCACTAAAAAGGGACGAAACACCTCGATGTCGTTCACGTACATAAGGTTCTCATCGTAATTACCTCCGCGCACCGAATAACTGCTGCTTAATTCGTTGCTGCTTTGCACACCCAGGCCCTGCGCCAAAAGAAGTTTACTTATATCGGGGTTTGGCCCTGCAAGCTTGAAGTAATCCTTAGGCTGGATCTTTATCACGTCGCGGTCGCGCGTCTCGCCTATGGCGTCAACTACCGGGAGTTCCTTAAGTCTTACTGTGGGGTTATATACAATTTTTTCACCGGGCTTCGCGTTAACCGTGTAACGAAACTGATGATAGCTCAAACTATAGAACAAAAGCTCGATCTCCTGGTTGGCCGGAACGGTGATCCTGTACCTGCCGTTCGATTCGGACTTAACGGGCTCTCCGGCGCTACCGCTGATCACGATCTGTACTTCTTCGGCCGGACTGCCATCCTCATCCAGTATCCTTCCGCTAACGGTGGCGGTTTGCGCTGCGAGGTAATTGACCGCCAGTGAGAAAAATGCAAGTGCTATTTTAAAAGACCTTTTCAAGCTAGTGCTAAACGCTTGCAAAATACGAATATTGTATCACTTAGCTCAACCAAAAAGGGCTTGGCACACGGTTTGTAATTACTGGATGAAGAATTTAATACCATATACTATGAAAACACTAACTCTTAGTTTAAGTCTCCTGCTCAGCGCCATTGCCTTTGGCCAAAACCAGCAGAACACAGCCGTCTTTACGTCTAAAGCCCGTAAAAGTCCTGCAACCGTTTCTACCATGGCAACGCCTAAAAAGACAAATCCTTTGTACCAACGCAGCATCACACGTAACACGCCTCCGGCTATTGATAACGAGGCTACAGCCTCCAAAAATACGGCTGTAACTACCGCAGCACCTGTAGCAGAGATAAAAGCCTTCCCTAATCCCTTCACCAGCCAGATAGACGTGATCATTACGGATGGAGCCATGGAGAAGTCGGTTTATACAGCTTCTCTGTTTGACCTGAACGGAAGAAAGGTCTTTCAGGAAGTGTTAAGAGATAATCAATCCTCCCTGCCACTTTCCCAATTAAGTACAGGAGTCTATTTTCTGCACATTGAGAAGAACGGCACACTGATCAAACATGAAAAATTCGTGAAAGAATAAAAGATACAAGAAACAACGCGTAAGGCGGGGATCAGTGTAAAATGGTCGCCGCCTTATTTTTTTCCAGGAGGTTGTTGTATAGTTCCTCGTATTGACAAAGTATGTTCTGAATATCAAATTCCGCGGCGCGTTTACCCGCAGCGTGCTTGAATGTAGCGAGCGTGATATCGTCGGAAAGGATCGTGATCGCGTTCTTGGCCATATCGTCCACATCGCCTACGTTGCTCATAAAACCGGTAACGCCGTTGATGTTGAGCTCGGGCAATCCGCCGGTGTTGGTTGAGATGACCGGCATGTTCATGGCCATGGCCTCGAGGGCGGCCAAACCAAAACTTTCAGTTTCGGAAGGAAGGATAAAGAGGTCGGAGATGGAAAGCACTTCTTTGGGATCGGCGATCTTTCCAAGAGAAATGATATCGCCACAGGTGTTCAGTTCGCGGCACAGCTTCTCAATGTTTCCGCGCTCGGGGCCATCACCCACCAGGATCAGTTTGCAGGGAAGCTCTTTTCTCACCTTATCAAAAACACGCAGCACATCCTCTACCCTTTTTACCTTACGGAAATTAGATACGTGGATCATGATCTTTTCGCCACTCTGCGCGTAGCGATGCCTTTGGCATTTATCACCCCGAACTTTATACTCCTCAAGGTTAATGAAGTTAGGGATGACCCTGATCTCCTTGCGCAAAGCAAAGATCAGTTCGGTGTCCTGCTTCAGGCTTTCGGATACCGAGGTGATCTCGTCACTATTCTCCAAAGAGTATTTAATCACCGGCAGGAAAGAAGGGTCGCGCCCTACCAGCGTTATATCGGTTCCGTGAAGGGTGGTGATAAAAGGGATATAGATCTTCTGCGAGGCCAGTATGCTGCGGGCCATTAAGGCCGCCGAAGCGTGAGGAATCGCGTAATGTACATGAAGAAGGTCAAGTTTCTCGTATTTCACAACATCCACGATCTTACTTGCCAGGGCCGATTCATAAGGCTGGTACTCGAAAAGCGGGTAGTCGGAAACCGCTACTTCGTGGTAAAAGATGTTCTCTGTAAAGTAACTTAAGCGAAAAGGCTGGCTATAGGTAATGAAGTGCACCTGGTGCCCCTTTTTGGCCAAAGCCTTACCTAACTCTGTGGCTACCACGCCACTTCCACCA
Organism: uncultured Flavobacteriaceae bacterium; assembly: GCA_964387075.1. Classification (GTDB taxonomy): domain Bacteria; phylum Bacteroidota; class Bacteroidia; order B-17B0; family Aurantibacillaceae; genus PALSA-968. The sequence goes on from CAYLVB010000001.1 coordinate 376,100, forward strand.
TAAGTAGGATAGCAAATGATTCCGATCCTCATGCCGCAAAGGTACTTCATTTATTATGAACAGGAATGTGTGGGAAGATTAAATGCGCCTAAATCGGTTAAAAAACCAGGAAAGGAGGTGAAATTAGGTTTTGTGCCGATTTTTTATTTGTTTTTCTCTTTTATTTTCTTAATTTCGGTTTCCAAATTCAAAATCTGTTACAAAATGAAAAGTAGATCCCTCTTACTTTTATCGGCCTGCATGGTGGCCTTCTCTATGAACGCCCAGCAATCCGAAAAGATCTCTGCCGAGCAAAAGGCTTACCTCGAGAAAAGGCGCGCGGAGACCGAAGAACAGCATAAGTTGGTACATGCCTACATGGGCTTCGACAAATTTGAAGCTATGCTTGACGAGGTGGTAAAGACCGCTAACGTGATCGAAAGCGACAAAAAGCCGTTCCGTAAGATGATCTCTGAGAAGTATTTTGCCGAAGATCGCCAGGCGATGATCAGCAAGATCAATAGCGGAGCGCTTAATAAGGGCAATATTGCAGCCTTTATGAATAAAAAGACCGCTGAATATGTTTCCTATTATAAAGGTTCTTACCTGAAAGGCAAGACCAGCCTTGTTACGCTTGTCAAGAAAGAATCACAGGTAGACTACCAGGGCATCTCAACCATGCTTTCCCAAAAACTTAAAACACCGGTGATCGCTTCGGCGGCCTGCGGTAACGTGGATTTTGAATTGGGTAATTTAACCGGCTGGACCGGGAACTATACAGCTTCTAACTGTACATCTCCTACTCCAAACACCCGTAATACCGTTGGTATCAACAACACCGGCAATAACGTTACCGGCGACCACCACGGTTTATGCACTCCCGGTAATTTTGACCCCGCTGAACCTACCTTACCTACAGTTTCTCCTTTTAACGGTGGCGGTTACTCGCTTCGTTTAGGTGACGTTACCGATGGTTGCTCTGCAGCCGATATTACCTTCCAGTTCAACGTAACGGCAGGCAATACCAACTTTACTTATTCATACGCTGCTGTGATGTATGATGGACACCCCGCTGCAGACGCGCCGAAAATGACCGTAGCCATGTTCGACATTACTACGGGGCAGTCTATACCCTGTGCAGCTTATTCGATCGACGCTACACAGGCGGCTAACCCCGCCAGCGGGTTTTTACAGACAGCAACGGCAGGTTTATATTACAAACCCTGGTCGCTGGTGTTTGTGCCTCTTCAAGCCTATCTGGGCGATAACGTACAGGTGCAGATCGTAACTTCCGATTGTAACGGAGGTGCTCACCGCGGATACGGTTATTTTGACTTTGATTGCCAGCCCTTCCAGATCATTTCCAGCGCTCCACAGATCTGTAATAACTCTTCTGTGGTACTAACTGCTCCCGGAGGTGCCTCTTCTTACGCCTGGTCTGCAAGCGCGGGTGGCGTGATCGGCGGTTCCACAACCACACAAACAGTAACTGCAACAACACCCGGCACTTATTCCTGCGTGCTTACTTCTTTCGGTTCTAACTGTACTTACACCGTAGGTATCAACATCACAGGAAGTCCAACTTCACCAACAGCTGCTTTCGGAAGCACTTCTCCTTGCGTGAACACGCCCATGCAATTGACCGACCAGTCAAGCACCGGAGGTGGTTCGGCAATTAACGATTGGCATTGGGATTTTGGTGTAGCGGGATTAACGAACGATACATCTGATATCCAAAATCCTTCTTACACGTACACAGCCTCCGGAACCTATACGGTTACGCTGGATATTAGTAACGGCTGTCCGGCTACGACCTCGATGGTAGTAACGGTGATGCCAACGCCAAGCGTAACGGCCGCCAACATGGGCCCTTATTGCCCCGGCGATGCTGTACCTTCACCGGTACTTGTGCCCAACCCAAATGATCCTGCCACAACCTATACCTGGATTAACAGTAATACAGCAATTGGCCTCCCCAATGGAGGTATCGGCGTTCCGCCGCCGTTCACGGTTGCGACCAATAATACTTTGGCCAATATGACCGGTGTTGTAACGGTTACGCCAACACTCAATGGTTGCGTGGGCCCTCCCGGCAACTATACGATCACCGTTAAGCCAACTCCATTCAAGGTCTATACACCGCCGGTTCAATATTGTCCCGGTGTAATGACCAACTCTGTGAACTTTACTGTTCTCCCTGCAGGCGGAGCTCCAACTTTCATCTGGACGAATGTGAACATTACTCCCTTCGGTTTGGCCAACAGCGGAACCGGTGGAATTCCTTCTTTCCAAACCATCAATACAGGAACCACTGCTGTTACCGGTGTCATTCATGTGATCCCGACACTCAACGGCTGTACCGGGCCTGATTCCACGTTTATGATCACCATTAATCCAAACCCAACAGCCTCTTTCTATTACGGAACAGCTTGTATTGGCGATCCTACGCAGTTGACCGATCAGTCGTATGTAGGGCAAGGAACGATCACGAATTGGAACTGGGACCTGAATAACGACGGTATCTTCATGGACGCAACGAATCAAAACCCTGTGTTCACATTCACTCCGGCCGGTCCGCATACGGTTGGTTTAAGCGTTACATCCAACAAAGGTTGTAAAGGCCAAAACACCGGCATCATTTACGTGAACTATCCTCCTACACCGCAGTTTGTGGGTGATGACCTGGAAGGTTGCCCTGTGCACCCGGTTAATTTTACCGAGAGCGCCACGGCGGTTGCTCCGGCGCAGGTGATCGACTGGAATTGGGATTTTGGTAACGGGCAAACCTCTGTTTCGGAACAACCCACCACCGTATTGTACTATAATGCTTCGCCACTTTACCCGATCACCTATACAGTGAGTCTGACGGTTAAAACGGATAGTGGATGTAAGGCAACCATTGTAAAGAACAATTACGTGATGGTTTATCCGCAGCCTATAGCAGGTTTTGGATGGGATCCGGCGGATGCGGATATTCTTGATCCTACCATTCACATTATCAATACTTCCATCGGTGGTTCCGGTAACCTGCCCATCAAATATTATTTAGGTGATGTATTCATTGGCCAGCAGGATCCGCGTAACTGGACCAACCTGACCAACCCGATCTATACCTATAACGATCAGACACCATATACCTATTACGTGACCCAGTGGGTGAAGAACGTTTATGGTTGCAGGGATTCTATCACGCATCCTATAACGATCAACCCGGCTTATACGTTCTATATTCCGAATGCATTCTCGCCCAACGGTGATGGACGCAATGAAGGATTCAAAGGAACCGGCATCGGCATTGACACAACCACTTACAATATCTGGGTCTTCGACCGTTGGGGCAACCAGGTGTTCCATACATTGGATATGGAAGAGACCTGGAACGGAAGGTTCAATGGTGTAATGGTGCAGGAAGATGTATACGTTTGGAAAGTGCGCTTTTCTGATATTTCCGGCGCAAAACATGAGTATCACGGTACTGTTTCTGTTGTAAAATAAACATTTCGCTTCTTTAAAAAGCCCCTCCTTTCAGGAGGGGCTTTTTTTTTACGAAAAGAGACAGCAATTGATATCTTTGCAAACCATGTTCAAACCAGCCAGTAAAACCATCGGTGTATTGGGCGGAGGGCAGCTCGGTCGCATGCTTATACAGAGCGGCATAAACCTGAACCTCCATTTTAATATCCTGGATCCCGACAAAAATGCGCCCTGCGCCGGCATTGCCAATACATTTTGTACAGGCGATCTAACCGAAGCGGATGCCGTATATGAATTTGGAAAAAAAGCAGACCTTATTACCATTGAGATAGAGAGTGTGAATGTGGAAGCATTGAAGAAGCTCAGGGACGAAGGCAAAGAAGTATACCCGCAGCCCGAAATCATTGAGATCATACAGGATAAAGGACTTCAGAAAATGTTCTTTAGCGAAAATGATATCCCCTCTCCTGATTTTTTCCTTGTAGAGAACAAAGAACAGATCGAAAAGTATAAAGACCAATTTCCTTTCTTTCAAAAACTACGCAAAGGAGGGTATGACGGCAAAGGGGTGATCAAGCTTAAGGGCAGTGAAAACCTTAGCCAGGCATTTGATGCGCCCTCTGTCCTTGAAAAACTTGTAGCTCTCAAAACCGAGATCTCTGTTATCGTAGCCCGCAACAGGCAAGGAGAAATAAAAACTTTTCCCGCGGTTGAGTGTGCGTTCAATGAAGAGGCCAACCTGGTTGAGTTTCTTTTTTCACCGGCCAACATCAGTAAAGCACTGGAAGAACAGGCGCAGTTCCTGGCAACCCGGATAGCCGAAAAACTAGGTATCATAGGAGTATTGGCGGTTGAAATGTTTGTTACACAAAAAGACGAATTATTTGTCAACGAACTTGCGCCCAGGCCTCATAACAGCGGGCATCATACGATCGAAGGTAATATTACTTCGCAATTCGAACAGCACCTGAGAGCGATACTCGGCCTGCCGCTAGGCAACACAGCTATTACCTGCCCGGCGGTGATGCTTAACCTGCTGGGTGAGAAAGGGCATACAGGCGATGCCGCTTATTCGGGTATAGAGCAAGCGCTGGAAATGAGCGGAGTACACATTCATTTGTATGGAAAGGCAAAAACAAAGCCTTTTCGTAAAATGGGCCATGTAACGATCACGGCGCCTACTCTTGCGGAGGCCCGGAAAAAAGCCTTACAGGTAAAACAATTGCTCAAAGTAATAAGCGCATAGCGCATTACGGCCGTATTTGTATATTTGCAGAACTAACCGAAGGAGATCAGTCTTATGCAAAAAAAACCCCTTGTTGGTATAATTATGGGCAGCGCCAGCGACCTGCCGGTGATGGAGGCAGCTGCCGAGGTATTGAAAAAATTTGGGATCCCCTACGAGTTAGATATCGTTTCCGCGCACCGTACTCCCGACAAAATGTTTGCCTATGCTAAAGATGCTGTCAAAAAGGGCCTTAAGGTGATCATTGCAGGGGCCGGCGGGGCAGCCCACCTTCCCGGAATGGTGGCATCACTCACTCCATTACCGGTGATAGGCGTTCCTGTTAAATCCAGCAACTCCATTGATGGCTGGGACTCCTTATTATCCATCGTTCAAATGCCCAACGGCGTGCCCGTGGCCACCGTAGCAGTGAATGCAGCGCAAAACGCCGGTATCCTCGCCGCGCAGATCATCGGCGCCTCCGACAGGCCGCTGCTGGCCAAGATCAGCCTATTCAAAGAAGAATTGAAGAAAAAAGTTCATACTTCGTCAACCGAGATCAAAAAGAAAAAACAGCGTTGATGCAATGGTTCGAATGCTGGTTTGACACGCCTTACTATCATTTACTATACGGTAAACGTAATGAGGAAGAAGCGGCTTTCTTCCTGGATAATCTTTTAGCACATTTAAAATTAGAACCGGGCGCACGCTGCTGGGACCTCAATTGCGGGAAAGGGCGTCATTCGGTCTATCTCAATAAAAAAGGTTTTGATGTTACCGGAACCGATCTTTCTTCAGAAAGTATAGCCTTTGCCAAAAATTCAGAGAACCCTACCCTGCATTTTTATAAGCACGACATGCGTAGTTTATTTTACATGAATTATTTCAATGCCGTGTTCAATCTCTTTACAAGTTTTGGATATTTTCGTAACCGGTACGAGGATGAAAAGGTGTTTCAGTCGGTCTACAATTCATTGAAGCCGGGCGGTTTCTTCGTGCTGGATTTTTTTAATGCCGTGCGTGTCATGAACTGCATGAAGGACCTCGAAGAAAAAGTGGTGGGAGACATTACTTTTCAAACGCGTAAGAAGATCGAGAACAATACCATTATCAAAGAGATCAAAGTACTGGATAAAGGTAAAGAGACCCACTTCAGGGAAGAGGTAAAGATCTACACCGCAGCGGAACTGGTTCTTTTAGGAGAAGAGGCCGGCTTAAAACTGCAAAATACTTTTGGCGATTATGCGCTGAAGCCCTTTCATGCAGATGGTTCTGAACGATTAATACTTATTTTTGCCAAGTAATTGAGTACGGTCTACTATATCTGTTTCCTGGTGCTGCCCGTTTTAGTGGCCGGTATAAGCATGTTCTATTTAAAATTAAGTGAGAACCGATTGAAAGTTGTGCTTGCCTTCAGCGCCGCTTATCTACTGGCGCTTTCTTTTTTACATTTAGTGCCTGAGATCTTTGCCGGGCAAGACGGTAAGAAAGCCGGGCTCTGGATCATGGCCGGGTTTTTCATACAGGTACTGCTGGAGTTCTTTTCCAGCGGTATAGAACATGGTCACGCTCATATACACGGGCACAAACATAAAGTTCCGCTGGCGCTTTTGGCCGGACTTTACCTGCACTCTTTCATTGAGGGATTGCCTTTAGCCGGAATTTTCAGGGAAACACCCAATGATACATTATTTTCCTTCCTCGCCGGCATTACCTTGCATAATATTCCCATTGCCATTGCTTTTACAGGACTGCTTTTGCATGAACAGATCGCGAAGAACAAGGTGATTCTTTTTCTTTTTGTATTCGCGCTGATGGCTCCGCTTGGAGCGTTGACCGGCAACGCCCTCAATAACGCTTACCCGGCCGTTACGCAGCTTACCAACATCTTTACCGCTATCGTGGTGGGAATTTTCCTGCACATTGCCACCACCATCATTTTCGAAAGCAGCGAAAAGAACCACCGCTACCACATCGGAAAGCTGGTCAGCATTATTGCCGGCGCAGCCCTGGCCTGGTTCATGGTCTAGTGAATTTCTCATTCCTTTCTCCTCTTCGCGCGCACGCTGTACAACCAATCCCTGGCCTCCTCTTCAGAATTAAAGAATTTAACCGGGTGATGGGGTCTTTGCACCTTCATCACAAAATTAGCGATGATACGTTGTGCGAAAGAAGAAAGCACAAAGGCTTCGGCTATCTTAAAGACAGAACGTTCCTTCGACGCGAAGATCTTTCGCACCTCCGGCGATGGCTCCGCCCCCTCGTTGGCTATGGTAAGCAAATACACCTTATCGGTCGTCATAACACGGCGATAGGCCTCCAGGTTCTCTTTAAACTCCATTACATCCACGTAGGCATTGGCTTTATACTCCACGCGCAATACATCCTTGTCATGCAGCGAGATATGGGCCGTTGAGGTTTCCATGCGGTATGAAGTAAAATTACTACAGGAACAGGCAATATTCCAAATTAAAATTTCCGGATAATGCGGGTTACATCGCCGGCATACCCTCCTCCAAACAGGATCACGTGCACCAGCAGCGGATAAAGATTAAAAAGCTCCACTCTTCCCTCCCACCCTTTTTCCAGAGGAAATTCCGCGTTATACGACCGGTAAAATTCCTGATCAAAACCACCAAACAAAGTACTCATGGCAATATCCACCTCCCTGTGTCCATAATAAACCGCAGGATCAAAGATCGCCGGACCTTTTACCGTATTCATTTTATTCCCGCTCCAAAGATCTCCATGCAAAAGAGCAGGTCTTTCTTTCGGGAAAAGATCATCCAGCTTACCGAATAGCGAATTAAAATTATTTTTTACCGTTATCGGCAATTTGCCTGAATCGATCGCGTCCTTTAGCAAGGGTTCTATCCGGTTGCAAACGAAGAATTCATTCCATGTACTTTTGAAACTGTTATCCTGCGGCAATGAACCGATGTAATTAGCGTGTTCCAGGCCAAATTGATCGTTCGAATTTCGATGGATTGCGGCCAACTCTTTTCCAAGGTCGTGGAAGAATTCCGGGCTTTCACCCTTCCTCTCAAGGTATTCAAGCACCAACAATTGCTCCTGCCCCGAAACACCCGTGAAAACAACCTGCGGAACGGTTAGCTTGCCTTTTGCGAAAAGCTCAAGCCCCCTGGCCTCTATGGCAAACATGCCCGGGAATCTTTTTGCTTTATTGACCTTCAGAAAATATTTTATCCCCGAATAAACAAAAGCATAGGCTTCATTGATGCTTCCGCCACCAACAGGAATGAGCTCAGAAAAATGACCCTCCTTACCCAAAACACCGGGCAAAGAAGTGTTGAGATAAGAAATGATCGAATCGCTTCGCAATTATTGCTTCGTGTAATTCACAATAACCGTGTCTGAATGCAATACAAAAGAAGGAATGCCATTCACTTTCTCATGCTTTCCATTCTCGTCACGAACTTCCTGGTACTTGTAATGCGCCACTATTTTAATACTGCCAACGCCATTCAGAATGAACATTTTTGAAGGCTCCAGCAGCATACTGAACAGGTTATAACTTGTGCCCGCTTTTACAGTATAAGCTTTTGTTGGAACGGTATAATCCTTTGTTGAGGGTACGCGATACTTAGAAGGAAGCTCTTCCCACTTACCTTTGCCGTTCTGCATATAAGCTGTGAAACTCACATACAAGGGACAATCATTTGCTTTTACCTGGTCAAGCACCGAGATATCATGATCGTTCTTGGATGTATTTGTGATGCCTATTACAATACCGCGAGCGCTCATCGCCCCCATTTTTGTTACGGTTGCTGTAAGTTTCAGGTCTTTTTCATACGAGGCCGGCACTCCTTTAAAAAGGCTAACCAACGCAAAAACTACAAATAATTTAATGGTATGCATATTGTTATTTTTTTGTTATTCTTATTTACAACCGTTCTTGGCCATTTCATCGGCGGCTTTCTCGTCGCCAAGGCTCAGAGCCATCTTCAGGTCGGCGCAAGAGCCGGGAAGATCGCCCGAGTATTTCTTCGATTTACCGCGATAATAATAAGCGCGTTTCGACTTAGGGTCCATAGAGATAGCAGTGGTAAGATCCGCCTGCGCCTGCGCATCCTTTTCGAGCATGAAATAAGTAATTCCGCGCTCCAAAAGGGCCAGTTTGTAATCCGGCTTTAATTTCAGCGACTCGGTGAGATCATCCAAAGCTCCTGTGTAATCCTTTGTATTGAACTTACTGATGCCGCGCATATAGTAAGTATCAGCCGATTTTTTTATAACCAATGCAGCAGTAGCATCGATAATAGCGCCGGCATCATCTTTCTGGTCATATTTTGTCAAACAACGGTAATACAAAGCGGTCTCGTACTTCGGATCAATTGCAATGGCTTTATTAAGATCTTCCATGGCCGAAGATAGATTGGCCATCTGGTAAAAGGTAGCGCCTCTCCAGCAATATAACTTCTTATCCTTATAATTCAGCGCAGCAGCGGCGTCAAAATCTTTGATGGCTTCCTTATACTGAGCCGTTTCAAACTTGCAAAGCGCGCGGTTATAATACGCTTTTTCAAACCCCGGGTCAAGTTCAAGGCTCTTGTTATTATCATCCAAAGCCTGGGCGTAGTTCTTCAATTCATAATAGGCCAACGCCCTGTTATAATAAGCGCGTGCGTATTTCGGGTCGTCCTTCAATACCGTATCATAATCCACGATGGCCTCTTTGTATTTATCGAGTTCGATATAGCTCAATCCCCGCCAGAAATAAGTATCATAGTATTTTTTCAATCCCAGGGCCGTATTGCAATCAGCCACCGCTCCTTTGTAATCCTTCAGGTAGTATTTCACCATGTTGCGGTAGTAGTATGAAGGCTCAAAATCAGATTTGATGATCACCGACTGATCCAGTAATTTCAACGCTTCCTCGTATTTTCCTAAATTGTACAAGGAGGCTCCTTTGTAAGTAAGCGTTTTACTGTAATCGGCCTTCAAGGCAAGCGAACTGTCGAAATCCTTCACGGCCACATCATAATTCTTCAGCATGAAATTGCAAAGACCGCGCCCATAATACGAGTCGTAAGTAGTACGTCCGTAAGAGATAGCTTTTCCATAGTCGCTCATCGCGTCCTTGTAATCGGCCATGGCATAACTGCACAAAGCACGGTTATAATACGCGGTGTGGTCGGTATTCTTGCGGTGCAGGTACTGGGTGTAAGATTCGTAGGATTCTTTGTATTTTCCCTCTTCATATTCTTTAAAAGCACGGGTAAAAACGGGATCCTGGTCATCCAGGTCGCGTTGGGCGAATAAGGCTCCCTGCAAAAGGGCGAGAATTAAGAGTAGTTTAAATTTCATGGTTCGGTTGCTTGTTGTTATTTTTGTGTGGATAAAGTTAAACATTTGGTTCTTTTTATATGAAAAAATTACTGTTTTTACTCACTTTTGCCTCAATTTCTGCTTTTGGCCAATACGGCAATGGTGAAGAGCTCCTAAAGGCTATGCATAAAAAGTATGCCAATAATTATTGCCAGACCCTCACCTTCGATCAAAAGACCACCCGCTTCGATACCAGCGGAGCCGTTACCGACACCATGTATTGGTACGAGTGGATCTTGTATCCCGATAAGTTCCGCATCGACTTCGGAAAGAAGTTCGGTGGCGATGGTGTGATCTTTAAGAACGATTCGGCGTTTAATTACCGCGGGCACAAAATGGTGAAGAAATACCGCGACGAGAACGACCTGCTGCTTTTGTTGGGCGGCATGTATTACCGTCCTTTCGATTCGGTGGTTGCGCGGCTCGAAAGACTGGGCTACGACCTCGATGCGGTGACACTGGTGAATATAAACAAGAACTCATTCTGGGTAGTTGGGTCAAAAGACCAAACCCAGCAGGTTTGGGTAGACAAAAAAGACCTGAAAGTGGTAAAGATCAAAACAAAGTTCAGCGAAGGCGATATCCTCGAGATCCAGTTCGATTCCTTTAAAAAGACCTGCAAAGGTTTTACAGAGACAAAAGTTTCGGCCACCAAGAACGGCAAGCTGGAGCAGAAAGAGGAATATTTGAATTTGAAAACAAGTGTCGCTATTCCGGATTCTATCTTCAACAAAAAATAACCAGGCAACCTTTTAACTTTAAACTTTTAACTTTAAACTTTCCATGCTTGGCCTAAAACTTCCCACCGACCCCAATTGGGTAAACATTGTTGAGCGCAATATTGCCGAAATATTGACCGACCATGCTTACTGCGAGCAGAAAGCGGCTAGTAACGCTATTTCCATCATTGTTAAATATCCTGAGCATACCGACCTGGTGGACGAACTTTTGGCCCTTGCCAAAGAAGAGCTTACACACTTTGAAATGGTTCACCGCAAGATCAAAGAACGGGGGCTTATCTTTGGAAGAGAGCGCAAGGATGAATACGTGAATGAACTGTATAAATTCATGCGTACCGGGCACAAACGCTCCATCGTTTTGGTAGACCGCCTGCTTTTTTCAGCAATGATAGAGGCCCGAAGCTGCGAACGCTTCAAGATACTAAGTGAGCAGGTGAATGATGCAGATCTTCGCTCCTTTTACAGGGAATTGATGATCAGCGAGGCGACACATTACACTACGTTTATTGGGTTCGCACGTAAATATGCCGAAGGAGAAGACGTTGAAAAGCGCTGGAAGGAATGGCTGGATTTTGAAGCTGAATTAGTGAAAAGTTACGGGAAGGGAGAGACCATACATGGCTAAACAGCCGTGATTAGTGATTGGTGACTAGTGATACGTCTATTTTACAATCAAAGAAAAAAGAATGACAGAGATCTATTTACATAAAGGAAAAGACATTTCGCTGATGCGATTTCACCCCTGGGTGTTCTCGGGCGCCATCAAAATAAAAGATGCCCATTTAAAGGATGGCGATCTTGTGGAGGTCATTTCAGCCGAGAAAAAATTCATAGGTATTGGTCATTACAGCGACGCGAGCATCTCCGTGCGCATGCTTACTTTTGAGCAGGAGAGCATTGACGATACTTTCTGGAAGAACAAGATCCAAAAGGCTTACGACTACCGCAAATTCCTGGGGCTTGCAACAAGTACCGAGACGAACGTTTACCGATTGATCTTCGGCGAAGGTGATGGATTACCGGGCTTGATCATTGATCACTATAACGGACATCTTGTAATTCAATGTCACAGTGTAGGCATGCACCGCAACATTGAGCACATCTGTAACGCTTTGAAAGCTGTTTATGGTAATGCTTTGCAAACGATCTACGATAAAAGTAAAGAAGCTCTGCCCAAGAACTACGCGCAGGGAGTGGAGAATAAATGCATGCTGGGGAGCGCGGGCAATACGATCGTAAAGGAATATGGTCACGAGTTCTATGTAGATTGGGAAAAAGGCCAGAAGACCGGTTTTTTTATTGACCAGCGCGAGAACAGGAAATTGCTGGCGCATTATTCCAGGGGTAAACATGTTTTAAATACTTTCTGCTATACGGGAGGTTTTTCGGTCTTTTCGGGAGTTGCAGGAGCGGCTTCTGTGCATTCGGTGGATTCGTCGGCCGTGGCCATGGAGCTTACTGATCGCAACATTGCCCTCAACAAGGTAAATAACCATACCAGTTTTACGGACGATACCTTTGATTTTTTGAAAGACAAGAAAGACGCTTATGATGTGATCATTCTCGACCCTCCGGCCTTTGCAAAAAGCAGGGATGTGAAGCATAACGCTGTGATCGGTTACAAGAATCTGAATATTGCCGCCCTGAAGCAGATCAAAGAAGGCGGTTTGTTATTTACATTTTCCTGTTCCGGCGTTATAGACCGCAATCTTTTCTATAATACTATAAACGCGGCGGCCTTTGAATCAAGAAGAAAGACCCGCATCCTGCATTACCTGCAACAACCCGCCGATCATCCGCTTACACCCAATTTTCCGGAGGGAGAATACCTAAAGGGCCTGGTGCTTTACGTGGAATAAATCCCCCGAAAAGGGTGTTTTTTTAACTCGTTTATTTTTTGTACCTTTAATGTAATGCGGAAGTTGTTTTTCATAGCCTTTCTGTTTACCGGATCTTTGGCCTTTGCGGTGCACACGAACCCGCCTGCAAAAAAAGACAGCATTCAAAAGACCCGTATTCTTTCTGTTGGAGCAGGTTTCATTAAGACCAGTCTTAATTATTACAAGAACGCGCAGGAGAATACGTACTTTACCGGTAAAGGATTTCGCTTGATGTTCCAGCCCAGCGAGACCTTTCGCGTGGCGGCCTGTTTTTCAACGGTAAGCTCCGTAAATATACAACCCACCTGGCTCAATGTAAGGAACAACTTTTACGACCTTGACGCGCATTTCATGATGCATTTCATGGATAAACGTAACATTGCTTATTTCATCATGGGTGCGTCTGCACAATACTGGAACGGTTTTTATACGGGTCTTGTAGATTACAATCAATTCAAGCTCAACGCCCCGGCCAATAAGGTCTATGAATCGTGGTATTATGGCGCCAAGATCGGGATGGGGGCCGAGATCAAGGTCTACGGGCCCATAAGTGGATATGGCGAGTTTATATTTCGCTTATCAAATACCGATGTAGGCGCAGGAATAAGCGATGTAGTGTATGGCCTCGGTCTCAAAATGAACCTGGCCAACCTGGTCAAAGACCCCAAACGCCGCCATTCTATTCTTTCATTCGGCGATAAATATCATTGGTTCTAGCCAAAAAATACGTGTAAACACGTAAAAAATAGCTCATAAATTATCCTTTTTTCCTTCCTGAATTTTCTTAATTTTAAGGGTGTTTAACCCTTAAGAAAGCATCATGTTACCGATGGATAAGAAATACAAATTCAAGAGCCTTAACATTTACTCTTCCGACGAATGGATGGCCAATGCAACCAAGCGTTACCGCACCGTTTTTGAAAAAGCGGAGACCACCTATATCCGCGTGGAGCTCGCGTTCTACAATAAATTATTTGATGAAGAAGACTGGAACTGCAATATAGAATTGAAATGCGTGCAGATAGAAGGAACAAAAAAAACAGAGCTCTGCAACCTGCCCTCTACACACAAGATCAGCAAGGAAGACAATATCTTTTTTCTGCGCGATGGCTGGGGCAATGCAACCGCGGGAGCTTTCTGGAAAAAAGGTCACTACCAGTGGGAAGCGCATATCGACGGGCAATTGGCCGGCAGCCAGGTGTTCTATGTGAACGATGTAGGACTGGTGCAGCGCGGTTCGAACCCCTACTTCACCATCAATCACATTAAATTATTTACAGGCGCCACCGATGGCTGGAAGACCGCCAAGGAAAAACGTAAGTATCTCACCAAAATAAACGGAAAGAACACGCAGTACCTCTGGCTTGAGATGGACGTTAAGAACATCACCCAGTTGGATTACCGCTACGAGATCATTTTCAATTATTACGACGACGCCGGTCAGCACAAGGCACAAACCTCGCGCACCGGGTTCATTGATGCCAACCGGCAGGATTACTGCTACACCTTTGATGTGGGTTGGGGGCACGATATTGCGGGTTCCTGGGCAGATGACAAATACACCCTGGAGGTTGTGTTCATGGATGTGCTGGTTGGGGCCGTAACTTTTGATTGCGGAGCCGAAGAGGTGGAAGGAATTCCCGCGCTTATTACTGCACACGACCAGGTGCTGGCCATGGCTAACAATGCCGGCACGCAAACCGGAGCTACGGGGAAAGATAATAACACCGACGAAAAGACCCTGGAGCAATTGCTCGAGGAATTAAATACGCTGGTTGGTCTAGAAAGTGTGAAGAAGGATATCCAGGAGAACATCACCTTCCTGAACTTCTCTAAGCTGCGCAAAGAAAAAGGTTTCCATGATTCGGGCAACATGAGCCTGCATGGCGTGTTTACCGGTAACCCTGGAACAGGAAAGACCACCGTTGTGAAAATGCTGGGGAAGATCTACAAAAAGATGGGCATGCTGAGCAAAGGCCATGTTATTGAAGCGGACCGCGCCGGTTTAATTGGTGAGTTCATTGGGCAGACAGCGCCTAAGACAAAAAAAATGATCGATCAGGCACGCGGAGGAATTCTTTTTATTGATGAGGCTTATGCCTTAGCGCGTGGCGACGATGACAGCAAAGATTTTGGAAAAGAAGCTATAGAAGTTCTTTTGAAAGAAATGAGTGACGGCGTTGGAGATATCGCCATCATTTGCGCGGGTTATCCCAAGCAGATGGAGACCTTTGTGGATTCGAACCCGGGATTGAAATCGCGTTTCAGCAATTATTTCCACTTTGATGATTATTTGCCGGAAGAACTTTTTGCCATCGCGCAATTGGCCGCAAGCAACAAGGAAGTTAAATTCTCACCCGACGCGGAGAACATGCTGAAGGAAGAACTGATCAACGTGTATCGTCGCCGCGACGAAAGTTTTGGTAACGCGCGTTATGTGAACGCCGTGGTGGATGAAAGTAAGATGAACATGGGCTCCAGGCTTATGAAGCATCCCGACATCAATAATTTGAGCAACGAAGAATTGCAGACCATTACGCTGGAGGATATGAAGAGTGTGTTCACCCACGCCGAGGGCAAGAAACTGCATTTAAAGATAAACGACAAACATTTAGCCAGCGCTTTAGCGGAACTGAATGCTTTGACCGGTTTGGATAACATCAAGCAGGAAGTGAGCGAGCTGGTGAAGCTCATCAAGTTCTATAACGAGACCGGCAAGGATGTGATCAATAAATTCTCGCTGCATTCTGTATTTACGGGCAACCCCGGTACAGGAAAAACCACCGTGGCGCGTATTGTGGCCAATATTTACAAATCATTGGGCATCATTGAGCGCGGACATTTGGTGGAGACCGACCGCGAAGGTTTGGTGGCCGGCTATGTAGGTCAAACCGCCGTTAAAACAAAAGCCATCATCGACGACGCCATGGGCGGCGTGCTGTTCATTGACGAGGCCTATGCTTTAAGCGAAGGCGGAGGAAATGATTTTGGCAAGGAGGCAATTGAAGTTCTTCTGAAACGCATGGAAGACAACCGCGGCAAATTTGCCGTGATAGCCGCCGGCTACTCCGATAATATGAGTCGCTTTATTGAAATGAACCCCGGTTTGAAATCGCGTTTTGATAAAGTGTATCGTTTCGTGGATTATAGCCCCGAGCAACTTTGGGAGATAGCAACGGGTCTCTTCAAGAAGGAAGGCCTTGCTCCCGATGATGCCGCTACAGCACATTTAAAGGGTCATTTGAACTACCTGTTCGATAACCGCGATAAGTTCTTTGGAAACGCGCGTACCGTCCGCCAGATCGTAGGAGACGCTGTAAAACACCAGAACCTTCGCATGGCAGGTATGGACGCTGCGACCCGCACGCCTAAAGACCTTGCCACACTTACTTTAGAAGACGTAAAACACCTGAGCAACGAGAATACAGACGACAGGCCGAAGTTGGGGTTTAGGCTTGGAGGAAATTAATACCAGCCAACGCAATGAACAAAGTACCAATATGGGCGGCTTGGGACTGGAAATCAATAAGAATCTTTGCAATAGTTCTACTTTGTTGTTCAGTGCTAGGATTAATTTTTCTCGATTTATCTGATTGGATAAGAGATTTGAATGGAAGAAATCTTACAATAATTACAACCGGTGATTATATTTCATCAAAGCCAATAGAACAACTCTCACAAGGCAGAACAGGAAATAAGACAGTTACAGAAGGGTATGAAATTAATTATTCCTATTGGGTTATTAATAAAATATATTATGGAGTTGACAAAATTCCAAGTGGCGTTAAAAATTTAAAATTTATTCATTTATTGTTTGCAAATACATCTCAGAAATTAAATATCAAGTATGACCCGGTCCATCCTGAAAAAAGTCAAATTGTAATTCCGACTGAATAAATCAGCCCATTCGCGCGGAAATGTTTTCCGCGCTGAGTTACTCTCAAAAAAGGATGAGTTGTTGTTAGAACCGTCTAATCAACTCATATAGATCTGCCAAAGCCTTGCCGTCAGCGCCAGATACAGCTTTGATGACCGAACCGGTGCCTACGTTCTTAATGATCACTTCCTGGCTGGAGAAAACACCGCCCTCGATGCATTTGAGCTTAAGGTTCATCAGCGCGTTATTCTCGTCCGGCTGCAGGTCCTGCGCTTTCATGCCAATAGCCAAAACACAGAGTATGTAAAAAAATACTTCATGGCCGGCTTGCCTGGTTTGACGTATATAGCGTGGATACAGCCCGTTTATTATTCCTACTCAAATTCAACTTAACTAATTGTTTATCAATTCAATGAAAACTAACTGATTGGTTAGTTACCAAATGGTTAGTTACTTCAAGGTTAGTTTTGTATCTTTGGGGGTATGGACATTATCACGCCCTTTTCATTCGGCAAAACGGTTCGTGACGGGCATTTTACCAACCGCGAGGAAGATGCCAAACGGCTGCGCGCCAACTTTGAGCACGGTATCAATACCGTATTGATATCGCCCCGCCGCTGGGGAAAATCATCGCTCGTGGAAAAAGTGGCGCGCCAGGTAAACAGTCAAAAGACGGTAGTGGTAACGCTTGATCTTTTTCCCGTGCGCAATGAAGAAGAGTTTTATATCCAGTTCTCAACCGCCATCATCAAAGCTACCTCCAGCAAAGTGGAAGGCTGGATAGAGACCGCCAAAAAATACCTGAAGCAGGTAAGCCCCAAATTTTCGATCGGCGTAGCGCCCATGCAGGATCTGGAAATGTCGCTGGAATGGTCTGACCTGCAGAAGAACTACAACGAGATCCTGCAATTACCCGAAAAGATAGCCAAAGAAAAGAAAATAAAGATGATCATCTGCATCGATGAGTTTCAGAACACCGCCATCTTCGATGACCCGCTTCTCTTTCAAAAACGTTTGCGCAGCGCCTGGCAGCACCAGCGCCACGTTACCTATTGCCTGTACGGAAGCAAACAGCACATGATGATGTCGCTCTTCGAGAGCCAATCCATGCCTTTTTACAAATTTGGAGAAATGATGTACCTGCCCAAGATACAGGAGAAATACTGGGTGAGATACATCAGGAACGCCTTTGAAAAGACCAAAAAGCACATTACCGAAGAACTGGCGGCTTCTATCGCGCAGGCGGTAAAATGTCATCCGTACTACGTACAGCAATTGGCTCACCTAACCTGGATAAGCACCGATAAAAAAACAAGTGCCAAAGAGATACATAAAGCCACGGAAGATCTTCTCAACCAGAACGCCATTCTTTATTTCAAGGATACGGAAGACCTGAGCCATACGCAGCTGAACTTTCTCAAGGCTGTAGCCAGCGGCGCCACTTCTTTAAGTTCGGTAGATGTTATCCAAAAATTCAATCTCGGAACCTCAGCCAACGTAAGCAAGATCAAAGAAACTCTGTTAAAGCGCGAGATCATCGATGTGCAAATGGGACACGTGGAATTCATAGACCCGGCCTATGAGCTTTGGTTCAAAAAGAATATCCTGAAGTTTAAAGTTTAGAACGAGAAGAAATACGTAATGGTGGTCTTCTGTATCTCCTTATTGGAAGGGGAGAACTTAGCCATCTTGGCAGATTGCCTTGCTTTTGACTTTAACGTGGCGCTGGATGTATTTGTGCCCTTTCCTTCCACGGCGTCGATCACGTTTCCGTTCTTATCAATCGTTATATATACAACCACAATACCTTCTTCATGGCTGTCACTAACCCTGGGCGGGTAAACAACCACTTTTCTTCCGCCTATGCCGCCTATACCGTCTTTACCCGGAACTGTTCCGTCGCCATCTTCGTTACCCTTTCCTCCTTTTCCATCGGTATTGGGGTTGCCATCAGGACTTCCTTCATTACCGGCGTGGCCGCTGTTGCCATCGCCTCCGCTTTGGCTGTTGTTCTTGTTCTTTGTATACGCGTTCAACAGGTTTGAGGCGCTTTTGTCATCCTCTTTTTTCGGATCTTTGGTTGGTTTAACCGGGGTGATAACCGTTGTGTTTTCTTTTACTTTGGGCTTATTGTCGTTACTTTCCAGAACCTGCTCTCCATTCTTAAAATCTTCTTCCTTGGTCGCCGCTTCCTCGGTCGGGGTTGGCTTGCTTTCAGCAACTACACTCGTAGCTTCACCGATACCCGGCCCTTCAATATTCCCCGTTCCTGCATTATAAATACCGAAATTAATTTCCTGGCCTTCATTACCGGCTATTTCCGGGAATGGCGGAATTGGTGTGACGATCACCCAAAAGATCAATACCAATAAGATAAGCCCGCCAATACCCAAAGTGATGCCCGCGGCAATAAGCCTGTCTTTTTTCTCGTCGGTATTTTGTTGTGCTATGCCTGTCATAATAAAACGTTTTTCACTTTCACTGATCCTTCCTTCACCTAATTAGCGGGTTTTGTTGCCAGGATCGGTTTTAGCTTTAAGCGGTCGCATATTTGCAGAATATCCACTTCGTCCTGGATACTAAGGTCTTTGTCCAAATGCATCACCAGGCTGGGTTCAGCCATTCCTACGATCTTCTGCGCTATCACTGACTCCACATCGTTCAAAGCAACCTCTTTATTATCTACAAAGTATTTTCTATCATTAGTAACGGCCAGGTGCACCGGTTTATTATCCTTGGGTATTTCCTTACGGTTCTTCCCACTGGCAAGGTTGATCTTAATGGCGTTGGGGCTGACCATGGTGGAAAGAATAAGGAAAAACAGAAGCAGGAAGAACATGATATCGTTCAACGAATCTGTGCTTACTTCTGCTTCGCGGTGCCCGCGTCTAAATGCTGATCCTCTCATTTTGAATTTTTGATTTGTTGAGTTTTTGAATTTTTGATTTTTAGCTGCTTCAATCTAGAATTCACCAACTCTAAAATTTCTACAATTAGTGACTGGGTTCGTTCAGTATATCCAGAAACCTCATTTTACTTTCTTCCATACGGCGTGCCAGCTTATCTATCTTCGCGCTCAACCAGTGGTAGGCCACAAAGGCCAGAACTCCCACTACCAATCCTGATGCAGAAGAGATCATTTTTTCATAAAGACCGGTTGAAATAACGCTGATCTGTACCTCGCCGGCCAGGGCAATATCATAAAATATCTTAACAACCCCGATGATGGTACCGATAAACCCGAACATGGGAGCGATACGGCCTGTGATATTTAAAATGCTCATAAAGCGCTCCAGTTTTCCTAGCTGAACAGAAGCCGCCTCGTTCATGGCCTCACGGATCTCGTTCATGGGCTGGCCTATACGACTTACGCCTTTTTCGAGCATAAATCCTTCAGGGCTTCCCTGCCCCGCGCACATGGCCTGGGCCGACTGGATATTTCCCTGCTTGATCAATCCATGAAGGCCCGGGATCAATCCATCGTTCTTGCGGGAAGCTTTAGTGATAGTGATCAGGCGCTCTATCAATACGTAAATACTCATCAGAAAAAGCAATCCCATAGGGATCATCATTGGCCCACCTTTCATCACCAAACTCAGGAGGTTAAAACTGTCCTCGGTTGGCACCGTTGCGGCTGTAGTGAGTGTATTGGTTGCTACGTTGCTTAAAGTATCGGTTGCGGCGGCTACCGTGGCGGCAGTCGGTGGTGTTATTTGCAGTAAAAGCATGCTGGTTTTTGTTGCTAAGGTAGTTTAACGCTAAAGCCCCTTATTTGTTGCGGGGAGGAGGTTTTAAACAGCGCGGTGTTAAGTACCACGGTTCAATAACAAGGCAAAAATAGAAAAGTCCCGCGCGGGGCGGGACTTTTACACTTATAAGTGTTTTACTTTTGCTTACAGGTTTATTTCTTGTTCATGGCATCGCTCATCTTCTGAGCTTTGTCGCTTTGGTTGGTAAGGAGGTAAAGTTTACGCAAAGGCACCATGATGCTTCGGTCGCCGGGATGCATTTCAAGGGCTTTCTCCAACGCGGGGATCGCTTTATTGAAACGGTCGGTTGCCAGTGCTTCACATTCTTTCAGTTTGGTGGCTTGTTTCACAAGATCGTCGCAACGTTTGCTTTCAACGCCACCCCAGTTGTTATATAAAGCACCCAGGTTATACCAGGCATCGGCATTCTTGGGGTCGAGTTCGGTAGCTTTTTTGTAATTGGTCTCCGCCTTACCCATTAACTCATCAAAGTTCTTGGGTTTTGGAAGCTCTTTGCGGGCCGCGTCAACCGGGTTGGCTTGTTTATCATAAAGACTTCCGCGTGCCAACCAAAGTACACCTACGGTAGGTTGCTTTTCAATAGCTTTATCGAGGTTTGCCAAAGCTTCAGTGTCTTTACCCCTTATGAGATAGTACTCGGTCTCGCGATTCAAAAGATCGGCATCGTTCGGAAACGCAGCGCGACCATCTTTTAAAGCCGTTAAAGCTCCAACAGAATCTTTCAAAGCCATTTTGCAATCGTAAAGACTATTGTAGTTATAAGCAGTCGCTACTTTTTCGGTGATCATCTTCTCGTTGTATTCTTTGATCTTGGCCTGGTCTTTCGCTTTCTGAGCGCAAACCAGAGCGTTGGTCAAAGAAGCGGTATCTTTCTTCCCATTTCCCATCATTTTGGTAGTGAAATAAGAGGCTTCGAAATACTCCGCTGCCTCAAGATACTTTCCAACGTTGTATTTACCTACAGCAAGGTTATTTACGTCACCCATCATCTGCATGCCCACAATTCCGTAATCCTGCTGGTAGGCTTGATCCTTATCGTAGTTCACGGCTTTCTCCATGGCTTTTCCGGCCTCTTCGTAATCGGCTGTAGAAACGTTTCCATATGCTTTGGTTACACGCTCATTTTTATCACTGATGGTAGAAGCAAGCTTTTTTTCTTCCTGCTCCAAAGCGTTACGGAACAAGGCATAATAGATCTTGGCACGGTACACCCAGGTCTTTGCTTTCTCCTTGGTATCATCGTTCGTGGTAGCCAGGTCGATGGCTTCCTTCGCTTTCATCAAAGAAGAAACGTCTTTGCTGGATTCATAATCCTGCAGCTGGCGCCACGCGGTTTGCACCTTGGCGCTCTGTGCCGTCAACATGGTAGGAACGGCCAGTATTGCAAGGGTCTTTAAAATTACTTTCATATACTGTTTTTTTCTGTTTATCAATTACTTTGCCAAATATACCCTTTTCGTTCTAAGTAGTTAGCCCAGAGCTCTATTCTGTTTTGTCGCCGGTATCTTCCGGGGTAGCTTCCGGTGTTTCCGGTGATGGGTTTTCAACCACCTCCGCAACGTCATCAGCGTCCTCATCATGATCTACTTTAGTAACCGCGCCGATCTCGTCTCCCTCATCAATGTTGATCAAACGCACACCTTGTGTAGCACGGCCCATCACGCGCAGGTCTTTCACCCGCATGCGGATGGTGATACCGTTCTTGGTGATGATCATCAGATCATTATTATCGGTAACGGTTTTGATAGCAACCAGGCTTCCTGTTTTATCAGTGATATTGATCGTCTTCACGCCTTTCCCCCCGCGGTTGGTAACACGGTATTCTTCGATATCGCTCCGTTTACCGTAACCTTTCTCAGAAACGACAAGCACGTTGGCGGTCATATCGCTCAGGCAGATCATACCAATAACCTCGTTCTTGCTTCCTCCTTCTTCATCATCAAGATCGATGCCGCGAACTCCCGAAGCGTTACGTCCCATTGGACGTACTTTGGCTTCGTTAAAGCGACAAACCTTGCCGAATTTAGTGGCCAGCATGATCTCGTTACTTCCGTTGGTCAATGCAGCTTCTAAAAGCTCATCACCTTCGCGAATGGTGATCGCGTTGATACCATTGGCACGCGGACGCGAGTAAGCCTCCACCGTGGTTTTCTTGATCACACCTTCTTTTGTACAAAGTACAATGAAGTTGTTATTGATGTATTCTTCTTCCTCGAGTGTTTTTACGTTAATGTAAGCCATCACTTTATCATCGGGCGGAATGCTGATGATATTTTGAATAGCGCGGCCTTTGCTTGTTTTGTTTCCTTCCGGAATTTCGTAGGTCTTCAGCCAGAAGCAGCGGCCCTGTCTTGTGAACAGTAACAGGTAAGCGTGCGTATTGGCAATGAACATGTGCTCGATGAAATCCTCCTCGCGCGTAGAAGAGCCGCGTGATCCGCGTCCTCCCCTGTTCTGCGCCTTATATTCATTCAGCGAAGTACGTTTGATATAGCCCAGGTGAGAAATGGTAACCACCACGTCTTCTTCGGCGATCATATCTTCCATGCGGATATCGTCCCCGCTGTAAACGATCTCGGTGCGGCGGGCGTCGCCGTATTTTTCTTTTACTTCCAGTAATTCGTCCTTGATGATCTTGAAACGAAGGGTCTCATCGCTCAATATGTTCTTCAGGAAATCGATGTGCTTCATCAGCTCTTCGTATTCCTCTAATAATTTATCGATCTCCAGTCCGGTAAGCGCGCGTAAACGCATATCCAGCACGGCGCGGGCCTGTACTTCTGATAAGCTGAACTTGCTCATCAGGTCGGTACGTGCCGTATCGGGGGTTTCACTGTCGCGGATGATCTTGATCACCTCGTCGATGTTGTTCACCGCCACGATCAAACCCGCTAAAATGTGCGCGCGTTTTTCGGCCTGTGTAAGATCGAATTTTGTACGACGCACCACCACTTCATGCCTGAACTCAACGAAATGACCGATCTGGTCCTTCAGGTTCAGCATCATCGGGCGGCCAGCCACCAGGGCGATGTTATTTACTGAGAATGAAGTTTGTAGAGGAGAGTACTTGTATAAATTATTTAATACTACGTTTGATATGGCGTCGCGCTTCAATTCATAAACGATGCGCATTCCGTCGCGGTCGCTTTCATCGCGTATCTCGGATATGCCTTCGATCTTTTTCTCTTCGCACAGTTCCCACTGGCGCTTGATCATCTCCGCCTTGTTGAGCTGGTACGGGATCTCATTCACCACAATACGCTCACGGTCTTTTACCTGCTCAATAATGGCTTTTCCGCGAAGCACGATCCTTCCGCGCCCTGTCTCTAACGCTTCACGCACTCCCTCGTAACCGTAAATGATACCGCCGGTTGGAAAATCAGGTGCCTTAACAAAGGTCATCAGACTTTTTATATCGATCTCCTTATTATCAATGTAAGCGCAACAGGCGTCAACGATCTCCGATAAATTATGCGGCGCCATATTGGTGGCCATTCCCACGGCAATTCCTGATGCTCCGTTAATAAGCAGGTTAGGAATTTTAGAAGGCATTACGGTTGGTTCGGTCAAGGAGTCGTCGAAGTTCGGGCGAAAATCAACCGTATCTTTTTCAAGGTCGGCCAATAATTCTTCCGCGATTTTTCTCAGGCGTGCTTCTGTATAACGCATTGCCGCGGGCGGATCTCCGTCCATTGAACCGTAGTTCCCTTGTCCGTCAACCAATGGATAGCGCAAGCTCCAGTCCTGGGCCATGCGCACCATGGTATCGTAAACTGAAGAGTCACCGTGCGGGTGATACTTTCCTAATACCTCGCCGACGATACGCGCTGATTTTTTATAGGGACGATTATGAAGAACGCCGAGCTCGAGCATTCCGTATAGAACACGGCGGTGCACAGGCTTTAAACCATCGCGCACATCGGGTAAGGCGCGCGATACGATCACCGACATCGAATAATCGATGTAGGCTGTTTTCATTTCATCTTCGATGTTAATGGGGATAATTTTTTCTCCGTCTGACATGGGTTGATTTACGATTTAGGATTTACGATTTGAATATTTTTGATTTGATTTACGTGGTTTGATAAAGCCTTATTTTTTGCCGACCTTAGACTTTTGACCTGCGACTTTTGACTTCGATCATATGCTAATTTGTCAGCCCGATTTTAGACTACGTGATTTCGCTGATTTTTGGCCTTTTTTCATTGGTGATTAAGCACCCGAAAGTACCGAATAATCAAGCAATTCCGACCCTTTACTTATTAACATTTTTTATGTTGAAAAATACTCCTTTCCAGGGGTAGAATGCGGCATTTGAGGAGTACTTTTGAAAGTGGTATAATTTCTGTAACTTAGTAGATCGTAAATACTCTAAAAACAACCTGATGGAAGCAAAATTTTCGCCCCGTGTAAAAGAAGTGATCAATCACAGTCGTGAGGAAGCATTGCGTTTGGGGCACGATTATATAGGCCTGGAGCATTTGATGCTGGGGATGATACGTGACGGCGATGGTTTGGGCATAAAACTGCTCAAGAACATGAACGTAAATACCGTTGACCTGCGCAAGAACATAGAGCAATCTATATCCGTACCAACCCGCAAAGTGAGCAACCTGGCCAACATTCCCCTCTTAAAACAGGCCGAAAGAGCCCTTAAATTGACCTATTTGGAAGCCAAAGCCTTCAAATCGGCCGAGATAGGTACCGAGCACCTTTTGCTCTGCATATTGAAGGATAACGATAATGTAGCCACCAAATCGCTCATGAAGTTTGGGGTTGATTACGATGCCTGCAAAGCAGAGCTCGAGGAGACCATGAAAGATCCCAATAAAATTGAAGGCGCAGCTCCTTCTGACGATGACGACGACTCTGATACCGGTAATTTCGGTGCCCAGGGCGGTGCGGGTCAGCAAAAGAAGCAGGGCGAGAACAAGAGCAAGACCCCGGTTTTAGACAATTTTGGCAGGGATCTTACCAAAATGGCCGAAGACGGGAAACTTGACCCCATTGTGGGAAGAGAGAAGGAAATTGAGCGTGTATCGCAGATCCTTTCGCGCCGTAAGAAGAATAACCCGATCCTGATCGGTGAGCCCGGTGTAGGTAAATCGGCCATTGCCGAGGGATTGGCGCTTCGCATCGTACAGCGTAAAGTATCGCGTGTACTTTTCAACAAACGCGTGGTTACCCTGGATCTTGCCTCTTTAGTGGCAGGTACCAAATACCGCGGACAGTTCGAAGAGCGTATGAAGGCCGTGATGAATGAACTTGAGAAATCTCCGGATGTGATCTTATTCATTGACGAGATACATACTATTATCGGTGCCGGCGGAGCGAGCGGTTCTTTGGATGCCAGCAACATGTTCAAGCCGGCTTTAGCGCGCGGCGAGATACAATGTATCGGTGCTACCACACTGGATGAGTATCGTCAATACATTGAAAAGGACGGAGCTTTAGAGCGCCGCTTCCAGAAAGTATTGGTAGAGCCTGCCACTGCCGACGAGACCCTGCAGATCCTCATCAATATCAAATCTAAATACGAAGATCATCACAATGTAACCTATACTCCCGAGGCGCTGAAAGCCTGCGTGACCTTAACGCAACGCTATATCACCGATCGTCATTTGCCTGATAAAGCCATCGACGCATTGGATGAATCCGGCTCCCGTGTGCATATTACCAATATCAATGTTCCGAAGAACATCCTGGAGATCGAACAAAAGATAGAAGATATCAAAGATCAAAAGAACCAGGTGGTGCGTAACCAGAAATACGAAGAAGCGGCCAAGCTGCGCGACGTAGAGAAACAATTGCTCACCCAACTGGAAACCGCTAAAAAAGCCTGGGAAGAAGAGACCAAGAACAACCGCGTTATCGTGAGCGAAGAGAACGTAGCTGAAGTAGTTGCGATGATGACCGGAGTTCCTGTACAACGTGTTTCTCAAAGTGAAACGGGCAAGCTGGTTAGCATGGGCGAAGAGCTGAAAGGAAAGGTAATTGGCCAGGATGAAGCGGTGAAGAAAGTGGTGAAAGCCATTCAGCGTAACCGCGCAGGACTCAAAGATCCGAACAAACCCATTGGTTCCTTCATTTTCCTGGGTCCTACCGGTGTGGGTAAAACCCAATTAGCGAAGATCCTTTCTAAATATTTATTTGATAACGACGATGCGCTTATCCGTATCGATATGAGCGAATATATGGAGAAATTCGCCGTAACTCGCCTTATCGGAGCGCCTCCCGGCTACGTAGGTTACGAAGAAGGCGGACAATTGACCGAGAAAGTTCGTCGCAGACCTTACGCGGTTGTGTTACTCGACGAGATCGAGAAAGCGCACCCGGATGTGTTCAATATGCTGTTACAGGTATTGGATGACGGATTGCTGACCGACAGCTTAGGCCGTAAGATCGACTTTAAGAATACCATCATTATCATGACCTCTAACATCGGCGCCCGCCAGTTGAAAGACTTTGGCCAGGGTGTTGGTTTTGGAACCGCCGCTAAGACCGAGAATATTGTAGATAACAGCAAAGGAATTATTGAGAACGCTTTGAAGAAAGCCTTCGCTCCCGAGTTCCTCAATCGTATTGACGATGTGGTGATGTTCAACGCGCTAAACAAAGAAGACATCCATAAGATCATCGATATCGAGTTAAAGAGCCTGTACGGCCGTATCAACTCTTTGGGTTACCAGATCAAATTGACCGACGTAGCCAAAGATTACATTGAAGAAAAAGGCTACGATCCGCAATACGGGGCGCGTCCATTGAAACGTGCGATCCAGAAGTATATCGAAGATCCACTGGCCGAAGAGATCATCAAGAACCCGATCAGCGAAGGCGATATCATTGAAGTGGACTACGACAAGGCCAAAGACACGATGGTGGTGAACATTACCAAAGCGAAGGAGCCCAAGCAGCCCCGCAAGAAGAAAGATGAACCTAAGGATGAGCAATAAGCTTGACTTAAATAATAAACAAAAACCCGGGAAGCGATTTCCGGGTTTTTTTATACTCCCAAACCCCTTAAAAGCCCTGGGGTGGAGAAGTATCTAGATACCGAATTTTTCCAGTCCCCCGGCAAGTGTGCGCCAGTTATGTACCGCGTAGCCTGAGCTTCGCTGCTGTTGTTGGTCTCCTCCATACAAAACCAGCGATTGTTTAGAGCCGCTTAAACGGTTCCAGTATTCCAGGTTCTTAAAGTATTCTGAACTGATGGTCTTTCCGCTTTTTATCTCTACCGGCACAAGTTTGCCCGCGCGGTCAACTACCACATCTATCTCGTGGCCCGTCTTATCTCTCCAATAGAACAGGTTAACGGGTGCGCCGACATTGGTGCGGCGCTTTACCATTTCTGTAAGCACCATTCCTTCGAAGATAGCCCCGCGCGACGAATGCGTACTCAACTGCTTCGCATCATAAATACCCAGCAGCCAGCACACCAGCGCGGTATCATAAAAATAAAGTTTGGGGCGCTTTACAAGCGTCTTATTAAAATTGCGGTGATGGGGCTTCAGCAGGTAAATGATGAAACTGCTTTCGAGTATGGCGATCCAGGCCTGCACAGTCTTTACATCCACACCGCACTCAACGGCCAGCGCGCTGTTGTTCAGTTCCTGCGCGTTTCTGCCTGCCAGCAGCTTTACAAAACGCTCAAAAGTAACCAGGTCGCTTATGTTCTTTAATTGCCGTACATCTCTTTCAATATAGGTACGCATGTAGTTGGAGCACCAGTCGGCAGGCGGGATCTTTTGGTCGTATACGGGCGGGTAAAACCCTTTCAGCATCAGGGCATCATCAGTAGCGGGAAGCTTTTTTGCGCGTTTCAGTTCCGACAAAGAAAAAGGTAAAAGGTTAAGATAGCCAATACGTCCGGCCAGCGTTTGCGATATGTTTTGCTGCAATAAAAAGTTGTTGGAACCTGAAAGGACAAAAAGCCCCTTCTTCTTTGAATCATCAAGCACTTCCTGCAGGTAGGAGAATAGTTCG
The DNA here is from genome assembly GCA_964387075.1 of uncultured Flavobacteriaceae bacterium. Taxonomy (GTDB): domain Bacteria; phylum Bacteroidota; class Bacteroidia; order B-17B0; family Aurantibacillaceae; genus PALSA-968. Next base: position 404,377 of record CAYLVB010000001.1, read on the forward strand.
GGTACACGCTGCACTTCATCGAGTATAGCGCCATTCGGGTGATCGGCAAGAAAACCCTGTGGGTCTTCAAGCGCGTAACGCCGGCTTACCGGATTTTCAAGTGAAACATAGGGCTTGTCTTTGAACACCTGTTTTACAAGGGTGGTCTTACCCGATTGCCGCGCGCCGGTAACGGCAACAGCCTTAAAGACTCCTGCCAGTTGTTTCACTTTTGCTATAGCATCCCGCTGTATCACTTTACAAAGGTATGGAATTTTTTGGAATTGAATTCCAAATTTTTCCAATAATTAATTATTAATTATCTGATTTTAAACTATTTAAGTAATTGATGTTTTGTGTAATTAATGGGTGTTTGGCATTCCGGTAGGCAAAGCGCCACTACCCAAACAACTTCACGATCCCGTCGAAAGCCCCGTTGTAGAAGAAGTACAGAACAACGGTCCAGGCGACCGAGGCGATACACATGTAAAGCACGGTTTTGTGGCGGTCCTTAAAAAGACGAATGGCCACGAAACTTCCCAGGGGAATAGAAAGGAATAAAGGAGAAATGATGGCGATCCCAGTGATCCCGAAATATTTCTTGGTTTTAACAATGATACGGTTGGTCCTGGTGAAAGTCTTAGGTTTCTTACGGTTGGGGAAGAATTTTTTCATAGCCTTATCCCACAACGCCACTATTTCCTCACTCAGGTAGCCAAAAACAAATGAACCGCAGATGCCGGCAGCGCCACCCACTAAAAGCGTCCACAGAAAAGAAAAGTTCATGGCAGTGGCCATGGGAAGGCCCACAATTCCGGGCTTCAGGGCGCAGGCAATAAAAACACTCAGTATTTGTCCCCAATCAGGAACGTCCATTTTACGTTAAAAGTTAGAGGTCAAAAGTTGCAAGTGACTCATTAATGATCAGCAGTTAATAAACGTAAGTGTGCCGCAGGTAGTATAAACCAACTATAGTTTTTCTCCGTAGGCAAGGTCGCCCGCGTCGCCAAGGCCGGGAACGATGTAAGCGTGTGCTGTAAGTTCTTCATCCACGGCTCCCAGCCAAAGCGTGTAATTATCACCCGGCAGGTGCTTGCGCAGATAATCGATCCCTTCCCGGCTCGCGATCACAGCAACTATATGCACGTGCTTTGGAGTTCCCTTGGTCAAAAGGGCTTTGTAAGAAAGCACCATGGAAGAACCTGTGGCCAGCATAGGATCGCATAGGATCAAAGTTTTATCCTCTAAAGCAGGCGTGGAAAGATACTCCACATGAATATCGAAACTGTTGTCCTTATGATGCCGACGGTAAGCCGATACGAATGCGTTCTGCGCGCCATCAAAGATGTTGAGAAGGCCCGTGTGCAAAGGCAAGCCTGCACGAAGAATGGTGCCCACCACGGGTTGCTCGGCCAGCACCGGTGTTTCGGCCTCGCCAAGGATGGTGGACGTGATCACTTTTTTGTACTCGAGTGTTTTGGAGATCTCGTAAGCGAAGATCTCCCCTATCCGCTCCATGTTACGGCGAAAACGGATGCGGTCCTGCTGGATGCCTTGATCGCGAATCTCAGCGATGTACTGGTTAAAAACGGATGATTTTTCTGAAAGGATGTGGATCATATCAATAGTACTTTACCTTTCAAATATAACGAATATTTTGGCAGATTATTTCGGGTTGGTTATTTGGGGCTTCGGGTTGGCCGAACAGCGAAAAAGGACACGAATTATATAACCCGAAATACTAAACAGCCAGCTTGACTACCTCGCGGTAAACATCCTGCCAGCCATTCCATTGCCTCCAGTTGCCGATGGTCTCATTATGCCAAACCGTTATACAGGTGCCGTTCACCTTTTTGATCTGCTCGATGATCTCCCCGCATTTAGCAATGGCCTCCTGCGGGCTCAATTTCATGTAATAAAGCAGCGTGGCGTCCATAATTGCGAACGGATACACGGTGAGCGGACTTTCCTGTTCCAGGTCCATGTCGTACCATTTAAAGGGTGTGCACACCCCGGCCCTGAATCCTACCTGGGAAGCGTAGCCCATGGTATAATCTTCCAGGATGCCGCAACTGATCAGGTTCTTATAGGTTTCGGGAAAATGCAGTTTTAAAAAATGCTGTCGACTTTTGGTGACCGGCTTATGGGTTACCTGGCTAAGTCGGCTCACCTCTATCTTCACCTGGTTGATACTTTCGTTAGAACCAAAAGAAGGATGTATCCCTGTGTCTGCATAATCCGCCAACTGTTTAATGAGCGCCTGGAAAGAAAAATTATTGGCAGAGACATTCTTATCGTTCACCCCGTAATTACCCAGCAGGATGAAATAGATCATTTTCAGCTTGAACTCTTCCTGAACACCGAGTAATAGATCGTAGGTATCGTATGGATCGTGCATGCGGCCGGCAAGCGTCATTGCCCTTTCTTTGATGTCCGTCAGGTCCATGTGGATGAGTGAGCGGAGATACGCGCCACCGGTACGCATAAAACCCTTGTGCTTAAAGGCCCAGGCGTTATCGATGTCAATGGTGGAGATGTACTCGTATCTCTTTTCCCTGTGTTTTAGTGCCGGATACTTGGTGAGCAGGATCTTTTTTAGTTCCGCAGCCCAAAGATTGATAACAGGCAGGTGCAGGAATTTATTCTGGAAGGCCAGGCTACTATCAGCCTCAAAGCGGTTATAGGTGTCGGCTATGTGCGGCAAATATTCCTCGTAGCGACTCAACAGGAAAAATGTAGCAGAAAAAACATCAAACGCAATTTCCGGATTGGCGTTCTTGAAGATAGCGGGAATATCGTTCCATTTGGTCAAGGCGATGTTCTGCGGGCGAATTCCCTTTTCAAAAAGAAGACCGTGGGGAATCACATTGAGCTCATTTGCTATAGAACTTTCGTAATAACTTAATTTAGGTCCGTCATAAGAAGCAAATTCGCCCGTACTGTTGGAAAAACCCAATTCAAAGCCACAGAGTTCACCTAATAAGAAATTGGCTGCATACTTGAAGCGGGGCGTGATCTTATGTGCGTAGAGCAAAAGCATTTTACGAAAGATGTTTTACTATTTTCGAGCAAATGAATTCAGAGGCTTTGCCATCGCCGAACAGTTTCGGGAAGCTAAGTTTGTTTCCGGAACTAAAGTGCGCATGGGCATCCAATATCCTCTTCTTATTCGCATCCGCCAAAAGCGCGGCCCCGCATTCCAGTAATTCCACCCATTCGGTCTCGGGACGCAGGATGATGCAGGGTTTTTCAAAATAAAAAGCTTCCTTCTGCACGCCGCCGCTATCGGTCATTACCAGCGAGCAATTTTTCTCTAAAAGAACCATATCGAGGAAAGAGAGTGGTTCGCAAATAATGAATTGCTTCGCCGTACCGATCTGGTCCAGCAATTTATTATCTAAATTCTGTGGTAATAGTTTTTTGGTCCGGGGATGTAAAGGAAGAATGACCGGGATACTGTTATTTTGATGTATCTCTAACAAAGCCGAGAACAAAGCATTGAGCCTTTCAGGAACATCGGTGTTGCTGTCGCGATGAATAGTAGCCAGGATGAAATTTCCCTTATCTAAGCCATGTTGCGCCATTACTTTAGATCGCTCCTCAGCCACTTTTGCAAAATACAGACTGTTATCATACATCACATCGCCGCAATGATAGATCTTAGGATTATTGTTGTTGTAAGGTGCTTTGGCTTCAGAATTAAATCCTTCCTTTACTAAGTTATCATATCCCGCTTTGGTTGGCGAGAATAAAAGTGTAGAAGCATGATCGCAGGTAATACGGTTGATCTCTTCGGGCATATGCTTATTGAAAGAGCGAAGTCCTGCTTCAATATGTACAACAGGAACATTCATCTTAGAAGCTGCAATAGCGCCGGCCAAAGTAGAATTTGTATCTCCGTAAAGCACGATAGCCTGTGGCTTTTCTTTCAGAAGCACTTCCTCAATACCACTGATCATCGCGGCAGTCTGTTTTCCATGAGAACCGCTCCCAACATTCAGGTTATGATCGGGCAAAGGAATTCCCAATTCATCAAAGAAAACACCACTCATATTGGCATCATAATGCTGGCCGGTATGCACGATAACTTCCTTGATCTTATCCGCAAATGAATTCTTAATGGCCCTGCTGAATGCCGCCGCTTTAATGATCTGGGGCCTCGCCCCTATGATGGTCACGATCTTCATCAGCTCAAACCATTGTATTTTCTAACGAACCATTCTACACTTAAAATTAACAATAAAATAAAGAAAACAGACTTTAGGTTGATAAAGTCATTCACCTGCTTTTGCTCATGAACCAGGGTTTTGATGTTCTCATTGTCCAATAATTTCTTCTGCAGATCGGCCATTTGCTTGGGATAGAACAATTGTCCGCCTGTCTTTTTACTGATAGTGTACAACAGCGCGTGATCAGCCACCAATCCGGTGTACTCGGCCATTAATGGCTTTACGGTGAATTCTCCCTTTTGCTCAAACAACTGGTTATTGATCTTTACCTGCGAGCGGTACGTGTAATTGCCCGGAGGGAAATTACCGGTATTCAAATGATAACCCTTGTTATTTTTCGAGAAAGTATAATTGAATTGCTTCTTGGCCTCATCCGTGATCACCATGTTTACTTCCGGCGCCGTGATCAATTCGTAACTTGGATTGAATACTTCCGCGTTAAATTCAATAGCCTCGTTCTCGTTGATGATCCTTCTTGTGTAAACCCTAAAGAAACTTTTATCCGCCTTCACCGAAAGATACTGCACCGTTTTCTGCACCAGCTCATCAAACACATTGTTGTTCTCATGATCGGCAAAATCGCGCATCCTCCAGCGCCACAGTCCATCACCTACAAACAAAGCCGACTTCTGCCCTCCTTCATCCGAAAAAACCAGCATAGGATTCTCGGTCTGAACCTGTCCGATCTGTTGATTAAGCAGCGAAGAAGCTCCTGTTGCTAATTTGTAAGTGGCGAGTGGGGAATTCACTGCCGGAAATTCCTTAACGTAATTCTTCAGTTCATTGCTCACGCCAAACAAAGCAAAGCCGGGGTTCAAAACAGGTTCGGCGTCGTTAGCGCGTGAAGAAATTCCGCTCAGGCGGAGTCCGGGAAAAGCCCAGAGATCAGTTCTTGAAAACTGCAAGGTAGAGGTTTTGTGCGTGCTTATTTCAGATTGAAGTCGTTTCGTTACCGGGTTCCTGAGATCGATCTGGTGAAGGACAACCAGACTATACGGCTTAAATGAAGCGACGAAATTCTCAGACAGCTTTACTTCTACTTCGTAGCTTTGATTTCCTTCAATGGCCTGTTTCAAGGCATTGATATCGGGATGCGGAGCGTTGGCCAGGATCAACACCTTCTCGCGTTTATCTATAACGTCAACCACGAACGGCATGTTGTTATTGCTCTTATTCAGCTCACCATCAACAACCGAGACATTGACCTCATAACGTTGCAGGCCGGCTTTATCCGCAGTAAGTAAAAAATTCAGGGCGGCGCTATGGTTGGAAGAAGTGTATTTAATGTTCTGTTCGCCCAGTTTCTTCCCTCCCTGCGAGATACTGACAATAGCATCCTTTCCTTTCAGATCGCTTGCCTGCACCTGGACCTCTACCGGGAATTGATTACCAATATAAGCGGTTTGGTTGTGCGAGATCTTCTTAATGAGCGCGTCCTTCTGCAAAAGCGTATCACCCAAAGCAATGGTGTAGACCGGAAAATTATTCTTCTCTACTTCATAAACAGGGTTATTGCCGGTATTGTAAAGTCCGTCGCTGGCCAGGATCACCGCTCCGAGGTTCTTTCCTTCGTAATTGCTTCTGATATCCGCCAACACGGCAGAGATATTGGTTTCTTTCCCTGAATAATTCAGAGCGGAGTCTTCTTCCACTCCATCCGAGAAACGCACGAACTTTATTTCATATTTTTCGCCCAAAGCTTCATTCAAACGCTGCAATTGCTTTTTAAACTCACCCTTATAGAAAAGCGAATCTTTACTCCTGCCGATAGACGCGGAATTGTCGGCCGCGATAACCACAATGGGTTTCTCGGTATACGAAGAAGTACTTTTAATAAGCGGGTTAAGCAAAAAGAAACAAAGTGTAGAAACAATGACAAAGCGAGAAACAAAAAGCAGGTAGTGCACCCAGTTCTTTACTTCGGCATTGCGTTTACGATAAAGAAGATAGGAAAATCCCAGCCCGGCCCCGAGGCAAAAGATAATGAACCATAAAGGATACTCAGTTATAATACTCACTTCCTATTGACTTACGAAGGTTAGCCACAAAGGCGCAAAGGCACAAAGCGGCGCAAAGAATACAGGGTCGATCTCTTTTAACTTTTGACTTATCACTTTTGACTTAAGTAAGCATTCCACCACAAACGTTGATGCATTGACCGGTGATGTATTTACTCATATCGCTAGCCAGGAACAAGGTCGCGTTGGCGACATCATCCACTGTACCGCCGCGTTTCAAAGGAATTCCATCCCTCCAGCTTTGTACAACCTTAGGATCTAACACAGCGGTCATCTCGGTCTCAATGAAACCCGGGGCGATGGCGTTGCTGCGTATATTGCGCGAACCCAACTCAAGCGCCACTGATTTAGTAAAACCTATGATACCTGCTTTAGAGGCCGCATAATTACTTTGTCCGGCATTTCCTTTCACTCCAACAACAGAACTCATGTTGATGATAGAACCGCTTTTTGCTTTCAACATGGGTTTGATCACCGCCTTGGTAAGGTTGAACACCGATTTTAAGTTGGCGCTCATGATCTCGTCCCATTGCTGCTCGCTCATACGCATCAACAAGGTATCGCGGGTAATGCCGGCGTTATTCACTAAAACATCTACTGTGCCGAACTCAGCAACCACCGCGTTCACAAGCTCTTCGGCGGCCTTGTGATCGGCTGCGTCGCTTTTATAGCCTTTGGCTTTTACGCCGTGAGCGGCAAGCTCAGCTTCGAGGACTTTAGCCTTCTCTTCCGAGCTCAGGTACGTAAATGCTACATTGGCCCCTTCTTTGGCAAAAGCCAGGGCAATACCGTGACCAATGCCACGGGAGGCACCGGTTATAATTGCTGTTTTTCCTGCTAATAACTTCATACTTTAAGTTTGTCAAATATAGCTATTTAGACCCAACGTAAAACCTGCGGATTTATGCTAAATTTGCATGAATTATGAGCAAGCCCTCTATACCCGCCGGGACCCGCGATTTTTCGCCCGCCACTATGGTCCGCCGCAATTATATCCTGGAAACCATCAAAAAGTATTTCAGGCTATACGGTTTTGAGCAGATAGAGACCCCGGCTATGGAGAATTTAACCACGCTAACCGGGAAATATGGCGAAGAGGGCGATCAATTGCTTTATAAGATCCTGAACTCGCGTATTCATGAGAGTAAAGAGAAGGATAAATTGAAGGAAGAATTCACAAAAAGTCTTGAAGGCGCAAGAAATACGCCCGTTTTAACCGAAAGGGCGTTGCGTTATGATCTTACGGTGCCTTTTGCGCGTTACGTGGTGCAGCACCAGCATGAAATCACATTTCCATTCAAACGTTTCCAGATACAACCTGTATGGCGGGCGGATAAACCACAGAAAGGTCGCTACCGCGAGTTTTACCAGTGCGACGCGGATATGATAGGAAGTAATTCTTTGGTGAATGAGATTGAGCTTATTCAGTTGATGGATGATGTTTATACTGAATTGGGCATTCCAGTGATCATTAAAATCAATAACCGCAAAATTCTCAGCGGTATGATTGAGGAATTAAGTATAGATTCTTCAAAGATGATGGACGTGATCATTGCATTGGACAAACTAGACAAAATTGGAGCCAATGGCGTAGAAAAAGAACTTATAGAAAAAGGCATTTCGCAAGAAAAAGCAAAAGAGGTAATAACCTTCATAGATGAAAAATTTGGATTAAACATTTCTTCATTAAGCAATATCGGTTCCAGCAGTTGGTATACTTTTCAAAAATCAGAAATTGGACAACAAGGCATTCAGGAATTGCAAAATGTTATACGTCAGTTTCAGATTTTAAGTCCTCCTTTTCAAGGTCCAGGAGAAGAACCACCCACCCCTCCGCTAAAGTTAAAATCAGCTAAACTAGAAATCGATTTTTTCTTGGCGCGCGGACTCAATTACTACACCGGAGCTATCTTCGAGGTAAAAGCTAACGCGGGAACATTTACTCCAAGCATCACAGGCGGTGGTCGCTATGATGATCTTACCGGAATTTTCGGGCTGCCAAATATGAGCGGAGTTGGGGTTTCTTTTGGAATTGACCGTATCTATGATGTGATGGAGGAATTAGGTTTGTTCCAGGCCTCAACCTTTCAACTTCAAACCACCCAACTTTTGCTCATGCACATGGGAGAAGCCGAACAGCAACACGGACTCGCGATGCTTAGTACTTTGAGAAAAGCAGGTATTCGCGCCGAGATCTATCCCGATATCACCAAAAAGCTGAACAAGCAGTTTGATTACGCTACTAAAAAAGATATTCCTTACGCCATCGTGTTAGGATCGAACGAAGTGGCTTCGAAAAAGTACACACTTAAGACAAAAGATTCGAAATTTGAAAATTTGACCCTTGAAGAAATTATCAAAAAAATTTCGTAAATTAGTGTTATGGAAAAACCTAAAGGTATCTTTCTTACCGAGGAGGAAAAACTGGAATACAAACGAAGTATGACCTATACCGATAGGTTCCGCATTTTGATGGGCTTAATACAGATCAGTAAAATGCTAAAAAACGCGAAGATCACTTATCCCGACCCAAATAAATAAGCGTGGATATTCTAAGTGAAGAAATACTGGATCTCTGGCGAAAACTCAACAAACACAATGTGTCCTATATCATGATAGGTGGGTTTGCCGTTAATCTGTATGGATACAACCGAACTACCGTCGACATTGATCTTTGGCTAAAAGACACACTCGATAACAGAAAGAATTTCAGGGCAGCCCTGAAGGCTATGGATATCGGTGATTTTCAAGCGATAGAAACTATGGACCTCGTTCCGGGATGGAGTTCATTTAAACTTAATTCCGGGTTCGAGTTGGACATCATGACCTATATCAAAGGGTTTGAGCAAGTAAAATATGACGAGTGCTATAGCATATCTCCGATCGCCATGATCGAAGACGTACCCGTTAAGTTTTTACACTTCAACAAACTGATCGAAGCAAAGAAAGCTTCCGGGCGACCGCAGGACTTATTAGACATTGAAAATCTTTTGCGCATAAAAAAAGGAGACTAGCGTCTCCTTTTTTATTAGATCAAAAATTCTTAGTTCATGATCTTCAATTCCTTGATCAGGTTGGTAGCCCCACCTAATTTATCGATCACGAAGAGCACGTAACGTACATCCACGCAGATGGTGCGGTTGAGGTCCTTATCAAAAGCTATTTTGTGACTTAAGGCTTCGTAGTTACCATCGAAAGCAAGACCGATCAATTCACCTTTGGCGTTCAGCACCGGAGATCCTGAGTTACCGCCCGTGATATCGTTGGTTGTGATGAACGATACGATCAGGTCCTTCGTTGCTTTATCCACGTACTGGCCATAATCCTTTTTCCTGGCAAGTTCAACCAGGTTCTTTGGAAGGTCGAACTCGTAATCGCCCGGCTTATACTTCTGCAAAACGCCACTCATGGTACAAACGCTGCTGAACAAAATACCATCGCGGGGCTGGTACGATTTTACATCCCCGTAGCTGGTGCGCATGGTAAAATTGGCATCGGGGTACATTTTTTTGGTGCCGTTCATTTCCATCACACCTTTCAGGTAAGTTCTTCCCAGTACCGCATTCTGCACCTGGAAATCGTTGAAAGCTTTAGAAAAATTGGCGTTGAAGTAGGCATTGTACGCGTTTGCAACCATGTACGCCGGGTCCTTGTGCAAAGTAGCAGTATCCGGCTTGGCCAGGAAAGCGTTCCATTTATCATTATTCAGGATCATGGAATTGCTGAACACGTCATTCGAGAAAGCCTCAAACGTGTGGATATTGTTCAGGTCGCCGTACTTTTTATTGATCCAGTTATAAAAGCCGGTTGGCAATTGCTCCTTGCTGATGTCGTTGTAGAACATGTTCACCACAGCGGTGAGTATGTTCTTATCAGAAGCCACGTTCTCGTCGCGGATAAAGTTCTCACGTGCCTTTTTGTATCTTTCTGCAGCCTTTGCGATATCTTCTGGTTTGGCATCCTTGGCGCTCATAGCCTTGTCAAGCGCCTCGAGGTTACCTGCAAATTTGATCAAGGGCGAACCCATGATCCCTTCGTTCATATACACACGCCATTTGGCGTAAGGAGCCCATGCTTCGTAAGCGGTACGGTAATCCTGGAACAGTTTCTCATACTCAGGTTTTCCTTTTGCCCAGTTCAGGAAATCACCTTCGTCCTTTTGTTTTTGTCCGTACACATCATACTTGATAAGCTGCTTGCTCTCCCCGTCGAAGAATTTCCAGTAGTTGGCAATGCCCGCGTAAGAGGAAGATAGTTGCAGTTTCACCGCTTTATCTTTCAGCATTTGCTCCATCATCATTTTCAAACGCACATCGCGGAGGTTCACCAAAGAGGGATTCTCTACTTCAGTTTTCAGTTTCACACCGAAAGAAGTTTCGTAACGATTAGTTCCGCCGGGATATCCGTAGATCATGGTGAAATCACCATCTTTCACGCCTTTGATAGAAACAGGCAGGAAGTATTTTGGTTTCAGCGGAACGTTATCAGCAGCATAATCCGCCGCCTTACCATCTTTGCTCATATACACACGGAACACAGAGAAGTCGCCGGTGTGGCGGGGCCACTCCCAGTTGTCGGTATCTCCACCAAATTTACCAATGCTTTCAGGAGGTGTTCCCACAAGACGCACATCTTTGTAACGCTCGTATACAAAAAGTAAAAACTGATTTCCTTTGAAGAAAGAAGCCACGCGACCTTCGTAATTGGTGCCCTCGGTAGCCTTCCTGCCGATCTCGGCCATGATATCATTTAATTTTTTGATGAAATCGGCAGGCGCCATTCCTTTGCCCGCTTCGTTCACTTTGTCGGTAACATCGTCGATACGCACCAGGAATTGAACATTCACATCCGGGCTTGGGATCTCTTCGGCCAGGCTCTTGGCCCAGAAACCGTCCTGCAGATAATTATGCGCCACGGTACTTGCTTTAGCAATAGCGCCGTACCCGCAGTGGTGATTGGTAAAAACCAGGCCCTGGCTGCTGACGATCTCGGCGGTGCAACCACCCCCGAAGATCACAATAGCGTCTTTTACGCTGGGCTTATTGATGTCGTAAAGTTGTTCTTTGGTAAGTTTTAGTCCCTTCTTAACCATGTCGTCATAGACCTGCTGACCTAAGAGCATGGGCAGCCACATGCCTTCATCGGCCTTGATGGCTAAATTGAACAAAAAAGAGATTGCGAGTGCTAAACTGATCCTTTTCTTCATAGTTTTCTGTTTGAGGTGCAAATTTAGCAAAAGAGGGGTGAAATGGAAGCCCTTTGGGCCTCAAATCCACCTACTGATCAAGCAAAATCGTCGAAAAATTGGAATTCTGATGTTCGGGCTTACCCCCTTTCGGGGGAGGGCATAATTTTTGTACTTTGGTCATCAAATCCAACCAGAAAATGAAAAAATCACTTTTGATCCTGTTGATACTCGTGGGCAGTATATGCCTGGGGCAAAACACAACCAAAAAAATAGCAGGCAAATGGGTAACCTGTGCCAAAATAGAAACACTGGTGAAACTGGATACGGTCTCTTTTGTGAAGGATGACGCCGGTTTTACCAACGCCTGCATTGAAAAGAACTGCGCCTATTCGCGCTGGACCTTTGATCAGACCAAAGAGGAATCGAAAGTGGAATTTTACCGCAACGCGGGATGTAAGGATGCCGCCTCTGTCAGTGAAAAAACTTTTACCGGCACCTGGGCGCTGGAGAAGGACAAAAAGACCCTCACTGTCTTCGATGACCATTATACGAAACATACTTTTGAGATAACCCTGCTTAGCGCCACAGAGATGAAACTCAAACGCGTTAAGTAATTTTATGTTCGGGATGAATTCAAACCACATAGCGCGGGTCAGGCTCATCCGGGTTAGTTTGCTATTCGTTTCCCTTTTTTCCTTTTCATTTATTGGCTTTGGGCAAGGTACGCGGGTAGATTCCTTGCATAAACTTTTACTTTCTGACAAGAACGATACGGTGCGTATCGATCATCTTCATCAATTAGGATGGGCTTATTTGCACGATAGCCCCGAAAAAACTTTAGCATTGGCCACTGAGGCCCTGGAGCTTTCGAAAAAGATGAACTGGAAGCAGAGCATCGCTAATTCATTGGGGTTTTTAGGTACATATTATTATAACACGGGCAATTATCCCAAATCGCTCGATCATTTTTTACAGGCCCTGAAGATCGATGAAGAGCTGAAGTATAAAAAAGGAATAGCGGCTCGCTATGGGAATATCGGGCTTGTTTACGAAGCTCAGGGCGATTTTGAGAAGTCACTCGATTATTACCTGAGAACACTGAAGATAGCGGAAGAATTAAACGACAAGAACCGCGCGGGGATACAATTGGGGAACATAGGGAATATTTACCTGCAGACCGGGGAAGGCGATAAAGCTTTGGACTATTATTGGAAAGCCCAGAAAATATATGAAGAATTAGGAGCGAAGGAAGACATGGCGCTCAACCTCGGGAATATCGGTATCATTTATGAAGAAAAAGGAGAAGATGAAAAGGCACTGAAATATTATGGAGAAGCATTGAGGTTGTCGGAAACATTGGAGGCCAAAGACAAAATAGCGCTTCAACTCGCCAACCTGGGTGAATTTTACTTAAAGCGAGGCAACTTTAAAATGGCGGAAACCAATTTACTGAAAGCGGGGGAACTTTTTAAAGAGATCGGTGCTTTGAGCGACCAGTACATGCTGGAAGAATCACTTTCGGAGCTTTATACCCAGACCAAGGCCTTCGAAAAGGCCGTGACGCATTTACGACGTGTGATGTTATTGAAGGATTCTCTTTTCAACGAAGAAAAGCACAAAGAGATCACACGGAAGGAAATGAATTACGAATTTGAGAAGAAAGAGGCCGCCACGCAGGCCGAGCAGGATAAAAAGGACGCCGTAGCGGCGGCTGAAAAGAAGAAGCAGAGTTTTATTTTAATACTGGTGTCGTTCGTGCTGTTACTGGTTGCGACAGTGGCCTTTGTTATCTTCAGATCGCTGCGGGTTACCCGAAGGCAGAAAAAACTGATCGAACATCAAAAGGAGTTGGTGGAAGAGAAGCAGAAAGAGATACTGGACAGTATTTATTACGCCCGGCGCATCCAACGCGCTTTGATCACCAGCGAGAAATACATTGATAAAAGGCTAAGACAACTTCAAAAACGAGTGGGCGATAGTATCATTTGATACTATACAAAACTATCCTTTGTCAGCGTCAGGTCGCTGATAAGTTTCAATACGTACTCCAATTGTTCTTCGCGGCTCAGGTCGCTGTTGTCAAGCACAATCGCGTCCTTCGCCTTTACCAGCGGGTTCTCCTTGCGATGTGTATCGTCGTAGTCACGCTGCAAGAGGTTCTCTTTAACTTCGTTCCTTTCTATGTGCATACCTTTGCTGTGCATCTCGTCCATACGTCTTTGCACGCGCACATCGGCATCAGCAGTCATGAAGATCTTTAACTCAGCATTCGGAAAGATGTGCGAACCAATATCGCGGCCATCCATCACCACGCCTTTATCCTTCCCGAAACTGCGTTGTATAACAGCCATGTGCGCCCGCACTTCTTTGATAGAACTTACCTTGCTTACTAATGATGCTACTTCCAGGGTACGGATCTGCTTCTCCACATTCTCACCGTTCAGGAAAGCGTCGTTGGTCTTGGTATGTGTATTGTACTGAAAGGAAATTTTGATCTTCGGCAAAGCGTGAATGATCTCTTCGGGCTCAAAGCGCTTATCCTTGATGAGTCCGGTTTTAAGCGCGTAGAGCGTTACGCAGCGGTACATCGCGCCTGAATCCACATACGCGTAGCCTAAACGAAGCGCCAATGCCTTGGCCAGGGTAGATTTACCGCAGGAAGAATAACCGTCTATGGCTATGATGATCTTCGACATAAGCTCAGCGACAAAAATAATAAATAGCCCGAATAAAGGGCTTATTATTTAGGATTAACAATTAGTTTATGGCTGCACGAAAAGTCCTTGCCTTCCAGCTTAATTGTATAATAACCTTTTGCAAGCCCGGAGATATCTATACCTGTTTCGGCCCCCTCAAACTCCATCTCCAGTACCTTTCTTCCTTCTACAGTGTATATCCTGCAAGTAGTTCTTTCAGGAATAAGCGCCCCGCGACCCAGGTCGATCATGATCTTCTCCGCAGCCGGGTTCGGGTAAATGTTCACGTTTTTATTAATATCCCGGTCCTTTACACCGATCACAGTAGAAACCCCGTTAGCGAAACAATATTCCCCAACTTTCAGGGTATCGACAACAACATAGCCGTACATCGAATTACCGAGGCCGATCTTGGTCTTTGTGTATTTATCCACCTCTCTCCAATCATCGGCCGTGTTCTTCCTGTAAAGGAATATGATGCTGTCGGTGGTGAACTGGGTCAATAAAGTGTCGGAATAATCCATACTGCCCGGGGTGCGGTTCACCAGCTTCTTCCCGTTAAAATAAAACTTGCAATTGGCCCGGAAGCCGGGGGAAACGATCCCGTCAACCTTCCAGTAATGCTGGTCGCTGATGCGGTAATTATTCACATTGTTCTTGATGGCATCGGGCTTCACAAAGTTATGCTCAATGCGTAGGAAAGTGGAATCCGGTCCGTTGGTGTACATACCCAATGTAGCTCTGCCATGGACATACGTTATATACCCGGAACCAAAAATGGTCATCTTAGTGGAAGTAATGGCATCACTGATACGATTATTGAAATTAATACCTGCGTAAACGGGAGTGAAAGGTAAATTAAAAGTAAAACTGGCCAACGCCCCCGACATAGAAATGGTCTGCAGGGACTGTATCCTGTTGGCATCCATAAAAACGATCTCCAACGGCACATTGCTGTAATACGAGGGTGCCCCGAACAAACGCTGACGAACGAATACGGTGGCGCTATTTCCGTTCACCTGCATGGAATCGATGGAGAAATGGGGCCAACCGGGTGTGTTGATCCAATTGGTAAAGAAACTATTGGTGTTATAGCCGGTGTGATTGGTCAGTATGGTATCAAACTCCACGCTATTCATGCTTTTGTAGGTCTTTTGCTGCAATACGTATTTCATTCCTTCAAAGAAAAGTGAATCGCCCATGTAGCCTCTTAAAGTATATGCGAGATCGGCACCTTTGTTATAGCTGTGGTCACCGTAGGTATAGGCCAGGGGAACATTCGCCATGGTGAGGAAACCCTTATCGGCAAAATGTGCGTTGTGCAGCGCGTTATCATGGTTATCGAGCGCTTTCTGCATGTATGTGGTATTACCATACACACACTCGTTGAACAATAACTGGCAAAAGCTGGCAAAACCTTCGTTGATATACATTTCCTGCGCGGTTTCGCAGGTTACGAGGTCGCCCCACCAGTGATGTGATAGTTCGTGGGCCATCAAAACATCTTCGTAGGTGGTAGCGCCATTTACAAAAGGCAGCGGATACGCGATATTGGTGGCGTGCTCCATTGCTCCGCTGTTGAATGGAACGCAAACGTAGCCGACACGCGGCCATTTGTATGGACCAAAGTGGTTCTCAAAGCAATCAAATGCAGCCTCGAGGTTAATGAACGAGCTTTTCAATTTGTTGGTATCAGCCGGAAGTGCCGCCAGGATGACCGGAACATTCCCATTGATGCCGGTAAAGGTTTGATGTACTTCCGCGTAATTACTTACAGCTACAGAAGCAAGGTAAGTTGGAATGGGAATATTGAGTCGCCAGGTTCTGTAATTATTGGTGGCGGTTGAATCTTTCACCAAAACACCGTTACAAACGGCCTTTTTTCCCGGGGGAGAAACAATGTTGAAAGTAAAAGTGCAGCGCTCAAAGAAATTATCGAAACAGGGAAACCAGCAACGCCCGAAATTATGGAAGTTCGGACTGAAGCCAACACCCAGGTTGTAGGCATAAGCCCCGGAAATTGAAAATCCACCCCAGCCGGAAGGATCTGCCTGTGGTACACCGTGGTAATAGACTTTGGTTGTAAGCGTATCGCTTGTGTTATAAGTGCCGGGTAAGTTGGCAACGAGGATCGTATCGTTATAACTGTATGACAATTGCTGGCCAAGACAAGTGATACTGTCGATCTTCATGGCAAGCAGATCGAGCGTGATGTGCGACTGCCCGTTCATTTTAGGCGCGAATTTGATGGCAGTATAACCGCGGATCGTGTCTTTTACGAAGTCGGTGATGTCGATATGAATGTCTTCGTCCAATACATCGATGGTATCGCTGCGCAGGTTGGCGGGAGCAGTTTGCACGCCGCTATTGCCATGTCTCCCGGATTGACAGGGATTCTGTGCTAAAGAAAAAAAAACGGAAAGAAATAAGATGCAAAGAAAAAGGTGTTTCATCGAATAAGATTTAGCACACCTAATATATGAAAAATCCTAGAGTTTAAACGCGGCAATGACGTTATCCAGGGGCCTTACATTTACTTTCTCCTATACATAAATGCTTTTCACCTCTTTTTTCTAAAAAAACAACGGGTTGTGAGAAAAACCCTTTACATTTAATAAAGTGTTATTCACATTATTAATCAGTAAAATGAGAACGTTCCTTTCAATTCTTATGACTTTAGCGCTGAATGGGGTATTGTACTGCCAAACATTTGTTAGCGGAGGAATTTTTTCTAATACAACCTGGACCAAAGCCAATAGTCCTTATGTTGTAACTGACACTGTAGTTGTCTTTCCGAATGTCACTTTAACCATACAACCCGGTGTAATCGTTAAATTCAATGCTAATAAAAGATTAGAGATCAGGCAGGCCAAACTTCTGGCTACAGGCACTGTTTCCGATTCAATTACATTCACAAGTAATTTAGCATCCCCTACAAAAGGAAGTTGGGCCAATGTTCTATTAAATGGTGGGTCTATGCGTTCTGATTTTAATTACTGCAACTTTAAGTATGGAAACTGGACACTTATGGGAACTGTGTCAGATACTTTATGCGTCAGAAATTCCCGCTTTGATGATAATGCTAACGTCGCGCTTATTGCCAGTGCCTGCAAATTGGATTCATGTTTTTTTCGCAATAACGACGTAGGCGCCTACGCCTGTAATGGGGTCATTCACGCTTCCAGATTCCATAAGAATACATTTGTTGGAATTCAAGTAAACAATTATTCGGGAGGGACTCCCTGGGTGATTCTTTATATTTTGAATTGCCATGTGGATTCCAGTCAAATGGGTATAACAAATCTATTTCAAACTGTCATTGACAGCTGTTCCATTATAAATAATCAATATGGAATTACAGATGCTCCTAACCCTCAACTAACTCATGGATACTCGATAATTAAAAATTCCACTATTTCCTTTAATAGCAAGATCGGAGTTAACCTTCCATCTTACGATTCACTGATCTCGTGCGAAATTAAAAATAACCTTATCGGGGTAAGTGATTCCGTAGGTTGGGGCCATTCAACTGGCGGCAACAGGATCTTAAAAAATGTTATTGAAAGCAATTATATTGGGATTAAACTATGGGATCCCACTGAACTGATCCGTTGCAACAGGATTTGTAATAATACGCTTTATGGCTTTTACTATAACGTTAATTTTTCGAGTAACATTGATATCTCGCAAAATGATTGGTGTACACCGGATTCGATTTCAACTGTCCCGTTAATATATGACGCGTATGACAATATTAATAAAGGCATCGCGTATTTTATGCCCATGGATACTATTTGCCCATATCCCATTACCTCTATAAATAAGGTTCCGCAGTTAGAAATATCTATTTTTCCGAACCCTTTTTACCACGAAGCCAGTTTAAAGATTATTCCACATCTCTCAAATGCAGTAATTACAGTAAAAAATTGTTTAGGATATACAGTAAAAGAAATCAAAAACGTTAATGGCAGCGCTATTTTCCTAAAAAGAGATGATCTTCCAAGTGGAATATACATATTGAGCATATCGCAGCACAGGAACGTATATACAAGAAAACTTTTGATCATTGATAACTAGCCGTATCAAACTTTGAACGCGGCAATGGCGTTATCCAATCGCTTTAAAGAGCCCTCTTTTCCAAAGAGTTCCATCATTTCAAAAAGGGCGGGCCCTCCTCCTACTCCCGTAATGGCTACGCGGAAGAGCTGCATGACCTGCCCGGTACCAACACCTACCTTTTCAGCGGTATGCTTGAATGTAGCTTCGGTCTCGGCCGCCGTAAAGTTTGCCACTGAAGCGAGATCATCTTTTGCCTGTTTGATGAAGGCCAGGGTTTGCTCGTTCAAACGTTTTTTCAACACCTCCGCATCGTAAGTTGTGGGCATAATGAAGAAATAAGACCCGAGGTCCCACATCTCGTTCAAAAAATGCGCTTTTTCTTTGACCAGTCGGCAAAAGCCTTCCAGAAAAGTATCAGAAATATCTTTTCTGCCGGTCTTACTTTCAATCAGGGGCCGTATCATTTGCGCGAGTTCCTTATCCGATTTTTTTCTAAGATACTGCTGGTTGAACCATTTTGTTTTTTCCGGATCGAATTTAGCACCGGCTTTGTTCACGCGCTCTAAGGAGAATATTTTGGTCAATTCATCTTTAGTGAAAAGTTCGTCATTATTCCCGGGGTTCCACCCTAACAAGGCAAGCATATTGATGAAAGCTTCGGGGAAAAAACCATGTTCGCGGTAACCGGTATAACTCTCATTCGTGCGCTCGTCGAACCAGTTAAGCGGGAACATGGGCAAACCTGATTTATCACGCTTGCTCAATTTCCCGTTTCCATCGGGCTTTAAGATCAAAGGCAGGTGCGCCAGTTGAGGCATTTCACTTTCCAATCCCAGATAGCGGTAAATGAGAATATGCGCGGGCGCCGAAGGCAACCACTCTTCTCCACGCATGGCGTGAGAAATTTTCATCTCAATATCATCCACGATGTGCGCCAAATGGTACGTAGGCATTCCATCGCTCTTCAATAGAACTTTGTCATCCACTTGCGAAGAATTCACCACTACCCATCCGCGAATGATGTCGTGAAAACGGATCTCTTCGTTACGTGGAACTTTTAAGCGAATGACATAAGGAGTTCCTGCGTCCAGTAATTTCTTCACTTCGTCCTCGCTCAGCGTGGTAGAGTTGCGCATGGTCTGCCTGGATACCGCGTTGTACTGCGGCGCGGCCACTTTGGCTGCTTCCAAACGCTTGCGCATTTCGTCAAGTTCTTCGGATGTATCAAAAGCGTAGTAAGCGTGTCCGCTCTCTACCAATTTATCGGCGTATTTCTTGTAAATTCCCCTGGTTTTGCGCTCACTTTGACGATAAGGCGCGTGCGGACCATCGCCAAAACCAACTCCTTCGTTAGGTTCGATGCCGCACCATTTCAATGATTCGATGATGTATTCCTCAGCGCCTTTTACGTAGCGGGTCTGGTCGGTATCCTCAATCCTTAGAATGAAATCGCCCCCATGCTTTTTGGCAAAGAGGTAATTGAACAGGGCCACACGCACCCCACCCATGTGCAGACCGCCGGTGGGACTGGGGGCAAAACGTACACGAACGCGCTTTTCTGACATCAAAAAATTTTTGCAAATATACGCTAATTGGCTAATTTGAAGCCGTAAAACCGGGCCGAATATGGGGTTTAAAAGCACTTTTATCACTTTACAGCTTTTTTGCTCGCTCTGGCTGGTGGCGCAGGATGCTACAAACCCTTCTGACCTGATCAAAAAAGCAGAAGCGCTCGCCATCACCAATTACGATTCGGCCCTTATCGTTACCGAAAAGGCGATTGACTTAAGTCAAAAGCAAAACCTGGAGCACGAGCTGGCGCTTGCCTATAAATTAAAAGGGTATTGCTTATATTTTAAAGGGATCTATCCGGGGGCCCTTGAAGCATACCAAAAAGCTGAGAAGCTGGCGGAAGAAAAGGGATTTACTGATGTTTTGCTTTCGCTACATAATTTACAAGGAACCTTTTACAAAAAGCAGAACCGACTGAAAGAGGCTTTGGAAGAATTTAAGA
This sequence comes from uncultured Flavobacteriaceae bacterium, assembly GCA_964387075.1. Taxonomy (GTDB): domain Bacteria; phylum Bacteroidota; class Bacteroidia; order B-17B0; family Aurantibacillaceae; genus PALSA-968. The sequence continues at coordinate 424,560 of CAYLVB010000001.1, forward strand.
AAGGAGAAAAATTAGGTATACAGCAAAAGGATTCGGCTGAAATTGCCAGCTTTAGTAATGACATAGGCCTGGTGTATGAGCTAGATGGTAAATTACCGGAAGCCATTGTTCAATTCAAAAAAGCGCTGCAGATCTATAAGAACTTGGGAGATAAAGGCGGAATGTCTTACAGTCTTGATTATTTGGGAGAAGCCTATGCCAACCAAAATAATTTCAAAGAGGCTTTGAACATGATGCTGCAGTGCCTGGAGTTACGAAAGTACTCGGGGCTGAAAGCTCCGCTGGCCATTAACCTGAACAATATAGGTGAGATCTTCGTTTTGCAGGAGAATTACGCGGCCGCTCTACCCTATCTCATGGAGAGTGAAAAGCTATCGGCCGAAATAAATTACAAAGACTTGAGGAACCACACACTCGGTTTGATAGCAAGATGTTATTACAGGCAGGGTAATTTTAAGACGGCGTATGACATCTATGAGAAGAGCGTGCTCATTAAGGACAGCATTTACAATGAGAAGAACGCGCGGAGCATGAACGAGATGGAGGCCAAGTACCAGAACGAGAAGAAACAAATGCAGATCGAGAGCCTCAACCAGCAGAACGAATTGAAGGAAGCCAAACTTTCGAAACAAAGGATCACTTTATTTTTAATGGTGCTGGTGGCATTGCTTTGCGCGGGAGGGGCGCTGTATGTTGTAAGGTCGAACCGAAAAATAAAAAAAGCGCACAGCATCATCAGCGCACAGAAACACCTGGTGGAGGAAAAACAAAAGGAGATACTCGACAGTATCTATTACGCAAGAAGGATACAACGATCGCTTTTAACTTCAGAAAAATACATTAACCGCCACCTGGAAAGGATGCGGGAGAAAAAAGAATGAATTTCAGGGAATGTGAATTACATAAGGCATTAATTATCGGGTTCCCTCATTTTTCCTTACCTTTACTAGTGTATTACTCAAATAATAATGAGAACGCTTTCCGGAATAAGGATCTTACTGGCCTTTTTAACTGTTTACAGTTTGCCTTTTTATGCCCAACACACAAAACCGGAGATCTTTACGGGCTGCGCAGCCTCGGCTGCCATGAATTTAAATGAATCTCTTTTTCGTGCACAGGTGAAACTCGATGAGGAATCGTTCCATTATTTTAGCGCAAAAATAACCAGTAAAACTACAGCAACGGTCGAACTAATTCCAACTGTCGTACACATCATTCACAATGGAGGTCCCGAGAACATTAGCAATGCCCAGGTACAAGCCGCTATCACAAACATCAATTCGAAATTTATAACAAATAACAATTACCAGATACAACTTTGTCTTGCACAAAGAGACCCCACTAATAATCCCACAACCGGCATCACCCGCGATTCCTCTGCTTTGACCACAGAAACATTGGAGAATGACGATATCGCTCTAAAGAATATCAATCGGTGGTCACCCACCTGTTACCTAAACATTTGGGTGGTAAGCGCGATCAATAGCTCAAGCATGGGCAGCGGAGTTGTGGGTTACGCTTATTTCCCGGCGGCGCACGGTCAGCCAATGGATGGTATAGTGATCGAAGCAGGTTATTTTGGAACCAGTCCATCGAACGACAATGTAGGCGCTCATGAACTCGGGCATTACCTGGGGTTGTATCATACATTTGAAAACGCGTGTACCAACAATAATTGCTTGCTGGACGGCGACCAGGTTTGCGATACGCCGCCCGATCAAACCACTTTTTCATCCTGTGTTCCTTCGGCTAATTCATGTAACACAGATGCCAATGACCCAAGCATCAATAATCCATTCACCAATGATGTTGCTGATCTTAGCAACGATTACATGGATTACAGCGCATTGACCTGCTACACCCAATTTACCGCCGGGCAGTATGATCGTATGCAATTCTTTTTAACAGGCACAAGAAGTAGTTTATTGGGTTGTCTTAGCTGCGTGAGTCCCTGCCCTGCCCCTTTAACCGCAACGATCACGAGTCCTTCTGCTGCGGTAAGCATCAATACAGGCAATTCGGTGAATTTTTCCGGAACTCTTGCTAATACCAGTTCCTGCGAATGGTATATGGTGAATGGTACAACGCTCAGCACAAATCTCAGTACCTCTTATACATTTACTACGGCGGGTACCTTTTGGATGAAATTCAAAGCCATCAGCTCCAATACTTCTTTGTGTCTTGATGATATTGATTCGGTGATGATCACAGTGATACAACCTCCTGTAAGTTCCTGCTTCGGCGCGATCCAGCTAACTGGCACTAATGATGCCGTTCTTTTACCCACCCCTTCAGGTGGACAATATTATCATAACGCAAACGGATTTACATGGGAATGCTGGGTAAATCTTACAGCTCCTTTCAGTTCCTACTCAGGCTCATTGCTGAGGCCCATTATTGTAGCGGTAGACCCGGTGGGATGCGAAGATATTTGCCTTAGTTTCGGATGGCAGGGTGGAAGCGGAAACGTTCAAAACACACATTTAGCCTTTAAAGTAGATGGTCCAAATAACTGTAACGGGGCAAATCCTGTAAGCTGCGATTATTTCCCTACAGGAGGTTTTTCACTGAATACGTGGTATCATGTTGCCGGAACAATGGATTATGTCAATAATGTGGCAAAATTGTATTGTAACGGTGTGCTTGTTGACACCAAAACAAATAATTATGCGCCTATGACGCGGGCGATCCCTACACAATTAAGCTGGGATATAATTTTAAACAGCGGTTATCCAAATCCTCCTTTGGGTGGCTATATGGATGAAGTGCGGATATGGTCAAGGGTAAGGACCCCGGCCGAGATAGCGGCTAATTACAATCAATGCCTTCTGGGAAACGAACAAGACCTGATGGTTTATTATCGGTGCAACCAAAGCGCGGGTTCATTTGCTATCGACGCTACAACCAATGGGTATAATGGGAACCTTACAAATACAAGCGCATGGTCACCTTTACAGGCACCCCTTGTAGGATCCAATTGCTCGATAGGTTGCGTGAGCGCTTGTCCATCTATAAGCGCCGGTAAAGACACCATAATTTGTCCCTCACTCTCAGTACAGCTGAACGCCACCCCGGGCTTTACATCCTATACATGGACGCCCGTAGCAGGCCTGAATAACCCGAACATTGCAAACCCAACGGCTACCCCGGCAGCAACAACAACCTACGTTGTAACGGGAACCGCGACCGATACTGCCATGCAAACATGTACATCTTCAGACACGGTCATCTTAACGGTAACAAATCATGTTATTCCAACCTTAAACCTGGGCAACGATATTTTTTTGTGCAGTACAGGCGCCCAGGTTCTGACCGCAACCCCCGGTTTTTTAAGTTACCAATGGCAAAACGGAAGTGCACTGCAAACATTTACAGCATGGCAACCCGGCAAATACTGGGTTACTGCAACAGACTCCTGTGGCGGAAAGCAATCTGATACGGTTCTCATTTCTTTGGCCTCTCTCCCACCTCTTTCTCTGCTTTCAGACACCACGATCTGTGTTGGCGATAGTGTTCAGTTACTTTTTTCTCCGCCCGGATCATTCACCAGTTACCAGTGGTACCCTGTTTCGGGGTTGACGTGCGTGCATTGCCCGAATCCATTTGCGGCTCCTGCGGGATTGACGCAGTATTTCCTATTAGCAACAACCGGTCAAGGATGCACCGTCATGGACAGCGTTCTCATAAATGTTACCTTCGATCTTCCCACACAGATCCTATCCACTATCCTGAATGCAACCTGCAGCCAAAATAATGGAACGATACAGATCGATTCAGTGGTGGGCGGTGCCCCGCCTTATCAATTCAGTTTCAATGGAAGTATTTTTAGCGGAAATATTTTATTCCAGAATTTACCATCGGGAATTTACCAGGTACGGGTACGCGACAGCGCAGGATGTAATTTTAGAAGTGATATACTCCTGATAGATCATCCGGGACCTTCTTCGATCCAACTTCTTACTTCGGACGTAAAATGTGACACCATGGGCCAGGTCCGGATCGTGAACGTGAGCCAGGGAACACCTCCTTATGTCTTCGCCTTAAACGCGGGCTCGTTTTCATCAAATACCATATACACTAACCTTGCCGCGGGGACCTACTCGCTGGTTGTTAAAGATTCGAATAGTTGCCTTAACAATGTCCTGTTCACCATCAACGAAGTTCCAGAAGAAGAATTAGTGGTGGTTCCCAATTGTTTTTCGCCCAACAACGATAGCATCAACGAGCGCTGGTTCATCAGCGGAATGTGCGTACGTGATCTTGCGTGTATCATTTATAATCGCTGGGGGAACGAATTGATGGTTCTTCATGATCTAAAAGACACGTGGGATGGAACTTTTAAGGGTCATTTACTTTCCGACGGCGTATACTATTATGTGCTTAACATCACCTTTCAATCGGGAAAAACAAAACGAAGTGCGGGTTCCATCCAGCTTCTTCGTTAAATAAAAAAAGCCCGTCATGGCTGACGGGCTTTGTAGTAGGCCTAATTTATTTATTTCACTTTTTTATAGAAGTCGTTCAGCTTGAAGATATCAATGTAGGTCTTGGTCCTTTCATAGATCTCTTTGATCTCGGCTTTGCTAAGCTCTTTAGCTGTTTTAAGGTTCGCTTCTTCGGTTGGTATCCTTACAGTACCCCATGGATAAACTTCTTTTAATTTCTCACCGTTCCAGCTTGGATATTCGAGCGTTTTGCTGCTTCCAACCCCAACCTTCTTTAATACTTTACTAAGAACCCCTGTTTTATCTTTTACGATATCCTCGAAACGCACGATATGGTAATGATCAGGATATTTCTGTGCAAAGATCAAGGAGAAATACTGACAGGTTACCCAACCTGTCATGTAATGCGCAATTGACAAGGGCACGGCGCGTTTTTTTGTATCGGCATAGGCCGAGAAAGGATTACGAACCACGTGTAATACGTGACCATTTCCTTTATAATCTTCAATGATCTTCTCGCCATCAACGCCAATGATAGGACTATAACCTACCCAGGCCTTTTCTTTGCCGGTCTCCTTGTAGTTCTTCCAGGCACTAAATGAAGCGCGGAAAAAGGCTTCCATCACATTGGCCCGCGAAAGTTCCTTGCCCTTCAAAAATTTAAGATAGTCGGCTTTCCGTCCTTTATCGCTAAGATCAAATTCAGCGGTGCGGAACTTGCTTACGTAAGGGGTTTTTGCTCTTACCTTTCCTTCTTCGTCAATGATCTGCTCATACATTTCTTCGGCTGAAGAGCTGCTGGGAAATATAGGCCACCTGTATTTTAGTGGATACATGCTGGAAAGATAATCGTTCACGAACTTTGTACCGGGCTGCGACTCGAACGGATATACGAAAAGTTCGGGGTGGCCATCCAATAAGCGATGCGTAGTGTTGCCTCCGTTCTCATACATGGCCGAAAGCATGATAAACTTATAATCTGATTTTTTCATAACGTTTTATGCGTGTTTATTTGGTAAATGTAACTATTTTCATGTTGAAACGGAAAAAATATCCTGCTCCCTAGAGCCTTTTTTGAGTGTTTTGAAGGGGAATCCCATACAGCGCGCCGAGTCAAAAAAATCGATTGCAAATATTTGGTTTCCAGAAGGAAATTTGATCTCGCCTACCACTTTTTTTCGTATGAGGTCGATCGCAACCACGGAACATTCGCGGGCTTTGGTCTTAATACCGGGGGCATAATGCCTGAACCTCGGAAGCACACGGGAAACACCCACAAAGAGTATATCACCGGCAAAACATAAGCCACGGGTCCATCCATTGAGCTTATAGGCCGCAACATATATTCCGCCCTCAAAATAGCCAACCTCACCATACCCGCTGTTTGCCACCCATATCCTGCCCTTATGAATACGCGCAGAATGCGGACGGGTAAGTCCGTCAAAGATCACCTCCCTGCTTTTACCCGAAAATATAACACCGGTTTTATTTACAGGGAAGTTAAGTTGGCCGGGGCGACGGGCTGATATTTTAGCGGCGGAGGCGCTGAAATAAGAACTTTGAAGGCTCTTTCCGATCGCGATCGAATTCAACTGTATGTAATTTGCTTTATGATCCGGTTTCCCTTTACGCTCAATGCACCTTGGCCACCAAATGGGTTTGTCAACCGCCTGGTCATCCATATTTACTTCAATGATGCAATTCATACCCACAGAATTGGCGTACAATTTACCATTCCCTAAAGCGAGATCGTGGAAATAGTATTGCCCGGGATAAAATTTGCTTCGCGATGGTACAAGAACCCTTGTCTGCGGAGGCATGATCTTCAGGCGATCTATATTATTCTTAGTGATCCTAAACTCAATTACCTGGTTAGGATTACGCGTTGCCGCTACGTACAAACTTCCCTTTTTACGGTCCGCAATGATACCGGAAGGATGTGGCACGTGAAAAAAACTCTGTACCAACTTTCCCTTATCCGGGTAATATGCACAAAGAAGGTTCTCGTACTCCCGGCTTACAACCAGGGTGATCCCCATGCGGTTCAGCAACTTTGTAAAGGGCGGAGACGCTGTGAACCTGATAGAATCTTTGGTAATGCCCGCTTCATCAAAGGAAGTACCGAATATTTCCGACGGATGACGTAATGCACGGTTTTGTTTTTCCCACAAGGCCTCCTTCTTGCTCATATACTTTTACGCAGTTTAAACAACCCTCTATACATTTTGAACGCCGAGTTATAATTAGTGGTACTTTTTCCACTCAAACGCTTTGTAGCGATCACCGGGATCTCAATGATGCGCACACGGTTCTTTACGCACCTGGCAATTATTTCAGCATCTATGAGGTCATCTTCAGATACAATGGTCATATTTTCATAAACCTTACGTGGAAGAACCTTCGGGGTACCATTCACATCCCAAATGGGAACCCTGAAAAGCATACGAGCCTCCAGGTTGTATAAGGTCGATCCTAATTTACGGATGAATTTTTCGCGAATGATGCGGGTTGCCTTCACCACATTGTCCTCGTTCACCATTGCGTATTTCAGGATCATGATCAAGTCGTTGATGTCGGTTCGGGCTGTATTCGTGTAACACAGATACTTTCCTTTCGCCATGGCAAGTCCGTGTTTTACAGCTCTGCCCCAGCCTCCTTTTTCCAGGCGTTCAATCACAATATTATCGCGGGTATTCATCTTGCCTAACTTCTCTTCGGTACCATCATCAGGCCCGTTGATCACGAAGATCATCTCCCAGGGAAAGCCCAGCTTATCCAGGTGCTCACAATAGGTGTTGTAAATACTGTCAACGTGATTTATCTGCTTGTAGAAAGGAAGTATTATGGAGAAGATCGGCGCGCTCATCTTATACTTTGTTCCAGTTCCAGAAGGCATTATCAAAATCTACCGATCGCTGCCATTGGTCCACCATTTTTAAACCATCTGTCAAGGCTATTTTAGCTTCCCAACCCAATATTTTTTTTGCTTTTTGGCTGTTCGAATACCAATCCGGCACATCCCAGTTACGGTTAGGCATTTCATTGAATGAAGCAGGTTTTTCGATCTGATACTGTTTTTGCACCAGCGAAGCCAATTCACCAATGGTTGTTTTATTTCCGGAACCGATATTGAATGCCTGACCCCGGATCTCCTTGATCTTACTTGCTGCAAGAACGAATGCGTCACAGATATCGCTCACATAGATGAAATCACGAGAGATATTGGGGTCAACAAAAGGCGGATAGCTCTTCCTCTTTGCTTTTGAAATAAGCACCGGTATCAGTCGATCGGGCTCTTCCCATGGGCCATAAGCTGAATATAATCGAAGGTGCGCAGCAGGAAGTTTTTCGATCTCCCCATAATATTTAACGGCGTAAAAAGAGGCTACCTTGGAAACCGCGTAGTGACTGTTGGGCACAAGGTCTGAATCCTCAGTCGGCGCTGCGCTATTAATACCGTATTCCGAACTTGAACCGGCATGTACGTAAGCGCTAAAGCCGAACTCTTTCATGATCTCTATAATGGTTACCGCCGAATTGAAATTGGTATCGTATATTTTTTTGTATTCCTTCTGCTTGGAATAGGCCCCATAGGCAGCAAGATTGAAAATAGTGCGTGGTTTATGTTGCCTGAAAGTATCCTTTAAGATCGAGATATCGTTAATATCACAGGAAACGATGTTGTTTTGGGGAACATTGCCGGCAATGAGCCTCCAGTTATTGCGAGCGTCCTGTGTAATAGCAAACACATCCTTACGCTGCTCAAAAAGTTCAATGAAAAGATTGATCCCAATGAATCCTCCGGCCCCAAAGACAAAAATGGGACCTTCCAATGTTTTTATTTTTTCCTTGATGCTCAAATGAACTCCCTGATATTATTTTCCAAAGCCTTACCAAACATACCATTCTCTTCGAGGTGCCATTTTTGGTCGCCGTATTTACCGCTAATATACCCTTTAGAAAACAAACTGTTATATTTAACAGGCGCTTTCACCTTCTCCAGTATCAACTTCGCGATAAGTTCATTGATGCCACATTGGCCCGCGTGTTCCTCAATTGTGACCACATTCCCTATGGTCCTGATCCGTTCAACAAGTTCATCCGGTAAGGTTGCTGCGGGTAAGAGGCTTAAGGACCAAAGCTCAATTTCTTCAAGAAGTTCAGGTGGCAGGGCAAATAAATTGCCAAGTACCGGTCCAATGCCGATAACTAGAAGTTTTTTTCCCGGTTTTATCTTTCTCCATTGCCTGAAACTTTCCAGCGTGTAAGGAGAATTAGCCGCAAGATTAAGACGCAGATAAGCGGGTCCTTTACTATCCAGCATTTGCACTACGCACTCCTCTACATCGTTAGGGACAAAAGGAATGTACACCTGCATATTGGGCAGCACACGCATTACAGCGATATCCTCCAGGTTATGATGGGTGGACCCCATTATGCCGTAACCAAATCCACCTCCATTCCCTACGATCTTAACCGGTAAATTATGATGGCATACATCATTCCTGATCTGTTCATAAGGCCGCAAGGTTGCAAATGGAGAAATGCTGTAAACCCAGGAAGTGAATCCCTCATAAGCCATCGCGGCGGCCACGCTCACCATATTCTGCTCAGCCACGCCTGCGTTGATGAAATGTTCGCCAAAGGTCTCACGCACTTTTTCCAAAGCCATATAGCCCAGATCGCCGGTAAGGAAGACCTGGCCGGGCTTTAATGCATAATTCTTTATGAGTGCGCTCGCAAACTCTACTCTCATTTCTTGTCGCCTTCAATTCGTTTGATGGTATTCTCGAGATCATCGCCTTTGAAAGGAAGGTAGTGCGAATCCAATTTGCCGGCATACGCATCCCACCCTCTTCCTTTCGTAGTATTACATATCACCGCGAGGGGTACCTTTGTATTTCCTATTTCCTGTTTCAACTTCAACAGTTCATCAAAACTGTGTCCGTCACATTTTCTTACTTCAAATCCGAATGATCCGATCTTTTTATCCAGGGGTTCCAATTTCATGATATCCTCTGTAGATCCAAATCCCTGTAAATGATTACGGTCGACGAACCAAACCACATTGGTCAAATTATGGTGTGAAATAAAGAGAGCCGCTTCCCAGGTACTTCCCTCGTTCAATTCACCGTCCGAACAAACACAAAATATTTTCTTACCACTCTTCTTTAGTTTAGCCGCCATTCCCAGCCCGGCTGAAATGGAAAGCCCATGTCCAAGACTTCCTGTAGCAAAAGGAATGCCCTTGATCTTATTTGCTGGCGGGTGGGCCGATAGATATGTATCGTTCTTATAAAATGATTCAATGTCCTCCCCGGTGAGTTCTCCTCTTTCGGCAAGTACGCTGTAAAGAGATGCGGCAGCGTGTCCTTTAGAAAGTATCAGGTGATCCTGTTCGTTCATGCACGAGAATTTAAGGAAGGTCATGATCTCAGCGCAGGAAAGCGAACTGCCAATGTGACCGGCATTGGCCTTACTGTACATCAAAAGAAATCGCTTCTTGATACTCAAGGCCTTTTCCTCCAGGTATGTTACCTCTTTAGCCGACATGCTGCTTTTTTTGTTTTTTAAGCACTCTTAAATGTACAAAAATGATCCCCACAAGAATCAATAGTGAGACCAGAAAAATGTTCTTTCCATTACTGAAGTTCACCGACGTATACCTAAACTCCAGGTCATGCTTGCCTTTGCCCAGCATCAGGCCGGTCATGCCGCCGCTGAGAATGAGTTTCTCTGCAGGAGAACCATTGTCGGTTACCGTCCAGCTTTTGTCATAAGGGATCGCCAGGTAAAGCATGCGCGGGTTGGGCAGATCCACAGATCCCTTAATGGCGGTTGGCTCAAAAGAGCTGATCTTCATAGTATCCTTCCTCAGGGTATCGATGTGCTGTTTAAAAACGTCGAAAGTAAACAGGTTGCCTGGAAGCGTGTCCTTTAAATTAAACTGAATAAGTCCGCTAAGCTTCGCCACATCCTCGTCGTTCACCACGCAAGCCTTTGTGCTCACAAGGTCTTTTTGCGTAACAGGCAGGCGATCGAAATCCGAAAGCTTCACGTATTTACCATACCCGAACCCAAGCGGCATGTTGTACTTGTTCCTAAGCACCGTTACATTGCCCAACCGGGTAATACTGTCATGCGTAAAATTCCAGGTCCATTGCGAATAGCTCCGCTGCGGATCACGCATGGCCAGGATATACTTTACATTGTTGAGCGACTGCAGGATGAAGCGATTGATAAGCCCGCTTGACCAACGCGATTCGTATTCGCTTACTTTGCTCATAACGCCCATGGTCTTCATATAATTGATGTAGCCCTTATGGTTGAAGGGGTTGTAGCTGGGCGTGCTGTAATAATCCTGCACCATGGCGTCGTTGAGACTTCCGTGAATGGCAGGCGTGGATACATAATTCTTATCCACGCGGTAAAAACTTTTGTCGGTCTTCTTTAAATAGTCAACAGCTTCGAGGGTATAATCGTTATACCAGATCTTTTCCTTCATGTTCTTTACTGTAGGATTTCCCAACCCGTTGGCATTCTCTCTCTTGTTCATGGTGGTCCAGGAGAAAAAGGCCAGTTCAATGAAAAAGACGCCCATCAGCGCGTACCTGTAATTGAGGTTCTGTTTGTTCTTGCCGATCAGGTAAATGAGAAAGGCGTAAACCAGCAAAGCCGTGTTCGCGAACATTTTCATGCTGCTAACCACTATGCCTTTCTCCTTAAAGTAGGGGTAATTCAAAAGGATGAGTAACACTGCCGTGGTGATCAGCAGCGCTTTCATGTTCACTTTATTTTGCGAAACGATCTTGTCGAAAGCGCGCACCGAAAGATAGATGAGCAGGAAGGCCACAAAAAAGGAGTAGCTGCGGTAATAATCACCGGTGAATAGATAAAACGCCTTGCGGAAATAAGGAAAGATGACCGGCAATAACCAAAAAGCAAGAAGGATGATGGCGGCCCGCTTCTCTCGCTTATCCGTGAACTGGAAAAATTGAGTGAACAATAACAGGCAGGGAATTCCACAGTAAAACTCCGGCGCTTCCAGGAAATTCTGCCAACCTTTGAAATTGATGCCGCTCCCAAGTATATCGTTGGAAAAGAACCTGAGCATGCCGGTGCCAAACTCACTCTTGTCGGGAAAACCGAACATGGGTGCCGCCGATAAAGTAGCGCTGTAGGAGTCGGGGCCCGAACCGCGCGGACTGTCGATTATCACCTGCAGATGTTCAAGCAACAAGGGCGCGCTTAAGCCAATGCCCAGCAAAGCCACCCCGATCACGCGGCCGAGCAACAGAAGGCTTCCTTTTGACAGTACCTTCTCTTTGTTTTGAACCTGCCGGAAAAGTATGTAGGCTGTTAAGAAAACACCGTAAAGCCAGAAGTTAAATGGCCTGGAGATACCGATGAGGAAAATGGGAATGGCAAACCAGTACCATTTTCGCTTTTGATATAAAAGCTCGAAGGTGAAAAGAAGCAGCGCGGCGTTAAACACTTCGAAGGAAAAAAGGAACCAGCAGCTTCCCAGGATCATATAGCCGCTAAAGGAGAACATCAGGGATCCGAGAATGGACGTATAATTACTTAGTTTAAGCAGCTTCAGATATTTAAAGAACAGGAAGGCCGTGAGAAGTATTTTGGCGAGTTCCTTATAAATGATCAAATAGGGAATATTCTCTTTTCCGAAAGGATAAAGCAGGTAATCAAAAGGATCGTAACACGAGAAAGAAAGGATGTTCTGCCCCATGCCCATGTTGAACGACCAGGACGGAACCCCATAGCGCGAAATGTAATCTGCCGAATGTAGCATCCAGGGTAAAGAGGCATTCACTGAGTCGCTGCCTATATCTTTAAACAGGTAAACCTTTTGCTGGAGAATGAAGTCCTTGAAAACAATAAAGGCAAGAAGGGAAACGAGTCCCAGTACCACCCAATTGGCCTTAGAGCCCAGGTTCTCAAAAAAATCAGGGCGCGCTTTCAGGTCTGGGGCGGGATCAGGATTAGCGGCTTTCGGCGGACCGGACTTCTTTGACACAAGCTTAAAATTGGTGGCTTAAAAATAGGAAAATTTATGCAAACCTGGAGGCTATTTTCCACCTTCAGCCCGGGCGGGCTGTACGGAGGCATTTACGAGGAATTTACCCTCCAAAACAGGCACTACGGGGGCCATATTGTAGCTGAGGCAATAACGGATATCTTCCTTCAGATCTAACTTGGCAAAACGGTCCTTGTGCGAGGAATAATTGATCAATTTAGTAGGCCTTTCCTTACCTACCTCGAAGAGATATTTGATAGCCAGGCAGCCGTCTCCCAAAATATATAGGTTGTTCTTTGCTTTTATTTGTTCTGTGACCGCTCCGGCCAAAAGTGAATCTTCTAGGTTGAACTTGTTCTTCCAGCCCGAGCAAAGGAGGAGAATATTGCGGTTCTGTTTAACCAGCCAATCGCATAATACATCCAGGTTAAGGAAAGAACCAATAACCACTTTGTAGGCTCCGCGCGCGGCTTCTATGGCCTGGGTTCCGTTGGTGGTGGTAAGCGCAATGGTCTTGCCCTTTACGTGGCTTCCCATGTAATCATAGGGTGAGTTGCCAAAATCAAAACCATCCAATTTGATGGCGTTACGCTCGGCACCTGCCAGCATCCCTTGTTTTTTGTACTCCATCGCTTCTTCAACAGTTGCTACGGGAATAATTTTCTCAGCTCCATAATGAAAAGCGACGCAAATGGCCGAGGTGGCCCGAAAAACATCGATCACCACCACAATACTGTCATTATCCGCGTAAACGGGATACAGGTAGGGTGAAAAACAACAATCTATTTTTTTAAAATCGAGGTCGGCCACAAATTACTTTTTCAGGAATGGGATCTTTACCACTTTGGCTTTGATGTTCTTATCGCGTATCTGCACGAAGATCTCGGAATCGGCTTTGGCCAATTCGGTTTTCACGTAACCCATCCCTATAGCCTTGTTGAGGGTTGGAGATTGCGTGCCGGAGGTAACGATGCCGATATGATTCCCTGCAGCGTCAACCAGTGGATAGCCATGACGCGGAATTCCACGATCGATCATTTCAAAGCCTACCAATTTGCGGGAAACGCCTTTCTCTTTCAGCGCCTGCATATGCGCTTTATCTGTGAAATCCTTGGTGAACTTAGTGATCCATCCGAGGCCCGCCTCTATTGGCGAAGTAGTATCATCAATGTCATTGCCGTATAAACAAAAGCCCATCTCCAGGCGTAAAGTATCGCGCGCGCCCAAACCAATGGGCTTAATTCCGAATTCTTTCCCTGCTTCAAAGATCGCATCCCAGATCTTTTCGGCTTTATCATTATCAAAATAGATCTCAAAGCCTCCTGCGCCGGTGTAACCTGTATTGGACATTACAACATTATCAATTCCGGCAAATTTTCCTTTGGTAAAACTATAGTATGGAATGTCTGCCAATTTAATGTCGGTTAGCTTTTGCAGGGTATCCGTTGCTTTCGGACCCTGTATTGCCAGCAAGGAAGTTTTTTCAGAGATATTCTTCATGTCTACACCCTTTGTGTTGTGGCTGCTGATCCAGTTCCAATCCTTTTCAATATTGGAAGCGTTTACCACCAGCAAATACGTGGTAGCGTCGATGCGGTACACCAAAAGATCGTCAACGATACCGCCTTTTCCATTTGGAAGGCAGGAATATTGCGCTTTGCCATCGGTAAGCACAGAAGCGTCGTTGGTGGTAACGCGTTGGATCAGGTCCAGGGCGTTCTCTCCCTTTAAAATGAACTCGCCCATATGGCTCACGTCAAAAACCCCAACGGCGTTGCGCACGGTATTGTGTTCGTCGTTCAAACCGCTGTAACTAACAGGCATGTTGTATCCCGCGAAACCGATCATTTTTGCGCCCATGGCGATGTGCTTCTTCTCGAGGGCTGTCGACTTCAGGTTCTGTAAGGTCTCTGTGCTCATTTGCTGTGTATTTTTAAAAAGATAAAGCGAACTATGATCTTCCTTATTTGAGGCTGTAAAGGTATAAATTTCAGCGAATTTCTCCTTACAAAAAAACACCCCGCTCCGAAGTCCGGGGAGCAGGGTGTCTCACAAATTGATGTCAAAACCAGTTAATCGAAAGGACATATCCGTACACCTACCGAAAAAGCGTAGAGTTCCGGGCCTTTCTTATTCTCGAACAAGGGCGTTAGGGAATAAGTGCCGAATAAAGTAAAGTCGCCGTAACCGATGCGCACGGTGGCATCGAGTTTAAAGGGAAACAGGTTGTAATCATCCTTACGGATGGTCTCGTAGGTATGGTCGTTGATGGTGAAGATCTGTTTGGTGCTGGAACCCAGTTTCAATCCGCCGATCACTCCGGCTGCTATATGGAAATTACGGCTATCGCGACGTGATGTATTTAATTCAAGCATCAAGGGAATGGTGATCCAGCTCTCACGCAATTTATTCTTTTTATATTCAGCCGCCGGGTTATAAGCATAGGTAGAAGTGTACGTGGAATCAGCATTGAGATTGGTCTTGTTCTTGAGGTTATAATAGTTCCAGGTGAAACCCAGACCTGTAACGAACTGCATACGGCCTTTGGCAAAACGGAAATCCTTTTCAAAGATATTGAGGCTCCATCCCAGGTTCCGGATCCCGTAATTAAGGCTCATGTAATCATTCGCCGAATCCATCGTGATGCTGTTGTTGGGGGTCAATAACCCGTTCTCAAAAAGGTCAACCCCGCACCAGTTCTGTTTACGCACGCCGCTATGCCTTCTTTTATAGCGATAGGTAGTTGTGTCATGAAAATTCTCGTGCACAATGATCTCGTAACGACCATTGATGGTGTAACGGCGGGTGCTGTCCTTTCCGTTCCTTGACGTTGTGGTGGTAACCTCGCCGGAGATATTGCCCGAATTGCCGTTAGCATCGATACGTTTTACACTGGAGGCTCCGCTTTGATTGATCTGTGTCTCTTTGGGTTCACCAGCAAATTTCAAACTGCTGGCGCCGGATACGATGCCGGTGAGGCTTGTGCTTACATTTACCCGGGCAGTGGAAGCGCCTGAAGCGTTGATCTGTACTTTTTCGGTAAGCAATTCCTCTGCCTTGAGGCTCGAAGCACCCGAAACAATGGCGGTCATCGACGTTGCTTTACCACTGAGGATACAAGAGGCAGCACCACTAACCGAGGTAGATAGTTCTGTAACGGCCAATTCCAGTTTTACTTTAGAAGCGCCACTTACCTGCAGCGTAAATTTATCGGCGCTCAACGGCTCGGAGGTTTTAAGGGTGGCTGCGCCTGAAGCATGCAATTCATCCAGGCTCACATAACCAATGGTGATCTTATCAGGAATATCAAAATCCTTCTTCTCCTCAATGATCAATATACCATCGTTGCTGGCAATGCGCAGGCCTGCCTTCGTTGAATCTTTGTGTTCAAAGGAGACGTATGGAGTATCCGATCTTTTAAGATATACCGTCGTTGAGATGCGCACTTCCGCTTTTTTAAAATCAGCTACACTTTCCTTGTTCTGGGCCCAGGTCATTTGACCGATCAATAAAAGGACTCCTATTATTTTTGTTTTCATAACTTGTGTTTTTTTAGTTGAAGCGTTATGGTGTTCGCTAACGCTCGGGTCATAATTCTTGTTTTGTCTTTGTAGTAAGACGAACTGCTGCTTAAAAAAGTTACAGCTAACCTGGTGCTTTTCAATTGGAAGTGGTTTCTGTTACCACCAGTCCGCCTATCGTCAGCGAATTCTTTTCTGTTCCTTCTTCGCCGGCCACTTTCTTTACGCCAAACTCATTTACTTTCCTGGCGGCATTGGTCACCTTCTGGAAAAAAGTTTTCTTTACCGGCGCAGTGGAAGCAATGGCCACCGGTTTTTCTTCTTCCTTATCGCTGTCAAGCTCGTAGTTGTACCACGATTTGTAAGTGGCCGTGTTGGTAGTGGTATTGACGGGGTTCATATCCTTGTTCTTTGCCAGGAGCGTGTCGCTTCCTTTAGTTGCATTATTGGAAGCAAGGACAGTATTGCTGTTAACGGGTGAAAGGGTATTGGTGACCAGTAAAGGCGTTTCGTTCTTTTTGGGAGGATCGTTCTTAACATGTGGTCTTACCTCCGAATTTTGATCCTTTACAACAGCTTCTTTCGTTTTTTCGTTGGCGGAAGCCATACTTTTTTCATTTGTTGGCCGAAAAGCTTCCTTCAGATCATTTTTTACAGGAGCTGTATTTTCTTTTTGAGTTCCTTCAGCCAAAATGGGTTGCGAGCCTTCCTTGCTTTCCGACACATTGAGTTTAGAGACCAGGAAGAACAAGCCTGCTAAAAGCAGCATAGCCGCTGCTACGCGCAATACAGCGGGATTGTTCTGTAAATAAATGATCGCTCCTCCCCTTTTCAGTTTTGCTTTATTGGGGAATTTCACAAGCTCCGGAACAAGAACGGTGTTCTCGTACAATTTCACTTCCCTGCGGAAAGCCGAGTTCTCAGCAGCCCGTTTTTCTACCTCAACCTTAGTCTTGTGGTCGGCCACGCCTTCCACATAGGCAATGATCGCTTCATCCGACAGCTCGATTTTTTTTAAGGAAGGTTTGTTCTCAAAAACAATTTCAGGTTCCAGTACCTCCCGATAGCTATCGGGATCCTCATAGCTATCGAGTTCTACCTTCAGTTGAGGATATTGCTCTAAAAAGGCTAAAAGCTCCTGCTCCTGCGCGGCATCCAGGTTCCCTTCCTTATAGTCAAGGAAAAAGGCTTCGTAGTTATGCAGGTTGATCTCCATTATACGGTCACTTCCGCTTTTACTAAGTATTCTTTCAATGCCTGGCGGGCCCGGAAGATGTAAACCTTCACCTGGCTTTCCGACAGTCCTGTTATATCTCCAATCTCTTTGTAATCGTATCCTTCATAATCGCGCAAAAGCACAACCGACTTCTGTATCTCTGGTAAAAGGTCGAGCGCCTTGTTCAATAAAGACCTCAGGTCGTAACCGGTATTCGCTTTTTCCGACTGCTCGCCATGTTTGTCAAAGTCCAGCCTTTCCGATTTTTTAGCCCTTCTGAGGTGATCAATGGTGGTATGGTAGGCCGTGGTGAACATATATGATTTTGCGTTCTTACTTTCCATGTCGTTTACTTTTACCCAGAGTTTCTCAAACGTATCCTGCACCAGGTCCTTGGCCACATCCTTATCTCTAACATGCTTTAATACAAAGCGATATAAGCCATCGGCATACAGATCTACGCTTGTATTGAACTCTTTGACGGTCATAAACCTCTTATAAGACGAACGGGAACATTCAAAAGTTACACCAAAAAAATAAAAAGCCCCGCCGGTTCATCCGGCGGGGCTTTGGGAAAATATAAGCTATGTTTAGTGCTTCACGATGATCTTACCCATGTTGACCTTTCCGGCCTTATCGGTAACCTTATAAATATAAGTGCCCGGTGCCAGGTCGCTTACATCCAAAGTAGCGTTATGGAAGCCTGCGCCCGGGGCGTTAACCCGGGTAGCCTTCACCTCTTCGCCTATCACATTGAACAGAGAAATAGTGAAGTTATCCAATTGGTTTGAACCAAACACGAAGTTGATCGCGTCAGCAGCAGGGTTCGGGTAAACCACGAAGTTTTGCAGGGCACTGTGGCTGCTGATGCCTGTAGTACCAATACCATCCCAACGCACCTGGGCAGTGTCAGCGCTCTCCTGCAGGTCAGCAAGGTCATCTCCCGCTATCAACGCGAAGGCTATCTTGATAGAATCACCGGCTGCGATGCTGAAAGAACCTGTGCTCATTACGTTACAAACGTCGTTACCAAGGTATCCGGTCCAGGTTGAGTCACCTGCTTTTTGACGGAAGGTAGAAAGCGTGGTGTATTTGCTGGCGGTTGAATAAGCGCTGGTGATGTTCACACCACCCCGCCCTGTACCCGCGTTATCAATTCCATAGAAATTGGCATTTGCGGTAGTGGTAAGCAATTTTATACCGGCAAATTTACCACCTGTATTGGTGTACCAGGAATAACCCATTTTACGGGTAAAATCATAATCAGATTTATTCTGGGCATACGTAGCGTCATCAATATCCCAATCGGCAAAGATACCCGCGTAACCGTTTGTGAAAGCAGTGCTTCCGGTGTTCACCAGTACATATTCGCAGATCACAAATTTCCGGCTGCCGGCAGAGGTCCAGGCATACGCCTTTTGTCTTGTTGTGATATTTTGAACAGGAGATGCAGAAGCATCATTAAATCTTGTATATACATCGAAGTCAGAAACGGTGGGTCCGGTCTTTTGGGCTACAACCAGGTTAGCAAAGTCGGCATCGGATGTACCGGCTGTAGTACCGCGCACACAGTCGGAAACCTTGGTAGAAGAACTTCCTATCATCAAACCTCCTTCGTATAACAACTGGCTGCCCATGTACGTAAAGCCAAGCCCTGTGCTGGCTCCATCGGCGTTCCATCCTATCTTTCCCTTACTGGTGATGGTGGTGGCCACATCATTGACGGCAACGTTCACGTAGTCCGGATTCAATAACACAGGAACAAAATAACTCTGTGAGTAAGTGCCGTCCACAATGGTTACCCTGAAGGTTACCGATGCGTTTTGGGTAGCCGTGGTAATTCGGTAGCGATAAGGGCTGGCATTATTATTTACAGATGAGTTGGTTGCAATAACGCCAAGCGGAAAGGAATTGCTTCCTACCAGCGAAACCAGGGTTCCACCCGAGTAAACGCTGATGGTGGCGGTTGCAGCCGAACTGGTTGGGCTCAGGTAATTGATAAAATCACCTGAAATGAATAAAGTATCTCCCTGAGCAAAGGCCAGGTCATTGTGATCGCTTACCAATTGGTTGGTAAAGACCACCGAAGGGCTTGCCGGGTTGGTAAGCGCCTTATAGAGGTTGATGCGGCCGGCTCCTAATTTATTCTGGTAAGAAGGGTTGGCAGCGTTGATAGCATCTGAAGTAACCATGATACGCTGACCTGCCTGTAGCCCCGTGTAGGTTGGGAATTTTGCCAGAACGAGTGCAACTCCACCCGCGCAAACAGGAGAAGCCATGGAAGTACCGCTCATGGAAGTGTACGTGTTGTTCCAAACGGTATTGTAAATGTTATTTCCCGGAGCGCTGATATCTACCGCGAAATTATAGTTTGAAAAGCTTGCTTTGGTCAACCAATTGTTCGTGGAAGAAGTAGCAGCCACATTCAATACATAATTATAAGCAGCGGGGAAGAAGGCCTGATCGGCACCATTGTTACCTGCAGCGGCAACAACGATGGAGTTCTTATTAATAGATGCGTAATTGATGATGGTCTGACCGTAGCTTCCACCGCCGGCACCACCCCATGAACAGTTAATTACTTTAGCTCCATGATCGGCGGCATAGGTGATACCTTCATAACCGGTAATTATATAACCGGAACCGTTTGAACGGGTATCATTATCGGCAGCGCATTTTACAGGAAGGAACTTGCAATCACGCCCTGTACCGGCGGCACCGATGCTGTTATCTACCTGGGCACTGGCGCAACCTGATACGTGTGAACCGTGGTTGTTGTTGCTGCCCGTAACATCTGTGTTGTTATCGCCAACTATATTATTGTAATCGGAACCTGCAAGGTCCCAGCCATTGAAGTTGTCAGTATATCCGTCTCCATCATTATCTCCACCGCCTATGGGATCTGCATAGTTATGCTTTAGCTGATTCACCAGGTCAGGATGGTTAGGATCGCTTCCGGAATCAACGATACCTACTACCACGTTGGTATCGCCAGCTCCTGCCGGCCCTATCAAAGGATCAGAAGTATCCCATGCTCCGCCAAAACCGGAGGTTACATAGGCTTTAATGGCTGTAAGATAAGATTGCTGATTGCTGATGCCGGCATCGTTAGGAACGAAAGCATCTACCGCGTATTGATAACGGGGCTCGGCGAATTCAAAAAGCCCGGTAGAAAGAAGGATATTGATGGCTTTCTCCAGGGAGACGCTCGTGTTCTTATAGGTCAATTCGTAGATCAAAGAAAGATCGGCGTAAGCCTGGCCCAGGCTGTTCTTTTTCTCAGCGGGAGGCTGGTGGTTCGGGTAGATCTTTCCGAAGGTGTTCACATTAAGATAATTGATGGCAGTGGTAAGCTGGGCATCGTTGATATAACCCACAGTACATTTAGAACGATACTGGTCCTTCACCTTGAAAATGATGTGGCCTTTCATGTAGTCCACGTCTTCCTGCATGCTCTCAGGAAGGGTAAAATGCTGTGCACCGGCGTATTTCGCAGTCTGCGCGAAAGTGGCGGTGCTTGCAAACAGGCAAACGGCGATACCCACCGAAGTAATGATTTTGTTCATGAATTTAAGTTTTAATAAAAGTACGAATTTTTTTAGTTTTAGTTGCTGCAAACTTCCTATTTAACCCGCTGAAATACAAAAAAATATGAACAGCGGTTGCAGGTAATGGATGAGTGGTTACAGGAACTCTATTGGCTGTCCTAAAAGGTTGATCCAGAATACACTGGGACCTCCTTTAAGTAATTGATCGTTCCTTCTCTATGCTGCATCACTATGTGGTTTTGGCCATTGGTGAGCAGGCTCAGCGGCGCGTTTAGTGTGATCTGGTAACGGGCCAGTTGTTCTGCTTCCTTTTGCGTGAGGCTCACGCCGGGTTCTTTGCATTCCACCAAAAGCAAAGGTTCCAGTTGGGTGGTGCGGACAAGGATATCGACCCGCTTATCGGTATTGAACACTTTGATGCTTTTCTCCACCTCAAACAATCCTCCCGGGTAATTCTTGTGATGCAGCAAAAAGTGTATCACGTGCTGCCTCACCCACTCTTCCGGCGTTAAATGCACCAGTTTTTTACGAACAATGTCGAATACATTCGCACCTTCTATCCGGAGGTCAGCCGCGGGGAGATTTAAAGGTGGGAACACGTAGCGAATTTACGAAAGGTTGCCACAGATGACACAAATTTTCACAGATTGCTTTCACAAATTAATTCATAAAATCAACAGAAAAGATCTGCGTGAATCGGCGAAATCTGCGGCAAAATGCCTGTTAATTCGTATATTCGTACTCAATTCGTATTCGTAGATGAAAACTAAAGAAGAGATCGTCAATAATTGGTTACCCCGCTATACCGGACTGCAACTTAATGAGTTCGGGCAATACATCATCCTGGTCAATTTCAGCAATTACGTGAACATGTTCGCCAAGCAATACGGCGTTGAAGTGAAAGGGATCGACAAGCCGATGATGACCGCCACCGCCAACAATATCACCATCATTTGTTTTGGTATGGGAAGCGCCAGCGCGGCCACCTGCATGGACCTTCTTACCGCCATTAAACCGCACGCGGTACTCTTCTTAGGCAAATGTGGAGGCTTGAAAAAGAAGAACCAGTTGGGCGATCTTATTTTACCGATAGCAGCTATACGCGGAGACGGAACCTCGAATGATTATTTTCCTTCGGAAGTGCCCGCCCTACCTGCTTTCGCACTGCAAAAAGCAATTTCCTATACGATCCGCATGAACAAGCGGGATTACTGGACCGGAACCGTTTTTACAACCAATCGCCGTGTGTGGGAGCATGACGATGAGTTCAAAGAATACCTGCGCAAGATACGCTGCATGGCCATTGATATGGAGACCGCCACTATTTTCTGTGTTGGTTTTCACAATGAAATTCCAACCGGCGCTTTGCTTTTGGTGAGCGACCAACCCATGGTGCCCGAAGGTGTTAAAACTGAAGAAAGCGATAAAAAAGTGACCGGCAGCTTTGTAGAAGAGCATTTGCGCATTGGCATTGAATCGCTGCAGGAGTTACAGAAGGCCGGCATCTCGGTGAAGCATTTGAAGTTTGATTAAAGAGATGTTATTCGTTAAAGGTTATTGGTTATTCGAAATACAATAATTTAATTTGCATTTAACGAATAACAATTCACCACTAACGATCTACGCATATGCTCATAAAAGACATCATCTCCATCCTAGAATCCTTCGCGCCTCCGGTGCTCCAGGAGAGCTACGATAACAGCGGCGTACAGTGCGGCGACGTAAATGAAAAAGCCAAAGGCGCCTTGCTTTGCCTCGACGTCACTGAAGAAGTGATCAAAGAAGCACAACGAAAAAAGTGCAATCTCATCATCGCGCATCATCCTGTTATTTTTTCTCCGCTCAAAAGATTGACCGGCGAGAATTACGTGGAGCAGATCATCATCTCCGCTATCAAAAAGAACATTTGTATTTACGCTTGCCACACCAATATCGATAACATCCAGGAAGGCGTGAACCTCAAGATCGCGGAGAAATTAGGATTGCAAAACCCCAAAATTCTACAATCCAAAAAAGGCTGGCTGAAGAAACTCGTTACTTTTTGTCCGAAGGACAACGTTGAAAAAGTACGCAACGCTTTGTTCAAGGCCGGATGCGGGGAAATTGGTAATTACGACAGCTGCAGTTATAATTTAGAGGGCAAAGGAACTTTTCGGCCCAATGAGGGTGCAGATCCTTACGTTGGAAAAATAAATGAATTTCACGTTGAGGCGGAGACCCGCATTGAGACCGTTTACGAAGCTTACAAGGAGAAATTGGTGCTGAAAGCGCTTCACCAATCGCACCCTTACGAGGTGGTGGCTTACGATACCTATTCGCTCGATAACCGTCATCCGTTCATTGGCTCGGGCATGATCGGCGATCTTCCCAAAGCGATGGATGAGACCAAATTCCTGGCTGAGGTAAAATCTGTTTTCGGGGCCAAGGTCATTCGGCATACTTCATTGCAAGGCAAAAAGGTAAAAAAGGTGGCGCTTTGCGGCGGTTCGGGCAGCTTCCTTTTACCCGATGCCATAGCCCAAAAAGCCGATGTTTTTATTACCGCCGACTTCAAATATCACCAGTTCTTTGATGCTGAAAATAAGCTTGTTATAGCCGACATCGGGCACTATGAAACCGAGCAATTCACCCCCGAAATATTTTATGCAATTATTCATAAAAAATTGCCTAAATTTGCACTCCATTTATCAAAAATCAACACTAATCCAATAAATTACCTGTAACATGGCCAAATCAACGATCAAGGAAAAAATTGATGCTTCTGTGGAAGGGAAACTCCGTTCATTGTACGAAATGCAGCTTATTGACAGCAAGATCGATCGTTTGCGCATTATCCGTGGAGAATTGCCTTTAGAGGTGCAAGACCTGGAAGATACCGTTGCCCAATTAGAGACCCGTTTTGAGAACTACAGCAAAGAAACAGAAGACCTGAACAACCAGATCGCCGAAAAACAACAGGCGGTTAAAGATCATAAATCAAACATCAAGAAATACGAAGCTCAGCTTGGCAAAGTAAAGAACAACCGTGAGTACGACGCCATCACCAAAGAAGTTGAGTTCCAGAACCTCGAGATCCAGCTTTGCGAAAAACGTATCAAAGAATTCAAAGCTTTGATCGCTACCAAAGAAGAATTCCTTACCAGCGCCGAGACCGAACTGAAGGATAAAAAGAAAGATCTGAAAGCGAAGAAGGCCGAACTCGAAGAGATCGTTGAAGAAACACAGAAAGAAGAAGAAGACCTAACTAAACGTTCTGAAAAGAAATCGAAAGAGATCGAGAACCGTTTATTGGGCGCCTACAAACGCGTACGCGCGAACATGATCAACGGCCTCGCTGTCGTTCCCGTTGAACGCGATGCCTGCGGCGGATGCTTCTCTAAAATTCCTCCTCAGCGCCAGTTAGACATCAAAACGCACAAGAAAGTAATTGTGTGCGAACACTGCGGTCGCATTCTGGTTGACCCAAACCTGGTGAACGAAGAGCATAACCAAAACTAAAACAAGACCCAGACCCCAACGTCTGGGTTTTTTCTTTCCATGGATACTTTTGACTGGTTCAACTGGGTCGTACTTCCCCTCCTCATCTTCATTTCGCGTTTGTGCGATGTAACGCTCGCCACCCTGCGTCATATCTTCATTTCCAAAGGCCTCAAGAAGATCGTGCCTATCCTCGGCTTCTTTGAAGTGCTTATCTGGCTCATTGCCATTCGCCAGGTATTCAATAATCTCAATAACGTGGTTTGTTTCCTGGCCTGGGCGGGCGGTTTCTCTATGGGTACCTACGTAGGCATTATGATCGAAGAGAAGCTCGCGCTGGGCATGCAGATCATCCGCGTGATCACCTCCAATAATTACCTGGCCCTGACCGAAGCGTTCAAAAAGATCAACCAGGGCTATACGATCGTTGACGGCCATGGCTCACAGGGCCCCGTTAAACTCATATTCCTGCAGGTAAGACGCAAGAACAAGGCCGAGGTCATCGGTCTTATCCACACCCATTTACCCGACGCTTTTTACAGCATCGAGGACATCCGCAATTCGCAAATGGGCGTTTTTTCAAAAGCGCGGAAAGACAAATAATTTTTGTAACTTTAGCCTACATTCTAATTTCTATTTATGTCGGTATCATTAGTTACAGGCGGGGCGGGATTCATAGGCGCCCATGTTACAAATGAACTTATTAAGCAAGGGCACAAAGTGGTGGTGCTCGACGACCTGAGCGGCGGTTTTGAGGAGAACGTGCACAGGGACGCTGTTTTTGTGAAAGGTTCTATCCTGGACCATGCTTTGCTGGAAAAATTATTCGATCAGCACAAATTCGATTACGTGTATCACCTCGCAGCCTATGCCGCGGAGGGACTGAGTCATTTCATCAAGCGCTTCAACTATAACAACAATCTCATTGGCAGCGTAAACCTGGTCAATGAGAGCGTGAAGCACAAAGTGAAATGCTTCGTGTTTACTTCTTCCATAGCCGTTTACGGAAGCATCAAGCCGCCCATGAGCGAGGATATGCACCCGGAGCCCGAAGATTCTTACGGTGTGGCCAAACTGGCCGTTGAGCAGGAATTGAAAGCCACCAAACATATGTTCGGTTTGAACTATGTGGTATTCCGCCCGCATAACGTCTATGGCGAATACCAGAATTTAGGCGATCGTTACCGCAACGTGGTTGGCATCTTCATGAACCAATTGATGCAAAATAAGCCGCTCACTATTTTTGGAGACGGAAGCCAAACAAGAGCCTTCAGTTATATTGGCGATGTGGCTCCTTATATTGCCAATTGCGTGAATGTTCCCGCGGCCTACAACCAGGTCTTCAATATCGGGGCCGACCAGGAATATACGGTGAATGAATTAGCAACAACGGTGATGAACGCCATCGGCATCAAAGGAGAATTGCGCCACGTGGAAGCCCGCAACGAAGCCGCACACGCGTATGCATCTCATGATAAAGCTGTTTCGGTGTTCAAGCCCAATACATTCACCACACTGGAAGAAGGCTTGAATAAAATGGCAGCCTGGGCCAAAAAGACAGGCATTAAAAAAAGTAAAAAATTCGAAGGAATAGAAATTACCGAAAAGTTACCGCCGCTATGGCTGGAAAACATTGAATAATGCCCCGTGTCCTGTTTATAGCCTCCCACCGTCCCAACCGATCTCCGAGCCAGCGTTTTCGCTTCGAACAGTATTTCGGTTTCCTTTCGGCCAACGGTTTCGAATGCGAACTTTCCTATATCATTACCGAAAAGGACGACAAATATTTTTACTACAAAGGACATTACCTGCGCAAACTCTGGCTTATTATACGCTCGTTCTTCAAAAGAATGAAGGATAAGCGGCGTTATGATCAGTTCGACATTGTGTTTGTGCAGCGCGAAGCTCATATGCTCGGCACTACTTATTTTGAAAAACGCATACGCAGATCCAGGGCCAAATACATTTTTGATTTCGATGATTCCATCTGGTTGATGGATACTTCGGAAGGAAATAAGAAGTTCGAGTGGCTAAAGGATCCGGAAAAGACCGCCCGCAATATTCGTCATGCCAACATGGTATTTGCCGGCAACGCTTACCTGGCCGATTACGCGCGACATTACAACAATAACATCCGCATCATACCAACCACCATTGATACGCAGATCTATCACCCCGAAAAGAGGCCCAACGAAAGGGTACGCATCGGGTGGAGCGGCAGTGTTACCACGATCAAGCATTTTGAGTTTGCGGTAGATTTTCTGAAAGTGATAAAGAAAAAATACGGCGATCGCATCGAGATCGTTGTGATAGGCGATGGAAGCTATGAAAATCAGGAATTGGGCGTAAAAGGACTTCCGTGGATAGCCGCCAAAGAACTGGGTGATCTGAATAGTTTCGACATTGGCATCATGCCCTTGCCCGACGATGAGTGGGCCAAAGGAAAGTGCGGCTTAAAAGGATTACAATACATGGCGCTGGAAATTCCCACGATCATGTCGCCGGTGGGCGTGAATACCGAGATCATTGAGCACGGAAAGAACGGCTACCTGGCCTCTAATACCGAGGAATGGTTCTATTATCTTTCGCAATTGATAGAATCAGCCGAACTACGGCAGAAAATGGGCAAAGAAGCGCGCAAGACCGTGGAAGAGCGCTATTCTGTAAAGTCGCAACAGCAGAATTATTTACGCGCTTTTAACGAGGTTCTTCGCTAACCCCGCTTGTCATTCCGAATCGGCCTTGGCCGTGATACTAACGAGGAATCTCATGCTCCGAAGGACAGATTCCTCGTGTACAGCCCACTTCGGGACTAGGAATGACAAATTATGGGGTTTAATTCTTATTTTTGCAGCAGATGGAAAAGAACTTCATACAGGAATTAAAGTGGCGCGGGCTTTTGCACGATACCATGCCCGGCACCGAGGAGCAATTGCAGAAAGAGATGACCACGGGGTATATCGGGTTCGATCCAACCTCAGATTCGCTGCACATAGGAAGTTTGTCGCAGATCATGACCCTGCTCCGTTTCCAGCTTTGCGGCCATAAACCCATTGCTTTGGTGGGTGGCGCTACAGGAATGGTGGGAGATCCATCCGGGAAATCGGCCGAAAGGAATTTGCTGGACGAGAAAAGCCTGAATCATAACCTCGACGGGATCAAAAAACAACTCGAGAAATTCCTGAACTTCAATAGCGGCGCAAACAGCGCGGAGATCGTGAACAATTACGATTGGTTCAAAGGGTATAATTTCCTGGAATTTATCCGCGACGCGGGTAAGCACATCACCGTAAACTACATGATGGCCAAAGATTCGGTAAAGAAACGGATCAGCGGTGATGGCGAAGGGATGTCCTTTACCGAATTCTCTTACCAATTGATACAGGGATACGATTTCTTTTATTTATGGAAAGAGAAGAAATGTCTCTTGCAGATGGGCGGCAGCGACCAGTGGGGGAATATTACCACCGGAACCGAGTTCATTCGCCGTAAAGCGGGTGGACACGCTTTTGCTTTGACCACACAGTTGATCACGAAGGCTGATGGAAGTAAATTCGGCAAAACAGAAACGGGAAATATCTGGCTGGATCCTAAGAAAACATCTCCCTACAAATTCTACCAGTTTTGGCTGAATGTGAGCGATGCCGACGCGAAGAATTACATTCGCTACTTTACTTTGTTGAGCAGAGAAGAGATAGAAGCTTTGGAAAAACAGCATGATGCGGCTCCGCACGAGCGTGTGCTGCAAAAAACATTGGCAAAAGACGTTACTATACGCGTGCACAGCGAAGCAGACCATAAGGCCGCGGTTGAAGCGACAGAAATTTTATTTAAAGGAAGTTTGAACGATCTGGGAAAGCTTGACGAGAAATTATTCCTTGAGATCTTTGATGGCGTGCCGCATTTTGATGTGAGCAAAAGCAGCGTTGAGAACGGACTGAGCCTGATCGACTTTTTAACGGTAAGCACCAATATCTTCCAAAGCAAAGGAGAGGCCCGTAAAATGCTGCAGGCCGGCGGTGTTTCTATCAATAAAGAAAAAGCAGTGGCCGAAGGGAATATCGATGCGGCCCACCTCATCAACAACAAATACATTTTGATCCAAAAAGGCAAGAAGAATTATTTTTTAGCAAAGGTCGTCTAATGAAAAAACATCTTTTACTGCTTGTGTTCATAGCCAACATGGGTTTTTTGTCGGCACAGAAAAAAGCGGTCACCGAAACCGGCGAAGAAGTCATTCTTTACCCGGATGGCACCTGGAAATCGCTTGAAGTGAAAGAAAGTGCCACTACCCGGCTGGATACATTGGTTGTTTCTAAACCAACCACTTCCACTTTTTTGGTAAAGGGAGAGAAAATGGACTATGGCGTTTGGATCAATTCCAAGAAATGGACCTTTAAAAAGAACACCAAACCCGATCGGGATGAGGAATACAACTTCCAGATGATGGGCGAGGATGCCTATATGATGGTGATACCCGAAAAAATTGAGATCCCGCTTGCCCAGCTGAAAGAACTGGCTTTTAAGAACGCCCAATCTGCCGCGCCGGATGTAACCATTGTACACGAGGATATGCGCAAAGTGAACGG
Source organism: uncultured Flavobacteriaceae bacterium (assembly GCA_964387075.1). Taxonomy (GTDB): domain Bacteria; phylum Bacteroidota; class Bacteroidia; order B-17B0; family Aurantibacillaceae; genus PALSA-968. Next base: position 453,391 of record CAYLVB010000001.1, read on the forward strand.
CGTGCTGGTAAGCTGTATGCAAATGGATGGAACGATACAAGGCATTAAATTTACGTACTTCTGCTATTATTATTCCGGAAAGATCGGTTCCATACAGGTGATGACCTATACCTCGAAGGATCTTTTCCCCAGGTACAAAAAGGAAATGGAAAACTTATTGAACGGTTTTGTCCTCCTCAAAAAATAAAGGTCTTTTTTCCTTCCTTTTCCTCCTTGTTTGTCTTTCAAGCGGGTTCGCGCAACCACTTATCATCGCGCATCGCGGCGCCAGCAATTTGGCCGTAGAGAACAGCCTGGCCGCCTTTGAAAAAGCCATCGAAGTAAAAGCAGATTATATTGAGACCGATGTGCATCAAACTTCCGACAGCGTGGTGGTTTTGATGCACGACCTCAGCGTGAACAGAGTATGCCAGGTGAAAGGACATAAAAAGATCCTTATTAAGAATCTCAGCTCCAAAGATTTTCTCTCACTGAAGTACAAAAATTCGAGCCAATCCCCTCCTACCCTTGATTCGGCCATCAAGTTTATTCATGGTCGCTGTAAATTGCTGATTGAATTGAAGAAAGGGAACGGTTATTATCAAGGGATCGAACAACGCATCCTGAAAATAATTGCAGATAACAATGCCTCTTCCTGGGTGAACATCATTCACTCTTTCGATAAAAAAGCGCTGCTGGATCTGAACCAAAAGAACACGGGCATTAAACTGCAAAGGTTGATCGTTTTTAAATTGCCACTCACCAGCTTTAATTTCTCGAAGAAACTGAACAAGGACAAATTCAACGAATGGGACGGCGTGAATGTGTACTACCGTTTTTGCTCTCGTCGCCTCATCCGCAAACTCCACAAACAAAACAAAACCGTTTACGCCTGGACCGTCAATAAAAAAGGCCCGATGAGAAGATTGATCCGGAAAGGTGTGGATGGGATCATTACCAATAAGCCGGAGATGTTAAGCAGCCTATTGAAAATTAAAAATTGAAGATTGCAAATTGGTTTTAAAGCCGGAAACTAAAATTTGAAATCTGCAATCCGGAATCTGCAATCAGAGATCCTTAATTGATCCTGATCTGCTGCCCCACTTTCAAATAGAAACGTTTGTCCGTTCCATTGAGCGCTTTCATTTGCTGGGTGGTGAGCCCGTAACGCTTAGCCACTTCGTACCAACTGTCGCCACGCTGAACTGTATAAACGGTGGCGTTGCTTGGGAAAGCAGCCAGCCCATATTTAGATTTGCGCAAAGTCAAGGTATCACTGTAGGTCTTGAACTCAGTAAAAGAGATCAGGTTGGCGGGATTTAATGCGTGACCCTTGAAACGAACTTCAAAGTGTAAGTGAGTTCCCGTAGCATGACCTGTCATTCCACCCAAACCAACCATTTGACCTGATGTAACCATATCACCGGCTTTTACTTTGATCCTGGAAAGATGGGCGTACACGGTCTCGAGTCCGTTATAGTGCCTTACGATCACAACATTTCCATAACCATTCTGGCGGCGGGCAATGCGCACTTTGCCATCGAAGGCACAAAGAACTTTATCTCCTTTGTTCAGATCGATGTCGATGCCCTTGTGCATGCGTTTCTCGCGCCAACCATAATTGGAGGTAACGATACCGCAAATGGGAGGCGTATAAGTACCCAAAGAGTCATTGGTCATTAAAAGATTCATCAGCTCCGGAAGCGCGTCATCGGGAGCCGGTGCAAAAACGGTCTCTTCATCAAAGTCGCTGTAGAATTCTTCGGCCGGGATAGTAGTAAGCTTTACGGTCTTCATACGTTCCAGCTCCGCGCTGTAATTCGTTACCATGGCAATGACTTCGGGAGAAACGGTATCGAGATCAAGGATAGAATCGACCATATATACCAGTTCTTCGTAACTAACTGTCTTTACAACATGTGTTGTATCTTCCTTATGCGGAGTGCCGGGCACCATGGACTTCACCGGAAAGGCAAAAGAAACCATGGCGGCTGCCAGGATCACACAAGCTATTTTAAAAGAAGCCTTCATGCGGGAGGGCTAAAATAGTGATTTTTCGCTAAATTAAAAACTTATTAACAATTGATTAGCAGGTATTTACTATCAGACAGATAAAGTGTTCATTTGCTGGTATTATGAGAGGTTTTATCATGGTTTTTAAGCCATGGGCGACTTATAAGTGGTTACCGGGCCTTTGGAAAAAAATTTCATTTCTAACAAAAAAAATATAAATTAGTGGCATGGAAGCAAACGACTCAAAAAACTTTTTTATCCTTTACAAGCCAAAGGATATCGTAAGCGGCGATTTTTATTACGCCCTTTCACACAAAGCAACGGGAGCCAAAAAGGAACTTTTCTACATGTGTACCGCAGATTGTACCGGTCACGGTGTACCGGGAGCCTTCATGAGCATGTTGGGGATCTCTTACCTCAACGAATCCATCATCGAAAAGAACATCAGCAAGCCCAACGAGGTGCTTAACAACATGCGCGAGGAGATCATCTCTTCCCTGAACCCCGAGGGTTCTGAAGAAGAAAGTAAGGATGGTATGGACTGCGTATTGTGCGCCTACGATTTTGAAGGCATGAAGCTTGATTTTGCCGCGGCCAACAACCCGCTATGGCTTTACCGCGAAGGTAAACTAACCGAATACAAGCCCGATAAAATGCCTGTAGGTAAATACCAGGACGCCCACGCTCCTTTTAACGTACAGACCATTGACCTTAAGAAAGGCGATATCGTATATACATTCACTGACGGTTATGCTGACCAGTTTGGCGGGCCAAAAGGAAAGAAATTCAAGTACAAACAACTCGAAGAGACCCTGATGGCCAGCGCGCATTTGGGCATGGACGAGCAGAAGAATATTCTGAACGAGAAGTTCGAGGCCTGGAAAGGGAACTTAGAGCAGGTCGACGATGTATTGGTGATCGGTATTAAGATCTAAGATTGAAGATTGTGCCGTAGGCATCCCATCGGGAAAAATTGAAACATGAAGACCCGGGCCGAAAGGTTCGGGTTTTTTATTGAGGAAATGTTACCCATATTTGTTCTACAGGTAATATGAAAAAACTACATCTGCTTATACTCCTGGGTTTTCTTTCTGTTACAGCTAGTGCCCAGGAACCGGCTGCGGAAGAAACGCCCTACTCGCTTGCAACTCCCACGGGTTGGGGCACCGAGAAAATTCCTTTTCCCATCGGTTTCGCGCCTTCTATTCCTTACAAAGGTATGGAAGACATTCGTTTTACCCCGGGCTGGGCAAAGAAAGCAACGGATGAGTATTGGAGCTATGCCTTTCTATGGTATTTGGAAGGAAAAGTGAAGGTCAATGCTTCTGTACTCGACAGCAACATGAAAGCTTATTACACGGGCCTAATTGCCGCGGCCGGGCGCGACATTCCCATCGAAAAACTGATCCCTGTGGTAACGGTATTCAAAAAGTTGAAGAAAAACAAAGGCGATAAGGAAACCTATAGCGGAACCATTACCATGCTTGACTACATGAAAAAGGAACCCATTACGCTGAATTGCAAAGTGCATGTAAGTTCTTGCGGTAAAGAGAAAACCGTGCTCTTCTTTGAATTATCGCCACAAGCTCCTGCGCATAAGACATGGATAGCCCTGGATAAATTGTGGAGCGATTTTAAATGCCAAAAGTGAAGATAATTCTTCCTAAACAAACCCGCCGGCCCCTAAACAGGCCTATATGCGGCGGACAAGGTAAATGATCTCGCCCTGCATGTAAGCGGTAGCGTTAAGCTGCATTACCCGGGCCTTCTGCGGGAATCCACACATGAAACATTGCGCCCGCGCCGGGTTCGCTGCCTGCGCTTATGTCTCCCTGGTGAGTTTCCACGATCCGCTTGCAAATGGCTAATCCCATGCCCGTGCCGGGATAACTGTCGTAACCATGCAGGCGCTGGAAAACCTCGAAAATACGTTCGCTGTATTCCGGATCAAATCCAATTCCATTATCCTCGATCGTTAAATGGCAATAAATAATTTCCGGGTTTAGGCCCTTGCGGCCGCTTTCTTTTCCCTTTTCAAAACGGGAGGCTATACGGATGCGGGGCGGCCTCTCGGGCGACGTAAATTTCAGGGCATTGCTCAGTAAGTTCTGGATCAGTTGGCGAAACTGGTAGGGTATAACCTTCACATTTCCGCTCGCGACTGATTCAACGGTCGCGTTTGACCGCTCTATGCTTTCTTTAAAGTCATTGAGCACCTCATTTACCATTGAATGAATAGCGGTGCTATGAAAACTATCTTCCCGGTTTTGTATGCGCGAGTAGGACAAAAGGTCTTTCAGGAGAGATTGCATCCTCTTTACTGAATCGTGAATGACCTTCAGGTACTTTTTTGCGTCGGCATTCAAGACATGCTGTTCTTCCTCGAGCAGATCAGAAAAAGTAACTATTTTCCGTAAGGGTTCCTGGAGATCGTGACTCGATATGTAGGTAAAGGTTTCCAATTCTCTGTTGATTAGTTCGAGATCGGCGTTTTTTTGCTGAAGCGCGGCATTACTAACCTCTATTTCATTGTTTTTTTGCTTTAACAGTTCATTGGCCTGTTTTAGTTCCAATGTGCGCGCCGTTACTTTTTCCTCCAGGGCTTCTTCCGCTTTTTTCTGTTCGCTAATATCGGTATTGGTACCGATCCACCTGACAACCCTGCCTAAATGGTCGCGCAGCGGAACAACCCTCGTGAGAAAAGGTCTGAATACACCATCAGCGCCCTTTAGAGGAAAGACCATTTCGAAGGGATCTCCGGTGTTAATGGAAAACTTCCAGCGCTCGAGAACGGCAGGGAGCTTTTCGGGATCGTGCACAGATTGCCAGCCCCAACCTTCCATTTGTTCGGCCGTGGTACCCGTATACTCATACCATCTTTTATTGTACCAGAAGATCCAACCCTCTCCATCGGCTATCCAGGCAAGGTTTTGAATGCTGTTTGCCAACGTATTAAACTTCGCCTCACTCTCTTCTACCTGCTTTCTAGCCAGGATCTGATCTGTTACTTCTACCGCGTGAACGAGTATACCGTCAACCGCGCCCGCTGCATCGTGCGAAGCCTGGTATATAAAGTTAAAATAGCCTTCTTCCAGTTTACCATTTCCGCGTTCTAATTTAACGGCAAGTTCACTGGCACTATAAGTGGCGCCGGTTCTGTAAACCGTGTCCAATATTTCAAAAAGGCCGGTTCCGTGCAGCTCGGGAAGCGCCTCGCGGATCGGTTTTCCGATCAGCTCCCGTTCTCCTACCAGCTTTCTGTACATGTAATTGGCGATCTCAAACACATGCCGCGGGCCCCTTAAAATGCAAATGATCGCGGGCGCCTGCATAAACAAATCATGGATTTCTTTGCGGCTCTTTTTTTCAATGGCCAGCAGGTGCTGAATTCTTTCTTCCTGTTCCTTATTTTTGGTTATATCGGTACAGATGGTGATATAAGCCGCGCGGCCATGGGGGTCTTTTAACGTTGATATGCTGTTGCTTACCCAAACCACTTCGCGGCTTTTTTTTACATACCGCTTTTCGATCACAAACCGATCCGGAGAATCCCTGAGGAGCTGAAGGCTCCGATCCCGGTCATCAGGATGCGTAATGTCCAGCATGCTCATGCCGAGCAGTTCTTCTTTTGGATAGCCGGTTATTTTACAAAAACGATCGTTTGCCTCCACAAAACAGCCATCCCGGTCTGTCTGGCACACACCTGCATTGAGGTGATCAAGCAGGTCGTTTAATTTATTCTCGCTGATTTCCACTTGACAACAATTCTTTATTGATCATCCGTATCCAAAGGCCGGCGCTATTCGCCATTCAGCATAAATCCGGCGCGGCCTGGCCGCTGCTCCTTATGCCTGATCGCATTAAAAATAAGCTGCAGGTACCTTACAAGGTCTGAGAAGGTGCATTTTTGGAGGTAATAATAAGCTCCGTTATTATAAAGAACATCCGCAACTGTTTCCCTTAATGAAGTAGAATAAATGATCACTTCAACGCCCTTTAGCTTTTCATGCGATTTTATTAGCTGAAGGCACTCGGCCCCGTTCTTGCGAGGCATGTTCAGGTCTAAAAAAACCACATCCGGCACAACAACTCCATCGGTTAAAAGATACTTCATCAGCTGCTCACCGTTATTTACAACATGGAGGGCAATGTTATGATCTAATTTAGCTATAGCCTTCCCAAAAAGAAAGCGGTCGTCCTTGTCGTCGTCGGCAAGCAATACAGTTAGCTCCCGTTGTGGATACAGCCCTTTTTCCTGTTCAGGTATGTTTGCGGTGGTCAGTGCCAATTTTGTGCGGTTTAAAGATACATGAATGAAAGGTTCTAAGCCTAAAATAAGCTCAATTGCATATTTTAATGCTTAAAATGTACTTTTATCTGCACCTGCTCAGCATCGGGGGCGGTGACGGGCTCAACCATCACATGCTTCTCCTCCTTATAATATTTGGCTATACCCCTTATGATCCCAACGGCCAGGCTGCCCATTCTCCTCTTGGAAAAATAATCCACCATCAGCAGATCGTCGCTTACGGGCGTTACTTCCAAAATCGGAGGGTGGGCGGTGCTATTCAGTTTCCTGACCGCGCCGTGCATTACTTTTTCTGTATGAAGGAGTACTTCCCTTGTTTTCCATTCGGGACGCAAATAAAGGGCATACAAAGCAAAAAGATCGGGTACCAGGTATTCTCCAAAGCTTTCCTTTAAATATTCAACGGATCTACCGCTGGTCAGAGAAGCCGCGTGAAGAATGGCGCCGATCTCCTCGATAGGATAAGCCTGGGTCAATTCAAAGTCCTTTTCTTCAATGTTGGCCTTCAGCAAAAATTGCTCCCAGGAGCCAGGCGGATAATTATGATCAATAAACTTTTTTAGCAGAAAAAAAATTGACCCGTGGACGGTAAATTGTGTGTTCATTATTTACCCGATGCGCTGTAATCTCAAAGCATAAAAGTACTTCAAAATAAATGCATTATGTTACAAAATTAACAGCTTCTTACGCCGTCGAAAAAATACCAAGTTACATCAGGCAGCTTCATAAGATGCAGGCGGGGAAGATAAATGATCTCGCCAAGGGATACCGGATACCAAACCGCTAACAGACCTGGTGTTTGGTTTTTTTATTAAATTTGATTAGAAATAGTAAATGAGAAATTACTTTACTGCCCTCATTCTGATCGTATGTGCTTCTTGTCAAAAAAAAGAATGCACTATCGGTGATATTATTTCATTCGAAATTTCTACGTATCAAGACAATAACAGAACTAAGGCTTCTGCCATGCCGGTCCTTAAAGCAGACAGTACTTTGTTTGCGTATAAAATGAGATTTGATTATTTGCTACTAAACATTCCGGAAATATTTCAGCCATACAAACTTAACGCAAGAGATTCCATAAACAGTTTATATCCCGACTCTTCAAGGATTAAACAGATTTACTTAGATCACTTTTGCCGGGACAAGAAGCTGGTAAAATATTTTGAAGAAACATACAATGCAATAAAGGATCCAAATCAAAATGTAACCCTCTCCTACACAATTGATGAATTAATGAATGTAAGTTCCAAATTTTTCTATTGTGATCAATTATTGGCTGACACAATTGTTCAGTCGCACGTTTGTATTGGTCTTAATGGGATAAAAGAGGCTAAATGGGATAAAGACTATACTTTACTTTCAGCATTCTGCCTGGAGGCGATATTTAATGACCTTAACAAAGATCCTTCTCAAATTGATGAGGTCTATTCAATTGAAAAGAAAATGGCCTGTGTACAGTTCAAAAAAAACATTACAACATTGGATAACTATCTTGAGAATGTAAGATTAGATCTCTTCAAAAGAATGGAAAATAATGCCCTCTTAAAAGAAAAACTATTACAGTATTATGAATTGAATAAAAACAACCTTGCGTTTAAAATAAATAAGTAACGTAACAACTAAAATGACGAAATTTTTTAGGCAGCCACTAACAGCAAAAAACGTAAGCGGGCGGAAGAGGGAATAGAAACATTGAGCGATAAATAAACCTGGGTGCGTGTAGACAGGTGAAGCTCCGAAAGCCCGCCGAACGCAAGCCCCGAAACCGTTAGTTCTTCCTGCACAAATAAATGATCTCCCCCGCGGGCAAACGGTAACGATCAACCAATTCAGCGCCTAAAGTATTCACGTAATCATCGGCGGTAACGGTAAAGCCCGCTTCTTCCAGTCTTGTTTTGTAGTCAAGACCAAACAAACGCACGTGGTCCTTTTGCCAGAAATGTTCCTCGCGGGCCTCGGGTGTGGTAATGCTTTTGTCTTCGTAGGTTTTTTCTCTTGTGCTGTCCATCGGCACCTGGAAAATGCCCCAGCCGCCTTGGCTCATGATGCGGTAAAGTTCGCGCATGCATTGACGATCGTCATCCACATGTTCAAGAACGTGATTGCAAAATATCACATCAAAAGAGTTATCCTTGAACGGCGCTTTGTGCAGGTCCATCTTCACATCGGCTATCGGACTATTGAGATCGGCCGTTGTATAATCGATGTTCGACATCTTTTTGAACAATTTGTAGAAACACTGCTCGGGAGCAATGTGCAGCATTTTGTGCCTGGCGGTAAAGAAATCGGTCTTGTTCTTCAGGTACAACCAGAGCAAGCGGTGGCGCTCTAAAGATAAACTTCCGGGACAAAGCACATTCTTGCGCTTGGCTCTTCCAGAATATCCGTAAGGAAGGAATTTGCGGTAGGTCTTTCCGCTGATAGGATCTTCGTAACGCGTGCCGTAATAAACCAGCGGGGCGATCTTAGAGAACCATAAACTAAAGGTAATTAATACAGGACGCGGAATGGTGCGCAGTAACCAGTGGAACATTATTCAATACAATTAAAAAGTAAACACTTGATTGAATAATAGCGAGCAACCCTGCTCTTATTAAAGATTTGAATCTCCATTTTGCCTCGCTATTACAACAGTTTGGTGATTATTTCATCTACTCCTACTCCATCGGCCTCGGCCTTGTAGTTACGCACGACACGGTGACGCAATACATTATGCGCGATCGCTTTTACATCTTCCATGTCCGGAGAATATTTTCCATGCAGCGCCGCATGCGCTTTTGCGCCAAGCACTAAATATTGCGAAGCACGCGGACCTGCTCCCCAGGCCAAATACTGTGTCGCCAATTGATTCTGGGCGTTCGGGCGTGTCTTCACGGCCAGTTTCACAGCGTATTCGATCACGTTATCGGCAACCGGCACTTTGCGGATCAATTGCTGGAAGTACAATATCTCCTCTGCAGTAAGTATTTTGTTCAGGGAAACGCTCCGATCTACGGTCGTTTGTTTCACCACCAGGTATTCTTCTTCCAAAGTTGGATAATCCAACCAGAGGTTGAACATAAAGCGGTCTAACTGCGCCTCCGGCAAAGGATAGGTTCCCTCCTGCTCGATCGGGTTCTGGGTAGCTAAAACGAAAAATGGCTCGGTCAAAGAATATTTTTTTCCGGCAACCGTAACATGTCTTTCCTGCATAGCTTCCAGGAGCGCCGCCTGCGTTTTTGGAGGCGTGCGGTTGATCTCATCGGCCAGAACGATATTGGCGAAAAGCGGCCCTTTTACAAATTTGAAATTTCTTGACTCGTCGAGTATCTCAGACCCGGTAATATCGCCGGGCATCAGGTCGGGGGTGAATTGAATACGATTGAAGGTAAGGCCCAGCACATCGGCGATGGTGTTCACCAAAAGGGTTTTGGCCAAACCCGGAACGCCTACCAAAAGGCAATGTCCTTTACAAAAAACAGAGATAAGGGTGTTCTCAATAACATCATGTTGCCCTACTATCACCTTGCCTATCTCGGCCTTCAGGTTCTTGCCCGCCGCGTGCAGGGCATCCATTGCTTCAACATCCGTTTTATACTTGCTCATATCACTCCTTTGGTAGAGGTAACGAAAGTACTAATATTCCTACGAAATTTGAGTTTTGGAATTGTAAAAGAGGTTAAAATCAGCGGGCCAGCTCAAAAAAGCCCCTTTGTTTCACTTCCTTTGGAAGCGCGGCCTTATCCAATTGTATGGCCTTGTAGGTAAGAATATAATAATAGGTCCCTTCCGGGAAAGGATTTCCCTGGTAATCCATTCCATTCCAGCCCTGGCTGTAAACGTGTGATTCATGAAGCAATTGTCCCCACTGGTTGTACACGGCCAGGTAATAGGTATCCAGGCAGATCTCGCTCTGAACGATGGAGGTGAAATTATCGTTCTTATAATCGGCGTTAGGCGTAAAAATATTAGGCATTTTAACCTCCAGTTGCGGGCTCTGCCTGCAGATGATGGCGGCGCTCTGCTCATAGGTGAGCTGCTGCGCCCTGCTTCCGAGGCAAACAAACAGTAAAAGAATAGAATAAAATACCCGATTCATTGATACAAATATAAGAATTATACCCCTTATTCACAAAGCCATTATACAACCGGACCCGTTTGCAAGATAAGTGGCAATTGCCTTAATTTTTTACCTTTGCCTCCATGAAGATCTCTTACAACTGGCTCAAAACCCTCATTAATACCGGGAATCTAAGTCCCGATGATATTGCCATAGCACTTACCGACTGCGGACTGGAAGTAGAGAGCTTTGAAAGTTTTGAGCAGGTAAAGGGCATGTTAAGAGGTGTGGTTGTGGGGCATGTTTTGCAAAAAGAAAAACATCCCAATGCCGATAAGCTTAGTTTGACCAAAGTGGATGTGGGGAATAATACCGTACTGAGCATTGTTTGCGGGGCGCCGAATGTAGAAGCCGGTCAAAAAGTACTGGTGGCTACCGTGGGAAGTGTTTTACATACCACATCGGGCGAGGTAATAGAAATAAAAAAGTCGAAGATACGGGGTGAGGCCAGCGAAGGAATGATCTGCGCCGAAGATGAATTAGGATTGGGAGAAAGTCACGCCGGCATTATGGTTTTACCGCAAGAAGCTCCTTTGGGAAAGCCCGCTGCCGAATATTTGAATTTATATACCGATACGGTTTTTGAGATCGGGTTGACCCCTAACCGCGGAGATGCCGCTTCGCATTATGGCGTAGCGCGCGATCTGGCTGCGGTTTTGAATTGCAGGAACAATACTACAGAAGCTGAGGCGCGCCTGACCGGCCTGCAGGAATTACCCGGGGCTTCCGGGGCTTTGAGCATTGAAGTAAAGGTTGAAGATCACCAGGCCTGCCCAAGATACTGCGGAGTAACGATCAGCGGCATCAAAGTGGCCGAATCACCCGAGTGGCTGAAGAATTCTTTGAAGGCCATTGGACTTCGCCCCATCAATAACATTGTAGACATCACGAATTTCGTTTTGCACGAGACCGGGCAGCCTTTGCACGCGTTTGATGCTTTTGCCATTGAAGGAAAACAGATCCTGGTAAGGAAGGCGAAGGAAGGAGAACCTTTTGTTACGCTGGACGGAACTGAAAGAAAATTAAAAAATACAGATCTCGTTATTGCCAACAGCAAAGACCCTATGTGTATTGCAGGCGTATTTGGCGGCCTGCATAGCGGTGTGACCGAAAAAACTACGGCTATCTTTTTAGAAGCGGCTTATTTCAATCCTTCTTCCGTTAGGAGAACGGCGAAACATTTGGGATTAAAGACAGATTCTTCGTTCCGTTTCGAGCGCGGGGCCGATCCGGAAATGCCGCTGAATGCCATTAAGCGTGCTGCACAATTGATCTTGCAGTTAGGGGGCGGACAGGTTTCTTCCGTTATCACTGATATTTATCCAAACAAACTGGAGCCGACAAAAGTTGGTTTCTCATTGGCCAATTGCGATAAGATCTGCGGGAAGGAAATTGACCGTAATACCCTTAAAAATATTATTCGTTCGGTTGGAATTGAAATTGTTACCGAAGGTGCCGATGGTTTATTGCTGCATGTTCCCCGTTACAAATACGATGTTACCCGCGAGATCGACGTGATCGAAGAAGTGATGCGCGTTTACGGTCTGAATAACATTCCTTCTTCCGAAAAGATCGCTTTCTCTGTGCAGCAGACTGATAAGAGCAAAGTAGTTCGCGTTGACAAAGAAATAAACCAATTACTGGCTCATTTGGGATTCAATGAGATGATGGCCACCTCGCTTACCAAAGGGCATTATATGGAAGGACAGGAAGATGCCGTACCTATGCTGAATCCTTTGAGCGCGGATATAGCTGTGCTGCGTAATTCCATGCTTTACGGCATGCTGGAAGCGGTGAGTTATAACATTAACCGCAAGAGCGAGGATCTGAAATTGCATGAGTTCGGTCGCTCGTACCACAAACAGGCTTCGGGCAATTTCGCTTATACCGAAAAGAAAACATTGTCTCTTCTTTTAAGTGGCAACAAACACCAGCCTTCGCACCACGCAAAAACGGCGGGCGTCAATTATTATACCCTGAAAGCCTACACGGAAAGTATTTTGCAGCGATTGGGAATTACGATCGCCGGTTCAGCCGCTGAGAATGCACGATTGAACCCGGCTACACAGTATACTTCGGGCAAGAAGGTCCTGGCGCAGATAGGCCTGGTCGATCAAAAATTATTGAAGTCGTTTGATATTGCGCAGCCTGTTTATTACGCGGAACTCTACCTTGAGGAGCTTTACAAAGCAGCCTTCGCGCCTGTGCTATATGCAGAGCCGGCTAAATTCCCAGCGGTAAAACGCGACCTGGCTTTGCTTATTGATAAGGCCATCACCTACGCGCAGCTTGAAAAAGTGGCTTTCGATACCGAACGTGAACTCTTAACCGAAGTGAGTCTCTTTGATGTGTACGAGGGCGATAAATTACCCGCCGGCAAGAAGAGCTATGCCCTTAGTTTTACCCTTTTAAGCCCGGAGGCCACGCTTACCGACAAACAGATAGAGGGCAGCATGGAGAAACTGCAAAAAGCCTTTGAGAAAGAGCTTGGTGCAAGCATCAGATAATTGGTTTTCAATAAATTAACACGTTTTTCCTCAAGTTTTTCACGAATATTGAACAGCTTTTGAACGGCTTTTCCACAAAATGGCTGTAAGGCCTTTTAGACCAAGCTCTGATTTATGTAGCTGAATAAGAATGGCCTTGCCCCTTTTAGGTCGTACCTTTGTTGGGCTCAAAATAAAACAAACACAACATGTTCGAAATCTTAAACCACTTCCAAAGCAAGTACAAACCACTGGCGAAAGAAGGATTGCGCATTCAGGGCTTATCTATGGTAGATCCTAAGCGTAAAAAACACGTGATCATGATCTCTAAACCTTTTGTGTTTGACAACCGCAAACTCCCGAAAGTGTATGATGGTCTGGAAGTGAAATCGAAGATCGAGGGTGACCTGCCAAACGAATTTAAAGTAGACGCTAAAAAAGAATATATCTGGGCTCCACAACGCTTCGAGCAATTTGTTGATCGTTGCAGCGAGGAGATCCGCAAGAAATTTAAAAAGCCGGACATGAGCCGCGCGGAAATGCTGGATGCTTTGGCATTCGGTAACTTCGACGAGCACAAAAAGAAAGCTACACAATTGTTGAAAGACGGAAAAATCCCTCCTTTCGCACTGAACTAGGCAGCAATATATTAGTAAGGGTTAAACTATTGTTACTGCTAAATGCAAGATCCCTCCGCCCCCAAAGCGGAGGGATTTTTGTTTTATAGCCAATCAATTACCTTTCCACTTTTACCCGAACCCCGCTAATAGTCAGCTAGTTATTGCGGTTTTTATTTTCCGTAAGGATTTGATAATTAAGGCCTAATTAGTAGCTTTGCAGCCCTAAAATAAAAAGTCAGATCCTATGAATAACTATGTTATCTATTTAGTACCCGCCCTCGGAATTCTTGGTCTCCTCGTAATGGCTATCAAATCCGCCTGGGTTAGTAAACAAGACGCAGGCGACGCCAACATGCAGGAGCTTGCCGGCTACATCGCCAAAGGCGCCATGGCCTTCTTAAAAGCCGAGTGGAAAGTATTAAGCATTTTCGTGATCTTCGCCGCGGGCCTCTTAGCCTACTCCGGAACGATCCATGAAGTAAACGGAATTCACATCCACTCCAGCTGGATCATTTGCGTTGCATTCATCATCGGCGCCGTTTTTTCGGCCACTGCAGGATATATCGGTATGCGCGTTGCTACCAAAGCAAACGTTCGTACTACACAGGCAGCCCGCACCAGCCTCAAACAAGCATTAAAAGTTTCTTTCACCGGCGGTACAGTAATGGGATTAGGCGTAGCAGGACTCGCTGTTCTTGGCTTAGGAGGTTTGTTCATAGTTTTCTTATCTATTTTCAAAGACCTGGGTGCCGATACAGTTAAAACCGCTATCGAAGTTCTCACCGGTTTCTCATTAGGCGCTGAGTCGATCGCACTCTTCGCCCGTGTAGGCGGCGGTATCTATACCAAAGCGGCCGACGTAGGCGCTGACCTCGTTGGTAAAGTAGAAGCCGGAATTCCTGAGGACGACGTGCGTAACCCCGCCACCATTGCCGACAACGTAGGTGATAACGTGGGCGACGTTGCCGGTATGGGTGCCGATCTTTTCGGTTCTTACGTAGCAACTATCCTCGCTACCATGGTTCTTGGACAGGAGATCACGGTAACCGATAAATTCAACGGCATGTCCCCTATCCTCCTACCCATGGTGATCTGCGGATTGGGAATTGTCTTCTCTATCGTTGGAACCTGGTTTGTTACCATCAAAGATGAAAAATCAAACGTTCAGGGCGCGCTGAACATGGGCAACTGGTCTTCTATGTTGCTTACCGTTATTGCATCTTATTTTGTGGTTATGTGGATGCTTCCTGAAACATTGAACTTACGGGGTTACGAATTCACAAAGCTAAATGTGTTCTGGGCTATCGTGGTAGGCACCGTTGTAGGCGCCATCATGAGCATTGTTACCGAATATTATACAGCCATGGGTAAAAAGCCTGTGCTCTCCATCATTCAACAATCTTCAACCGGTCACGCCACCAACATCATCGGTGGTTTATCAGTGGGTATGAAATCAACCGTTATCCCTATCTTAACTTTGGCGGGCGGTATCATGGCCTCTTATTATTTTGCAGGATTATACGGTGTGGCCATTGCAGCTGCCGGTATGATGGCAACAACTGCCATGCAATTAGCCATTGACGCTTTCGGTCCAATTGCCGATAACGCGGGTGGTATTGCCGAGATGAGCCAATTACCTCCTGAAGTGCGTGAGCGCACCGATAATTTAGATGCAGTGGGTAACACAACCGCCGCTACCGGAAAAGGTTTCGCCATCGCGTCAGCAGCATTAACTTCTTTGGCTTTATTCGCCGCCTTCGTGGGTATCGCAGGAATTTCCGCTATCGATATCTACAAAGCCAATGTTTTAGCCGGTTTATTTGTAGGTGGAATGATCCCCTTCATTTTCTCCGCCTTGTGCATCCAGGCCGTGGGCCGCGCCGCCATGGATATGGTGCAGGAAGTTCGTCGCCAGTTCCGCGAAATTCCGGGCATCATGGAATACAAAGCAAAACCTGAGTACGAAAAATGTGTGGCTATCTCTACCAAAGCCTCTATTCGTGAAATGATGTTGCCGGGAGGTATCGCTTTGGTAACACCCGTGATCGTTGGATTTTCTTTTGGTCCCGAAGTATTGGGAGGTTTATTGGCCGGTGTTACCGTAAGCGGCGTGCTGATGGGAATTTTCCAAAGCAACGCGGGTGGTGCCTGGGATAACGCCAAGAAATCTTTCGAAAAAGGCGTGAACATCAACGGAGAGATGTTCTACAAAAAATCGGAGCCGCACAAAGCTTCTGTTACCGGAGATACTGTTGGTGATCCCTTCAAAGATACTTCCGGTCCTTCTATGAACATCCTGATCAAATTGATGTCAATCGTTTCCCTGGTAATAGCTCCTTACATCGTAGGTATTGGCGGCAGCGATAAAAAAATGATCACCGAAGAGATCTTAAAATGCAACATCAACGGTAAAGAATTTGTATGCACCAGCAAATCGCAATGCGACAGCATCATGGCGGCCGAGGGCGGAATGACCACGCCGCAAAGTCTGTCTTCCTTGAACGGCAGCTACGTGGTAGATCCTTCACATTCCTATGTTTCTTTCAGCCTCAACCACAATCTCACCAAATCAAAAGGAAGTATCGCTATTGATACAGGTATCATCATCATCAATCCCGCTGATCTCAATAGTTCATGCGTTTACATGCGCTTAGGCATTCGATCACTGAATACCCAAAGCAAGGACCGCGACGAGCACCTGATGGCAAACGATTTCTTCCATGCCGACAGCATTCCCTTCGCTACTTTCGAAGCGTCTAAGATCGATTCGGTGCTCAACGGCAGCATGGAGTACACCTATGTAGCACACGGTAAATTGGCTATACACGGCATTGAAAAAGACTGTGATGTTTGGTTCAATTACAATGGCGAGTCGAAAAACGAATACGGAACCACCCGTTCTTTTGAAGGCGCCACTTCTTTCAACCGTCTCGATTTCAAGATCGGCAAGGAAAGCAAATCGCTGAGCAACGATGTGAAAGTGAATTTTGTGGTTGACACCTGGACCGACGCCCCAAAGAAATAATTTTCTTTTTTTTTTAAAAGAGCCCCCTGATTGAACTTTGTTCTGCTCAGGGGGCTTTTTATTTATATATTTGTTTGAGTGAGGCTTATCAACACGTTCATACAGGGCAAAAAGTTTAAACCCACCCTGCTGTTACTCGGGATAATTTCTCCTTTCCTTATTTTCCTGGTCAATTTCTCGCGGCAGATCACTTCCTATTATGCAGCTCAAACGGTAGAAGTCTATGTCATTACTGAGCCCGGAAGAAAAATAAATAATTTTTACAAAACCTCGCCCGGCGGAAAAGAAGACGCTTTCTATTTGAATTCGAATAATTACTTCACCTCTTCTGACAAATGGGGAATGGGAAACGGCTACGTGCAAAGTATTTCCTTCGACGAGAGGGAATTGAACACTATCCGCTTGCTTTGCCTGCAAGCCAATGGAAAGATCTACACCTGGGATAAAGAAGAAATAAAAAGCGATTGGCAAAAGACCGGAACCAGATTGACCATACCGGAAATAGCCTCAAACAACATTCCTTTACTTGGAGCAGCAATAAACTATCAAGGCAATGACGCCGTTTGCCAAAAGATCATGTTACCTTCCATGCTCATGATCCTCGTTGTACTTTCCCTGCTCCTGATGCTTGCCGGGCTACAGAAAGACCCTACTCCTTATAACTTGCCTGAAAAATTACAATCACAACTCCTCAATTCAAGTTCGGGAAAACAATTCCTTTGGATCTGTTCCATTTCTTTAGGCTTTTTGTACCTGTATAATTTTTTCACCTTGCCTCCACTCGTACACGCCGAAACGTTCATCACCTTTCCGCAATTAGCCAATTCACCCGCCGAAGGCTTTTGGGCAAACTTACCGGAAAAATCATTCGATCTTGCCCGCATAGAGAATGGAGGATACCGTCCGCGCGCGCTGGGTTTTGTGATTGGATACATGGATACCAATTTGATGATGCACCTCAATGAAAGTATTCCAAACTGGGGCCCGCGTCTTCCATTTACACTTCTTGCCGCGTTTCTCCTCGTGTTTTCTGTTTTCCGCATCACAAGAACCTTCTTCCCTACTCTTCCCATGGAGGCAGCTCTATTAGCGGGCTGCAGCTTTCTTTTCTTCCAGAATTTCGAGGTGGCTACTTTCCTTTACCTGCGCTCAGCCAAAGTTATTTGTCCGGCGGTTTGTCTTTTGCTTATCGACTATTATTTAAGAACGAGAGAGAACGGTTCTGTTAAAGCGTTATCACCGGGGGCACTTCTATCCGGGCTCCTGATTTTCATCGCATCTACTTTAGACGAGCAGGTTTTGGCAGTTGTTTTTTTCTTATTTGTGTTTTCCCTGTTCTTCCGGATCAAGAACAAAGAAGCTTCTGCTCCTTTTTACACTTTAAGTATTTCATTGGTACTTTATCTTATTTTTTACTTTTTGCTTGGTCCGGCTTTGTTTGGAGCATATACAGATTCAATTAATCCACATCACCATAATTTTAAAGATGCCCTGCTGGCCCTGAACGCCGAAACGATAGAAAGAGCCGGGGAAATATTCGTCCACCTCCTGCACGCGCTTTGCTCAAACTTCTTTGTTTTGGTTCCCGTGATCTTTATTTGCGGGGCAGCCTGGTTCAAATTAAGGAACACAGATAAACTGACCAGCATCGCCATGCTCCTGTTCGCTTTTGCTTTAATAGCCGGGGTTATTGGCGCTTTACAGCCCTCATACATATTCAAAGAGCAATGGAATGGAGTTTACTTTCTGCCGGCGGCTTGTCTTATTTTGGTGGCGCTTCTTTACATCCTTGCCGCCACAGAATTTAACTTTGTAAACCGTTTAAGCGGACTTTTGCTTGCCTGTTTCTTTCTTTTCACGGCATTCTTCAATACACAGCGCATCAATTCCTTCTACAACAATTACACTTCGCCTCACTTTGGCAGCGGCTGGGCGGTTTATGACACAAAAGATCTTATGACCAAAGAACACGCCGCAGTCTTTAAAGGATCCAGAAAAGAACCGCTTCATGGTTCGGGGCTGAAATACCTGTCCGGGGATCTTTACAGATAAGCGGAGCTTTTTACTATATTTGATTCATGAGCGCGCAGCTTGAAAAAATAACGTCCCTGATTAAGGAAGCTTACGAGCTAAGGAATAATGATACCCTCAGATCGCTGGAGCTTTGCGAGGAAATTCTTGTACTTTCCGAAAAAGCCAATTACCTCAAAGGGCGCGCAGAAGCCTTAAGTCAAAAAGGGTTTTGCTACGTACAACTGGCCAATTACCCTGCTTCCATCTCAAACCTCCACCAAGCACTTAAGCTATTCAGTGCCCTGGAAGATAAGGAAGGTCTCGCAAAAGCAAATTACAACCTCGGGCTGGTATTTATACGCATGGGCGACTACAATATGGCCCTGGAACATGAGATGCTCGCTTTGCAGTTCAACGAAGAATTGGGCAATGTCCCAGCTACCGCCAATTGCTACGCGCAGATCGGTTTCATACATGAGCACTTCCATAGTACAGAAGTGGCGCTGGACAATTACCGGAAAAGCCTGGCACTGCAGCAACAATGCGCCAACAACGGTGGCATCGCTACGGCACTGATGGGAATGGCCAGTGTATACCTTATCCTAAATGATCCTGAAAAAGTAAAATACTACCTCGACGAATGTCTCAAAGTAAGAAGCAAGACCTCGGACCCGCGCGGTTATGCAGCTGCATTACACAGATATACTACTTTCTATTACCAGTACAATAATTTTGCAGAGGCCGAAAAGTGCGCCATGGACGGGATCGGGATCGCTGCAAAGATCAATGATAAAATGGGACTGGCCCGGTTTCATGTTTTATTAGGAAAGATCTACCTGGGGAACCATGATCACCAAAAAGCCATTGCCAGCCTGGAAACCGGCGAAAAAATAGTTAGCGAGATACAGTTAAGATCTGTGGAATACGAAATAAACCTGGTCTTTTCTACAGTATACGAGGCGCTGCAGGATCATAAAAAGGCGCTTCATTATTATAAACTATTTCATAAAAAACGCGAGGAGGTTCTGAATTCCGACACAGCTGTTAAAGTACAGAACATAGAGACCATCCGCCGGATGGAAACAGCGAACAAAGAGGCCGAGATAGAACGTTTAAAAAATGTTGAATTGAAAGAAGCCTACCGGGAGATCGAAGAGAAGAACAGGGAGATCCTGGATAGTATTCGCTACGCCAGAAGGATACAAACTTCTTTATTACCTACACAGGTTTATATTGTTAGAACCCTGGACCGCCTCAGGGAAAAGAGTAATTGAGCCATGAACGAACCTTCCAATGATTTCTTACATTTGAAAATCACCGGCCCAATTACGCAATAAATACCGGCAATATTTTTTTAAGCCTTTCGTTATTCCCACCATGAAGCGAGTACTTTTTTTTTCTTTATTAGCAATGTGCTGCGGTTTGTTCTGGTTTGCAACGTGTACAGGTATTGCAATGACTACCTATTTCGTAGCCTGTCACGAAGAAAGTTTGCTGAAAAAAGGAATGAGCAAAGAACAGGCAGAAGATGTACTGAGCCTTTATCGAAAAGGTCCGACACAAAGGAGATGGCTGATCGATACAGAAAAAGAATTCATTGAAAAGAGACTAAGCTATCATTGGGTCCGCTATCATATACTTTTTTGCGAGCCTATAGATGTGATGTATGATGACCGGAATAAGATCACCGCCATTGTAGCTACCTACGAATAGTTCTAGACCTTCACAGTCTTCCACTTCCCTTTTTTAAAAAAGTACCAAGCCACAAGGGCAATAAGCGTTTCGGCAATGGGAATGGCTACAAACGCGCCGTTGGTTTTAAAATCAATGCCTTTGGCAAGAAAATAAGCCAGAGGAATTTGAAATAGCCAGAAACAAACAAAAAAGATCCATGTGGGGGTGCGGGTATCCCCGGCTCCATTTAGGGCCTGCGTCATCACCATTGAGATTCCGTAAAACGTATAGGCCGAGCCGATGATCATCAGTGCGCGCGCGCCATAATCTACCACCGCCTCATCCTGCGTAAAAATGCGGATGATGGGACGCGAGAAGAAAATGAAGAGTAACATTACAGCGGTCATAAAGACGGCGTTGTACTTCGCGGTGAGCATCACACTTTTCTCAGCACGTTCAACCTGGTTCGCGCCGAGGTTTTGTCCTACCAGTGTAGCAGCCGCGTTACTTAAGCCCCATGCCGGTAAAATAAAGAATACCACGTTACGAATTGCAACCTGGTAACCGGCCGAAGCGGTCGTACCTCCAGTTTCAGCAACTAATCTTGCTAATATGATCCAGCTTCCGCTGGCGATAATAAATTGGAAGGTGGCAGGAGAAGCGATCTTCACGATAGAGGTAATGATCTCTTTATCCCACTTAAAATCCAAACGATGAAATTTTAAAATACCGCTTCCTTTGAACAGGTGATAGCACTGGTAAAGCACACCTGTACTCCTGCCGATCACGGTTGCGATGGCCGCACCTTTTAATCCGAACAGGTTGATGAAAATTGGACAAAGAATGATATTGATCAAACTCGCCAACCACAAGCTTTTCATCGCCATGGCGGCGTCTCCCGCGCCGCGGAAAATTCCGTTAATTAAAAAGATCAGGATGATAGAAACGCTTCCGCCCAGCATGATGCGCGCAAAAGTGGTGCCATCCCTTACAACCTCCTCGCTGGCTCCCATCAATCCTAAAATATCTTCTGCAAAAATTACCCCCAGCACACTAAGCACCAGCGTTACCAGCAAAGCAACAATAAGCGATTGCACACCGGCCTGCGCCGCTGCTTCCGGATTCTTCTCTCCTATTCTACGCGCTACAATTGCAGTAGCGGCAGTACTTAGTCCAATAGCGATAGAATAAATAATGGTAATAACAGATTCGGTAAGCCCTACCGTAGCAATAGCGTTCTGTCCCAGCTTGCTCACAAAGAACATGTCCACCACGGCAAACACGCTCTCTAAACCCAACTCCAATATCATAGGAATAGCCAAAAGAAATACCGCGCGGCGAATACTGCCCTGTGTATAGTCCTGCTGCTCGCCATTTAGCGACAACTTAACGATGTCAACTATGCGTTGTGTTTTGGTCATTTTAGGGGATGCAAAGGTACTAAATTTAACGCTTTGCCGGGGGCACTTACCGGCGCATACAAGCTATCGGTATTTTTTTACCTTTACTTAAAATTACCAGAATGAGAAAACTGCTTTACACCTGCCTGCTTGTATGGATCCTTCCTGCCTACTCTTCCGCGCAGAATCGCAAGGAAATGGGCAACCTGGTCATTGAGAACATCCCCGATATCCCGCAGGAGATCATGGACGAGCTCGACAAGTTCAGTAATGTGCGTAGCGCCGCTTTTGCCGATTGGGCCCCCGATGGGAAGAGCCTGCTCATAAGCACCCGCTTCGGAGATGTGGGCCAGCTGCACATGGTGGGTGCCCCGGGTGCGTACAGGAAACAACTTACCTTTTTCAAGGAACCGGTTACCACTGCCATCACCTGTCCCGATAAGTCGAAAAATGGTTTTGTGTACGCGAAGGACCTGGGAGGCAATGAGAACTACCAATTATACTGGTTCGACCTGAAGACATCGCAACAAACTTTGCTCACCGATGGCAAAGCCCGTAACGTTAACTTTACCTGGAACCGTGCCGGCACCCGCTTTGCTTACAAGAGCAATAAAGCGAGCGGAAAGGGGATGGAGATCTTCGTGAATGAGCTGGCCGACCTGAAACAGGACAAAAAAATACTCGGGCAGGCCGATAAGGGCGACTGGAACATCCTCGACTGGAGTGCCGATGACAAGCTCATGCTTCTGCAAAAGGAGGTCTCCGTTACCGAATCGTACCTTTACTTGCTGGCTGTGGAAACCGGGAAACTAGAACAGATCAACGAAAAGCCTGGAAAGGAAATTGCGTATGATGAACGTGCTCGTTTTTCCAAAGACGGGAAATCAATTTATTTCATTTCAGACGAGGATTCGGAGTTTGCACGTTTGTGCGCGTTTGAACTTACCTCTAAAAAGATCACGGCATTAAGCAGCGGCATTAACTGGAATATCACCGGTTTTGAAATGAACAACAAAGGTTCCTGCATCGCCTTCACAAGCAATGAAGACGGCTATTCGCAGCTCTACCTCTGTGATGTTACAAGCGGAAAGCAAATAAAAGTAAGCGGGCTTTCTCAAGGTATCATCGGAAACATGAAATTCAATCCAAACAATACAGACCTCGCCCTTTCGTTCGGCTCAGCCACTTTAGCAGGTGATGTTTTTGTGCTGAATACCCAAGGTCAGTTCACACCCAAAAAAGGAAACGCTTCGGATCTGGTACGCTGGACCTTCAACGAGATAGGCGGACTCGATGAAAGCCAGCTTATTTCTCCCCAACTGATCCGATATCCCACTTTCGATTCTGTAGAGGGAAAGCCCCGCATGGTTCCCGCTTTTATTTATAGACCGATAAAAGCAATGGAAAAGAAAGAACCCACTGCAGTGATGATCAGTATTCACGGTGGACCTGAATCGCAGTACCTGCCCTATTTCAACAACCTCGCACAATACCTGGTGAACAAATTGGGTGTTACAATGATATTTCCCAATGTACGCGGGTCTACCGGTTACGGAAAAAGCTACGTAAAGCTCGACAACGGGTTTTTACGGGAAAATTCGGTGAAGGACATTGGTTCACTGCTAGATTGGATAGAAAAACAACCTGATCTTGACAAAGGCCGTGTAGGCGTAATGGGCGGCTCTTACGGCGGCTATATGTCGTTGGCTACGATGACGAACTTCAGCCCACGCATGAAACTGGGAATTGATATCGTAGGCATTTCCAATTTTGTTACTTTCCTGAAGAACACCAGCGAATATCGCCGCGACCTGCGGAGGGTGGAATACGGGGATGAACGTGATGCGAAAATGAATGAGTTCCAGCAAAAGATCTCACCGAACAACAACGTACCGAAAATAACCAAGCCCATGTTCATCATTCAGGGCAAGAACGATCCGCGGGTGCCGTTAACCGAAGCGGAGCAAATGGTTGAAGCGCTCAAAAAGAACGGAAACCCGGTTTGGTACCTCATGGCGAAGGATGAAGGGCACGGTTTCGCTAAAAAGCAGAATCGCGATTTTCAAAATGCCTGCATGATCCTATTCCTACAGAATTATCTTCTTAAGTAACCTGGCTAAGACTCAGGAATGAGGAATTAAGAATGCAGAATTATGAATTGAGAGATAGTAATTATGGAGCCTGAATAATTCTGAATTCCACACTCTGAATTCATAATTAATAATCCAGTTCCATATCGAGCCTCGTCTTCAACTCTTTTAAAGCGGGGTTCTTCCCGATCATTACTTCGAACTTCTCAATAGGAGAGTAGGCTTTTTTGGAGCCGCCCTGGGCTCTTTCCTCGAAACGGAAATTAATGCTGCCGTTGTTAGTGAACTTACGTATGAAGTCCAGGAAATCCTGGCGGTACGATTCAAAACCTTCCTTCTGCGAAATATTTTCGATCTCAATAACAGCTATGTCGTTCTCCAGCTTATTGATCATCTCCGGGCGCAGCAACGCGCTGATCTGCATTTTACCTTTCTCCTTCGCGTAAGCCGAGGCTGCCAAACGGAATTTCTCTACACTTACTTCCTCGTTCTGCATCACAGCAGTTTCTTTCACTTCCTCCACCGTTGTTACCGCCTGTTTCTGCACAATTTGCTTGGCCTCCTGCAAACGGAAGCCGGAAGTTAAATTCAAATCCTTAAAAGAAGTAACAGGCTTATCGGTGGTCTTATATTGCGGAGTTTCTTCCGCCAGCACATTGGTGACCTTTTGAGGTGCTGGATTTTCCTTTTTAGCGACAGGTTGTTGTTCTATACTTTGGCCGTCGTCATTTTTTTTTTCTGCTTCGACGGGAGCAGCGTTCAGGTAGCTCATTTGCAGGAGCGCGATCTCTACCTGGAGCCGTTGGTTCTTAGCCGATTTATAGCTCACATCGCAGCGGTTGATGATGCCCAGCGCCTTTAACAGGAATTGCATGGGACAAGCCTGTGCCTGCGCCAGATATTTTTGCTTCACATCCTCGCTCACCTCGAGCAATTGTACGGTGGCGGCGTCTTTGCAAACTAAGATATTACGCACATGCTCTCCCAACCCCGCAATGAAATGATGTCCGTCGAAACCGTTATTGATGATCTCGTTAAAGATCAATAAAGCGTTGGATGGATCCTGCTTGTTGAGCGCGTCGGTCACTTTAAAATAATAATCGTAATCGAGCACGTGCAGGTTGTCGATGACGGTCTTGTAGGTAAGCGCATTGCCTCCAAAGCTCACCATCTGGTCGAACATCGAGCAGGCGTCGCGCAAACCTCCGTCGGCCTTCTGCGCAATTACGCGTAGCGCCTCCGGTTCGGCGGTAATGCCTTCTGTTTTGGCAATATAAGCGAGGTGGCCTGAAATATCATCTAAGCGAATGCGGTTGAAATCGAAGATCTGGCAACGCGAGAGGATGGTTGGAATGATCTTGTGCTTCTCGGTGGTGGCAAGAATGAAAATAGCGTGTTTAGGCGGTTCTTCCAGCGTTTTGAGGAAAGCGTTGAAGGCCGAAGCCGACAGCATGTGAACCTCGTCGATGATATACACTTTGAAAGAACCTAACTGCGGAGCAAAACGAACCTGGTCGATCAGGTTACGAATGTCCTCCACAGAGTTGTTTGAAGCGGCATCCAACTCAAATACATTCAAAGATTGACCACTGTTAAAAGACTTACAGCTCTCGCATTCATCGCAAGCCTCCGTATCGGCTGTTCGGTTAAAGCAATTAATGGTTTTGGCCAGGATACGCGCGCAGGTGGTCTTGCCCACGCCACGGGGACCTGTGAACAGGAAGGCCTGGGCCAAATGGTTATTTTTGATGGAATTTTTGAGCGTAGTGGTGATGTGCTGCTGGCCCACCACGGTAACAAAAGTTTGTGGCCTGTATTTGCGGGCCGATACTACAAAACGCTCCATATCTCTAGGTTCAAAGATAAAATTTAAACCCTACTTTTGCGTTAAGAGTTTTTAACTATTGTGAATAAGTAAATCTTCTAATTTTAGAGCCACTGAAAAGAGCGATACTCATACTTTTTACACTGTTTTTTGCCATTCCCGGCTTAACGCAGCAACGCAAATATGTGATCAGCGGAACCGTTTATGAAGGCGATTCTTCGAATACCATGCCTTTTGTGAACCTGGTGAACCACCGCAACGGAAACGGCACCATTACCGATTACAACGGCCATTTCAGTGTCATCGCCCAGCAGGGTGATACCCTCATTTTCTCCTACCTGGGATTTGCCCGCAAAAAGATCCCCGTTGCACAAATACCCAACCTCACCGACAGTACCAAAAAGCCACTAAAGGTTACCATGAGGCGCATCATGGTCAACTTAGCCCCTGCAACCGTGGTAGCCACCAAATACAAGCCCAACGAGATCGATTATATGAAGCGTTTTGCCAAGCAGCATAAAAAATTGACCGTTCTCGAAGCCGCCGAAAGCCCGATTACCGCGCTCTACAACCAGTTCAGCCGCAAAGGGCGCGAAACACGCAAGCTGCGCGAGATATTTGAGCGAATTCTTACCGAGGAAGAAGTGGCCAAGAAGTTCAACCCCGAGATACTCAGGCAACTCACCGAAGACGAGTTCATCGATTACGAAAGGTTCCGCAAATACTGCTGGTATGTAACCGACGAGTACATCCTGAGCCACGAAGGCTACGACCTCTACGCCCCCATTATGGATTGCTACAAACGCTGGAAGGCGGATGGCAAATAAGAACAGCCGTTATTTATTTCATGTTGGATATTTCGGGCTGAATATTTCAGGTTGATTTTTGTATTGGCTGTGGCGAGGTTTAACTCGCCATCGCGAGCTTTTCCACGCGATCCCCCCCCTCTACTGGTAGAGAGGGGTGTCCGCCGCGGCGGACGGGGTGAGTCCGCTACTTCGGAGACGAAACGCCCGTTAAGAAATCACAAGAATTTAGGCCGGCTCACCCCTTTGAGGTGAGAATCTCAGGTCGTGGTCGGTCAAACACATCTTTCACTCGGTAAAAGCACGTAATTTCCTGCAGAAAACAGGCGAGAGACTCCCCTCAAGGACAAAGTTTGCGTAATTTTGTGGCCGCTTTCAAGCTTATGAAAAAACGCCTGCTGATCCTTTTTATTTCTCTTTCCTTCGCTTCTTTCGCGCAGCATTTTACCATCAGCGGTTACGTGAAGGATTCTACCGATGGCGAGTCAATGATAGGTGTTTCGGTTTACAAACAAGGAACAACCATAGGCGTTACTACCAATGTATACGGATTTTACTCACTCACGTTGCCGGCCGGAAAAAACACGGTGGTCTTTACCTATATAGGCTACAGGAATAAGATCGTAGAGCTTGATCTTACCGCAAATGCCACCCTAAACATTGAGATGCCGGTAGAAGGACAGAACCTGAACGAAGTGGTTGTGCTTTCAGAGAAAGAGGATCTCAATGTGAAATCGATGGACATGGGTGTGGTAAAAATGGACATCAAGCAGATCAACAAAATTCCGGCCTTGCTGGGCGAAGTGGATGTGATACGTAGTATTCAGCTTTTACCGGGAGTAACAACGGTTGGCGAGGGAGCCACGGGGTTCAACGTGCGCGGCGGTAATATTGACCAGAACTTAATTCTATTGGACGAGGCGCCCGTATACAATTCCTCCCACCTTTTCGGTTTCTTCTCGGTCTTCAATCCCGACGCGGTGAAAGATGTGAAGCTTATCAAAGGCGGCATTCCCGCGCAATACGGAGGAAGGCTTTCTTCCATCCTCGATATCCGCATGAAAGACGGGAACAGCAAAAAGCTGGAGTTGAACGGCGGCATCGGCACGATCTTCAGTCGCTTTTCCGTGGAAGGCCCGATCGTAAAGGATAAGGTTTCTTTCATTGTGGCAGGAAGAAGAAGCTATATCGATGTATTGGCCAAACCTTTCCTGAAGAACAAATATCCCGCGCTGGCCGACGCTAAATTCTATTTTTACGACCTTACTGCTAAAGTTAATTTCCGGATCAACCCCAAGAACACAGTTTTTGCCAGCGGATATTTTGGTCGCGATGTGTTTGGCGCCGGTTTTGGTTTTGACTGGGGAAATGCTACCACTACGCTGCGATGGAACCACATTTTCGGGGAAAGACTTTTTCTCAACACCACCGCGTTCTACAGCAATTACACCTATAAACTTTCTTTTACTGACGAGAGCAACGACCAGGGGTTCGACTGGAACTCGAAGATCATCAATTACAGCGTAAAACCGGATTACACGTTCTTCTGGAATGCGCAGAACACTTTGCATTTTGGCGGGCAAAGCATTCTAATGGAATTTCAGCCCGGAAATGCCATGGTCACGTCGGGAGGAGAGAAAAGAAACATCAGTCTGTCTAAAAAATTCGCTTTTGAAGGGGCCATGTACCTCGATGAGGAGTGTAAACTCACGCAACGCTTCAGTTTCCAGGTGGGATTACGTTATTCGTTCTTCAATTTTATGGGAGAAGGAAACGCTTATACGTTTTACGACAGCGTTCCAAACAGCCACAAACGTTTTAAGGACAGTACCGCTTACAGCATGTTCGAGAGCATTAAGCTTTATAATAATCCCGAGCCGCGCTTCTCTATGAAATACGAATTGACCGATGTAAGTTCTCTGAAAGCAAGTTATAACCGCACCGCGCAATACATTCACATTGTTTCAAACACCGCAGCCGCTACCCCGCTCGATATCTGGACGCCCAGCACGAACAACATCAAGCCGCAACTGGCCGACCAGGTTGCTTTGGGCTATTTCCGTAACCTGAAAGATAACATGTACGAAACTTCTGTGGAAGTGTATTACAAAGCGATGCAGAACCAATTGGATTACGTGGACAACGCCCAACTGCTGCTCAATAAATATTTAGAGCAGGATCTTTTGCAGGGAATTGGCCGCGCTTATGGCGCCGAGTTCTTTGTGCGCAAAACAAGAGGTAAGTTGACCGGGATGGTAAGCTACACCCTTTCTAAAACAAAACGCAAAGTAAGCGGGATCAGTAACGACGAGTGGTATTCCAACAAATATGATCGTCCGCATAACGTGAGCGTTGTGCTCAATTACACGTTCAACAAACGCTGGGACGTGTCCACCAATTTTGTATTCATTTCCGGCACACCCAATACTTTCCCGGATTCGCGTTTTGAGTTGCAGGGTTATATACAGCAGCACAACACTACCGGGCTGCGCAACAATTTCCGCAATACGCCTTATCACCGCATGGACCTATCGGCCACTTACAATTTCAGGAAGAACGATCGCAAACGCTGGCAAAGCAGTTTGGTTTTCAGTGTCTATAATGTTTACGCACGCAGGAACGCTTTTGCCATTTATTTCCAGAGCAATAAGGACATTCCCATTCAAACGCAGGCCATCCGGTATTCTATTGTGGGTAGTTTCATTCCTGCCCTAACTTATAATTTTAAGTTCTGATGAAAGCAGAAAAAATAAATACAGAAACGTCTTTGCGAGGCGGCCACTGGCGCCGAAGCAATCTGCCGGTATTTAGTTTTCTGCTTATCCTGCTCTTTACCTCGTG
Source organism: uncultured Flavobacteriaceae bacterium (assembly GCA_964387075.1). GTDB lineage: Bacteria > Bacteroidota > Bacteroidia > B-17B0 > Aurantibacillaceae > PALSA-968. The sequence goes on from CAYLVB010000001.1 coordinate 482,574, forward strand.
CGAGGATGTGATCAAGGTGGATCTCAAAAAAGGAGAAACGCTTTTGGTGGTGGATGCTTTCATCAATAACAACGGAAGTACGCAGACCGTTCGCCTGACCACCACTGCGGAATATTTCAGCAACACAAATACTCCGGCCGTACTGGGCGCGAGTGTAAGTCTTGTAGACTTAAATACAAATACTACCTATACTTTTACCGACAACAACAACGGAAACTACCAGTTCGTTCCGCAGTTGGGCGATACTTTAGGAAGGATCGGCCATAATTACCAATTGAATGTGACCTACAATGGTGTGAACTACATGGCGCTGTCCAAATTGAATCGCACCACGGTGATCGATACGATCTTGTTTGAAAAACAAAAAACAGGGCTTGAGGATACCACGGCCGAGCCTGTCAAATACTTTCCGTATTTAATGGCCCGCGACGCGGCGGGGGCAGAAGATTTTTACTGGATAAAGACCTACAAGAACGGCGTATTTTACAATGGGCCGGGCCAGATCAACGTGGTGCAGGACGCGGGTGGTCCGGGAACGGACGGTATTTATTTCATTCCGCCCAATGCCTTCTTCGTTCTTACGCCCGATAAAGAAGCGCCCGAGAAGGGCGATGCCTGTACGATCGAGGTCTATTCGATCAATAAAGATACTTACGATTTCATGTTGCAGATGCAGATCCAGTTGAATAACGCCCAATCGGGTTTATTTGCCACGGCGCCTGAGAATGTTCGCAGCAATATCAAAAATGTGAGCGGTACCGGAATGAAAGCCATTGGCTGGTTCAACATGGGGGCTACTACCAGCAAGACCGTTATCGCGCAATAACAATTCTAAACTTTATCAAGGATCATTTGATAAAGATACAGGCAGGCCTTTTTTCGTATCTCTAACGGTGTTCCGCGAAACACTTTTCTTTCCCTGTACAATTTGTCACCATGCCTTACACAAAAGAACACCGTGCCTACCGGTTTTGTTTTGGTCTCGCTGCCGCCCACCGATGCCAGGCCCGTAACTGAGGCATAGATATCCGCCTTCATCAGTTTTTTCAAACCGCCGATCATGGCCTCAGTAACCTGCATGGATTCGCAGGTGTACTTGTCGATCAATTTCTTCGGAACGCCAAGCGAAGCGCACTTCACTTCCGGCGTATAACAAACCACAGAACCTGCCAGCACATCCGAGGTTCCCTTAAAACGCGCCAGCCGGTCGGCCGCCATGCCGCAGGTAACGCTTTCAGCCAGGGCCAGCGTAAGTCCTTTTTCTTTGAGGGTTTTTACAAGACGATTGGCGGGGATCATAGCGCCTAAAATTACCTTTCTTCTACAGAGAAGCACAAGTTATTCGGCAACAAAGCCCGGTGTCTAGCCGAAATCCCAAAAAGAAAAAAAATTAAATAAGGTCCCTTAATTCGTGCAGGCTGCGGATATGTTTGTGGTTACCCGCCAGCTCTTCTTCCGCGCTGAAATGTACCGCGTGCCAGCCGGCATCCATGGCGCCCTGCACATCGCCGTAATGATCGTCACCTATCATCAGGCATTCTTCGGCCGAGGCGTTGATCTTCTTTAAAGCGGCCGCGAAGATCTTGGGATCAGGCTTCTGGTGACCGATCTCCTCAGAGATAAACACGTGCTGGAAATATTTATGAAGATTGCTTTGCTTTAACTTGATGTGCTGCACCTCGGCAAAACCATTGGTAAGGATGTGGAGGTTATAGGTAGGGCGTAAATATTCGAGTATCTCATGGGCTCCTTCGATCACGTTTGTTTGATAAGGGCTCCGCTCAATGTATTCTTTCTCAATTTGCAGGCCAAATCCCAGGAAGTGGTAATCAAAATGCGCCAGCGTTTTTGTAAAGCGCGAGGAGCGTAATTGCTCCTTATCGATCTCCTGGCGACTGTATTGTTTCCACAGTTCGCGGTTCACCTCGCGGTATTTCTCAATGATCTGCAAAGAACTTACGTTACATTTCGACTCCAGTCCATAGATCTGTATCAATTGCTGGAGAACGGTCTCCGAATTCTTCTCAAAATCCCAAAGCGTCCTGTCGAGGTCGAAAAAAATGTGCTTTATGCCTGCAATTTTTGACAAAGTCTGCGTTTTTAAATCGTTTCTAGCGAATACCGGTATTGTTTGTAAATTTACCACTTTCTGTGCAAATCTCAATAATCATAGTTAACTATAATGTTAAACATTTTATCGAACAATGTTTACATTCGGTGTACAAGGCATTAAAAGGCATTGAAGGCGAGGTATTTGTAGTGGATAATAACTCGGTGGATGGGTCGGTGGCCCTGGTACGCGAGAAATTCCCAAAAGTAAACTTAATTGAGAATAAGGTAAATGCGGGCTTTTCGAGGGCCAATAACCAGGCTATTCGCCAATGTAAGGGCCACTATGTGCTGCTTTTGAACCCCGATACCGTTGTGCAGGAAGACACCTTCAGCAAGGCCATCGCTTTTATGGAGGCGCACCCCGAAGCAGGCGGTTTAGGCGTGAAAATGGTGGATGGGAAAGGGAACTTCCTTCCTGAATCCAAGCGAGGACTACCCACCCCGGGCGTGGCTTTTTATAAAATATTCGGGCTTTCTAAATTATTCCCCGGCTCTAAAAGATTTGGAGCCTATCACCTCACCTATCTCGATAAAAATAAGACCCACGCCGTGGATGTGCTCAGTGGGGCATTTATGCTTTTACGGAAAGAGACCCTCGATAAAGTTGGCTTGCTGGATGAGGATTATTTCATGTATGGGGAGGACATCGATCTTTCTTACCGCATCGTTTTGGAAGGCTATAAGAATTACTATTTCCCGGAGACCACCATCATTCACTACAAGGGAGAAAGCACGAAGAAGAGCAGCATCAACTATGTATTTGTGTTCTACCGCGCCATGGCCATCTTTGCGAAGAAGCACTTTTCGCATCAAAGAGCGCGTACTTTTTCTTTTCTCATCAATTTTGCCATTTACCTGCGGGCCGGCATATCGGTATCCTGGCGTGTGGCCAAACAGCTTTGTGTACCCGCAATGGATTTCGCCCTGATCTTTTTCTCCCTGTTCGCGGTTAAAGAATTCTACGAGAAGCAGAAATTCCTGGAAGGAGAAGGGGCCTACGCGCCGCATCTTGTAAAATGGGCTTTTCTCGCCTATTCTTTCATTTGGGTGATCTCGGTCTTCTTCAGTGGGGGTTACGACAAACCCGTAAAACTGAAACGAATTATTCGCGGCGTGATCGCGGGAACTGCCCTGATCCTCATTGGCTATTCACTCTTACCAGAAGCCTATCGTTTCTCGCGGGCCATCATTTTATTGGGAAGCGCCTCTACCCTGGCGGGATTGATCACACTGCGGGTCATTTTTCACCTGGCTAAGATCAGCGGTTACATTTTGTGGCAGAACGAAAGCAAGCGCATTGCCATTGTAGGCGACGAAGAAGAGTATGATCGTGTAACCGGGCTGCTGAAAGAAACCCATGTTAAACCTGCCCTTGAAGGATTCGTTTCAACGGATGAGAATTCCGGTTCACAAAAAGCGGGTTGGCTTGGAAACATTAGCCAATTAAATGAAGTGATCGAGATCCACAAAGTGCAGGAGATCATTTTCTGCTCTAAGAATCTCTCTTCCCGGCAGATCATTTCGCACATGCTGCAACTCGTTTCGGCGGGTGTTGATTTCAAGATCGCCCCGCAGGGCAGTCTCTCCATCATTGGCAGCAACAGCATCGATACCGCCGGCGATCTTTACGTGATCGACTTCAACTCGGTATCCAAACCTAACAATAAACGCAACAAACGCGTATTCGATTTCCTGTTCTCGCTCCTGCTGCTGGCCCTATTACCGGTCTCCTTCATCATCCAGAAAAAGCCTTTCGCTTTCCTCTCAAATCTGATCCTCGTACTCTTTGGCGCCAAGACCTGGGTGGGTTATGAGGCCGGCGCCGACCCCCGTCTGCCCCACATCAAAAAAGCGGTGCTTCCCCCTTACGCTGGGCTTTCTATCAGCGACACCGAGGCTAAAAACAAGGTAAATCTCGCCTATTCCAAGAACTACCGGGTAGAGAACGACCTGGCCCTGGTACTAAAAAATCTACGGTCTCTGGGCTCACAATAACAAGGGTTCTACCCTGTATTTCATTGGTCAGCCTCAATATTCAATTAGGCAAATAAATTTGCAAAGGTCAGAAAAATGTGGTTATTTGGCAGTGAACAATACTCATCTTATGATCGCAACGCGGGCCATAAACATTCACGTTAACAAAGCTCCTAAGAGTCGTGTTAAGGACCAGGACATCAATGCCGTTCCTTTCGGTAAGATCTTTACCGACCACATGTTCGTGGCCGAGTACGAGAACGGAAAATGGACCAAGCTTTCCATCGAGCCTTACGGAAGTATCTCTATGAGCTACGCGACCTGCGCATTGCATTACGGGCAAACTATTTTTGAAGGAATGAAAGCCTATCGCACCGTAAAGGATGAGATCGTGTTGTTCCGCCCCTATGAGAACTTCAAGCGCATTAACAAATCGGGCGAGCGAATGGCCATGCCCGAGGTGCCGGAGGAAATTTTCATGGGTGGTTTAGTTGAGCTTTTGAAATTAGATAAGGACTGGGTTCCCGATGGAGAATTCGGATCTCTCTACATTCGTCCTTTCATCATTGCTACCGAAGAAGCTATCGGCGTTCGCCCGAGTGATACCTACAAATTCATCATCATCATGGCGCCTGCAGGTAAGTACTACAGCGAGCCTTTACGTGTATTGGTAGAGAGAGCTTATTTCAGGGCAGTAGAAGGTGGTGTAGGTTTTGTGAAGGTTGGCGGAAATTATGGAAGATCTTTGTACCCAACCAAACTTGCCCAGCAAAAAGGCTACCAGCAGGTGATCTGGACCGATTCGAAAACGCATCAATATGTGGAGGAGTCCGGAACCATGAACCTGATGTTTGTGATGGGGAATAAAGTAGTGACCCCCGCGCTCAGCGACACTATTTTAGCCGGCATTACCAGGGATACTGTGCTTAAGTTGGCAAAACACTGGGGTATGGAAGTAGAGGAAAGAAAGATAAGTATACCCGAAATTCTGGAAGCCCATAAGACCGGGCAATTGAAAGAAGCCTTTGGAACAGGCACAGCCGCTACCATCGCGCAGATCATTACCATTGGCTGCGATGGAACAGACTATCAATTGCCTCCTGTAGAAGAGAGGAAGTTCTCTAACAAGGTTGATGAGACCTTACGCGCTATACGCAAAGGCAAGGTAGCCGATGAGTTTGGCTGGATAGAGAAGGTTTGCTAAACATTACATACAAAGGAGAGTCATAACATGCAAGTTCGTAGTGCAGAACTAAACCACCGTGATATAAAGCCCCAGTATAGCCAATACGAGGGTCACAAAGATCACCAGCATCCATCTCAGCAATTCTATCTTCGCGTTGACGATATCGGCCTTGAGCATGGCGATATCTTCCTTTTGCGCCAGTAAGTTCTTGGGGTCAATAAAATTCCGGTCGAAACGATTCTCTAATTGCTTCACCAGGGCGTTTGCTTCTTTCTCGCCTAATTTCGTACACAATAATTCATAGAGTTGTATCTCGTAAAGTCCCATCGCCGCCTCCTTTCTGATTAGTATAGTTTACGGCTGCGCGAGGAACAGGTTACAAAGAGGGGGCTGTTTTCAACATCCCCCGTTCCTGCTTCGCGGAACTGCCCCCTTCAAAGGGGGAATGCTCGTTTCTTTTTGATGAGATCCAGTAACACGATCAATTCACCGATCAGGCAAGTGAAGATGGGAGGATCCTTTCGTTTGCAAGGAGCTCAAAAGAAACGAGAATCATTCCCCCTTTAAAGGGGGAGATTTCGGCCAGCGAAGCGTAGGCCGAAGAGGGGGATGTCACACCCGCACGCCCACGATCAGCACATCGTCGATCTGTTCCTGGGAAACCTTCCAGGAAAGGAAGGTCTTGTGCAGCACATCCTTCTGTTGTTCAATGCCCAGGTCCTGGATAGAAGTTAGCAGCTCGCGGAAAGTGGATGAGAACAACTTCTTTCCTTCGGGCCCTCCTTTTTGGTCGGCATAGCCATCTGTGTAGAGATAAAAAGTATCGCCCTTTTCCAGGTCAAACTCGTGCGAAGTGAATTTTTCGGTGGCCATGCCAATGGTAGTGCGGTCGGCCTTGAATTCCAGCAGCTTTTTATTACGAACGAGGTACAGCGAATTGTGCGCTCCTGCGTATTTCAGTTTCTGTTTCTTTTTATCGAGATTCACTAAGGCTATGTCCATTCCATACTTGATCGAAGTGCTGTCGGTGTCCTGGTTCAGCATGGTCACTACGCTTTGGTTCAGGTGATCGAGTATTTTGGCGGGCTCTGAAAGTTTTTCCTTGCCCACAGTATTCTCCAGCATGTTAAAGGCCATCACGCTCATCAGGGCGCCCGGCACGCCGTGTCCTGTGCAATCTACCGCGGCCAGCAACGCATCTCCGTTATGCGAATAGGTCCAGTAAAAATCACCGCTCACAATATCTTTTGGCAGGAAGAGCACAAAGGAATCGGGGAAAGAACTCTTGATCTTTTCGGCCGACGGTAAAATGGCGCCCTGTATATTGCTGGCGTACTCAATGCTGTCGGTTATCTGCACATTCTTTTCCTGGATGATACTTTTTTGTTTTTCTACCTCCTGCTTTTGCTTTTCAATGAGGATATTCTTATTGGTCAATTCTACATTGGCCTTTTGTTTGAGCCTATAGCTTCGGTAAATGAATACCGCCAGCAGCAAGACCAGGATAAGTCCCGCAGCGATAGATGCCATGATGATCTTTTGCCGGTGTTTTTCCTGCTCGGCGATCAGGTCTTTTTTGTCCTGCTCGGCTTTTGCCGCAGCCTCCTTCTTCTCGAACTCATAATTCATCTCCTTGCGCACGATCTGTTTCTTGCTATCTTCATTATAGAGTGAATCTTTTAGTACGATGCTCTTTTTATAATGCTCCAGTGCCTCTTTGGGGCGGTTGGTGCGCGTGTATAATTCACTCAGCTGGCCTTCCATCTGCATCACGTATTGCAGGTAATTGATGCTGTCGAACATGGCCAGGGATTTCTTGATGAGTTTCTCGGCCTCCCCGAACTTGCCGAGCTCCATATTGGCCATACCCATATTGCCGATCGTTAAGGCAATGCGACTTTTATCCCCCATTTTATAGGAAGCGTCAAGGGCCTTCTTTTGGTACTCGAGCGCTTTATCGTATTCTTTCATGCTGGTGTACACCGAGCCAATGTTACCGAGATGATCGGTCATGCCGCTAAATTCTCCGGCGTTTTCCGATATCTTCAAGGCTTTGAAATAATATTCGAGTGCTTTAGGATGGTCTTTCTGTTCCGCGTAGAGATTACCGATATTACCGGTATGGCGCGCCACGCCCGCTTTATTTCCACTTTTCTCGTCGATCTTCAAAGCTTTTTCGAAATACTCGCGCGCCTTGCCATACTCGGCCTGGTTCCAGTAGACCAAACCAATATTCCCAAGGCAAATGGAGATCAGGTTTGGATCGCCTATTTCTTCATCGATCTTCAGGGCCTTGAGATCATAATCCAGCGCCTTGGGATAATTTCCCTGCGTCCAGTATATGAGTCCAATGTTTCCGAGGCAACGGCCAATTCCTTTTTTATCTCCAAGTTCCCGGCAGCTTTCAAGCGAGTGTGTAAAGTGCTCGAGCGCACTCAGGTAATCTCCTTTGTTCCAATACCCAAGACCCAGGTTGTTTTGGGCGATGCCCATGCCCGCTTTCGTTCCGCGGGAAACCGGGAGTTGCTTGCCCAGATCAAGCGCCCTTTGGGCATAGGCTAATGTGCTGTCGAACATACCGGCGCTGGCGTAGTTCCTGCTCAGGGCATTCAGACATTTCATGCGGTTGGTGTCTTGCCCGTGCTTTGGCAATTCTTTTTGTAGGGAGTCGAGTTTAGGTGTCTGCGAAAAAAGAGGGGCGCAGATCAAAAAAAAGCAAGCGGAAAGAAAATGTTTTCTCGGGAACATAGCGGAATGAGCTTGTAAGTAAATTTACAAAAAAGCCCCTTACTCCTTTATAATCTTTTGAACAGTCGGAACACCCTCCTTTCCGTAGGAAAGCCGGATAAAGTAGGTGCCGGCCACGGCATTGGAAAGATCAAAGCTCCGTTCATTCATCCCCTCGTTCAGCACCCCGGAGCCTTGATCTATGATCTTCCCGTAGATATCGGATATCTCGTAATTGAATCCTTTTTCCTGATCCGCCATCTGCCTGAAAGTAAAAACGCCGCCGCACGGGTTGGGAAAGACCAGGGGTTCCCACTGCTTATACTTCTTTTCTATGGCTATCGCAGGAAAATACTCGTAGCTACCGTTATGGTCGGTTTGCTTTAAACGATAATACAAAACTTCGTCGCGCCCCTCCCGGTCGATAAACTCGTATTTTTTTTCCACCATGGAATTTCCGGCACCTTTCACACGGGTTATTTCTATGTACTCTTTTCCATCAACCGAGCGTTCAATGGTAAAATGATCGTTAAAGCTTTCAGTGGCTGTGCTCCAGGTAAGCAGGTTTTCCCTTCCCAGGTCCTTTCCTTCAAAGCTCAGTAATTCCACAGGCATGGTACATCCGCCACCGGTTATGGTTTGCGTGCCCGGTGCATTGTTGGTGCCATACACCTTTGAACCGGTGACGATATAAGATGCATTGGCAATAGTGCTCACCGCGATCGTTGCTCCGCAGGTTGCCCCCGCGGCAAAATCGGCAGTGATCCAGTAATATCTTTGCATAGGAGCCGCCCCAAGGCCGTTGGTAAAGGTAAAGGTATGGGTGCCCGGCCCAAGTCCTGTGGTTAGGGTTTGCTTTAGTGTAGATGTATTGAAGGCCTCGAAATTGGTCTGGTACAATTTTAAATTTACAAGATCGCCGGCGGCATAGGTGCCGGTTGTGGTGAAACTATTGACAGAAGTAAAACTGGGCGAGCCAGCGGTTACATTGCATGTAAAATAATACAGGATCACATTGGTAGCTCCGGCCGCGGGAGTTCCGGCACCGGGTTGACTGCTGTTGGTATTGATGTTAGTAGTTTGCGCAGACACGTGGTTCCGGGGCAGACATAAAAACACAATTGTCAGAAAAATAAATACTATTTTATTCTCCACTTTCATAACCGAAGGTTTAAAGAGGCAGAGACACAGAGGCGGTATTACTAATTTAGTAAACCTCAGGGCTTAAACCCAAAAATTAATGGAATAATGTAACCTTTTTAGACCTAAACGAGTTTAGATGAAGGGGAAATTACTTCCTCGATGCAGTTATTGCATAGCGGCCTTCACAAAGTGCGTGAAGAGCGGGTGTGGTTTCTCAACCGTGCTTTTGTACTCGGGGTGAAATTGCACGCCAATGAAGAAAGGATGCTTAGGTATTTCAACGATCTCCACCAGCCCCGCGTTCGGATTGATGCCGGAAAGTGCCATACCCGCCTCGGCAAACTGCGTGCGGTATTCGTTGTTGAACTCGTAACGGTGACGGTGGCGCTCGTTGATGTCGTCTTTACCGTAAATTTTTCTTGCCAGTGTACCTTCCTCTAAGCGGCAAGGATAAGAACCCAAACGCATGGTGCCGCCCATGTGTGAAATATCTTTCTGAGCTTCCATCATGTCGATGACGGGACTGCTTGTGGCGGGATTCATTTCACGGCTGTGCGCGTCCTTCAAATTTAAAACGTGGCGGGCGAATTCGATCACCGCGCATTGCATGCCTAAGCAAATGCCGAAGAATGGAACATTTTTCTCACGGGCGTATTTGATAGCTAATATTTTTCCTTCAATACCACGGCTTCCGAAACCCGGTGCAACCAAAATTCCTTTGAGGCCTTTTAGCTTTTCTTCGATATTCTCTTCAGTCAGATTTTCGGAGTGGATCCAGTCGAGTTTTACTTTGCACTCGTTCACCACGCCGGCGTGAATGAAGGCTTCTGCAATGGATTTGTAAGAATCCTTCAGTTCCACATACTTTCCGATCAAACCGATGCGGATCTCTTTCTTAGGATTCTTGAGCTTTTGCAGGAATTCCTTCCATTTTTCAAGTTCGGCCTCTTTTCCGGGCTCTAATCCCAGTTTCTTTAATACGATCTGGTCCAGGTGCTCTTTCTCCATAAGCAGCGGCACTTCGTAAATGGTACTCGCGTCGCAGGCTTCAATTACAGCCTCGGGAGCTACGTTGCAGAACAAAGCAATTTTGCGGCGAATGTCTTTATTGATATGGTGCTCGGCACGACAAACCAAAATATCCGGCTGCACTCCCGATTCGAGCAATAGTTTTACGGAGTGCTGGGTAGGTTTTGTTTTTAATTCTCCTGTGGTAGATAGGAAGGGCAGTAAAGTAAGATGTATCACCAAACAATTGTGGCCTAACTCCCACTTCAACTGACGAACTGCCTCGATGTATGGTAATGACTCGATGTCGCCAACCGTTCCACCGATCTCGGTGATCACGAATTGGAACTTGCCGGTTTTTCCTAAATTTTTAATGCGGTTCTTGATCTCGTCGGTGATATGCGGGATTACCTGTACGGTTTTTCCCAGGAATTCGCCCTTGCGTTCCTTTTCAATAACGCTTTGGTAAATGCGTCCGGTGGTTACGTTATTGGCTTTGGAAGTGGGTACGTTAAGGAAGCGCTCGTAGTGGCCTAGGTCGAGATCGGTTTCGGCTCCGTCATCGGTAACATAACATTCGCCGTGTTCATAAGGGTTGAGGGTTCCGGGATCTACGTTGATGTAGGGATCCAGCTTCTGGATAGTAACGGTATAGCCGCGGGCCTGGAGCAATTTGGCCAGAGATGCTGAGATGATTCCTTTTCCTAGAGATGAAGTTACGCCCCCGGTAACAAAGATGAATTTGGCGTTGTTTGGCATACAGTTTTTCTAAAAACTGTATGCAAAGATAGCTTTTGAACCAGTACAAGAAAATATAAGTATTAACAAATGATTGATCCTAAGTTGTAGGGGCTCAAAGGGCTATAATTGGTTTTGATGCCCAATATTGGATAAACATCAAAAAAGCGATATTTTGATGTTTATTAGGGATTTCTTCGTATATTTGATGGCTTCATTCAATGTAAACATCAAAAATTGGCAAATTCAATGTTTAAAAAGCCTAAATACACGATCAACCCCAACCGCGAAGCTCCTTGGAACGACTTACCCGAACTTCCAATTGACGAAGGGTTCTACAAAACCCCGGAGGTATTGGAACAATTGGGAGAATCAAAAGCCGCCCTGGGCCGTTTGCAGGGAAGAAGCATCGCCATACCCAACCAAGGCATTCTCATTAACTCCATCAGCCTGCAGGAAGCAAAGGCCTCCAGCGCCATAGAAAATATTTTTACCACCGACGACGAACTGTACAAAGCATTCAGCGAAACCGCCGACGAAGAAGCAAGTACTGCGTCTAAAGAAGTATTGCGTTACCGGGAAGCGCTTTGGTCGGGACACACTTACCTGAAACACAAAAAAGGATTTACCGAAGAATACTTTGTAAACCTATTTCGTGAAATAAAGCAGACCACAGATTCGATACGTCCGGCTTTTAACGACACAAAGATCAAACTCGGGGGCACGGGCCCCAACGCAGGTAAAGTAATTTACACACCGCCTAAAGGAGAAAAAGTGATAAAAGCCAAATTGGCAAACCTGCTTGATTTTGTAAATGACGATGAAAAATACAGGATCGATCCTTTATTAAAAATGGCCATTGCGCATTACCAGTTTGAGGTGATACACCCGTTTCGGGATGGCAACGGGCGCGCCGGCCGCATCTTTAACATACACCTCCTTACCAAAAAAGGTTTACTGGATCTGCCTATTCTTTTTTTAAGTCGCTTCATTATGGATCATAAGGAGGATTATTACGCAGGGTTGAATGGCGTATCCGGAAGAGGCGATTGGAAGAACTGGTTGCTCTATATACTAAAGGCGGTAGAAGTTACATCCAATCTCACTTACCAAAAAGTAAATGATATTATACGCGCCAAAGAAAGCATTCAGGAATACATCATGGATAAAGACCCAAAAATACGAAGGCCCGAACAATTGGTGCAAATGCTTTTTATGCAGCCCTTTGTTAGAGTAAAGCATTTACAGGATGCAAAAATGTATGCCGAAGGCACGGCGCGCGATTACCTGAACAGGCTGGCGAAGATAGGCGTGCTTGAAAAAAGAAGCATTGAAGGCTCGCACTATTATCTAAACACAGAGCTGTACCATATTCTTTCTGAATAGATGAAATATCCATAAGAATCAGGCATGAAAATACATACTTAAACAACCAGCAGCGGCGTCTTGATCTTATGCCTTACCGCCTCAACGGTTGTCCCGAAAAGTAGGTCTTTCAAACTACCGTGTCCGTGCGTGCCAATAACAAGCAGATCGGCTTGGTGCTTATTGGTGAGCTCAGGAATAGCCTGTTTGGGATTACCGTAGCCTATAAGAAAATCGGCATGATATCCTTGTGCTTTCAACTGGTGCACGTATTGCTCAATGAGCTCGATGTCTTTGCGGGTTTCAAAATCAACCATTTCTTCTCCGTAGATCATGGCACCCGGCGTTTCCACTACGTGCAACAAATGGTATTTGGCGTTCTTCCCTCCCATTTGTATGGCGCGGTTGATGGCTTTGTTATCGGCCTCCGAGAAATCTACGGTAATGAAGATCTTTTCGGGTATGCCCATTTGTGTGATGGAGATCTTGTTGTGGCCATGCAAAAGGAATTCCTTCTGCTTCTTGTTGCTCCGGATGGCCGGGTAGATCATGATGAAGGAAAGGATCACAAAAACGTAGATGCACACCATCGTGATCATGAACTTGGTTGAAAAAGCGATGCCCGGGTTATGCACCCAATCGTTCACCTGTATCATCACAAAATAAAAGTTCAATCCCGCTATTAAAATAACGGCAGCCCAACCCAATATCTTAAACAAGGGTCGCACAGCGAACTCGCCCATGATCTTTTTGTCACCGGTAAAGAAAATGAGCGGCACGATGGCAAAAGGCAATTGAAGACTTAAAATGAATTGAGATAAGACCAAAAGTTCGCCGGTACTTTCTTCTCCTGCCACCAAACAGGTTATCAAAGCCGGAATAACAGCCAGCAATCTCGTTAACAAACGCCGCATCCAGGGCTGTATACGCAATTGCAAATGGCCCTCCATGATAATTTGTCCGGCCAGAGTTCCGGTAACCGTTGAGCTTTGCCCCGATGCGATAAGCGCCACCGCAAAAAGAATGGGTGCCCAGGCGCTGCCCAAAAGCGGTTCCAGGAATTTATAGGCGTCTTCGATCTGGTTGACATCGTAAAAACCATTCACAAAAAAAGTAGAGGCCGCTAAAATTAAAATGGCCGCGTTCACAAAAAGTGCCAGGTTGAGCGCAACGGCTGAATCGATGATATTGTATTTGATGGACTTTTTGATGTCGGGACTGGTGCGTTTGAACTTACGCGTTTGCACCAGTGAAGAGTGCAGGTACAAATTATGCGGCATCACCGTAGCGCCCAAAATAGCGAGAGAAACGTAAAGTGCCTCGTTGGTCAGTTTGGTGGGGATCAATCCCGCCAACACATCGCTCATATCGGGTTTGGCAAAGAACATTTCTATTAAAAAAGAAATGCCGATAATAGAAACAAGGGTTATAATAAAAGCTTCGAGTTTTCGAATTCCAACTTTCAAGAGCAGTAATAACATGAAAGTATCCAGCACGGTGATGCAAATGCCCAGCCACAGCGGGAGATGAAAAAGTAATTTCAGTCCAATGGCCATCCCGATCACTTCGGCGAGGTCGCACGCGGCAATAGCGATCTCCGCGAAAATGTAAAGCGAAAAATTGATGAAGGGCGGGTACATATCCCGCGAAGCCTGTGCTAGATCCTTACCGGTTACCAAACCCAAACGCGCCGAAAAACTCTGTAGCAAAAGCGCGATGACGTTTGAGACCACCAGCACCCACAAAAGTGTGTATCCGAACTTACTTCCGCCGGTAATGTCGGTAGCCCAGTTGCCGGGGTCCATATAACCCACCGAGATCAAATATGCGGGGCCCAAAAAAGCGAAGAAACGTTTCCACGGCGACTTGATGGCCGTTACGTCAACACTCTGGTTCACCTCGCTTAAAGACTTCTTATTATCGTATTTTTCGGCCATGAATTGCTTCGGCAAAGGTAGTACCTAAAAAGGTGAACCTAATTAACATTTTTGGTATGCCTAAATACTTCAATAATGTCAGACCGAGCGTAGTCGAGGTCCTTGTGCAGCCACCATCTGGAAGCGGCCATGCAGGTCGATCATTTCACTTGTAACAGGTATTCTGCGACACACAGGCCGTTGGCGTAAATGACCAGGTCGGTCTTGCCTTTGAGCGGAAACGTGTGATCAAAAGCGTACCTACCACCGCCAAGATCCTTTAATTCTACGGGCGTAACGAATTTATCTGCGTTGGCCAATATGGCCGCGTCTTTAATGGGTTTCTCGCTTTGAAATTCTACATGGATTGGTTTACTCTGTTTCCAGGAAAAGCTTCCCTCGCCGGGCTGTAGGTAAGACATGGATAAATGAAAGAAATCGGGATAATATACCGGCCAGGCCGCGAAGGTCCTTCTCTTTACGGGTTTGTCGAGGAATTGATAGTAAGTGGCCAGTTTTCCTTTGAAATTCTCTTTTTCGAGAATGAAAGGCACCTGCTGTTTGTTTGGCGGAGCGGGATAATGGTCTAAAATGAATTTTTCGGGAGGCGTGATGAAATAATATTCATCAAACTCTTTCTGGAATTTATGGGTAACCACGTTAAACTTGCTGGTGGCCCAGGTCACGTCCACCAAATACCATTTGCCGTACAATTTCACGCAATTCCAGGCATGATCTGTTTTTTTTGTTTTGCGGTTGATGTCGCTCACTTCGGTTTTTGTATAACCGGTTATTACCTGGCAGGGAATGCCGACCACATCACACATCTCCTTCAGCAACACAGAAAAACCCTGGCAAACCGCTTTGTTCTTTCTTACTACCTTATCGGCATCGGCCACGTTGGCTGCGCTTTTGTTGTACTCAATGTTATCGGTGATCCACCGAAAGATCACGCGGAACTTCTCGTGCTCAGTATTTAAGTCCTGCGAAAGTATCTCTGCCACGGCGGCCACCGTTTTGTATTTCTTCTTGGGGAATTTAAGCGCAATGCTATCAGCCCTTCGATAATCGAAGTTCTTTAGTTCACTAAAGGATTGTGAAAAGAGGAAAAGAGGGAACAGGAGTATGAAAAAACAGCCTTTCATGGAAATACTAAGATACGAAAAAAGTGGCTGGTGGCTAGTGATTAGTGAGAAGTTAATTACGCTTGCTGTTCAGCGCCTGGAACTTTTCTCTTTTACATAGGTAAGCACGACAGGAATAGCGGTAACAATGATCAGCCCAATGACAATATATCCCAGGTATTCCTTTATTCCCGGGTATTTTGTTCCCAAAAAGAACCCAATACTGCCGATAGAACCGATCCAGCAAAAAGCGCCGGCGATGTTGTATAACATGAACTTCTTACTATCGATCTTTATCACGCCCGCCAGTATCGGTGCAAACGTACGGATGATAGGCAGGAACCTCCCGAGGAAAAGAGTTTTGCCGCCATGTTTTTCATAAAAACGTTGCGTGGCATCCACGTGCCGCCGTTTAAAGAAAAAACTGTCGGGCCGTTTATAAAGAGCTGCACCTACCTTTTTACCAAAATAATACCCGGTTAAATTCCCCAGGATGGCCGCCACGCTCATCAACAGGATCAACACAAAAATATTCACACCCATAAGATCGGGGTTTGTGGCACAAAGTAACCCACTGATAAAAACAAGGCTGTCGCCCGGCAGAAAGAACCCAAAGAACAATCCCGTTTCGGCGAAGATGACGAACAGCAAAAGCGGCAAACCCAGTTTCACGATCGACTCGGGGTTTGTGAGGTCCTTTAAAAATTGCCAGGCTTCTTCCATATGTTAAGAAAAATGGCGGACAAGGCCCGCCATTAATTTTATATCTCTTGCCGCCGCTCGGCGGAAGTTCTTTTACTCCTTTACGATCTTAGCAAACCTGCCCTGCACCTGCATCGTGTAAACGCCGGTGGGTAATTTGCTTATGTCGATCTGTTCGGTTATATTCTTTGAAGTTACTTGCAGAACAGTTTGTCCTAAAGTATTGACCACGCTCACAGTTCCAAGTTCTTTCGCGCTTTCCACGAAGATCATTCCTGAGGATGGGTTCGGATACACTTTAATTCCGGCCGCGGCACTCACGGGTGCAATACCAACCTGCCTGTTGTTGGTGATATTACTCTTGGATTTAATGATAGCGCCCTGCACACTATTGTTATCATAACGCGCGGTTGATGTGCAGTTGAAACCTGTTGCTTCCACGCGCCAGTCGGCAGTTAGCGAATAAGTAGCGTAAGCCGGATCATTCAGCGTAGTTTGTGTTCCCGCAACCGTTCCGATAGTAATGTAGTTGCCGTTCGCGTTGTCATCTCTTCTTAAATTAAAATTCACAACAGGTGTGGTTTGGTTCTCTACCTGGTATGTGTTCCAAGTGAAGGTTCCCCCGCCATTATCCACGAAGAAAACCGTATTGTGATAAGGACTCATCTTGCCTAAGTTGCCGGCAGTATCCAGTGTTTGAATTTTGTAACGATAAGTTCCTACGTTCGGATCTCCGTTAGCAGGACCAATAGAACGGGCTGTATCTGTAAACTGCGATAAAGTACTATATGATTGCGCGCCGATCCTGGCATAGGTACCGGTTGACACCTCGCGATAAATAAAGAAACTGTCAACGTCGGTATGCGGTGTCTTATCCCAATACACCACGTTGTTAACCGAAAGGCTATCGCTCGTAACTAAACAAATGTTCGGCGTTTCGTTCGAAGCGTTGATGTTATTCGCGATCCAGGCATTCCCATACGCGTTCGTTGCCGTAAGCGTGGTGCTGTTAATGATCATGGGCATAGAGATGTATTCTCCGCAAACATAGAGACTGTAATTTGGACCCGGGGCGATGCCGTAACCAAAATCACTGAAAGTGCCGCCGGCGGCGCGAACCCATTGTACATTCCCATTCGCTTTGTATTTAACTACCATCGCATCATAAGCAGTATCGCCGCCCGTCATAGTTCCACCGGTCATCGATGTATTCAATAAAGTAAGCGGACCAAAATTCAGTGAGTCTGAGTTAAAGAAACCCGCCACGTTAGGGTCTCCGTTAGCGTCTACACGTATCTTATAACCGCGATTGGTGGTCCATTGATTGCAACCCACGGTGCGCGCCCACTGAGCGGTTCCATTCACGTCGTACTTGGTAATAAAGAAATTGTACGCATTCTTAGGATTGCTGATGCTTTGCCCATTACCGAAGTTCACGCTGGCTTGATCGCCAATGAAACCGGTGATATAAGAATTACCCGCGGGGTCTGTAGCAATGCTCCAGCCCTGGTCGTTATTGTCGTCGCCGGCGGTGCGCAACCATTGTTCTACACCCATCGAATTATATTTCACGGTAAAGATGTCCATATACCCGCTTGGCGTGATGGGTAGCGAGTCTGTTCCAAAAATAACATGAGAGGAACTGAATGTACCGGTCACGTACACGTTCCCGGCCGCGTCAGAGCTGATGCCATACGCGTAATCATCATCGTCGCCATGACCACCGCGCAGCCATAGCACGTTTCCGGTAGCGTTATCAAATTTCGCGATATAGGAATCATAATATGAATTGTAATTCCGGATGCTGTCGTTGTCAAAACGAAGATAGGTGGAACCGAAAGTTCCGGTGATATAAACCGCGCCCGAAGGATCTACCGTTACACCGTAAGAACGGTCGTGGTAATCTCCTGTTCCCTGCTTGGCCCATTGTACGGTTCCGGAAGGATCGTATTTTACGAGGAACGCGTCGTAATAATCTGTATTGGTGATATAGACTGGACTGGTACCGAGACCGAAGAAAAGGGTATCGCAAAAGGTGTGGCCAGAAACGAAAATATTACCGGCGGCGTCGAGTGCGAGACCGCGTGCAAAAGTTTCCGAGTTACCCCCGGCCTGGCGCGCCCATTGGAAAACGCCGCAGGCGTCGTATTTCACAAGGAACATCTCTGCTCCGTAGTTAAAGTGCTGGTAAGCCTGGTTGGTTAAGGTTACGGAGCCGAACACACATGTTTGCGAGTAGAAACTTCCGAGGTAATATACGTTACCGGCAGCGTCGGTGGCTACTTCTGAGCCCCACTCCTCGGCTGCTCCGCCGGCTTTTTTGGCCCAGGTACAGGATTGTTGAGCAAAAGACTGGCTTGTTGCGAATGCTACCAATAAAATGGCAAGGGTAAATATTCTTTTCATTAATTCTGATTTTGAGCCTCGAAATTAGGCAAAAAAGAGGAGCTGGCAAGGGCTTGTTAATGAATTGAGAACTAAATAGTAAAGTACGGCTTTTTTTACGTGTTTTAACGTAGGAAAATAATGTAAAATACCTAGCTTTGGTAGCCCACCAAATGAAAACCATGTTAAAATATCTTTTTTTGCTATGCCTGCCACTTTGTTGTATTGGACAAAACACGGCCACCGATTGCGTTACAGCATATAAAAAAGGAATAACCTTTTACAATAAAGGCATTGAAGCATTATCCGATACCACAAAAGGCGAGCAGCACCGCAGTAACAAAATGAAGCTTTATTTCAGGGAGGCACTGCCTTTCCTCACGAAAGCGGATTCGCTTTGTCCGAACGACATAAACAACGTGCAGGCCCTGATGGGGATCTATTACGCTTTTAGTGATGATAAAAGGTATGCGGTCTATAGAATACGTTTGGAAGGACTAAAAAAGAAGCAAAAACATGGAAAGTAGATTATTGGGATTGCGCACCACCATTTACAAGGTGAGTGATATTAAAAAAGCGGCCGCGTGGTACACTAAAGCTTTTAAGGTTAAGCCCTATTTTGACGAACCTTTTTATGTGGGCTTCAATATAGGAGGTTATGAATTGGGCTTGCAGCCCGAAGAAGGGAGTTCTGCAAAAGGCGACCATGTTGTATCTTACTGGGGTGTGGAGGATGTAGAGAAGGAGTATTTGCGTTTTTTGGAAGCCGGCGCGAAAGAACATGAAAAGCCACAGAATGTGGGTGGAGATATTGTTGTTGCCACCGTAAAAGATCCCTGGGGAAATGTGATAGGGTTGATCTGTAATCCTAATTTTAAAATTTAGCCCTTACATACTAAATCACCAGTTTTTATGCTATTTTCATTATGCGAAAGTCCAAACTGTATATGATGATTCATACTTTACTTATTGTAGCGCCAATAATAATATACGGGCTAATGGTTTATGCCTTTTTTTTAGAGTATGATGACGATGTAAACACTTTGGGGATTGCGTTTATAATTTCTTCTATTTACACAATGTTGCTGTTTGGGTTACTATTGACAAAAATTAGTTTTGCGACATCTCACAAAAAACTCATTCGAATTCTGCTATTTTCAGCAAATCCAATAACATTTATTACAATAACTTTTTTGGCTATTACCTTAATCAGTTATCTCAGCAATTAGAAATATGCTTCGCGGCCGCGAGCAGTAAACTCTCAGTAAAAGACGCGCTCATGAGCTCGATGCTAAAAAGCACTATTCTTTAATGATTTTTTGGGCTCCCCCTTTATAAACCAGATAATACATACCTCTTGAAAGACCGGACACATCAATAGCCTGGTTCGACTTGGCTTCAGGCACATTAAGAATAAATCTTCCGCAAACATCATAAATAGAAATTGAATTGATTTCAATCGAAGATTCCAAGTAAATTTGATCTTTAGCAGGAAGAGGATAAATACTTAAGCCGAGATTATAAGGAGCAATTTCAGACACACCGACTAAACAATCAAATACTCCCAAAGTAAAATTTGCCGTATCTTTACAGGTATTTGCATCCGTTCCAATAACAACATATGTAGTTGTAACTGATTGCGTTGTTGTGAAAGAAGCATTTGTTGGTCCATTAACCCATGTATAAGTAAATGCTCCCGAGGCCGTGAGTATAGCCGAGCTATCGACACACACAGAGTCCAAGCTACTTGAAACCTGAATCACAGGCCTCGCAGTATTCAAAAAAACAGAAATATTATATGAACTTGAGTTGGCTACCGCAATATCTGGCTTTAAATCGCCATTAAAATCAGCGCTTGTTAAAGAGTATGGACTGTTTCCGGTTACATAGTTCGCTAATCCATTAAAACTTCCTGTGCCTGAGCCAAGTGAAAGTGAAATGTCTCCATAAGAGTTCGATGTTGCTATATCCGGATTGCCATCTCCATTAAAATCATCAGAAATCATAGCGTTTGCCGACAGGCCATTGGTGTATGTTAGAGCCCCGCTTAAATTTCCTAAACCATCACCCAAGAGAATACAAAATTCGTTTGAATTGATTGGAATAGATACATCAGGATTATTATCCTTATTAAAATCGGCAGCGACTATGCCGAGATAAGTATAAATACTGGTGGAGAACGTGTAAGAAATTGCGCTACCAATAGTTCCTGTACCCGTTCCAAGATATATAGAAACATTTACCGGCGTACCACTACTGGTACACGTAACCAAATCTAAATTACCATCCTTGTTAAAATCGGCTGCATCCATTGACCTGGCGAAAGCAGCCGTAGAAAAAAAAACTGGTGGATTAAAACTTCCATTTCCAATTCCCAGCAAAATTGAAATTTTATCCCAGCCGCCACTTAAAGTTGCAATATCCGTTTTTCCATCATTATTAAAATCTCCTTTTACTATTGTAACAGGATCTGTAAAAACCGATAATGCAAAGGGTTGTAAAAAACTGCCGCTTCCTGAATTTAGTAATATTGAAACGCTATTAGAGTCGTTGTTAACAGTGGCAAGATCCGGTTTACCGTCTAGGTTAAAATCTGCGCTAACTATTCCCATTGCGCCACTCCCTACAGTGTAGTAAGTTGGGACCCCGAAACCACCTAAACCATCTCCGAACAGTATTCCCACTTTGTTAAAAAAAGTTCCATAATAATTTGGGACTGATGTAGCAATGTCAATTTTACCGTCGTTGTTAAAATCGCCGGTAGTGATTCCCTGTGGCTCATAACCTGGTAATAAAGGATAATAAACAGCCGGCTTTACACAAACCTGACCCAGAACCTGAATAGAAAAAGCAAGTAATAGAATTAATAACCTCATTTGGTAATTCAATATTAACAAAAAAAATGAATAATGGCAAATCAGCCAGCCACATGCTTCGCCGCCGCAAGCAGTAAACTCTCTGTAAAAGGCGCGCTCATTAGCTGGACACCGAAAGGCATGCCGGCTTTATTTTTTCCGGCAGGAACGGAGATGGCGGGAATGCCGGCAATGTTTGCCTGCACGGTAAAGATATCTTCTAAATACATTTTAATTGGATCGGCGCTGTTCTTGCCGAACTCAAAAGCGGTGCCGGGCGTACTTGGAGTAACGATGATATCGTATTTCTTTAAGATCTCCAGGGTTTTGTCGCGTACGATCCTCCTCACTTGTTGTCCCTTTGCATAGTAAGCATCATAATACCCCGCACTTAGAACAAATGTACCGAGCATGATGCGGCGTTTTACTTCTTTACCAAAGCCCTCGCTCCTGCTCTTCTTAAAAGTGCTTTCAAGATCGGAAGCGTTCTTACTTCTATATCCGTAAGGAACCCCGCCAAAACGCGCTAAGTTAGAACTTGCCTCGGCTGTTGTGAGCACATAATACGTTGGAACCAAAAAATCCAAATAAGGAAAATCAACCGCTTCGACAGTATGACCTTCGGCTTTCAGTTTATTCAATTTCTCTTCAATGTTCGCCTTGATCTCTTTGTCGAGCCCCTCATTATCAAAACATTCTTTAAGATAAGCGATCTTGAGTTTTTTATCGAGCTTGGTGTTCTTTGAATATTCTTCCACGGGCTTCGAAGAAACCGTTCCGTCAAATTCATCTTTACCCGCAATAACTTCCAAAATCAAAGCTGCATCATCTACCGTTTTGGTAAGTGGACCAATTTGATCGAAAGAAGAAGCATACGCGATCAGTCCCCAGCGCGAAACACGGCCATAGGTTGGCTTGAAACCAACCACTCCGCAGAAACTTGCCGGCTGACGGATGGAGCCGCCAGTATCGCTTCCCAATGCCACGTGCGCTATGCCTGCTGCCACAGAAGCTGCCGCCCCGCCGGAAGAACCGCCGGGAACGGTTTTTTCGTTAACGGGATTCAATACGTTTCCGTAGGCCGAGTTCTCGTTGCTGCTTCCCATCGCGAACTCATCACAATTGGTGCGGCCAATGATAATGGCGTCTTCGGCCAGTAATTTTTCAGTAACCGTAGCGCTGTAAAGCGAGGTAAATTTTTCTAAGATCTTTGAGGAAGCAGAGACTTGATGTCCCTTCACGCAGATATTATCTTTCAAAGCAACAATAACGCCCGCTAATCTACCGGCCTTACCGCTTTTGATCTTTTCATCAACGGCTTTTGCCTGCTGTAAAGCGTTTTCATTGAAGGTCTCCAGGAAGATATTGAGATGCTTTTTTTGCTGCGCTAAGCTGAGGGCTTCGGTAACCAAAGCCACGCAATTGGTTTTGCCCTGCTTTAGGTCAGCCTGAAGCGATGCGATGTCGCTAAACGAGTACACAAATACGAGAGATTATTTCTTTTCGCTGCTTTCGGGAGTGTCGACTCCTTTAGAAGCGTCTTTGAACTCCTTCATACCACGACCAAGGCCTTTCATCAGCTCGGGAATTTTTTTACCACCGAACATAAGTAAGATCACCAGGACGATCAAAATAATTTCCCAACCGCGAATATTCATTTTCTTGTGTTTTTAAATGCGCCACAAAGATAGGAAAATTCGGTAAATGACTTAAGGGTTTTATGGTCAAATGGTTAGATCTTATTCACAGAGGCGCTTGCAACCATTTAACAATCAGTCATTCAACCATTTTATGCGTAAAAACCTTACTTTAGCGCACATGTTAAAGAAAGTAGAGCACATCGGCATCGCCGTGAAGAACCTGGAGAACAGCAACAGCCTTTTCGCCAAGCTCTTCGGCAAACAATTTTACAAGCTCGAAAAAGTGGAAAGCGAGAAGGTCTCAACCTCCTTTTTCATGCTTGGAGACACAAAAATTGAATTGCTTGAAGCCCAGAACCCCGACAGCGCCATTGCCAAATACATTGAGAAACGCGGAGAAGGCATTCATCACATTGCTTTTGAAGTAGAAGATATTCACGCAGAAATAAAGCGTCTACAAGCCGAAGGTTTTACTTTTACCAGAGAGAATCCGGAACCTTTTAAAGGGGCCGACAATAAATTGGTTTGCTTCCTGCATCCAAAGAGTACGAACGGGATCTTAATTGAACTTTGTCAGGAGATCAAATAACTTCTTTACTGTCATTCCGAGGCGCCCGCCACGAAGTGGTCCCTACGGGAAAGGGCGGAGTATTACCGAGGAATCTTCCCAAACGGCGTTATACTTACGGACGGGCAGATTCTTCGTGAACAGCCCCCGCTTTGCGGGACTCGGAATGACAGCAAAAAAATAATCACGACTTAAACGGGATCATCTCGAACGGCTCGTTCAAAATGAAAGAGTAGCTGCGGCCTGCCTCTTCGATGTCTTCATCCTCTTCGTTGTAGTGCCATTTGAACTTTACGTCAACGCCTTTGTCTTTCAGCTTACGGGCGTTCTTCATTACTTCGAGGATATAACGGGCAGAGCCGGTATTGAAGAAATGCAGGTTGGCGGTAAGTACGAAATGTTTGGGAGGAGCGGTTTCGAGCGTATCAATGAAACTGAGCACCGGTTTAAAGAAATCATGGGTTTGCTCGGGAATGCAGATGCCTTCCATGAGCAATTCGCCGGTAGCGGAGTTGTACTCGATCCTGGGGGTCTTTTCTGTAGCTTCTATCTTCAAATCCATAGATACTATTGCAAATTTACAATTTTATTTCGTTTCTGTGCTATCCAATAATTGTTTTACCGAGCAGCCAAACAGGCATATATCGTCGGTTTGGTTCGCCGAACCTCTCCATTCCTCGTGGTTTTTCCAGAGAAAGGCCTTTTGTTCGCTCATGGGCATATCCTTCATCTCCTCCAGCATTTTCTTGAAGCGGGCCTTACTGAACTTCTTAATGGTGCTGCCGCTGAACTGATCGAAATACCCGTCGCTCGACATATAGATCCTCAGATCGGGATACAGCAGGTACATTTGCGTGGTAAAACGATTGGTCATTTCAGAAGCGATGCCGCCAATAGGTATACGATTCCCTTTAAGTTCGGTCAGTTCCTCGCCGCGCATAAGGTACAGGTTGTGCATGGCGCCGCTGAACATTAGCACCTTGTATTTGAGGTCGATCACCAACAGGGAAACATCCAGTCCATCGAGCACGATCTCTTCCTTGCCACCGTATTGGTGCAACGATTCTTTGATACGCTTGTTGAGGAAATCGAGAATAAGCCCGGTATCGAACATATTGTGGAATTGCACGGCCTGGGTGATGATGTTACTGCATAAAATGCTCATAAGCGCGCCGGATACACCATGCCCGGTGCAGTCGCCAACCGCTACAAAAATCTTTGTGCCGATCTTCTCGCACCAGTAAAAGTCGCCGCCTATCACATCCCGCTGCTTGAAGATGATGAACGATTCGGGTATCAACGACTGCATGAAAGATTCAGGCGGCATAATAGCGCCCTGGATACGCTTGGAGTACTCGATGTTATCAGAAATATCCCTGTTCTTTTGCGAGATCTCTTTTCGGTAGGTGATCTGCTCAATACCTAAAACCAGTGATTCAGCCAGGTCAGAAAGTATGATCACGTCGTTCTGCGTAAAACAATTTGTGAGCGGCGAAGCAATGGAAATATTACCGATCAGGCGGTCTTCTTTTCGTATAGCCACCACCAGGAATGAGCCCACCCCGATGCGCTTGAAATCTTCGGTACTAGAAGATATCCCATCCGGTATATGGTTCTGCACATCGTTGATGAGAAGTACATTGTTCTTCAGGAAATAAGCGTAATCGTAGCCGTGCATACCCTCCTGCCTGCGGAACTTCACCGTATTGGATGATGCTTCGTAGTAATTTACCTTCAGCAACTGGTTATCGAAATCAGGTAATGTGATGGAAACCCTGCGGTAATCTTCCATGCTGGCCAGCTTCATGATGGTGTTCTGTATCACGTCTTCGATGGATTGCGCGTCGATCAGACCCACCTTGATCTCGTTCACCAGTTTTAATTTCTGATTATAGAGCTTCAGTTGCTGCTCGGCAACGATCCTCTCCGTGATATCGCGGCAAATAGCGTAAAAACCTTTGATCAGCTCGGGATTTTGTTCATCGTGGTACAGCCGTGCAGATTGTCCCACCCAGATCTCGATCCCGCTCTTGGTTACGAAAGGGAACTCAATGTAACTTTCTTCTGTTTTGCTGCGCAACTGACGCTGGTACATGACCTCCACCCGCTTCCGGTAATCCGCGCGCACCAATTGGCCAAAATTCATATCCAGCAACTCTCCGATGCTATACCCCGAGATCCTCGCCCCCACCTCGTTCACAAACACGAACCAACCTTCAGAATCGGTGGTGAAAATGATATCACTGGCAGATTCTACGATGTGCTGGTAGCGCTCTTCGATCTCCTTCTTGTCGGTAACGTCAACACCAATACCAACCACAAGGTCGTTGTCAAAAAAGTTGTTCTGCCACTGTATCCAGTGCAGGTTGCCGTGCTTGTCAATGATCTTCTCGATAGAGGTTTCCGGAATGGTCTTGGTAACAACCGACTCGCGCACTTTTAAATTATAGTTTGGATCGTCGGAACGTAGCTTCCACCAGCCAATTCCCAGCAATTCATCCTCAGTATATCCCAGGAGGCGCTCGAAGTTCTTCGACACAAAGATGATCTCGGCATCGCGGTTCGAGGCAATTACAAGTGAGTTACCCGCGTTGATCGTGTTATCCGCGAAGAATAAACGCTCGTTCAGGTTAAGCTGGATCTGGATACTTACGAGCGTTAAAATAATGGCCGTGATCACGATCATAATGAACAAGCCGGGACTATAAACCGGGTTATGCGTAATGATGCTAATGAAGATGATGCCCGTAAGCACAAAACCTGAATACACGAGGAAAGGCCGCACCTTATTCAGTACAATGTGCGACACGTTAATGATGAGGACAAGCGCGGTAAAATAATACGGAGAAAGCCTGGTCATGTAGATCATGCCCATGTACAGGAAAGTAGCCGAATAAAAAGCGAGCAGGAGCAGGTAGCGGCCCTGCTTTTTAAAGAACTCTACGGTATAAGTAAGCAGGTTGAGCACGAACATAAAGGCACCGCAGGCCAATTGGTAAAATAGTTTACTGTCGTAATCATCGTTCACGGCGGCGTACACAAAACCGCTCACGGGTATGAGGATGGAACCACAGGTTAGGATAATGCGGATATTGGGAAGCTTATACTCTACGCTGGAAGAGTTGGGATTGATCAGGTCATCGCGGTAGCTCTTGTAGAAACGAACCAGGAACATGATGATGGAAATGAACAGGATCATCACCAGGACAAAGAATTTGGTGGTCTTCCAGAATGGAGCCTCTATTTCAAATTCAAAACTGGCCGGCGCCGACCAATTGAGGCCATCGTATGAAACGGAAACGAAAAAGGTATATCCCCCGCTGGGCAAATTCGAATAAATAGCGCGGTTGGTCTTCTCGGTGAAGATCCATTTCTTGTCGAAGTTCTCCAGTTTGTATTTCAGGAAGTACTTATGCTCGCCGATCAGGTTAAAAACCTCGAAACGAAAAGTAAGGTCGTTCTTGTTGTAGGGAAGCACAAGACTGTCCGGTAAATTGGTCTTTCCGTTGAACTTAACACCTTGCGTAGCCCAATTTGTGGTATCATTGAACAATTGAACGGCGATGAGCTTTACCAATAATCCCTTGTATGCATCATCGCTTTGTGTTTCGTTATATACCAGAAGTCCTTTGCTGGTGCCTATGAACATGGTATTGAAAAAACCGGGCTGCAGCGAGCCGGGCATGAACTCCGCGTTGTTGCGGTTGAAGTTCTCTACCAGCGCTTTGATGTTGATCTCATTCTGGCTGAAGTAAAGTTTATACAGGCCATTGGAAGAAGTGGCATAGATCTCGTTGTCATTGGAAGCATAGATGCTCTTGATCACCAAACTGTATAATCCCTGCTTGCGCTCGAACTGCTCGAGCATTTTTGTTGGCTTGTTGTACTTGAATATCCCGAAACCATTCGTGGCCGCGAACACATAATTGTTGCTGCAGGAAACCGAGTACACCACCGACTCCGACAATTGGTTGTCTTTATCGATGAGCTTTGCCACCTTGCCGTCCTTCACAAAATACAAACCACGGTCGGCGCCCACCCAAAAGATGTTTCCATCGTCGGCCAGGCTCCAAACCGTTAAGTTGTTCAGTTGAGAAGAAACCTCGGAAAGTTTTTTTGCTTTCAGATCGTACTGCATCAGACCCTGTTTTCTTGTTCCTATAAGGATGAGCGAATCTTTCACAAGTTTGATGGACATCACTTCCGCGCCGCAATTGATATCGGCTATCTTTTTGCGTTTCCCGAAATCGAGGATCTGAACAATTCCTTTACTAAACCCGATCACCAGCATGCTTTTCTTCGTACTTAGGTCGGCACAACTGCTACCGGAAGATCTTCCATCATAATTGAAAGGTGTCACAAATTCGCCATTGAACAAACAAACACCCCCCGATGTAACGAGTAACCATTCTTTGTCGCTTACCTTCAATATTTGCTTGCAATTATCTCCGGGCAAACCCTGGCGCGCGTTGTAAAGAAGGCAATTCTCTTTTAAAAGAACTGAAACGCCCGAAGTGGAGGTTCCTGTCCAGATATTTCCATAGGAGTCGGCCGTAACGCAAAGCAAATTATTCTCGGCAAGACCGTTGTCCTCCAGGAAAAGTTCGAATTTCTTTTCGCTGTATTTGATCAACCCATCGCCCAGCGTGGCAAACCAGGTATCGCCGTTATTACCCGTGTAAATTCCGGTGGTATTACTTAAAAGATCCTTCTGCGGTGTTTCCAGGTAGAATATATTGGTGAAATCGTACTCAAGCACTCCTTTACCAATAACGCTGACATACATTTTCACATCCAGGAAAGAACTGACTGTGCGGATGGTTTGATTGGCCAATGTGTCCATTAGCATCTGGTAGCGCGGCACCAATTGGTTGTTCACCGTGTTCAAAACATACAGGCCGCTTCCATCGCTTCCCAGCCATAGTTCTTTATCGTGCTTGTGCAGGTAACCGCAGAGGATATTCTCTACATCGATCTTTAAATTGGTATACACCTGCGTGAACTGCCCGTCCTTCAATTGCCAAACGCCTAAGGTGGTAAGCACATACATGAGCGAATCGCTGGCGGGCAGGATCTGGTTAATTAAAATAGGATTGGATTTGGTGAAGAGCGCGAACTCCTCCGCATAATTTCCTACGCATTTAAAAACAGAGCGATCGGTAGCGAACCAAACGAACCCGTCACTTTCGGCGATCGATTTTATGGGCCTGGAAGCCGAGACCGAGTTTTTGGCGTAGATATCAATAAAGCTCTTGCCGGCGTACTTTTTAAGACCCTCGTTGGTACCTATCCAGATAAATCCTTCGTGGTCCTGGTAAATGCAATTGATCTGTGAGCTGGGAAGGCCGTCGTGGAGGGTAATATCCGAGAAATTATACTCCTGGGCCTTAAATATCGCAGAGGTGAGCAAAAAGAGGGTCAAAAGCACCCTAAACCCCTTATTTACAAACCAACCCGCCATACCCAACAAACTTACTATTTTAGACCGTAAATTAAAACAGAAAGTGCTGAAAAATAGGGTATTTAGACGAATGGGGAATATTTTGCCGGGAAACGAAAAAATTCCTATCTTTGCCCTCCCCTAAGAAAAGGGGCCCCTATTGGGGATTAACAACTAAATAAAACCCATAAAAATGTACGCAATTGTAGACATAGCCGGGCAACAGTTTAAAGTGGAACGTGGAGCAAAGCTCTATGTTAACCGCCTACAGGCTAACGAGGGTGCAGACGTTGAATTCAACCAGGTGTTATTGATCGATAACGAAGGTAAAATAAGCGTAGGCAGTCCCACTGTGGATGGAGCTAAAGTAGCTGCCACCATCATCCAGCACTTACGCGGCGACAAAGTGCTCGTGTTCAAAAAGAAACGCCGTAAGACCTATCAGAAACTGAATGGTCACCGCCAGGACCTCACCCAGATCATCATCCAGGGTGTTTTAGGAAAAGGCGAGAGCGTGAAAGAAAAATTAGAAGCTAAGAAACCGGTTGGTAAAGTAAAAGTTGCCGAGCCTGTTGCTGAAGTAGCGGAAGCAAAACCTGCTAAAAAGGCTCCTGCTAAGAAAGACGCCGCTCCTAAGAAAACAACCGCTAAAAAGACAACTAAGAAAAAAGAAGATTAATAACCAAGTTAAGGATTCATCAGTCTTTTGACTTTTGACTTCTGACTTCTAACTTATAAAGTCATGGCACATAAAAAAGGTGAAGGTAAAGTAAAGAACGGACGCGAATCGCACGCGAAGCGATTAGGCGTTAAAATTTATGGCGGCTCAGCTTGTACTGCGGGCAACATCATCGTTCGCCAGCGCGGAACACGCCACTTTCCGGGAGAGAACGTAGGAATGGGTAAAGACCATACCTTGTTTGCCCTGGTAGACGGAACTGTTGTGTTTAAAAAGAAACGCGACAACCGCTCTTACGTATCGATACAACCTATCGAGGCATAAGGGAATTTGTTAATGAATTGTATTAAATCCCTCTGCCTATGGCGGGGGGATTTTTTATTTTTACACTTTATAAGATATGTTACAACTCAATTATATACGCGAGAATAAGGACGAGGTGCTGAAACGCCTCGCGGTGAAGAATTTCAAGGACGCCGAAAGCATCATCGGGAAAGTGATCGAGCTGGACCAGGCGCGACGCAATACACAAAAAGAGACCGAAACCATAAAGGCAGAAGCGAACCAGCTTGCCAGGCAGATCGGCGAGCTGATGAAGGGCGGCAAAAAAGACGACGCCGAAAAAATAAAAGGACGCAGCGCCGACCTCAAGCTTGACGAGAAAAAACTAGACGATCGCTTATCGGCCATCGAAGAAGAGATCCGTCAACTGCTTTTAGTTGTTCCTAATACTCCGAGTCCGAAAGTCCCTGCCGGAAAAACTCCCGAGGAAAATGAAGTTGTTTTTGAGCATGGGGCCAAGCCGAGTTTAAGTGATAAAGCGGTTCCGCATTGGGAGCTTGCTTCTAAATACGATCTTATAGATTTTGAGCTCGGCGTGAAAATTGCCGGCGCGGGTTTTCCTGTTTATAAGGGAAAAGGCGCGCGGTTTCAACGGGCACTCATCAATTATTTTTTGGACAAAGCTACAGCCGCGGGCTACCTGGAAGTACAACCTCCGATCGTCGTTAACGAAGACAGCGGTTATGGTACCGGACAGCTGCCCGATAAAGAAGGACAGATGTACCATGTGGGAGTTGACAATTTGTATTTGATCCCAACCGCCGAAGTGCCTATTACTAATCTTTATCGCGACGTTATTTTAAAAGAAAGTGATCTTCCGGTAAAGAATTGCGGATACACTCCCTGTTTTCGGAGAGAAGCCGGCAGTTATGGAAAAGATGTGCGCGGCCTTAACCGTTTGCACCAGTTCGATAAAGTGGAGATCGTTCAAATTGCGCATCCTGACAAGTCTTACGATATTTTGGAAGAGATGCGCGAATTTGTTGCCGGACTTTTAAAAGAACTGGAACTACCTTTCCGTACCCTGAAACTTTGCGGTGGCGATATGAGCTTTGCCTCTGCCCTCACCTACGATATGGAGGTTTGGAGCGGCGCGCAAAAACGCTGGCTCGAAGTGAGCTCTGTCTCTAACTTCGAAACCTTCCAGGCAAACCGCTTGAAATGTCGCTACAAGGGTGCTGATGGAAAAACAAATTTATGTCATACACTGAATGGAAGCGCGTTGGCTTTGCCACGCATCGTAGCTTCCTTACTGGAAAACAACCAAACAGAGAGCGGAATAAAAGTTCCTGCTGTATTGGTAAAATATACAGGCTTTGATCTCATTAATTAATCAATTTGCAATCTTTAATCTGCAATCTTCAATCAAATGAATAAAGTATCGCTCATCATCAATGTTGTTTTGGCCGCGGCTGTGACTGTGCTCTTTTACCTTTACACTTCACTGAAAACGAATGTAGAAGCATTAGGGCAACAAACCTCTGGCACAACGGTGATCACCCCGGCAAGCCTGCAGACTAACGCCGGAAGTTTAAAGGACGCTAAAATAGCTTACCTCAATATTGATTCGCTCGACTACAAATACGAGTACATCATTGATAACTCTAAAGAGCTACGTGCCAAAGAAGCATCTTTATCGGCACAGTACCAGGGCATGGTTGCGAAATTTCAAGCCGATTACCAGGAGTTGCAACAGGCTTACCAGGCGGGTTTAAGAAGTGAGGCGGAATTAGAGAAAGAAAAAGGGCGCCTGGAGCAAATGCAGTACGAAATTGCCAATAAAGAAAAGCAAATGCAGATGCTGCAGGAAGATGTGGCCCGCAAACAAGGCGATATGCTAAGGAAGGTCTCTACGTTCATAGCCACATTTAACAACGGGCGCTACGATTATATTTTGGCTTACACAGCCAACGTAAGCTCGGTGCTTTATGCCAAGCCGGGATTTGATCTTACTAAGGAGATCCTGGATGGGTTAAATGCTGAATATCGCGCTGCTAAAGCAAATAAAAAATAAAACGAACCCGAAACGGCTGCTCTAACCCGAAACATTCCAATGAAGAACAAGATCAACAGTGTGGGCGAATTCCACGACGTATTCCAGATCGGCAATGCCGATAAACTGACATTGGTTGATGAGGCCAATTACACACTCCGCTACAATCTCCTAAAAGAAGAGAACGAAGAATACCTTGAGGCCTGCAAAAAAGGCGACCTGGTTGAGATAGCTGATGCTTTAGGAGATCTCCTCTACATCACCTACGGAACCATTTTAAAGCACGGCCTGCAGCACAAAATAGAAGAAGTGTTCGACGAGATCCATCGCAGCAACATGAGCAAGCTGGATGAGAACGGGAAACCGATCTTTCGTGAGGACGGGAAGGTTTTAAAAAGCAAGAACTACTTCAGGCCGGATATTAAGAAAATCCTTGAGAAGTAGTATTTCCAACCCCGTTTTCCACTGTAACCTTCTCCTTATTTAGAACAAAGTAAGTCAAGCTTACTTTCTCGCGTTTGTAGATATTTTTAGGCAATAAGTCATTAAGCTCGTTATCGGCTAAATCCCATCACTCAATTTTTTGTACAAAAAACACCCGCCTTTCGGGCGGGTGTTCTTAACATAAACAAGGAACCGGGTTAAACTATTCTTTAATGATCTTTTTAGTGACGGTAAGGGTTTCGGTCTTAACCTGCAGGTAATACATACCAAACGGCAGATCCTTCACATTCAGCTTGACAGAACCACTTGCCACCTTTTGGGTCATTACAAGCTGACCGGAGGTACTGAACAGGTTAAGCGTAGCTTCTTTTCCAAACACAGCCGGTATCTGAACTTCCAGCGAATTGTTGAATGGATTCGGATAAACTCCAACCTGCCATTCACCTGCTACATTCATTGCAGTGCAACCGTTCACAACGATGGTTGTAGAATCAGAATTGCTACAGCTGTTTAAATCTGTATATAGATAGGTTACTACAAAGCTTCCCACACCCGATACAGCCGGATCGAAAGTACTGCCAATTACGCCTGTTCCAGAGAAAGTACCGCCTGAGGGCGATCCGGTCAGCGACACAGGGTTATTGTTAACACAAAGTGTATTGGCTGATGCACTTATCGAAACCGATGGTAGCGCGTTCACCGTTACTGTAATACTTTGAGCAGCCGATGTGCCGCAACCATTTGTTCCTGTTACCGAAATAACGCCACCTGAAGCACCGGCACCGGCCGAGATACTACCGGAAGTACTGCTTCCACTCCACCCTGCAGGTAAGCTCCAGTTATAAGTTACTATATTCGGATCATTGGCCACAGAATAACTCTGTGCGCTTGCCTCACATAAGGTAGTATTACCGGCAATGCTGCCCGGTGTTGCCGGAGCGGTATTAACCGTAACATTTAAAGTTTGTGCTGAAGAAGTACCGCAACCATTGGTGGCTGTAACTGATATCACCCCTCCACTTCCTCCATCTGTTGTATTGATACTGTTAGAAGTGCTGCTTCCCGACCAACCTCCGGGCAGCGACCAGGTATAGGAAGTCGCGTTCGGATCGTTGCTGACACTATAAGTCTGAGCCACGCCACCACATATAGCTGCATTGCCGTCGATGGCAGCAGGTGTGGACGGAGCAGCGTTCACGGTGATGACCAGGGTTTGCTGGGTTGAAGATCCGCAAGCATTCACAGCAACAACCGTGATATTTCCACTTGTGCCGACTGTAGCGCTTATCGTATTGGTTGTACTTGTACCAAACCACCCTCCTGGCAGGGTCCACGCATAGGATGTTGCTGAAGGATCATTTGTCACCGAGTACGTATCAGCAGTTCCGGAACACAGCGTTGTTGTACCGCTTATAGTCCCCGGTGTTGCAGGAATATCATTGGTTGTAACAGCCAGGTTCTGCGCAGCTGAAGTACCACAACCGTTACCTCCGGTAACTGTGATCGAACCTCCGGAAACGCCTGCTGTAATACTGATGGTATTACTTGTGCTGGTTCCTGTCCAGCCACCCGGTAACGACCATGTATATAGTGTTACGTTAGGATCGTTAGCAACGGAGTAAGTTTGTGTACTTCCCACACAGGCCACTGCGTTACCCGCTATTGAGCCCGGTGTTGCAGGCGTAGTGTTTACTGTTACCGCAAGGGTTTGCCCGGCAGATGTTCCGCACGAATTGGCAGCTGTAATGGTTAATGTACCGCTCGATCCTGCCGTAGTACTAATTGTGTTAGTAGTACTTGTGCCGCTCCATCCACCCGGTAATGACCAGTTGTAAGAAGTAGCTCCGCTAACAGAACTTATACTGTATGTATTGCTGCTTCCCGAACAAATTGTTGCACTACCGCTAATCGTTCCCGGTGTTGCAGGTACTGCGTTAACGGTTACAGATAATGTTTGATCAGATGAAGTTCCGCAGGAATTAATTGGAGTAACGGTTATCGTTCCGCTTGAACCTGCAGTTGTACTGATTGTATTCGTACTACTTGTTCCACTCCATCCACCCGGCAACATCCAGCCATAAGAAGTTGCGCCGCTCACACTTGCAACACTATATGTATTGGTTGAACCAGAACAAATTGTTGTATTACCACTAATAGTTCCGGGAGCTGCAGGCGTTGTATTAACTGTTATTGCTAAGGTTTGTTCTGATGAAGTACCGCAAGCATTGGTTGCGGTTACACTTAATGAACCACTTGAGCCCGCTGTTGTACCAATACTATTTGTACTGCTGCTGCCGCTCCATCCGCTTGGTAAATACCAGTTGTATGAAGTGGCACCGCTCACTGAACTTATACTGTATATGTTACTGCTTCCCAAACAAATTGTTGCGTTACCACTTATTGTTCCCGGTGTTGCAGGTGTTGTATTAACAGTTACAGATAAGGTTTGTGCCGATGAGGTACCGCAAGAATTAGATGCCGTAATACTCATTGTTCCACTTGAACCTGCTGTTGCACTGATTGTATTTGTCGCACTCGTTCCGCTCCATCCGCCCGGTAAAGACCAATTGTATGAAGTTGCTCCGCTAACAGAACTTACACTATAAGAATTATTGCTTCCAGAACAAATTGTTGCGTTACCGCTGATTGTGCCAGGAGCCGAAGGAATAGTATTCACAGTAATTGAAACTGTTTGTGCAGATGAAGTACCGCAACTATTAGAAGCGGTTACACTAACACTTCCACTCGAACCGGCTGTTGTACTTATCGTGTTGGTTGAGCTTGTACCACTCCATCCGCCGGGAAGTGTCCATGCGTACGAAGTAGCTCCGCCTACAACAGCCACACTATAGGTGTTGGACGACCCCGAACAGATCGTAGCGTTTCCGCTAATACTTCCGGGTGCAGCCGGAGTAGTATTTACAGTCACCGCGAGAATTTGCGCAGCTGAAGTAGCGCAACTGTTTGAAGCCGTAATGCTCATTGTACCACTTGAACCCGCTGTCGCGCTTATTGTATTTGTTGCACTGGTTCCGCTCCATCCGCCAGGCAATGTCCACGCATACGAAGTGGCGCCGCTAACTGGAGCAACGCTGTATGTATTTGCTGATCCCGAACAAACCGCTGTATTTCCACTTATGCTTCCGGGTGTTCCAAGTGAGTTTCCAACCGTTACGCTTAAGGTTTGAGCAGGTGAAGTTGCGCAGGAGTTACCAGCGGTAACACTCATTGTTCCGCTGGAACCTGCAGTTGCGCTAATCGTATTAGTAGTACTTGTTCCACTCCATCCGCCGGGTAAGGTCCATGCGTAGGATGTGGCACCACTTACCGGTGCAACACTATAGGTGTTCACCGTAGCCGCGCAAACGTTGATGCTTCCATCAATGCTGCCAGGCGCAGAAAGTGTATTGGTTACGGCTACACTAAGTGTTTGGGCCGTAGAAGTTGCACAGGAGTTAGAAGCTGTAACGCTCATGGGTCCTCCGCTTCCACCAGCGGTTGTATTGATCGTGTTTGTTGTACTTGTACCGCTCCATCCGCCGGGTAAGGTCCAGGCGTAGGAAGTGGCGCCACTAACGGGAGCAACGCTGTATGTATTTGCTGATCCGGAACAAACCGCTGTATTTCCACTTATGCTTCCGGGTGCGGAAAGTGTATTTCCAACAGTTACACTAAGTGTTTGTACCGTAGAAGCTCCACAGGCGTTATTGGCAGTGACACTGAATGTTCCACTGCTGCCTGCTGTTGCGCTTAACGTGTTGGTTGTGCTTGTACCTGTCCATCCTCCCGGTTTCGTCCAGGTGTATGAAGTTGCACCGGCTACTGGAGATACACTGTATGTATTTGTTGATGAAGGACACACATTTGTATTACCCGCTATTGCACCGGGTTGAGCTGGTAGCGGATTGACCGTTACTGTTTTTGTCTGCATAGGACCTGCACCGCAGGCATTGTTGGCAGTGACGCTCAAAGAACCTGTTGATCCCGCGGTAGTACTTATAGATGTAGTTGTGCTTGTTCCACCCCATCCACCGGGTAAATACCACGAATAGGAAGTAGCGCCGCTAACTGCAGAGATACTATAGGTATTTGTTGATCCGGCACAAACCGTAGCGGTTCCGAAAATAACTCCAGGGATTGTTGGAGTTGGGTTTACGGTTACCGATAAAGTAGTGACAGGAGAATTTCCGCACGCATTAGTAGCTACTACACTCATTGTGCCGCTTGATCCGGCAGTTGGAGCAACTGTATTCGTTGTGCTTGTACCTGTCCAACCTCCGGGGAATGTCCACCCGTACGAAAGTGCGCCGGCTACAGGAGCTACGCTATACGTGTTTATTGAGTTCACACACACCGGGCTAGGCCCACTGATAGCACCAGGCGCCACAGGTGTTGGGTTAACAGTAATACTCAATGTTTGTACTGTCGACGATCCACAAGCATTGTTGGCTGTCACACTTAAAGTGCCGCTTGTACCAACCGCTGTTGTACTCAAAGTATTTGTTGTACTTGTACCGGTCCAACCGCCGGGCTTGGTCCATGTGTAGGATGTTGTGTTTGCTACTGTGGCAATGCTATACGTATTCGTAGAATTCACACAAATTACAGTGTTACCCGCGATCGTACCGGGCTGCGTGGGAACTGTATTTACAGTTACCGTTTTGGTTTGCGCGGCTGATGTGCCGCAGGCGCCGGTTGCAGTAACACTGATCACACCACTTGACCCCGGTGTACCGCTGATCGTATTGGTTGTGCTTGTTCCGGCCCAACCTCCCGGAAGGGTCCAGTTATACGAGGTGGCCAACATTACCGGAGCTACACTGAAGGTACTGGCCGTTGCAAGGCAAGGGGCCGTGTTTCCGAAAATAACTCCAGGCGTAGCCGGAGTTCCTACTACCGTCATTGTAACAGCAGTTGAAGTAGCTGTTGTTGCGCTCAGGCAGCTTGCATTAGAAGTTAGAATTACACGCACTGTGTTACCATTTGCAAGAGATGAATTCGTGTAAGTACTGCTGTTAGTTCCCACGTTTGCGCCATTCAGCTGCCATTGATAAGATGGAGAGCCCCCGCCGTTCATAACGCTAGCGCTGAAGGTAACAGAAGTTCCCGCGCAGATCGTTCCGCTTGGCGTGGAGCTAACAGTTACTGACGGCGCAACATTTGGTGATACGGTCATAGTAAGTGTATTTGAAGTAGATGGACTTCCAGTTACACACCCCAGGTTTGAGGTCATTATACAAGTTACCTGGTCATTGGTAGCAATGGTAGAGGTAGTGTAGGTCGCGCTGTTCGTGCCCACATTACCTCCGTTCAGTTGCCATTGGTAAGTCGGGCCTGTTCCACCGTTTGTAGGTGTTGCTGAGAAGGTGACTGTGCTGCCCGAGCAAATAGTTGTTCCCGGATTCGCACTAACGTTCACGCTGGCAGGTACAGTCCCTGTGGTAACGGTAATAGCTACTGTATTGGTAAGCACACAACCAGTGTTTGTTTGAACAGTGTACGTTGTATTTATTGTTGGTGTTGCAACGGGATTAGAAATATTAGTAGCAGATAATCCCGAAGCGGGTGTCCAGGTGTATCCACTGCTTCCGCTGGCGTTCAATTGAACGGAGGCGCCTGAACAAACCACAGTACTTGTAGGACTAACTGCTATAGCGCCATTCCT
This sequence comes from uncultured Flavobacteriaceae bacterium, assembly GCA_964387075.1. Lineage (GTDB taxonomy): Bacteria > Bacteroidota > Bacteroidia > B-17B0 > Aurantibacillaceae > PALSA-968. Next base: position 520,580 of record CAYLVB010000001.1, read on the forward strand.
GATTGTAAAGTAAGCATCACTCAGGTCGAATACAGTAGAGGGGTTGGATGAAGAACGTACCCGTAAGAGCACCGAGTTAGAATTGATCGTGTTCGGCACTACCCAGTTATAGGTCCCGGTACCCGTTGCGTACCCCAACGCGATCGCTGTCCAGGTAACCCCCGCGTTTAAGGAATAATGCAGGTCGTAGACGCCGGCTGGTGCTGGTTCGGTCCAGGTAATGGTCTTGGTAGTACAACCTGAAAGAGTATCCGAATTTCCGTTAGGTGATGTAAGCGTGATCGGAGGCGCGGTTCCACTGATTGTAAAATTCAGATCGCTCGTATCCGATTTACATGTATTAATATTGTCGCGCACCAATATCCGGCACGCGGTTGAAGGGTTGTTTGGCACCGTCCAGGTATATGTATTGGTGGAAGTATTATAAGCTGTAACTATATTCGTAAAGCTCGCTCCGCCATTAATAGAATAGAATATATCATAAAGGTTGGAAATACCGTCAGACGACCATAATATGGTGTACTGTGAGCCAACCTGCATGATACCGCCGAAGTTCGGCTGAATGATCGTCACCGGCTTTGTAATTGTAAAGGTGGCATCACTCACGTCAAAGTTAGGCGTAGCCAGGTTCGGGATAACCTTGACAAGTGTCTGGCTCGAGTATATATTACCGATATTCCAGTTATAGGTGGCCGGGTTGAGAGTTGAAGTGAATGCAGTGGTTATATTGGTCCAGGTACTGCCATTGTTCAATGAGTATTGTATCGTGTAACTTGACCATGCCGGTGATCGGTCGAAGGTGATCGAAGTTACAGTACATCCTCCCCACAAAGTAGATCCATTATCCCCGTTAGGCGTAAGGATAGTTACAGCGGGTTTAATGGTAAATACTGCATTACTTACATCATACACTGTGTTATCTGCTGTATTAGCCGCTTTCACAAGACAACTTGTTGAATTAGCATTCGGAACTGTCCATATATAAGTCCCATCGTTGGTCTCACTGTTGGTGATCATCGTCCAGCTAGTACCATTATTCACAGAATACCAGAGGTCGATTGTTGAATAGAAAGTTGAAGTGTTCCAGGTTATATTAAAGGTGGTACCTGCGTACATGGATTCTCCTCCGTTGGGCGTCAAAAGCACCGGCGTGGGCGGAACATAAGTAACCGTGAACACGGCATTGCTCTGATCCGTCTTACAGTTCTGCACCGCATCGGTTACGCTGATAAGACAATTAGGCTTGGTGGGTGCAGCATTGGGCACGTTCCAGGTATAGCTGGTGGCGGTGGTATTGGTGACAAGGTTGGTCCAGGTACTGCCATTCCACCACTGAACATTGTAAAAACCAGAAGAACTAGGCTGAACCGTCCACGTTACTACATACGTACTGCCGCCCGTAATAACCTCCCCGCCATTCGGCGCCGTTACCGTGATATCCTGTACGATCGGGGTGATCGTAAAGTTGCTGTTGCTCATGTCATTGATAGTAGCCGTATAGGAACTCGCCTCCACCTTGATCCGCGTCTGCGTGCTGGTGATCTGCGGGGTGGTCCAGGTATAGCTCTGCGTAGTGGTAACCGTTCCTGTATTGGCTATGTTGTTAACTACGTTGCTCCAACTCGTTCCTCCATTGGTGGAGTACTTAATGTTCACATTCCCTATACACGGAGAACGCTTCCAATTGATAACATACTGCGTACAGCCTCCTACCCAGCTCTCACCTCCATTGGGTGTGTTTACCGTAATACCCGGGAAGATCGTAAAGACGTTGTCGCTCACATCAAAGACCGTGTTATCAGACGTGTTCGCCGCCTTGATTAAACACTGCGTGCTCGGGGTAATGTTATTGGGGATCGTCCAGTTATAGGTTCCGTTATTGGTAAGGTTCGTGTTGATTGTCGTCCAGCTTACTCCGTTATTAGTGGAGTAGAAAAGATCCACGTTCGAGAAGAATGTGCTCGGCGTCCAGGTTATTGGAACAACACACAATACATTGAACGTGTCGCTCGCAGCTCCGTTGGGGGTCAAAAGCACCGGCGTGGGCGGAACATAAGTAACCGTGAACACGGCATTGCTCT
>CAYLVB010000001.1:522760-671194 GCA_964387075.1 uncultured Flavobacteriaceae bacterium
TTATTGGAACAACACACAATACATTGAACGTGTCGCTCGCAGCTCCGTTGGGGGTGAGAAGAATGGGAGTCGGCGCCTGTATTGTAAAAGGAGCGTTACTTTGATCTGCTGTACATATCCCCTGCGTTGAATACACCCTCACTAGCGAATTAGTAAATGTGCCAATAGAAGGGATTGTCCAAGCATAGGTATTAGACATGGTATTATAATTAGTTACTATGTTGATCCAGCTACTGCCACCATTTGTGGAATACTGAATATTAAAAGTATTTCCTACAGCGATCGAATTCCACGTGATGTTCTGCACGGTTCCGGCTTGCCAAACCTCGGTGCCATTAGGAGAAGTGACCGTGATAGGGATATTGATAGAAAAAACCGCGTCACTTAGGTCAACCGTGGTTGGCGTATTCGCATCATACACACGCACCAAACAAATTGAAGACTGAACATTCGGAACAGTCCATACAAACTGCCCGTTAGTGGCCAGGTAATTACTGGCAACCGAAGCCCAGGTGGCACCATTATTAAGCGAATAATCGATGTTCCAGTAATTGGAAGGAGAACCCGTCTGTGTCCACATAATGGTATAGGTCTGGCAAACGTAAAGCACCTCGCCCCCATTGGGCTGGGTGATGGTAACCGTCTGTGCTTTTGCACTGACAGAAAAAACGGCAAAAAGGGTAATGGCCGTGAGTAGTTTTAACAACTTCATAGGAGGATTATTTAATTATTAGATGTCAGCGGTTTAGGAACTATAAATATATATTTTTTTTATATTAACCACTTATAAGTTACAAGCTATCGGCACTATTTTATCACTTCTATATTCATCAACTAGTTCATTATCAATACACTTAAACCAATTTAATAGTTAACCTCTATTTTCGTCGCCTATCACAGTTTTTCCAGCTCACTAAAGAGATATTCTTTTTTGCGTATCGAAACCGGGAGTTTAGTGCCATCCTGCATCATCATATAGCCTCCTTCGGTCTTAACATACTTATCCATGAAGCGGATGTTTATCAAATGAGATTTATGGATACGCAAAAAATTATATTTACCAAGCACAGCTTCAAATTCCATAAGCGTTTTAGAGGCGATCAATTTCTTTTTCCCGGAGAGATAGATGAAAGTATAGTTGCGGTTACTTTCACAGCGTATAATGTCATCTACATTTAATAAAGTAATGCTTTCGGTGGTGTTTACAGCCAGTTTACGGGGATGCTTATTTCCAGACTCATAATTCCCGGCCAGTTTATTCAATTGCCCTACAAGCTCCTTAGAATTAACAAGTAACCTTACTGACCTTTTTTGTTTTTTCAAAAAAAGATCCAGTTCCTTTTTACAGTTGGTTTCGTCGATCACAAGAAATTTAAGCATAAACGCGGTTCAGAAACTAAAATACCACGCTTAAGTGATATATATGCGGCAAATGAACGAATGCGCGATATGGTTTATCAAACGTTAAAGGCGGGTTACCATTCGTTTGGCCTTTAGATGCTTTCCAGCAGAGAAAGCAGGGTTTCTTTTTTACGTACCGACACTGGCACGATCGACCTGTCATTCATTACCAGGCAGCCTCCCTCCTTCTTTTCATAACGCTCGATACAATCAATGTTTACCAGGTGTGATTGATGCGCCCGGAAGAAGCGGTAGGAAGCCAGCAGGTCATCGTATTCTTTAAGGGTATTTGAAACAAGTATTTTTTTTCCTGTCTTAAGATAGAAAATAGTATAGTTCCGGTCGGCTTCACAACGTACGATATCGATAATATTCACTACATGTATACTATCGCTGGTCTTAAGCACCATTTTCTTTCCATCGCGCGAAGAGGTTTCCATATTACTAAGAAAGGTTTCAAGACGCGTATCCATTTGCTCCTTTTCAAGCTGAACTTCGGCCTTGTCTATGGCTTCTTTTAACTCATCCGGGTTAATGGGTTTAAGAATATAATCAAGCGCGCTGCATCTAAAGGCTTTTACAGCGTGCTCTTCATAGGCGGTAATGAATACAAGCTTGAATTTCCTCGTATCCACCTTCTTAAGCAGATCGAAACCCGTACCACCGGGCATATTGATATCGAGCAATACCAGATTGGGTTCGTGCTTCTCCAATACTTTTAGAGCAGAGCCCACATCTTCGGCTTCGGCCACGACCTGTACGGCAGGACAATAAAGTTTCAGGATACCCGCAATGGTTTCGCGCGCCCGTTTTTCATCGTCAACTATAACTGCCTTTATCATACGTTGCTAAAGTGGTATAAATGTATAAAAGTATCCGCACAAATTACCAAAGGGGCCTATCTATTTATCCTGAGAAAGCTCCGGCTTACCCATCGTTAGATCTCGCGGAAAGGAATAAGAAATGATACGCGTGTGCCGGTTACATTCCCTGCCTCGTCGGTTAACGCATCAATAAGGATCTTAACCTTACTGCTTTTACCTTTATTGAGTAGTGCTAAACGCTCGTTCGTTATCACCGTGGCCAGTGACTTATGCTTATCGCCCGGTACCTTTATAATTTCTGATCTTTCCAGCCCAATACCATTATCCTGCACCTCAAACAGAATATCCTCTCCTTTTTTTGAAAAACGAATAGTGATCAACCCGCGTGTGCCGCTATTCTTAATACCATGTTCGATCGAATTCTCAATAAAAGGTTGTGCCAACATGGGCGGAACAGCAACCGATTCGGTATCGATATCCTCTTCGGCCTCAATAGAGTAACTGAACCTTTCCTCGAAACGAAGCTTCTGAAGTTCCAGGTAATGTTTCAAGGTACTCATTTCCCTCTCCAGTGTAACATATTCCTCGCGCGAATTTTCCAGAATAGCCCGCATAAGTTTAGCAAAACCCGAAAGGTAGCGGCCGGCCTCCCTGGGTTCGTTCTTATAAATAAAACTTTCGATCGCGATCAAGGAGTTAAATATAAAATGCGGGTTCATCTGTGATCGCAAAAGCTTTTGCTCCAGCTTAACGGACTGTTGCTGGGATTTTAGTTTGTTTTGGCGAATGAATAAAAATCCGGTGGCAAAAGACATAACAAGCAAAACAGATACCCCTCCCAGCATATACCGGCCTCTGCTAAGCTGAAGATCTTTTACCTTGCTTTGAACAGTGGTTAAAACATCCTTTTTATCCTGTTCTGCCCTCAATGAATCCTGTCTCTTTTCAAACTCATAATTAACCTGAAGGTGAATGGTTTTTCTTGTGTTCTCTTCATTAACCAGACTATCCTTGTATTGTATAAACATTTTCTGGTGGGCAAAAGCCGACCTATAATCTCCCTTTGCGCTATCCAATTCGCTTAAATAATCATAACAATCACTGATTAATTGCTTATTGCCGATTTCTTTACTGATCTTAAGCGACCTGTTCAGGAATTTTTCTGCCTCTTTCATATTGTGAAGTGCCGTATACATGGTTCCTACGTTCAGGTATGTAATTGCCATCCCGTCCATGTCACCTATCTCCTCTTCTATTTTGAGGGAAGCCAGATAATTCTTTAGTGCTTCCTGGCGCTCTCCGAGATGATCATATACCACCCCAATATTTCCGTACAAATTAGCCATGCCCTCTTTGTCGTATATTTCCTCATACGCTTTCAAAGCAATGACATAATTTTCTAACGCTTCCGGATAATCGCCCTGATTCTCGTAGGCATTACCTATATTGTTGTAAGAGGAGGCTATTCCATTCTTATCATTAACCTCCTTCATGATGCGCAAACCAGCGCGGTACATTTTTAAAGCTTCCCCATAATTGCTCTGAAAAAGATAAATATTCCCGATATTATTGTAAGAAAACGCGATACCTGGCCTGTCTTTGATGTTCTCTTTCATCTTCAAAGACATAAAATGGTATTTAAGTGCCTGTGGATAATTTCCTTGCTTCCTGTAAACCACTCCTATATTATTATATAATTGGGCTAGATTTTTTTTATCACCGGCCTCTTTTCGCAAACCGACGGCCAGAAAATAGTTTTTTAACGCTTCTGTATAATAGTCGTGCAAATTATACAGCGTGCCCATATTGGTATAAGCTTCCGCGATGCCCAACTTATAATTTAGTTTTTGACCGAGCGCTAAAGCGCGTATACCGTAGCTTAGGCCGGGCTCCACCTGGCTCACCTGCCTGTATTCAAAACATAGTTTATTAAGGTGCCTCACTTTACCTGTATCATCCTTTGCCAGCCTAACGAGACTTAGTAAACTATCCATTAATCGCTGTTCCTGGGCGATGATACAGAAATTGCAAAGCAAAAAAAATAAAGAAAGGTTTTTCTTCATAAAGAGGGTTTTGCGAGCAAATGTAGAAGAATTGAGACAACAAAAAAAGCCCCTTCGCTGAAGGGGCTTTTTTGCTTAGAAATTCGATTTTAATTCTTAGGCTGCAGGATCAGTTTACCGGTGATGGTCTTACCATCAATAGTAACCTTGTAGAGATAAGATCCCGGTGCAACCGGAACTCCATTGCTCTTGCCATCCCAGTCGTGGCGCTGCGGGCCCGGCATTTCCAGTCTGTCGGAAAGTTTGGCAACCTCTTGCCCGAAGATATTGAAGATGGCAACTTTTACGCGGGCCGGTTTATCAATATCGTACACAATACTTACTTTCTCGTTGAATGGATTCGGGAAGGCACTCACCTTTACCGCCAATGCGTTCTTGTATTCAGGAACACCTATGGTCAATAAGCTATCGTTCATCAGAAGCGTATCAATACTGATGTTCTCGTCGCCCGCCTGGTAATTGGTGTACATAAAGGCATCGAACAACATTTCGTTATTGGTATTGAAACCAGCGGTTACCATGGCCGGCGTAGGGTTATTGGGGTTATTGGTGGTATTATCAAAGAAGTGACTGGAACGCAGCCTGAACCCTTTTGGAACCCGCACCATGTTATGGTACATGTAATAATCCTGCCAGTCAAAATCCCACTTGTTAATACGGATCAGGGGAATTGTCTTTGTTCCGCCGGTGCTGTCGGCCCAGTTATACAAACTGGTACAGATCTTATGCGAGTGTGGGAAGGTAGAGTAAATAGACCAGTCGACCGGCAACACGCTTGATTGAGCTGTGTAAGTAGCTGTTGTGTTGGCGGGTATGGCCATATTCCAGTTCTGTAAAAGCGTACGCGCTATAAGCGGACGAATACCGGTTGTGCCCACCGGGTAAAAGAACATACGTATCTGTGTGCTGTCAACCGAGCCCGCGGTTCCTTTGGGATAGTGTATCTGCATAACGATCTGCGAGCCTGCTTTGATGCGCATGCCCAATTTAAGGGCCTGGCCGCTTGGGAAAATGGTTGGGTCGGCACCCGGTGCAAAACCGCCAATGCTGAACTGACCGGGCTGTGTATAACAACCGCCCGAAAGATCGCTGGTTGATGAAGCTGTTGTATCAATGGTTACTACCACGTGGTGTACAATGGTAGGATCGCCGGGTACAATTTCAAACGCGCGCAGATACATATCCTGCGTAAGGCCCGAAGGAACCACAAAACAGTTGTATTTATCGGCCGTGGTGGCTGTGCTTGTATAAGTAGGTATCTGCACAATGGTGCTGGGAGTTCCGCTCAGTTTATATTTAGGATACGAAGGAGGTGTTGGAGCTAAAGTAGTATCGATATACTGTAACCCGTTATTGATCCAATTGATCACATCCGTTCTTTCCTGGTTGGTCATCAATCGCTCATGGAAGAAGCGCGTGTAGGTTGTATCCGGAGGCCAGGGAGGCATCGTGTTGTTGCCCAGGCGCACCAACATGTCGCCGGCCTTATTATACGCGTCAGAATAGGTCAATAAAGGAAAGTGGCCGTATTGGTTATGACAATTGGTACAACGTGCCTGGAAGATCTGGGCTATCCCACTTTCGTAATAGGTTTGGGCTTTGCTTTCAAGTATAAAAAAAGCAAAGCATAAGGCTAGTAATTTTTTGATCATGTAATCCGGTTTGGTTAAAGCAAATATAGGATAATTCCTCTAAAATCCTCAAGGAACCTCAGCCAAATAGGCATAAAAACCATAAAAGATATTAATTGGTTGTGTTTTGGGGCTTTGCCAGGCGGTCCAAGGCCGCTTTTACCATCTTTTGCTTACGCTTCCACTCATCCACCCTGGCCTTTTCGGCAGCTACCTTGCTCTCCATCTCGATGATCATCGGGCTTTTGGTCTTGCTGCTGCTCTTAAAATTACCCATGTTATTCTCGTAGGTGTTCACGGCGTGCTCAATATCCTTGAGTTGCTTTTTGATGTACTCGTTCTCCTTCCGCAAAAGATCAAAGCCATCCTGCGCCATTTCAAAACGCTCGATCTTCAATTTGAATTTGATCAATTGTTTCTCTTCTTCACTTCCGGCAATGGCCGCGTAATGCTCTTCCAGTTTATTATAGAAAGCGTCATTCAAACGCTTGCGTTCCGGACCGGGGGCCTGCCCGCTCTCCTGCCATTTTTTGGTAAGCGCTTTCAGTGCATTTTCATTTTCCTGTGCGTCTGTTCCCGGCGAGAAGGCACTCACCTCAGCGATGATGGCTTCTTTGGCACCGACATTCTGTTCTAAGGCGGCATTCTGCTCCGCGAATTTCACACGCTTTGATTCAAAGAAATGATTGCATTGCGCGCGGAAAGATTCATACAAACGATGCTCATCCTTTGGATGGGCGTTGGGTATCTTCTTCCATTGTTGCTGCAGGTTCATGATCTTCTCCGAAGTACGCTGCCAGTCGGTGCTTTCCTTCAGCTCAGAGGCTTCCTCAATAAGTTTTTGCTTTGCTTTTTTGGCCTCGTCGTATTTACCCTTGGCCTGCTCAAAGAATTCTTTCTTCTTCTCAAAAAAAGTATCGCACACCTCGCGAAACTCTTTCCAAACAACATCACCGGCCTTCTGTTCGGTCCTTCCTGCTTCTTTGTATTCGTTTTGGATATCGAGGAGGGCTTTGGTCTTTTGCTCCCACTCTTTCTCGGTCTTAGGCCAGATCACCACCAGTGTCCTGGCTTTCTCCACTAGTTTTTTTTTTGAAGCCAGGTTCTGGCCCAGCTGCTCCTTCTGTTGCCCATAGAACTCTGAGACCTTTTGGTTCACCTGGTCGTTCAATGCCTTGAATTCATCTTTCAGCGCCAGCCACTTTTCCTGCGGTACCGGGCCAATAGCTTCCCACTCGCCACGGAAAACCTTGATGGTGCGCTCCACATCCTTTACGTTATCGGAGGTAAGGAGCTTTTTAATTTTTTCAATGAGTTCGGTCTTCGCGTCGAAGTTCTTCTTCAGATCAACTTCCTGCGAAGCCTTGTATAGGTTCAAACCAAAATAGAATTGGTCCACCACCTTGTTGTACTCGGCCAAAACATCTTTGTGTTTATCAGAAGGTACGGGGCCTGTTTCTTTCCATTTGGCCTGCAGCTCGTGCATTTTTTTGATGGCGCCGCTTACGTTCACTTCCAGTTTAGAAAGGTCGCCCAGGTCACGGATAATGGCCATTTTAATTTCGTAGTTCTTGTCCTGCTCGTTCCCCACTTTCTCTTTTTTACCTTTTTGCAGGCGGGCAAATTTGCCAAACAGGAAAATAAGTTTCTCATCCTCTGGTGTACGGCTATACACAAATTCGTTGGCCTTACCCCCGCCGGCCACAAAAGCCTCCTTCGCCTTTTCCATGTCGGCGGCAAAAGCAGTTTCGTAATCCTTCTGGATAGTTTTGATCTCCGAAGCTACGGTGTTAACGTCCTCGGTCTTTAAAAGTGCCTCAAGCTTAGAGATGATCTCGCTCTTCATGTCCGAAAAATAGCAATTTTTTTAACCAAATGCTTGCACTCGTACCACATGGTTATCCACTCATTACCAAAAGCGGACATCAACATATTGTTAATCAGTTTTTTACAATTAATCATTAGAATTGGAAGAAGGGACTTCACCTAAGAAGTAACCATCCTCATCGTACTCCTTTGCGTTACCCACAGCTTTGCCATTTTTAATAGCTACTTCAACTTGGATTTTACCATTCGGATGATATTTTTTTAGAAGTCCATCCATAACTCCGTTCTTGTAAGGTAGTATTTGCTTTAATTTTCCGTTTTCATAATAGCTCTTAACTTCCCCATCCATCAAGCCATCCTTGTAGGGAATCTCCCAATCCTTCTTTCCGGATGGATAATACGCAGTTTCATTTAGCTTAACTCCATTCTTACATTCTGTGTTCATTCTAAGAGTTCCATCTTCATAGAATAGTTTATCTCTACTGATCAAGCCATTCTTATAAGTGGTTACGGAACGAAGTTTTCCATTTTCATAATAATTTTTAAAGTCTCCAATATACTTTCCATTTTTACCCTCGCTTTCATGTCTAATCTTTCCAGAAGGGTAATAAGATTTTCCCACACCTTCCTGAAAACCATTCACGAAGTAATAATCATCAAGTAAAGCTCCTTCTTTGCTATAATCCTTTTCTCTTCCGTTTAAACTATCTTCCAAGTAAGATGTTTCTTTGAAAAGTTGGCCATCCTCGTAATAAAATTTCGCTGATCCGTTTCTTTTACTTCCCTTATATTCAATCTGAGCGCTAACTTGTCCATTTAGGTAATACCTTCTTAAAGTACCGTTCATTTCACTTTTTTCATTAAAGGGGAGCTCCGTTCTTACTTTCCCAGACAAATAGAACTCGCGAACCATGCCAATAGGAAAATCCTTTTTATAGAACACAAGTCTGTAATAAGTTGCTTCGTCTGACTCAGTTTCTATATCATTCTCATCGAGATATTCGATCCACTTACCTTCTTTGAAGCCTTCTACTTTTTTATTTGTTGCTTCACTTGAATCTCGAAACCCTTCCAGGTTTTGAGAATAGATAGTAGATGTCCATAAAAACATGAGTATAGTTAGATATCTCATTTTTTTGGTTTAATGTAATTATTTACGGCTGTAATTAGGTGCCTCACGGGTTATGAACACATCGTGGGGATGGCTCTCGGTAACCCCCGCCGTGGTGATGCGTATGAACTTGGCCTGCTGTAGGGATTTAATGTCTTTTGCCCCGCAATAACCCATCCCGGCCCTGAGGCCTCCCATCAGTTGATAAAATATTTCGGAAAGCTGCCCTTTGAAGGGCACACGGCCCGAAATTCCCTCAGGAACCAGCTTTTTGATGTCATCCTCCACATCCTGGAAGTAACGGTCTTTCGAGCCCATTTGCATGGCCTCAATGCTGCCCATGCCGCGGTAGGACTTGAAACGACGTCCTTCATAAATGATGGTCTCTCCCGGCGATTCATCCAAACCTGCAAATAAAGAGCCCAGCATTACCGAACCGGCGCCGGCTGCCAAAGCTTTTACAATATCGCCGCTAAAACGAATGCCGCCATCGGCAATTAGAGGAACATTTTTGCCTTTAAGCACATGAGCCACTTCCAATACAGCCGAAAGCTGCGGAACACCCACACCGGCAATAACGCGGGTAGTACAAATAGAACCCGGACCAATACCAACCTTTACCGCGTCTGCCCCGGCTTTCACGAGGTCTAATGCGGCCTGGCCCGTGGCAATATTACCGGCAATGATCTGGGTATCCTTGAATTTCTTTTTAACCAATTTCAGCATTTCGATCACACCTTTGGAGTGACCATGCGCTGTATCAATGATCATAGCATCTACTCCCGCCCTCACTAAAGCCTCGGCACGCTCCATGGTGTCGGCAGTAACTCCTAATGCGGCGGCTACACGCAAGCGGCCCATAGCGTCCTTGCAGGCATTGGGACGAACTTTGATCTTGATAATATCTTTATAGGTAATGAGCCCTATCAGTTTGTCGTTCTTATCAACGATAGGTAATTTCTCAATTTTAAATTGCTGTAAAATATCTTCGGCCTTTTTCAGGGTAATGCCATGATGCGCCAGGATGATCTTCTCGCGAACGGTCATGATCTCGGTTACCGGCCGTTTGTGGTTCTTCTCAAAACGCAGATCGCGATTGGTAACGATACCTACCAACGCTCCTTTTTTGTCTACTACCGGGATGCCTCCAATCTTATTATCGGCCATCAGGGCCAGCGCGTCGGCGATGGTGGCGGTCTCAGAAAGGGTTACGGGGTCCATGATCATCCCGCTCTCCGAGCGCTTTACGCGCCTTACCTCTTCGGCCTGGGCGGCAATGCTCATGTTCTTGTGCAATACGCCAATTCCGCCCTCCTGCGCCATGGCAATGGCCATGCGGTGCTCGGTTACCGTATCCATAGCGGCGGATACAATGGGAGCATTGAGGGTGATCTCGCGCGTAAAGGCCGATTTGGTCTCTACCTCGCGGGGCAATACATCCGAATAGGCCGGCACCAGCAGCACATCATCGTAGGTAAGTCCTTCGGTAACAAATTTATTGGCGTAGGGAGCGTTCATTTTGGAAAAATTTTTCAAAGATACGTAAATAATGAAGAATTAAGAATGCAGAATGCAGAATTAATAGTTACCAGGAGAACTAGGTTGGCTGCTCAATTCTGAATTCTACATTCTGAATTCTAAATTTGTCTAGCGCACCAACATCACCGTGCCTTTATGCTCGCGGAACTCGCCGATGGAGGTCTTGTACTGGATCAGGTAAGCAAAAATGCCCCCCTCGTATTTGCCTCCGTCCCAGCCTTCGGTAATATCTCCGGTCTCGAAGATCTTCTCGCCCCAACGGTCGAAAATACTCAGCTTGTAATCGGTCTTCTCTACAAAATTAAGCACAGGAAGGAAAACTTTATTGTGGCCTTTGGGCACGAAAGCGTTGGGCACAAACAGGTTGGCATCAATATACACATCCGCATAATTACTTTGACTGATCTCGGTAAAGCCGTAGGGATTACCGGCCGCCTCGATCGCTTCTACGTAATAAGTGAACTTCCCGCTGTAATCGGCATAGCCCGAAACGTCATCCATGTAGGAATTGGTTCCTCCTCCAACGGTGGCTATGGGTGCTCCAAAATTACCATCCAGGCTTCGGTAGATATTATAACCGCTCACGCCCCCGGGCCAAACTCCGTAATTCGTCCAGTAAAGAGTAGCTGTTAGATTGCCGCTGTTAGTAGCGGTGAGGTGGATCGTATTGCTGGTATCCGTACGCTTGATCTCGTTCATACAGGTATCCAGCACGTGCACCTTGTAGTAATACGAACGGGTTGAAGCGTCCACGTAATTATCGGTAAACGAATAATTGCTCCCGCCACTGGATGGCATCGTTCCAACGCTCGAATAAGGCCCATTGTAATTGGCCGCATGGAACACCTCAAAACCGCCCACCTGCACACTATTGTCAACGTACCACTCTACATTCACTTTTTCTGCAGGATTGATAACTGTTACTTTTTTGAGATAAGCGAAAGCCGGAGTGACGGCAAGCGAAGGAATGATGCAGAATTTATTGGAAGTGGAAGTGACCGTATTGGTGGGATTATGGGCGCGAACGATGTAGCAATAGGTGTTGCCGTTGACCAATCCTTTGTGCTTATAGGTCATGGTGGTGGTGTCGCCAAGGTGAATGAATGGGCCTCCATTCACCGAATACTGCACTTCGTATTTGGCTACGCCGCCTTTCATGTTCTTGTATTGGTTCCAGGTAAGCGTGGCTGTTTTTCCGCAGATATCGTAAAGTACTTTTACATAAATGGTAGCCTGCGGATTAAGCGCAATTTGACTGATATTGCCACAACTATCCAGGGCTGCGACCGAGAATTCTTCGGAAATTGTTCCAGCTGATGAGTTGGTATAGGTATATACCGTAGCGACATTATTCGTACAGACCGTATCCCTTGCCACGTAAGTACCGCTTATAAACTGGTAGATCACAAAACACTTCACATCGCCCGAATAGGAAGCGCTAATGCCCATAATGGTTTGTCCACCCGCGTTCACACTCACCGAATCGAGCGTTGGTGCCGAGGGTGGATTTTTATCCATGAAAGTGGTGCCCTTTACATTGGAAACGGAGGTACATCCGGTAACGGGATCAAATAACTCAACCCGGTAATTGATAGAATCCTGGCAAACACTGATGGTGTCGGTGTGATCGTAATTGATCAGGGTGGACGTTGTATTGACAGGCTTTGTGGCCACCTGGTTCCAAACACCAATTGGATATTCGCGGAAGATCTTATAGACAGGAGCCAAACCCGGAAGCGTGGGAAAAGTAATATCGTTCCACTGTATCTTGGCGTACTGTGAGAGAGGCGGAGAATTGAGTACTAAAAAAATGCTTTTCACTGTATCTACAGCCGCAACCGTAAAGTTTGTCTGCGTCTTTACCTGTACATAAAAAAAGTACGATTGAAGATTGGCGTTACAGGTAAAACACGTTGCGTTAAGTTGGTTGTAAGCCGAAAGGCTCGCCATATTGGTATACGGACCGGCTAATGTATTGGAGTAAAATACCTCATAGCTTTTAAACTCGTTGAGCGGATCGGCAGGCTGCTCCCAGCACAGGTTCACAAAACCATTACTTTGTACTAAAACCGAACGAATTTGCGGTGAATTGATGGCCCGGGCGCTGAACGACAGCACTAAACAAATGGCAATATTTTTTAAGAGGTTCTTCAACCTATAGTATTCCTAGATACAAAAATATAGCAAAATAACGTGAAAATGAAAGCGTTATTGCAGGTTTTTTGAGGTTTTACATGTTAAAAAGACCGTTCGTCCTGGGGGGGCATTGGCTAGCAGCCGAAACCACGGAGGCAACAGCCGAGAGAACAGCCCACAGAGGACACAAAGAGAGTTTACTTTTCCGCCCACCCCGCCAGCTCAAACACACCTTTCTCTCTGCGTCTTTTCGCCTATGCGTGCCATATTCGAAAAGCCTATAAGTTTTTGAGTGCCTTTTCTACCTCACCAATCATCTCATCGGTAAAGTCTAAATGCGTGACCATGCGCACGGTTTGCTTGCCAAAAGCGGCCACTTTGATGTTCTTTGCGGCCAGTTTTTCGCAGAACGCGGCGGCTGAAGTTTTGGATGAAAGATCAAATATTAAAATATTGGAATCCACAGGCATAACGCTTTCAATATAAGACAAGCCTTTAAGTATTTTTTCCAGGTTTTTTGCCCTGTCGTGGTCGTCTTTCAGCCGCTTTACGTTATTGTCTAAAGCATAGATGCCGGCGGCAGCCAGAAAGCCTATTTGACGCATCCCACCACCAAAGGTTTTGCGCACTCTGCGGGCTTCTCTTACAAAGTTCTTACTACCCAAAAGAACTGATCCGGCGGGGGTCCCTAATCCTTTGGAAAGGCAAATAGAAATACTGTCGAAGGGCTTTCCCCAATCTGTGGTGCTTTCTTTGGTCTCTTCCAGGGCGTTAAATAAACGGGCCCCATCCAGGTGCAAGGCAAGTTTGTTCTCTTTACAAAGTTTCGCGATAGGCTCTACCTGCTTCAGGGTATAATAGCTCCCTCCTGCCCTGTTCACTGTATTCTCTAATTCAATCAAACTGGTCCTTGTAAGCCAATCGTAAGTTGGATTTATCGCTTCCGCAATTTGCTCAGCGGTCATCCTGCCTCTGTCGCCGGTCAGTAATTTTGCCTGTACTCCCGAGTTACGGGCAATTCCTCCACCTTCGTAATTGTAAATATGCGAGTTCACATCGCAGATCACTTCATCGCCGGGCCTTGTATGCACCGCAATGGCAATTTGGTTGGCCATCACGCCGCTCGGACAAAACAATCCGCCCTCTTTGCCAAACATGTTGGCCAGTTTCTCTTCCAGCTTAATGACCGTGGGGTCCTCATTAAAAACATCATCTCCAACCGGGGCGCTCATCATAGCGTCGAGCATGCCTTTGGAAGGTTTGGTTACAGTGTCGCTGCGCAGATCAATTATCATAGGATACGAATTATTCCGAAGGAACGCCTTCGGCGCGAATAGCAGCCACGAATATACGAATAACCACTAACGATTAACGTCACGCAAACTCCACCCGTATCTGCACTCTTTCGTCGCCGGGTTCGCTCTGCGGAATTACTTTTACTTTATCTTCTTCTTTGTAAAATTTAGCAATGCCGCGAATGATGCCCACCGCCAGGCTGCCCAATTTGCGTTTGGAGTAATAATCAATGACCAAAAGTTTATCATGTACTCTAGACACATTCAGTACCGGCGGCGCTGCCTTGTTCTCTTCCTTACGCACGGCCTTATGCATGATCATCTCGGTATACATGAGCAATTCAAAGGTCCTCCATTTGGGGTCCACGAACTTGCCGTAAATAGAAAGCAAGGAGGGAACCAGGTCTGCACCAAACTCTTCCGTAAAATCCACTACCCGTTTTCCGCTGAATCTTGCGGCTTCGGCCAAAATACGATCGAATTCCTCAACCGGGTATACCTCATGCGGATTGTATTCACGCCCTTTCAATTCAACCTTTTCCAAAATAGAAAGCCACAGCCCGGGGCGCTTCCTGTTTATGAACTCTTTCAGTAAATAAAATAGCGAGCCGTGAATGGTAATAGGGTCCATAAAGTGTAAATGTATCAAAAAATCTTTTTTATGATTTTAAATCCGTGATTTTTACAAAAGACAGGCATTAAAAAAGCATTTTCTACCTTTACCCTGTTTGAAGAAGACCGATATCATAGTAGTTGGACAAGGCCTTGCCGGAAGTGTGCTTGCCTTGGAGTTAATGAACGAGGGCAGAAGCGTCATCGTGATTGACAAACCTGAACTGAGCGCATCCTCAAAAGTGGCGGCTGGCATTTACAATCCCATTGTGTTCAAGCGCCTCACACAAAGTTGGCTGGCCGATATGGTGCTGCCCGTGATGCTGGATTTTTATGGAGACCTGGAGACAAAGTTCCAGGTTCAATTGCTGCACCATGTTAAAATAACCCGCCTTTATGCCAACAAAGACGAAGAAGAGCTCTGGAAGAAAAAGGCGGTGAACGAGCTAACGGAATTCATTGATTGCGGTTCGCGGGAAGATATGTCGGGCCTTGTAAAACAGGCCGGCTACCTGGATGTTCCGGAATTCCTGGAAAGATCACGCGCTTTTTTTATTCAACGCAACGCTTTCGTGGAAGAAAAGTTCGATCACGCCCAGGTGGTGTTTGAAGGAGACAACATCGTTTACAACAACATCACCTGCAACAAGATCATTTTTTGCGAAGGTCCGCTTTACAGAAATAATCCCTGGTTCAAGGACCTCAGGTTCAAGCCTGCTAAAGGCGAAATCCTCACCATTGTTTGCGAAGATCTGAAAGCCGATACCATCCTCAATAAAGATATTTTCATTCTCCCGCTTCCTAAAGAGAATCATTTTAAAGTTGGCGCTACCTACGACTGGGAGGACCTTACCGATAAGCCAACCGAAGAAGGCAGGAAAACGCTGGAAGAAAAGCTCAAAAAGATCATTCCCTACAAGTTCAAGGTAGTGAAACACGAGGCCGGGGTTCGGCCATCTACCATTGACCGCCGCCCGGTGATCGGTTTCCACTCAGAACGCCGGAGCCTGGGCATTTTTAACGGTTTTGGGACCAAAGCCGTGATGCTGGCCCCCTATTTTGCCAAACATTTTTGTAGTTTTATGGAAAATAAGACCGCGCTCTGGCAGGAGGTCGACATCAAACGCTTCTTTTTAGCTAAAGCTGAATAAATATGCCGCTCAAAAAATTAAAACTCATTGGCCGCCGCGAGTATGTGGATTTTCCGCGTTTGGATCTTTTTAAGCTCGAAGCCAAGATCGATACCGGGGCTTATACTTCAGCTTTGCATTGCCATGATATTATGGTGAAGAACATCAATGGAAAGCAAACCCTTTGTTTTTTCTTATTAGACCCCAATCATCCCGAGTATAACGAGCAGGAGCACCAATTCACGGAATTCAGCAAGAAGATGATCAAGAGCTCGACCGGTGAGGCCGAAGAACGTTACATCATCAAAACCCTTATCAAACTGGGCAGCAAGAACATCATTACCTCCATCTCGCTAACCGACCGCGGAAGCATGCGTTACCCGGTGTTAATTGGCCGAAAAATGATCAAAAATAAGTTCGTTATTGATGTAAAACAATTGCATACCGGCGGACTTGTTTTATCAAAAGCCTTTCCTTACCTTAGTAACACTAAAAAGTAGTTTAACCCACTTCTTATGAAACTCGCGATCCTATCCAGGGGAAAAAACATATACTCTACGCAAAGACTTATTGAAGCCGCCGAAAAGCGTGGCCACGAGGTTTTGCTGCTCGATCACATGAAATGTGTGTTGGGAATTGAAAAAGGCAGGCCGCACATTTATTACGGGGGAAAAGAAATTACCGGCGTAAATGCCGTGATACCGCGTATTGGCGCTTCGGTTACTTTTTATGGAGCAGCTGTAGTTCGCCAGTTCGAGATGATGAAGATCTTCACGGCGGTTGAGTCACAAGCATTGGTTCGTTCCAGAGATAAACTCAGAAGTTTGCAGATATTGGCCCGCGCAGGACTTGGAATGCCCAAAACAGCCTTTGCCAGTGAACCGAAGGACATTGACAATATCATTAACGTAATTGGCGGCGCGCCCTGCGTGATAAAACTTTTAGAAGGTACCCAAGGAATAGGCGTAATACTTGCCGAAAATCATAAAGCGGCCAAATCGGTGATCGAAGCGTTCTTGAAATTAGACGCGGCTATGCTTGTGCAGGAATTCATCAAAGAATCTAAGGGGGCCGACATTCGCGTTTTCGTTGTAGATGGTCAAATTGTTGGGGCCATGAAGCGCCAGGCGCGCGAAGGAGAATTCAGAAGTAATTTACATCGCGGAGGAACCGCTTCTTTAATAAAATTAAGTCCCGAAGAACGTGCCACCGCCTTAAAAGCTGTAAAAAAACTCGGTCTCGGTATTGCGGGTGTTGATATGCTGCAGAGCGAGCGTGGTCCGCTTATTATGGAAGTTAACTCTTCTCCCGGCCTCGAAGGAATTGAAAAAGCCACCGGCGTGGATATTGCCGAAAAGATCATTGAATATGTAGAGCGCAATGAGTTCAGCGGTGCGGAGGGGTAACTCCGGTTTTTTCTACCGCAAAGACGCAGAGGCGCAAAGGTTCCTTTTAATCTTCTTTTTGTTATGTATTGGGTTGCAGGCGCAAGCCAGTAAAGATTCTTTAGATCTGAAACAAACAAAGGTTGTTAAACATTCTATTATTTCCGCCGGCTTCGGTTATCCTGATGTTCTGTTTACGGTAGGAAATTTTCCAGAAAAAAGCATTGAAGGCGAGAGCCTGGTTGGTTTACAGGATCTGGGTACTTATTACTTAAGAGGAGAAAGATATGATTCGAAAACCAAAACTTCTATTGGCCTTACCACATTTTACTCAGAACAAATATTTGAATATTCAACATCCGGCCGTCGCGCAAAGCGATATACCATAAATTATAAAAGTATGGGCCTTGGGTTTAGGGTCAACAGTTATTTTATAGACAATCTGCGCTTTCAGGCTTATCTCGGGCTGGGTTTTGGTGGAAAAATACCACTTACTAAATATTCTCCAAAAGCTCCGGTATTTATTGAATTAGTGGCGGGTTTAAAATTCATGCCCATCAAGAGATTTGGTTTATATTTGGAAGTAGGTCCGGCAAAGGCCCTTTCTAACCTCGGCGTATTGTTAAAATTTTAACTTTGCAACTATAAAATCAACCCAACCCCTTTGCGTCTTGGCGCCTTTGCGGTGAAAAAGTATGAGCGACATAAAAATTAACGGCACAGTTATTAAACCCGGCGAGAACAAAATTGTTTCGCTGAACACTTACGAACTTCCTACCAAGACCAAAGTAGAAATTCCTATTCATGTTTTCCGTTCGGCCAAACCGGGGCCCGTGATCCTATTCAGCGCCGGTATGCATGGCGATGAAATAAACGGCATTGAAGTGGTAAGGAAGATCATCACCCGGAGGGAAACACAAAGCTTATTGTGCGGAACGGTGATCGCAATCCCCATCATGAACACGGTCTCCTTTTTGTTCCGCTCACGCGATCTTCCGGATGGGCGCGACATGAACCGCTGTTTCCCCGGAACTAAAAATGGTTCTGTGGGAAGTCGTATTGCCTATGACCTGGTAAAAGAAATTATCCCCATCATCGATATGGGCATAGATTTTCATACCGGCGGCGCTAAAATAAATAACTACCCGCAATTACGTTGCGTGTTCGAATTCAAAGAGAGCCTCAAAATAGCCGAGATCTTCTCCCCCCCGCTCATCATCAACAGCGTGTACCGCGATGGCACTTTTAGAAAAGAAGCTGCTAAAAAAAATAAACCCATTTTAGTATTTGAAGGCGGTGAAAGCCTGCGTTTCGATTATCAATCCATCAACGAAGGCGTGAACGGATGCCTGCGCATGCTTACACACTACAAAATGATGGAGGCCGAACTGCCCGACAACGCTTTTGTAAAACTAAGCAAGAGCGTTTGGGTGCGCGCCAAACATTCGGGGCTCTTTCACGCCGCCAAAGCCAACGGCGCTTATGTCAACAAAGATGAAACCTTAGGCGCCATCTGCAATCCTTACGGACAAATTGAAGCCCGCATGGTCTCTCCCATAGATGGTTATATCATCGGCATCAACAACCAGCCGGTGGTAAGCCAGGGCGATGCGCTGATACATATCGGCAGCGAGGATTAACACCCAACTGTTTGGCTCCTACGGAGCCCATATTCTATGTTTTTGTTCTACTAATGATGTTTGGTCCCTCCGGGTACGATTCTTTCGTTATGAAGCGTTTTGTATTTGCGTTAGGGATGTAAAAGGCCCGAAGGGGTTCTTTTTTGGGGTGAGGCTTGCTCGCCCAAAAAAAACGGTACCCTTTTGCAGCCCGGGCCGAAGGTAACGCCCAAAAGAAAAAAGCCCCGCTCAAGGCGGGGCATAGAACATAAACTATAAGTGGTAATCAGGAAGCTCTTTTCAAACTCACAATGCCCTTCCCCTCTGATATCTTTACTTTGAATAATCCCCGGGCGTTCTCATCGTCCTCGGGGCCTATGCGAAAAGCGTAATTAAGTACAGCCGAATTATTACGACTGAGGTTCACCATTTTTCCGTTCAGTGTTCCGTTGGCCAGAAAAAAAGAGATCGCCGGCAATTCATCGCTGGCCTTTTTAAAATCTATATGAAAAGATACCGGCATGATCACAGGGCTCGACACATATTGGGTGAGCTCTACCTGCAGCATTTCCACCAGCTTATCGTAAGCGTAGGTGATATAACTCTCGGATCTCAGCAGCTCGGTCATTTCTAATTGCTATATTACAAAGGTAAAGAAGGGTATTTTTAAACAGGATAGATTGACCTCAAAATTGAAAGGTTTTACCTCAAAATTGGCTTCTTTGCGCTACATTTGTGATGATGTGGGGTAAAAAGCGACAGGCATTCATCTTCCTATCGGGCAGCGTACTTTTTCTGTTGCTGCCGGTGGTCTTCTCTCCCTATATTTTGCAGCCCTTGGGTTTTTTGTTTAAAATGCCCGGCTTTCAGAAGAATTTTTTGGGTTATTGCCTGATGCTTTCCTTCTTTTACCTGAACTATTTCATCCTGCTCCCTAAAGTATATTTCAAGCACAAACGCATTTTGTATCTCTTTCTTTCCGGGCTAACCTTCTTCCTGTTTTCCATTCTTCCCGGTTTAATGATCCATGATCCAGACTCCCCGGGTTTGCCCATGGATGACGACGGTTTTATTTACGCGTATTTCCAGGAGGCAGGCAATTATATCTACATGTTCCTCATCGCAATGCTTGGTTCGTTCAGCCTGCGCCTATATTTTGCATGGAAGGAGAATGAGCGGGAACGTATGAACGCCGAGATACTCTATCTAAAGGCCAAGATAGACCCGCACTTCCTTTTCAACACCCTCAACAGCATTTACGCATTGGCTCTCGAAAAATCGGATGATACGGCTACGGCCCTCGTAAAACTTTCGGGTATGATGCGTTATGTGTTCAACGAGGCCAAAGACACTTTTGTGTGGCTGGATAAGGAGATCAATTATATCTCGGATTACATCGCTCTT
This sequence comes from uncultured Flavobacteriaceae bacterium, assembly GCA_964387075.1. Classification (GTDB taxonomy): domain Bacteria; phylum Bacteroidota; class Bacteroidia; order B-17B0; family Aurantibacillaceae; genus PALSA-968. Next base: position 542,738 of record CAYLVB010000001.1, read on the forward strand.
CAGAACATCCGCCTGGGCAATACGGTTGACCTTACCTATAACGTAAGCGGCATCAGCGCCGGCAAAAAGATCGCCCCGCTGATACTTATCCCTTTTGTGGAGAACGCTTTTAAATACGGAGTGAACCCCGAAGAAGAATCGCGCATCAATATCGATATTACCATCACCACCACGCGCCTGATCCTGGTTGTGGCCAATAAAAAAGTGAAGATCCGCAAAGGCTCCATCGCCAAGAGCGGGCACGGCATAACCACCACCCGCGACCGCATGCAGCTTTTATACCCGGGCAAACACAGTTTAAAAATTAATGACGACGAGAAGGAATTTAGTGTTAACTTGCAGATAGACTTCGTATGATCAAAGCGATCGCCATAGATGATGAGCCGCTTGCCTTAAAGGTAGTGGAGAACTTTTGCGAGACCGTAGACTTCATCGACCTGCAAAAAACATTCACCAAACCCACCGAGGCGCTCAAATACCTGGAACGGTATCCTGTAGATCTGCTTTTTCTTGACATTAATATGCCCTCGCTGTCGGGTATTGAGTTCTACAAGCAAATGAAGCAGCAAACCATGGTGATCTTTACAACGGCACACATTGAATACGCGGTGGAAGGCTTTAATCTTAACGCGGTAGATTATTTATTAAAACCTTATACGCCCGAACGCTTCCTGCAGGCAGCCAATAAGGCAAAAGAATTCTTCAGCTACCAGCACCAGGCCGAAAATACACAGGCCTTCTTCTTCGTGCGTGCCGATTACTCGCTCATAAAAATAAATTACAGCGACATCCTTTACATAGAGGGTCTCGATGATTATTTAAAGATACACCTGCACAATCAAAAAGCCGTGGTAGCGCGTATGACCATGAAGGCCATGCTGGAAAAATTACCCCAAAAGGATTTCATCCGTATTCACCGCTCTTACATCATTCCTTTTTCCAAGATCGAAAGCGTGCGTAACAAGACCATTTACATCGGAAACCAGGAATTCTCTATCGGAACCAGCTACGAAGAGAACTTCTTCAAGCTTTTCAAGACCTGAGCTTTCCATTTGCATGATTCAGGCAAGCATCAACCCGTATCACGAAGGGAATCTAAAGGTGTTTAGCGCTTAATATACGGGAGTTAACTACTTTTTTTAAATCAACCCGAAAGGAGCCACTATCTTTAGGTTCGTATGGCCATGTGCGCACAGATATCGGTTCCTTTTTACAGGAAGAACACAGAATTGCCCCTCATTTTTGCATGTAAAAGAACTGTTAACTTATTCCTATATTTGTGTTATATGAGAACCGATAGAAAAGTCCTTGCAACAGGCCTTACGGCCCTTGCATTTTTTTTGGCATTTTCCTGCGATAAACCCGCCGGCCCCGGGGGCAAAGCCTCCATTAAAGGCCGGGTTTATGTAAAAGACTACAATTCGGCGGCTACGGCCCTCGTTTCTGAGTTCTTTGGCGCCGGCGAAAATGTGTACATCAGTTATGGTGAGGAAAAAAGCGCCTCCAACAACCTGGATACGGATGCCGATGGCAATTTTGAGTTCAAGTACCTGCGCCCGGGTGAGTACACCGTTTTTGTAATGTCGCGCGACACCAGCATACACCTGAGTGGAGCTGATGCCGAGTTGCCGGCCAGGACCCGTGTTACCATTAGCGGCAAAAAAGAAAGTGTTGACGTAGGAACCATAACCATTTTTAAGTAATATATGATCAAACAAATATTCTCAATAGTTTTTTTACTCGGCGCAACCTTCGCAAACGCGCAATGGAACGCGCACCCGGGCGTTAATAATTTGATCTGCTCTCAGCCTTACGATCAGCAAGACCCTAAGATAGCTAGCGATTCGAAAGGAGGAGCCATCATTACCTGGCTGGATTTCCGAATGGATGCAAGCATGACCGCGGGCGATATTTACGTGCAGCGCATTGACCGTGACGGGATGGTTAAATGGACGCTCGATGGTCCGGTTGTTTGCAATGAAACAACCGATCAAACCGCTCCCGTAATAACGGAAGACGGAGTTGGTGGCGCCATCATCGTGTGGGTTGATAAACGGGGCGGCACTAAAGACATTTACGCCCAGCGAGTGGATTCTAACGGAACCATGTTGTGGACCGCGAACGGAGTAGCTGCCTGTGCAAAAGCAGGCTCTCAGGATAATCCCCGCGTGCTAGGTGACGGAGCTAACGGCGCGCTTATTGTTTGGGAAGATGATTCTACAGCCCTGGGCACGCCGGATCTTTTTATGCAACACATCAACGCAAGCGGTTCCATACTCTGGGGCGGCGGCGGGTACCGCATTTGCGCGGCCCTTGGGGCGCAGATCAACCCAAAAATGGTTACCGACGGTTCGGGTGGAGCCATCCTAACGTGGCAGGACAAGCGCAACGGATCGGATTATGATATTTACACGCAACGGGTGAACGCTTCGGGAATTCCGCAATGGACAAATGGCGGCCTTGCGCTTTGCCAGTTTGCGGGAACGCAATCCAACCCCAAGATCGTTTCTGATTTTGCGGGTGGAGCTATCATCTCCTGGCAGGATAAACGCAGTGGCATTGATTACGATGTGTATGCACAATACGTGGTCTCAGGCGGGACCGCGCAATGGACAACCGGAGGGAAGCTTATCTGCAACGCGAGCGGGGCGCAATCGGCCCTTGATATGGCTGCTGATGCCGGCATGGGTGGCACGATCATTACCTGGAAGGACGGGCGCAATGTAAACTTCGATATTTATGCCCAGAAAATAGATCTGGGCGGAACCCTTCAATGGGCTGCGAACGGAATCGCCATCTGCAACTCGGCCAACGACCAGATCAATCCCAACACGGTTCCCGACGGAGCCGGCGGAGCTATTGTGGTATGGCAGGATTCTTTGTTTGGAAATTGGGACATACGCAGTCAGCGCGTGAGTACCTCAGGCACTTTAGTATGGCCCTCGGCCGGTGTTGATGTTGGGATCGCTGCGCTGAACCAGACAAGCCCTAAAAACATCAGTGACGGCTCCGGCGGAAGTATCTTCTGCTTCCAGGACAAACGCAACACCGCTTTTGATATTTATGCTTTCCGCGTTGACGCGAACGGAACGCCTGTCTCTGTGAATTCTGTGAATGTCTTGAATGGATTATCGGTATATCCGAATCCTTCGAACAGTGGCATTCGCTTTGCATGGAATACCCATGAAACATTCACTTTACACGTTTACGACATAAGCGGGCGGGAAATCCTGGTAAAAGAAAAATTACAGAACGAATATTATTTGAACGAGAACCTCTCCGCCGGGATATATTCCTACCGCGTGGAAACAGGAAAGAGCAATTGGAACGGAAAATTCATTATTGAAAATAAATTATGAGCAAGTATTTAAAATTGACGATGGCTTTTTTACTCCTGGCAAGCTTCAGCTTCGCGCAGAGTAAGAAAGATGTGAAGAAGAACGGGATCAAATCCTGCTCGGAGGCCGACCTGGAGAACGGAAAGACCATTCCCAACAAAAAAACCGTATTTGACAAGAACGGCGAATCGGTGGAAGTGACCGAGTTCACCAAAGAAGGCGCTTTGCGTGTAACCCACAAGTACAAATTCAATAAGGATGGTGATGAGATCGAAGAAGAAGAGTATGACAACCGCAATAACCTGACCGTGAAAAAAGTGAGCGTTTATAATTCCATGGGAGAAAAAACGGAAGAACAGTTTTACGACGCGGGCGGAAAACTCACCAAAAAGCATCAGTATACTTACGACAAAAAAGGATTGAAGAGCGAAAGAAAGACGGTTGACGCGGCCGGGAAATTACTCAGCAGCCGCAAATACATCTATGAATTTAAATAATGAGCCGCTCGCTGGACATACTCAAAGATTTTGAGCCCATCACTTTAATAGAGATGGACAGCGTGAAACTTATGAACCGTACCGACACCAAATTCACCTTTAACCGCGATCAATTCAGCGATGTGCTAAAAGAGATCCTCCCCTATTACCGCGTATTGGAAGTGGAAGGAAAAAGGCTAAGCCGTTACCAGACCCTGTATTACGACACACTTAAGTATAACCTGTATAATTGTCACCATAACGGTGAGCTTAACCGTTACAAGATCAGGCATCGTACTTACCTCGAAAGTAATATTGGGTTTCTTGAAGTAAAGTTCAAGAATAACAAAGGGCGTACGCTGAAAGAACGCATCAAAAAGAAAGATGTGCCTTATGGCTGGGAAGCGGATACCACTACTTTTTTAAAAGCGAAAACTCCTTATGACCCGGAAATATTGAAACCCGTGATCTGGGTGAACTACAGCCGGCTTACACTCGTAAATAAAACAAGCGCGGAAAGGCTTACCATTGACCTTGACCTGGAGTTCATACAGGGTGATGAGAAAAGAAATCTCAGCAGCCTGGTGATCGCGGAGGTAAAACAGGAAAAAAGAAAGGCTTCTCCTTATTTGAAGGTGATGAAGCAATTTCACATACGCGAAGGGTCGATCAGTAAATACTGCATGGGCATAGCCCTTACCAGCGGAAATAAAGTAAAAAAGAACAACTTCAAAGAAAAACTTTTAAATCTAAAACATATAATTTATGACGACATTGTTGCTGCAATCGGTAAATGACACCGTTACTGCCTCCGGCGGTATGGAAGAACTTAGCAAAATGACCAGTAAGTTCGGCTGGAGACTGCTTATTGATTTTGCGGCTGTATTTGTATTGGTGCGCTTTATTTATTATCCCTTGTACAAGCACCGCGAGCTCTTCTTCACTTTTTTCATTTTCAACCTGATCATATTCCTGATCTCGTTCCTTCTGAACAAAGTGGAGCTTTCCATGGGAGCCGCCTTCGGGTTATTCGCCGTGTTCTCTATGCTGCGTTATCGTACAGAAGACATCTCTATCAAAGACATGACCTATCTCTTCCTGGTGATAGCGCTTGGTCTGGTTTCGGCTGTTACCAAAGTAAAAGATACGGAGGATTACCTGGAGTACATCTTCCTCGGCATCATTAACGCCGTTGTGCTGATCCTCACCTGGCTCCTGGAAAGCCGCGTATTGATGAAAAAAGAAATGGTGAAAGTTGTTATTTATGAGAACATCGAGTTGATAAAATCCGATAAACAGGAGGAAATGCTGGCTGATATACGCACCCGCACCGGCATCAACGCGCATCGATTCTCCATTCAAAAAATTGATTTCTTACGCGACTCTGCACAAATAAAAATTTACTATTACGACTAAATAACATGAAACGCTTCCTTGTCATATTGATCACTCTCTCATCAACTCTCTATGCACAGCAAGCTTATGTGAATGACGCGCAGTTCTGGCTAAAACTGGCTGTAAAAAAGAAAATTACAGACAGGCTCTCTATCCAGTTAAAGAACCAGGACCGTTTTACCAACAACGTTTCTGAGTTCGGGCGCTTCAAGGCCGACCTTGGAGTTATTTATAAGATAACGAATGGCGTTCGCGTTAAACTTGGTACAGCCCTGATCGAAAGGCGAAAAGCTTCGGGTGCTTACAGCGAACGTTACCGCTGGTACGCGGCCTTATATCTGAAAAAGGACATCCGGCGCTGGAAGATCAATTACCGCAATCTTTTCCAGTGGCAGTACGTGGACATGTATACCAGCGATGATGGTTTTATTCCTTACCTGTATGATCGCCATAAATTAACGGTGGAATACGAATTCACGAAACGTATCTCTGCTTATGTTGCCCAGGAATTCTTCATACCGCTGAACGATCCCGAAGGGTTCACTTCCGATCAATCCAGGAGCTTTTTAGGTTTGTTCTATAACCTTACCAAGGACCAGCAATTGGAGTTCTTTTTTCTGCATAAACTGCAACTACGCGATAGCGACTGGTTCAAACAGAAGAACTCCTATTCCAATTCCCCAATGACACGTGATTTTGTGTATGGGATCGGATACAGTCTTAATTTCTAAAATACTTACACTTTAACAATTTGGTAATATAGAAGTAATGTTCTATAAACAGTGCTGTTGTTATTTTGTAGTGTGAAAAAGGCAGTTATCATCGTATTATCGTTGTTCTTCTCAGTGGCAGTTCTTGCCAATAACGAGCCTTCCTCAACCCGCATCATCAGCGGCAAGATCATTGATCAACAAACTGGCGAAACGCTTGCAGGAGTAAAAGTACAGGTAAAAAGCTCTGATACTTTTTGCTATACCGACATGAACGGGAATTATGTACTTGCCTTAGACCCCAAAGCTAACCCCGAGATCTCGATCGAGATGGTGGGTTACAAGCCGCTCGATCTGAAAAGCTCTGAAACCGGCCTGGAAAAAGAGCTTTACCTGAGTCCCCTCTGATAGATAACTACTTAAGCCCCACTTTCCTCACTGAATACTATAATGTAAACTATTTGTTACGCATTTACACTTCAATGTAAATTTAACGTTAAATAATATGTTAATTCCGTAAGCTTAACATTAAATCTTTGTTATCCTTTCCTGTTTGCACTAATTTTATGATTGCGCTTTTGCTATTCACCCTTTAAAACAGGAAATTATGAAAAAGTTTGGAATGATCCTCGCGTTGATGATCCTGTTAGCACCCGGCCTCTTATCGCAGATTTCTCTCAACGAAAAAGGCTTGTATCAGGATAGAGACGGAGCCTTATTTACAGGGAAATTAGAATCAAATGAGAATGGTATAAAGACCTCTGCGCTTGAGATCAAGGAGGGTAATCTGAATGGTGAAGCACAGTATTTTTACGCCTCCGGCAAATTAATGGAAACCGGTTCCTTTGAAAATGGTGTTAAGAACGGTAAATGGACCCGTTATAACGAAAGCGGTGTAACGGTTGGCCTTGCTATTTTTAACGCAGGAAAAAAGAACGGCACCTGGCTGGTTTGGGATGATACCGGCAATAAATTATTTGAGATGCATTATTCCAACGGGGAAAAGACCGGTACCTGGTATAACTGGGATCCAAGTGGGCAACTGATCAGCTCAAAGGATTTCAGTAACGGCAATTGATCAAACCGCGATCTGGGTGTTCAACCCATAACCAAATCCTTTCACGGTCTTTATAAGGTCCCTTCCAAGCGCTTTACGGATATTGCGTATGTGCACGTCGATGGTTCGTTGCTTCGCTATACTTTCTTCTTTCCACAATAACACCGCGATCTCCTCGCGTGTGAATATTTTGTTGGGCACAGAATAGAACAGGTTCAGTAATTCAAATTCCTTCTTGGGAAGATCAAAGGAATTATTGTCGATCAGCACCAAATGCCTCTCCGTATCAATGTAAAAACCATTTCCATTAGGCCTTTGCTTTTCAACACCCAGGTCCTTTCTGCGGCTTAAGGCCTGGATCCGTTTTAAGAAAAGCTGCGACTTAACGGGTTTTAAGATATAATCATCTGCCCCAAGATCAAGAGCCGTTACGTGCGTATAATCTTCGGCCTTATCGCTAACAATGATCACGAAAGGAAGATTTGCTTCCTTCTTTTGTTTCAGTTCGTGGCAGACCAATATGGCATCGGTCTCTTTGATGCCAAGGTCAATAATGATCAGGGCGGCAAAAGGTACCAACTCATCGAAATGCTTACGACCTTCACAACTCACGCATTTGAATCCGTGTTTCTGAAGCACCTCACTTAGCGATCGCTCTTCACCTTTGTCCTCGAACCAGAGTACTATAGAATTCCTTGTTTTCAATTTATCCGTTCACGACCCATGTTAAATACAACATGAATACCAGCCTACAAAAAAATAACAAAGGTTTAAACGCAACGTTTCGTCAATGTTATCTAAGTCTTACTAATCCACACCTGCATTAACATTAATTTAATACGGGAAAAGTGTAAGGAGAGATCCCATACGCGTAGCCTGACAATCATAGTAACGATATCTTAGATTTAAAGTAAACTAATTGTTACATCAAAGTCCCTCCAACACTTATCTTATTTAACATATTCTTAACGTTCCTTTACTGTTCATCTTAGATACCGACTCGATTTTTGCATAAAATATCTTTCATGCGAAATACAACCAGGTCTGTCTCTTTTTTCTCGGGCCTCCTTCTCATAACAGCTACGGCATTCGCGCAAACCGGGAAGATCGCCGGAAAAGTGATCGATTCAAAGAGCGGTGAAACGCTGCCGGGCGCTACCGTGCTGCTGCAAGGTACCACACAAGGCGCCGCTACCGACCTGGATGGTAATTACACCATCAGCTCCATAAAACCCGGAACCTATACTGTTGTTTGCCGCTTTATTTCTTATGCCAACAAGGCCATTGGCCCTGTTACAGTAAAAGAAAATGAAGTTACTAATCTTAATTTTTCCCTGGCAGAACCCACCGGGGACACACTTACCATAGTTACTGTTACCGGTTCACTTGATAAGGAAAATATCAGCACCATGCTGATCATGCAAAAGAACAACATCAGCGTGAGCGACGGCGTGTCGGCCGAGACCATCAAGAAGACACCCGACCGCAGCACCAGCGACGTGCTTAAGCGCATTTCAGGTGCATCGATACAGGATAATAGATTCGCCATCGTACGGGGTTTGAGCGATCGTTATAATTCAGCTTTTATCAATGGTGCGCCGCTTCCGAGTTCTGAAAGTGATCGGAAAGCATTTGCTTTTGATATTTTTCCCGCTAACATCCTCGATAATCTCATTATTATCAAAACAGCAACTCCCGATATGCCGGGTGACTTTGCAGGCGGCATCATCAATATAAACACCAAGAGCATCCCGGTTGAGAACCAGCAGCTCATTTCAATTTCAGGATCCTGGAACACTTTAACTACCAACAAGGATTTTTATTATATAGCTCCAACAAGTACGTCCTGGCTGGGACTTGATGATGGAAGCCGCGACATTCCGGATGGGATCCCAGGCACAGAGGTGATCAAATCGACCAGCAATAACGATTCGAAAGCCGAGTGGGCAAAAAAAATGCTATTCGACTGGAGTCATTATAAGAAAAAAGCGTTACCGACAGGCAATTTACAGTATTCAATAGCCCGGAACGAGAAAGTATTTAAGCGCGAGCTGGGTATTTTATTCGCCGTAAGTTATATGAGCAACCCCCAGATCAATTTTCAGGACCGCTACGAATGGGATGATTATGATACCGGGTCTGTAAAGACCATGAACTTCCGCGACGAGATCTATTCGCATAACGTATTAAGTTCGGCCCTCTTGAACCTCAGTTACAAACTTTCAGACAATCACCAGTTCAGCGTAAAAAGCCTGGCCAGCACCAATTCAAGCAGCCAGATCACGCGCCGCGAAGGAAGCCGCAACACAAATGATCCGGATCCCAACTACGAGCGTTCTTCGGTACAGTTGTACACTTCAAACTTGTTCCGGACAACGCAAATTATCGGAGATCATTTTTTGCCAAAGGCAAAAGTGAAAGCCAAATGGGTAGCAGGCTATAGCGACGTAAAGCGGAATGTGCCTGCCATGCTTCAAAGCGTATACACCTACGATTACAACACAAGCCAATATGTGGCGGCAGTATCAGATCTTGAGAACCCGGTAGAAAGCGGAAATATGTTCTGGTCCTACACAAAAGAAAGCATCAAAAGCGTGCGTTATGATTTCTCCCGCGCCTTCAATATCATTGATGTGTTCAAGACAGAAATAAAGGTGGGCGGCTACCACCAGCAAAGAGATCGTGACTTTGATGTAAGAAGCTTTAAGTTCGGTAAATATAGAAAGGGAAGCTCCATTAAGTTTGACAATGACCTGTTGCTTTTACCCGACGAGCAGATCTTTACTGCCCCTTACATGGGTGTTTTGAGCGACAGTGCCGGGCCGTACACGGGTGGCTTTAAGCTCAATGAAGTTACCAAAGCCTCCGACAGCTACTTCGCCTTCTCTAATCTTCATGCGGGATACCTGATGTTCGATATGCGCCTGTTTGATAAACATCGCGTGATCTGGGGCGCACGTGTGGAAAGCTATCGCCAGCAATTCAGTTATGTTGAGTCGGGCTCTAATCTTCAAAAATCGCAAGATACTACGGTAGCGGACATTCTTCCCTCCGTTAACTACATCTTCTCGCTCACACAAAAGATGAATCTTCGGGCTTCCTATTATAGAACTGTCTCAAGACCCGAATTCCGCGAATTAGCTCCCTTCGCCTTCTACAATTTCGTGCAACTGAATATCTGGTCGGGCGACCCGAAGCTGAAACGCGGACTTATCGATAATTTCGATCTGCGATTTGAATGGTTCCCCGGCGCCTCGCAGGTTTTTTCTGTAACAGGCTTCTACAAAAAATTCCGGAATCCTATTGAAGCCGTCCAGAGAACGGGCGTAAGTGGTGACCCGGAATTATACTATACCAATGCCACAAAGGTTACCAATATCGGTGGCGAACTGGAATACAGGATCAACCTGGGATTTATTTCGCGCGACACAGATTATGTTTTCGATAACCTGACCTTGTACAGCAACCTGGCCCTTATACAGTCGGTTGTTGACACAACGGGTATCATTGGCGCGCAGATCCGTCCGTTACAGGGCCAGTCGCCCTACATCATCAACGGAGGCTTAAATTATTCATTACCTCACCTGGGTATCAATTTTTCTGCATCTTATAATGTAGTTGGCCCGAGGATATTTGTGGTTGGTAACGTGCAAGAGCCTCACATGTGGGAAAAAGAAAGACATGTATTAGACTTTCAGTTAGCTAAAACATTCCTCAAGAAAAAGAATCTTGAGCTTAAGTTCAATGTAAGAGATATGCTTGCGAACAACCAGGTCTTCTACCAGGATATTAATAAGAACCACAAATACGACAAAGGTGCCAATAGCACCGACAATATAGTTCGTTCGATCTATTTTGGTCCCTCCTATTCGCTGAATATCACATTCCGCTTTTAGTATCGGATAATATTAAGCTAACACAGTCATAACAAAAGAGTAAAGTTCTCTTAAGCTCCGGGTTATTTTACGAACCTACTTTTGTCAGCATAAAACTATTCAAATGAAGAAAAAATACACAACACTCGCATTGGGGCTTTTACTAAGCGGCTCCGTATTTTCACAATGGTTCACCACTGTTCCCCACAAAGGAGCTTTTCCGCTGACCGATGGCACCACAGGAACCAGTTCTAACGACTGGACCGCCGGCTGGGTGAACTGGGACCCCCAGAACCAAGCCTATGCCGCTCCTACGGTAACGGTATCTACAGATATTACTGCTAATACAACCTGGACAACAGGTTCTGTGGTATTACTCCAAAATAAAGTTTACGTTAAGAATGGAGCTACCCTAACGATCCAACCCGGCGTTGTAGTAAGAGGAGATTTCGCAACTCAAGGAACATTGATCATCAGTCGTGGTTCCCTGATCAATGCGCAGGGAACACAGACCAGCCCTATCGTTTTCACTTCTGACCAGGCCGTTGGCTCGCGTGCCGAAGGAGATTGGGGAGGCGTTATCATTTTAGGTTCGGCTGTCATGAACCAGCCCGGCGGCATCGCCAATATAGAAGGTCTTACCGCTGCCATTGATAATGAATATGGCGGAAGCAATGACGCCGACAGCTCAGGCATTTTTTCGTATGCACGTATTGAGTTCGCGGGAATTCCCCTGCAGCCTAACAAAGAGGTCAATGGTTTGACCATGGGGTCTGTAGGATCAAAAACCAAGATTGATCACGTGCAGGTATCTTTTGGAGGCGACGACGGTTTTGAGTGGTTTGGGGGCACTGTTAGCGTAAAATACATCGTATCATTCCGTAACCTGGATGACGATTTTGACACTGACTTTGGTTTCCGCGGTAATATACAATTTGGTCTTTCTATTCGCGACAAGGACCTGAGCGATGCCGCAGGCGATTCCAATGGTTTTGAGTCGGACAACGAAGCGTCCTCCCCATACACCCGAATGCCAATGACACAACCGGTTTTCTCAAACATGACGATGATCGGTCCAAAACGCGATGGTTTGACCACTTTACCCGTAGGTGAGAAATTCGAAAGAGGTGTATATATCCGCCGCAACTCCGGCACTTCGGTTTTCAATTCACTGGTTATTGGTTGGGAAAAAGGTTTCCATACAAAAGATGCCGGGACTGTAGACAATTTCACTACTAACGACACCGCGGTTTTCGCTTACAACATTATCTCAGCTGATGTTACCGCAAAATATGTCATCGACGGAACTTCCGGCGCTACTTCCGGTTTCTACAGCGCCATTCACACTACGGATTTCAACGATACCCTGCAAACTGTTACCACCATCAATTTCGTTAACGGCTTTCCAGCCACTCTGGAAGGTACACCGGATTTCCGATTACAGAATACTTCAGTTGCATCTGTAGGTGCCGATTTTACGCATCCAAAATTAGTCGGACAGGTAGGAATAAACACATACACGCTACCGGCTAACAGTATCAGTGTATATCCAAACCCGGCTAAAAATAATGCAACGATCGCTATCAATCTGAAAAAAGACGAGACCATCACGGTGAATATCCTTGACATAACCGGCAAGATCGTTAAGATCGCTCTTCAGAACGAAAAAGTAGGTTCGGGGGCAATTGCGATAGATCTTAATACCAGTGGATTCTCAAATGGGATCTACTTTGTGCAGATCAGCTCAGGCTCGGTTAATGCCACCACCAAACTAATAGTAAACAACTAATACCGGGATTTATACTAACAAAAAGCCTTCGCCACGTAGGGGAGGCTTTTTTTTGCCCAATACCCGGCATTTAACGAAAGGGTAACCTTAGAATAATTTTCTTATAGGCTTGCCATCCTAAGTTTGTATGTGACCAACCAACAACTCAACATATTCAACATGTACATGAAAGTGGCCTCTGTGCTTCTTTGCAATTATGATGTGTGGAGGAACAATAAATTGTTCCGTGAGGCTATCTATTGCTTCTGCGATGCTGTTAATAATTTTATCATCAACGGTTACTGCATCAAGAATAATCCTGAAAAACTTGTTGCTGATCGATTGAAGACCATTGGGCACCTTTTAGGAAGCGAGCCCGATGTATTCATGCGCCAATACAAAACCGAGAACCAGTTATTCTACCTGCGCTATCATAATGCCCGCGCTATCAACAACTCCTTGCCAAGCATTGAAACAGTAAAACTGCGAACGGGCCTACGCCCCTTAGTCGCCAATAAATAAAACAAATGGAACCAAAAACAAAAGCATCGTCACCTGTTACGCTGGTATTATTAGGACTTCTCCTATTGGTATTTGGCATTTACCTGAACCTGATCGAATATATACCGGGCATGGTTATCGTGCTCGTTATAAGTATGGTGCTGTTGCTTGCCGGCATCAGTAGGATATTTGCACGAGAGTAAATGGATTTAGTAAAATTATGCGTGGGCATTTTAACAATATTTTAAGATTTTCTAAACTTTTATGCAACACGTATATAGTTACAATATCCTTACTTTGCATATAAATACATTAAACATTTACATGGAAAAAGAATTTCCCTTCTACCCTTCCCCTTTGCCAAGCAAAAGTGAAAAACAATTGATCCGCGAAAGCAAAACAATTCGCAGGTTGTTAAGCGCCAAAGCGCTTAGAGAATCGAACGGTGACAGAAAGATCACACAGGCCGACCTGAGAAGAATGGTAAGAAAGAAAAAAGTGACAAGCACTTATTTCAATGTTGAGCATTACCTGGCTCCCTTCTAAAGTTTAATCAGCAATGTTCCCCGATAAAGAATCGACCGGCCCGCTACTTGCCGAACTGTTCTCAGAGTACGGTACTGAAACAGATTTTTTTTCGGAATGGAAAGAAGAGCCTGAAAGTGGCGAAAGCTGGGAAGAATATATCCGCGAGGAAAAATAAAAATAATTTCTATTTTCTTTACAAGGTCCTTTGATCAGGTCCTTTCCTTGGTGATGATCTTATTGACCTCCGGGGCAGAATAGCTTTCCATTTTATTCAAGAGCTCTTCCCTATCGTCACTGATCAAAAGAAGCTGCAGGCTTTGCTCGGTCAAAAAGCCCTTATCTACCATTTTTTCGATCATGGAAACAAGATCATCGTAAAAACCGTCAATATTCAAAAGCCCAATGGGCTTTCTGTGAAGTCCCAATTGGCCCCATGTAAGCATTTCAAATAATTCATCAAAGGTTCCAAAACCACCGGGCAGCGCTATCACGCCATCGGACAGTTCGTGCATTTTCAGCTTACGTTCGTGCATGCTGCCTACAATGATCAGTTCGGTGAGATTCTCATGAGCGACCTCTTTTTGCTTCAGGAAGTCGGGCAGAACCCCGATCACTTTTCCGTTATAGGACAGGACCGCGTCGGCCATCACACCCATTAAACCTATTTTAGCTCCACCATAAACAAGCCCGATCTTGCGGGTAGCAATAAGTTCGCCCAGGCGGTTCACCTGGCATTCGAAGATCGAATTGTTCCCTTTGCTGGCTCCGCAAAAAACTGTCAACCATTTCATAAAACAAAGTTAATTATTTTATAAAAATAGGGATTTAACCCCGGGTAGATCCGCTAAGGCTTAAACTTAAAAATTACTTAATGGGCTAAACGATCTTGCAGGGGATCACTGAATCAACATCAGTACTGTAAGCGGCGCACATGCGGTGAAAACCACTGGCCACTACCAATTTTCCCTTATATTGGTCTCTCACCAAAAGCACGGGTGCAAGCGCCTCACCCTTTTTTATCTTTTTGCGGTTTATGGCCACGTGAGGATTGCTTTTGCCAATTAAGCCCAGATCGGAAGCTCTGAAAATGTCTTTCGCTTTAAACTCCTTCACACTAGCCCGCTTCAACTTGCTCACCAGTTCACTTGCCACATCTTCCGCATAAAGAAGATCGAGATATGCCTGCGCTTCCGGATAATTTTCGGTCTGAGGCCTTTTCAACCACTTCACTGTTTTCACTTTTTTCATGGTCCTTTCATTAGTTAGGTACAGGCTAAGTTAATCTATATTGACCCTTCTATTGTTACAGAATTGTAAAGCGAATACTATAAGATAAATGAGAATGGCAGTAAAAGCATAGCTTCATTTGAGGAGAAAATTGGTTAAAAACCTGTTGATAAACTTAGGTCTGCGTAACAATTCCTTAACATTAAATTGTTGTTTTGCGAACATTATAGGTGCCCAAAATCTACAATTTTGCATATAAATTAAACTTAAGATAACATATGAAAGCATTTAGTTTACTTATCTGTGCGTTTTGTTTAACATTCAATATGTATGGGCAGGATTCGCTTCTTGTTGCACCAAAAGCCGAAGAAACACCAAAAGCCTTAGAACCACCGAAGACTGAAGAAAAGAAACTGCATTGGTTTGAAAAAATGAGCATACGCGGCTACGTGCAGGTAAGATATAATCGAATGTTCGAAACCAATGCTGATCTCAAGAGCGAGCAAGGCGACAAGTCAGTAGGCAACTTTGGCGGCTTTTTTATACGCCGCGCACGGATCATCTTTTTTGGCCAACTAAGCGAACACGTTTACATGTATATTCAACCTGACTTTGCGTCGACTATAGGAGGCTCAGGCCACGTTGGCCAGATACGTGACTGTTATTTTGATGTGAACATTGATAAGAAACGAGAGTTCCGCTTCCGTATCGGTCAAAGCAAGGTTCCATTCGGTTTTGAGAACATGCAGTCAAGCCAGAACCGCTTGCCCCTGGATCGTAACGACGCTTTGAACAGTCCCTTATCGAACGAGCGTGACCTCGGCGCATTCTTTTACTGGGCGCCTCAGAAGATCCGCGAACGTTTTAGCATGCTTGTGAGTGACGGGCTTAAAGGATCGGGCGATTACGGTGTGCTTGGTTTTGGTCTCTATAATGGACAGAATGCCAATAACGCGGAGACCAACAACGACCCGCATTGGGTGGCGCGCCTCACTTATCCTTTCCAGATCGGTTCGCAGATCATCGAGCCTTCGGTGCAGGCATATAGCGGTTTTTACACAGTTGGTAGCAAAAGCGCCACAACCAAAAACAAGAAATTAGAATTCCTGGATGAAAGGTATGCGGCCACCCTGGTGCTTTACCCAAAACCCTTTGGTATCTTCGCCGAATACAATATTGGAAGGGGCCCTGAATACAACCCCGACGTAGATTCTATCCAGGTAAAGGAACTCAAAGGTGGGTACGTAACATTAACCTACCTGCTGAAGATCAAAAAACATGTGATCATGCCGTTTGTGCGCGGCTTTATGTATGAAGGTGGAAAAAAACATGAGCTGGACGCCCGTTCGTATGTGATCAACGAATTTGAAGGTGGCATTGAATGGCAACCCATGAAAAATTTCGAACTTACAACCTCCTGGTTTTATTCGGATCGCACCACTTCGGATAAGGTCAAGGAAAAAAATTACCAGTTCGGATCGTTCCTGCGCATACAGGCCCAGCTCAATTTTTAACATACGTTTTGCAGTATCAGTAAGGTTGCTAAACCAACCCCATTATTGCAATTTCTAAACTCACAAAACCTGTAATAGTAAAAAGGTTTTGACAACAATTGTATAACATTAAGTTAACGCAAGACTCTAACTTAGACAATAACTTTGTAAAAACTATATATGAAAAAGATTATACTTTCACTCTTAATAATAAGCGCCTTTACCGTGACTTTAGTTTCCTGCGGTGGAGGAAAAAACAAGGAAGATGGAACCGGCACCGGTTCATCGGCCGGGCTTTCCGGAAGCATCAGCATTGACGGGTCCAGCACAGTATATCCCATCACGGAAGCGGTTGCCGAGGAATTCCAAAAAGAGCAAAAAGATGTTAAAGTAACCGTGGGTCTTTCAGGTACAGGTGGAGGCTTCAAAAAATTCGGAAGAGGCGATATAGATATCAACGACGCTTCACGTCCTATCAAGAAAGCCGAGGACAGCACCTGCCAAGCGAATGGCATCAGTTCGGTTGAATTAAAAGTAGCTTACGACGGTTTAGCGGTGGTGGTAAGCCCCGGGAACACCTGGTGCAAAGACATGACCGTAGCCGAATTGAAAATGATCTGGGAGCCGGGCGCGCAGGGCAAGATCACCAAATGGAATCAAATCCGTAAAGAGTGGCCCGCCCAGGAAATTCATTTATTTGGTCCGGGTGTTGAAAGTGGCACTTACGATTACTTTACGGAAGCGGTTGTAGGTAAGGCCCACTCCAGCCGCGGAGATTACACCGCCAGCGAAGATGATAACGTATTGGTGCAGGGCATTAAATCCGATAAGAATGCTTTAGGTTTTTTCGGCCTAGCCTATTTCACCGAGAACGCAGATAAATTAAAATTAGTGGGCATTGATGATGGAAAAGATGAGAACGGGAAAGGCGCCATCCTTCCTTCGGAAGAAACGGTTAAGAATAAAACCTATGCTCCACTGGGCAGGCCTCTTTTTATTTATGTGAATAGTAAGGCCGGCGCAAGAAAGGAAGTTCAATCTTTTGTTAGCTTTTATTTAGAGAACACAAAAACACTGGCCAAGGACGTAGGCTATGTTTCCATGACCGACGAGGAGATCGCCGCCGAGAAGGCGAAATTCGCCGAATTCATCAAGCACTTAGCTGCCGCGAAATAATTCTCTGGTTGTAATGTTTGTTCGTTGGAGAATGCAAGCCCGAAACGGGCTTGCATTTGAATTTTAGAAATGAGGATCAAAGAAAAAATAATCGAAGGACTTCTCCTGCTTTGTGGGGCGATCGGCATACTGACCACCGCGGGCATCATCTGGGTGTTGTTGAGCGAGTCGATCGACTTTTTCAAGCAGGTCTCTATCGTGTATTTCTTCACGGATACCCAGTGGACGCCCCTGTTCTCTGAAAAACATTTTGGCATTCTTCCGCTTATTTCCGGAACCCTGCTTACATCCTTTATCGCTATTTTGGTAGCGCTGCCCTTTGGATTGTCGATCGCCGTCTACCTGAACGAATACGCGCCTAAAAAGTTCAGGCAGTATATCAAGCCTTCACTCGAGATCCTGGCCGCGGTTCCCACAGTGGTTTACGGTTATTTCGCGCTCACGGTAGTTACACCGGCCTTACAAACGATCTTCCCTGAAATGGCGGGCTTCAATGCTTTGAGCGCCGGCATCGTGATGGGCATCATGATCATCCCCCTGATCTCTTCACTCAGCGAAGATGCTTTGTTCGCGGTGCCGAAATCCCTGCGCGAGGCCTCCTACGGAATGGGCGCTACGCGCTTCCAGACATCCTTTAAAGTATTGGTGCCGGCTGCTTCTTCGGGCATCATCGTTTCGGTGATCCTCGCCATTTCACGGGCTATAGGAGAAACCATGATCGTAGCGATAGCGGCAGGACAGCAGCCACGACTCACCTTGGATCCGATGGTGCCTATTGAAACCATCACTACTTACATCGTACAGGTTAGTATGGGCGACGTGGCCCGCGGATCGATAGAATACCAAACCATTTTCGCCGCCGGCATAACACTCTTTGCCCTGACATTTATTTTAAACAACATCAGTTTCTGGATCAAGAATCGATTCCAGGAAAAATATGAGTAACGCCAACCAAATAAACCGTTTCAAAGATAGTGCCTTCAAATATTTCGGCATCTTCTGCACCCTTTTTGGCATTTTGGTGCTGGGTTATTTTTTAGTAGACATCGCCATCAAAGGCATGGGCCGCATTAACTGGCAATTTCTTACCAGCATGCCTTCCCGCATGCCGGGTAAAGCCGGTATTTTACCGGCGTTGGTTGGAACACTCTGGATCTTGTTGCTTACAGCCCTACTGGCGATACCCATCGGCGTGGGCGCCGGCGTTTACCTGGAGGAATACGCGAAGAAGAACCGCTTCAATTATCTCCTGGAAGTAAATATCACCAACCTGGCCGGCGTTCCATCTATCATTTACGGATTGTTAGGATTAGAAATATTTTCACGCATCATGAGCATGGGCGGAAGTTTATTGGCCGGGGCCTGTACACTATCCCTGCTTATCCTCCCCATCATCATTGTTGCCACACGCGAATCACTCAAAGCGGTTCCGAAATCCTTACGCGAAGCATCCTTCGCTCTAGGCGCCACAAAATGGCAAACTACCTGGATGCAGATACTTCCGGCCTCTTCCGGTGGAATTGTGACGGGCGTCATTCTGGCTTTGTCGCGCGCCATCGGAGAGACGGCGCCACTCATCGTCATTGGAGCCCTCGCTTACGTGCCTTTCGTTCCTTCAAGTCCAACCGACGAGTTCACCGTAATGCCCATCCAGATATTCAATTGGATATCTCGTCCGCAAAAGGGATTCATCGTCAATTCTGCCGCCGCTATCCTTGTGCTCCTTTTCGTAACGTTCCTCATGAATGGAATTGCCGTATATTTAAGGAACCGCTGGCAGAAAAAAGTTAAATGGTAAAAATGATTGAACATGTATAAACTACTGGCAGAAGATGTGAACGTACACTATGGCGATTTCCACGCCATCAAGAACGTAAACCTGGCCATTGAAAAAAATTCGGTCACCGCCTTCATTGGTCCTTCCGGTTGCGGCAAATCAACCTTTCTGCGTTTGTATAACCGCATGAACGATTACATTGAAGGGTTTAAAAAGAGCGGAAAGATCTATTTTGACGATATAGAGATCTACGATCCCAACATCCACCTGGAAGGGTTGCGCAAAAAGATCGGCATGGTGTTCCAGAAACCCAATCCCTTTCCAAAATCTATTTACGAAAATGTGGTTTACGGTTTACGTATACAGGGGATCAAGAACAAAAAAGCCCTGGATGAAGTGGTTGAAACCTCCCTGAAGAAAGTTGCCCTGTGGGATGAAGTGAAAGATGATCTCAAAAAGTCGGCCTTCGCGTTATCCGGCGGACAACAGCAGCGTTTATGTATAGCGCGTACATTGGCTGTTGAACCTTCGGTACTGCTGATGGATGAACCTACCTCGGCACTGGACCCCATCTCAACCGCCAAACTCGAAGAACTGATCTACAACCTGAAACAGCAGTTCACCATCATCATCGTCACTCATAATATGCAGCAGGCAGCGCGTATCAGCAACAGGACCGCATTCTTTTATTTAGGTGAATTGGTAGAATTCAACGATACGAAACAGATCTTCACGAACCCGCAGAAAGAAAGAACGCAGAACTATATTACCGGAAGGTTTGGCTGATGCAATGAGCGAGCAGGCAACTTTTTTATTAACCAGATCCTATAAACGATGACGCATTTAGAAACAGAATTAAAACAGTTGAAGGTCGAACTTCTCACCATGTGGGGATTGGTATGCACGCAAATGAATAAATCGCTGGAGGCGCTGGTGAATAACGACAAGGAATTGGCCAGCGAGGTGATCATCACTGAAAAAAGGATCAATTCGTTTGAACTGAAACTGGATCGCGATTGCGAGAATATTATCGCGCTTTACAATCCCGTGGCGGTAGATCTGCGCTTTGTGCTGGCGGTGATGAAGATAAACACCAACCTGGAGCGCATCGGCGATATCGCCAGGAGTACCACCAAATTCATTGTAAGATCCAATACCGCTTACGATCAATCCGTATTGGAGAGTACCCGTTTGCTGGAGATCTATGAAGAGGCCTGCGACCTGCTGGTTGATTGCAAAGACGCGTTTGAGAACGAGAACCCGGATATAGCCCGCAAGATCTTTATACGTGATGAGCTGCTGGACGAGATCAATAAAGGCGCCCCGCTTACCATAGCGGATATCATCCGCAAGCAACCCGAAAAGATAGAGCAGTGCCTGGATATTTTATCTACTATTCGCAGGCTGGAAAGGGCCGGCGATCACTGCAAGAACATAGCCGAGGAGATCGTTTTCTATGTAGAGGCCAAGGTCTTGAAACACGCTCCGAAGAGCCAAAAAAATAATCCGTAACTAATTTATTAACAATACCTTAGTCGCCTTCCTTTCGTGCCTTATTACAGTTAGCAACTATTGATAAGCCGGTTTATTTATTCCTTAACTTTAATTTAACATTGCGCGGAATTGTTGCACTTAACTTTACAAAAAATTAACTTATGCTTAGCACAGGGATACTCGTCCTACTGATCGTTTGCGTTCTTCTTGCCTGCACCTTCGAATTTGTGAATGGTTTTCATGATACGGCCAACGCGGTTGCAACGGTGATCTATACCAATACCCTGAAACCAAAGATAGCGGTGGTATGGAGCGGCCTTATCAATTTCCTGGGCGTGTTAACCGGTGGTATCGGTGTGGCGATGGGAATTGTGAACCTGCTTCCGGTTGAGACACTGACCGACGCAAACGTTTCTCATGGAATGGCGATGGTTTTTGCCTTGTTATTGAGCGCAATTCTCTGGAACCTGGGTACCTGGTATATGGGAATTCCGGCTTCTTCATCCCATACACTCATAGGATCTATTCTTGGCATTGGCCTCGCTTTTTACTTCATCAACGGCAAAGATGCCGTGAACTGGAGCAAAGCACAGGATATTGGCTTGTCATTATTAATATCCCCAATGGTTGGTTTTGCCCTTGCCATCATCATCATGTTCATTTTTAAACGGCTCATTAAAGATGACATGATCTACAAGGAACCATCGCCCGGAGTTGCCCCCCCCATGTGGATACGCGCTATCCTTACCTTAACCTGTACCTTGGTAAGTTTCTTTCACGGGCAGAACGACGGTCAGAAAGGAGTTGGTCTCGTCATGTTGATCCTCATAGGGCTCGCGCCGGGCTATTTTGCTATTAAAAGTACACAGGATCTTGGTGATACTTCAAAACACATGATGCATGTAACTGAAATGATCTACCGGATAGATACCATGAAATTGTCGGAAAAAGAAAGACACGATGTGGCGAAATCAAAAGCGCGCAGTATTGAATTATTGGAACTTATCGGCAATAAAAAATCGGTATCCGAAATAGATACACTGAAACGATTTGATGTTCGCAGGAACATCCTGCTGATAGCCAAAACAGCCGAAAAGGTAGGTTTTGGCGAGAACTCTTCGTTGAGCACAAAAGAAAAAGAGGATCTGAAGGCAAGTATTAAAAAAGCCAAGGACGTTACAGATTACGCGCCGCGCTGGGTGATCATTTTGATATCTATTTCATTAGGTCTTGGTACGATGGTAGGATGGAAACGCATTGTGGTAACCATTGGTGAACGTATTGGCAAGCAGCATATGAGCTACGCGCAGGGAGCTTCCGCCGAGATCGTAGCTTCTGCAACTATCGGTATGGCATCTGCATGGAGCCTGCCGGTAAGTACTACGCACGTTCTGTCTTCCGGCGTTGCCGGCGCCATGGTGGCTAAAAAAGGATTGAAGAACCTTCAGCCGCGCACGATCAAAACCATTTTCTTTGCCTGGGTGCTTACGTTGCCGGTTACCATGATCCTCTCGGGCGGACTTTTCCTTTTGTTCAGGAGCCTGTTTTAACCGCGTTTGCGTAACAAATAAATAACCTTAGGTTTAATTTCTTAACCTAAATTTTATAGTAAAGCAGGTAGATTTGACCAGACCATTCTATTATACTGAACCTACCTACCGGCCTCCTTATCCTTCTGACCCTATCTCCTTTACTTGCCTGCGCTTTTGAATTTGTGAACGGATCTCATGATACAGCCAACGCAGTTGCCAGTGTAATTTTGCCGTTATTGAATTACTTGGAGGATAGTCAAGCTGCTTCCGGTTGAAGTAAACCTCACTCACAATTCGCCGTGATCTTATCGAGTACAACCCGCGTACGCCGCAGTTCGGCATCGCTGATGCCCTTCAAAGCTTTCTTCCTGTAATTCTTCACAACTCTTGTGGCCTGGTCCAATAAGCTCCTTCCTTTAGCGGTTATGGCTAGCGTCATCTTTCTGCGGTCGCTCTTCGAGGCGTGGCGCTTGATAAATCCTTTTTTGGAAAGCAGTTCAATGATGCGGGTAACCGAAGCGTTGTCCTTAAAGACCCTATCGGCAATTTCCTGTTGACTCACACCCTCCTTCTCTTTGATCACATTCATCACAAGCCATTGGTCAACCGTAATATCAAGCCGCGCTTCTGTAAGTTTACTTTGCGCGAGCTGGCGATAGGTTTTGATGCTTTTATCGAGCGCGTAAAATATGATCTGTTCTATTTTCTCCATGACAAGGTGATAGCTGATATGTCAAATATACTAAAAACAGAGGGTCGGATAATTGCATAAAAAAGTTAATTGTTTCTCGTTTTTTACTTCGTGTTTTATATGCTATAACACGAAACGCGAAATACAAAACATCAAACGTTCATTAGTTCAAACTCAAATTCACCGTAGGCCCCTCGGCCTGGCAAAAATTGATGGAAACGAGTTTCCCGTTCTCAAAATAAAGATCGGCAAAGGCATCGTCGAAGCTCAGGCGCTTCTCGCCCCAGGCATGTTGTTCGGTCTCAGTTAAAATAAAGCCATTCTTCTTAAAAAGATCAACCACCTGCTTTTCGCTAAGGGTAAATATCTTTTCACCAAAAAGTGTTGAGTTCTTATCATCCACTTCGGCGCAGGTAAAGGTCTTGTCGGCATTATCTTTGAAGAAGAGCGAGAATCCCTTATCCCAATAATGGCAAACCTGGCTCTTCTCATTAAGCAGTTCATCAAAAAGCTCTTCGCACTCGTCGGCAACCCCAAAAATGCTGATTGCGCGCTTCATGGTCTCGCCAAACTTAAGCCCCCCCAACCCTTTCAATAAATATATGGCTATATCCTGCATAATTTCTACCTTTGCCCGTTCAAATTACATGCGTAAATCGTCCATTCTTCTATTCGTAACCGTTTTTGCTCTTTTCCTGGGCGCCTGCAAATTCAACCGCATCCTGAAAAGCTCTGATTACGAGCTTAAATTTACTAAAGCTATCGAATATTACAATAAAGGATCCTATACTTCGGCGCAGACCTTATTGGAAGAGCTCATACCCGTATTCAAGGGAACCGCCAGGGCCGAGGAGGTGTATTATTATTACGCCTATACCCATTATTACCTGGGTGATTATAACCTGGCCGGTTTCCACTTCCGCACCTTTGCCAGGGCCTTCTCCACCAGCGTACACGCCGAAGAATGCTCTTTTTTGAACGCTATTTGCTATTACAAGAGCTCGCCGCGCTATAGCCTCGACCAAAGTGATACCAAAAATGCCATCCAGGAAATGCAGAACTTCGTGAACGAGTACCCCGAAAGCAAACGTATAGACACATGTAACATATTGATTGACAAGCTGAGAGCCAAATTAGAGAAGAAGACCTATGAGAACGCGAAGGGCTATTTCTTTAGAGACGACTGGAAGGCTGCCGTGATCGCTTTTGAGAATTTTGTGAAGGATTTCCCGGAATCCTCCCGAATGGAGGAAATTCACTTTTTGATCGTAAAAGCCTACTTTTTACTGGCCCGGAACAGCGTAGAAAGCAAAAAGCCCGAAAGGATAGAAAAATGTATGGATAGTTACCTAAAATTCGTAGATTTGCACCCCCAAAGTGCCTATTTAAAAGAGGCCGAGGGAATTTACCTGGAAGTACAGAAATTAAGGAATCAACCTGTTAATCAATAGAAAATGGATTTTAAAACTGTAAAAGCCGACCTTACCACCGTTACCCGCGACATTCGCCAGTTTGACGAGAAGACCGGTAATGTATACGAAGCGGTAGCCATCATGGCCCGTCGCGCCAACCAGATCTCTTTGCAGATGCGCGAAGAACTGCATGAGAAGTTAGACGAGTTCGGTTCGCATTCTGATAACCTCGAAGAGATATTTGAGAATCGCGAGCAGATCGAGATCTCTAAATTCTACGAAAAACTTCCTAAGCCCACTTTGATCGCGGTGCAGGAATTCCTGGATGATAAAGTATATTACCGCAACCCTTCCAAAGAAGAAGGAGCGCAATAATAAAGAATGAAATGCGCTAAGTCAAATTCTGGAAACAAGGAAACATGACCCGCGCATTCAACCTGACCTTAATCAACAAAATAAAAACAGGTTAATAGCGTTTAAAAGGCAGTCTGCAAAAAAGCTTACTGCCTTTTGTTTTTTAAGAGATGCTACAAGGAAAAAAAATACTGTTGGGTGTGAGTGGCGGAATAGCCGCTTACAAGTGCGCCACGCTGGTGCGCCTCCTCGTAAAACAGGGCGCCGAGGTAAAGGTGATCATGACATCCGACGCGCAGCATTTTGTGACCCCGGAAACTTTATCGGTGCTTTCTAGGAACAAAGTGGAGACCGAATTCTTTGGAGAAGACAAGACCTGGAACAACCACGTGCATTTAGGTTTGTGGGCCGACGCTTTTGTTATCGCCCCTGCTACAGCTAACACACTGGCCAAAATGGCTTACGGGCTTTGCGATAATTTATTGATGGCCACTTATCTTTCGGCACGCTGCAACGTATTTGTGGCGCCGGCCATGGATGTAGATATGCTGAAACACGCTTCTACGCAAAGTAATTTAAAGAAGATCGTTTCTTACAAGAACATCATTATACCCACCGAAAAAGGCGAGCTGGCGAGTGGTTTGGAAGGCGACGGCAGAATGGCGGAACCCGAGACCATCGTAGCTGTATTGGAAAAGCATTTTAAAGGAAACACGAAACTAGCCGGAACGAAAGTTTTGGTGACCGCTGGTCCTACTTACGAAGAAATTGATCCCGTGCGCTTCATTGGGAACCGCAGCAGCGGCAAAATGGGCATTGCCATTGCCAACGAGTTTGCCAGGCAGGGCGCGGAAGTTACTTTGGTATTGGGTCCTTCGGCTTTATCACCCGAAAAGAATGTGCATTGCATCCGCGTGGAAAGCGCCAACGAAATGTTTGAGCATTGCACCGGGTATTTCAAGCATTGTAACATTGCCATTCTTGCAGCCGCGGTTGCTGATTACAAAGCGGCTGATTATTCGCACAAAAAGATCAAGAAAACGAAAGACGCGCTGAAGATCAAACTCTCTCCTACCACCGATATTTTAGCGACCTTAGGAAAACAAAAAAAGAAACAGTGTCTCATTGGTTTTGCCTTAGAGAGTGAGAACGTGATCGAATACGCCAAAGAAAAGATCAAAAGAAAGAACCTCGACTTCATTGTAGCCAATTCGCTGCAGGACGAAGGCGCCGGGTTTGGCATCGATACCAATAAGATAAGCATCATTGACAAAAAAGGAAACGTGCAGAGCTACCCCCTAAAAAGCAAGGAAGCCGTTGCCAAAGATATTCTTAACTTTACACTAAAATTTCTGAACGACAAAAAATTGAAAATTTAAAATTTTACATTTTATATGTTAGATTTTACCTATGCGTGTAATGACACAATTTAGAAAATACTGCTTCCTGCTGCTTACTGCCTTGTGCTTACTGCCTGCTTCGGCTGTTTGCCAGGAACTCAACGCGCAGGTAGAGATCGTCACTACGGCTATCCAGGGAACTGATGTAACCCGCATATTTGGAAATATGAAGACCCAGGTGCGCGACTTCCTGAACAACCGCCGTTGGACCAATGACAATTTTACATTTGCCGAGCGCATCGATTGCTCTTTCATGATCAACGTAGATCAGAAACTGGGAACCGATCAATACCAGGCCACTATTTCAGTACAAAGTCGCCGCCCGGTCTTTAAATCAGGTTATAACTCGGCCATGTTCAACTACGAGGATAAAGAACTTCAGTTCTATTATGTAGAGAATCAGCCCTTCGATTTTACGGTTCAGAACTTCACCAATAACATCACTTCCGTTCTGGCTTATTACGCGTATGTGATCATTGCCATTGACTACGATAGTTATTCTCCCTTAGGAGGAAGCGAATACTGGAAGACCGCCCAGCAAATTGTCAACGCCGCGCAATCGGCCGGAGAAAGTGGATGGAGATCAGGAGAAAGTCAAAAGAACCGATATTGGCTGGTGGATAACCTGCTTAACCCTTTGTTCCAACCCATCCGCGAGACCTTTTACAAATATCACCGCAGCGGGCTCGACCAGATGTATGATAAAATGGAAGACGGGCGCGCAGCCGTACTGGCTTCGCTCGACGACCTGAAAGAAGTGCATAAGAACCGTCCGGCCTCTTACAATATGCAGCTCTTTTTTGTCGCGAAAAAGCAGGAGATCGTCGATATCTTCAAAGAAGCCACTACCGAGGAAAAGACCAAACTACTTGATATTCTGAATCTTATAGATCCAGCCAACCAAAACACCTATTCCAAGATAAATCAATAACGACATTTTGTCCCGTTTTGTCTATGGCACAGTTTTCCAGGTGAAATTTGCAGTAATTTAGAGCGTATGAATGAATCATTTAAAGACCTTGAACTGAGACTGAACAATGTGATAGATGAAGACTCTGAGTTCATCCCGCTCCTCACCCAGGAAGATGAGGAGATCATGAACAACGAGAAGCTTCCCGAAAGTTTGCCGATACTTCCTTTACGCAACACCGTACTTTTTCCCGGCGTGGTGATACCCATTACGGTGGGACGTGATAAATCCATACAATTGATACGCGACGCCTATAAGGGCGATAAGACCATTGGTGTGGTGTCGCAGCGCAATGATTCTATTGAGGATCCCGTTCCTACCGACCTGCACCAGGTGGGCACCATTGCGCATATCATCAAACAACTTCGCATGCCGGATGGCAGCACCACCGTGATCATCCAGGGAAAGAAACGTTTTAAGATCAGGGAGTTCCTGCAAACCGAGCCCTACATGCGCGCAGGGGTAGAAACTTTCTCTGAGATAAAACCGGCCAAAACGGATAAAGAATTTTCGGCGCTTGTTGGATCGCTGAAAGATCTTGCGGTGCAGATCATCAAGCAATCGCCCCAAATACCTACCGAAGCTTCTTTCGCCATCAACAATATTGAAAGTGCTTCCTTCCTCATCAATTTCATTTCTTCCAACAGCAACGTGCCCAGCGCCGAGAAACAAAAAATGCTGGAGCTCCCTGACCTGCGTGAGCGCGCAACCATGGTACTTACGCATCTTACCCAGGAACTGCAAATGCTGCAGTTGAAGAACGAGATACAAAGCAAGGTCCGTACCGACATTGACAAACAACAGCGCGAATATTTTCTGCACCAGCAGATAAAAACGATACAGGATGAACTTGGTGAAAATACCAATGAGCAGGAACTCAAAGATTTCAAGGACCGAGCCGCTAAAAAGAAATGGACAGCGGAGGTTGCAGAGGTCTTTGATAAACAGATCAGCAAGCTGCAAAGGATGAATCCCAACGCCGCCGAGTATTCTATACAAACCAATTATCTTGAGCTGATGCTCGATCTTCCATGGGGAGAATACAGCACAGATAATTTCAACCTGAAGAATGCCGAAAATACTTTGAACGAAGATCATCATGGGCTCGACAAAGTGAAAGAGCGGATCTTAGAACACCTCGCCGTTTTGAAATTGAAAGGAAATTTAAAATCGCCCATTCTCTGTTTGTATGGTCCTCCAGGCGTAGGTAAGACCTCTTTAGGAAAAAGTGTTGCCAAAGCTTTGGGAAGGAAATACGTACGCATGAGCTTAGGCGGCTTGAAAGATGAGAGCGAAATTCGTGGTCACCGCAAAACGTACATTGGCGCCATGCCCGGCCGCATTTTACAGAACTTAAAAAAGGTGGGATCATCGAATCCTGTTTTTGTATTGGACGAGATCGACAAGGTCGGGGCTGATTTTCATGGAGACCCCTCCTCTGCCCTGCTTGAAGTTTTGGATCCTGAACAGAATTCGGCCTTCTACGATAATTATTTAGAACTCGATTACGATCTAAGCAAAGTGCTTTTCATTGCCACGGCAAATTCGCTGAGCACCATTCAGCCCGCTTTGCGCGACCGCATGGAGATCATCGAGATCAACGGCTATACCACCGAAGATAAAATAGCCATTGCGCAAAAGCATTTATTACCCAAAGTGCTTGAAGAAAGCGGTTTAAAAAAATCGAACCTCAAGATCAGCGATAAGGTGATCGAGAAGGTCATTGAGGATTACACCCGTGAGAGCGGCGTGCGCGGTTTGGAAAAACGCATTGGTAAGATCGCAAGACATATTGCCCGCGAAGTGGCAAGCAACAAAAAGAACATTACCAAAGTGAACGAAGAGAATTTAGTGAAGATACTCGGCCCCGCGCACAGCAAAGATAAATACCAGGGTAATGATGTTCCGGGCGTGGTAACCGGACTGGCCTGGACGCAACAGGGAGGCGATATTCTCTTCATAGAAACAAGTGTTTCGGAGGGTAAGGAACAGAAACTTACTTTAACCGGCAACCTGGGCGATGTAATGAAAGAAAGTGCCGTAATAGCATTGGAATTTTTGAAAGCACATCCCGGGATGATCGAAGCAACCAGTGATACTTTCTCGAACAAGAACATTCACGTGCATGTTCCTGAAGGAGCTACGCCAAAAGATGGTCCCAGCGCGGGTATCGCCATGCTCACCTCCATTGCTTCTGCTCTCACCAAACGCAAAGTAAAAAAAGGAATTGCCATGACCGGCGAGATCACGCTGCGTGGCCGCGTATTGGCCATTGGTGGTGTGCAGGAAAAACTACTGGCTGCCAAACGCGCCGGCATCAAAGAGATCCTTTTATGCGAAGAGAACCGCAAAGATGTGGAAGACATCAAGCCGGAATACCTGAAAGGACTCCACATCCACTACATAACCCAGATGAGCGAAGTACTGGAGATCGCCCTGCTGAAGGAAAAGGCCAAGATGAGCTTGCTGGCGTAGATCCCTGGCTCTAAAAACCTCCACCTAAAACAATTTTTATCGACCGCTTTTCGCTTTCTGTCGGAAAGAAATTGAATCTCCTTGTTATTTATTACATTCGTAGGTAGATGAAGCTACGCCAGTTTGTTTTCTTACCTCTTTTTCTTTGCTGTGCTATCTTTTTCAGGATGGGCTTCCTGAGCTTTGGCCCGGTGCATTCACCGGCTGCAAATTACAACAGGAAGATCTCCTTTCAACGAAAATCGCCTGATCTTTCGCAGCAACACAAGCAGGCTATTAAAGAGACCGCAACGGATCCTTCTTACCAGGCTGTTTTCAAGGTTGCTAAAAATAAGTGCGTACTGGGCAAATCCCTTAAATTGTCCTTCCCGGGCTTCTTCAGCCCTTGCGCGGCATTCATTCAAAGCCCGCCTCTAAAAGAACATATCTTTGCCGAAAAAAAGGTCACCGGTATCATTGCCAGGCGACATCTCGTGCTATCCGTCATAAGGATCTGATCATCCTGTTTTTTTCTTTTTTCCGGTTTATCAGGATAAACAGTTTCTATTCAATCAACATTCAATACAACCCATGAATCACACTATTAAAAACATACTCATCTATGTAGAGACCGGTGGTCCCTCATTAACGGTTGCCGAAAAAGGCATTAAGCTTGCCAAAGAGCTCAACGCGCAGGTTTCATTACTGTATGTAACCGACACCGATATTCCGAACCACGGTGAAGAAGCCAAAGAAATACTTGAGAAGGACCGCGACCGGGCGAAGAAATTCCTGACGCAGATCCTCCACGTGTACGGATGCCCCGCCCTGGTGTATATGGAAGAAGGCGACCCACTGAAAAAGATCATCGAAAAAGGTAAACTGGTCAGTGCCGACATTGTTGTGATCAGCAAATATTCGCGCCGCAGGGCCAATGGAAAACCCGCGGGTTATTTGGCCGAAGAGATCATGAACGATTCGGATCTTAAGGTGGTTCCCTTATAGGGCACCGGTTAAACTCCAGGCTTCTTTTGGTGTCTGAGGCAGGAATCATTATCTTGCTTAAAATTAGTTTTAAGGAATGGGGAAAATTCAGTTAAAAAAGTGATCATAGCCAAATGATAAAAAGTATAAAGTTCATTTTCGCTCTTCTTGCCTGCACGGGTTTCGCGCAGGAGAAGAAATTGATCATCGCCATTTCAAAAACGGCGCCCGAAAGCCATTATGTGAAATTCCTGAGGCGCGCCAACCCAGATGTGCAGTACGTGAACATGTACACCGTTCCTTTTGATTCGATCGACATCATTTTAAATAAATGCAGCGGCATACTTTTAACCGGTGGTAATGATATAGTGCCTTCCATTTACGGAAAAGCCAAAGAAAAGAACAAGTGCGAGGATTTTGATGTGAACCGCGATTCCCTAGAACTAAAACTCATTCGCGCAGCCGTAAAAAGAAAAATGCCTGTGCTGGGCATTTGCCGCGGCGAACAGATACTGAACGTAGGAAATGGTGGCTCTTTGTTCACGGATATTCCAACCGACATCGGAAAGAAAGTGAGTCATCGTAATGATACCATGGCCTATCACCATGTTGTGATCAAAGAAGGGACTTTGCTCTACAAAATTTGTGGCGTGAATGAAGGTACCGTGAACAGCGCGCATCACCAATGCGTGGATAAAATTGCAGGCAACCTGGTTGTTTCCGCCAAGGCAGATGACGGTGTTGTAGAAGCTTATGAGCTGAAAGATCAAAGTTCTGAACCCTTTATGCTGGGTGTGCAATGGCACCCAGAAAAGCTGGATAACAGCAACCCGCTGTCTACGCCCCTGGCTATTTATTTCATTCAAAAAGCTACTGAATATAAGCCAGTTAAGTAGTCTTTGCTTAATGAAAACTTTTTAACAAAGGCTCCTTTTTTTCCTGCATTTCTTTATACATTTGGGCGATATTGAAATGAGAAATGGCATTATTAGGAAGGGTAATTAAGAAAACAATAGAGATCGGCGAGAGCCTTCCCAAGCGCAAGTCGGGCCCCTTCAGGCAACAGGCCAAGGAGTTGCGCAAACTCATGAAAAAGGCGCAATTCACGGCCTTTGGCGAGCACTACAAATTCACTGAAATACTTGCGGAAAAGGATCCTATAAAACCTTTTACATCCACTGTCCCGGTTCACGACTATAACAGCATGTTCAAGAACTGGTGGTACCGCGCGCTGAATGGAGAACCTTTTGTTACCTGGCCCGGCGAAGCTAAATATTTTGCGTTGAGCTCCGGAACTTCAGAAGCATCCAGCAAACACATCCCCGTTAGCAAAGACATGGTTAAAGCCATTCAGCGGGTAACAGCCCGCCAATTGCTCAGCATGGCACATTTAAACCTGCCGGAAGAACATTTTCAAACCGGTATCCTAATGCTGGGAGGATCCACGCACTTAAATTACAACGGCACGTATTACGAAGGCGATCTTAGTGGCATCACTACCGGCACGGCTCCTTTCTGGTTCCAGTTCTTCATTAAACCGGGACGCAAGATCTTAAAACAAAAACAGTGGAGTGATAAACTGGAAGAGATCACGCTCGCCGCCAAAGGCTGGAACATCGGTATCATTTGCGGCGTTCCGGCCTGGATACAGATCCTCTTCGAAAAAATAATCAAGCATTACAATGTAAAGACCATTCACGATATCTGGCCTAACCTCCGCATTTATGTAAGCGGCGGCGTAGCCATTGGACCTTACCTGAGCACTTTCGAAAAACTCACCGCTTTTCCACTCATTATTTGCGATACGTACCTGGCCTCCGAAGGATTCATTGCCTACCAGAATGTATTGGACAAAGAAGGCGCCATGCAATTGATCTGCGATAACGGTTTGTTCTACGAGTTCATTCCTTTTACCGAAGATAATTTTGACGCCGACGGTAATCTTTTGCCTAACCCGCAAACTCTGACCGTGAACCAGGTTGAGAAAGACAAAGAATACGCTCTGATCCTAAGTTCCTGTTCCGGAGCCTGGAGATACCTGATCGGCGACGTGATCAAATTTACCAACGTAGATAACGCCGAGATCATCATTGTTGGACGCACCAAACATTTTTTAAGTCTGTGCGGCGAACATTTGAGCGTGGACAATATGAATAGAGCATTTCGACTTGCCTGTGATGAAATGAAAGTGGTGCCGGGCGAATTCTGCGTTTGCGGTATTAAGCACGATGGACTTTTCGGACATAAATGGTATGTGGGAATTGACACAGCCATTGATACCAACCTGCTGAAAGAAAAGATCGATACACACCTGAAAACACTGAACGATGATTATCGTGTAGAAAGAACTTCGGCCCTTAAAGATATTTTTGTGGAAGCTGTCCCTTCCTCGGTTTTCTTTGATTTTCTGCATCGTAAAGGACCTGTTTCAGCGCAGACAAAATTCCCGCGCGTAATGAAAGGTAAATTACTAAGCGAATGGAATGGCCTTCTGAAAGAAAAAGGTTTCGAGCCCGCTGAGTTCTAACCTGGTTTTTTGGGTTGCGACACCCACAGCACCTGCAATATTTTCCAGTCTCCATTTACACGTATCAAGTGCAGGTAATCGGTGAACTCAAATGAAGTTACTTTCACGGAAGCTATGTTCTCGTGGATATCCAACACTTTCACTTCATTCTTTATCTTTTCTCGGGGCGCCTTTTTACCAACCCCCATTTTGGTCATCTCTACCATATAAGACTTGGAAAGCGTACTGATAACAGCTCCTTTGGTTTGTTCTATTGATACAGGAGTGCTCTTTACAAGATCAGGGTGCAGCGCTTTGTCCATACGCAAGGTGTCGCCGGCATACCATCCGTCAATATAATTGAGTGCGGCCTCTTTAATTTTGGTTGAATCGCTTTTACTTTGCGCCAGTGTAATTGATGCGTAAATAAAGAATAAGCCTGCCAATATTGTTTTCATATAGATTTTTTTCAAATCTAAGTCAAAAGAGGGTATTGAAATGTTAAAGTATGCTATTAAATATTTACATTTGAATATGTTACTTATTCTGTTGCTGGCATTCGGACTATTGGGGATCGCTTCCCGGTATTTTGTCAGTTCGCGGCCACTGATCATATTCCTCTTGAGTACCGGCAGTATTGCTATACTGAGTCCAGCCAGCTTACTTTCGGTTGCAGTTCTTGCCTTGATCAATTACCCACTCATTGCCCACTCTAAAAAGAAAGTGGCGCGCAACGCAACTCTCATTTTCAATTTGCTTTTTCTTCTCCTTTTCCATCTCTATTCTTATACAGCAAAAGAATTTACGCAGTCGCAGTTCCCGGTGGTAGTAGGCTTTTCTTTTCTCGTACTGCAGCTTATCGATCATTCCTTCAAGGTTTATTACAAACAATTCCTTCCTCCCCAAAACTTCCTGTCTTACTTTAGTTCCGTTTTTTATCTTCCTAAATTCTTTAGCGGCCCGGTTGCTTCATTGCCTGATGTGGCCATACAAATTCATTTACCGGCAGCTCAAAGTACCGCATATGGCCTTAACAGAATACTTCTTGGGCTTTTCAAAAAACTGGTTTTAGCTGAGAGTATTGCTCCAATGGTGCATTCAGTACAGGATTTCGGCGATGGGTATCCCGGCCTCACCGTTCTAAGCTCAGCCTGCCTCTATAGCCTGCAATTGTATTTTGATTTTTCGGGATACAGTGATATCGCTATTGGCGTTTCTGCCATGTGGGGAATTGAATTGCCTGAGAATTTCAATTTTCCCTTTCGTCAAAAAAGCTGGGGCGACTTCTGGAAAAGCTGGCACAGTAGTTTAACTACCTGGCTATGGCAATATATTTTTAATCCGGTGTATCTTTCTTTCAGTCGTAAGAACACAAACAAAATTGTTGCGGGTTTTATTTGCGCGTTGTTAGTATTTGGCGGAATGGCATTCTTTAACGGGATACAACCAGGATTTTACCTCAGCGCGGGCATCCTTGCTTTATTTTATTTTTTGGGGCTGGCGCTTCGCCTGAAAGGAATTCTCAATCAGTATGCCATCTTTCTGATCTTTTCGGTCGCGCTTATTTATTTCAGGAATCCGGGCATTGAAGATTTATTTTCGGCGAATTTTATTCCGCAGGATTGGCTTGTAGGTTTTCTTGCTCCACTTGCCTCGGGTGGCTCTCAGCAGGATTATTTTAATCTAACAATTACTTTAGTGCTGGCCTTTACTTTCCTTTTATTTGAAAGAAAGATCTTCTCGCTGTTCTCGGCAGAAAGAATAAATTACGCGGCCTGGTTCGTATTGGGAATTCTTCTTTTTGTTTGGGGAGTATTTGAAAGCGGCGAACGCTTCATCTACATGCAGTTTTGAGATTGACGATTTTTGAATTTACAAGTATACGTCTTAGTGCTTTTTCAAACAACCAAATCGTCAATAAAAAGATCGTAAATGACTTAAGGCTCAAAATCCTTATACAGCAAATATTTCTTACGTACTTTTTTGAACTTGATCAGTTCTGGCACCCAGCTCTGCGAGATCTTATCCTCGCTTAAACCCGCTTTGATCTGTTGCTGTAGCGCGGTGTTACCGGCATGATAATTAAAATTCTCGTCGAAGAACTGTTGCCCTTTTAACTGCTTGTACATTCCGGTAAGCCAAAGCAAATAGATCTGTTTTGAATCTTTGATGTAGCTGTCGGCAAAATCGCCAAGAAAGTGCCCGAAACAACTTTTACCCAGGTACTTGGGATTCTTTGCGCCCTCCATGGGCCTAGGCACAAAACTGTATGGCGCTTTCATCTCAGGATGACCACAGACCTGGAATGGAGTATCGGTGCCACGGCCTACACTTACAATAGTTCCTTCAAAGAGCCCCAGTGAAGGATAGAGATAAACGGCTCGCATATTGGGCAAATTTGGAGAAGGACGGGAAGGCAATTGGTACATGTCTACATGGTTGTACCCTTGCAGTGTGATGATCTTGAGACTACATTTCACGCCTTTCTCGAGCCAGCCTTCGTTATTCACCATTTGTGCGTATTCGCCGCAGGTCATCCCATAAACTATCGGAACCGGGTGCAGGCCAAGGAAAGATTTGAAAGAAGGCTCGAGCACGGGTCCGTCAACATAATAACCGTTGGGATTAGGCCTGTCGAGTACCATGAATTGCTTTCCGTTCTCCGCTGCAGCCTCCATGCAATAGGTCATGGTGGAAATGTAAGTATAGAAGCGAACGCCTACATCCTGCAGGTCGTAAACAAGTATATCTATATCGGCAAGTTCTTCCTTGGTTGGTTTAAAATGTTTTCCAAAAAGAGAGATCACAGGCAAACCTGTTTTTGGATCCTTCTCGGTCTTTATCTTTTCGCCGGCATCGGCCATGCCACGGAGCCCATGCTCGGGACAAAATATTTTCTTTACGTTCACCTTCAACGCAAGCAGCGTGTCCACCAAATGAACGCCCAAAATGGTTGAGGAATTATTAACGATAACGGCAACACGTTTATCTTTTAAAAGAGGAAGATACTTGGCGGTTTGAGAAGCGCCCGTTTTGAGGTCCCTTTCGGTAAGTACACGGGTATCCGGGTAGGGTTGCGCGCCACCCGTAAAGAAACTAATGATACATAAAGCAATTAAAAGGCCTCTCATAAACAATTTACAAATATATTTGTCTTTACTTAATACC
Organism: uncultured Flavobacteriaceae bacterium; assembly: GCA_964387075.1. Classification (GTDB taxonomy): domain Bacteria; phylum Bacteroidota; class Bacteroidia; order B-17B0; family Aurantibacillaceae; genus PALSA-968. The sequence goes on from CAYLVB010000001.1 coordinate 579,024, forward strand.
GAAATTTAATTGCGCCTTTTTAGTCACATAGCACGCAGGCTCTGGGGAAGCGAGCACGGAAACCGCGTGATATCGGCCCCCGTGGTGAAAATAGCTACCGGGAGCATTGCCATCGGTATGGCGGTAATGATACTGACCATTAGTATTGTTACAGGTTTTAAGAGTGAGATCAAAAAGCGAGCCATAGGCTTCGCGGGTCATATCATTGTTAGCGCCTATACCAATAATAACTCCTTTGAGCAGGAACCTGTGGCTATGAATGCTCCCTTTTTAGAGGGAATGGCTAAAAATGAGGATATCCTGCACATACAGCCTTTTGCCACCAAGAACGCCATCATCAAAACAGCCTTCGAGAACCAGGGCATTATCTTAAAAGGCGTTAATGGGAATTATAAATGGGATTTTATCTCGCAGTATTTACTGGAAGGAAAATTGCCCGATTATAGAGATAGTTCAAACACTTCGAAGATCCTTGTCTCAAATACCATCGCCTCAAAACTCGCTTTAAAAACAGGAGATAAACTGCTGACCTACTTTGTGGGGAAGAAAAAAATAAATGACAGCGCACAGAGCGCAGGCTATGAGCAAAGAGTGCGGAAGTTTGAGGTGTGTGGTATTTACCAAACGGGCTTCAGCGACGTGGATAACAATATTGTTTTTTCCGACATAAAACAGATACAAAAACTGAACTACTGGAAAGATACAGAGGCCGGGGGATTTGAGATAGAACTGAGGGATTTTGACAAACTGGATGAAATGACCGAGTGGGTGAACGAAGAAGTTGGACAAGGGCTGGAAGCACGATCGGTGCAAGGCCTCTATCCTACTCTTTTCTCGTGGCTCGATCTGCTGAACAGCAACGCCGCCATTATCATTGTATTGATGATAGCCGTGGCGGTCATCAATATGATCTCGGCTTTACTGATACTGATCCTTGAACGAAGCAATACGATTGGCATTTTAAAGGCCCTTGGCGGCAGCAATGGTTTGGTGCAAAAGGTATTCCTGTTCCAGTCCTTCCGCTTGCTGGGCCGGGGTTTGCTCATAGGCAACGCGACCGGGCTTTTGCTGGCTTTTTTGCAGCGATATTTTAAGTGGGTCTCACTGAACCCGGATACCTATTATGTTTCATTTGTACCGGTTGAATTGAGTGTGCCGGACCTTCTTCTGGTGAACGGATTAACCCTGATCTCCTGCCTTGTGATGATGCTTTTGCCGGTACTGGTCATTAGCAAGATCACTCCTTCCAAAACGTTGCGGTTTAAATAATATTATTGATTTACAATAAGTTAAACTATTTTTTGGTCCTTTATTTTGGTTTATAATATAAACTACTCTACATTTGTGATCTATTTATAAACCAAATGGAAGAACAAAACATCAATCCTGAACAAAGCATGCAGATCATACAGAACATGATCCGCCGTGCGCAAAACAACTTATCCGAGAACGGATTCCTCTTTATTTTCTGGGGCTGGCTGGTATTTCTGTCGGCCGGCGCCTTTTATTACCTGACTGTAACCGGTTTCGAAAAACCCTGGTATGCCTGGTACACGATGCCGCTTGGAGGCATTTTCACCATGTTCTACACCATGCGCCAGAAGAAAAAGGAAAGAGTTCGCTCTTATATTGACGACTATATGGCCTTTGTGTGGAGCGCTTTCGGTATCTGCATGATCATTACCCTGGTGATGGGGTATAAATTGCAGATAAACTGTTACCCAATCGTTATTATGCTTTATGCAACCGCCACTTTCATCACCGGTGGTATCATACGATTTACACCTTTAATAATTTGCGGCGCGGCGAGTTACGTCATCAGCGTATCCGCTTTCTTTGTGAACTTCGAAACGCAGATCCTTTTACTCGCTTTATCGGTAATGGTGTCTTATATCATTCCCGGCCACTGGATGCAGATCAAATTTAAAAAACAAAGTGCTTATGCCGCTTAACGATCTCGATCCCGTCCTGCACTCGCAGTTACGCCTGGCAGTCGTCTCACTCCTGATTACGGTAAAGGAAGCAGAATTTACCTATATACGGGAGCAGACAGGCGCCACCGCGGGAAACCTGAGCGTGCAATTGCAAAAACTGAAAGAAGCAGGTTATCTGGAAATAGAAAAATCCTTTAAAGACAACTACCCGCAAACCACCTGTAAGATCACCAAAGCAGGCATCAAAGCTTTTGAGACCTACGTGAACAACCTGCAGCAATACATCAAACCGAATAAATAATAATTAAAACAACTACAACATGGAAAATCTAACCGAAAAAGAAAAGATCCTCTGGAAGAACGCTAAAAAAAGAGTCGCCTTCCGTCGCCATTTTACCACCTACGTACTTTGTAACCTCTTCTTTTGGGGAGTGTGGTTCTTCACCGACCACAAACAACATGATCATGACGGATTTCCCTGGCCAATATTCCCAATGCTGGGTTGGGGCTTCGGGCTATCCTTTCATTTCCTGGGCGCCTATGTCTTCCCGCACAAATACGAAAGCGTAGAAAAAGAATACGAAAAACTAAAAGGCAAACAGCAGTAAAAAAAAGAACCCCGGTCATCGCCGGGGTTCTTTTTTTTACAAGATCCTTTATTGTCCGCCTCCGCCGCCTATCGTTCTTCCTCCTCCACCGTCGTTGTTGTTGGGCGTAACAGAAGGAGTGTTTATGCTTCTGGGTGGGGGTTGCGTATTGGTTGGCTCTACTTTGGTTGGCTGCGTGTTACCGGGCTGCTGCTGACCGGAAGGTCTTCCTCCGCCGCCCTTGTTATCTTCAGGTTTGGTCTTGGGAGCACCATCACCGGTCTTGGGAGGGCCATCACCCGTCTTAATCCCGCCACCGCCATTATTGGTCTTAGGAGGAGTAGTTGTGTTACCACCACCTTTGATATTGTTCAATAAACCCTTAATGGTTCCGCCGCCACCCTGGTTTTGACTTCCATGACCCTGGTTACCCTGGTTCTGTCCATTGTTTCCGTTGCCATTGTTACCACCATTGTTTCCGTTGCCATTGTTACCACCATTGTTTCCGTTGCCATTGTTACCTCCGTTGTTTCCGTTGCCATTGTTGCCTCCGTTGTTACCGGTTTGACAAGGGCCCTGGGTATCACCATGCGCCTGGTGCGCCGGCCATGCCGAAGCGGGAATAGTGATCTGCTGCGGATTATTTGGATTGCCCGGGGGAATGTGGCAAATGGTCATCTGCGTATTCGCGGGTGGCGTATAATTAATATTCACCGACTTGGTACTTGTACCGTACTGGTTGCTGCCGGAGATCACGTAGGTATTCATGCCCGATTGCAGCGAGGCGGTGAATGTAAGTTCGTTGGCATTCAAATTAAAGTTAGAAGGAACATTTACTCCGTTACTGGAAACAGTTACCTTGGAAGCATCGTAAATATAATTCACGTTAGCTTTTACATTCACACTGGCATTGCTTGTCTGTAAGGGATCACTGGCTGGGTCGATCACTGTGATAGCCGGTTTCTTGTGTATGCCTCCCATCGTTGTGCCGGTGGTTGGAACAGTTGGAGTAGTAACCCCGATCGGATTATCCGCGGTTACAGTTGAGCTATTAGAGGTTCTGGTTACATAAACCAGGTTAACACTTTGCGCATCGCTTCCAAATTGGTTCTTTGCCGTAATAGTTACCTGTGTTGTTTCTACCTGTAATACAAGATTAACGTTCACGGAGCCGTTCACTTTGCTGAAGCTGAAAGGCACGCCGGCACCGTTCGCAGTCACAGTGATATCCGATTGACCGTTCACATAATAAACCGTACCGCTCACAGTATTATTTGCATTAAAAGTATTAAAAGGACTCGCTGCCGGTACAGAGATCACAACTTTGGGTGGTTTACCGGGTTTATACTTGATGACGGTTGATTTTGTATCTGACCCGAAATGATTGGTCGCTTTCACAACTACGGTATTCGCGCCTTCCTGCAGCTTAGCGGTGAAGTTGAACATCTTGTTGCGGTTACTGTACGTAAACAAAGTCACCGGCGAGCCATTCAGTGTGATCTGCACTTCGTTGTTATTACTGATGTTCAGGATAGACCCGGAAACATTGAAGTTGTCAACCTGCAGGTCCAGCGGATTGGTAGCCGGATTGATGATGTTTACAACCGGTGGTTGTCCTTGCGGATTCTGGGTGGTGGTTACCGTGGGCGTGGGTGTGCTGGTTGGCGTATTAACCGTTACAGTTCCGGTTGGGTTAGAAGAAACCGTATTGGTTGGGATCGTGTTGACAGTTACAGTTCCGGTAGGGTTAGAAGAAACCGTATTGGTTGGGATCGTATTGACAGTTACAGTTCCGGTGGGATTAGAAGAAACTGTATTGGTTGGGATCGTGTTGACAGTTACGGTTCCGGTAGGGTTAGAAGAAACTGTATTGGTTGGGATCGTGTTGACAGTTACAGTTCCGGTAGGGTTAGAAGAAACCGTATTGGTTGGAGTAACCGTTGCGGTTGTATTGGTAGTAGGCGTTGGTACCTGGTTGATGGTTACTGTACCGGTAGGTATGGTAGATACCGTGTTGGTAGTTGTAACAGTTGGGGTGATGTTGCCACCCGTATTCAATTGCGGGTTATAGATCACGGTCACCTGGTCGGAGGCTGTGCCGCCATCATTTGTAGCTGTAACAACAAATGTGTTATTGCCAAGTGCAAGGAACGATTGGAAATTTAACACCCCGTTGGAAGGATTGAACGAGAAGTGCGACAAAGGATAACCGTTGAGCGTAATGCCGATCTGCTGGGAGCTGGTTACGTATTGCAATTGCGCGCTTACGCCAACATTATCGTACTGGCTCTTAAAATTTGTATATGGGTAAGTGATATTTACGCGCGGAGGGTTGGGCCTGGGTGTTTGCACCACCACCGTATTTGTAGGAACAACCGTGTTGGAGGTTACCTGCGTGTTGGTTGTGGTTACAGTATTGGTGGTATTGGTGTTTGTATAAACGTTTGTATTGGTATTGGTGTTGGTGCCGCTATGAGAAGAACCGCTCTTACCATGCATCGTAAAGATCAGGTTAGCGCCGCTATAGTGAATGAAATCGTTCACACAGGCTCCTCCATAAGTAAACCCATCCACATAATCGGTTCCCGGGAAAGAAACCTTATGCTCGAATACCAACGCTACGTTCTTACTGAACCTGAATCCTAAACCAACACCGCAGGAAGGCATGAAACGAATGGTTCCATTGGAACCCGAGCCTTCGGCAAGTGTTTCATAAGAGCCTTTATAGATCCGCGAGAGATCGCTTTCGTTGACCGGAACTCCTTTTGTAGAACTAAGATCATACAATTTACCCTGTTCATCGCGCGCGTTGATCCAGGTTTTGTACTTACCTATACCCACACCTCCCCAGAAATGTAAAATGATATGCGTCCTTTGCTCAAAAGCCGGGAAATTGACCTTGAACTCAAGCGCTCCTTCCTGTATAAAGGTCTTGTGGTTAGCGTAGAAATAGCCGGGAACCGAGTCGTAACGCAAAGTAGAGTCGTACGTGCCGTTCATGGCTTTGTTATCCTTCAGATCATAGGTGGGCGAAGTATTTAACCCGTAGGTCCGTCCACCCAGGTAACGGAAGCCCAGCGAAAAACCGATCGGCGCCATACCTCGTTTGTTCAATATCTTTTCGAGGTTAAAACCACCACCTAAACCGGGCGCGGTCTTTACATCAGAACCTAACCAAATGGCCCCCATATTAAAACCAAGCCTCCAACGGCCCGGGGTCTCTACATAGGTATTCTGCGCTTTTAAAGAGCTTACAAAAATGAACGCTAAAAGCAGGAGTATGATCTTTTTCATATAACGGGTTTTAAACGAAAATGCATATTTCATGCCAAGTTAGCTTTTTTTTTCTTTCCAAAGACATTCCGAGGTTTTAATTCATTGATCGTCCTGTATTTACGTCAATTTACAGAAACACGGGGACTGGCCTATCCTTACCCTTTTAAGGCTTTCGTTTGAACAAAAAAGTAAGCAGCACCGGTAATAAGAAGATCTCTGAAAGCAGGGCAACGAACAAGGTAATAGCGGTGAGCAAACCAAAAAGATAAATGCTTGCAAAATCAGAAGTGATCAGGCTCACAAAGCCACCCAGCAATATCAGTGTGGTTAACAACACTGCCTTGCCCGTCTCAAAATAGGTTCGCCGGAACGCGCTTAAGGCAGAATTCCCCTGTCTCAGTTCTAACCTGAAACGCGAAATAAAATGGATAGTGTCATCGGTTGCGATGCCAAAAGCTATGGAAAAGAAAATGGCAGTAGACGATTTCAGCTCGATGCCAAATATGCCCATCAATCCCGCCATGATCACCAACGGCACCAGGTTAGGTATCAAAAAAACCAACATCATCTTTACAGACCTATGCAGAATAAGCGTGAGTAAACCCAGTATCCCTACCCCTGTCAACAAACCCTGCATTGTGTTTGTAATAAGGTTCTTGTTATTTACGTCGATGAGATTGGCTGTACCGGTCATTGTAAACTGAAGCGCCGTGGTATCCGTATTGCTTTTCACAAAATCAAAAAACGCCGCATCGTAAATGCCGAGCTGCCGGCTGCCCGCATCGCGCATTTTAGCGGTGAGTCGCGCACGCTTTCCATCGGGCGTAACAATGGCTTTAAGCTGTTTGCTGTGGCGGTTCTTGCGCAGCAGTTTTATATCGCGGGCCAGGTCCGCGGTATCCGTGGGAAAACCATATACATCATCATAAGCCTCGTTCACGGCGCGCACCAAACCTGCCGGCCCCAATAAAAACCCGGGTGTATAGGTGGCCTGCACAAAATCTTCCACTTTATCCAATTGACGAATGATCTCAGGGTCCCATATATTCCTGTTCTTATCCACAACCTGCACGGCGATCTCCAGGGGACGCACTCCGCCATAGTGCTTCTCAAAATAGTACAGGTCCTGCTTCACTTTTTCCTTATCGGGCAGATCTTCCAGGATGGCCTGGTTGGTCTCCAGGCGTGTCATTCCCCATGCGCAAAGAACAAGTATGGCCACGGTGCCCACAGAGATCATTCTTCCATTCCTTATCACCCAGCCAAAAAGGTTTTGCATCCTCCGGTCTGCCTTCGAATTCCTTTCCACGCGCTTTTCGTCCTTTTTTGCGGGGAAAAGCACCAGCATCGCAGGCAGGTAAGTATAGGTAAGAATAAAAGCAACGGTAATTCCTACCGAAGTAAAGATCCCAAAATCACGAATGGGCTTCACACCCGAATAACAGAGCGAAAGAAAACCCGCGACTGTTGAAATAAGCGTAAGAAAGGTTGGCCCGGCCACTTCTTTGTAGATCATTCTGAAAATATGGTCCTGGTTCTTATGTCGGTTTAGCTCATCCGAATACTTCGTATAAAAATGCACCACGTCGCTCATTCCCGCCACAAAGATCATCGAGGGTATCATCACAGCCATAATGTCGATGGAATTACCGGTGACGCCCATGATACCAAAGGTGAATAGCAGGGAAAGAAAAATGAGCGACAATGGTAGGAACACCGCCCCTACCCGCTTAAACGTGACCCATAGCAAAACGCTGATCAAAACAAAGGAAGACACAAGAAAAAGCGTGAACTGCTGTTTTAATTTGTCGAGATACACCGCCTGGGCAAAAATGCGGCCCGCAAAATGCGCTTCATCAAAATTCCCGGCCGCAACAATACTTTCTATCGCCTTAGCCAGGGAATCGCTTTTTAATTTGGAAATACCATCCTTCGATTTAAGGTAAACGCAGAGCGATCGCCCATCCGCTGCAAAAAAAGTGTTCTTCCATTGGCGGGAACTATAGATGTAAGTTGAGTCATCGCTGTACAGCCCCGGATCTTCATAGTGAAGCAAGGGTGTTTGCATAAATCCAAGCTCCTGCAGCGAAACTTTTTTTAAGGTGGTAGGAGAAACAACCTGCTCCACATACCTCGCCTTCTTCAGTTCTTCAGCCGCCTTATGCACACGCGTAAGAAAATCTTTTTCAAATATTCCCCGCTTGTTCTCAATGGCCACCAAAATAAACTCATTGTCGAAACCAAACGTTTTGCGGTGCTCCTGGAAAAAAGGCAAAGCGGGATCGTTGTCAGGGAAGAACTTTTCAAAATCGTAATCAAACTGTAAACGGGAAGCGAAAAAAAAAGCGCCGCAAACCAACACGAGGAGGATCCCCAAAACAGTGCGCGGATTTCTGAAACCTGCAGTCATCAGGCTGGTATTGTATTACTCAATTTTCTTTACTTTAACGGCTTGCGGGCCTTTGGCGGCATCCATCAGCTCAAAACTGACCCTGTCTCCATCCCTGATCTCGCCTTCAACGTCCTTTACGTGAACATAGTACTCCTTCTTTGTCTCATCATCAACAATAAAACCGAACTTATTCTTGATGTTAAAAAACTTGACCGATCCTGTACGCATGCCCCTTTTTGTGAAGTGTTTAAAAATAATAATTTATTATGATATAAAAAGGATTGTTGCTTCTTTTTAACAACCTCTTTCTTTTGTTAAAAAGTAACCCTGCCCCCTGTTCTAATTCCCTGTAATTTTAGCAAAATTAAAAAAAGGGTACACGCGGTCAATGAACATTACTTATTACGGTCATTCATGTTTTGGAGTAGAGATAAAGGGCAAGCACCTGCTGTTCGATCCCTTCATTTCGCCCAACGAACTGGCGAAGAACGTAAAGGTTGACAGCGTAAAGGCCGACTATATACTGATCAGTCACGGTCACGAGGACCACGTAGCGGATGCGGTGAGTATAGCGAAACGCACGGGCGCCAAGGTGATCTGCAATTACGAGATATTTGTGTGGCTGGGTAAACAGGGTGTACAAAATGTGCATCCGATGAATACCGGAGGGAAGACCAGGCTTGATTTCGGGAACGTAAAATGTGTACATGCGGCCCACAGCAGCAGCCTGCCCGATGGGTCTTACGGCGGTAACCCGATGGGTTTTGTGGTTGAAAGTGAAGAAGGCAATTTTTACTATGCCGGTGACACCGCCCTTACTTACGACATGAAGCTGATCGGCGATTACAGGAGCATCAATTTCGCGTTCCTGCCCATTGGAGATAATTTCACGATGGGTGTGGATAACGCCATCATCGCCACCGAGTTCATCAATTGTGATGATATCATAGGCATGCATTACGATACATTTGGCTTCATCAAGATCGATCAAAAAGAGGCTTTACGGAAGTTCAGCTCGGCGGGCAGACAACTTACATTAATGGAAATAGGACAAACGATCAGGAAATAGGATGCGAATTACGAATGAGTATATACAAATATTTATAACTGCTTTGAAGGCTACAGCCGATTCGGATATTCGTACCGGGCCCGTAATTCGTATCCAAATAAATAGAAATTAACATACATAAAAAGAATGGGAAAGATCATTGCAGTAGCAAATCAAAAAGGAGGAGTTGGAAAGACCACTACCGCTATCAACCTGGCCGCCAGCCTGGCCGTACTGGAATACAGAACGCTATTGATAGACGCCGACCCGCAGGCTAACTCCACTTCGGGCGTTGGCTTAGACCCCCGACAGGTAAAGATCGGTATTTACGAATGCCTGATGGAGGAAAGCAATATTAAAAAGGCAATACTGAAAACAGAAACGCCTAACCTCTCTATCATCGCTTCCGATATCGACCTGGTAGGCGCCGAACTGGAACTGGTAGACCAAACCAACCGCAACCAAAAACTAAAAAATATTTTAGCCACAATAAAGAACGATTATGATTTTATCATTCTTGATTGTAGCCCTTCGCTGGGTCTGATCACCCTGAACGCCTTGACCGCCGCCAATTCGATCATCATACCTGTGCAGTGCGAATATTTCGCGTTAGAAGGAATGGGTAAGTTATTGCACACCATTAAACTGGTGCAAACGCAAATGAACGAAGACCTGGAGATAGAAGGGATCTTACTGACCATGTACGATGTACGTTTACGCTTGTCGAACCAGGTGGTGGAAGAAGTAAAATCGCATTTCCAGGATATGGTCTTCAATACCGTGATACACCGCAACACCAAATTAGCGGAAGCGCCCAGTTACGGAAAAACCATTATCATGTACGACGCGGCAGGTAAGGGTTCTGTGAACTATTTAAATCTCGCCCGGGAGATATTACAAAAGAACGGTCTTACCAAGATCAGCAACGAAGAGCGCTTCATTGATGTAGATGAAGACGTTGAGGAACTGGAATAACAAGATCTACCCATTCGTATATTCGTAAAAAATAAGTAATTCGCATCATGAAAAAATCAGCATTAGGGCGAGGCCTCGGCGCGCTTCTTGAAAATCCGAAAACAGATGTCACTACCAAACAACAGGGAAGCTCCGCTCCCGTTGCCAACACGGTAAGCACCTTAAAGATAGCACAGATAGAGACCAATCCTTTTCAGCCCCGCACGCATTTTGATGCAGACGCGCTGAAGGAATTGAGCCTGTCGATCAAAGAACACGGCATCATCCAGCCGATCACCGTTCGTAAACTGGGTTATGATAATTACCAGCTTATTTCGGGCGAGCGTCGTTTCCGTGCTTCACAGATGGCGGGATTGACCGAGGTTCCGGTCTACATCCGCATAGCCAACGATCAAACCATGCTCGAAATGGCTTTGGTGGAGAACATTCAGCGTGAAGACCTCGATGCCATTGAGATTGCCATCTCCTATAAGCGCCTTATCGAGGAGTGCGACCTTACCCAGGAGGGTTTGGCCGATAAAGTGGCTAAACAGCGTTCTACCATCACCAATTACCTGCGCCTTTTGAAACTTCCTGCCGAGATACAAAAAGGTATCCGCGACAAGCAAGTGAGCATGGGCCATGCCCGCGCCCTTATCAATATTGACGATGAAGACCTGCAGCTGGCCATTTATGCCAAGATCGTGGAAGAGAATCTTTCTGTACGCGATGTGGAAAAGCTGGCGCGCGGCGAAAAAGTGGCAACGCCAAAGAAAAAAGTAAAGAGCATTGTGAACCTGGAAGACAAAAAGATCATTGAGAAATTAAATAAAGTGATGGCCAACCCCGTTATCCTGAAGCGCAGGAAGGACGGAAGCGGTTCTGTTACCCTGAGTTTCAAAAATGACAGCCAATTCGAAAAAATACTTTCTTATTTTGAGCTTGAGTAGGATCTACATACTTACAGCGGTCATTCTTTCTCTTATTACCTCTTCTTCCCGTGCCGCGGATCAGCGTATCGTTGCTCCGCGAGATTCTCTGAAAAAAGCCATTAACCGCGATGCCAACAGGGCATCGCTGATGTCGGCCATCCTGCCCGGAGCCGGGCAGGTCTACAACCGAAAATACTGGAAAGTTCCCGTGATCTACGCCGCGCTGGGCGGAATTGGATATTTCGCGATGGGTTTCAACAGTGAATACCAGAACTACCATAACGAACTCATCTTTCGCTACGACCATGCCGCCACAGGGCAAATAAACAGTTTCCCTGAATACACAACAGCCAACCTCATTACCCTGAAGAATCAATCAAAGAAGTACCGCGATATGTGTTTCATTGGCATGGGCATCTTTTACGTATTGAACGTCATTGACGCGAACGTGGACGCGCATCTGAAGAAATTTGATGTGAGCGATAACCTTTCTTTAAGTGTAGTCCCCAGGGCCTTTTACTGCATGCAGGGAAAAAACAACCTTGGAGGAGGAATTTCTTTAGCTTTGCATTTTAAATAGATCCTATGAACATCGTTTTATTCGGTTACGGCAAAATGGGCAAAGAGATCGAGCAGATCGCATTGCAGCGCGGGCACACTATTGTGCTCAAGGTTGACAAAGATAACCTAGCGGATGCCACCAAAGACGCCTTGCAAAAAGCCGATGTAGCCATTGAGTTCAGCACACCGCATACCGTTAGCGATAATATTCAGCGTTGCTTTGATGCTCACTTGCCTATTGTTGTAGGAGCCACCGGATGGTATGATCAATTCGATTCTATTAAAACCAAATGCCTCCAAAACAAGAGCGCTCTTTTTTACACTACTAATTTCAGCGTAGGGGTTAACCTCTTTTGGAAGGTAACCGAGCAAATGGCAAAGCTGATGAATGGTTTTCCTGAATATACCTCTTCCATGCAGGAGATCCATCACGTACACAAGCTGGATAAGCCCAGCGGAACCGCTATTACCACGGCCGAAAAACTGCTCGCAAATCAATCGCAAAAGAAAAAATGGAGCATCGATAACAAAGCGGCTAAAGAAGAACTATACATCGATGTGGTGCGCGAAGACGAAGTTCCGGGTACGCACACCGTTTTTTACAAGTCAGCTGTAGACGAGATCAACCTCACGCACATCGCCTACAACCGCAAAGGTTTTGCCTTAGGCGCAGTATTGGCCGCTGAATTCCTCAAAGGAAAACAGGGAGTTTATACGATGAGCGATATGCTCTGAACTATTGTTTCAGAACTTTTAAATCCATCACTCCGGCCTCTGTCCTTACCTGACCGTAACAATCAAGTTCTTATGGATAAATTCTGCATAAAACACCCCCTTTTTATATCCAAAAAAAACGTATTTTCATCCCGCTTATACTGCACCCTTGAGGAGACTTCACCTGATATTCTTTTGCTTCATCTTCGCCGTAAAAGCGTGGGCACAGGAAGGCAATTATTACATCACCAATTTCACCCCGGCCAATTACGGGGCCAGCGACCAGAACTGGTCGGTGGTGCAGGATAGCTTAGGCCGTATCTATGTGGCCAACCTGAGCGGCATCATGCTGTATGACGGGAAGTACTGGAAGATAAACCTTATTGAAAAGGACAAGGAGGTGATCTCTTTATCCAAAGCGGATGACGGTACTATCTATTACGGGGGCGCCGGGGTTTTTGGGTATATCAGTTATACCGATTCGGGAAGGATCAAACCTAATTCACTGAGCAGATCACTGCCCGAAAAAGAAAAGGAATTCGGCAACGTTTGGGCTGTTCACTCTATTGGTAAAGATATTTTCTTCTGCGCCAATGAAAAGATATTCTGGTATAGGGACAAAAAGTTCATAAAAAGCTTTGCACCTACCGGCGAAAAATTTCACACCTTTTTTAAAGCCAACAACATGCTCCTGGTACGCGAACAGGGTGTGGGCCTTGTGTGTTTTCACGACGGGCAGCTGAAAAAGATCCTGGGTTCAGGCGAATTGGCCGATACACGTGTTTACTCGGTAATTCCGGTGGATGATAATTTCTATTGGTTATGTTCGCGCAACGGTTTGTACACCTTGTTCTTCAACCCGGCCAAACCCGAGATCAGCAATCTTTCTAAGGCCAATTCTCCGCTAGACAGCTGGATGACCGAAAACAACATTTATTGCGGTGCCAGGATCAACGACAACCTTTTCGCCCTGGGCTCCCTGAAAAAAGGTCTCTTGCTGGTAGATAAATCGTACCGCGTGGTTAACCAGGTGAACATCGATAAAGGGTTGCAGGACGATGCTGTAAAATATATCTATAAGGATTTTTCAGGGAACATGTGGCTGGCACTGAACAAAGGTGTTAGTTATGCCGAGATCAATACCCCTTTAACGCATTGGTCGAAGAGCAATGGCATCCAGGGTGTGATCGAATCGGCCGCCAAATACAAGGGCATTCCTTACATCGCCACCGACAAGGGGGTAGAAAAATTAAATCTCAAAACAAACACCTTCGAGCCCATTGATATTACCAACGAAGGCTGGGACCTTAGAAAATATGATGATGTGTTATTGGCCGGGACGAACGTAGGGCTTTACGAAATAACCGAGAAGGGAAGCAGGATGATCCTGGAATCTGGCGATGGAGTATTCAAGATCTTTGTTCACCCATCGAAGAAAGATGTGCTTTACCTGGCAGGGCTTTCTACCATGACAGTAGCTAAATACAACAAGGGAAATATCAGCGTAACCAAAACCTTTGAGAACATTAATAATGTGAGGAGTGCCGCCACAGATGGAGCGGGAAATATCTTTTTTGGTTCTTTGAATTCGGTTGTATACAAGCTTTCCGCCAACAGGCCTGATACCATTTTTGAACTGGACTCGCTCAACGGCCTGCCCAAGCTATCCGAGATCCACGTTTTTGACTATAAGAATGACATCCTGGTTTGTACAGGTTTGAAAGGGATATTCAAATTTAATGCTTCGAAGAACCACTTCGATTCGTTATTCAGTCTGGAGACACCGCTTTCCAAGACACAGATCTCCAAGGCCGTTCAGTTTGGCGAGGACATCTGGATCGCTTCCAATTTTACGGCTGAGAACAATGCGAAAGTAGACGAGCTGAGCGTACTCGAGCGCAAGGGAAATACATTTGTGCAGGAATACAAATTGCTGAAGCGTATTCGTGAGTTATCGGGAAAATGTTTCCTGATCGATTCTGACAAAGTTTTTATTGGAACGAACGATGGATTGATCGAGTACAGTACCAAGCCCATTACCGAGGGCTTCCGTTTTCGCACGTTCATTTCCAAAATATCCCGATATGCCGACACAGCCGCTATCCTGCACAACATCTGGCCGGGCTTTACCATTGCAGAACCGGAGTTCGCGTACAAGAACAATGATATTCGTTTCTTCATCGCCGCCTCCGACTATTATGATAAGAATGAATTGGAGTTTGCCTATTACATGGAAGGTCTTGAAGGAATGGACGAGAAGTATGGCGACTTCAACAAGAACAACCGCATTGTTTTTGCCAACCTGCATGAAGGGCGTTATGTGCTACATGTAAAGAGCCGGAACATCCTTGCGCGCGAAGGAATACCCGTAAGTTTTGCTTTCACCATCCTTCCTCCCTGGTACCGTACGTATTGGGCCTACGCCTTATACCTGATAGGCGCCGTTGGTTTGATCTGGTTCATTGTTGCCTACAATACACGCCGACTCAAAGAACAGAACATCAAACTGGAGAATATCATCACCGAACGTACCAAAGAGATCGAACACCAGAAAGAAGAGATCGAGCACAAGAACCAGGAGATCACCGACAGTATCAACTACGCCAAGCGGATCCAGCAGGCCATCCTGCCTCCTATCAGCGCCATTACGTCTGTGCGCGAAGATATCTTTGTGTTCTACCAGCCAAAAGATATTGTGAGCGGCGACTTCTACTGGTTCCACAAGATCAATAACGACGAAATTCTTATTGCCTGTGCCGACTGTACGGGTCACGGTGTACCGGGAGGTTTCATGAGCATGATCTGTTCAGACAAACTCAATGATGCTGTTAAGGAAACCCATGAGCCGGCGCGCATCCTTTTCCACGTGAATAACAATGTGAAAAAGGCCCTGCGCCAGACCGAAACATCGGATGAGAATGTGAACAAGGACGGAATGGAGATATCCCTGGTGCGCATTAATTTTGTGACCCGGAAAATTGAGTATGCCGGGGCAAATCGTCCGCTCTGGTTATTAAAGAAGGAGGCCGAGGAGATCGAGGAGGTCAAACCAACCAAGGCCAGTATCGCCAGCTTTACACAAACCGATTTTGAATACCAGAACCACGAGATACAATTAGCGCAGGGAGACCTGGTGTACATGACCTCTGACGGTTACCCCGATCAATTCGGCGGTGTCGACGGAAAGAAATTTATGACCAAGAACTTCAAAAAGCTCATTCTTTCCATCAAACATCTTGGAATACGCGAACAGGAGACCACCGTTAAAAATGTCATCAACCAGTGGAAAGAAGGTTACGAACAGGTGGATGACCTGCTGGTGATAGCCTTTAAAGTTTAACCTGCATGAATTCCGTAGAAATAAAAGATCTCAATAAGTCCTACGGAAAATTTCCTGTTCTCAAGAACATCAGTCTCGAAGTACCGCAAGGTTGCATTTACGGTTTGATAGGCCCCAATGGCGCAGGCAAGACCACGCTCATCAAAGCCATGGTAGGCGCGTTGAAACTTGATTCGGGAACGATCTCGGTGTTAGGCAAAGACCCCTTAAAGAACAGCTGGGAACTCAGAAGGCAAATAGGATACATGCCGCAGTCGGCCTCTTTATACGGAGATCTCACCGCCAAACAGAACATCGCTTTTTTTGGTAAAGCGCAGCATGTAAATGGGCTGGATACAGAAGTTGAAAAGATTCTTGAATTCACCGAACTCAGCCATCGGGCAAATGATCCTGTTCGTAATTTTTCGGGTGGCATGCAAAAGCGGGTATCTCTTGCCTGCGCGCTGATCCACGCGCCGAAGATCATTTTCCTGGATGAACCCACAGCTGCGGTAGATCCGCATCTTAAACAAAGAAGCTGGGAGCTTTTTCGAAAACTATCGGATGCCGGAGTGACCATTTTTGTGAGCACCCACCTGATGGATGAAGCTTTGCTTTGTGACAGGATCTGTATCTTACGGGAAGGCGGGATCCTGGCCTTTGATACACCAAAAAACTTCCTGGCCCGGGGAAAAACAAAAATACGGTATACTGAGAACGGAACACCCAAAGAGCTAGTAAGCGGATCAGAAAGCTCTTCGCTGGCAACTGAACTCCAGAAACTAGGATTGATAAAGGGCATCAGCACCCTGGAAATAGAACAGGACGACATCGAAAAAATCGTACTTGAAATAGTGAATAAAAAAGAGCAATGAGGCACGCTTTTATCATAGGAAGAAGAGTTATTTCCCAGTTAAAAGGTGACAAGCGCTTCCTTGCCTTATCGTTGATAGCGCCGCTCATCATCATTTACCTGCTGAAATTACTTTTTGACGCAACCACGCCCCCTCCCATTCCCGCTATCCCGGGCATGATGCCCATGCCTATACCTGTATTTTCAGCCGCCAAATTCATTCTACCCTCCGCCGCATTCATTGTACACTTCTTAAGTTTTGTACTTTGTGCGATCCTATTGGTACAGGAAAGAACACGTGGTACGCTTGATCGCATGCTCATCAGCGGCTTTCGCAAAACCTCTATCATTGGAGGTTATACCATAGGTTATTTCGGTCTGGCTACTTTGCAGGCCTTACTGGTGATCATCGAAGCCAATTACCTGTTCGACTTCAATTTTCCATTCAAAACCGTTCTCATACTCTTCCTGGTGATCTGGCTCCTGGCCATTGTTTCGGTGATGCTGGGCATATTCATTTCCACTTTTGCACGACACGAAGGGCACGTTTTCCCTTTCATTCCACTGATCATTCTGCCTTCCGTTTTCCTTACAGGAGTTGTGGTAGATCCCGAAAAACTTCCGGCCGTTGCCAATTACCTGGGCTATCTCTTTCCGCTTCGATATGCCAATAACATCATTGTAATTCTGCAACAAGCTGAATATACCGCCGGCGAACTCTGGCCCAATTTTGTTATACTTATTTTGTATGCTTTTGGCCTGCTCTTCCTCGCCGCAGGGACTATGAAGGAGAAAGAATAGCCCAATTATTTAGTACATTTGCACCCTGCTTATGAGCTTTAAACGCAATTTAATAACCGCCGCCCTCCCCTACGCCAATGGACCTGTACATATAGGGCACCTGGCCGGTTGTTATTTGCCCGCCGATATCTACGTGCGATACCTCCGTAGCAAAGGCGAGGATGTGAAATTCATCTGCGGAAGTGATGAGCATGGTGTACCCATCACCATTAAAGCGAAAAAAGAAGGTATTACCCCTCAACAGGTGGTAGATAAATACCACAAGATCATGGGCGATTCTTTCAAGGAATTCGGGATCTCTTTTGATATCTACTCGCGAACCACCAGCAAGACCCATCACCAGACCGCCTCCGATTTCTTTCAAACGCTTTACGATAAAGGAGTATTCACTGAAGAAGTAACGAAACAATACTACGATGAGGAAGCGAAGCAGTTCCTGGCCGACCGTTATATTGTTGGAACCTGCCCGAAATGCGCCAATGAGAACGCTTATGGCGATCAATGCGAGAAATGCGGAACTTCTTTAAGTCCGACAGAACTCATTAACCCCCATTCAACGCTTTCCGGATCAAAACCCGTATTAAAAGAGACCAAGAACTGGTTCCTTCCTTTAGACAAACTTGCTCCAAAGATCAAGAACTATATTGAGCAACATAAAGATTGGAAAAGCAACGTGTACGGTCAGTGCAAAAGCTGGCTCGACAGTGGAGACGGATTGCAACCTCGCGCCATGACACGCGATCTTGACTGGGGAGTGCCGGTTCCCGTAAAAGGAGCCGAAGGAAAAGTGCTTTATGTCTGGTTCGACGCTCCTATTGGTTATATTTCGGCTACCAAAGACCTTACGCCCGATTGGAAAAAGTATTGGTGTGACAAGGAAAGCAGGCTGATCCATTTCATCGGCAAGGATAATATCGTTTTCCATTGCATCATATTCCCGTCCATGCTGATGGAACATGGGGAATTTGTATTACCGGATAATGTTCCCGCCAACGAATTTTTGAACTTAGAAGGAGATAAAATTTCCACTTCGCGTAACTGGGCGGTTTGGCTCCATGAATATTTGCTTGAGTTCAAAGACAAACAGGATGTGTTGCGCTATACTTTGTGCGCCAATGCCCCGGAAAGTAAAGACAATGATTTTACCTGGAAGGACCTCCAGGCCAAGAACAACAATGAACTGGTGGCCATACTCGGAAATTTTGTGAATCGCACACTCGTGCTTACGCATAAATATTACGACGGAAAAGTTCCCGAAGCCACCGAATACACCAAAGATGATCTGCGCATCCTGGAAGAGATCGCCAAAGCTCCCGAGAAAGTAGCTGCCTCACTCGATCAATTCCGTTTCCGAGAAGCTTTGGCCGAGATGATGAACCTTGCCCGGGTGGGTAATAAATACCTGGCCGACACAGAGCCCTGGAAACTGATCAAGACCGAAGAAAAACGCGTAACCACCATTCTCAACATCTCGCTGCAGATCACAACCAGCCTTGCTATACTTTGCGAACCCTTCCTGCCTTTCACCTCCAAAAAACTGTTCGCTATGCTGAACATGCCCGAGCTGAAGTGGAACTCGGCCAAACATGCGCATAACCTGTCTGCCGGGCACAAGCTCAACAAGGACGAGTTGTTATATAGCAAGATAGAAGACCCGGAAATTGAGGCGCAGGTAAAAAAATTACACGATTCAAAAGCAGCGAACCAGGAAAGTCAAAGATCAGAAGTTAAAAGTCAAAAGGAGGAGATCACGTTTGATCAGTTTGAAAAAATGGATATCCGTATAGCCACTGTGTTAGAAGCAGAGAAAGTTGCCGGAACAGATAAATTATTGAAGTTAAAGGTAGATACCGGCAATGATATCCGAACCATTGTTAGCGGAATCGCGGTTTATTACAAGCCGGAAGATCTCATCGGCAAACAGGTGACCATGCTGGTCAACCTCGCTCCAAGAAAAATAAAGGGTATAGAAAGCAAGGGCATGATCCTGATGGCCGAGAATTCCAAAGGAGAATTAAGTCTCGTTTCTCCTATCCGGCCCGATACCAATAACGGCAGCACCGTTAAATAGTCCCGTTCAGAAAAATTTCCTGGGTTATTTGTTTGCCAAGCGTTGTGATCGCTATCGTATAGGAACCCTTTTTGAGCCCGCTAAGATCAAGTACCGCGTATTTAGAAGCGCCGATGTTCATTTCCTTCACCTTTTGCTTGCCCTCATCAAATACCTCGATCTTGCTATCCTTGAACTCCTTCCCAACAAAGGTCAAACTATAAGACGCTCCATTCAGGCGAAGCAGGGTTACTGTACCTAATTCCTGGGAAAGCACCTTTTCATTGTAGGCGAACTTCAGTTTTTTTTTCAGGCGGGCTTTATACACTTCGCCCTGCTCCATCGTAGCGCGCGATCCGGAAAAAGTCACAGGCAATTGCCGCGAGGCCTGGTTCATCGTGTCTTTATCTGTCCATACACGCACATAATCCACCTCAAATACGTTTGGCCATTGGGTACTGGCGTTGGGGCCGGGAGAAAAAGAATAACCGGTTTGCGCGGGACCCGTACCCAATATCAGCAATTGCTCGGTTTTATATTCCTTCTTGAAATACGCGATCGGCTCTCCGTTCAGGAACCACTTGATATGATCCTTTTGCCATTCTCCCGACACGATGTTCCAGTTATCTTTCAATTTGGCATCTGTTTTTATCCAACCGCCCCAATTGTTCTTTAATTTAAGAAAACCATAGCGAAAATTATTACAACCATCGGGGCAGTGCGCGTCCACATGTATCTCATCATCACGCTCACCTTTCAATTCAAAGAAATCGATCTCTTCATTGGGCTCTCCGCCATATAACCAGAAAGCGGGCCAGATGCCGTATTCGCCGGGGCTTTTAAAACGTATCTCGAAGTAACCGTATTTGAACTTTCTCTTAGACGCCACTTCCCCCCCGGTATGATTGAACTCGAAAGGATTGGAAAATGTTCTGTTCGTCTTTTTTATATAAGCCGAATCGATCTCCCAATCATACAGTTTGTACATGTATTTTTCCTTTTTGGAAATCAACCTTAAGCTACTTCCGCTTAACTCTACGTTCTCGCGCCGAAAAACATTGTCGGCCGTCATCTGCGCGCAGCCCCAGGGAAGACAGGTCATCCATTTCGATTCGTCGAGCACCGGCTCATTGAACTCATCGCCAAAAGCGTAATTCCATTTCACTACCGCGTCTTTTTTGATCTGCCACATGTACTGAGCATTCAATTGCGTAAAGCATAAGGAACAAAAAATCAGGAGGATGTTTTTCTTCATATTCAGGGTCGTTTTAATTTTCCTTTTAAGAGGTAATAACGAACAAGTTTATAGTATGCTAATGTAGTCTTTTTCATTTTATCCCTTTCCTCCGCTGATACGGAAGGGGTCATTTTTTCGCTTTGTGAACTGATCACGTAACTATAAAGGCTTCCACCCAGCGCCAGACCAAGTTCCGTACCATAATTGCCGGAAAGCAAGGGCAGCGGCTCCTGTTCGCTGAAAAGATCACGTCCCAGCATAATGGTCTTTTCACCAGGCAGCACCAGACTTACCAAAGAATAGGGAATATCTATGTGCGAATGCGCTCTGTCTCCTACTCCTTTGCCTGCATTCAGTACGACAAGCGGTACATAAAAAATTTTGTCACCAAATTCACTCTCATTTCTAGCCTCCCCATGGTCGCCGGTGATGAGGATCAGTGTACTGTCATAAAAAGGTTCCTTCTTTAGCTTAGCGATAAAATCGCCCAGCATGCGGTCGGCATAATAATAGGTTTGCAGTTTTTTATCCCAGTTGCGTATTTGCGGGTGCTGATCAACAAAGCCTGCAGGTAAGGTATAGGGCTCGTGGTTGGAAATACTTTGCAGCACATAAAAAGTCTTTTCGTTTTGGTATTCCTTCAATTCATGCAAAGCGCGATCAAACAACTCTTCATCCTCAACACCCCACTCATTTTTCATTTTGGCATCAGGCATGTTATGCGCGTCTATCAATTCATCAAAACCGCCTTCTTTCATGAATTTATCCGCGTCGTCGTAAGATAAAAACCCATTATGGATGGCAGAACTTGTGTAGCCCGCCTCTTTCATGTAATCGGCAACCGTTTCTATCTTATTTACCCCTTTGAGCCTGTAAAAATTATTGCAGATGATATTGGGTACACCGGTAAGCAGGGAAGCTATGGCCATTTGCGTGCGTGGACCTGTGGCTTTGCAGTCGGGGAAGTAAATCCCTTCTTTTGACAAAGCCGAAAGGTTGGGTGCCAGGCTGTCGCAGAAATTATTGGAACCCAGGCTTTCCATGACAATGAGGACAATGTGCGGATAGCTTCTGCCAAGCGTGTCTTTTACAGTTTTCCGAAGCACGGTGCCCTTCACGATCTCGCCGCCGGTCATTTCTGCAACTCGCTTCAGCGCTTCCTCTTCGCTCATTTCAACATCAGGGATCTTTTCTCCGTTACTGATGTTTGTGTAAAGCGAAGAAGAAATGCAATAAACCGTGTTCTTTGAAGCCTCATTCACCAACGTATTACTGCCAATATCGCATAATCGATATAAGGGAACCGGGTAATACAAGAAAGAGGTGCTAAAGAAGATGAGCAACAGGATCAGAAATTTTGTCGGCGCTATTTTTTCGGCGGAAATATCCCTGAATAAAAAACGCTTCAGCAAAAAGAAGAACAAAAGACTGATGGCGATAGCTATGTAAAGGTCCTTGCTCGCAAATACCGTCCAAATCACCGTTCCGTCTGTCTGCAAAAAAGAAAAATAATTAAAACGCACGCCATAATGATCCATATGGAAAAGATCTGCCAGCGAAACGAACAATAAGATAAAAAGCAGGAAAAAGACAAGTTTTCTGAATAAACCCGGCCTTTTTTGCCACAGCGGATTGAAAAGCAAGAGCAGCAGGAGTATACAGGAGATCACACAGGAATCAAAAGCAAAGCTAACCCAAACATAATTGAACCAGCCTGTTATGCCAAGCCCGGCAAAAGATGAAATAAAGAAACATGTAACGACCAGCCTCGCCAGGAAAAAAGTCAAAATAAACTTACCGTACAGGCTTATCCAAGCTCTCATGTTTGAGGAAATAACTAATTTCGCAAAGATAAAAATTCAAAGATGATAACCGCCGAAATGCCCGTACGTTTTGAACGCAAAAAGCACAAAGACGAGGTTCTGCTTACCCTTTACCGCAATATACTGAAACCGCGCATGGTGGAGGAAAAGATGCTGATCCTGTTAAGACAGGGACGCATTGCCAAGTGGTTCAGTGGTATTGGGCAGGAGGCTATTTCTGTTGGTTTGGCCACGGCTTTTGATAAGGAGGAATACATTTTGCCCATGCACCGCAACCTGGGCGTCTTTACTACACGCGGCATTCCTTTGAACCGGCTTTTCTCACAATTTACGGGTAAACCCGGCGGGTTTACCCAGGGGCGCGACCGAAGCTTTCACTTTGGTACACAGGACTACAAGATCGTTGGGATGATCTCGCATCTTGGACCTCAATTGGGTGTAGCCGATGGCATAGCTTTAGCCAATAAATTGCGGAAAGATAAAAAAGCCGTGGCTGTTTTCAGTGGGGATGGCGGTACCAGCGAAGGAGATTTTCATGAGAGTTTGAATGTGGCTGCCGTTTGGGACCTCCCGGTCATCTTTGTGATAGAGAATAATGGTTACGGGCTCTCTACGCCCAGTAATGAGCAGTTTCGCTGCAAACAATTCATTGATAAAGCCATCGGTTATGGCATTGAAGGGGTGCAGGTAGATGGGAATAATGTTTTGAACGTTTATGAGGCTGTAAAAAAGATAGCTGAAGATATACGCGAAAAACCACGCCCTATCCTGCTCGAGTGCATCACTTTCCGCATGCGCGGGCACGAAGAAGCTTCTGGAACAAAATACGTACCCAAAGAACTTTTTGAGCAATGGGGCAAAAAGGACCCGGTGAACAGTTATGAGAAGTTTTTGCTGCAGGAGGGAGTTCTTACAGAAGAACTGGTAGAAAAGATACGAGGGGAGATCAAAGAAGAGATTGAAAAAGGTTTGGAGATCACTTTTAATGAGCAAATGCCTGAGGTAAATACGGAAAAGGAATTAAATGAAATGTACGCTCCTTTTGTTTTGCATGAAAGGCCTGCGGGCGGCAGCAAAAGTCAGAAAAGATTTATTGATGCGATCTCCGACGCAATGAAACTCGCCATGCGCAAACACGAGAACCTGGTTTTGATGGGGCAGGACATTGCGGAATACGGCGGAGTTTTTAAGATCACGGAAGGATTTGTAGAGGAATTTGGAAAAGGTCGTGTACGAAATACACCGCTCTGTGAATCGGCAATTCTAGGAACCGGGTTCGGCTTATCCATCAACGGAATGAAAGCCATGGTAGAAATGCAGTTTGCCGATTTTGTGAGTGAAGGAATGACCCAGATCGTGAACAACCTGGCCAAATCGCATTACCGCTGGGGGCAGAACGCGGATGTGGTAGTGAGGATGCCCACTGGCGCGGCCGTTGCGGCGGGGCCTTTTCACAGCCAGAGCAACGAAGCCTGGTTCTTTCATACACCCGGTTTGAAGATCGCCTACCCCGCTTTTCCGGCCGATGCCAAAGGATTATTGCTCACTGCTTTCGAAGATCCTAATCCCGTTATATTTTTCGAGCACAAAGCACTTTACAGGAGCATAAGTGAAGATGTGCCTGATGATTATTTTACGATCCCATTCGGTAAAGCAAGCCTGGTGCGTGAAGGAACTGATCTTACCATCATAAGTTATGGCCTGGGCGTTCATTGGGCACTAGAAGTGCTGCATGAGCTGACCGATATATCGGCAGACGTAATCGACCTCCGTACCTTAAGTCCTCTTGATACCGAGACCATTTATAGATCTGTTAAAAAAACGGGGAAAGCCTTTGTTTTACATGAGGATACGCTTACAGGCGGTATAGGCGGCGAAATAGCTACACTGATAAACGAAAACTGCTTTGAGTATTTAGATGCCCCCGTGATGCGCGAAGGGAGCCTGGATACGGCGGTTCCGATGAACGCTGATCTGGAGTTAAATTTCCTTCCCAAGGAGCGATTTAAGCAAAAATTACGTACCTTGCATACTTATTAACCGCTTGTGAAGCAGACTGATGCCTCCTTCACATTCAAAAAAAATAAACACATGAAGAAATTTTTACTTTTAGTTTCAGTAATAACCTTAAGCCTTCAGAATGCGCAGGCTCAATACCCTCTTCAGGAAGGTTTTGATGGTGTCACTACTTCCGGAAGCCCACAAACCGGCCCGCTTCCTTCGGGGTGGACAACGGGTACAAACAGCCAGTTCATGGTATACGGTTTAGAGAATTTGCAGCCGCACGGTTGGTCAATTCCTAATGCCTGCTCGGTAGAAATGTCTGCGTCTCATGCTTTTGATACCCTGGTCACTCCTACGATCAATCCTATCACTGCCAATACAAAGCTAAGCATCGATTACCGTTTTGTGGATAAGACCAATTTCCCTAACAACGGTACTGCTTTAGGTACAGGCGATGTTGTAAAAGTTGACGCCTACCTGGGTACTTCCTGGAACAATGCCATCGCTACCATTGACATGAGCACCCACCCGGTTGCGATGAATACCTTTACTACCTACACCTATGTATGCACCGTTTGCCCAACGTTGGTTGGCTTTGGCCTTACTTCCATCAAGATCCGCATGGATGTTGAGCGCGCGAATGGTAACTGGTATCTTGACGTTGACAATTTCATCGTTGCCGACGTGATCACAGGTATACAATACAATGGTTCTAACCCTCCGGCTGTAGCCGTTTCTCCGAATCCGAGCCACGGAAGCTTCTGGATCTGGGTTAAGGATTACCAAAACAAAGGAAATGCGCCTGTAACCGTTAAAATGTTCAACGGTATGGGTCAATTGGTTAAGACCGTTACCACATCCGACGTACAATATATCAACCAGTTCAACATTCATGCTGAAGGTTTGGCACGCGGTATGTACACCATAGAAGTTAGCTGCAAAAATGAAGTATCTAAATCAAAGATCATTCTCGAATAAAAAAGGGACATCACTTTTAAACGGCACTGCCCTTTGGTTGGTGCCGTTTTTTTTAATGCTCTTCTCGTTCCAGGGAATGGGCCAAACCGGCTCGCCTCAAAAAACGGGTAAAAAGCTTCTTCAATTATCCGGGAAAGTGGTGGTTTTTGAAGATGACAGTCTTCGCGGACTTCCCTTTGCTTCTGTGATCATACGCAGCAAGAAAAGCGGCGCTGTTACGGATTACTTTGGCTTTTTTACAGTTGTGGCCAGCCCCGGCGATGTGGTGGAGTTTGTGAGCCTGGGATATAAGGATGCTCAATATATCATTCCGGATACTTTAAAAGCCACACACTACTCGATCGTACAGGTAATGAAAAAGGATACGATCATGCTGAACCCGGTAACCGTTTTCCCCTGGCCTACCAAAGAAGAGTTCAAGGCGGCGTTCTTAAAATTGAATGTTCCTATGGACGACCTCGACAGGGCCCAAAAGAACATGGCCGCCGATGAAATGCGCGAACTTGTTAAAGGCCTTTCTATGGATGCCAACGACAATTACCTGTACACCGTGCAGCAACGCTACCAAAAGATGTCGTACCTGGGGCAATACCCGCCCAATAACCTGCTCAATCCTTTTGCCTGGGCTAAGTTCATTAAGGATCTGAAAGCGGGGAAATTGAAGGTCAAATAGGTCAAAAGTTAGAAGTAATAAATCAAATTTTACTTGCCTTCACTCCTCAACTTACCAACGTGTGACCTTATAACTTGTTACTTTTGACTTGTAACTTAATACGGATCCACATCCGTTCTCAGGCGCACTTTAGAAAAAAGTTTTTCGGTACGGAAATCGAAGATCAGTTTCCAGAGGGTTTCGCGGACCTTTGCGGAAGAATACTCGCGCTCTGTCTTTAAAAGAATTTGCTTATGGTATTCGTTCTTGATACGGGCTATCATTGGAAATTCAGGGCCAAGAACACGCTGCGCGAAGATCTTTTTTAATTCGTTACCGAAATTTTCGGCCGCTTCGTTCAGCAGATCGTAATCTTTACAAATAAAGGTGAAATTGAAAAGGCGCGTGAAGGGCGGGTAATTGTACTCTTTTCTTTCAGCCAAAAGAGCGGTGTACATCTGCTTGTAATCGTGTTTGATCACCCAATCGATCACGGGGTGATCGGGTTGCGTGGTTTGTATGAGCACTCTTCCTTTTTTTTCCTTACGCCCTGCCCTGCCACTCACCTGCGTCATTAATTGGAAAGCTCGCTCGTACGAACGAAAATCAGGATAGCTCAGTAAATGATCTGCCTGCAAAACACCCACCAGGCCAACATGATCAAAGTCCAGGCCTTTAGTAACCATTTGCGTGCCGGTAAGAATGTCGATCTCCCCTGCGTCGAAATCGTCGATGATCTGCTTATAAGCGTGTTTGCTGCGGGTGGAATCAATGTCCATGCGCTTTATCTTCGCTTCCGGCAAAAGGATCTCAATTTCCTCTTCAATTTTTTGGGTACCAAATCCACGGTAACGGAGATCCGTGCTGCCGCAGGCTATACAAGCCTTTGGAGGATCCGTAGTATAACCGCAATAGTGACAAGTTAGTTTTTGAGTAGCTTTGTGATAGATCAATGAAACATCGCATTGCACGCAGCAGGGAACGTGGCCGCAAGCGTAACATTCAGTATAAGGCGCGAAGCCGCGTCGGTTCTGGAAGAGTATGACCTGCTCCTTTTTCTTCAATGTCTTTTGTATCTCTTCGAACAAAGGCTCTGAAATAATATTCTCCGCCGCGGTCTTTTTGGTTTCCTCGCTTTTGGTGTTCACCACTTCTATTTGCGGCATGGAAGATTCCCCATGCCTTTCTTTCAATTCCACGAACCCGTATTTATTTTGCTTCGCGTTGTAATACGATTCGATGCAGGGTGTGGCTGTTCCCAACAGGACCTTTGCTTTGTGTAAAGTAGCCAGGTAAATGGCCGCGTCGCGGGCGTGGTAGCGCGGAGCCGGGTCTTGCTGTTTGTAAGAAGAATCGTGTTCTTCATCCACAATGATCAATCCCAGGTTGTCGTAGGGCAGGAATAAAGCGCTGCGGGCGCCCAGCATCACACGGTAGTTCGAGCGGTTCATGGCGTCTTTCTTTTCAGATCCAAGAACGGCGTTCCAAACCTCCACGCGTTCATTATCTGAAAAACGCGAATGGTACACCCCCACTTCGTCGCCAAAATATTTTTTTACGCGCGAAACAAGCTGTGTGGTGAGGGCAATCTCCGGAACCAGGTAAAGCGCCTGCTTTCCCCGCTTCAAGACCTCTTCAATAAGCGTACAATAAATTTCTGTCTTACCGCTGCCGGTCACTCCATGCAGCAAACAAACATCATGTTCTTCATAAGCCTTTTCAATTTGCTCAAAGGCTTTGGTTTGGATAAGGGATAATTTCTTTTTGAGCTGTACAGTATCATCCTGCTGCAAACGCCCGGTCTCAAATTCATTCTGCTCAAAAACACCCTTCTTCACCAGCGAATTGATGGCCGATGTATCAAAATGCTTCAAAAGCGCGTTCTTCTTTATCCAGGTATGATCGGCGTGACCTTCATCGCGCTTGTTCGCCTTCAGGTAAAAAAGCAAAACCTCCAATTGCTTGTAAGCCTTTTTCTCCAATGCCTCAAAAAGTTCTTTCAGCTTTTCTTCATCCCAATAGGTTTCGCTCAACCGCACATAAGAAACCATTTTCGGTTTATACTTTTCCTTCACTTCTTCAAAAAGGACGATCATTTTTTTACCAAGCAACTCTTTAATAACGGGCTGCGGGTTCTTCAATGACAGTATGGCCGATGCCTCCTGGTAAGAGATCACGTTGCGCGTCTCCAAAGCTTCCAGGAGAATGTACTCGTTGTCGCTTAGAGTCTCTTTCCGAAAGTCTGATTCAAGATTGAGCGCAAGTTTTGTTTCGCTGTTCAGTTTCAGTCCCGACGGAAGCGCGGCGTTCATCACCTCTCCTCTATAACACAAATAATAATTGCTCACCCAATCCCAAAATTTGAACTGGGCTTCATTTACGATGGGAATTGTATCAAGAACTTCCTCTACGTATTTCGCTGTGTACTCCGGCGGAGTTTCATGTACCTTACGGATCAAAGCGCTGTAAAATCTGCTCTTGCCAAACTGCACCAAAACACGCAGACCGGGTTTTACCTGCTCGTTCAATTCAAAAGGAACCCGGTAAGTATAAAGATTCGGGACCGCCAGCGGCAACAAGACATCAACGAAAAGGGTTAAGCGCGACATGCTAGTTTACCCCTTCTATTCGGTCCTTATAAACATTAACGAGCTTACATTTTGAGCTCATCTCAATAACATCGTTCCAAACCAAGTTCAGGAAAATAAACATTTCCGAAATTTTCATATTACCAATCCTAATATGAATAACTTTAGGTGGCGGCTGATCTAAGATCATACGGGAAGAAAAATCTGCGTCTTTCGTAATGATAGTCAGATCGTTCTCTTTTGCATAATTCCATACTTCGGAATCAGACCACTCGTCATTCAGGTCCTTCACAAATATATATCCTGAGTCACGCCATAAACCAAAATAATAAGGAAGGTTTACGTCCACAAGGAATTTCGCCATTACGCAACGTGTTTCAGGCTATAGCTCCTATTCATTAATTCAGCTGCAAACCATAAACAGGCTTTAATATCATCAGGTTCAAGAGAGGGATATTGTTTCAATATTTCTTCTTCATTTTCTCCGGCGCTAAGAAATTCCAAAATCGTTTGCACTGCAATTCTCTTTCCTCGAATTGCAGGTTTTCCATTCAGATTCTTTTCATCTATAGATATCCTGTTTATCAAACTGTTCATAACACAAATTTACGAAAATTTCAATTAGCAGGCAAAACCTTAGCAGCGCACTCCCCAAAACCAATTCTTAACCCATCCTTTTGGCACCAGCCGCGCAGGATCACTGTATCATGGTCGTTAATGAATTTTCTTTCGCTGCCATCCTTCAATTTGATGGGTTGAGTACCGCGCCAGCTCAATTCCAACATAGATCCATATTGGTGTTTATCCGGACCGCTAATGGTACCGGATGCCATTAGATCGCCTACGTTGATGTTACAGCCGTTAACTGTGTGATGAGCCAATTGCTGCTCCATGGTCCAGTACATATAACGGTAATTGCTTTCGCAAACGCGGGTGGCTTCGGCTTTTTCGGGCTGAATGTATACTTCAAGATTTATATCGATGTTCTTCTTTCCCGAATATTCGAGGTAAGGAAGTACTTTGGGTTCCTGTGTATACCCTTCCACGCGGAAAGGCTCTAAGGCTTCCAAAGTAACGATCCAGGGAGAAACCGTTGAAGCAAAGTTCTTGGCCAGGAAAGGACCCAGCGGCACATACTCCCAGGTTTGAATATCGCGGGCGCTCCAGTCATTAAAAAGCATCATGCCGAAAATATGATCGTCGGCACTATCCGTCGAGACACTCTCTCCCATTTTCGTGGCCTTTCCTATGACAAAAGCTGTTTCCAATTCAAAATCCAATAATTTACACGCACCAAAAACAGGCGGCGCGTCGGCAGGCTTTGTTTGTCCTTTAGGGCGATGAAAGCTATGCCCCGAAACACAAATAGAAGAAGCTCTCCCGTGATAGCCCACCGGCAAATGTTTCCAATTTGGCAAAAGCGCGTTCTCGGGATCGCGGAACATTTTTCCTACGTTGGTAGCGTGATCGATGCTCGAATAAAAATCAGTGTAATCGCCGATGCGCACCGGCAATGCCATTGTTACATCTTTTTGCAGCTTCAGTATCTGTGCGCGATCGGCCTCATTGCCCTGCAGTTCCTTATTACCCGAACTTAAAAGATCTGAAAGGCGCTTACGAAGAGCTCCCGTCGTTTCCTTACCCAAGGCGATAAGATCATTCAGGTATTGACGGGCAAAGATGTTTACCGGAAGATGAATATTGTTAAAATAGCTTAACTCATGTAATTTCTGAAGATCAACCACGTATTCTCCAATAGCAGTACAGGCATGCGGATCGGTCTTACCATCGGTATACATCCCAAAAGGAATATTTTGAATAGGAAAATCACTATCTGCTTTAACAGGGATCCAGGAAGTAAGTTTGGGGTCATTGGCTTTGTTGTCCATAGGCTGCTTTATGCGGGTAAATTTAGCTATAGATGTTAATAAACCACGCTTTTTTTTGTAAACAGGCTCTAAAAAACTGTACTTTTATTGTATGAACAAGAACCTCGTAAAAGAGCTGGACGAACTGAAGGCAGCGGGTGTCATTGACGAGGAGACTTCCGGCCGTATTTCGGAGTATTACAAGATCAAAGGAGATGGCTCCCAGAACAGGCTCTTCGTGGTTTTTGGCGTGCTGGGCGCAATTTTGGTGGGACTCGGGCTTATTTTGATCATTGCCCATAACTGGGATGATCTTTCGAGGCCGGTGAAAGTGTTCTTTTCCTTTCTTCCCCTACTTGCCGGGCAATTCTTTTGCGGATTCTCCATTCTTAAAAGGCAGACCAGCCCCGCCTGGAAAGAAAGTTCGACCGTGTTTCTCTTTTTTGCTGTGGGATCGAGCATCAGCCTCATCAGCCAGGTCTATAATATCCATGGCGACCTAAGTACCTTTCTTTTTACCTGGATGATCTTGTGTTTGCCCCTGGTTTACATCCTGCGTTCTTCCATGGCCTCCCTGCTTTACATTATTGGCATCACCTATTACCAGGTTTGCAGTAATTACGATTTTGATATTTTCAACCATCATCATAAGGAATCTTTCAATTACTGGTGGATGCTGTTACTCATTGTGCCGCACTACCACTCGGTCTACCTGCGCAATGCCAACAGCAATTACCTTACTTTCCTCAATTGGTTCGTGCCTATTTCCATCACCATTTCGCTGGGTGCCGTGGCGCGACATACAGAAGAGTTCATTTTCATTGCTTACATGTGTTTGTTCTCTATCTTTTACATGATCGGCACTTCGCCTTTCTTTGATAATACACGGCGAAGAGTGAACGGGTATCTTGTCATAGGTTCGTTGGGCACCATGCATATCTTAATGATGATGAGCTTTCATTGGTTTTGGGAAGAACTGGCCGGGAAAGGACTTACATGGGAAGATTTTGCCGGCAGAGAGTTTTGGGTAACGCTGATGATGACCACCATTGCCTGCGGGATGTATTACATGACCCAAAAAAGAAGGGGCTGGCGCGAATTGCGGCCTATGAACTTTGCTTTTGCCATTTATATTTTGATCTTCCTGCTTGGGCTCAGTAATTCCGTGCTGCCGGTCATTCTTATTAACTTACTGGTGCTTGGGCTGGGCGTGTTCACCATCCGGCTAGGAACAAAAGCGGATCACCTGGGAGTACTGAACTATGGCCTGCTTACCATTACTACGCTGATCATCTGCAGATTCTTCGACAGCCACATGAGCTTTGTGGTTAGAGGGCTTTTATTTGTACTTGTGGGCGCGGGATTCTTCCTGGTGAATTATTTAATGCTTAAGAAAAGAAAAGCAGGGAACGTATGAAGAGGCCGATATTCATATTTTTTGTGATAGTAGCCCTGCTGCAAATGGCGGTGCCGGCCAAATTGATATTGGACAAGGAGAATATACTGAGCCTGGGTACACCTTACAAATTCCGCACTGCCCCAGTAGATCCCTACGATCCTTTTCGCGGCAAATACATTGTACTGACCTTTGACGCAAACCGCTTTGAAGTACCCAACGACAGCTCGTGGCACACCGGCGATATGGTTTACGTACATTTGGGTAACGATAGCGCGGGTTACGCCAAGATCAAGGACCTTACCTACCAGCCGCCAGCCGACGGAAATATTGATTACGTGAAAGCCAGGATACAGTATGCCTATGGAAATAATGTCACCATTGAGTACACCTTTAACCGTTTTTACATGGAAGAAAGTAAAGCGGAAGACGCGGAGAACACTTACCGCACCCTGCAATGGGATACTGCCCAGCATGTATACGCATTGGTGAATGTAAGGAATGGTGACGCGGTGATAAAAGATGTGATGATCAATGACAGATCGATAGCCGATATTGTGGAGGAGCAAAAATGAAGCGACTAATCCTTCTTTCCATAGTGTTCTTTAGTGCCGCGTCGTATTCCTTTTCTCAAAACA
This sequence comes from uncultured Flavobacteriaceae bacterium, assembly GCA_964387075.1. GTDB lineage: Bacteria > Bacteroidota > Bacteroidia > B-17B0 > Aurantibacillaceae > PALSA-968. The sequence goes on from CAYLVB010000001.1 coordinate 611,629, forward strand.
TAACCGATTTTGTTGGCGAACTGAAAAAAGGTACGGAGTTACAAAATGCTTCCATCAGTTTGTGTGTGCTGGATGCGGCTACCGGTTCTACGGTATGTGAATACAATGGCAAAACGAGTCTCACGCCGGCCAGTACGATGAAGATCGTTACCACGGCTACTTCCCTGCAATTATTAGGAAAAGATTTTCGTTACGAAACCCAGTTACAGCACAGCGGCACTTTTGATAAGACAAGCGGGGTGATAGACGGCGATCTGATCATCAAAGGCGGAGGAGACCCTTCGTTGAACTCGGAATATTTCAGAAAACCCGAAGACACTTTTTTTGTGGCGAATAAATGGGCGACCATATTGAAGGAAAAAGGAGTAAAGAAGATCACCGGCAAGATCGTTATTGATGTAAGTTGTTTTGAAGAAGACGTGCCCGGCACCTGGGTATGGGGCGACCTTGGGAATTATTTTGGCGCTGCGCCTAATGGCCTTTCCTACAACGACAATAAATTCTACATTGTATTCAAACCGGTTGCGAAGTCGGGCGATTCGGTTTGCATCAATAAAACAGTTCCCTGCATTGGCGACCTGTGTTTTCAAAACAGTGTGAAAGCCGGAGGAAGTGAGGATAACGCCATTGTTTACCGCGCTCCATTCAGTAATAACGTCACCATTCATGGCACACTTCCTGTAAGCGCCAAAACACAATCCATAGAAGCTTCTTTGCCTGAGCCGGGTCTTTTGCTTGCCAAACATTTACAAACAGCTTTAACAACGGCGGGCATCGAATTAAAGAATACGCAAACGTTCAAGGTCACCGCGCACAATAAAAAGGAATACAGCGCGGCCCGGAGTCATTTGTATACGCACCGCTCGCCCACCCTTGAGAAAATAATTTATTTTACCACGCTGCACAGCAACAACATGTACGCCGAGAGCATTTTTAAAATGATGGCTTTGAAAAAGGGTGGCTGGGGAAGCACGTACCAGGGCATGACCACGGTGAGCAATCATTTAAAGAGCAAAGGCTTTGATCCTAACGGGCTTTTCATTAATGATGGCAGCGGTCTATCGCGCAGCAACGCGATCACTTCCGAGCATCTTTCAAAAATTCTATTGATGATGTGGAATGACAGTCTCACAAAAGCCCCGTTCTATAATTCACTCCCGGTTGCAGGAGTAAGCGGCTCCTTGCGTAGCCTTGGCAAAGGAACCATGCTGGAAAATAATTTACGCGCCAAAAGCGGTTATATTACCCGTGTGCGCTCTTACGCCGGTTACATGAAAACCAAGGCCGGCAAAGATGTTTGCGTAAGCCTTATCATCAATAACTTTAACGGAAGTCCATCCGAGACCAAGAAAAAGATGGAAGAGATCTTTTTGAAGGTGTACGAGCTTTTTTAAAACATTAAGCTGAACAACCAAAGTACAATTGAAAATTTAAAATTTACCATTGAAAAAGTACTCCTTAAAATTCTACTTTTTCAATTATCAATTTTAAATGGCTGTTGTGCAGGAGCCTCACCCTGCGGATAAGAACCATGCGTAGTTTAAGATCCTAATCTACGCATATTTTGCGTATATTAATTTGTTTTGTGCGTAGAATAATCGTATATTTGACGCATATTATGCGTAGATCAGTTTACATACATCAGCACAAGAACTGGCCCCAGCTTACCTGGGATAAGGAGACCCTGGCCTACCGCGCCGGGCAGGTACGCTACCTGCAAGGGAAACTTTTGGGAAAAATGGAGGGCCTGGGGTTTAAACTGCGTGAAGAAGCCGTGTTGGAAACACTTACCCAGGATGTGCTAAGATCAAGCGAAATAGAGGGTGAATTTTTGAACATGGAAATGGTACGCTCGTCGGTGGCGCGGCAGTTGGGCATGCATGTGCCGGGCCTCACCCGCTCCGATCATTATACCGATGGTGTGGTTGAAATGATGCTTGACGCTACGCAGCATTATGCCAAACCACTCAGTAAAGAACGCCTCTTTAGCTGGCACGCGGCCTTATTTCCAACCGGGAAAAGCGGCATGCACAAAATAACAGTTGGGCATTGGCGCAATGATGCCATGGGGCCCATGCAGGTAGTATCAGGCCCAATGGGAAAAGAAAAGGTGCATTTTGAAGCGCCCGCCGCACGTCTTTTGAATAAAGAGATGCAACTTTTTTTAAAATGGTTCAACGCCAAAGATAATACCGACCCGCTTTTACGCTCGGGGCTGGCGCATTTTTGGTTTGTAACCGTACATCCTTTTGATGATGGTAACGGACGTATGGCCCGCGCCCTGGCCGACCTCCTGCTGGCCCGCGCCGATGAGACCAACCAACGCTTTTACAGCATGTCGGCACAAATACTGACAAAACGCAAGGATTATTACGCTGTTTTGGAAAGAACACAAAAAGGAGATCTTGATGTAAGCGAATGGCTTGCCTGGTACCTCGATTGCCTGGAAGGAGCGCTGAAAACAACCGGCAAAACATTAGAGAAAGTGTTGGCCAAGGCCGATTTTTGGGATAAGCATGCTGCTACAGCACTGAACGAAAGGCAAAGAAAAATGGTTAACAAATTGCAGGATAACTTTGATGGAAAACTCAGTTCCACCAAATGGGCCAAAATGTGCAAATGCTCGCACGATACCGCCCTAAGAGACCTGCAGGATCTTTTAGATAAAAAGATGTTGCGCAAAGATGCCGCCGGCGGAAGAAGTACGAGCTACGAATTGGTGTACAGGTAGCTCTTCTGATTTTATTATCAATTAATTAACCGTCCCCCGGAATTACCGCCGGAATACCCTACCTTCGGTACACCGAAGTTTGTCATTCAGAAAAAGCGGAGAAAAGAAGGTCTTGAAACATAAAACAGGTTGATTTACTGGAAATTCCGCGCAAACAGACCCCAGTTGACCGTGTGAAACTGACCCCACTTCTGCGCGGCAAATTGACCCCGGGAAAACAGTTTTGGAAAATGGGGTACACTACACCAGTAATAGTTTTAAGTTTATCTAAAACTTCGGGCAAGGCACCGCGATCTTCTTTTTCTTTTTCCTGGCTTTGCACATCTGGTAGGAGAGTGTTACTTCGTGTGCTCCCTTAGAGAGACCTGCCAGTTTAGAGATGGTGATATCAAAACTATAACCAATGTTCAAACGCTTGGTCTTCATGCCAAGTATCATCGCTACAGCATCGTTATTGGCATAACCCGGCTTGTAGCGTTTAACTGGTATGCCCCTGTACCAAACACCAAAACTCACAAAGCCATGCGTGAAATAAGCCCCTATATCCAGTTGATCGAACTTGTTCTGGTGGCGATAATGCACTACAGGGTTCACCGATTTCATATGCGCTTCATCCTTCTCGTCCTCGTCTATAAGATATTTCATGCCCCCATGTACGGTCAGCTTAATAGGCAGCGTAGCGCCTTCAATGCCCATAAGCGTTTCATCAGGCCGGTTAAGGTGGTAAACAGATACTCCGCCCCAGTATTTGGCCGAATAGATGAGCCCTCCGGCTCCCACATCAAAGAATACTTTGGTTTGGGTTGGTTGCTCAACGGTTGTTCCGTAGTAGATCTCGTCGCCAAACCGCAGGTTGTTGAAATTAATACTTCGCATACCAATGCCGGGCTGTATGGCGAAACGGGTTATCCACTCGCGGTTTATCTTAGCCTGGTAAGCGATCATGGGAGTAATGATGGTGGTATGCAAGGCTCCGGAACCGGCGTAATCATCGCCCACCAAAAGCCCCGCGCCTATATTCTGCGCCGAGAAGGTATGATCGATGCTAAGAAGTGTTGATTTATACGTTTTATAAATACCCGGCCATTGGTTACGGTATGTAAGTGAAACACGAGAACACACATCGGCACCCGCGAAAGCCGGGTTCAGGTACAAAGGCGATGAATAGAACTGCGTAAAATGCATATCCTGCCCACGCACCAACACCGATTGGAACACCACAAGCAACAAAGCTATTCTAATATACCTGCTCATGATTTCTTGCGTGTTAATTTAAAGGTCAGATCCGTTTCTTTTCCCAGCTGTATGGAATTCAATATCAGATGCTCATATCCGTTCGCCTCAATGGCCATCCTGTATTTCTTTTCGGGCTTGGAAATAACCAGCACTTTACCGGTAGATGAGTTCGATCTGTATTCTCCTACCACTTCTTTTTTGGTCATATCGCTCAGCACAACGCTTACTTTATGTATGATCTCGCCATTCTCATCCGTGGCATGGATAGTATAAACTTCAAGCGGTATATTATTCTCTGTAAAATAAGCGCTGTAAATATCATGAGAGCCTTTTCCACCTTTCCTTTGCGATGAGAAATAACCCCGCGAACCATCTGTGTTCAGCACAAAGAAAATATCATCATCGACCGTGTTCAGCGGGTACCCCAGGTTCTCAGGCGTAGTGAAATGTTCCACCTCATCATATTTCGAGCGGAACACATCGTAGCCGCCCATGTTCTTATGACCTTCTGAACTAAAGAAAAGTATATTGTCTGATGGATGCACAAACGGAGCATCTTCGTTATAAGGCGTATTGATGGTTGGCCCAAGATTCATAGGTTTTGCCCAAACCCCATTCGGGAATTTTTTAACGGAGTATAAGTCCTTTCCTCCGTATCCTCCCGGTCGATTACTCGAAAAGAAAATGATCTCGCCATCGGGCGAGTAGCAGGCGCTGGTCTCAATGAACTCTTCCGAATTCACATGGGCATGTACCAACTCAGGGCTCGTCCAGGTTCCGTTTGCTAAGGTACTTTCGTAGATATGCCCGTGTATATGGTCCGGACTTGTGTGATAGGACAGTAATTTTTCTCCATCGGCCGAAAGCCCGGTAGCCGCGTCATGATAAGATTTGTTGATGCTTGTGTCAAGCATGGTAGGTGCGCCCCAGGTACTATCTATCCGCTTCGAAACATAGATATCCTCAAAATAATCACCCAGCACATCCTTATTCTGGTACACATGATTGCTGCGACGCGCGGTAAAGATGATGAAATTTTCCTCGGCGGGGATCAACGGACCGTATTCTGCAAATTCGGTATTGATCTTATCGCCCAGGTTCTCTATCACAACACTCTCATCGGGCTTAGACATAAAGAGGGTGGCCACATGGCTTTTTTCTATCAGGTCCTCAATTTCCTTGTTCGTATGCTCACGGTTGTCATCCTTATTGGCGAGGTATTGGTGAAAATGATAGATCGCCTTCTCGAAATTAAGATCAATATGATTCAATGATCCCAGGTAATAATTCACCTCCGGGTACGCTTCCGGCGAAACACGATCAAAATATTTTCGGGAATTGGCACGAAACTTTTTTAATTGATAATTGCATATACCCAACTTAAAGTTAAGTTCATTACCCGTGCTGTCTAGATGGTAAAGTGATTCATACATTTGCATGGCGTTGAAGTAATCGCCATAATCAAACGCGTTATCGGCTTTGAAATAAACCTTCTTATCCTTGTGCGCGGTAACCTGCGCCACGGTAACCGAAGCAAGGAAGCACAGGCATACCAGTGTTTTTTTATCGAAGTAAAGTAACATCGCCGCTCTTATTGAATATTTTTCCGTTATTTAATTTGATATAGGCTTTCCACACATACACATCCTGCTGGCAGAGTTTGCCCCTGTAATAACCGTCCCAGCCTATCTTCACATCGTTCGATTCAAAGATCAGTTCTCCCCAACGGTTAAAGATCTGGAATTTAAATTCGCTAACCCCGGATGTGTAAGGAAAGAACACGTCGTTATTGGTATTGCCATAGGTGTAAGTTCCTCCATTGGAACCATCGGGGTTAGGCGTAAATACGTTAGGGAATACCACATCGGAAGTAGTTGTAACCTGCTGGTAAGCTGTATCTGCGCAACCATGATTGGATATGGCGATCAGCTGCACCTGGTAGACCCCCACCACTGTATACATATGTGTTGGATTCAAACCGGTGGCAACACCTCCATCCCCAAAATTCCAATTATAGATGATCGCTCCGGAAGACTGATTGATAGGCTGCAATTGATCATATGGAATATCCAATGTATACTGACTTAGCGTGAACGCCGCGTTAGGATATGGCCACGCGTAAAGAACATATGGAGCCGACGTATTATTGGCCGCGCACCCTCCGTTGGTTCCAACCGACAGCGTTACAGGGTAAGTTCCGGGCGAGGAATAATAATGCGTTGGATTTTGAGCTGAAGAAGATGTTCCGTCGCCGAAGGTCCAGTACCAGGAAGTGATCGGATCATTGACGTTTCCGGTGATGGAGTTATCAAAGAATTGTACGGTGCCCGGCACGCAGATATTGTTGGTATCGGTTGAAAGGACAAGCGTAGGCTGCGGGTTGATAAGGATCTGTATAGAATCTGTTACACTGATGCCGCAGGCGTTCTTCACGGTAACGTAATACGTGGTGTTTGCTGTTGGAGTAACCATATAGGCACCCGCGGTATTTCCGAGGTTATGACTCCAGGTGTAGGTTAGAGGGCCGGTCACTCCGCTCACAGTAACATAGATAGTTGAACTGGTTCCGGGGCAGATCGGGCTTAGGCCATGTGTTTGCACTGCGCCGGGAGATAAAGTATAGGTAATAACCGAAACCGTATCGGGATTACCCGCGCAGCCGTTCTGGTCGTAGGCCACAACGGTATAGGTGGTGGAGTTGGGTGGGTTCACTGTGAGGGTTCCTGCGTTAATGATCCCACCCGGCTGCCAGGTATAATAATAGCCGCCCGAACCCCCGCTGGCCGAAGCCGAGATGGTTCCGCTTTGTCCCGCGCAAACCGTATCATTGACACTTGCGGAGGTCATCATTTGAGCAGGCTGTGTGATATTCACAGAATTCTGCGCCTGGCAACCGTTACCATCGGTGATGATCACGGTATAAGTTCCCGCGTTCACATTTTGTAAAACATTTCCTGTTTGTACGGGGTTGCTGTTCCATGAATAAGAATATGCGGGAGTACCACCTGATACGGTGAGCGTTGCGCTACCGGTTGAATTGAAACAAACGGCGTTTGTAACAGCGCTGACTGTGGAAGTGATTGGCGTGGGCTGAGTGATGATCAAAGAAATAGCGGTTGGACAATTGTTTTGATCGGCTACCATTGCCGTATAAGTACCTGCGGCAAGATTATTCGCCGTTGCTCCGGTAGATACGGCTGGATTCCAGGAATACGTGTAGCCCGGGTTCCCACCTGTTCCGGCTACTGTGATCGATCCGTTGCTGCCACCGTTACACGAAACGGTTGTGACAGAAACCACCGAGAGGCCCACCTGCGTAGGTTCAATGATCGTAGCAGTGATCGTATTCACACATCCTAAAGAATCGGTGACAGTAGCAGTATAAGTTCCGGCTATCAAACCACCGGCAGTTGTGCTGCTTCCTCCAAAGGGCGACCAGTTTACAGTGAATGGTGAAGTTCCCTGCGAGATGCTGATCGTTGCGCTGCCGTTGTTACCACCAAAGCACGAAACACTTCCGGTTGAGACAAGCGCGAGCGAAGGGCCTAGAATATTGGTGAGTGTTGCTGTGAAATTCTCAACGCAGTTCAAAGCATCGGTAACCTGCAAAGTATAATTTCCGGGGCCTGCCCCACTGAGATTAGCGCCTGTAGTTCCCGACGGGATCCACGAATACGTGTAAGCCGGCGTTCCACCGGATATTTGTGATATGGCAGAGCCGTTATTAAAACCGCAGGAAGGATTGGTTACGAGCAGCGATCCTGTTATAGGAGCTCCCTGCCCCACAACAACAGAAACGTTTGTTACGCAACCGTTCACATCGTTAACCAGTACGTTATAATTTCCGGGAGTTAGTCCACTGGCGCTTTGACCGCTGCCTCCAAACGGGCTCCACTGGTAACTGTAACCGGGAGTTCCTCCAACCGGAGTTATAGTTGCGGTTCCATTTGATCCGCCAAAGCAACTTGTTCCGTTAGCGCTGCTTGTTGCTGAAAGGGCTAATGTTGGTTGCGTGATGGTTGTGGTTGCACTTGTAACGCAACCGTTTGCATCAGTAACGGTTACCGTATAATTACCAGCCGAAAGGGTTGTGCCGATAGAACTATTACCTCCTATGGGCACCCACGAATAATTATAGAATGGAGTTCCACCACCTGCGTTCACGGTCGCGGTTCCGTTATTACCTCCAAAACAACTTACATTGGTAGTTGCCGAAACTGAAGCGGTAAGAGGCGCGGGTTGGCCAATAACAAAAGTTTGCGTGGCCACGCAAAGATTGGCGTCTGTTGCCTGCACGGTATAATTTCCCTGCGACAAACCGCCCACTGTTGAACCCGTAGTTCCGCCGGGCAGCCATACATAGGTATAACCGGGAGTTCCTCCGCCCGCTGTTACAGTCGCTGATCCGTTACTTCCGCCAAAACAACTTGTATTACCAACGCTTACGTTGACAAGGATCACCGGCGGTTCTGTAATGGTTGTGGTGGCTACCGATTGGCATCCGTTGGCGTCACTGATGGTTACACTATAAGCACCAGCACTCATGCCGCTTCCAACCGAAGCATTTCCTCCGGCAGGCGACCAGGTATAGGTGATGACTCCTGTTCCACCACTTACATTCGAAGTGGCTGTTCCATTAGATCCTCCGTTACACGAAACAGGCGTATTGGAAATGACAGTAACCGTTGGGCCGGGCGTATTACTCACGGTAACATTAGCCGTATCCTTGCAACCATTCAGATCAGTAACAACCACCGTATAGGAGCCTGAGCTCAATCCGGAAGCTGTGCTTGCCGTTCCACCTACCGGTGTCCATGAATAAGTATAGCCCGGTGTTCCGCCTGAAGCGTTCACAGAAGCCTGTCCGTTTGGATTACCACAGGTAGAATTGGCATTTGCGGTTGTAAGAGCAATAGGGGTTGGCTGATTTACCACAATGGTGTTCGAAGCGGTGCAACCGTTGTTATCAACAACGTTTATGGTATAATTACCAGCAGGAAGATTGGAAATATTTTGCCCGCTAAATCCACCCGGCAACCAGGTATAATTATACGGCGATGTACCTCCTGCAGCTGTAGAAGATACGGAGCCGTTGGATCCACCAAAACAGGAAACCGGGTTTGAAGAAGGCGTTACAGAAAGTGCCAGTGTGGGCTGCGTAATAGTTACCGTTTGCGTTTGTGTACAGGAATTTGCATCAGTAGCCTGCACAGTATAAGTTCCGGCAGGCAACCCACTGATAGTAGCGCCGGCAATATTTCCCGGTTGCCACAAGTAGGTGAAACCCGGTGTACCGCCGCTCGCGCTGGCAGTAGCCGAACCATTCACTCCGCCAAAACAACTTACATTGGTTGTTGTCATAGCTATTACAATAGGAGGTGGCTGATTGATGCCGGGGCTTGTTGTGGCAAGAGCCTGGCAGCCGTTGGTGTCGCTCACTAAAACAACATAGGTTCCGGCAGGCAGACCGGTAGCCACTGTTCCATTACCACCAAGTGGTGTCCACGTATAGGAAATTGTTCCTGAACCTCCAACAACAGAAACGGTAGCTGAGCCATTGGATCCTCCGTTACACGTAACATGCGTTACACCAAAGATCGTAGCCACAGGACCTCCATTATCATTGATATTTACTATTTGCACGGCCGGGCAACCATTCGCATCCTTTACCTGAACTGTATAAGATCCGGAAGGCACTCCGGTTAAAGTAGCACTTGTAACCCCTCCCGGTACCCAGGTATAGGTATAAGGACCAAGCCCGCCCGATGCGGAAGCTGTGGCAGATCCGTTTGAATTTCCACAGGTAGAGTTAACGCTTCCGGTTGTTATCGAAATTGGCGAAGGCTGCGTTACCGCAACTACGTTGGAGGCAGTACATCCTTTTGTATCAGTAGCCACAACTGTATACGCTCCCGCCGGAACACCGGTCAATGTAGCGGAGCTTACACCTCCGGGCATCCAGTTATAGGTATAACCCGCGGTTCCACCCGAAGCTCCGGCTGTCGCCGAGCCGTTAGAACCTCCGTAACAGGTATTGGGCACCGATGTAACGGTAACCGACAAAGGAGCCGCAGGTTGCGTAATGGTAACTGTGTTTTGCGCAGTGCAACTGTTCGCGTCTGTTACGGTAAGCGTATAGGTGCCAGAAGGAAGATTATTGATGTTAGCTCCTGCCATACTACCCGGCATCCATGAGTAAGTATAGTTGGGCGTTCCTCCTGTGGCGCTTCCCGTTATTGAACCGTTACTTCCTCCAAAACAACTTACATTGACCTGGTTGGTGAACGATATAGCTATTGGCACCGGCTGAGAAATGGTTGCCGTTACAGAAAGCAAACATCCGTTAGCGTCCCTAATGCTCACGGTATAAGTTCCGCTTGCCTGGCCGCTGATAGAAGATGTGTTGAGTCCACCCGGCATCCAGGTGTAAGTAAAGGCAGGCGTTCCGCCCGAAGCCGAAACGGAAGCGGATCCGTTGTTCAGGTAATCGCAGGTTTCGTTTGTGAACGAGGTCGTGGCTGCAAGTGCGGTTGGTTGTGTAATCGTAACTGTTTGCGTGGCTGTACAGGTTTTAGTGTCTGTTACTATTAAAGTATACGTGCCCGATGCTAACCCGGAAGCACTTGAGCCCGTTCCACCCAATGGTGTCCAGCTATAAGTATACCCCGGTGTTCCACCGCTTGCTGTTGAAGCGGCAGTTCCATTACTTGCACCAAAGCAAAGTGCCGGAGTTGCAGTTATTGTAACAGTAACAGGCAAAGGTTGCGTTACAGTAAATGTTGATGAGATCGTACAATTCCTGGTGTCTGTTACTGTAACGGTATAGATACCGCTCGATAAACCGCTGACCGTAGAAGTGTTTTGTCCACCGGGCATCCATACATAAGAATAAGTGGGCGTACCGCCGGATGGAGTTACCGTTACTGAACCATTACTTCCGCCGGAACAGGAAACGTTACTTACAGAAGAACTTAATGAAAGGGCCGGCGGCTGTGTGATGGCAACTGTGTTCTGCGCGATACATCCGTTAAGATCCGTAACCGTAAGCGTATAAGTTCCGTTGGAAAGACCTGTTGCAGTAACACTTGTCGATCCACCGGGCGTCCAGCTATAGGTATAACCGGGAGTACCTCCACCGGGGTTGGCCGTTACCGAACCGTTGCTGCCGCCAAAACAACTTACGTTGGATTGACTGATAGTGGTAACAGTTAAAGTGGCGGGCTGCGTGATGGTTCCGAAATTCGTTACAATACATCCTTTGCTGTCCCTGACAGTTACGGTATAAGTTCCTGCTCCCTGCGAAGAAATACCGACAGTGTTTTGTCCACCGGGCATCCAGGTATAAGTATAAGCGGGTGTTCCACCGGAAGCGGTTACCGTGGCCGATCCGTTATTCAAATAATCGCAGGTCTCATTCGTAACAGCAACCGTGCTTGATAAGGGGCTTGGTTGCGTTACTGAAACAGTTTGCGTAATGGTACATCCATTTGCATCTGTCACCAAAACACTATAAGTGCCAGCTGATAAACCTGAAGCGCTTGATGCAGTTCCTCCGGAAGGGCTCCAACTATACGTATAGGGCGCAGTTCCGCCAGACGCGGTCACGCTTGCAACGCCATTATTTCCACCGTTACAACTCACATCGGTAGCCGTAGGAATTGTGGAGAGTGGAGTTGGCTGCGTAACAGTATACGTGGCGGTGATCACACAACCTTTCGAGTCTGTAACTCTTACCGTATATGTTCCGGTAGGCTGACTCCCTATAGAAGATGTTGTTTGCCCGCCGGGCGACCAGGAATAAGTATAGGCCGGTGTTCCGCCGCTTGGTGTCACACTCAGCGTTGCGTTACTCCCGCCCGAACAGGAAACATTCGTTACTGTATTCGAAACAGCAAGTGGTGTTGGCTGCGTAACCGAAACCGTTGTTTGAAAAGTACAGCCTATTCCATCGGTAATATTCACCGAATAAGTTCCTTGTCCCAGTCCCGAGGCTGTTGATGTAGTTTGCGTAGGAACGGTCGTCCATGTATAGGTGTAGGGACCATTTCCACCACCCACTGTAACGGTTGAACTTCCGTTAGTGCCGCCAAAACAACTTACGTTGGTAACGTTTGGTGTGACTGTGCCTGTGAACGGACTGAAGGTTATTTTCACTGTATCCTTCGCGGCCGGACAAGTTCCGTTTCCGGTTGTGGTTAATATAAGTGTTGCCTGTCCTGCGCTTATTTCTGCGGGGGTTGGAGAATAGGTTACAGGCGCTAGTGTTGTGTTGCCCGGACTAAAAGTACCGGCTCCGCCGCTCCATACACCACCGCTTGCGCCTGCCACACTTCCGTTCAAAGTTGTAAGCGGGCTTAGCGAACATTTTATTTGATCGGCCCCGGCATTGGCGGCAATTGCCACCGAAAATGCAGTGACCGTGACCGAGGCGTAAGTAGGTGGACAACCGGAAGCGTCTGATAATTGAACCTGGTAGGTACCCACTCCGACATTGATAGTTTGTGATGGGTTTATGTTGTTCCATAGATACGAGTAAGGTGGAGTTCCGCCGGATCCTGTAGCTGTGATCGTTGTGGAGGTTTGTCCAAAACAAATGGTAGGATTCACCGGAACTATGGTTACACCCAAAGTTGGGTTGAAGGTAACGCGCACTGTATCACATACAGTAGCGAAATTACACTGCGCAGCCGGCTGGCCGCAAACAACATAATCTACATAAGGTGGTAATGTGCCCGAACCGGTAACGATGGGGTTCAGGCATCCGCTCGTGCAGGAAAGATAACTGTTATACGCGCCAGGCGCTCCCGGAAAAATAGAATTCCACGTAACGGTTGATGGATTGAAGCCTGTGGCATGCAAGGTATCTATGCAGCCATCGTTCACGGTCACATTGGTTCCTCCAACTGCAGCGGGAATGGATGTGATCTGATACACGTTGGCATTATTACCCGGTTTGCAGAAAGTAAGAATATGCGGGCCTACGCCGGTTAAACAGATCGGTGATCCCAGTGCGGATGGAGGCCCGCAATTTATCTGGTAAAAAAGTGCGCCGCCCGGAACAGCGCCTGAAGCAATACTGAAAGCGATTCCAGTTGCATTGGGATCGAGAGTAATGATGAATTTTATACAATTATCCGGGTTTGTGGTGCCACAGCAATTATCATTACGTACCACATTCGGGCTGAGCCAGGTTCCGCCGGGGTTTCCCGTAAGGTTTACCGTAAATGTAGGAACACCCGGCCCGCATTGCGCAAAGCCTATCGCAGAAAACGCCCAGAGCGCCACTATCAACCAACTAATTTTCGTTCTCATGACCTCGGTCATTAAATTTCTACTTCAATTGAAGGATCCACGCGTCGGTGTATCCTTTGCTCTTAATTTCTTTCACCTTATTTACCGCGCTTCCTTCCGCGTCAAGACGCTCAACAAAAATATAATTGAACTGCCTTGGTTCTGAATAGACCCAACTTGTTCCGGCATATCCCCTGTTAATGAATCGCTGCATTTCCGCCATCGCGAAATCACGGTAAAAGAATGTACCCACAACGATGTAATACCCCGGTTTTGCAGCACCGTTATTACTGTTCTTAAAACTTTTCGCATCGTCATTCGCTATCTCAATATTCTTTTCCAGCTCATGTTTTACATGTTGTTTCATGGCCAGATCGCTCGGGTTAGCAGGATCTTTGGGGTAAGAATTAATAGATTGATCGGTTGTGTTTACCTGTTCCTTATTGCCCAGGGTCTTAGCAGGAGCCGTATTTTTGTTTCCTCCGCTTGAGGAATTATTCCCTGTTGATTGCGAAGATGTGTTGCCGGGTTCATTTGATCCGGTATTTACACCTGTGTTGTCAGCGTTCAAAGCATTGTTCGTTGCCTGTTTCGATTGCACACTTTGTAAAGCAGCTATCTGCTCCTGCATTTCCTGCTGGGCTTTGGCCTGCTCGTCCAACCGGGCTTTTAGCTGCTTGACTCTTTCTTTATTATTGTCGAGCTCTTCCTGCAGGCTGTCTACCCGCGTTTGGTTGGCAGCGATTTGTTTAGTTTCGGATTCTTCTTTCGGAACTTCAGTTTCTTTTTTCGATCCAAACCTGAAATTTACCATGATCTCGTGGCTTATACCCGAATAGGTTCCGATAGAGCCGGTGATCACATCATAGGAATAACCTACACTCAGTTTTTTATGTATAGTGATTCCGGCGTTCAAGGCAATAGCGTAATTACTTTTATAGGTCGCGCCCAGCCAGAACTTATCCTGCCAGGCTAAATTCAGGTTGCCGTCGAACTGAAATGGCGCGTTAGGCACTATCCGCACCAGGGCCTGAGGAGTTACTGAAATACCCCTCTCTTCAGAAATATTTATTTTATACCCGAGCGAAGCCATGTAATGACGGGCCTGGGTATAGAAAGTACGGTTCGTGCTGTCGTCCACGTAATTCATCTTATTAGCTAGCACCTGCGGCACGGAAAGCCCTACCTGCAAACCTTTCCATCCAAAAGCGATCCCCGCGTTGGCATCGAGGCTTGTCTTTTGCTGAGCGCCCGAGAACAGAGTTGGATCGTTCCAGTTCTCGGCAACCGCTTTTGTGTAGTCTATCGTTTGATTCACAGCACCCAGGGCAAGTCCAAGTGAAAAATATGTGTCGTCATTGATCTTTAAGCGGTAGGAATATGCCGCGCTTCCTCCGGTTCGTTGAAATATCCCTCTTCTTTCATTCAGCAAAATGATCCCAACGCTGGCTTTGTCTTCAGTGATGGCTCCGTCGGCAGTAAGTAAATGCGTTTGTGGTCCGCCAGCATAGCCTACCCATTGCGAATGGTTCAATAGCATCACCTGGGCATTGTTGCCCTGCCCTGCGAACGCGGGATTGTAAACAAAAGGCTTGAAGAAATAATGATTATACATTCCCACCTGCTGGGCCCGAAGGGTGCAACACATAAGGATCCATAAGCATGTATAAAATTGCTTCATGCTATTTCTTCTTGATAATGTCCAATGAACCCTTCAGTGTTTTTTCCGGGTTCGAAAATTTGATCACATAATAATAAGTTCCATCGGGGAGCTCTCCTCCTCCATACGTTCCTTTCCAATCGTTCGTATACGCTTTTTTTGAGAAAACTTCGTTACCGTAAATATTGTAAACAAACACTTCGTTGTTCGGGTATCCCTGGATACCTTGTATGAACCACGCATCATTGATGCCATCTCCGTTCGGAGTAAAAAAGTTAGAAACAGTGCCGGTAAATGTGGGCACAGTAACATTGACCACTACCGTGTCTGAATTCAAACAACCGAACGCGTCAGTCACCACCAATATGTAAGAGGTTGTCGACGCCGGGTTGGCAACCGGGTTAAAGATTGCAGGATCACTTAAAGCGGTTGTGGGTATCCAGAAAGGTGTTCCGTTTCCGGATCCATTCAGCGTTACACTTTGTCCGCTCAATAGGGTCGTGTCAAGGCCCGCGTTAACTGTAGGCGGGACGAGAACCGTTAGGCCGATGGCAGGTGTGGTATCCGGAGGACAAGCTCCGTTCTGAACAATTGCTTCGAACAAAGTGTTTTGAAAAAGATTGGAAAAAGATTGCGTTAGGGTTGTGTTGTTGATCGGTGTCCAGCTTGAACCGCCATTTGTAGAAGAAAGCCAACCAATTACCTGGCCTGTATTACCGCTTAGGTTAACGGAACCGCTGTTGAGGAACATGCAAACAGAATCATTTCCGGAGAGATTCAACGTTCCGGCATTGGAAACAGCAGTAACGGTAAAGCTTGCCTGAGTGGATGTGTCTATAGCGCAAAACGAAGTGTTTTGCACTACGGCCTCGTAGATCGTATTTTGTGTGATGTTGGTATAAGTTAAAGACGTGGTTGTGTTGGTAAGAGTTGTCCAGTTGAGACCACCATCGGTGGAGTATTGCCAGTTAAGAACCGCGCCTGTATTACCACTGAGGGTGAGCGTTCCGGAACCGGTGCCTCCGCAAAAAGTTCCGCCCCCGCTGATCGTACCGGGAACAGTTGGCGGATAAACAGTGATGCAGGAAACAGTAGAAGTATCCGCCGGCAAAGATCCGCTTTGCACCACCGCACGGTAACAAGTAGTTTGAGTAAGGCCGGAATAACTCTGGTTAGGCGTTACGTTCCCGATGTTGCTCCAGGTAACGCCGCCATTGGTTGACGATTCCCAGTATAAAACACTTCCGCTATATGAAGTTACCGAAATAAAACCGGAACTTGATGTACCGCAGAAGGAAGCGGCTCCCGAAGTTGTGCCCCCTACAGATTGCGCAAAAGAACTTGATGCGATGAAGCCGGAAATGAAGCAGAAAAAATATTTTATCGGGGAGGGGAACATAAGGGTTTGATCATGCGTTTGGTCTTTCTAAAAATAAGCAACCTTTCGTTAAAAGTTACATTAATCTAATCGTTGCGTCCTATATGATTAAACGTGCTTAAAAATTTATAGTTTCAAAAAATCACAGAAAAATAGCAATAGTTTTACAAGAGGAGTTTCATGCTTTTTTAGCCTTTATCCACAACAGAACCTTCTGCAGATTGGTTTATCCGGAATATGAGGATACTTACAACCTGAATTATCATAATTATTTAATTATCAAGTATTTGATTAAAAAAACAAGGCTCGAATGTATCCGCTTTTGTGAGTAATTTTTTTTGACCGATCATGCGATGGTATAAGATCAAAGCCGTGAGACCAATCTAACTGGCGGCTGTATCTTTTCGGCACGCTTTTCGTTCAAAGCTTAGCGTGTTTAGCATTAATTAACAGCCATTTAAAAAATTGTAACCTGCCCTTATGTAAATTAGTATAACCAAGCATCTCTATTTAACAAACCAAGCCAGATGAATAAACTACTTACTACTTCCGCCCTTATTTTATCCCTTACTTTCGCGGCAACCGCCCAAACACAGGGAGCCATTAAAGTTTACAAAAGCCAGGGCAGCGGCTCTTTCAGCAACCAGAACCTGTTCCAGTCGCTGGTGGGCGAAGGGATCATCCTCAAGAGTTATTCTATCAGCAAAACGCCATCGGATGAGGCCTTTGGTTTTTTTGAGGACAATAAACTTACGCTGGGCATGAAAAAGGGTTTGATCATGACCACGGGCGGTATCACCGCGCTGAGCGGCGCCAATACAAGTCCCGGCATGTCGAACGCCCGCCATGATATGCAGGAGTTCAGGACCGATGTACATGAACAGCCTACCACCCGTAGTTATGAGCTGGAAAAGCTTTTGAAGAGCGGAAAAAAAACCTTTGATGCCTGCGTTTTAGAGATGGACATAGTTCCAACCGCTGATACTTTAAGTTTCAATTACGTTTTTTGTTCGGAAGAGTATGATGAGTTTGTGGGAACCGACTACAATGATGTGTTCGCTTTCTTCATCACAGGCGAGGGCATTAGTACCGAAAAGAACCTCGCAGTTATACCCGGAACAGAAATTCCCGTGAGTGTAAATACGATCAATAACGGGTCGAATTATACCGGCGGCGCCCGTCCCTCCTATCCTTCTTATTACATCAGTAACGCGGGCGGACAAATTGGTATTGAATACGACGGTTTGACCAAACTGATGCAGATCCGTCAACCCGTAAAACCTTACGAGACCTATCATATCAAATTAGCGATCGCCGATGTGTCGGATAATTCGTATGATTCGGGCGTGCTGATCGAAGGAAAAAGCTTTATCTCTTACAAAAAGAGTTACAGTGCCTTGTTTGGCAAGAACAGCTGTGAGTTGGAGAAAGAATACAAAACATTTTTGAACGGCCTCGCCGCGCAGTACAAAACACAAAAAGGAAAGATCCTCATTACCGGTCACACCGACAATGAAGGTTCTGAGCAATTGAACGAACAATTATCCTGCTGCCGCGCCAACGCGGTTGCCGATTATTTCAACAGCAAAGGCATTTCTACCGATCGTTTGATCATTGAATGCAAAGGAGAAAGCGCTCCCGCCTACACCAACAGCACCGAACAAGGCAAAGCCTGGAACCGCCGCGTCGACATCAAATTACTTGGCGACGACGAGCAATATGCGGCTGCTAAAAAAGCGAATGAGGTGAAGGAAGAGAAACCCAAACTGATCACTAATTACCCGAATCCATTCAGCAGCTTTACTACTTTGGAAGCTTATCTAACTCCGGAAGTGAAAGATGCTTACTTCACGATCAGCGACATGACCGGCGCGCGCATTAAAACCATTCACCTACTGGAGCGTGGCAAGACCGGGGCCCAGTTTGATGGCAGCGCTTTGGCTAACGGGACCTATTTTGCTACGCTGGTTGTTGACGGGAACAGCGCGGGGACGCTGAAGATGGTCGTTACTCACTGATAGCATCTTCCTTCGAAGGATCCCCTCGACAACATCCCGCCTTGCGGGATTGTTATGACGGTCCCCTTTGCCACATAGTGGTCCCTTCGGGAAAGAGCGACAATTGAGCAGCCAAATACCAATTAGGGTCCGGTTAATTTTTAAAGAAGAATTCGTGTTGTTCTACAAAGACCTTTTCTTCGGCACTCAGATCTTTCTTTGCACGCACCAGGGCATAGGCCTTGTGCGAGTATTCCTCGAACAGGCCTGACTCACTCGCCGTCATATCAAAACGATTGGGACCCGAAAGAAGCAACCATTCGAATATCTTCATTTTTAGGGTGGCGTAATCCGCATTAAGGCTTTCCTTTTCCGGCAAAATTTTGAACAGTGTTTCAAGATAGGTCACTGTCTTCGCATTCCGCAATAAGCTTTTGGGCATCTTCTCCTTAGTCATTTCTCAATTGCTTTAAAGAAGCAAATTACGCTTTATTCCAATTGCCACCTCAACTAATTTCTACATCTTCTCCAGGCCGGCTTTAATGAAAAAGTCCCGGCCATTCCAGTCGGGACTCTCTAAATAACTTTAATCTTTTCGTCAGGCAACCGGCTCGTTCATGTGATCTTTTTTAGTGATCTCATCTACACGGTTTATGAATTTTGACACCAGCGGGTTGGCGTAGGCTCCGTAAGCGTCTATGAGCATTCCTTTCTTTCCATCGTTGGTTTCTATGGCGTACAGCACGCTGTTATCCGCGGGGTCGCTTTCTCCCTCAAAACGGTAAAAGCTCGCGATCTTAACTTCTTCCGGTTTATATAAGGTATCATTCGTAGGCGCGTGAAGACCATTCTCTTTGGCAACGAAGTTCTCTTTGTAGCCTTCGGCAAAAAGATTGCTCGTGCATTTAACGAGGGTTGTCATTTCTGTTTTATTGAACTTTTTCATGACCTCAGATTTTACTTATTGTCGAAAATCCCATGCCAAGCCTACCTTCCTGGTATTCACCGTTAAAAGAATACATGTAATTCCATTTTTGAACAGCAGGTTCCCGAAATAAAGAGCCCCTCCGGGGAGGGGCTCTTACCACACAAAAAATAGATCAGTTCAAGGGCTATTTTATCAGGGAAACTGTACCGGCGTAATCATGGTACTTGTTGCTCTCATCGCGCAGGTTCACTTTCCAAACAAACACGTCTTGCAACGAAACTTCTTCTCCGCTGTTAAATCTTCCGTCCCAACCGGTCTCCAGGTCGTTGCTGATGAATACCAGGTTGCCCCAGCGATCGTAGATCATCAAACTATATTCCTTCACGCCTATGCCTGTACCTTTGAAGGTATCATTCATACCATCTCCATTTGGAGAGAAAGCATTGGGGATGTAGAACGTAAAGCCCGGCTTCACATCAATGGTCTTGATGATGGTGTCTTTGCACCCGTAACTGCTGGTAACAACCTGTACCACGGTATAAGCCTGTGGATTCTCATTGCCAAAGTTATGTTGAAAGTTAGGCTGGCCATTTACAACAGTTCCGTCAGAGATAAAGTACACATAACCGGTGGCGCCGGTGGCGGTACTTACAACACCTGTGGCGGCATCGAGCACGTCGAGGTTGTTATTGGTGAAGTCGAATCCCGCCTGTGGTTTAGGATAAACGACAATGGCGCTGGTGGCAGTAGCTTTATCGCTGCAACCACTATCGGAAACAACTGTAAGAGAAACAATGAAACTGCCTGCTTTGAAACAATGTACCGGTGAGTTCTGGTTAGAAGTTGTTCCATCGTCAAAATTCCATTGCCAGCTTGCTATAGAGCCGCTGACGATGCTCGTATTGTTGATCATGCCCACACACATATTGCCTTCGCATCCCGCATTATGAGTTACGGCAATATCCGCAACAGGGGTTGCATTTACACGCAACGGCTTTTTGTTCGTATTTACGCAACCCAGGTTTGTTTGTACATGTAATGTTACCAGGAAAAGACCGGCTGATGTGTATAAATGGCTCGGGTTTTGAGCCAGGTTATCGATCGTGTTATCGCTGGTGAAATCCCAGTCCCATGCCGTGATCGTGCCACTCTGGGTAGAGCTCAGGTTTTGAAATTGCACTGAATTTCCTAAGCAAACAGACGGCGCATAGAAATTAGCCACAGGATTGTGGTGAACGGTTACCGGTTTTGTTACGGAGTCTTTACAACCGAAATTCGATATAGCCATTAATTCCACCTGGTAGGTACCGCCGTTAGGATAGGTATGAATGGCGTTGATGGAGTTTGCATCAGCGGTTCCATCGGCAGTAAAGTCCCAGCTATATCCGGTAATAGATCCGGTAGCGATAGAGCTTTGATTGGTGAGTGCCATGTTCTGGTTAGCGCAAACATTGGGTGCGGTAAAATTAACCAGTGGCGAAGGATACACCGTAATTGAGGAATTTACATTGGCGGTACAACCCTGGTTGGTGGTCACCGTTAAAGTAACGGGGTAAGTACCGGCGGTGGAATACGTGTAAACCGGCGAAGCGCTGGTTGCGTTTACGCCATTACCAAAATTCCAGCTGTACTGGCTCAGGAACGCTCCATTTGGAGCCGAAGAGCTGTTGGTGAAAACGGATGGTGCATGGAGGCAATTATTGTTTGCTGAGAAATTCGCCACAGGCAAGCCATACACAGTAACGGGTAAGGTAGAAGAAGAAACACAACCATTATTGCTCGTAGCGGTTACTGTAACCGTAAAGGTGCCGCTGTTGGGGAATGTGCTGGAGGGGGCCATAGAAGTATTGTCAATGATCCCATCCGAATTGAAATCCCAGGTCCAGCCCGTGATGGAGCCGGAAGGAATGGAGGAAGCGTTGTTGAACGCAGTCGTTTTTCCAAAACATACCGGTCCCGAAGAGATATTGAGCACAGGCACAGGATGTATAGTTACGGTTTGCGTATTGGCACCTGAGCAACCGTTGTTATCGGTCGCCGATAACGTTACCGGGAAATTACCCCAGGTGCCGAAAGCGTGGGAAGGATTCTGTTGGTTGGAGAACGAAGTTCCGAAGTTCCAGCTCCATTGGGCCGCGGTTGTTCCACCGTTCAAAGTTCCGCTGAACTGGGTCGTTTGATTCTCGCAAACCTGGTTGCTCGTGAAATTCACTACGGGCAGAGGATACACGGTGAGCGGCTTGATCACCAAATTGGTGCAGGTTTGGTTGGTTGTAACCTCGAGGCGAACCTGGTAAGCGGCCGGCGTGGTATATACGTGCGTAGGCTGCTGGAGGGTTGAAGTAGTTCCGTCACCAAAATCCCAGCTATACTGAGTGATAAAAGCCCCGGTTGGCGCTGTGGATGAGTTGGTGAACTGCGATGCAGTTTGGAAGCAATTGTTTTGCGTAGTGAATGCCGCGCTGGGCAGACCAAAAACAACCACGGGTGTTGTGGTGGTGGCCGTACAGCCGTAATTGCTGGTGGCGCTAAGACTTACGTTAAAAGTTCCGGCCGTGGCAAAAGTATAGGACGGATTGCCGGTAGTGTTGTCGGTAACTCCGTCGTTATTAAAATCCCAGGCCCAGGTTGTAATGGTGCCCGAAGAGATGGTGGAAGTATTGGCAAATGTAGTAGCGTTACCCAGGCAAACCGTATTGGGTATTGCTCCGGGCACAGGATTTGGCTGCACCGTTACATTTTGTGAAATGGTAGTGGTACAACCGTTATTAGTAGCCGATAAAGATACCGGGTAAGTGCCTGCCGAAGAAAAAGTAAAGGTTGGGTTTTGAACCGAAGAGGTGTTTCCTCCACCAAAATTCCAACTCCAGGTTGCCCCGGGAGGATTTCCAGCCAAGGTTCCGTTGAACTGGAAGGCAGTTCCCTCGCAAACACCGGTATAACTCATACCGGGAACGGGAGGAGGGTTGATGGTGATGACCTGCTGGGTGGTATCCGAGCAGCCATTCTGCGCGCTCACATAAAGGGTTACCGTATAGGTGCCGTAAGCCGCGTATGTATGCGAAGGCGAACTCAAGGTAGAGGTATCCCCGTCGCCGAAGGTCCAGTAATTAGTATAATTTCCGTTGTAAGTAGAAGTGTTATTAAAAGTAACAAAGGCATTGCATCCATTGATATTGCTTGGGTTGAAGGCCGCAACCGGAGCCGTATTCATGGCCACAGTATAATCTATCACAGGCGAAGAACAACCTGTAACAGAGGTCATTTGCACGCTATAAACACCGGCTGTAGTAACACTCAGGCACTGTCCGGGAACATTTACTGTACCCGGACCGTTCCAGGTATAAGTTGCGTAGCCGGGATTGGCGCACAGTACCGCGGGCGAATTGCTGCACAGCACTGCATTCTGAAAGATCTTGAAGCTGCTGCATGAGCCATCTATATAAGCGTATCCGTAATGGCCGCCCAAAGCGCAATCGTAGGTGGTAAAACGAATCGTAACGTTCTGCCCTATATAACCGCTAAGATCAACGCTCACGGTTGTCCAGGGTTTATAGATCGCTCCCGGACAATTCGTAGAATTCAGGAAGCCGGGTATACCCTGCCCTGCCGATACCTGGTAGAAAGTACAGGGTATCTGGAGGCCGTTACCATCCAGCATTTCTATCTGGAAGCTGGGTTGATCGGCAGTAACGTGGCCGGGGTCCTGTAGAACCACCGCGTAGGCATAGCTGAAGTTGGTGTTGGCCGCGGTTACCTGGAAGGTTTGTTCGAGGCGGTCGGCAACACCATTCACCTGGTTGTTCCCTAATAATACAGAGAAGTTTCCGCCGGGGGCTACCACCGGAAAGCCGCCACAGGCATCAGTGCCTGCGCCTGTAACAATGGTTTGAGCTCCGCCGGCTGTTGGGCAACATCCGCCGGCATTATAACCGGGATGGTAGCCTGTTGTGGCGGTCCAGCCATTCAGGGAGCCTTGCTCGAAGTCGATATTGGTGCAGCTGGCCTGTGGTGATGGTGGGGTGGCCTTTGCTAAGGAGTTTGGAGACTGCGGGATATCTTTCAGCGAACGAATAAACTCCTCTTTATCCGCCACCGAACAGGTGGGATGTTTTTGCAGGAAGTACTTGTAAGCGTCCTGCTCTGCATGACTGAGGCGCGGCTCAATCGTCGATGACGTGAAGCCGGAAGGGGCTTGCGCTGTTATGCTTTGCATCAGGCATATGCCCAAAAGCGTTAATAATAGTGTTTTCATAAAGAAATATTTTTTGTTGGTTTAAGTGTGGTGTGCTCATATTACATGCTTTTTGTTGTTCGAACCGGCCCCCGCGCAAGGCACCAAGGGTTTTTGGTATGAAATGTTTTATTACGTTAGAGATTCAGGTTCCTTGGTAAGGTATACGAGAAGGTTTCAGAAAAAGTTACCTTTTATCGGGCAAAACTGTTCACCGGCAAAAGTTTATAACTTAAATGAAGCTAATATGGATGAGCGGCAGAATAAAAGGATCAGTTGCCCGGAGCATTCCGCAGAACGCGTAGCTCATCCTCTCCAAATGTCATTGTTGAGATCTCACTTCCTCTTGCCAGCGGCGATGGTAACCCCGACTTAAAGAATTTATTGCCTGTGAAGATGCGGGCCTCATCCCAAAGGTTGTCCTCAATGAAACTGTTGAGCAGGTGCGCGCCGCCTTCGATGATGATGGAGTTTATTTTTCGTTCGTAAAGGCATTGCATGACGAAGGGAAGTATATTCTTTGAGAAATCGGTCTTCACATATTTTACATGTTCGCTATCCTGCGCGTTCATGGATGTGAACACGAGTGTTTCGGTATCGGGTGAGAAAACATGGCTGCTGAAAGGAATGGTGAGCTTCTCGTCGATCACGATGCGGAGCGGGTTCTCTCCTTCCACCAATCTCACAGTTAATTCCGGATTATCGAGAATTGCCGTATTGGTTCCTATCATGATGGCCTGCTCCTGCGCCCTCCATTGATGAACCAGTTTTTTGCTTTCGGGCGTAGTGATCCAGTTCTCCTCTTTTTTAAAAGGCGCTTTGCGCGAAATGAAGCCATCTCTGGTACGGGCCCATTTGAGAATGATATAGGGGCGCTTTTTTTCGAAATACGTAAAGAACCTTTTGTTCAGGTCGCGGCACTCTTCCTTCAATACATCTTCTATTACTTCGATACCGGCCTTTTTCAGTTTTTTAATGCCCTTACCTGCAACCATCGGATTTGTGTCCGTACAACCGATGACCACCCGTTTTATTTTATGCGCCACAAGAAGGTCTGCGCAGGGCGGGGTCTTTCCTTTATGCGAACAGGGCTCGAGGTTTACATATAAAGTACTTTGGGGAAAAAGTGTTTTATCAGTTACGGAATTAATAGCGTTCACTTCGGCATGTGGTCCGCCATATTGCTGATGCCAGCCCTCTCCTATAATATTATTGTTGTGTACGATAACGCATCCCACCATCGGATTGGGAGCCACTTTTCCCAAACCATTGGTTGCCAGCAAAAGGCATCTTCTCATATACTGACCAAAGTCATCCATGGGTACCAAAAATATGGCTTATCTTTGCCCGTAAATTTGCATTAAATTATGGAATTAAAGCCGGAGATCATAGAAAAAATAAAGTTACTCGACCAAAAGTACGCGGCGATGGGGCAAGACCTCAATTCGTACCTCGAAGGCTTACTTTACAGCGATTATCTTACTTACTGGAACTATATTCATTTAGATACTTTGTTATCGCTGCAGAACCCGCTCACTAAAATCCCGGACGAGGAGATCTTCATCATGTATCACCAGATCACCGAGCTTTATTTTAAGTTAAGCATACACGAGTTCAAGCAGATCTGCGATCATGAGAACCTGAAGGCTGATTTCATGCTGGCGCGCGTGAAGCGGATCAATAGATATTTTGACGCCCTGGCTTTGAGCTTTGATATTATGAGTGAGGGTATGGAGAAAGAGCAGTTCCTGAAATTCAGGATGAGTCTTTTGCCTGCCAGCGGTTTCCAGAGCGCGCAGTACCGGATGATAGAGGTTTATACAACTCCCTTCACTAATTTAATGCACAAAGATCATCGCGGAAAGTTTGCCGAAGTGCCATCGGATGAAGAGATCGAAAAGATGTTCGAGCATATTTACTGGAAAGAAGGAGCAACCGAATTAGCAACAGGAAAGAAAACACTTACCCTGCGCCAATTTGAAGAGAAATACGCCGATCATATCATCAACCTGGCGAAGGACCGCAAAAACAACAACCTGTGGATGCGTTATAAAAGTTTGCCCGAGGCCGACCAAAAGAACCCGAAATTAATTGAGGCCCTGCATCACCTGGATGTGAATGTGAACATTAACTGGCCGTTGGCGCACTACA
The DNA here is from genome assembly GCA_964387075.1 of uncultured Flavobacteriaceae bacterium. Classification (GTDB taxonomy): domain Bacteria; phylum Bacteroidota; class Bacteroidia; order B-17B0; family Aurantibacillaceae; genus PALSA-968. The sequence continues at coordinate 637,235 of CAYLVB010000001.1, forward strand.
AGACTGCCGTTGCCTATTTGCACAAGAACCCCGAAGATATTGCCGCAACAGGCGGAACCAATTGGCAAAAATACCTGCCGCCCCGCTTCCAGAAGCGCATTTTCTTCCCCAGCCTGTGGAGCGACGCCGAGAAAGAAGAATGGGGCAAATCGTGGGTGAGGAAACACGTGTTTCATCAATAATAAATGTGCAATAAGCCTCTTACAATATAAGGCGCTTAACACAATATTTTTTGTTATCTTTCGTTCCTGAAATGGTGAAAAAAACCTTATTTGCTATAATCGCTTTTATTTGCCTGCAAAGCAGCTTTGCCCAGATAGGCAGCAAATACATCTTTAAGTTCATTGATCTGCCTATTCCTGCACGTACGGCGGCTTTGGGAGGTAATACCATCGCTATTAAGGATGACGATATCAGCGTAACATTCCAGAATCCCGCCCTCCTTTCCGATCGCACCAGCAATGCTCTGTCCTTCAATTTTGTGAAATACCTGGGCGATATTAATTACGGGTATGTAGCCTACGGTCGTAGTTTTAAGAATATTGGTCACTTTGCGGCTGGCATTCAAAAAGTGGGTTATGGAACTTTCAGCGAGCGGGATGAGTATGGTAAGGAACTAGGCACTTTCCGCTGCAATGATTATAACCTGAACATCAGTTACGCCTACGACCGCGATTCATTGGTTACTTACGGCGTGGCTTTAAAGACCATTTACTCGCAGTACGCGCAGTACACTTCTATAGGCAATGCGGTTGACCTGGCAATAACCTATCACAAACCTTCCAAACAAATTACTGTGTCAGGTGTTTTAAAGAACATGGGTTATCAATGGAAAACGTATTTAGGCACCAAGGAAAAGCTTCCTTTCAACGCGCAGGTTGGCGCTTCATTCAAAGTTCCCAAAGCGCCGTTCCGTTTAATGGCGGTTTACGATCATTTGAACATCTGGGACCTTACCTATACCGATCCGGCGAACCCTCCTCTTACCGAAGATCCTTTTACAAAGGAGCCCATCAAACAACACCCCTGGAAAAAGCGTTTCGACAAGCTCGGGCGCCACTTCATCTTCGCCAACGAGATCATCATCACCAAGAACTTCAATTTACGTGTAGGTTTCAATTACAAACGCCGCAAGGAACTTATCTTACCGGATAAGCAAGGCATCGCGGGCTTCTCTTTTGGCCTGGGTTTCAAGATATCCAAGTTCCATTTCAGCTACGCCTATTCGCAATACAGTCCTGTTTTTGGGGCACATAATTTCTCTATTACCACCAACCTTTCTTCTTTTACGCGAGCCAACAGGCCTGTTGAAGAAGTAGCTGCGCCGGTAACGCCAAATTAATTTTTGTGAGCGATAAGCACCTGTTAAGTAAAACCTCTTTCCTTAGATCTGTACAGTGTCAAAAAGCATTTTTTCTTTATAAGAAGTATTATCATTTAAAAGATCCGCTTCCGCCCGAGAAGCGCGCCGTATTTAACCGCGGACATAAAATTGGCGCATTGGCCCAGCAATTATTTCCCGGGGGAATAGATGTTAGTCCCGGGCACGTTTTCAAATTTGCCGAATCAGTTGAGAAGACCAAAGAACTCATCGCGGCGGGACAAACAACCATTTACGAAGCGGCTTTTGTGTTTGATGAGACTTTGGTGGCCATGGATATCCTGGTGAAGCGCGATGGAAAATGGTACGCTTACGAAGTAAAAAGTTCGCTCAAGATCAGTCACGCTTACGTGATGGACGCGGCTTTGCAATATTATGTCATTAAAAATGCGCTTCCCGAGCTTGAAGATATTTTTATTGTCAACCTCAACGAGAATTACGTACTGGAAGATAAGCTGGACATTCACAAACTCTACAAGATCACTTCCGTAAAGAAAGACGCGGAGAGGAATGTGGAATTCATCAAGCACCACATAGCGGCCGCCAAAGCTACCTTTCACAAAAATGAATTGCCGCAGATCTCCATAGGAGGGCATTGTTTTAGTCCGTATGCCTGTGATTTTATGGGAACCTGCTGGAAGCATACGAGTGTGAACAATGTATTTGAGTTATCGGGAGTTTCTAAAAAGCAGGCCGGCGACTGGCTGGTGAAAGGATATTTGCATATCAACGATGTTCCGGATGAAGAACTGAGTGGTAATTCACTGAAATACGTTCGTTCTTTTAGAAATAATGAGGAGATCATTGACAGGCCGGGGATACGCGAATTCTTAAAAAAGATCAGCTACCCCATCGCGTTCCTCGACATGGAGTTTTACACGCCTGCAGTTCCTAAATACAAGGGCAAAAAGCCGTTTGAACTAACACCCTTTCTTTTTTCGTGGCAGCGTTTGTATCGCGAGGGAGATGCGCCGGAAGAAACGTTCTTTTTTCATGATGAAGAAAGTAATCCCGAAGAATTATTCTTACAAAAACTGATCGGGCTGGCCGAAAAAGTATCACGCATACTTGTATTTGATACCGGGCAGGAAATTGCCGCGCTCAACAATATTGTGAAGCATCATCCCCAATACAAAAAGGATGTGGAGAAGATCAAAAAGAAGTTCGTTGACCTCGCCGAGATATTCACTACCCTTAGATATTATCATCCGCAGCAAAAAGGAAGTACATCGCTGAAGAAAATTCATAATGCCATTTTCGGGAAGGATATTTACGCCGAGCTTCCTGTGAATTCCGGCATTCTTGCCACTTATGGGTATGATGAATATCTGACAGAGCCGGATATTTTCAAGAAGCAGGAACTGAAGGAGAATCTAATTGCTTACTGCAAGATGGATACCCAAGCGGTTTTGGATATTTACACTTATTTAAGAAAGGTTTCGAAGAACCCGGATGAGTCGGGGAATTTTAATAAGCACCATGAACACCCCGGCCTGGCCGACCCGGAATAACAATTCTTTTATTACATTTATGGAATGAAAGAAACACTTTTCAAATACGCCCGCTATAATTTCTGGGCCAATGAAAAATTAGTTCAAACCATTATCACCAAAGCTCCGGAATTATTGGATAAAGAAATAATTTCCAGTTTTAATTCGATACGCAAAACCATTTTGCATATGGCCGATGCGGGTTATATCTGGCATTGCCGAATGAGTGGAGCTGCTCCGGATAAAATGCCGGGAAAAAGTGGGGCCGGAATAGAAGCTTTGGCAGAAACCGATCAACGATTGATCGATTTTATAATCCGTCAAAGCGAAAGCTATTTTACCCAATCTACAGATTACAAAAGCATCAAGGGAGATCCTTTTACCAATAACAATTTTGCCATCTTCTGGCATGTGTTCAACCACGGTACTTTTCACCGCGGACAAATTGTGAGCATGATGCGGAATGGTGGTTATAAAGAGCCTATTGATTCTACCGACTTTATTAGTTTTGAGAGGCTTTGAATTGCTGATTTAGAATTGTAGATTTCAGATTATTCTGTCATAACGCAGCCGAAGTTAACCTTTACTTGATTGACTACAAAACACTGTGTTTCAACTATTAAGCTATTTAAATTTTATATTGTGAGAGCTTTAAAAATTAGCTACTTTCGTCGTATCTAAAACAAACTATGAGCTACGACGTAATTGTAATTGGAAGTGGTCCCGGCGGATATGTTACTGCCATTCGCGCCAGCCAACTGGGTTTAAAGACCGCTGTTATTGAGAAAGAGAATTTGGGCGGTATTTGCCTCAACTGGGGCTGTATTCCAACCAAGGCACTTTTAAAGAGCGCGCAGGTGTTTGAATACCTCAACCACGCCAAAGATTACGGCATCAATGCTGATAATGTAAAGGCCGATTTTAACGCTGTTGTAAAGCGTAGCAGAGATGTAGCTGACGGGATGAGCAAAGGCGTGCAGTTCCTGATGAAGAAGAACAAGATCGATGTGATCATGGGCACCGCCAAAGTAAAACCCGGAAAAAAAGTAGAAGTAAAAGCCGCCGACGGTAAAACAACCACCTACGACGCAAAACATATTATCATTGCAACCGGGGCACGTTCGCGCCAGTTACCAAACTTACCGCAGGACGGGAAGAAAATTATCGGTTACCGTGAAGCGATGAGCTTAGCAAAGCAACCCAAATCGATGGTTGTGGTAGGATCGGGCGCTATCGGTGTTGAGTTCGCCTATTTCTATGCTACCATGGGTACGAAAGTTACAGTAGTAGAGTTCTTACCGAACATTGTTCCGGTTGAAGATGAAGACGTATCAAAACAACTGGAAAAGAACTTCAAGAAAATGGGCATGGAGATCATGACCAAAGCTTCTGTTGAGAGCGTAGATACCAAAGGAGATATCTGCAAAGTGAAAGTAAAAACGGCGGACGGCGATAAACAACTCGAAGCTGAAGTCGTACTTTCCGCTGTAGGAATTGCAGCCAATATTGAGAATTTAGGATTGGAAGATGTGGGTATTGCTACCGACAAAGGAAAGATCCTCACCGATAAATTTTACGCCACTAATGTTCCGGGCTATTACGCCATTGGCGATTGCGTGGGCGGACAAGCATTAGCGCACGTTGCCAGTGCTGAAGGAATTACCTGCGTTGAGAAGATTGCGGGTCAACATGCCGAGCCAATTGATTACAATAATATTCCCGGTTGTACGTATTGTCAGCCCGAAATTGCTTCAGTTGGTTACACTGAGAAGGCTGCAAAAGAAAAAGGATATGAAATTAAGGTTGGTAAATTTCCGTTCAGCGCCAGCGGTAAGGCGAAAGCTGCCGGGGCGAGTGATGGGTTCATTAAATTGATCTTCGATGCGAAATATGGCGAGTTATTGGGTGCGCATATGATAGGTGCTAATGTAACCGAAATGATCGCTGAGATCGTAGTGGCAAGAAAATTGGAAACAACGGGCCACGAGATGATCAAGGCAGTTCACCCCCATCCTACCATGAGTGAAGCTATCATGGAGGCTGCGGCGCAGGCTTACGGGGAAGTGATCCATCTGTGATTGAAGATTACAGATTGAAGATTTGGGATTGAATGTTGAAGGTGACAGATTACAGATTGAAAATTGGGGATTGGAGCTTAAAGATTGCAGATTGAAAATTGCGGGTTGCAGATAAGGGATTGGTTAAAGTAAAGCGCCCTTATATAGCGCTAACCACCAATACCATTAACGAATAACCTCTATCCCTCCCCTAAAACGCGTATTTTTTAAAAAAACCATCCTAAAACGGGGTGGTTTTTTTGCTTTTTTACTGGGCTATTCTTTATATTTGAGGATAATCCTTTTTCAATGAAAAAACTCTACTTCATGGCCCTTTTATTCCTGGGCTATACTTCTTTCGGACAATTGATAGCCTGGTACGATTTCGGCGGTACAGCCGGCGATATCAGCGGCAATGGGAATCACGGTACAGTAAATGGAGCCAGCCTGGCTACCGATCGTAATGGTAACAGTAACGCAGCCTATTACTTCGACGGTGTTAGCAGCAATATCACCTGCCCTAGCCTGAACCTGAACACCACTAGTATTTCTCTAGGCTACTGGTGCAAGCGAAGCACCCTCGATGCAAACTTTCACGTTGTAGTAGGCCAGGGAATCTCTGCGACAGACCAGGGGCTGCATACAGGTCTTACCGGAACTATTCCCGGTGAACAGAGCATAGGGTTCGATCTTTACAACGATGGAGTTTACGATTCAACCGGCGCTTCCTCTACCGAATGGAACCATTGGTTCTTTACTTATGACTACGGAAACTTCAGCACAAAAATATATCGCAATGGCCAGTTGATCAAATTATTCACCCTTACCGGCCCTTATACGGGTACCGGCAGCGTATATATCGGAAGTTCCTGGGCCGCCAATTATTTTGAGGGTACTATCGATGAAGTGATGTTCTACCAGCAATTGCTTACACCTTCGCAAATTGACAGTATTTACCAGTCTCAAAAGCCAGGCTGTTTGCCACTTGGGCTTTCTTCTTCTATCACCGATGTGAGTTGCCACTCCGGCACCAATGGAAGCGTACTGGTTTCCGCCAGTAGCGGTGTATACCCATTTACGTTTTTGTGGTCAGACGCGCAAGCCGCTAACCCGGGCACGGGTTTTACTACAGGAAACTATACCTGTGTGGTTACAGACGCGGTAGGCTGTAAGGATTCCGTAGCCATGTTTATTAATGAGCCACCTACCTTTAACGTGGTCATGAGTTCTACCATGACAACCTGTAACGGATCAAGCGATGGTATTGCCGAAGCGCTTGTATCGGGCGGAACGCCGCCGTACACCTATGCCTGGCCGCCCTTTAACGAGTTTGGTTCTATTGTGTACACATTCCCCGCGGGAAGTTATACCTGCAATATCACCGATAACAACGGATGCCTTACCTCAGACACAGTAACCATCACCGAACCTGCTCCTATGACCGCAACGGCCACCGCAAGCGCGCTTACCGTGTGCCAGGGAGAGCCCGACACCTTACGCGTTGCTTATACCGGAGGTACGGGTCCGTATAATTTTACATGGACAGATTTCGGTACCAGCGCTACCTATTCTACTTCGGTAGATTCTATCGTGCTTGAGCCGGTGTCAACACCTTCGGTTATAATCGGCATTTACGTGTATGATATTTTTGGTTGCAGTGCTTATACCTCCGCTTCGATCAACGTCAACCTGGGCGATTCGCTGAGCGGCATGGCCTTCGACGCGGCGATGAATCCTTTAGGAAGCGGGCAGGCCTACCTGTTCCGAAAAAAAACGGGTAATGCGGGCCCCGGTGATACCACCGCGATCATGCCTATCAGTCCGGGCGGTAATTTTTACACAAACTCACTTTATTATGGAGATTACTTTTTGAAAATTGTTGCCGACACCGTGGTTTATCCAAACGCGGTTGGAACCTATTACGGCACGTCACCCGCGGCATACCAGTGGGATTCGGCGGTTGTGATCCAGCACTACAGCTGCGCGGGTGGGCACAATAGCGGGAAGAACGTTACGGTGCTCGAGATCGTTCCGAACCCCGGCACGGGTATTATTACAGGACAGGTCATTGCCGATACCAGCTTTTTTGGAAGCAGAATAATTGGAGGAGGCTTTGCGCCCATGGGAGCTCCACTGAAAGGAGTTGATGTGAAATTAGGAAAGAATCCCGGGGGACAACCCGCGGCACGCACCACAACGGATAATAACGGGAACTACGTTTTCGACAGCGTGGCTGTTGGAGATTACAAGATCTATGTAGATATACCCAACTACGGGATGGACAGCGCCCGCGTTGTAAGTATTTCGCCAACCGACACCGTTAGTAACAGAAATGATTACTTCGTGGATTCGACAACTGTACATGTAGTTCCACATTATTATATTGCCGCAGTAGCCGCCATTTGCGCGGGCGACAGCATAATGCTGGCAGGATCCTACCAAACCCTTGCAGGGACTTATGTAGACAGCTTACTGGCCGAACTGGGAGGCGACAGTATTATTACTACCAATCTTAGCATAAACGCTTTGCCGGTTGTTGTCGCAAATACCAGCGCCGATACGGTTTGTCTTGGGAACAATGTGACGCTTACCGGTGGTGGCGCATTGAGTTATACCTGGACCGGCGGTGTGACTGATGCTACACCTTTTGGTCCAACGGTTACAGATACTTATACGGTAACCGGAGAGGATGCCAACGGCTGTATGGATACGGCTTCCGTGAAAGTTGTTGTGAAATCCTGCGTAGGCATGCAGGTTGTTTCGCACGATACAAGACTTGTGGCTTATCCAAATCCTGCCAGTGATCGAGTGGTTGTTACTTCTTCAACGATACCAAGCGCTGTGCAGTTACAGAATATAGCGGGAGAAATTGTGTTGGAAGGGAATGTGACGGGGTACAGAACCTACCTGGACATTCAGAAATTACCTGCAGGGGTTTATTTTGTGAAAGCCAGCTTCCATAAGGAAGAAGTGAGATACATTAAGATCATTAAGCAATAAACTAAAATGAAAGTCAAAAAACTGATCGCAAGCGCACTATTGAGCGTAGCGCTTGCATCCTGCGGAGGAAGTACCGACAAATCCGCTGAAGAAGAAGTAAAACCCGCCACCAACGCGTTGGATGCATTGGTGCAAGCCGGCGAGGCCATGGAGAAAGCCGCTACCGAGGGCGACGAAAAAATGAAAGCGCGTCGCGCGAAAGGAGATACGGTGGCCATGCCTTATGCTGAACTTCAAAAGTTCTTACCTAAGATCGATGGTTACAACCTGGAAGGAGACCCGAACGGCGCCACCATGAACATGGGCGCGGCTTCTTATTCGTCGGCCGATGCCACCTACAAAAAAGGAGACAGCCGGGTAAAAGTAACGATAGTAGATTATAACCAGGCCTACGCGATGTACTCTGCGGCCACAGCCATGTGGGCCATGGGCATGAGCGTAGATACACCTACCGAAAAAGCCGGCGGAATAAAACTGAGTGATGAAGTGGCCGGCTGGGAAGTTTTCCAGAAACAGAATAAGAAAGCCAATGTTACTTTAGGTGTGGGCAGTCGCTTTTGGGTGAACATTGAGGCCGACGACCAGGAGAGCACGGATTTTGTGAAGTCGGTTGCGAAGTCGTTAGATCTGAGTAAACTGAGCTCCCTGTAGTTTAGATCTTTGAGAAAAGCTTAAATTCGTAAAGGAATAAAAGACCTGCCCGCTTTAAAAAGCTCCATTCGCGGAGCTTTTTTTTGTATTTTTAGTCCTGCCCCATGAAAAAGAACCTCTGCATATGCTTTCTTTTTATTGGCCTGGTCATGCAGGCGCAAAAACCTGTGAACATCGACAGCCTGGAGCGGGTAACCGAAAAAATGCCGGAAGACACGAACCGTGTGAAGAATTACATGGAGCTGGCGAAGCTCTACATGCGGAAGAATTTTGAACAAACACTTTTTTACGGAAAGAAAGCCTGCTTACTTTCTAAAAAGCTCGGCTTTTTAAAAGGCCAACTGAACGGGCTAAACGCGGCCGGTATTGGCACCATGTATACCGGCGACAACCACACAGCCATTGCCTATTTTGATTCGGTGCTTTCTTACCAGGGGAATTTTCCGGATAAAAAGCTTTTTGCCAAGGCCGGCGGCAATAAAGGATTGGCCCTGGATGGACTTGGCAAATACCAGGAAGCGATCGACTGCTACCTGAAAGCGCTAAAAGCAGGCGAAGAAACGAAAGACACTTCGTTCATGGCAAGTACGTACGCCAACATGTCTAATTCGTTCTACCGATTACGGAAGAGTGCGGAATCGGAGCAATACGCCCAAAAAGCGTACGAACTTCATAAGCAGATAGGCAATATCAAAGGGATGTCGAACGCGCTGAACTCCATTGCCACCATAAAATACGATGCAAAGAAATATGATGAGGCCGAAAAAATGTACACCGAACTGGCCACGCTTCGCGAAAAGATAAATGACCTGCCCGGCCTGGTGAATATAAACCTGAACCTTGCCTCTCTTTACTCAAGCATCAAAGATTACGTGAAGGCCGAGCGTTCCTTCTTAAAAGCCCTTGAATACAATAAGGTGGTGAACAACGCAAAAGCCCAGGTACAGATCCTTTATGACTTTTCTACTTTTTACAGGGATCTGAAGAAAACCGGCAGGCAAATGGTATTTTTGGACAGTGCCCGGGTGCTGGCCGAAAAGATGGAAGACCTGGAGGATCTGCGCTATATTTACCGCGACCTGAGCCAGGTATATGAGAGCAGCGGTGATTTCAAGACCTCACTTAAATACCAGCGCCAGTTACAGCAGGTAACTGATAGTGTGTTTAACATCGAAAGCGATTCTAAGGTCTCTGAATTGCGAACTCAATTTGAAACAGAGAAAAAAGAAAAAGAGATCGAGCTGCTGAACAAGGAAACACTGTTAAAGGATACGGTGATCGAAAAGCAGAACAGCACGCGTAACTTCATTTTGCTGGTGGGCGGATTGATATTTGTGCTTGCCGTAGCCCTGTTGATCGGCTACCGGAATAAAAGAAGGTCGAACATCCTGCTGTCGGAGCAAAAAGCCGAGATCACCCATCAAAAACACCTGATCGAAGAAAAACAGAAAGAGATCCTGGATAGTATTTATTATGCCCGCCGCATACAACGAAGCTTACTAACCAGCCAGAGATACATTTCAAGGACGCTTGAGCGATTGAAAAAATAAAAGAAAAGTACTTCTTTGGCTACCCGGGTACTTCTGTTGTTACCTGATCTTGTTCTATAATAAACCGTTTTTATGAGCCCCACGGCCACAGGTTCCATTAAGGAAAGGATATTTACGCTGGATGTCATCCGCGGGTTTGCCCTGCTGGGTATTTTATGCGTTAATATTTTTGCGTTTGCTGTCAACGGGATCCATATGGAGTACGTGCCGCTGATCGAGCATAAAAGCGGTTACAATTATGCAGCGGTCCTCTTCTACTCGATCGTTTGTGAAGGGAAGATGCGCGGGCTTTTTACTTTGCTTTTTGGCGCCGGTATCATCCTGGCAACCCGCGAAAAAGAAAAGAACGGCCTACCGGTTGCCGACCATTATTACCGCCGTATGCTGTGGCTGCTGGCGTTCGGGCTCATCGACTCTTATTTGCTATTGTGGAGAGGCGACGTGCTGTACGAATATGCATTGATAGGCATGCTGGTGTTCGCTTTCAGAAATCTAAGGGCGCGGTATCTTATTATACTGGGCCTTATTGCGCTTTGTATCTTTACCTGGAACCAGGGAAGACGATTTCATCTTTACCAGAACACCTATTTTAAGGTCAAGGAAACCGAGATCCTGCTAAAACACGGAAAGACACTGAACGAAGATCAAAAAGCCACGCGCGAGCTCTGGAGTGAACTAACCGCAAAATTTCCTCCGTGGAAGGGACAAAACCTGGCATCTATTAAAGAAGACCTAAAAGTCATTGAACTGGGTTTTAGAAGTTCTTATCCCGACATGTTCCGTTTTTTCAAAGAAGATATTGCAGCGAGTCAGTCGAGCGAGTTTTACCGGACTTTTTGGGAGTCGCTTGGAACGATCCTGTTGGGCATGGGCTTATTTAAAACCGGTTTTCTGAGCGGGAATTACCGAAGAAGAACATACCTTATCATAGCCTTAATAGGTATTGGCTGGGGCTATTACCTGGGTTGGTATCTTAGCGAGATTAAAGCCTATACTTTGCAGGATTACATGCGGCTTTATGAAACACGAGCATACAGTACGCTGTACCCGATCCAGGTAGCCCGCGTCGTTACGCTTATGGGTTATGCCAGCCTGTTGGTGTTATTTTGCAAACTCCATATTTTAATGTGGCTTAAAAAGAGTATTGCCGCAGCCGGAAAAATGGCGCTCTCCAATTATATTATGCAAACTTTGCTATGCTCAATCCTGTTTTATGGAATTGGTTTCGGGCTCTTTGGAAAGCTCGAGCTTTATCAACTGTACCCGGTTGTTACAGCAATATTCGCGTTGCAGGTTTGTTATAGTGCGGTTTGGCTTAACTATTTTGAGATGGGCCCCTTGGAATGGATCTGGCGTTCACTTATTTATAAGAAATTCTTACCAAACCGAATCACCAACACCCAGATCCAATCAGGCCTATGATAAAAGCCATTGAAACAAAAGACAGGATCTTTACGCTGGACGTGCTTCGCGGCTTCGCGCTGCTGGGTATTTTGGTGATGAACCTTCCCGCGGCCGGGTTGACAAGTTTGTATTACGAAGGCGCCATTCATTTCTTTAATTTGAACCCAAGCGATTACTACAGCTGGTTCATCCTTGATATTTTTGTGAGTGGCAAAATGCGCTTCCTGTTCTCCATGCTTTTTGGCGCAGGGATCTTGCTGTTCCTGGGTAAGAAAGCAGAAGACATGTCAACCACGGCGGCTTTTTACCGGCGCATGCTCTGGCTTTTTGTGTTCGGGCTCATTGATCTTTTTTTGATCATCTGGACCGGCGATGTGCTGTATTGCTACGCGCTTTGCGGCATGGTACTTTTCTTTTGCCGGAAATTTAAACCCTGGCTGCTGCTTACGCTTGCGGTCATCAGTATTTGTGCGATCGCCTGGAACAGTAATACAAATTTTGCTACCTCGAAGGAGCGTCGCGGAAAATACCTGCAGGCCGAACAAATGCTGAAGGAAGGAAAAAAACTTAGCCCAGAGCTCGATAGCGCCCGTGTAAAATGGATAGCCCGGGAAAAGCAGATCTATCCTTTCAGCCCGGAGATGATCGCGCTGATCAGCGATTATATCTATGAAGAACTGGATGTGAAGCGTCATAATTTTTCGGACACCTTTATCAACCAGGCCCAAAGTGCACCCATGGCCGTTTTAGATACCGAATTTTATTGGGACCTTTTAGAAGCCGCAAGCGCTATGCTGATTGGGATGGCGCTTTTTAAATGTAATTTCTTTAGCGGGTCATATAGTCTTAGAAGCTATTGGCTGATCGCCGTCGGCTGCTTTGTTGCAGCATTTCCTTTTGCATACGCGGTCACACATGAACTACATGCACACTCCGCACATCACTATGTGCAGTATATTGATGCACATAGTTTCAGTCTTATTGTTTACGAGCAAATACCGCGCGTTCTAATGGCCATTTCCTTCGCCGCCTTCCTGATCATTTTATGCAAGCGAGGGTGGCTCAGCTTCATGACAAATACATTTGCCGCTATTGGCCGCATGGCCTTTACAAATTACATGGTGCAGAACATTTTTTTCACCGTCATGTTCTATGGATATACTGTTAATAAATACGCGGCCTTTACCCGCAACGAACTTTTACTAATGGTGCCCCTGATCTGGGTGATACAAGCGCTCTTCAGCGTTTGGTGGCTAAAGCGCTTTGAAATGGGCCCGCTGGAGTGGGTTTGGCGGGGCTTGACCTACAAAAAGTTTTCTTCTATTAAGAAACAAAGCACTACTGTTACACCAATCCAGGATAAGTAGCTCTTCTTGATCATATAAACGGCCGGCTATAATTTTAATGGTGCGAATACAGGGAATCGTACATCGCGAAATAGCGTGAGCCGAGGATTCTCTGAGCCGGCGCGTCGTAGTGGACCGGGACAAAAGTGGTATCCTGTTTTTGTATTACGAATGGGTAATAGGGATTTACAAAAACAGTATTTTGAATTCTTTTCGGCGCACCGGCGATGATGCCTTGCAGGGCCTTGCGGTTATTATCCTTGTCCACCCAGTGCGGTACCATGCCGCCCAGCAGGAAAGGCGTTTCCTGGGTACCGCAGATATCCCTTCGCATATTTACGATCATCGAATCGAGTGCCGGCTGATACCCCGGCCAGCCTATATCAGACTCGCCCTGGTGCCATAAAATGGCCCGCAGCTTATTTTGCTTGTTCAGCGACAAAGCATACCTGGTTCTTTCTACTGCGTCTTCGTATAACGGATCTCCTTTGTTCCAATGGCCGCCGCTAAAACCCGAAGAACTACGACCGCAGGGTATCAACAAAACCCTTCTTCCCTCCTCCCTATTCTTAGCCAGCCAGGCCTTTGCAAAGGTTAAACCAAAGCCAACATCGTTTACCGCCGCTGTCCAGTGCTCAAGTGGTTCTTTGGCGGCAATTACACGGTTATTGTGCGTACCCAGCCTTCCTAATTGTTTTATGCGCTGGTCATCCGTATCTATCAAAGTATCCAGGCCCCGGCCCAGGTGGGTATTGGATTGCCCCGCGATCAAAAAAATATCATACGCGAGTTCAGACTCTGCCGGAGGGTCTTTTTTGCAAGCGGCCACTACTAACAAAAGCAAGATAAGAACCGGTGCCGACCTCATCGCTGGACGATGATCTTTTTGGTGAGGGTGCCTTCGGGAGTTTGAATGTGGAGGAAGTAGATGCCGTTTTTAATGTCAGAGATATCAATTTCAGTTTTCATACCTGAATTCACATTTTCCTTATGTATTAAATTACCAAATAGGTCAGTAATTTTAATCTCACTTGCCCGAATTCCGCCCAAAGAAACTGTTATCTCAGAAGTCGCCGGATTAGGATATACAAAAAAGGACTTTTTCATTTCCGCGTTCTGAACATTTACAGCCGGCGTAAAAATAATACGCCAAATATTGCCGCCGTTCTCTAACACATACAGCGTATCGCGGATCAATTCAGCGTCCACGGGCAAGTAAAAGCCAAACATCACCTTGGTGCAGGTCATGGTATAATTATCTAATCCTGAATTATAGGAAAGTTTGATATGAAGCAGATCTCTAACGGGATCAACAAAAGGACAAGGACTGCCCCATGGAGAAAGCGAACTAAAGCCTGTACTGTCGCCGCCGGGCATAAAACTGAGCATCAAAGCATCGCCTTTAAAAAACGAAGGGAGCAAGCTGTCTTTGTCAATCACTAAGCCTAATGGAGTTCGGTGAGCGGTAAAAGAAGTTATGAATGTACCTTCGTCGCTGGCGTTCTTTACCTGTCCGGTTACCGAATCTCTGTAAAAATCGGCGTCAGGTCCATAATTCAATACGGGTTCAGTGAATGTTACGCCCGAAGGAATTGAAGGAAAAGTAGAATCGTTACTGAACCAACCCGATTGGAAGCCGCCGCTTTGTGGATTTACAAGCGGGTCGTTACTTGGGTTGTAGGGCCAGTTCATTAAAGGATTGTAGTTGCCGCCCATTCTCCAGGGGTAGCCGTAGTTCTTACCGCTTCGCAGCCAGTTCAGTTCTTCGGGATCATCGCGTTCACCCGAATTATCGATGGCAAATAAATTCCCACCCGCGTCCCAGGCCATATCATAGGCATTGCGAGTGCCACGAGCGAAAATAAGACCTGTATTGCTTAATAACGTAGAGTCGTTAGGCAAAGTTACGCCAACCGTATCGATCGGGAATTTTAAGATGCAGGTTGTAAGCGGAACTTCCCGTTTTCCAGGCCAGGCACCGCTAAGCGTTCTTATTTCACCCAAATGAGTTCTTGCACCGCTGGAAACATACAGGAATTTCTTCTGGGGATCAATGTTGATACCGCTAAACCCGTGATCGCCCCACATGTTTGCCATGGGATAAGGGTCAGTAAGCGCGATATTCGTCCACACGCGCGTATTGGGAGTTGTTAATTTACCTTTAACCACCATTCCAACGCCGGATACAGCGCCCCATTGATTTCCGCAGAGATACATGGTACTATCCAGGAAACATAAACCCTGCAGTGAAGTGATGCCATGTTGCGCCGCGGTATACCGAAGTGAATCGGTGGAGTTGGCCGAGATAAATACTTCATAAACATCTCCGTTGGCTGTTGCATAAAAGATATTTCCAGAAACAGGGTCTTTTGCCAGTTTACTTGCGCCGGGCTTTGTAAATAGTATTGAATCGACAGAGATACCCGGAACGAGCGAGTAAACTCTTTGCTGGCAAAAAAGCTGAGCCGAAAAAAGAATTGCTAAAAGAAAGTATGTTTTTTTGATCATGAGTGGTTATTTTGTTCAGTTAATGCTGTATGATGATCTTTTTGGTGAGGGTGCCTTCAGGGGTTTTGATCTTAACGAAATAAATTCCGGATTCCAGTGTACTAACGTCAATTTCTTTTTGGTCTGAAAACAAAACCTCCATTCCTACTGAATTAAAGAACCGCACTCCTTGCAGCCCCTGGGCTTCTACTGAAATTTTTGAAGAGGCCGGATTGGGATAAATTAAGGAAATCTTATTATGCCAAAACTCAGAAACAGAAACATTGAGGCATAAGTTAATTGCCTCTACAGGAATATACTTTTCAATAGTTGTACTGTCTCCCAATTGTCCATAGGCATTATAGCCAGTGCCCCATATTGTCCCATCATTTTTCAAAAAAACCGAATGATAAGACCCTGCAGAAATAGCTACAATTCCAGAAAGACCAGTGACTTGAATTGGGTAAGACTTATTAATTGTAGTTCCATCTCCCAATTGGCCATTTCCGTTATATCCACAAGCCCACACAGTTCCATCGCTTTTCAAAAAAAGAGAATGATACCAACCTGCAGAAATAGCAATTATTCCTTTTAAATTCTTCACTTTAACAGGAATTCGTTTTCCTGAAGAGGTACTGTCTCCTAATTGTCCGTCGCTATTAGTTCCAACGGCCCAAACAGTACTATCGCCTCTCAGGAAAAGTGAATGATATTTGCCTCCCGCAACATTAATCACATTTGTCAATCCTAAAACCTTTACCGGAACAAGCGCATTCATTACCCCACTTGTATCTCCTAGTTGCCATTCAAAATTATCGCCGCAAGCCCAAGCTGTACCGTCATTTTTTACAAACAGGGAGTGGTAATTCCCTGCTGCAACTTTTGTTATACCAGTTAAACCTTTTACTTGAACTGCGGTTAGTTTGGTTACGGTAGTACTATCTCCAAGTTCTCCTTCATAATTCCCACCAACAGCCCAAGCGGTTCCATCATTTTTTACAAAGAGAGAATGCCAGGAACCAGCGGCTATGGCAATAACACTACCTCCCCACGAAGGAATTGCTTGTTGCGCCTCTGTATAAACTCCATATGCTCCAATCCCTAATTCTCCATAACCCGAATATCCAGTTGCCCATACAGTACCATCAGTTTTTAGAAAAAGTGAATGTAAATACCCTGCACTAATGGCTCCAATCTTGCCATTCCAAGTTGGAATTGTTTGAACAGGGGTCGTTTTCCAATTTGTAGTGCTATCACCGAGTTGTCCATACGAATCCCATCCCATACCGTTAACCGAACTATCCTGGCATAGAAAAAGAGAGTGATTTCCACCAGCTGAAATAATTTGAGCATTATTTTTCAGGGCAACCACACCTACTAGAATGGAAATGAAAATATGTAGCTTACTCCTCATCTATACCAAATATAAAAAAAATCCCCCACTTTTCAGCGGGGGATTTCCGTTAGTTCTTATGTTCTTAAGAATTAAGCTTCTTCTTCTACGCTTTCTTCTTTAGAGGCCATCAGTTGCTCGTATTCTTCTTTGCTGCCTACCACCAGTTTTTCGTACTGACGGATACCGGTACCTGCAGGAATTAAGTGACCCACGATAACGTTCTCTTTCAAGCCCTTTAAGTGGTCTACTTTTCCGTGTACAGCTGCTTCGTTCAAAACCTTTGTAGTTTCCTGGAACGATGCCGCCGATATCCAGCTGGCTGTTTGCAAAGACGCGCGGGTGATACCTTGCAGAACGGGATTAGCCGTAGCAGGAACCGCATCACGCGCTTCAACTTGCTTATGATCTTTACGCTTTAACGAGGAGTTGATATCGCGTAGTTTACGTGCAGAAACGATCTGTCCCGCTTTAACCTCGGTGCTGTCGCCCGGGTCAACCACTACTTTCATACCAAACATACCATCGTTCTCCTGCATGAAGTCGATCTTGTTGATCATTTGACGCTCCAGGAAAATAGTATCTCCCGGATCTTCAATTTCAACTTTACGCATCATCTGGCGCACAATGGTCTCAAAGTGTTTATCGTTCAGTTTTTGTCCCTGTAAACGGTAAACCTCCTGGATCTCATTCACAATATATTCCTGCACAGAGGTTGGGCCTTTGATAGACAAGATATCGCCGGGGCTGATAGAGCCATCCGACAACGAATCACCTGCGCGAACGAAGTCGTTCTCCTGCACCAGGATGTGTTTAGACAATGGAACTAAGTACGTGCGACGCTCGGCTGTTTTAGATTCAACGATCACTTCGCGGTTACCACGCTTGATCTTACCGAAAGAAACGATACCGTCGATCTCAGAAACCACAGCCGGGTTACTTGGGTTACGTGCCTCGAATAACTCGGTTACGCGCGGCAGACCACCTGTGATATCCCCTACCTTACCGGTTACGCGCGGTATCTTAACCAGCACTTTTCCGGGTTCGATCTTCTCACCACCGTCAACCACAACGTGTGCGCCAACCGGGATGTTGTATGATTTCAGTATCTCACCTTTTTTATCGGTGATCTTGATCATCGGGCTCTTTGTTTTATCACGAGAGTCGATGATCACTTTTTCTTTAAAGCCTGTTTGCTCATCAGCCTCTTCGCGGAAGGTTGAACCTTCCTCGATAGCTTCGTACTCAACAGTTCCACCAAATTCAGAAACGATAACGGCGTTGTAAGCATCCCAATCGCAGATCAGTTCGCCTTTCTTCACCTTAGAACCCGGTTTAATGTATAATTGCGCTCCGTAAGGAATGTTACCTGTTGTTAAGGTAATTCCGGTGTTCGCGTCAACGATACGGATCTCGGTAGAACGGCCGATCACAACGGTCACTTTCGCTCCGTCGGGATTTACACGTCCTACTGTACGTAATTCGTCAATTTCAGCGATACCATCGTATTTAGCTTCTAATTTAGAAGAAGCCGCGATGTTACTTGCAGTACCACCCACGTGGAAGGTACGAAGTGTAAGCTGTGTACCCGGCTCACCAATTGACTGGGCGGCGATAACACCAACTGCTTCACCCAACTGAACGAATTTACCGTTACCCAGGTTTCGGCCATAACATTTGGCGCAAATACCCTGGCGGCTTTCGCAGGTAAGTACCGAACGGATCTCAACTGTTTCCAATGGAGATTTAGCAACGGCCTCGGCGATCTTCTCATCAATAAGCTCACCACCGTTAGCGATCAGATCGCCGGTCAGCGGATGATAGATATCAGCCAAAGCAACGCGACCTAAGATACGGTCGTATAAAGATTCAACGATCTCGTCGTTATTTTTAAGAGCGAGTGCAGTTAAACCACGCAGGGTTCCGCAATCGGCTTCTGTAACGATAACGTCTTGTGCCACGTCAACCAAACGACGGGTCAGGTAACCCGCATCGGCTGTTTTAAGGGCGGTATCGGCCAAACCTTTACGCGCACCGTGGGTAGAGATAAAATATTCTAAGATCGAAAGACCTTCACGGAAGTTACTCAATACCGGGTTCTCGATGATCTCAGCTCCGGCGCTACCTGCTTTCTGAGGCTTAGCCATCAGACCGCGCATACCGCTCAGCTGTTTGATCTGCTCTTTAGAACCACGGGCACCCGAATCAAGCATCATGTAAACAGAGTTGAAACCTTGTTTATCGCTGCTCAATGTATCAAGCACTTTTTTGGTAACCTTCGAGTTGGTGTGTGTCCAGATATCAATGATCTGATTGTAACGCTCGTTGTTGGTAATGAAACCCTGGTTGTAGTTACCCAAAACTTCTTCTACCTGTCCGTGCGCTTCTTTGATCAGTTTCATTTTCTCGGGAGGTGTTTGGATGTCGCCCAGGTTGAACGATAAACCACCACGGAAGGCTGTATTAAATCCAAGTCCTTTGATATCATCGAGGAACTTAGAGGTTTTAGCCATACCCGTTTTCTTTAACACGGTACCGATAATATCGCGAAGTGATTTTTTAGTAAGCAGCTCGTTGATGTAACCGGCTTCTTTTGGAACAACCAGGTTGAACATTACGCGACCCACTGTAGTTTCGATCACTTTCTTCACCAATTTGTCGTCTTCCAGGAAATTATCAATTCTTACTTTGATCATCGCGTGGAGATCCACACGTTTTTCGTTGTATGCGATAATGACTTCTTCGGGCGAGTAGAAGGTCATGCCTTCTCCTTTAACCGCGTCACCTTTGATATTTCTTTTTCCTTTGGTCAAGTAGTATAAACCAAGAACCATGTCCTGGGAAGGAACCGCGATAGGCGCTCCGTTAGACGGGTTAAGGATGTTGTGAGAAGCTAACATTAACATTTGTGCTTCGAGGATAGCCGCGTTCCCCAATGGAACGTGAACTGCCATCTGGTCACCGTCAAAGTCAGCGTTGAAGGCGGTACAAACCAAGGGGTGCAGCTGGATTGCTTTACCTTCGATCAGTTTAGGCTGGAAAGCCTGGATACCTAACCTGTGGAGCGTTGGAGCACGGTTAAGCAGAACCGGATGTCCTTTTAACACGTTCTCTAAAATATCCCACACGATCGCTTCCTTCTTCTCTACTAATTTTTTAGCTGATTTCACGGTCTTCACCACACCACGCTCTAACATTTTGCGGATGATGAATGGCTTGAACAGCTCGGCCGCCATTTCTTTTGGCAGACCGCATTCGTGCAATTTCAATTCAGGTCCTACAACAATTACGGAACGCGCCGAATAGTCAACACGCTTACCTAATAAGTTCTGACGGAACCTTCCCTGTTTACCCTTCAGTGAATCGGATAATGATTTTAATGCGCGGTTGCTTTCTGTTTTCACAGCATTCGCCTTACGCGAGTTGTCGAACAATGAGTCAACCGACTCCTGTAACATACGTTTTTCGTTACGCAGGATCACATCCGGAGCTTTGATCTCGATCAAACGCTTCAGACGGTTATTACGGATGATCACGCGACGGTATAGGTCGTTCAGGTCGGATGTAGCAAAACGGCCACCGTCCAATGGAACGAGTGGGCGTAATTCCGGTGGAATAACGGGAACAACTTTGATGATCATCCACTCGGGACGATTTTCAACGTGCGAGTTAGCGTGGCGGAAAGCCTCGATAACCTGGAGACGTTTTAACGCCTCATTTTTACGCTGCTGCGATGTTTCGTTATTCGCTTTGTGACGCAATTCGAATGATAATGAATCCAGGTCGGTACGCTGCAACAGATCGTATAAAGCCTCGCCACCCATTTTAGCGATGAACTTGTTAGGATCGCTGTCATCCAGCATGGCGTTCTCTTTAGGAAGACCATCGAGGATGTTCAGGTACTCTTCTTCGGTCAGGAAATCCATCAGGTTGGTACCGTTAGCGGCGGCAACGCCGGGATTGATAACAACATAACGCTCGTAATACACGATCATTTCAAGCTTTTTGGTAGGAAGCCCCAGGAGGTAACCTATTTTGCTTGGCAATGAACGGAAATACCAGATGTGCGCCACAGGCACCACGAGGCTGATGTGCCCCATGCGCTCGCGACGAACTTTTTTCTCAGTAACCTCCACACCGCAACGGTCGCAGATAATGCCTTTGTAGCGGATGCGTTTGTATTTACCGCAATGACATTCGTAGTCTTTTACAGGTCCGAAAATGCGCTCGCAGAATAATCCGTCGCGCTCGGGCTTGTAAGTGCGGTA
Organism: uncultured Flavobacteriaceae bacterium; assembly: GCA_964387075.1. Classification (GTDB taxonomy): domain Bacteria; phylum Bacteroidota; class Bacteroidia; order B-17B0; family Aurantibacillaceae; genus PALSA-968. The sequence goes on from CAYLVB010000001.1 coordinate 658,262, forward strand.
ATTTATTGTTTCTGGCTTCAACACTTCACCGCTCGAACGATTCAGGATCGTTTCGGGCGACGCAAGGCTAATCGTAACCTTGGTGAAGTTTGATTTTAGTTTTGTTTCTTTTCTGAAAGCCATCTTTCTTATTTTATTTTTTATCCGCCGTAGCTTTTACACGCAGGCGGGTTTAATTAAAACTAGTCCTTCTAACAACCAATTAGTCAAGAGTCACTTCGAGACCCAGGCCACGCAATTCGTGCAACAGTACGTTGAACGATTCGGGGATGCCCGGTGTGCCGAGGTTCTCACCTTTCACGATAGCTTCATAAGCCTTAGCACGGCCCATTACGTCATCGGATTTGATCGTGAGCAACTCCTGCAGGATATTGGCTGCGCCATAAGCTTCCAGCGCCCAAACCTCCATCTCACCGAAACGCTGACCACCGAACTGTGCTTTACCACCGAGCGGCTGCTGCGTAATGAGTGAGTACGGACCAATGGAACGCGCGTGCATCTTATCGTCAACCATGTGGTGCAGTTTGATCATGTAGATGATACCCACTGTACCTTGCTGATCGAAACGCTCGCCTGTGCCACCATCGTACAGATAGGTTTTACCGAACTGGGGGATCTTCGCGTCTTCGCAATATTTATCGAGGTCTTCTAAAGAAGCTCCGTCGAAGATCGGCGTAGAGAACTTCACTCCTAATTTCTGACCGGCCCATGCCAAAACAGTTTCATAGATCTGCCCGATGTTCATACGCGATGGTACGCCCAATGGGTTCAGTACGATATCAACAGGAGTTCCATCTTCCAGGAACGGCATATCTTCTTCTTTTACGATACGTGCAACAACACCTTTGTTACCGTGACGTCCGGCAAGCTTATCACCCACACGTAATTTACGTTTGGAAGCGATATATACTTTTGCCATCTGTACGATACCTGCAGGCAATTCGTCGCCTACCATCACCTGGAACTTCTCGCGCTTGTGCTTACCCATGAGGTCGTTGTAACGGATCATGAAGTTGTGCAGCAAACGTTTGATCTGGTTGTTGACGTCCTTATCGGTTGTCCAGTTATCAGGATTTGTTTCTGTGTAGTCTAATTTCTCCAGCGCTTTCTGTGTGAACTTCGCTCCTTTTGGAATGACCTCTTCTTTCAGGTGGTTGATAACGCCCTGCGACGTTTTACCATTTACGATAGAGAAAAGTTTATCCACCAATTGGTGCTTGGTCTCAGCAATTGCCTTGTCGTAGTCCTTGTCGAGTTTCTCAACAACTACTTTCTCTTCGGCTTTTGCTTTTTTATCCTTGATAGCGCGTGAGTATAGACGTTTGTCAATGACAATACCGCGGGTAGAAGGAGGAACGCGTAAAGAAGCGTCTTTCACGTCGCCGGCTTTGTCACCAAAGATAGCGCGTAAGAGTTTTTCTTCCGGTGAAGGATCAGATTCTCCTTTCGGAGTGATCTTACCGATGAGGATATCGCCTTCTTTCACTTCTGCGCCGATGCGGATCATACCGTTCTCGTCGAGGTCTTTGGTAGCGTCTTCACTTACGTTAGGTATATCGGGAGTTAATTCCTCCATACCGCGTTTGGTGTCGCGCACTTCCAGGCTGTACTCATCTACGTGTAAAGATGTGAAGATATCATCGCGAACGATCTTTTCAGAGATCACAATGGCATCCTCGAAGTTGTACCCTTTCCATGGCATGAAAGCCACTTTCAGGTTCACACCTAAAGCAAGCTCACCGCCTTGTGTTGCGTATCCTTCGCAGAGCACTTGTCCTTTATGAACCTTCTCGCCTTTCTTCACGATCGGGCTCAGGTTGATACAGGTGCTTTGGTTGGTCTTTTTGAATTTGGTTAAGCTGTAAGAACGCACATCACCGTCGAAGCTCACCAATTTCTCGGCGGCGCTGCGGTTGTAACGGATCACGATCTCGTTGGCATCTACATACTCAACTACTCCTTCTCCTTCTGCATTGATAAGCACGCGCGAATCTTTCGCTACGCGGCCTTCGATACCTGTACCTACGATAGGAGCCTGTGCACGCATGAGCGGAACCGCCTGGCGTTGCATGTTAGATCCCATCAGGGCACGGTTAGCATCATCGTGCTCGAGGAAAGGAATTAAGTTAGCGGCCACCGAAGCAATTTGGTTCGGAGCCACGTCCATCATCTGAACTTTCTCGGGTTCAACGATGGGGAAATCGCTCTCGTTACGGCATTTTACCTTGTCGAGGCTAAAGTTTCCTTTATCATCTAAAGACTGGCCGGCTTGCGCGATAGTTTTTAGATCTTCTTCTTCGGCAGTGAGGTAAGTGATCGGTTTGTTGATCTCTACTTTACCATCATTCACCATGCGATACGGCGTTTCGATGAAGCCTAAACGGTTCACCTTGGCATATACGCAAAGAGAAGAGATAAGACCAATGTTCGGTCCCTCCGGAGTTTCAATGGTACACAAACGACCGTAGTGGGTATAGTGTACGTCACGAACCTCGAAACCTGCGCGCTCACGTGATAAACCTCCTGGGCCAAGGGCAGACAGACGGCGTTTATGCGTGATCTCGGACAATGGATTGGTTTGATCCATGAACTGAGACAGCTGGTTGGTTCCGAAGAACGAGTTGATAACCGAAGATAATGTTTTAGCGTTGATCAGATCGATGGGCGTGAACACCTCGTTATCACGAACGTTCATACGTTCGCGGATGGTGCGGGCCATACGTGCCAGACCTACTCCAAATTGCGAGTAAAGCTGTTCACCTACGGTACGAACACGACGGTTGCTCAAGTGATCGATATCATCCACATCGGTCTTGGAATTGATAAGCTCGATGAGGTATTTAATGATCAGGATGATGTCTTCCTTGGTAAGAACGCGGATGTTCATGGGTGTATCAATACCTAATTTCTTATTGATACGGAAGCGTCCTACTTCTCCAAGGTCATAACGTTTGTCGGAGAAGAATAATTTGTCGATAACGCCGCGAGCGGTTTCCTCATCGGGTGGCTCTGCGTTGCGTAACAGGCGATAGATATGCTCGATCGCTTCCTTCTCTGAGTTGGTTGGGTCTTTTTGTAATGTGTTGTAGATAATTGCGAAATCGGCAGTATTAGCGTCCTGCTTGTGCAATATGATATCTTTAACACCGGCGTCCACGATCAGGTCGATGTGCGCGTCTTCCAGGATGGTTTCGCGTTCAATAAGCACTTCGTTACGTTCGATAGAAACTACCTCACCGGTATCTTCATCTACGAAGTCCTCCACCCACGATTTCAGAACGCGGGCGGCCAGTTTACGGCCTACTTCGCGTTTCAGTCCGGCTTTAGAGACTTTCACTTCATCAGCCAGGCCGAAGATCTCGAGGATCTGCTTATCACTTTCGAAACCGATAGAACGCAGGAGCGTGGTTACCGGTAGTTTTTTCTTACGATCGATGTATGCGTACATCACGTTGTTGATATCGGTTGCGAACTCGATCCATGCTCCTTTGAAAGGGATAACACGGGCAGAGTATAGCTTGGTACCGTTTGCGTGGCGGCTTTGTCCGAAGAACACGCCGGGCGACCGGTGCAGCTGCGACACGATAACACGCTCGGCTCCGTTGATAACGAAGGAACCGCGTGGGGTCATGTACGGAATTGTACCCAAGTAAACGTCCTGCACGATAGTTTCGAAATCTTCGTGTTCGGGGTCGGTACAATATAATTTAAGCTTTGCCTTTAAGGGCACGCTGTAAGTAAGACCGCGCTCGATACACTCTTCTATGGCGTATCGGGGAGGATCAATGAAATAATCCAGGAACTCTAACACGAACTGGTTGCGCGCGTCGGAGATCGGAAAATTCTCGGAAAACACTTTGAATAACCCTTCCTGGTTGCGGTTATCGGCGGTGGTTTCTAACTGGAAGAAATCTTTAAAGGACTGGATCTGTATATCCAGCAAATCCGGGTAATCTACCGCGAATTTGATCTTAGAGAAGTTTATTCTCGATGATTTTTTAATTGTAGCCAAAGCTTGTTGAATTAAGTTATTAATAAAAAAGAACGCTAACAGCTTTCCCCCGATTCCACCTCCCGGCGGGATCTCCTTCCGCTTATGCGGAAGGAGACCTCAGGGAATATCCAGTTAATTACTTAACTTCAACTTTAGCACCCGCTTCTTCAAGAGCTTTCTTGATAGACTCGGCTTCTTCTTTAGCAATACCTTCTTTAATAGCCTTTGGAGCGCCGTCAACTAAGTCTTTTGCCTCTTTTAAACCTAAACCGGTAAGGTCTTTTACAACTTTTACAACGCCCAGTTTAGCTGCGCCTGCCTCAAGTAATACAACATCGAAAGTAGTTTTAGCTGCTGCAGCTTCTCCGCCGCCGCCGCCACCTGCTACTACTGCAGCTGCTGCCGGTTCGATGCCATATTGATCTTTTAATACAGTTGCTAATTCCTGTACTTCTTTTACGGTTAAGTTTACTAACGTTTCCGCGATTGCTTTTACGTCTGCCATTTTATTTGTTTTTTAATTGTTCTTGTTAATAATTGTTTCTCTTTTTCTCTAACTGTTGTCTTACGCAGCGGCGCCGGTATCTTCCTTTTTGTTCTCTAAAGCGGATACTACGCGACGTATGGGTGATTGCAGTAAACCGATCACTTCGCCGATAAGCTCGTTCTTCGATTTCAATCCGGCCAAAGCGTCTAATTGGTTATCGCCTAAAAAGATCATTTCTTCCACGAAAGCTCCTTTTAACAGGGGCTTGTCGTTACCTTTTTTGCGAAAATCCCTGATCACCTTTGCGGGAGCGTTCGAGGTCTCCGTGGTCATTAAAGCGGTATTACCTTTAAGGGTGGGGATCAGTTCGGCCAAACGGCTGTCTGATGCCTGTTCCAATGCTTTTTTAAGCAAGGTGTTCTTCACAACCTTAATGGTGATCTTTTTATCGAAGCACGCTTTACGTAACTGGTTTACCTTCTCAACGGTTAAAGAAGAGCAATCAGCCAGATAGATCTTGTTGTTCGCGTTAAGCGTATCTACCAATTGCTTGATCACTTTTGTTTTTTCTTCTTTTTTCATTTTTTAATTAGTTGTTAAAGGTTTTGGTGTCAATTGCAATCCCCGGGCTCATGGTGCTGCTCATGCTAACACTTCTCACATAAGAACCTTTAGCCGATGAAGGCTTCAGTTTCATGATGGTGTTCAGCAATTCGTTCGCGTTCTCGGCGATCTTGGCAGCATCAAAAGATACTTTACCTACGGATGCGTGAATGATACCCGCTTTATCTACTTTAAAATCGATCTTACCGCCCTTAGACTCAGTAACGGCTTTACCAATTTCCATGGTAACTGTTCCTGTTTTAGGGTTAGGCATTAAACCACGTGGACCTAATACACGACCTAAAGCACCGAGTTTACCCATTACCTGGGGAACTGTGATGATCACGTCGATATCTGTCCAACCGCCTTTGATCTTCTCGATGTATTCATCAAGACCAACAAAGTCTGCGCCGGCCGCCTTTGCTTCCGCCTCTTTATCGGGGGGAACAAGCGCCAGTACGCGGATGGTTTTACCTGTACCGTGAGGTAAGGAAACCGTGCCGCGAACCATTTGGTTTGCCTTACGGGGGTCAACACCTAAACGTACAGCCAGGTCGATAGATGAATCGAACTTCACTGTGGTGATGTCCTTCACGATCTTCGACGCGTCTGCTACCGAATAGGTCTTTTCCTGATCGAACTTCGATAGAGCTGTTTTTCTGTTTTTCGAAATTCTTGCCATTTCTTTATTCATTAATTGTTATTAAAAGGAGAATTGCCTGTAACGTTCACACCCATACTGCGCGCGGTTCCGGCAACCATTTTCATTGCAGACTCAACTGTGAAACAGTTCATGTCTACAATTTTATCTTCGGCGATCTTGCGCACCTGTTCCCAGGTGATATTGCCTACTTTTTTACGGTTGCTTTCGCCTGAACCTTTAGCAATTTTACCTAACTCCATGATCTGTGCGGCAACGGGCGGACGTTTGATGATGAAATCGAACGACTTGTCGTTGTACACGTTGATGATCACGGGAAGTAATTTGCCGGGTTGCTCCTGCGTGCGGGCGTTGAACTGTTTGCAAAACTCCATGATGTTCACACCTTTCGCACCCAGTGCGGGTCCGATCGGTGGCGAAGGGTTCGCTGCCCCTCCTTTGATCTGTAGCTTTACAATTGCTGATAGCTCTTTTGCCATTTTTACTTGTTTTTAATGGGCCTTTGGTTTTGATCTCTGAAGTTGGAAGCAGCGAAGTGCCATCAGTGATCGTCTCCTTGGACCGCTGTTGTTGTTATTCGCGCTCCACCTCGCCGAAACCAAGTTCGACCGGGGTTTTACGTCCGAATATTTTTACTGTTACTTTAATTTTTTTCTTCTCTTCGTTAATTTCTTCGATGATGCCGTTGAATCCGTTGAACGGACCATTGATCACCTTCACCGATTCGCCTACGATGTAAGAAACCGCGATGGTTCCTTCGGCTTCGGTAAGCTCGTCTACTTTTCCTAAGATGCGGTTCACTTCAGAGAGACGCATAGGAACGGGTTCTCCGCCTTTTGTTTCTCCGAGGAAGCCGATCACGCCGGGCAGGTTCTTGATGATGTGAGGGATCTCACCAACCAAAGCGGCTTCTATCAGCACGTAGCCGGGATAGAAAGAACGTTCTTTGGCCACCTTTTTTCCGTTGCGGATCTGGATTATTTTTTCGGTAGGAATTAAAACCTGCGACACGTAGTCGCCCAGCTTCAGGCGGTTGATCTCAACCTCGATGTATTGCTTCACCTTTTTCTCCTGCCCGCTGATAGCGCGCACCACGAACCATTTAAGCGCGGGCGCGGTCTTGCTTCTTTCCTTTTTTACCTCTTCAGTCATTTTGAAAAATTAAGCGTTGTTCAATAATTGGTAAGCCAGCTCCATTAATTTTTTAAAGCTGCTGTCCATTACAAAAACCAGCAAAGCGATGATCACCGAAGCGGCTAATACCACCATGGCGCTTCCCTGCAGTTCCTGCCAGGTAGGCCAGGATGTTTTCTGCACCAGCTCCTGGGTTGTTTCTTCGAAATATGTCCTTATTTTACTCATAATTTAGTTTAAAGTTTTTAGTTTAAGGTTTGAAAGTTCAGGGCTTGTGTCTTTGAACTTTCCAACTTTTAACTTTTTAACTATCTCCAGCACGGGCAGAGAGATTCGAACTCCCATCAACGGTTTTGGAGACCGCTATTCTACCATTGAACTATGCCCGTAATTCCATCCCTTTTTAAACGGCAAAATGGCATCCCGAGATCGGGAGCCATTTCACCGCAAAAACTATGTAATTCTTACTTGATGATCTCAGTTACCTGACCTGCACCAACGGTACGGCCACCTTCGCGGATAGCGAAACGCAGACCTTTGTCCATTGCAACAGGAACGATCAATTTAACAGTGATCGTTACGTTATCACCAGGCATTACCATCTCGCGACCTTCCGGTAATTCAATTTCGCCGGTAACGTCAGTTGTACGCATGTAGAACTGGGGGCGATATTTATTATGGAATGGTGTATGACGGCCACCTTCTTCTTTTTTCAGAATGTAAACTTCGGCTTTGAACTCGGTGTGTGGAGTGATAGAACCCGGTTTGGCGATAACCATACCGCGACGGATATCTTTTTTATCGATACCGCGCAACAGGATACCTACGTTGTCTCCTGCTTCACCTGTGTCAAGGATCTTACGGAACATTTCCACCCCTGTGCAGGTAGATTTCAGTTTCGCTTCCTGCATACCGATGATCTCAACGTCTTCACCTGTATTGATAACACCTGTTTCGATCTTACCTGTAGCAACTGTACCACGACCGGTGATCGTGAACACGTCCTCCACTGGCATAAGGAAAGGTTTTGCTTTATCACGAACCGGAGTGGGGATATACGCATCAACCGCATCCATAAGTTCCATGATCTTATCTGTCCATTTAGCATCTTTGTTCAATCCACCTAAGGCAGAACCACGGATGATAGGCGTAGCAGCGCCATCGAATTTATAGAATGTTAAAAGGTCGCGAACTTCCATTTCAACAAGATCCAATAATTCAGGGTCTTCAACCATGTCAACTTTGTTCATGAAAACAACCAGTTTAGGAACACCTACCTGGCGCGCAAGCAGGATATGCTCGCGAGTTTGAGGCATTGGCCCGTCGGTTGCAGCTACCACAAGAATAGCTCCGTCCATCTGAGCGGCACCTGTAACCATGTTCTTTACATAGTCAGCGTGGCCCGGACAATCTACGTGCGCGTAGTGGCGGTTAGCAGTTTCATACTCTACGTGAGAAGTATTGATGGTGATACCACGTTCTTTTTCCTCTGGCGCATTATCAATTGAAGAGAAATCTCTTACTTGTGCCCAACCTTTGTCAGCCAGAACTGTGGTAATAGCTGCGGTTAATGTAGTTTTACCGTGGTCAACGTGACCAATTGTTCCAACGTTTACGTGCGGTTTGTTACGTTCGAATTTTTCTTTTGCCATTTCTTTTTTGTTTTGTCGCCCTGGTAAAAGGCGGGTTTGTTTTTATTTTATTTATGTTTCTTAAGTTGCAGAGCTGATGGTGAGGATTGAACTCACGACCTCTTCCTTACCATGGAAGTGCTCTACCACTGAGCTACATCAGCTACTGTACCACGAGGTTTAACACTCGCGGTCGAGCGGAAGACGGGTCTCGAACCCGCAACCTCCAGCTTGGAAGGCTGGAGCTCTACCAATTGAGCTACTTCCGCTGATCGATTTACGATCTAGTGATTTAGGATTATGAGATCTTTTAAATCCTGCAATCGTCAATCAAAAAACCGTCAATCTCTGTGGGGTAAGATGGATTCGAACCACCGAAGTCGTAAGACAACAGATTTACAGTCTGTCCCATTTGGCCACTCTGGTATTACCCCCTCCAGAGCCGAAGAAGGGAATCGAACCCCCGACCTACTGATTACAAGTCAGTTGCTCTGCCAGCTGAGCTACTTCGGCAATTTTTTTTGGTACAATTTGACAAAGAACAATAATACCCCTAAAAAAGGGAGTGCAAATGTAGGCATAATATTTGTTGAATTCAAAAAAAACTATAAAAAACACCCCCCTCTTAAAACTTTTTAGAATCGAGGTAATTTTGCAGTAAGATCGTTGCACTTATTTTATCGATCGTTTCCTTGTTTTTCCTCTGCTTTTTGGTACTTCCGGCGCTTATCATGGCATCCAAAGCCATGCTTGAGGTAAAGCGCTCGTCAAGCATTTCGATCTTCATTTTTGGGTGCATTTTGGCCAGCTTGCGTACAAAGCCCACTACATGCTGGGCACTCTCTGAAGGACTGTTATCCAGCTTTTTAGGGTCTCCCACCAGAATTTCACTAACTTCTTCTTTTTCAATATATTGAGTGATAAAATCCATCAATTCGGCCGAATGTACCGTTGTAAGCCCGGTGGCTATGATCTGGAGCGGATCGGTAACGGCAATGCCGCATCGCTTGGTTCCGTAATCTATGGCTAAAATCCTGGGCATGGGGGCCGCAAATTTACCCTATTTTCAGTAGTTTTTCTTAGGTTTTTGTAAATAAAACAGTCGCTGCAAGATCGCAGCGACTGACTCGCCAATTATTCTATAAATCCTACATTTTGCAGCGAAGTGAAACCATAAAATTACGCCCGGGGGCACTAATGCCTGAAGAATAAGTGCGATACAATTGGTCGGTAATATTCTCTACCCCGGCAGTCAGCACAAAATACTGGTTGATGAACCAGGCCATTTTAAAATTGAGGGTATACCAGGCCGGGCAGTAAGGCAACCCTTGGGCGTCCTTCACATAAGGCGAATTGTCGGTTCTGTCAACAATCGGAAGGTCTTCGAAATCCATTTTTCCATTGTACAAGGCATAAAGATCCAGCTTCAGTTTTTTGCGTTCATACACGAGGTGGGTGCCGCCGAAAAGGGGTGCCACGTGCGGTTTGGGGTAATAGATCAAACTATCCTCGCTTTGCTCCTCCCCTTTTTGATAACTGATCGTGCTTTTGAGTGTGATCCCGCTTCCAAAACTGCATTCAAACCCCGCCTGGATGCCATACACATATGCGCCGGCGATGTTTTGCACCGCCAATACCTGGCTCAGTTGGCCGTCGTACAAAATACTGTCGCTGCCATTATACCGGAAAGTTCGCCTGGCAAGCGCATTCTTGAGCAGCGTATAATAAACTGCCAGATCGGCTTTCAGAAAATTGCCAAATGTTTTAGCGGTACCCATCTCGGCATTGTAGGCATATTCCGGTTTAAGGCCTGCGTTAGGCACCACCACGCTGCCGGGTTGTGATTCAAAGACCTTACCCATATCATCCATATTAGGAGCCCGGAATCCCGTAGAACCGTTGAGATAGATCTGCCAGGTAGTGTTCGGACTAAAAACAAAACCAAGACTCCCATTCACGGCGCCATTGCTGTTTTCGGCATGTACAAAAGGAAAGGGAAACGAACTGGTGTCAAAATCGGCCTTGATGAAATAGTAGCTGTAGCGTGCACCGGCATTGACAATGAATTTTTCGCTAAGCCCGTGTTTAAGATTTACATAAGCCCCGTAGGCCTGCCAGGTAGATCCGTTTGGATAGCGGGTTGTAGCAGGTGTTTCAACTTTCGTTACACGATGTACGCGGTTTGCCACCGAGCCAACGGTGTTATGAACTGCTTCGGCCCCGTAGAACAACGTTGTTTTTTCATTGATCCTTCTGTCAAGATCAAGATTGAACGAAAAAGCATCCACCGTTTCGGTTTGATTGCGCAGCAGGTTATTGTTAAACCTTCGGTCGTGCCGGCTCTCTTCATAATTTTGCATGGCTGCCACAAAACGCAATTGGTCGTAAAGCAAACAGGTCTTCGTGTTTACAATGCCCAGCCTGTTCATCATCCATTTTTGCGGGCCATAATACCATTCGGCGTTATCGAGAACGCCGTTATTGTTTGCGTCGAGCACCAACCGGTCGTATCGTCCCGCGTTAGAGGAAGCTGAGTAATGAAATGCATAATCGATATCCCACGATCGGTTGGGTTTGAAACGGATCTTTTGCATGAAATTGACCTGGCTGAACGCGGAACCTATTTGCAACGAAGAATCAGCATTTACGAGCATCGAATCCTTTCCATCGATCGTTTCTACATAGGAAGGACGGAGGAAATAAGAATTTCCAACGGTGCCGGCGCGCAGATCAGAATAATCTGCATAAGTGAAGCTGGTTACAAAGGCCCATTTTTTTAACCCGATATTAAGATCGAGGTGGCCTGTTTTTTCTTTATTGGCGGTTGAGTAGCGCCCGAAAGTATTTCCCGTGAAAATAAATATACCGGCGCTGTCTGCCAATCGTGGCTGCAGGGTGTGAAAATCCATTACACCGCCTATGGCGTCGCTGCCGTACATCACGGCGCCGGGGCCAAAAAGTATCTCGGTACTTTCAAGCGCGTTTGCGTCGATCGAGATCACGTTCTGCAGGTTGCCGGCACGAAAAATGGCGTTATTCATTCTTACTCCGTCTACCACCATCATCACGCGATTGGTAGCGAAGCCCCGGAGGCTGGGTGAGCCACCCGCCTGCTGACTTTTTTGCACGTACACATAGCCGCTGGTCTCCAGCATATCGGCCGCGGTCTGCGGGTTTTGAAATGCGATCTTTCGCCGGGTTATTTTTTCAACCCGGGCCGGCACTTCTATTTCCTTTTCTTCCCAGCGATTGGAGGAAACGACTATTTCATTCAGCGTAATATTGTCCTCCAGCATTTCCACTTTGAATTTCCGGGCTTCGAGTTCGGCATAGTTGTAGGCCCCTATTTCATATCCTGTAAAACGAAAAAAGATGGTGTCCGCGTTTTTAAATGCGGCAATATCGGCTTGTCCTTTTGAATTGGTTGATGCGGATAGAAATGGGTTCTTGCTGTAAATGATACAGCCGGGCAAAGGCTGCTGGTTATTGTTATCGATCACTTTAACCGTTTGTGCAAAACCCCTGAACCACACTCCTGTAAGCATCATGATACAGATGATCATCTTCATGACTCCTGGTTTTAATTTTTAATACTGGATCTTTAGCATAGCGGCATCAGAAGAGGAAGAAGCGCAACTGAAATAAAAACGTGTTTATCCCTTTTACGAGCTCAAATTGATCTGTGTTTTCTGAAACCGGTCTTCAGACCCTGGTATCGGGCGGCGGGGTTTGAACTGCAAGAAAGCAATTCTTTGGAAGTTGAAAATTAACTGCGTTAAAAGCTGTTTGTTGCTGCGGTGCCTGGATCACAAGATCATGATGACACTCTATGAAAATAAAGCCCAAACCGGGTATGAGCGTATTGTCTCCGCTCTTTTTATTGTTATCCAGGATCGACTTACTGATCTCTGTAAGTTTAGCTTCTTCTTTGTCGGAGATGGCAAGGATCGTGTAAGTTCCGTTGGTTTCTTTTTTTATTGAGTGAATATCATAGAGTTCTCCTTTGAAGATCATCTCTTTGCTGTCAATAAAGGTGATCTCTTTGTATTCGGATGCCGTGGCTGTGAGTTTTTCGAAGAAAGCGGGTTTGAGATAGTTCTCGCAGATCCTTTCATTTTGCGAATCGCGAACCAGTTTAATGGAAACGAAGAGGCATAAAGGCAGCAGGAATTGCAGGGTTATTACACCCAGTAGTGCGAAAGCGAACTTTTTCCGGTGTTTGTGTTGCATTGACTATTACAAAGATAGAAGAATTCGGCCAAAATGGTCCTTTTTAGGTTTCCCTGGTTTTTGTCCTGCTTGCCTGCTCTGGGGGGGTGATCGAAAATATGGCGGTCAAAAAAAAATCCCCCGTATTGCTACGGAGGATTTTAAAATTGGCATCGACTTACTCTTGCGGGCTTTAGACCAACTACCATCAGCT
>CAYLVB010000002.1:0-273469 GCA_964387075.1 uncultured Flavobacteriaceae bacterium
CTGTATAATTTGTTGTTGTTCCCGGAAAAGCCGTTACGTTGTTTCCATTGGGCGAGCTCAAACTTCCTGCGGGGCTCCAGGTGTAGGTAACCGCGCCATTGGCATTTAGGGTAATTGAAGTCCCGCTACAAATGGTTCCGTTGGTTAAAGAAAGTGTTGGCAAGGGATAAACAGGCACGATAATACTGTCTATGCAGGAACCATACGTAACATAATATTTTGTTGTTACTGTGGGGCTGGCTATCACAGATGCACCGCTGGTTGTGTTCAGGCCGGCCGCAGGAAACCAGGAATAGGTGCTTCCGCCGGTGGCAGTGAGGGTGACCGAATCTCCCGGACAAATAGTTGGAGAAGGAGTTACCTGGCAATTGGTATCCCGTATTCCAAAAGCTAAATTGCAATAATTTTCGCTCTGCTGGTAATTAAAGCTTACACAAGTATGAACTCCGGGAAATTGAATGATCGTAAATCCTTCGTTCCCGATAAAAGTTGTATTGTTAGGATAGCTCATACCAACACCCGGCCAGATAACATCATAACAGGAAGAGGTTGTGACAGGAACAAACAGGGATGGATCTCCAATACTTGACAAAGCGATCTGCGGATTAGTAACAGGAACATTAAAGCAAAATGTAAATATGCCGGCTTGCGTATTGGCAATGGCCGTATTATTTATGGGTACATTATACTGCGGCGGAAACAAGGCCCCGTTAAACATTCCCGGGGTGGAGAACATTCCTCCTCCTGATTGGGTAACGGTGATGCTGATGCCGGAAGAGATAGAGCCGGAAGCAGAATTAGCGGTTATGGAAGACCAGTTCACCCAATCTAATACAGTAGTATCACATATGGAAGCACCGGATCCGGCAGTAACATGCAAATTGCAGCCGAAGCATTGAGCGTTAATGCGACCGGTTAGAGCCAATTGAAAGCATAGCAGTAAAATTATTTTAAAATGAGCATAAGCTTTTTTCATCTGGCTGCAATATGGCTTAAAAAAAGCCAAATAAAGGTACGAAAAAAAAGAACCCGGAATAAGTGAATAATGAACTGAATTATAGCAAGATACCGGAGCAACGAAAAAGTAGTAAATTAGGCGGTATGAACCCCTTTAAGAAGTTCCAGCATTATTTTATTGGCGGCGCTTTAGCGAGAACAGACGATGTGTTTGAGCAGGTAAAGGCGGAAGTGCTTTTTAATTTCACGGTTTTTTTTCTCCTTACCAATATACCTTACATTTTTGTTTCAGGCTCTATGGTGCACCTGGTCCTTGCCATTGGTGTTTTGGTATCGCTGGTCATGATACTGATCATTTTGCGGGTGCGTTCGGATGTACGCATGGCCACTTATTTTTTCCTTATAAACTTCACGATCCAGGTAATGGGGCATTATCTTATAAATAACGGCCTGTTTGAGGCCCAGGGAACCTTATTCTGTTTGTTATTTGCTTCCAGTGGGTACCTGATGCTTAACAGGCGCTGGGGTTCCTGGATCGGCGCCGCGATGGTATGTATGTTTGCCATCGGCGTGTATAATATCAGTCATAATTTTGCCCTCTGGTCATTCCCGAAGGAATTAGCGGATCCTACAGAAGAAGGAGGCCTGCGTTATTTCGCCATTATTCCTATGTTGTTAAATATGTATCTGGTGAGCGAATTTGTAAAAGCGCGGCAGAAAGCGGAACGTCAATTGGCCGAACAAAAGAGAATGATCGAAGAAAAACAAAAGGAGATATTGGACAGTATTCATTACGCCAAGCGTATCCAGAAAAGTTTGATGACAAACGAACCCACCCTAGCCAGGATCCTTAAGCACTTACAGGGAAAATGAGATATTTTAGGATGCTGAATCTTTTTGTAATTATGGCTTTACCTTTGCTGCATGACAACGGCCTTGAGCATTCTCTACGAGGATGAGACCTTACTGGTATGCAACAAGCCGGCCGGCCTGATGGTGGAGCCGGATCGCAATAATTTCCCGAACCTGATGCAGGACGTAAAGAATTACCTGAAAACCAAAACAGGAGAAAAACTTCCTTACGTGCAGCATCTGCACCGTCTCGACAGGCCTGTAAGTGGGGTAGTGCTCTTCACCAAAAAGAAAGAACACCTGAGAAACCTGAGCGAACAATTTGCGCAACGAACAGTAAAGAAGTATTACAAGGCTCTTACGCAAACAGCCCCGGCGCAAACAGAAGGCGTTCTGGAACAATGGCATCGCAAGGAAAAAAAGAAAGCTGTGCTGGTACCGGAAGGAACCGAATATGCGGAGAAAATAAAACTAAGCTATAAGGTAAGACCACAGGGTGAGCGATTTTTGTGGAACATAGAATTGGAAACCGGCAAATACCACCAAATACGCGTGCAATTGTCAGGACTTGGTTGTCCTGTAATAGGAGATACGCTTTATGGCTCAACTGTTCCCTACAAACCAAACGCAATAGCCCTGCACGCGGCCGAACTCGTTATTCAACACCCGGTAACGCTAAAAGAAATGGTGTTCGATGCGATCAGCCCCGAATTTTCCTGAGAGATCCTGTTTTACATGTGTAGTCTCAGGCTGTAGTCCACCGAATGCTTCCCCGATCCGTAAAAGAAGAAGAAGACACAAATGAAAGATGCTATAGTAGCCTGGAAAAGGTTGGAAAGCTCCATGACACCGATAAAGTTGATAGTAATTGCGCCCACTAGAATTGGAAGCTGGATAAGCGAACAGAGCCGCGTCATCAACCCCATCATGATGAAAATGCCTCCGCATAAATGTGCCATGGCCACATAATGCACCAGCACAAAATAAGTGCCCTTTCCGCTCACGGTCTTAAAGATGTTGTAGAGGTATTCGGTCTCATTGAGGTACATGAAACCTTTATAGAAGATAAAGGCGCCGAATAGAACCCGTAGTGTATCCACCAGCAGGTTGGTGCGGGCATTAGCCCAACGGTTCAATCTTGTAATTGTTGCTCCCATCACTGATCTTTTTCACATAATAGTTTACGGGAAAAGACCGGAGGCGTTTCAAAAAATCAAAGGATATTGAAAATAAAATAACTTCCTGATGAAGTATGTATGGCTCAATATTTTAGCTGTACAGAAAAATATAGATCAGCTGGTATGATCACTGATAATGACCCATTTCCCCTTTATTTTCTTCCAGGTTAACGAGAAATGACCGCCTACTTCATCTTTGGTGCGCGTCAAATTCCATTTGCCGATCACCAGGTAGCTTTCGGGGCCAAGCCTTTCTTTTTTGAGGATTGTAAAGACCAATTTGCCCATGGTCTCTTTATCGGGGTAGGATCTTTTGTAATTTTCAAGAGTAGCTTTCCAGCCAAAGGTGACCTTGCTTTTTCCTACGAAGCTCAGGCTGTCGGAGTTCCAATACCCTTCCATGAATTTGTCGATGTTCCCTTCGTTCCATGCTTTTTCCTGCATGTCCATCACTTTTTGTATCGCAGCCTCGTCGGAAATTTTCAGGGCGTATTTTTTCTGTGCTACAAGGTTTCCAGCCAGTATACAAACGAGGAAACTTAAAAGGAATTTTTTCTTCATAAGCAGGTTTATGCGAACGAAGATAAAAAATTCCCCTTAAGTCCTTCTGTGGTGTTATCCCCTCACCACTCTCAGGGTAACGCCCGCGATGTTCCGGATCTTGCCATCCGGGCCAAGGGCTTTTACCTCGTCAATGAATATCTTACTTCCTGTACCCACTTTCGAGAGCGCTGTCTTCATTTCCTGTGTAAGGGCCGATCCTGTTCCCGCGTAGATCACGGGTAATCCTCTTACGATGGCGGTGAACTCGAAAGAAACTACTTTGAAATTGGTTTCAAATTCGAAGTTCTCCAGTTTGGCTACCACCGCACTCATCCCGGCGGCATCCAGTTTTTTAATATCTGCTGAGCCTTTTTTTCCTCCTATAGATGCTACCGGATCGGGCAGACTTTTTACTCTGAAAGTACAACTTCCCTGCGCTTTGCTTCCACCTTCAGTTTTGGCCGCCACGTTTATTTTTGCTTCTTTGGTTTCTACGGTTGCTTTTACAGAATATTTTCCGCCACCTTTTGGTATTAGCGTGATGCCTCCGCCGGTAGCGGTTACAAGTAGGTTGTTGGGAGCAATGCCGGCTGCAGATACTGCTACAGGGTTGTCAACCCCAATATAGAACACATTCATCTTTTCGGGCGAAACTGCCACTGAGGGAGCAGCCACGGTGTATTTTGATTCAAATTTATAGAGCTTGAAAGTCTGGTCGGGCTGCTTGAAACGTATCACTCCTTTGTAATTTTGATCTCCGGTACTTTTTACCTCCGTTAGTTTCCCAACGCCATTCACCAGGGGAACGGGCGTACCGCCTTCAACAGTGCCTTTTATAGTGTCGTAGCTTGTTGGGTTCAGTACTATCTGCATATTGTCAGGCTTGAATTCAGTGGAAGATGCAGCCAGGAATATATCCGCATTGTAAGATTCGCCGGATTGCACGTAGCTCGACCGCGCCACCACCTCTGCATTGAGTGTATTGAATTTTATGAGACGCTTGCCGGCGGCAGTCGAGAATTGGGATAAGATCTCTCCTTCCACATTCTTCAGGTCGGCCTGCATTTTTGAGATATTCGTGATGACACCTGCGGTAGGAAGATGGTAGAAGTTCAGCATCTCCCATGAAACCGGGATATCATCCTCAACTTCACCACTGGCGTTAGGCTTTAAAGTTTCGATTTTTGCCAATAGCGCTTTATAGTCGGCCTCCATCAATTTGGTGCCCTCCTTTGCCTGCATGCTTTTTATGAGGTCGATAAGCCTTTTGTGAAGTGCTTCTATCTTTTCACGCAATTCCGAGGCGGTAAACGCCCCTTTAACCGGCTGTCTTTCATCATCGCCTATAAGGCTATGGGTAGGAATATCGTAATTGTCTTTCGCTTCGAGGTAACGCAGGCGCATGGTATCTCCACCGGGTTCGTCGGCCACTTCGGCAATGATCCTATGTTTTAGTTTTTCCATGTGATCGAAGAGCTCCTGGGTGAGCTTTTTCGCTTCGATCGCTTTCAGGTAATAGGGCGCAGCCGAGGGCTGGTCTTTTTTAGCTTCTTCAAAAGCGAGCATCAACTTCGTGGTATTATCACTGAAGTTTGCATTGGTACGCTCTAAACTTTCATTTACTGTAACGAACGCCTTCAAAATATCTTTTGATACGTTCATGGCAAGAAGCGCGGTGAGCACGAGGTACATCATACCGATCATCTTCTGCCTGGGAGTTTCTTTTCCGCCTGCCATAACACAACTATTAATTTCATGTTATAACGGGGCGCAGGATAAAAAGATACAGGAAATTTTTTTCGAAAGGAGAACAATTTGAGCTAAGCTCCACCGTTCTTCACGTAGCGCTGAATGTATTTCTCGTTGGGTAGCAAGCTGTGTTGTATTCGGCGGGCATAGTAGATACTATCGAGGATCTCCTTTTGTTTTTCTTCAATGAGGTGTTTTTGCCTGATGATCTCCTCGTTGGCTCTTTTCTTTTGTAAAAAACTCCTGTAGGCAAACACCGCAAATCCCAGTATTAAAAGTCCAAGCCCGGAGATGGACCATAGAATGATCTTCTGACGGCGGACCTCCGCAGCCGCCACCGCGTCCTTTTTTTCCTGCTCGGCACGGGCCATGGCTTCCTTCTTTTCGAACTCGTAATTCATTTCGCTCTGCACGGCTTTCCTGGTATTCTCTTCGTTGAACAAGCTGTCGCGCTCTGCAATGAATTTCTTATAGTAGAACAGCGCTTTTTTGAAATCACCGTTATCCTCGTATAAATGATAAAAGTGCTGATCAACATCCTTTATAAGATCGAGGTTGCCGATCTCTGTGGCGATCTTCAATGATCGGTTAAAATACTTTTCGGCCTCCGCAATGTTTTTCTGCTCGCGGTATATATCACCAATGTTGCTTAGATCAAGGGCCACGCCGGCGGTGTTTCCTGTTTCCTGGTTCAGTTTTAATGCTTCTTTGTAATACGCCAGTGATTTTTTCGGTTCTTTCAATTCCCAATAAACCATTCCCAGGTTACCCAATGCCATTGAGTGTAATTGGTTATAATTCAGTTCTCGCGCCATCACCAGGCATTTGAGATAATTTTCTTCGGCTTTTTTGTATTCCCCGGTAACCACATACAAATTTCCCAGGTTTCCGTAATTGGACGCTATGCCTATGGTATAATTGATCTCTTTGCATATGCGGATAGAGGTATCGAAGAATTCCTTGGCTTTTGCGGCATCTTTGAGGTTCTTGTAAATAATGCCTATGTTGGATGAATTAATGGCAATACCTTTTTGATCTTGTACGGCTTCGCATTCGCGCAGGGCACTGTAATAGTATTCGAGCGCTTTGGCATAATTTCCCTGTTCTTTATATACAATGCCCATATTACCATTGGTACGGGCCAGGCCTTTGCGGTCGTTAATTGTTTTCCAGATCGCTAAGGCCAGGTTATATTCTTTGAGCGATCGGGCATAATCTCCCTGCAGGTGGTGGAACCATCCTAACTGGTGATGGCATTGCCCTTCAAATTTTTTGTTGATCCCGGGTTTGACGGCTATTTCCAGAGCTTGAGTGCTTAGAAGAATACACGTATCTACGTTGCTGCCGTAAAGTTCCCAGGCAAGATCGTTCAAGTTACGGATCCTGTCGGTATCGGTTTTAGCAGCGGCGATGCAGTTCTTTAAGGAGTCCAGGACCTTGTTCTGTGGGAAGAGAAAGCTGCCGTAGAGCAGGAATAGGGATATGAAAATTGATCTTTTGATAAGGCAAAGTAAATAAAAAACCCCGTGGCTTCGCTCGGGGTTTCTTTCTGTTGCTTATATATTAAAGATCAAATATTTAGTAAAATGAAATTTGAGGAAATTAAACCGGATGTCATTGCTGTCGTTTATCTTTGAATAACAAGCGTTTGTCTGTCAGCTCCTTTAGTTGACATTAATTCAATTGTGTACATTCCATTGTTTAGGTCTGAAATATCCATTTTGGGATGCCCATTTAGAAAAAGCTCGGACCTCACTATCTCGCCCATAAAGTTGTATATCTTCAAAATGAAAATGTTTTCATTCGAATCAAATGCATCAATGGAAATAATATCCGTGGCCGGATTAGGATATAATTTGAATGTCGCTTCTTTTGAAGTGTAAGCATTTACGGAAGTGATCAGGCTATCAAAACTTAAATTATCGACATATAGAACTGAATTTCCGTATGGAACATATTGGGGCGGAGCTCCGTTGCAGTTGTAGGGAGAGATAAGAATACTGGCGCTATCGGCCGTACTATAACCCTGCATTGAAATGGAAAAAGGTGTCCAATTCGGCGCAGCGGTCGTAGTAGAAAACCCACCCCACGAAACATTTGAGCCGCTTGAGTAGAATTGGATCTGTATTCTCATCGTGTCGCCATTTTGTGGGATATATTTATAGTATCCATGAAAACTCGTAGGGTGCCCGCTAATAGGAAAAGCAGGACCTGGCCCGTTGAACACGCTGTTGGCACTGTTTTGCAAAATTAAACCAAGAGCATCAGCGTTTGGTAAAAGAGAGATATTATTTTCTATCCTGATAGAATAATTACCAACTGACAAGGGATAATGATCAGTTGAACGGGTAACCGGATAAAAAGTTGTTGTGGCAAAGGAATTGGTAGTGGCATACCCCTGTGGTTCCATATAATTTCCAACTGTGAACCAATTTTCAAATCCATTATTAGGGATTTGAGCCTGGCTCTGGGTCGCCGTTACACCCAGGATCGATAAAATAAGTAGACGTTTTTTCATTTTGTTTTTGTCGGTGTTTATTGTGCTGACGCCGCACTTTTGTTTATGATGTGAGAAGAGAGCCATTGATAAGAATCTATCTTTAATTTTTGTTGAACGTTTTTAACCATGTTAAGGCTTCTTCTTTAGTAGAAAAGATACGTGTGGGTACGGTGGGCTTATTATACTTCAGATAAAAATCCGCTAATAATTTTTGTGCCAGGTTGCAATATGCGATGGCATCAGCCAGGGTAAATATATTGCTTTCTACCGCTGCCGAAAATATCCGTGTTTCTTTATCCAGGCTACAGAATTCACCCGCGTCTATAAGCACCGGATATTTTTTTCCGCCACCTAATTTTCCCATCGCTTCCACTATTAACACAGCATCAGATAATTCTATATCACAACCGGCTTTTAAATGGATGTGAATAATACCTTTATCAAGTAATTCAACTGATGATTTTTCAAGCTCGATCTTTTTCATTTAGGCTATTTGATAGATTCAATTGTTTGGCAAATATCACTCGGTGGCAATGCGTGGTGATTGACAAAGCGCAGATAAAAGACTGATATTCGTCAAACAATAGAAATGGGATAAACGTCAGCTGAATAACTGACCTATATCAGGTTTGGCTTGCTTCAAACAGGATAATTTCCCCAAAAATTTGTTTATGACAAGGATCGTTACCGGGAAGGTTTGCCAGATATCTGGCAAACCAATCAAGAATAGGGAAGCAATGCCGGTTGATTGGATCCGTGAGCCTATCCTCGATCTTATCAAGAAACATTATCCGGACTTTAAGGAAGACGGTTATGTAAGTATCAGGGAACTGAACAATTTGCAGGCCAAATATGCTGAAAATCTATTAAAGCGTGATGATCCTATATTAAATAAGAGCGAGCAGGAGGTTATTGCAAGTTTTGAAAGCAATGAGCTTCTTAGCAGATCGCCAGCGGAACTGGAAGAAGAGGAAATATTGAGTTTTACCCAAAAACTGGCTGATAAAATTGCCCGGTTCGGGGGTAGTTGGAAATTCATCCTTTCGTTTGCGTTCTTTTGTGTTTTTTGGATGGGATATAATGTGTATCAGGGTGATCGGGGGTTTGATGTTTATCCCTTCATTTTATTGAATCTGGTTTTGTCCTGCATTGCTGCATTACAAGCTCCTTTGATCATGATGAGTCAGAACCGAAAAGAAGAAAAGGATCGTCAACGGTCAGTAAATGACTACCGAATTAATTTAAAAGCCGAATTAGAAATAAAGCAATTACACGAAAAGATCGACCTACTTATGGTTAAGCTAGTAGAAAAGAATAAACAACATCAATTATGAAAGTTAAATTTATCGGCGCTACAGAAACCGTTACAGGAAGTAAGCACCTTATTATAACCGAGAAAGGTCGGCAAATTTTGTTGGATTGTGGGCTTTACCAGGGTCTTGGAAAAGAAACCGACATCCTTAACCGGGATCTGGGAATCAATCCGGAACAGATCAATGCTGTGATCTTGTCACATGCCCATATAGATCATTCAGGCCTTTTACCCTACCTGGTTAAAAAAGGTTTCAAGGGAAAGATCTATTGCTCAAGGGCTACTTATGATGTTTGCGAGGTGCTGTTGTTAGATAGTGCCCATATTCACGAAAGCGATGTACGCTTCATTAATAAACGAAGACAGAAAAAAGGACTTGAACCGATAAAACCTTTATATACACAAGCTGACGTAGAAAGATGTCTTAAATATTTTAAACCTATACCCTATAATTCTGATTTTAGTGTCAATGATGAGATCTCATTTCAATTTACGGATGTTGGGCATATTATTGGTGCGGCCTGTATCAACATAACTGCTAAGGAAAATGAAAAGACCACAAAGCTGGCATTTACAGGCGACATTGGAAGATACCACGATCTTATTTTAAATAAGCCGAAGCCATTCCCTCAAGCGGATTATATTATCTGCGAATCCACTTACGGTAATAAACTTCACGGAAGCAGCATCAATTCTGAAGAAAAATTGCTGGATATAGTCCTGGATACCTGCATTCAAAAAAAAGGCAAACTGATCATTCCTTCTTTTAGCTTGGGTCGAACACAGGAGATAGTATATGTTCTGAACAGATTGAAGAACCAGGGCAAATTAGGAAATATAAAAGTGTTTGTGGATAGCCCTCTTTCATCTAAGGTCACGGAGATCGTAAAAAAACACCCGGAGTGTTTTAATGAAGATCTGAGAGACTATATTAAGACCGACCTGGAACCGTTTAATTTTAATGAACTCACGTATATTGAAGAAGCGGAAGATTCTAAAGCGCTGAATGAATCAAATGAACCCTGCATAATTATTTCGGCTTCCGGTATGGCCGACGCAGGCAGGGTAAAACATCATATTATGCATGCCATCAGCGACCCCAAAAACTGTGTGTTAATGGTTGGATATTGCTCGCCAAGATCTTTGGGCGCAGATCTATTGACCAGGAAAAATCGTGTTCATATATATGGCGAAATATTTGAAGTAAAGGCCCGGGTTGAAAGTCTTATGTCATTTAGCGCACACGCAGATTACAGCGAATTGGTGAAATATCTTTCCTGCCAGGACAAGCAAAAAGTAAAAACGATATTCTTGGTGCATGGAGAGGAGGAAGCTAAAAAGACCTTTTGCGAAAAGCTGGAAGATGAAGGTTATCAAAAGGTGATCATCCCCGTTAAAAACAACAATTATTCTTTAGACTGATTTCTCTGTGGCCAACTCGATAGCAAACAAAAAGATCAGGATCATGTGGGTAACCCTACTTGTCAGCATTCTACTAATGTTGGTGAAGTTCTTCGCTTATTTTTTAACACAGTCCAGTGCCATACTGACGGATGCTGTAGAATCTTTGGTGAATATAGCCGCAGGGGCTTTTGCTCTATATAGCATTTATTATGCGGCGCGGCCGAAAGATGCAGAACATCCTTATGGGCATGGTAAAATCGAATTCTTTTCAGCTGGGGTTGAAGGAGGTATGATCTTATTGGCGGGCATAGCCATGATCGTGAAGGGCATAGTTGCCTTTATTAAAAAAGATACTATAAGTGCAGCAGACACGGGAGCGTATTTATCCGCTTTTTCCGGAATTGCTAACTGGATCATGGGAACTGTTTTGATAAGAAAAGGCAAAAAATTCAATTCGACTCTTATGATGGCTGATGGGAAACATTTAATGGCCGACACCATCTCCAGTATTGGTCTCGTGGTCGGGTTGGTTCTGATTTACCTGACTGAAATTTACTGGATTGATTATCTGATTACTCTTGTATTTGGGATATTTATCGTTTACACTGGATTTAGACTCGTTAAAGAAGCATTTTTTAACTTGCTGGATAAGGCAGATGAGGAAAGGCTGAACAAACTGGTGGTTTTGCTTAATGAAAAGAGAGATGAACGCTGGGTTGATGTGCATAATCTGAGGGTTCTAAAATATGGGGCTCATCTGCATGTAGATTGTCACCTTACTTTGCCTTGGTATTTTACTCTCGAAGAATCGCATGGGGAAGTGGATAAGGTTGAAAAGCTTGTAGACGATGATCCGGAACAAGAGATCGAGTTCTTTATCCATGCCGATCCATGCCTTCCTTCCTCATGCGCTGTTTGTATATTAAAGACGTGTCAGTACCGGAAACATCCTTTTGTTAAACGGTTGAACTGGGATCTAACTAACGTTCTACCCAATGAAAAACATGCATTGGGCAATTCCTGATAAAGATCAGTCATTAAACTAAGGCGAGTCATTAAAGGCCAACCGGCACTCCAATACATTTGCTTAAAACTTATTTATGGAAGCAATATTAATACCTACAGATTTCTCGGATGCGGCCAATAACGCCGTTGAATACGGAGTAGAATTGGCCAAATATTTCACGGCTCGCATTATCCTGGTAAACGCATACCCGGCTCCTGCGATGGAGTACGAAATGGGTCTTTCTTTGCAGATTGCCGATTCTATGAGACAAGGTTCGGAGGAGGGGCTTGCTAAGTTAAAAAGAGGTATTTGCGACCGGCACAAGAGAAATTTTGACATTGAATGTATTTCTCAAATGGGCACCCCTTATAGTGTAATAAGTGAAGTGGCGAATCAATGTGATGTAGAAATGATCGTTATGGGGATCGTGGGCGAATCGGGGAAACTAAAGGAGCATTTGATCGGAAGTAATGCAGTAAGAGTAGCCCGGCATCTAGAAGTTCCAACTATTATAGTTCCGGAGAAGGTGAAGTATCACCGTATCAAAAAAATGGCCTTTGCCTGTGATCTCGATAAAACGGACGAAGGAACCTTGGTATATATCGTTAAATACTTCGCACATGTTTTCGATGCGGAGTTAGAGGTGATCAATATACAGAAGCCAAACGAAGAGTTGAGCCTGGATAAAGCCGAATCGAGCTTGCTGGTTGAGACTAAATTAAAAACGATAAAACATCAAAATATCTTTACTACAGATGAAAATGTGGTGCACGGATTGAAAACATATTTAACGGAACATCCCGCCGATATCGTGATGGTCAACCCCAAAAAACACAATATTTTCCACAACCTGTTTCAATCCAGTGTAACCAAAGATCTGGCGTTTCATCTTAACTTGCCAATCCTCTCAATTCACTAATTATTAGATAATTATATGGGCTTTCTCAACCTGACCAAAATCATTTTGGGCATCATCGGACTTTTGTAGTTTGCATTCTTTTTGGATGTTATGCTTATATTAGATTCCGATAAAACATTTCAGATGGAGAGCCTTAATGCCTTGTTTGAGCATGCAACGGAAGGTATAATCATTACCAATAGGGAGGGAACGATCATCAAGGCCAATCCCAGTTCAGAACGGCTTTTTGGATATGAACCCAAAGAACTTTTGGGACAAAAGGTGGAAACACTGATTCCGACCCGCCTGGCGAAAAAGCATGTTGAGCACCGGAATAATTATAATGAAAATCCTCATCCCCGGTCGATGGGAAAAAATATGGTTCTGGCAGGAAAACGTAAGGGCGGCAGCGAATTTCCTGTTGAGATCAGCTTATCGTATTATAAAAAGGAAGAAGATACTTTTGCTATAGCCTTCATTATTGATATTACCGAACGGAAAATTCATGAGGAGAATATCCGTAAGATGAACCAGGAATTAGAATTAAAGGTAACAGAACGCACTAAAATACTAGAGGAAGCTTTATTGGAACTTGAAAATTCAAAAGAACAATTAAGCCAGGCGCTTGAAAAGGAAAAAGAGTTGAATGATATGAAATCGCGCTTTGTAACAATGGCTTCTCATGAGTTTCGTACTCCTCTAAGCGCAATTCTTTCTTCAGTTTCTCTCATTGATAAGTATACTGCTGGTCAGATTGATGAGAGGCCACGTAAGCATGTGGCGCGAATAAAATCTTCAGTAACTAATATGACTTTGATCCTTAATGATTTTCTGTCGGCTGAAAGACTTCAGGAAGGTAAGATTGTGGCTAAAATAGAGGAAGTAAACCTTCACACTCTTGCCCTGGAAGTAATAAATGATTTACAGGGAGTAATAAAGCAGGGGCAAAAAATAGACTATGTTCATCAAGGAGAGGAGATCGCTTTACTTGACAAGCAAATAATAAGAAATATGCTCTTGAACCTTACCAGTAACGCTATTAAGTTTTCTGCGGAGGGTAAAACGATCCATGTGCGTACTGAGATCAGCGAATCTGAAGTTCTTATCCGGGTTACCGATGAAGGGATCGGAATTCCGGAAGAAGAGCACGAACATTTGTTCGGAAGGTTTTTCAGGGCTAAAAACGCGACCAATATTCAGGGAACAGGCCTTGGTTTAAATATTGTGGCCCGTTACCTTGAAATGCTGGGAGGTAAAATAGATTTTACCAGCGAGCTGAATGTAGGAACAACCTTTAAAATATCAATTCCAAACAAATAATATGAAGACTATTTTACTTATTGAAGACAACGACATGGTGCGGGAGAATACCGCAGAGATCCTTGAGCTAGCAAATTATAAAGTATTGCAGGCAGAGAACGGAAAGGTCGGCGTTGAGCTGGCCCAAAAAAATAAACCTGATCTGATCATTTGTGATATTATGATGCCCGTATTGGATGGATATGGTGTGATACATTTATTAAATAAAAACCAGGAAACGGCGAGTATTCCCTTTATTTTCCTTACCGCTAAAAGTGAGAGAGGCGATTTCAGGAAGGGAATGGAAATGGGGGCCGACGATTATATTGTGAAGCCTTTTGATGATATCGAGTTGTTGCGGGCTGTTGAAAGCCGTATAAAACGGAGCGTATTACTCAGGGCCGAGTTTTCAAAGAACGTCGAGGGTTTAAACAAGTTCTTTGATGAGATCAAAGAGATCGATGCGCTCAAAAAACTTTCTGCTGAGCGCAGGATAAAAGTATTTAAAAAGAAGGAGATCATATTCAGCGAAGGTAATTCACCTAATTTTCTTTACTTCCTCTCTAAAGGAAAAGTAAAAACATTTAAAGCTCATGAGTACGGAAAGGAACTCATTACTACCCTGTACAAAGAAGGCGACTTTTTTGGTTACCTGGCACTTTTGGAAGAAAGCCCTTATACGGATACTGCCGAGGCCCTGGAAGATTCGGAAGTATGTCTTATCCCTAAAGAAGATTTCTTCGCGCTTATCTATAATAATATGACGGTAATGAAGAAATTCATCAAGATGCTATCGGATAACATTGTAGAAAAAGAGGCGCAACTTGTCAACCTGGCCTATAGCTCAGTACGGAAACGTGTAGCCGAGGCACTTGTGCTGCTTCAAAGTCGCTATGATAAGAGTGCGGGGCAAAACTTCAGTATCTCATTATCCCGCGAGGATCTCGCGAATATTGTTGGTACTGCCACGGAGTCTCTCATTCGTACTTTAAGTGATTTTAAAGAGGAAAATTTGATCGAAATAAAGAGCGGTCAGATAACCATTACCAGCCCCGAGAAACTAAGAAAGCTTAAAGCCTGATCAGGGAAAATAGTACCGGTATCAGGAGGATATATTTCAATGACATATTGTATTGTGTTTTTGTAACTGATAATAATTATAGGGTAGGGCAAGAAGAAACCCGAGGAACATTGCCAGTATCATTACTTGTAAGCCACGCGATGAATGGGCATGAATATGATGCAACGTTGATTTTGAAAACACCACAAAGGAGACCAGGTTCTCTGTTAGCATCATGATCAGCATTGAAACCAAGCTCATCTTATAACAGTTGTTCAATGCTTTTTTGAATGCGATCTTCTGAATGGTCATGTTCCATGGGATCATAAATAGCATACAGCTTAGGTAACCGACAACGAGAGAAATTAGTAGAACAAAAAACCAATTAGACCCGGAGAGATAATATAAAACCCCCATGGTGCCTATCGAACATCCGCAAACACACAGGAGGGTGGCAAGTAAGCAATCTTTCCATATTTGTTTGTTTGTCCAATACATTGGTTTTTTGTTTACTAATTAGCACAAGATTTATCAGTAAGTGGGACTATCCACTTCCGGGAGATCTTACGCCAGGGCTGTGGCAAATTCAGCGCAAACAGCCGCACATTTTTTGCAGGCTTCAGCGCACTCCTTGCAGCTTGCATGGTGCGAAGCATGTTTAGCACACTCGGTGGCACAGGCTCTGCAGACTTTTGTGCATAAAGCGCAAACTTCTGTACAATACTTAGAGCCCCTGGCTTCCAATCGTGCGCATAAGGCGCAAATGTCGGCGCAATCGCGGCATAATAATGCACATTCTTTGTTACCAACATTAATACAGTCGGTGATGCAGCTTTCGCAGGTAGAAACGCAGGCCAGGCAAGCGTCGATGCAGTTTTGATTTTTTTTCATTTTTTTTGTTTTTTATAGGTTATTAAAAGGTTTACACCGCAATATTAAAGTCAGCAATAGGAGATTCCTGTGACCGTAGTCAACCGGGACAGTGATATTTCTCAGCTTACCGGTTAAATACGGAATTTGATCGTTTAAGCCACTTTAATTTCTTTTTTAGCCTGCTTAACCGCTTCTTCCTTTTTGGGGATCTCCAGTTTTAATAACCCATTTTCGTACTTCGCTTCTATGCCCTCGCGATCAGCAGCCTTAGGCAACTGGAATGAGCGGGTAAAAGACCCGTACGAAAATTCTTTCCGAGTGAACTTTTTGTTCTTTTCTTCCTTTTCGGTCTTGTTTTCCGCGCTTATGGTTAAAACTTCGTTTTCGAGGTTAACCTTTACTTCTTCTTTTTTAAAGGCGGGAATGGCTAGTTCCACCTTGTACTCCTTATCTGTTTCGGATACATTGGCTGCGGGTAAGGAGGCATGAAATCCTTTAAAGAATTTTTCAGGCGAAAGCCATTTATCTGTTTCAAAGAAATCAGATAAGGCGGGGAAAAGGTTTGTTCCGTTGTCTTTGATCTGTGTCATTTTTGATTGTTTTTTTGGTTTAACTTATTTTATGTAAAAGTATTTGCGTATAGTGATTAGGAAATGATCGGTGTCATCTCGAAACTATGAGATTACTCAATTCTTTCCTTTTCCGGCGAACCAATCTCCATTGTATAGTCCATAGTAAACAATTTCCAGAACCATACAAAGTCAGGGTTATAGTAATCGGGAATTGCAAGTAAAGGCAGTTTTGTATGAATACTCATTGTTTTTGTGGTTCTGCTACCCGGACTGAATACTCTTTCAAGAAAATATGGTTTTTCAGGTGACATTACCAGAAGATCGCTTTTATTTCTCTCCGTATATTGGTTGAGGCCACCGATTATATCTGTAGCGTACTCAATCTTAAATTTAATTCCGGGATAAGCTATTTTATTTTTCAGTTCTTGTTTGAATAAGCTCGATATCTGTTTTTCAAATTCTTCAGTAATGACATTCGCCGTAATATGCAATACGGTTAACTCAGCTTTGAATCGGATCGCAAGTTGCGTTAAAAAGTTGATCACAGGAAGTTCTCCTTCCCGGTACTCTGTAGCAAAAACGATATTTTTCATCCCGGCGAAAGAGGCGTCATCGGGTATGGCAAAGACAGGAACACCGGCTTTTTTGATCACCTTCCATGTCTGGCTTCCCAGTATAAACTCGCGGAAACCACTTCCGCCATGTGTACCCATTAATACAAAATCAGGAAAGGATTCGTTCACTTCCTCAACAATTTGAGCAGCCGGATGTCCTTCACGCACCAAACACTCGTATTCGATCTCTCCGTCTTTAACCCCAACCGAACTCATAAGCCGCCCAACATGTTCTTTAAGCTTCTTCAATTCATGAACTACCGGCGAATAGTCGATTTTTTCCGCATCGAAGCTGCCAATTTGGTCAGCAATTGGTGGCTCGAAAACATGAAGGAATTTGAGGTAAAAACCCTGCATCTTTGCTAATTGGACGGCATAGTGTTCAGCGTTCATAACTTGCTCCGAGTAATCGGTAGCAACCAGTATTTTCATCATTTCGCTCATTTCTGGTTTTATTAAACTAATATAATAGACTCTTTTCTTTTGAAGTGAAAAGTCAAAACCGGCGTTTTACTACGTGATACAATGTTTCCGGTTATGCTCTTGCCAATGATTTTATCAAGCAGGTCACGTTGGTGGGTGGATAAAACTAAGAGATCGGCAGCCCCTTTCTTTAAATACTCTTCCAATATTTCCTGTACATCATAGCCTGCCAATAATTCAAAAGATATATCGGGGTAATCAATATTTTTCCTGATTTTCTCAATAAATCGACTCATTTCTTCTTTTTCTTCTTCAAAACTTTCGCTATAGATATGCAAAATGGTGAGCTGCGCTTTAAAGAACCGAGCGATCTCCGCCACTCTTTCCATAGATTCTATTTCACTCTTATTGAAACAACATGCATAGGCGATTTTTGTAATTTGGTCGTAATCGGCCTTATCAGGAACTGATATTACCGGGCAATGCGCTTTCTCGATAACTCTTACAGTATTGCTTCCAAACAGTACTTTCTGTATCCCACTGGCCCCCTTGGTTCCCATGATGATCATGTCTACCTGCCGATCTTCCGCTTCCTTCAGAATACCATCAACCGCCAGATCCTGGCGAACAACCGGTTCTATGTCAATTCTTTCAGAATACCTGAACTTATTCATAAGTCTGATAAGCTTGGTTTTGTGCAGCGTTTCCGCATTTGTTAGTTCTTTCTTGGTAAGCTCCGGGTTCGTATGCACATGTAGCGGATTCCAATGAAAAACATGAAGCAGGATGACTTTGATAGATCCTTTGGAGGCTATTTTAGCAGCATAATGCAGAGCGTTTTCCGCATTCGCTGAAAAGTCAGTAGGAACAAGTATTGTTTTCATATTTTTATTTTAAAGAGTTATTTAAAAAGCAATTCCCATTTGAAAAGATACTTTTGGAGCAATACCCGTGTATCCAACCGAAAGAAAATCATTGTATTTCTGGAGCCCTGCTACATCAGAGTATTTTAGTCCACCACCGGCGAAAAGGTTCATGCAAAACCTACTTTCTAATCCGGTTAACCTTATGCCAAAACCAACACCGCAAAAACCTGAATTTACAAAAGTGGCTGTTTGTTGAGGGACTGCCTCGGTAGTTTTTAGCTCGAGTATCTGCTCATAGCGATACTGAATATAAGGTGCAAAGTAGGCGAAGGTGGAAAACCTGCGATCTAAGGTATTGATCAGTGCTTTATCATAATTAAGATTGATCCGGAATTGTGCTTCTCCGTTTCCGCCCAGACGATCAAAGTAATTCTCCTTCTTTGATAGCTTGATCCCGCCTTTAATAAAGATGGTATTGCAGGAAGGTAAATTTCTCTCATATCCTAACTCAAAGGTGTTAAGGAATGCATCGATAGGGGAAACATAGAAATAATTATTCCTTGATCTTATTTTCGATTCTTCCTGGCTCAGGGCGCTGAGAGAAAGAAGAAAGGCTAATGCGAGTAGTGCTTTTTTCATGATCTTATTTTTTTGTGGTTTCGTAATAAACGGGATCACCATGAATAGGCTCAATCTCATTTTTAAACCTCTCGATAACATCATTTTCGCTGTTGGTTACAGGAGGATAGGCCTTTGCCACCTTCTCCATCACCTTAATAAAGGTTTGCTTTAATTCAGGGCTCAGGTAATGACTGTTGGTTCGGATAGCATTCATGGCCCACTTATATACAGTAGGGGTATCGAACTTATCTCTCTCCATAATCTGGAAAATGATGTCTGAGACATCGAAGTTGTAGTCCTTGCAGCGTATTTCAGCGGCTACAATATCGTGGAATTTCTTTTTTTCTTCTTTCTGAACTTTCCCATCAGCGCGGGCTACAGCGTACGCCAATTCTCCTATGGCATAATGCAGGTTTTCAATAGGTGTTTGCATGGTATTAATTTTGGTCAAATGTCAGCCAATCCAGAGCGGCCGGATATGATGCGTGTCATATTTACCCCCTGATTTTTCTCAACCCCCTTATATCATGCTTAAAAATGATGAATGTCATGTCTTCGCTCGTGCTACCCCGCTACTTTTGCCTCATTAAAACCAATTATATGCAAATTACAATTAACGACCACAGAAAGATCTATGCTATCCAGGAGGAATTCAATTCCTTGTTTCCTAACCTCAAGATAGCGTTCTATGTAAAGTCTCCGAACCTAAAGGCCCCGCATCCAAAGAAGCTGATAGAGGCCCACGGTAAAACGCTTGCCGAATGTCGTAATATCCATAATAAGGGTCAGTTGACGATTACCCGTAATATGACAGCCGCGGATTTGGAAAGCAATTTTAACGAGGTGTATGGCCTGGATGTTGAGATCATGAAAAAGAATGGGGAAAAATGGATGGAGCTTGACTCCAAAAATACCCTCACATTAGAAGAGCAAAACAAAAATTCTTAAAAATGAAAGCAAAAACACTACTTGAATTGTTGACTTTGTCTACCAATGTTTACATGATAAGCAAAGACGAGAAGTTTATGAATACTCTGAAAGAAATGACGCAGAAGGGGAGAGAGAAATTTGCCGCGGTCGCTGCGGGTTTTTCAGAGAATGAAGAGGAGGGTAAAATGATGGAACGGTTCTTTCATAAGGCACATGAGGCAAAGGAAGAACTGGAGCAGAAGATCGGGGAGATAGTGGAAAAAACGTATCATAAGATGAATATCGCTCATACCCACGAGATACAGGAACTTAACGCTACGATTGAGGTACTAACGAAGGAGCTCGCTCAAGCCGAAGGTCGCATCGGCATCCTTGAATCGCAAAAAGCGTAAATGTGGGCCTGCTTAGTTTTATAGACCGCAAGTATAATTCCATCAAAAGATATAACCAGATCATTGGTGTACTTATTAAGTATGGATTCGAGGATCTGGTAGCATACATGGATGAAAAGAAAAGATTTTCTTTTGTAAAGAAATTGATACCGAAAGCAACCCTGGAGCATGCCCTTCATCTGAGTAAGTGGGAAAAAATGAGGTTGGTGTGTGAAGAATTAGGTCCCACCTTTGTCAAATTCGGCCAATTGCTAAGTAACCGCCCCGATCTTTTGCCGGCTGATCTTATAAAGCAGTTGGAAAGACTTCAGGACGGTGTTCCGCCCGTGCCGGGGAAACAAGCCATAGAGGTTGTCGAAAAGGAGCTTGGAAAAAAAGTGTCGGAACTGTTCCAGTCTTTTGAACCCGAGGCTTTCGCATCCGCTTCTATGGCTCAGGTTCATAAGGCGGTATTAAAGACCGGAGAGAAGGTCGTGGTTAAAATACAGAGACCTGGAATAAGGAAGATCATTGAAGAAGACATTAAGGTAATGCGTTACATGGCTGAGGTTTTCAGTGTACGCATGCCTTCCTTGAAAAGTTTCGATCCAATGGGTCTTGTCGCCAGTTTCGAAGATAGCATTATCAAGGAATTGGATTTTATTCATGAATCCATCAACATCCAGCGTTTTCATAACAATTTTGCCGCTGATGGATCGGATGAAGGACATATACATTCTCCAAAATCATATCCTGAATTAACCACGGGCTTGGTATTAACGCTGGAATTTATAGATGGAATTAAAATATCTGACACAAAAAAGCTTCTGGAAAAGGGGTATGATCCGAAGTTAATTGGGGATCGGCTTGCATTTTCTTATTTCAAACAGGTTTTTAATTATGGATTCTTTCATGCCGATCCCCATCCGGGTAATCTGCTTGTGTTGCCCAATAATGTGATCTGCTATCTAGACTATGGCATGATGGGGAGTATTTTTAAAAGGGACCTGGAGGCTTTAGGAAACCTGTTCCTTTCTGTGCGGTCAAAAGACATTCGTAAAATTATCCGGGCTTTGCAGCAACTCTCCGATAATATGGTCATTCGTAATTATCGGGAACTGGAGAGTGATATCAATGAATTGGTTCAGAATTACTCCTATAAGAAAGTCACCGGTAACGAAATTAGTATGCTCCTTTTACAATTAAAAGACATTATCGTTAAACATAACCTTAAAGTTCCAACTCATTTTTTCCTGCTTATACGTTCCATGGTAACCGCGGAAGGAGTCATACGACAATTGAATCCCAATATAGACCTGGAAAAGATGCTGAAGCCCTTCCTGGTTAAATTAGTGGCGAAGCAGTACAACCCTTTACAGTTCGTTAAACGCATTTTCAATTCATTTTATGAAATGGGAATGTATATGGAAGACTTTCCGCGCGATCTTAAAAATGCCATGCGTAAGATAAATACGGGAGAAATTAAGGTAGATCTCAGGCATAAAGGTATTGACCCTCTTGTGCATACCATGAACCGGATCACAAAACAAATCGTTTCAGCAGTTATCATGGCCGCGCTCATAATGGGTTCAACCCTCATGATAGTGCATAATATTCATCCTTTGTGGGGTGAGACCTCTTCCTGGGGAGTTATTGGTTTTATATTTACAGGACTAATAGCCCTTAGTCTTCTTCGGGATCTTCGAAAGGGAGATCACGATAACTGGGCGGGGTGGAAAGATTGATCAGCGAAGCAAACATTCATTCTTGAACCGGCCCAGCAGCTTTTTACCCGGAAACTCAAGTGTAACATCAAAGTAAAGGAAATAGTAATCGGGGAATTTAGCGGTGAAGCCATCGTTACTGTAATAGGCGAGGGGTGAGCCTGAATAAGTTTTAGCATCTTTATAAAATCGAACATTTCCGGTTTTCCCATAGTTCAACATGGGCATCATTTCTTGGTTAAACAAGTATATTTCGAGGTATTCGTCGCATCCCATAGCCTCTATGTAATGATCTTTAACATGCTGCATGGCGCCTCCGTGTGGTCCTTTTAAGATTTCCTGTGCCTGCATAGTGGATGAGAGAACAACTAAAAGTGATAGTTTTTGAATGATTGATTTCATAATATTCTTTTTAGGGTATATTTATTTGTTTTGCTAGTGTGATCAGTCCGACAACAAAGACCAATGCTATGACGGCATTTTTAAATTGTTTTTCCGAGAAGTGACCCAGGATCTTTTTCCCAACAAAAGTTCCAATAAAGCCTATAGCGATAAGGGTCGGAACGAGGTAGAGGTCATGTTTATGAATAAAGCCATTGGAGAGATATACCACACCTCTGCTTAGATCGATCCCCAAGTCAATAATAGCAGAGGTTGCAATAAATATGTTTCTTTCAAGATTGAATGCTGCCAGGGTAATTCCCCGGATAGCACCGCCGGTTCCTAGCAACCCCGCCGCAAGGCCGGAAAGTGCGCCCCCTCCTACCGAATTGAACAACGTTGGTTTTACAACCAGTTGCTTGAACGCAAACAGGACAAGGCTTAAACTTATTAGTAAACAGGCCAATATTATTTCCAGGATACGGCTGTCAAAGAATTTGCTTAGATAAGCTCCGACAACCACAAACAATATCGAGGGAATCCCTATTCTTAGAATCAGCTTTTTATCAAACCCGTTCCTGAACAAGGTTATTTTAGAAAGATTACTGGCCAGATGAAAAAGAGCGGTAATACCCAAAACCGAATGAAAATCCAGGAAAAAACCTGCTATTGACACAAAGAGAAGAGATGAACCAAAACCTCCTATGGTCCCAATTATTTCGGCAAGCAATGCAAGTAACATGAAATAGCCTAAGTTTTCCATTAACCCTTATTACTTTTTACTTTTGAGTTTCTTAAAGTACTTCTTAAAAGGCCAGGATGACTTCAAGGCGTCCATGTTCTCATTAAAATTACCTGCTCCTTTTTCTATTGTAATAATGCTGCTGTTGAGGTTATGAATCAGCATCGTGTCTTTCATTAATAAACCTATTGAACCTTTTCCTTGTTTTAGATTATTCACGATGCCGCTAATATCTCCACTTAGTACAGCCACGGTATCGCTGAGTTTTTGAAAATTGACAACTGTTTGTGATAGGCGGGAGTAAAGCGTTGTATCTGTGATCAAGGCCCCGAGGCTGCCTTTTCCGCTACTCATACTATTGGTTAGACGCTTCAAATCTCCGATAATAATAACGCCCCTATTGCTCATGAGTTTTAGATTCACTACGGCGGCCTTGGCATTCTCTGCCACAACAGTATCCAATAGAAGGCTCCAAAGTGTATTCCTGCTGTTGATCTTTTGCGTGATCTTTTTCAGATCCCCTGTTATTACCTTTATATTATCATTGGTTGTATTTAGTGTTCGCAGCATTTCATCGGTTTCAATTGGCTTCTGTGAAAGAAGCTTGTCATTTTCTTCTACCGATTGCGCGTTCCCCACGGTTCCCGAATTGATATTTACGAGTTTATTACCCATTAGCCCATCAGTACCAATGGATGCAATGGCATTTTTCTTTATGAACTTCTGGGCCCCTTCTTCAATGAGCATAACAACCTCCACCATGGAATCGGAGATTATCTCAACGGTTTCAACGGTACCCACATTAATTCCGGCAAAGCGCACGTTGTTCCCTTCCATTAAACCATTCACATTATTAAATTGTGCCCGGATTGAAAAGGTTGAACCGAATAACCGCTTCTTTTCTCCCATCATATAAAGGATAACCACCAGGAAGATCGTTCCCGCCAATACAAAGGCTCCTAATTTTATATTGCGTGATATTTCTTTTCCCATTACTCAAAGAATTGTTTGATCATACTATCGTTCGACTGTTGTAGTTCTTTAAAAGTTCCTTCCTTATGATTTTTTCCGCCAATTAGCATGACGAGTTTGTCGGCTACCATTTTAACGCAATTCATGTCATGTGAAATAATGATCGAGGATGCATTATATTTTGCACGGATTTTCAATATTAATTGATTGATCTCTCTCGCAGTTACCGGATCAAGGCCGGTAGTTGGTTCATCATAAAGAATAACCTCTGGCTTAAGAATTAGTGTCCGGGCTAAACCAATTCGTTTTCTCATGCCGCCTGACAGTTCAGAAGGCATCATATCAACGGTTTGTGAAAGTCCCACATCTTCAAGCGCCTCCATTACCAGATCATTTACTTCTTTTTTATTTTTTTCTATCCAGTGTCTTCTTAGAGGAAATTCAAGGTTTTGACGAACCGTCATTGAATCGTAAAGCGCATTGCTCTGAAACAGAAAACCAACGTGTACTCTTAGCCTGTCCAACTCATCATGACCGAGATCTGCGATATTTTTTCCAAATACCTTAACTGTTCCGCTATCAGGGCTCATCAGGCCTATGATGCATTTAATAAGCACAGATTTACCCGATCCGGATTTACCTAATACAACTACGTTTTGACCTTTTTCAAGAGTGAGGTGAAAATCATTGAGGACATGATTGCTACCAAAGGACTTAGACACGCCATTGATCTCAATAACGTATTTATTGGGAGCAGAGACTTTATTTATATGTTCTTTCAATTGGGTGAGCATATTATGTCAATCCAAATACGTCTGCAATTTGTACGGCTACGAGGTCTAAAACAAAAACCAGTAAAGAAGAGATTACAACTGCTGAGTTTGCCGACCTGCCAACTCCTTCAGTTCCTTTGCTTGAAAAATATCCTTTAAAGCAACCCACTAACCCTATAGCGAAACCAAAAAAGAAGGTTTTGATCAGGGCTGGTATGATGTCACTATATGTATTCGTTTCTATGACCTGGTTCCAAAATAGAGTCGGGCTTACAACGCCGTGAATGTTACATCCCAGATATGCGCCAAACAACGCAACTGCATCTGCTAATACTGCCAGCACAGGAACCATAAGTGTGGCGGCCATAATTCTTGTAACGACGAGGAACTTGAAGGGGTTAGTGCCTGATACCTCCATGGCATCGATCTGTTCGGTAACACGCATTGACCCCAATTCAGCTCCAATCCCTGAACCTACTTTTCCGGCACAAATGAGCGCAGTTATAACGGGGGCGATTTCCCTGATCAGGGAGATTGATACCATTTTGGGCAACCAGGCTTCCGCTCCAAATTCCACTAATGTAGGTCGCGATTGAATGGTAATTACCAACCCCATAATAAAAGCTGTCAATCCTACCAAGGGGAATGATTTATACCCTATATAATAAGCCTGCCGAATAAATTCGGCAAATTCATAACGCGGTTTAAAGCCTTCTTTAAAGAATTTACCAGCAAATGAAGCCAGCTCCCCCGTTTCCTGTAGGAAACTTTTTATGGATGCAGATAGAAGCATTAATGCGATAAAAAGGAACTGAGGTCCTGACCTTCTTTGTTTTGGCGGGCTAAGGTCCAGTCGTCTGTAACGGTAGTTTCGATCCAGGATCTTCCTGATTTTCGAAACACCTGAGCCGAAAGCCCGAAAATCTCCTGAAATAGTTTCTCCAATTCTGATACCTGCATATCTTCCTTAATGACCATAGTTCCTGATGTGTGTTTTTTTCTGCATTGCTTAAACAGGAGATCCGTATTAAGTATATCTTTTTTTGGGGAGCCTTTAAAGGCTCCATGCCTGTGATTGAAGAATTCTACTTTTAGAAACGGAAATATCTCGTTGAATTCCTTTTGGAGTGCAGAGACTTTTTTATTGTCCGATATTTTTAATGTCTTCATTGTTTTCTTGATTTAATTTTACCACATACCACCTATACTGTCTTGTTCGATATTTTCAGGATGGATCTCGGGGGGAATGGTTAAGATTGGAATGCGGGATTGATTTAATAATTGATGTGAGTATGCGCCAAGTATAAAATTTCCCGGTTCACTTGTTTCGTCACGCATGCAAACTATCAATTCAGATTTTCGCTTTTTAGCGGTGATCAGCGTTTTCTTCACCCTTTCATTCGTTTTAATGATCTCTGATGAAAAGGCTAGTTTTTTTGCTTTTACCATCTTTTCTATCTGGGGGAGGATCACTTTTAATTTGTACTCATGCTGTTCATCGTTTTTATCCAAAATGCCCAAGACATGAATATGTGAGGCAAATTTGTCGGCAAATTGTATTGCTAAATTCACTTTTTGGCGAGAGTGCCTGGATGTGTCAATAGGTAATAGGATTCTTGAGTAACCAAGGTGCGAAGCCATAGAGCGGGTAGTGAGAACAGGAATTTCTGCTTTGACCACAACCCTGTGCGCAATGCTTCCCAGATATAACCCATGGGTAGAATCCGCGCCCTGAGTTCCCATAACGATTATTCCCGCTTTGTGTTCTTCAGCCAACCTCACTATTTCTGCGGCTGTATTTCCCTGCGAAACAATACTTGTTGCCTTTATTCCGTACTTCTTGCTTACATCCCTGGCAAGTTGGGTCAGCCGTTTTTCCAGGAATGAGGTAATTGCCAGTATGTTTTTTGATTCCATAACAAGAAGTATTACGTCCAGGAGCCCCCTTTTAGGCAGAACATACACTAGTGTAATCTCTCCCTTTCTGCGCTTCGCCAGGAAAGCTCCGTGTTTAATTGCCCGAAAGGATGTTTCTGAAAAATCGATCGGGATCACTATTTTTTTTGTATTTAAATTTATCATGGTTGTAAGGGTTTATTCGTGAAATGCTATAACCGGAATTTGTGTGGCAAACGCAATGTTTTTTGTATTGGTCTCGTTAAAGAAATTGTATAATGCAGAATGCCTTTTGCTGAGAACTGCAACGAGGTCAACTCTCCGTTTTTGCGCATACTTTGCGATCTCCTTTTCTACACGATCTCCATTGATTACTACTACCGGATGATTTTTATTATTGATCTTAATTCCAGGTCTTTTTTTTGGAACGATCAACTCATTTTCTGTTCGAATATGTAATACTTCAAGAGAACATGTTTGTGATTTAAGAAATCTCTCAAGAGGTTTTAGGGATGTTTTAAGGATCTTGTTGGCATTATCGGCTGCTAATAATACTTTTCTTAAACGTGGTTCGTCAA
This sequence comes from uncultured Flavobacteriaceae bacterium, assembly GCA_964387075.1. Classification (GTDB taxonomy): domain Bacteria; phylum Bacteroidota; class Bacteroidia; order B-17B0; family Aurantibacillaceae; genus PALSA-968. Next base: position 27,095 of record CAYLVB010000002.1, read on the forward strand.
ATTTTTCGGGAACGATAATAACAGGACAGTCAATGCGCCCGGCAATATCCGTACTATGGCTACCGTAGATAAATTTAGAGAATCGGTTCTTGGTGGCAAGACCAAGTACTACACATTGAACCTGGTGATCTTTTACGTATGAAGTTATCTTGTCTCTAAAGGAACCCGTAGTAACGAATGACCCAATATCTAGCTTTGGGTATTCCGCCTTTAATCGTTCAATGCACCGATTTAGTTTTAGCTGATGGCTTTCTTTTAGAGATTCTGTAGCCATGAAGAACAGGCCACTATTCGAGTGTAGCAAAGGAGCGTCATATAAGTTAAGCAGTAATAACTTGCAATTTTGTTGTTTTGCCAGCATGGCCGCATACCGTGCGGCATTGTACGATGAGTGAGTGAAATCTACACCTGCAATGATCGTTTTCATAACGGTATTTTGGTTTTAGTTTGATTTTTAATATGGCAAAGATGCTGCAATCGTATTGCTGTGATTCTGACTATTATCAAAGGTCGACCTGATGTTTGTCATGCCCGTATCTGTGTAGTTCGGCCATTTTTGTAAAAAATTATTAAATATGAAAACCAAAGAGAACAGTATCTACAATCAGCACGCAGAGAACAAGGAATGGTTGAACAAGCTTTTCTTCTATAAAGAAGATATCGCCATTATGGAAAGACGCCTTGAGTAGGTTACCCGGGCAAATACTTCAAAAGAAGTGCTGGCCCAGGTGGAACATTTTCAGAATCAACTTATCATTCAGAAGAACAATATCGATGAGTTAAAGCATTTGGTAACTCTAAATGAAGATAAATTAGAAGCTGAAATTACCAGAAATCCGGTGGCGGTTGACCATCGTACAGTATCGCCTCATGTGCAGGAAAAAGAATCTATCGAAGGCTTGGAAAAAAACTTTAACGAGCTGAGAAAGGAACTCAGAGATTTTCTTTTTCGCTATGCAATTCCTGAGGTCTTATCATTGTAGGACTGGTACATCAGGAAATATGTGTTACCGACCCCGAGAAACGTAAAGCGTACCCTTCGCCGGCCACTCTAAAAAATAAGCCCCGTAAGTTGTTCACTTACAGGGCTTCTCACTTCTTGGTTGTTGTCCGACTAGGGCTCGAACCTAGACTCTACTGAACCAAAATCAGTCGTGTTGCCAGTTACACCATCGGACAATAAGGGGGGCAAATTTAAGGTTTTTTCCTTATTTCGCCCAAATTTTAGCCATTCAGGGCCTCAGCGCCACCCACGATCTCCAGGATCTCGTTGGTAATGGCGGCCTGGCGGGCCTTGTTGTAGCTGATTTTCAAGGTACGCAGCATCTCCTTGGCGTTATCGGTGGCCTTATGCATGGCCGTCATACGTGCACCGTGCTCAGAAGCAACCGAATCAAGGATAGCTTTGTAAAATTGTACTTTCAATGATTTAGGGATGAGCTCATTCACGATATACTCCTGGCTGGGCTCAAAGATATAATCCACTTTGCTTTTGCTTCCTCCGGTCACAGGTTTATGACTTTCGATCGGAAGGAAACGTTCTGCAACCGGCATTTGCACGGCAGCATTCTTAAATTGGTTGTAGATCAAATAAACACGGTCGAACTGATTTGCTTCAAAAGCTTTCATCACTTTTTCGGCAGCTTCCGCAACCGAATCAAAATTCAGGTTATCGAACAGCTCGTTCAAATGATGCGGCATGTCGGTACCCATGATGTGGTGAGACGTTTTCTTAAAAGCGTCGTTGGCTTTTTTACCAACGGCAAGTACAGAAACTTTAGAAGAGCTTTTATAATCATTGCGGATCATAGCCCATGCCTTTTTTATCACGTTGCTGTTGAAAGCACCGGCCAAACCGCGGTTAGAAGAAATAACGATCAATAACACATTATCTCCTTTGGTATCGCGCGCGTAAGTGTTCTCGGAAGTATTCAAGCTGGCACTCAGGTTCTGCAGAATGTCCTTCAGCTTGTTGGCGTAAGGGCGCATTTGTGTGATAGCATCCTGCGCGCGCTTCAATTTTGCAGCACTCACCATTTTCATGGCGCTCGTGATCTGCATCGTTGAACCTACCGATGTTATCCTATTTCGTACTTCTTTTAAGTTAGCCATTACTTAGCTTATCTGAATTTTTTAGCAACTTCTTTTGCAACTTCTTCCAATGTGTTGGTGATCTCGTCGGTATACTGACCTGCCTTCAGACCATCCAATACATTTTTATGCTTGCGCTCTAATACGTCTAAGAAATCTTTCTCGAACTCGCGCACTTTGTTAGTGGGAACTTCGCGTAACAGGTTACGTGTACCGCAATAGATGATGGCGATCTGCTGTTCAACACGCAAGGGTGAAGCAGCGTTCTGTTTCAGGATCTCCACGTTGCGCGAACCCTTATCAAGAACCGATTTTGTAGCGGCATCGAGGTCAGAACCAAATTTCGCGAAAGCTTCGAGCTCGCGATACTGTGCCTGGTCAAGTTTTAAAGTACCGGCAACTTTCTTCATCGATTTGATCTGGGCGTTACCACCCACACGCGATACAGAGATACCTACGTTGATAGCGGGACGAACGCCGGCGTTGAACAGGTTACCTTCTAAGAAGATCTGCCCGTCGGTGATGGAGATCACGTTGGTTGGAATGTAAGCGGATACGTCACCGGCTTGTGTTTCAATGATCGGTAATGCGGTTAAAGAACCTCCACCTTTTACGATGGGCTTCAAAGACTCAGGTAGATCGTTCATGTTCTTTGCGATATCGTCGCTGGCGTTGATCTTAGCGGCACGCTCTAATAAACGGCTGTGCAGATAGAACACGTCACCGGGATAAGCTTCACGTCCGGGAGGGCGACGTAAGAGAAGCGACACCTCGCGGTAAGCAACGGCTTGTTTAGAAAGATCATCATACACGATCAAAGCAGGTTTACCGGTATCGCGGAAGAACTCACCGATAGCGGCACCGGCAAATGGAGCGTAGAACTGCATAGGAGCCGGATCTGCTGCAGGAGCGGCAACGATCACAGTGTAAGCCATAGCACCGTTCTCTTCTAAAGTACGTAAGATGTTGGCGATGGTACTTCCTTTTTGACCGATGGCAACGTAGATACAATATACAGGTTTGCCTGCTTCGTAAAATTCTTTTTGATTGATGATGGTATCGATCGCCACGGTTGTTTTACCGGTTTGACGATCGCCGATGATCAACTCACGCTGACCACGACCGATCGGGATCATCGCGTCGATGGCTTTGATACCGGTTTGTAAAGGTTCGTTCACCGGCTGACGATAGATAACCCCGGGAGCTTTACGCTCGAGTGGCATTTCATAAGTGGTTCCTTTGATTGGACCTTTTCCATCGATAGGCTCACCTAAAGTATTTACTACGCGGCCCAGCATGCCTTCGCCTACTTTTAAAGAAGCGATGCGGCCGGTGCGTTTGCACGTTGAACCTTCTTTGATACCGGCGCTGTTACCCAGCAATACGGCACCTACGTTGTCTTCTTCTAAGTTAAGAACGATAGCCTGGAGGCCGTTCTCGAACTCGATAAGCTCACCGGATTCAACTTTCGATAAGCCATATATACGGGCGATACCGTCACCAACTTGTAGTACGGTACCAACTTCTTCCAATTCAGCTTCTGATTTAAAGCCTGATAATTGCTGTCGTAAGATCGCAGATACTTCTGCGGGTTTAACCTCTGCCATTGCTAATTTATATTAATTGTATGTGGATTCTCTGAAAATGATCTTCTTAATTCGTTCAATTTGCGGGCAATGCTCGCGTCAACCTGTTTGTCGCCGATGCGCAGTACAAAACCGCCGATCAGGTCTTTATCTGTCTTCTCAACCAGTTCAACTTCTCCGTTCACGCTTTTCTTCACAAGATCAAGGATCTGTTTACGTACGCTGTCATCGATCTTAACGGCCGAGGTAATTACCGCGGTAGTGATGTGCTTGTGCTCTTTGTATTGCGCGACGAAAGCTTTCGCGATATCGCCCATATAAGACTCGCGGCGTTTGGTGGCCAGGATAGTGAAAAAGTTCAGCGACATATCACTGATCTTTCCCGCGAACACACCTTTCAGTACCGCCAGTTTCTTGTCGGTCTTGATGATAGGGCTATTGAGGAATGTAACGAAATCCTTATTGTCGTGGTACACGCCCTGCACCAATTGCATGTCGGCATACACTTTTTCCAGGTCGCCTTTTTCAACGGCCAGTTGCAATAATGATTTTGCGTATCGGGTTGCTACGATCATGTTAGTTGAGGGTAACTTCTTTAACTAAGTTGTTTACTAATGCTTTTTGTTTGTCGTCAGACGATAAATGTTCTTTCAGGATCTTTTCGGCAATGTCGATCGACAAGGTGGCCACTTGATTTTTCAATTCGGCAATAGCGGCAGCCTTTTCAGCATTGATGGTCTCGCGGGCCTGCGCAACGAGGCGGTCGGCCTCGGTCTTTGCTTTTGTCTTCGCCTCGGCGATGATAGCTTCTTTGGTGTCGCGCGCTTCTTTCAGCAGGTTATCGCGTTCGTTGCGGGCCTCTGCCAGGATCTTTTCGTTGCTGGCTTTCAGTTCGCGCATGTTCTCAAACGCTTCGTCGGCCTGTTTTAAAGCTTTTTCAATGCCGTGCTCGCGCTCCTGGATCATTTTCAGGATGGGCTTCCAGGCAAATTTTTTAAGGATAAGGAAGATGATCGAGAAGGTTACGAGCATCCAGAAGATAAGGCCGAAGGCGGGTGTTACTAATCCCATGGTTTTATTTTTTTAATTTGTCGTTTTACTTATTAAGTCGCTTAACTAAAAGAAACCGCGCCGACCAACCGTCGGCGCGATAATTCTTATTTGAACACAACCAGCAGCGCAACAACCATGGCGAAGAAAGCAGCACCTTCTACAAGGGCCGCCGCCAGGATCATGTTGGCGCGGATGTCGTTCAGTGATTCAGGTTGACGGGCGATAGATTCTAAGGCCGATCCACCAATGCGTCCGATACCGATACCGGCACCGATAGCGGCTAAACCGGCACCAGCGGCAGCAAGGCCATGGGCAGTTTCAGCGGCTAGGAGAACAGATGACATCATTTTGTTTTTATTTTTTAGTTAAACAATATCCTGTTTTACGAAACAGGCAAAAACTTTTTATCTCCATTACTAATGCGCCTCTTCATGAGCGTGCTCATGATGATGTTCTTCAACAGCGGCGCCAAAATAAATGGCCGATAATAAGGTGAATACGTATGCCTGAAGAAATGCAACCAGCAATTCAAGCATACCCATAAATACAGTAAATGCTACCGAAACCACCGATACACCGTAACCGGCGCCGGGGCTCATCTCTCCGAAAATAAAGATCAAACTAAAGAATGCCAGGGCGATGATGTGTCCCGCGGTCATGTTGGCGAAAAGACGTATCATCAGTACGAAAGGCTTTAAGAACACACCCATGATCTCGATAGGAGTGAGGATAATAAGAATTGGAATAGGAACGCCGGGCATGGCGAAGATGTGACGCCAGTAGTGACCGTTTCCACTGAAAATGGTAATTAATAAAGTGATCGCGGCGAGTATCATCGTAATGGCGATGTTGCCGGTTAAGTTTGCGCCTCCGGGGAAGATGGGAACCAATCCAAGTAAGTTATTGATGAAGATGAAAAAGAAACAAGTCAATAAGTAAGGCATGTAGCGCTCGTATTTCGGACCAATACTTGCTTTGGCTACATCATCACGTACAAATAAAATGAGCGGCTCAAGGAACGATTGCAAGCCTTTTGGTGCTTTGCCTTCGCGCTTCTTATAGGCTTTGGCTATACTTAAGAACATCCAAAGCATCAGGGAAGCACCGAACAATAAAGAAGCAACGTTCTTGGTGATAGAGAAGTCCATGATCTTTTTGGTAGCTTCTTCGTCAACTGCTCCCGTTTCATTCACGATAAAGATCTTTCCTTCTTCCAGGCGGTATGTATTTTTTGCGGTTACATCCTGTGTGCCGTGATGGAAAGCGGATGACATGAAAATATCGAGGCCTTTGTCGGTATAAAGAATAACAGGAAGCGGAATAGAAATAGAATTATGGCCTTCTCCGGCAATGTGCCAGTCGTAGCTGTCGCCAATGTGTTCCAGGATCAGTTTACCGGCGTCGAAACCTGTTTTTTCTGTTTCGGGAGCGTGGGCGGCTGCCGGCCCGTTATGGGTTGCTTTATCGTCGTTAGGCTCGTAGGCAAAAGCGGTGTTAAAAGAGAAGAAAAAAAGCGTTGAAAAGAGCAGTATCGAGAGGGCTTTTAACGGTTTGAAACTGGACATGTGAAAAGAGCTTTTTTGCGTTTTTTAAAATCGGGTGCTCTGTTAGAAGCGCCTTGGCTTTTTATGTTTTTTTAATTCGGGCGCAAATATAGGTATAAAACCATATTTCTGAAACTTCCGTAAGGTGATTTTTGCCGTGTTTTTCAAAGATTTTTTCGGGCGTGGTTAATAACCTGCATACTTGCATGAAACTTAATAGAATGACGATAATTTCATAACTTTACAGGATGTTTAAACCCGCTTGGGTCATAGGGCTGTTTTTGATGGTTTTTCAGGGCTTTTCGCAAGAAGAAAGCCAGGTTAAGTGGATGACTTTCAAGGAGGCACAGGAAGCCTATAAAAAGCAGGCTAAACCCTTTTTAGTTGATTTCTATACAGACTGGTGCGGATGGTGTAAGCACATGATGAAAACCACCTATTCCAACCCTAATCTTGCGGCTTACATTAACAACTGGTTCTATCCCATTAAGTTCGACGCCGAAACGCACGATACCATTGAATACCTGGGGGTTAAGTATGTAAATAAGAGTACGGCCAAAAAATCACCCCACGATCTCACCTTCAAATTCCTGGGCGAGAAACTGAGTTACCCATCTACCGTGTTCGTTTCCAATAATTTCCAGTTCAATTTATTGACCCAAGGCTACCTGGATGAAAAGAAGATCGAGCCTCTTTTGGTGTTCACGGTAGAGAACGCATTCCGAACAGCCTCTTATGATGATTTCAGCAAACAGTTCACCCGCACCTTTTACGATACTGTCTTTCCAAAAGTAAAAGCGCCGTGGACCGACTTCAGCCTGGCTCTTGAACAAAACAAAAAGAAACCCAAAAAATTCCTGGTCAGCATCAACTCAAGTTTTTGCAACACCGGCAAAGTAATGGTGAAGACAACTTTTACCGATTCTGCTTTGGCTACTTACCTCAAAAAGAATTTCTACAGCATCAATTTTAACGTAGAAGATAAGACCGAGATCGATTTCAAAGGAAAAAAATACGCCAACAACGGTGCCGAAGGTTTTCCTTTTCATTCGCTGGCCCTGGAACTTACCCGAAGGAATTTTGTTCTTCCTTCTACCGTAATTCTCGACGAGAATTTAGAGATCCTTGACGTCATCAGCTTTTACCAGACCCCGCAATGGCTCAACAAAGCCGTGCGTTATTTTGGCGACAACGAGTACAAAAAAATGAAGTGGGACGAGTACCTGAAGAAATTAGAATCGCCTCCCGTTAACCTGCCCGCCAACGAAAAGACCAAAAAAAAGCAGGCGGTAAATAAAAAATAATTCTGGCCCAGTGGGGTCTTTATCATGCGGACCATTTTTCTACTTGTTTGCTGTTTCTTTTTGCGGTCCGCCATTGCGAGGTCCACGTACTTTCCGCAAGATTCAGTGAAACATTCGAAAACAAAAAAAATTGTATTTGGGGTTAGTACAGCCGCTTTCGCAACGGGTTCTTTGATCTATCTTAATCAAGCCTGGTACACGCAACATTCAACCGGGAGCTTTCATTTTTTTGCCGATGGAGATGAGTGGCAGCAGATGGACAAGGTAGGACATTTTTGGAGTACTTACCAAAGTGGCAGGTTGATGTTGGAAAGCATGCGCTGGGCGGGTTTCAATAAATTTCAACGCGAGATCTGGGGGTGTTACAGCGGTTTAATATACATGAGCGCCATTGAAGTGATGGATGGATTTTCTTCGGGCTACGGATTTTCCTGGACGGATATGGGCGCGAACGCCGCCGGAAGTATGCTCGTGCATTTCCAGGAACATATCTGGCAGGAGCAGCGCATACTCGTCAAATTCTCATACCATCAAACTTCTTTTCCACAATACAGGCCCTCGCTTTTGGGAGAGGATCTGTCGCAACAGGTGCTTAAAGATTATAACGGGCAGAGTTATTGGCTCTCTGTGAATCCGGCTTCTTTTTTGGGAAAAGATACCCGTTTCCCAAAATGGCTGAACCTGGCCATTGGCTATGGGGCAAACGGCATGATCAGCGGCGACGACAATTATGTGCATGTGGGCGCAGATGGCAAAGTGGTGGGCAATGCCCGATACAGGCGGTGCTTTTTATCGCTGGATCTCGACCTTACCAGGATAAGAACCCGCTCGCGTTTTCTGAATGCCGTTTTCAGCGCGCTGAATTGCGTAAAAATACCCTTTCCGGCCCTGGAATTGAGCAAGGGAAAATTAAGCGGCCACGCCTTGTTTTTTTAGGCTAGTTTAGAACCTTTAAAAATAGTTGTTTTGGGGATCTCTTTTTCGCTTTTTTCCCAATGAAAATTTGCTTTTTTAGGCCCTTTAGACAGCTCTTTTTAAAAGGCCCTGAACTGCCGCTCTAAAAATTTATTTTTTTGTAATAAAATTCTTGCTAATTTAGTATCTTATTATCTAAACCGTAAAGTCAAACTTTATGCACATAGCTGTTGCCGGAAACATCGGGTCGGGGAAAACTACTTTGACTTCTCAGTTAGCGAAACACTTTAAATGGGTTCCACATTTTGAAGATGCCGATGACAATCCCTATTTGAACGACTTTTACGAGGATATGCAGCGCTGGTCATTCAACCTGCAGATCTACTTTTTGAACAACCGTTTCGCCCAGGTATCGCAAATTCGCAAAGGCAACAAAACGGTGATACAGGACCGTACCATTTACGAAGACGCCTATATTTTCGCTCCCAACCTGCACGCCATGGGTTTGATGACCACGCGTGATTTTGAGAATTATTTTTCGCTTTTCAAACTGATGGAGAGCCTTGTAAAACCGCCCGATCTTTTGATCTACCTGCGCGCATCGGTTCCTACATTGGTGAAGAACATCCAGAAACGCGGACGGGAATACGAAGCGGCCATACGCTTGGATTATTTGAAACGATTAAATGAACGATATGAAGCGTGGATCTCCACCTACGACGCGGGCAACTTCGTAGTAGTTGATGTGGACGATCTGAATGTGAATGAAAGACCTGAGGACCTGGGAAAGATCATTCGACAAATTGACGCTGAGATACACGGTTTGTTTAAAAAGTAGTGAGCCAGACAGCTAACATAGAATCTTTTTTCGCTAACAAATTCGGCGAATTGGTGGCTACAGCGACCGCTGAAGAGAAGATCCTTGTTTCTTTTAACGGGGCGCTCTCACAGGAGCAGGTGTCTAAACTCGAAAGCGAAGTGGAGACCAAGATCAACGAAGAAGGAATTCCCAAAGGCCCGCTCAAAAAAATATTCTTCATCAGCGTAGAGACCCTTCAGAACATGCTGATACACGGTAATCGTGATCACGAAGGGAAACAGCATAATTTCTTTATCCTGGCCAAGAACGGCGTGAAAACCAAAATGACCTCGGCCAACCTTGTGCAGAATAAAAATATCGAAGGATTAGAGAAGCAGATCACACGCATCAATTCATTCGCAGAACCCGCCGAGCTCAAACAATATTACATGGAGCATTTAGAGAACAACCAACTCTCCGAAAAAGGAGGCGCCGGTCTAGGCTTCATCACAATAGCCATGAAATCGGGCAACAAACTGGCTTACGGTTTCGATAAGATCAACGACGATACTTCGCTCTTCTGGCTTACCTCAACCGTTTCTTCCGAGTAATCCTTTCCTTTCTAAAAATTACTGTCACGTCGAGCGTAGTCGAGACGCGTGTAATATGTCCTCTGGTAGTATGACGTCGGAGAAAGGCCCCTCACTATTGGTCTGCCATCTAACCGGAGGTAGTACAATGACCTCGACTACGCTCGGCCTGACATTACTCTTGAGGGCTGTATAAATTGGAATGGAATTATTTCTTTTTTTCCGCAGCTTCTTTCCTTGTAACCGCGATGTTTATCCTCCGCGTTATTTCGGCCGCTATTTTGCCGATATAAGAGGAGATTATTTTGGATGGACTATCTGCATCCCCGGGGAATTTAACGCTGCATATGCCCGATTGTATCTCTTTGGCGTCTATTGTATAGACCGTATAATGTATCGTAATGATCCGCTCTGAAATAGTACCCGTTTCGCCGCTGGCCAATACATTGGAAATGATGTCCAGCTGGTTCACAAAAAGGAACATATCGGTCTTGTATTTGGCATATAGACCGGGCGCCATGTTCGGGCTGGTGATCTTGGCGTTCATAAAGCGCGCATTGGGATCCGTCTCTACAACCAACTGACCTTTTTTAACACTTTCCGTTTTGGTTTTATCGTTCACCGGGGCTTTGTAATTATTTTGATCGGGAACTTTATCAAAGGTGTAAGTAAGGTTCTTATAAATGGCAAAAAGGTCTTTTTTGTACTTGGCAGTGTCTTTCATCAGGTCCAACACTTCGTAGTTCTTCTTCAAAGCGCCCTCTAATTCTTTATTCACTCCTTTGCGGAAAGTTTCCTTGATCTGTTTCTGCGTCATCTTCGTTTCCGCGTTGAACTTATGGTCTACCTGGCTCATGTAAAGCTTAGGTTCGAAAGGAACGATCAGGATCTTATGCTTGTTTTGAGCAAATGAAAAGAGCGTAATACTCAAAAGGGCCAACAACAAGAGCCCCCCTCTGTCCGCTAGCGGACATCTCCCCCACGGGGGAGAATATTCCGACTTCGTTTTTATCATTTTGAAATTTCCGAAAGGATCATTTTCTCTACTTCTTCGCTGTCCCACTTCTGTTCAATGCCGGGCGTGGCCATTACCTTGTCCATGATGCTTTGCTGGCGCTTACCTTCTTTTAACGCAAAACTGTAGCGTATATTGGGGCTGTAGGTCACCATAGTATAGAGCGGCACCCATTTATCGGGATGTTTCTCATTGAAACGGGCTTCGATCTTCTTTTGCAGCAGGAATTTTGGGTCGGCCGTTTTGTCGCGCATTTCCACGAAGTTTCCAACTGCCAGATCCGCTATGGCATCACCATCGGGTTTTCGGAGTGACTGGTATTCGGGGAATATCTTGTTCCAGTCCTCTTTGTGTTTATCTATGAGTTCGTTCAGTACCACGCAATCTTCAAAACCGCAGTTCATGCCCTGGCCGAAGAAAGGAACGATGGCGTGTGCGGCGTCGCCTATCAATGCGATCTTATTATCGAAGGTCCAGGGGAAACATTTTACGGTTACCAGTGATGAGGTTGGATTATGAAAGAAATCATCCAGCAGCGTTGGCATCAGGGGAACAGCGGTAGAGAATTCCTCGTCGAAGAATTTTTTTACTTCTTCGCGGGTCTTTAATTTATCAAAAGATTTCTCGCCTTCAAAGGGCAGGAACAAAGTGCAGGTGAAGTTGCCGTCTAAGTTCGGCAGCGCTATCATCATAAAACTGCCGCGGGGCCAGATGTGCAGGGCGTTCTTCTCCAATAGGAATTCGCCATTAGGACCGGGAGGAATGATCAATTCCTTGTAACCGGCTGTGATGTAATGCTGGTTGTACTCGAAACGATCTGTGGTCAACTGCATATTCAAGCGCGCGGCAGAGAAAGCTCCGTCGCTGCCAAATAGAAGATCGCCCGAAATATCGGTTGTCTTCTTCGTTTGCTCATTCTCAAAATGCGCTGTCACCGTCTTGCGGTCCACATGCGTGCAACGCTCGTTGAAATAAATGGTGATGCCCGCCTTCTCGGCAAGGTCCATCAGCTTCATATTAATTTCAGCACGCGAAACCGAGTAAATGGCCTGGTCTTTCTTTCCGTAAGGCTGAAACACCGTAGAACCATCCTTATTATGTATCTGGCGGCCATACATAGGGATGGCGATCTTTCTAACTTCATCGGCAATGCCCACGCCTTCCAAACCTCTCCAGCCCCTGTCGCTCAAAGCAAGGTTGATGGATTTGCCCGCGCTCATCTGTGTTTTGCGCATATCGGGGCGGCGTTCGTACATACTTATTTTATAGCCGCGCTTGGCCAGGTAAATGGAGAGTAGCGAACCTACAAGGCCGGCGCCGACTATGGTAACCTTTTTACTCATCTTCGTTCGTTATTCGTAATGCGTTATTCGTTATTAGGCGGAGGGTGCAATTTTGTGCGGTTGATGAATCTTTGCAGAAAGAAAAGCTGCCCCGCTACCATGGCCACACTTAACAGTACAAAAGCGATGCCGATATTTTGTTCGGGCCCGGCCGGTTTTTGGGCGGCTTCGGCCACCTCTTCGCTGAACAGATGTACCGAAATGATAGCGAAAGCGTTATTAAAGAAATGGGCCGCAATAGAGACCCAGAGATTTTGCGTGATATAATACAGATAACCCAAAACAATGCCTAAAAAGAAGCGGGGTAAAAACCCGAAGAATTGCAAATGGAAAGCACTGAACAAAGCAGCGGCAAGAATAATGGCAACATGCATATTGACCTTATTTTTAACGAGGATTCCCTGCAACATACCGCGAAAGAAAAGTTCTTCGCTCAAAGCAGCCACAAATCCCATCACCAGTAAATTGATAAAAAGCCCCAGCATCGATTTATCCTCAAAAAAGGCCATATACACTTTCTCGGCCGTGTTCTCTTTTTGCACCATCCAATCCTGCGAAGACCCGAAGAATGCCGGTAATTGTATACGCTGGTTCCATTCTTCTAAACCGGCTACGGCAGGCAAAGCAAAGAAAATACAGGCCGCGGCGGTAATTAAAAAGTAAACATGCGGCATGGCTCCCATATTGAGAAAAACGTTGCGCTCGGGCCGCATAAAGCGACAGAACAATGCCACCGGCACAATAAAGAGTAAAGTACTGGTAATGACCTGCGCGGCCTTTAAAAGATTGATCTCTTTGGGGTCTGTTGGAATATTGTCGGCTGTACCGCTATCTGCAATAAACAGCGTAAAACACAATGCCAAATAGCCCAGCACTATATATAATCCGTATCGGTCTTTGGCGGTGAGGGGGTTCATGAGGGGCAAATGTACGCAATAGCACTCATGAAGCAAAAGGGAGATTTCTAATCGATCTTGATGATCTTCATCACCTTTTCTCCATTGTCAAATCTCACTTTGCAGAAGTAAATGCCGGATGGCTGCGTACTAATGTCTGTTTTGTTGTTTTGAACAGCTTTTTTGCATTCATAGACAAGTTCTCCGAGGGAATTGTAAACGGAAATGTTTTGGTATTCTCTAGTTGAATTAATAGAAAAGGAGCTAGTTGTGGGGTTGGGGAAAACAAAAATATTTTCTACTGTTAGTGTATTCTGGACAGGGGTAGTACAATTATGGGAAGTATTGGAGTAGTCGTATCCCGAAACAAAATTGGGCAACCCAAATGAGGTCTTTTTGCCTCCAAGATAAATAGCAGAATCAATGTAATTGCATTTAGGATAAATACTGTCGGCAAAAGAAATTTGAGATAGAAAAAATTTATTACTTCTGGATAAATATATATTCCCATCTGGACCTAATTGCATTTGTCTCCAACCATCTGGTCCATTCTGAACAAGATAGTTTTGAGATGCAATTATCGCGGAAAGCCCCCCGGAGTTTAAATCATACTGATAAACTTCTCCAATTCCATTAGCGGAGCAATATAGCTTGGAGTTATCAGATGAAAATGCCAGCCCATACACTCGAGCGCCTGAGGATAGAATTTGTTCGTTTGAAACCATTCCAGTCGAAGGATCAAAATCTGCTAAAAAGCATTTAGCTGAAGTTAAAGCGGAACAAATGGCGTAAGCTATTTTTTGCCCGTTTGTTGAGGCTGCCATTTGACCGACGCCATTTGCATCAGGTATGCTGGTTGAAGAAATAATTACATTTGTAATACCCGTACCAGTTAATTGATACGCGTAAAAAACATTGGAGTTTAGTTTATGGGTTATTATCCAATAATCTATTCCGTTGGAATGCTTTACGCAAATCAATTTTTCAGCAACTGTATCAAGTAGCTTGATGTTCTTTTGCGCCACCACAACATCACCATTTCCATTATTCAAACAAATATCAATGATGCTGTATCTCAGACCATTTTGAAAATTGTTTTCTTGAGCGTCTGTGGTAAATAAATAAAAATATCGAGAACTTCCGGGCTGTGGCACAATAATACTTGATTGTGTAGAAGAGGCATTTCCCATAAGACTGTCTCCATGGGGCATAATTGACTGAAGCTTATCCCAGACTTTCATCCCATTTGAATAGAATAAAAGAGAGCCAGAGCTATCAGATATTGAAGTAGATCCTTCGCTCCACCCCAAAGGATAAGGGTAAGTTTGACCATTTAGTAAAGGTGAGGGGGGGGTGTAATTAAAATCCAGGCCGGCTTGGGCTCCGAAATACCATATGTTCCCCTGCTTTTGGCTTTTACTCAGAAGAGGTAGAAATACAAATAAATATATGAATCTTCTGATTACGAAATTCATAAGTATAAAGTTACGAAATTTTCAAGAATAAAAAAAGCCTGGTCTTTTCAAGGGCCAGGCTTTTCTTAAACCACAATTATTATTGTTTCATCATTTTCTTTGTATCGAAAATTTTACCATCAATTAAAAGGGTATAGCTAAATGTGCCACTTGTTAAGTCATTAGCGTATACATTTAATTGACCTTTTCCGGTATTTTTTATTTCCACGGTCTTAATTAACTTTCCATTTGAATCATAAAACAATATTTGGGAATGATTCGCGGTCGCTGGAATATTATATGTAATTACGGTTTGCTCAGCAAATGGATTTGGAGAATTTTGATTTAGAACAACTATATTAATATCGCTTAATTCCACATTGATTGAGCCTGTTCCTTTAATATCGGTATTATTTTGAATGCTGCGATTGCCGCCGCCCCCACTTAATATATCCTTTAAACTATCAACGGTTTTAGATAGTTCCTGTACAGCTTTTACCAACGGAACTACTATTTCAGCATAATTTATGGCGTAATGATCGGTACTGTTTTCAGGGGCATGAACAATGTCCGAGGAGAACCCTACTTCCTCCGCAGCTGCTTTAACTTCTTGAGCTATAAATCCTGAGCGAACTATACCTCTTGAAGCAATGAAATTTCCACTAACTAGATATCTTTCTTTAAGGCTATCAGGCATATTTTGAGTAATGTGTTGGGCTAGGGCTTCTGTATTCATTTTATAGGTTACAGGCCTAAGTTTATTGATAAAATTAATGCCTTTCACGTTTTCTGTTACATCCGTTTTAAATCTACCATCACTTCCGCTCCACACTCCCAGGGCACAATAAAGCAAGGCATTCGCATCACCTAAATACATTCTATTAGTTGCCGTAGTAATTGCGTTGCTTCCTATAGCTGAAGCATTGCTATAATTGTTCGCATTTGCATCCGCAGCGGCCCCAACAAAGGTGTTATTTGATCCGGTTTTATTTGTAGTACCAGCTTGGTATCCGACCCCTGTGTTATCGCTACCAGTGGCTCCGCTAGAACTTTGTAAAGATCCATAACCATGCGCTGTATTTCTGCTCCCGGTGTACCAATATAACGAAGAATATCCGCTACCTGTGCAAGCACTTCCGGTAGAAACGCTGTACAAAGCATATCCGCCCAGTGCGGTATTTTGTGCACCGGTGGTGTTTGTATGCAAGGACTGGTATCCTACAGCAGCATTAAGAATTGAACTTGTATTATTGGTTAAAGCCTGGTATCCCACGCCGGTATTATAGGATGCTGCATTGTCGAGCAACGCCTCATAACCGCATGCTACATTAAAAGAATGCGATGTAATGGTGCTTAGCGCATAATCTCCCATGGCCACATTTTT
Organism: uncultured Flavobacteriaceae bacterium; assembly: GCA_964387075.1. Classification (GTDB taxonomy): domain Bacteria; phylum Bacteroidota; class Bacteroidia; order B-17B0; family Aurantibacillaceae; genus PALSA-968. The sequence continues at coordinate 43,069 of CAYLVB010000002.1, forward strand.
TGTTCCTGTCGTGCACGCGCCAAGTGTCTGATAACCGAATGCGTTGTTGTAAATACCTGTTGTGTTAGCGGTTAAAGATTTGTAACCTACAGCTGTGTTTGGATAACCTGAAGTGGTAGCTTAAGGATTCAAAGCCAAACGCGCTATTGTTTGAGCCGGTACTTGTTGCAAGAGCAGATGTTCCCATCGCTGTATTAGACCCTCCTGTTACATTAGTTTTCAATGCTTCATAACCAAACGCTGCATTGTTCGCTCCCGACGTGTTCGCTGTAAGAGCAGAATACCCAAAGGCTTCGTTAGGCGTACCCGTTGAATTGGCATTTAAAGCCAGCGCACCGAAAGCGCTATTGGAAGAACCGGTGTACTGTGATAAGGAACCTTTGCCAACCGCAGTATTGCCAATACCAGTCTGTAGGGTGTTTAAGGAATATTCACCAATGGCTGTGTTATAACTTCCGCTTGTGCAAACTCCAAGTGCATAATGGCCCACCGCAATATTCGCCGTACATGTGGTAAAAATGGGGAGGGCCTGCGAGCCAACGGCAACATTATATCCTCCAGTGGCGCCTGCCGTTCCTTTACCTGCATCGTCTCCAACAAAGACATTATAATTTGCATTATCAGTATTATATCCGGAGTGGAAACCTAGAAATGTATTATTTTGTCCAATATTAAGTTTTCCAGTTTCAAATCCGAAAAAGGCATTTTCACTGGTGCCTACATTCGTGTATCCACTTTGATATCCTACAAAGACATTTTCTCCCGAATTATCGGCATTAAAGCCGGCCTGTGATCCGACGAAAACAGCTCCCAGCGGATGAGAACCTGAGTTACCAAGATTGAACCCCGCCTGATAACCAACAAGCACGGATCCATCCCCATTGAATTTAGTACCCGCTTGTCGCCCTATATGTGTATTTTTATCCCCGCCATTAACGGCATTTCCTGCTGCAGAGCCTATAAGGGTATTATCTGTCCCACCGCCTGCTCCGCCACCGGTATTTAATGCCGCGCCCGCTGTATAACCTACCGCTGTATTGTTTGTTCCGTTCATTCCTGCATTTCCCGAAGAACAGCCTACCATAGTATTTGTGTTTCCGCCTGCGGCGTTAGCACCGCACGTGTTAGCTCCGGTTCCACTTAAGGCAGTTTGCCCAAACGAATTAATTGCGCCTAAAACTCCAAAAGCAATCGTTGCAAGAAGTTTTATTTTCATTCTTGTTTTCATGTTGAATTTTTTTAGTTAATAATTGAAGAGGGAGTAAAAGTAAATGTATTGAGCGCCAAAAAATGGCACTTTACTTTTTGCCAAAAAAATTAAATGCAGGCAAGATTAAAATTACTTTGCTAAGTAATAGGTTCTACGACGACGACTGTATTTAACATTCAGATTCTCTTCCCTTAATGAAGCGATCAACCGCAAAACAGAGCGCCGCGAAACATTCAGTGTACCGCTTAATTGATCCACAGTAATATAAGAGCCATTCTTCAGGAAAAATTTCACTCTCTCCAATTGCCGGGTATGATCATTGTAACTCACTGATTGTATACTTTGTAGAATTACAAATATATAAGATAAAAATACAAAAAAACAAGACAAACGGCAAAAAAAAACGCTAAATGAATATTAACTTATTGAAATGTAACGCACTAAAAAGCCTTAACAATGTCGTACCTTTGCAGACCCGTAAATGGTAAAAATAGGCAACATAGAATTAGGCGAATTTCCGCTCTTGCTCGCTCCTATGGAGGACGTGAGCGATCCGCCATTTCGCTATGTGTGCAAACAGGGCGGGGCCGACCTCATGTTCACCGAGTTCATCTCAAGCGAGGGCCTGATACGCGACGCCATCAAAAGCAAAAAGAAGCTCGACATCTTTGAATACGAGCGTCCGGTGGGCATTCAAATATTTGGCGGCGATGAAGAAGCGATGCTGATGAGCTCGAAGATCGTTGATGCCACTAATCCCGATATCGTTGACATCAATTTTGGTTGCCCGGTAAAAAAAGTAGTTTGCAAAGGAGCCGGCGCCGGTGTTTTAAAAGATATTGAATTAATGGTACGCCTCACCAAAGCTGTTATTAAAGGAACTGATAAACCCGTAACCGTAAAAACCCGTTTGGGTTGGGATGATAATTCCATCAACATCATGGAAGTCACAGAACGTTTACAGGACGTAGGCGTGCAGGCTTTGAGCATTCACGGTCGCACGCGCGCGCAGATGTACAAAGGCAGCGCCGACTGGACCATGATAGGAGAAGTAAAGAACAACCCAAGAATAAAGATCCCCATCTTCGGCAACGGCGATGTGGAAACACCCGAACGCGTAAAAGAAGTAAAAGAAAAATACGGAGTAGACGGCGTAATGATCGGTCGCGCCAGCATAGGTTATCCCTGGGTCTTTAACGAGATAAAGCATTTTTTAAAAACTGGCGAGCATTTGGCAAAACCTACATTAGCATTGCGCGCCGAGGTCTGCAAAACACATTTGCTTAAATCAGTAGAGTGGAAAGGGGAGAAGCTGGGCATTTTAGAGATGCGTCGCCACTACGCCAATTATTTCCGCGGCTTGCCGGATTTCAAACAAACCCGCATGCTTTTAGTTACTACCGATAAGCTCGATGAGATCGTGAATACCATAGATGGCATCGCTTCCCGTTACGAATCGGTTACGGTGTAATTGCTTTTTCTTTTTGGATCTCTGGAAGGGATTGGAGTGACCGGATCTGGCGACTGCAGGAGTGGGCTCTTCAAAACAAGGACATTTTGTTAGAGAGGGAGATCCCGGTGTGAACAGCCTTGCACGTTCTTTTTCCTTGATGAGGTAAGAACTTTGGCCATTGTATGTGGCCATAGTTGTTGGTGGCAGGCCGTTAAACCAGGAGATCCGATTTCAGGGTTAGATCCCGGTGTGAGCAGCCTTCACTACTTTTCTTCCTTGATGAAGAAAAGTATCAAAAGAGAAATCAAGGCAGAGCGATCCCTGCGCGCCTCTCCGATTTCTTAACGGGTTTTCGGGAACGGTCGAAAACCCTAAAATCGGATTCACCGCACACCCCCATCGCGCTCTGCCATGGCCTTCGCTCGGTCCCGGAGGAGCTTAGTTCTATTAAGCTGTGTTTTCGATTCCATGGGGACATTTTGTGCTGTTTTGAAAACCATGACGTAACCAGTGGTGTTTGGTCAGCAATAATGAACCCCGTATTTAAACAAAACGTTGGTCACGTACAGGTTATTCACAGTAGCACCAGAAAGTATCGCTGTAATGAAATGACCGATTTAAAAGAGATCTTAATTAGGAATAGCGGGCAGGTCTGACGGAGCGCGATGGAGGTGTGGTCGTGCGGAAGGAATCGCTCCGTCTTGATTTTTTGTTTCTTTTTCATCAAGGAAAAAGAAAGTGTAAGGCTGCTTACAACGAAAGCCTCTTTGGAGAGGTATGTCATCGTTTAGAAACGCCCTTAGCACGGCCACGCAATATGGGCCGCCACATTACTCCTTCACCAACTTCCCGCTCGCGATCTCTTTCCCATCCGAATCTATTTTGTAATAATAAATTCCGGCAGGCATTTCACTTAATCGAACCGGTATCTTTTGATCGGAAGAAACAACTTCCCTCACTTTTTCTCCAAAGGAATTGTAGATCGAAATTCGTTTTCTAGATAGATCCGGCGTGAAAGAGAAGGTTAAGTAATTGCTTGTCGGGTTCGGATAAACATTCACTTCAACTCTTTTTTTATCAGCGATACCCGTTTGACACATGTTGTAATTATTCTTGATCATCTGCCCGATCTGCACGGTTTTGTCGAGCACCTGCTGCGGTAAATGTCTCGCGCCGAGCCAGCCGGGCGCAATGCCGGGCCAGGTAAAACCTACCAAAGCAGCCACGTTCGTATCGGCCAAAGCCAGTTTATAATAATTCTCCAAAACGGTTTCCATGCTGTCGGGCGTCCAGCCGCCGGGCCAGAAGCCCGAATTCCATTGTTCATCAAACACAAGGATAATTCTTTGGTTGGGTGTGCTGCGTTTCGATTCAAAAGTGTCGAGCTGGGCGAGGTAAGAAGCATCTGTAGAAACATCGTAAACGCCGTAGCGGTCAAAACCCAGGTAATCGATGGTGGTGGGCACCTGTATCTGGTTCACCATCGTGTAGGCTTCCACCGTTGCCAGCGGAATGGTAGGAAAGTCTGCTTTGATGGTATTGCAAATAGTGCTCAGCTCCGTAAAACCCACGCCGTTCCAGGTAGGCTCATCGCAAACATAGATCATTTCTATTTGCTGGGGGTTCAGCACGGATGCATTGGCAACTTTAAAACTATCCCAGCGCGACTGATAATTAGGATACAGATCATAATTCGATCCGCTTGGCCCGTTTGTATTAGCGAGATAAATGAAGATCTTTGAAACAGAAAGAATGGGCTTCACGCAACCCGCGTTCATTAAATTCACGCGGTTTATGATGGTGTCGGTATGACTCTCCACGCACATCTGCGCCACGTTGCTAAATGAATCAACTTCATTTATATAATTGCTAAGTACCGGCACATCATTCGGGTCGTCCAGGCTGCAATCCACAATGGCGAAACCAAAATATTTCAGTCGCGCCGGAGGCGGGGTGACCTGAGCGAAAGCGGACACAGTAGCCAGGAAAAGACAAAGACCAATAAGGGGTTTTTTCATGTTTTTCGGAGCATTAAGATACATGCTATATTCGGAATTTAATTAGGAAGTACCAATTCAAAATTTTGTTTATTTTAGATATCTGAAGGCTATACGGGATAAAGGGATACTATATAGTTTACTGATTGTCATGCATGGAGCAAGAATGTAAAGAGACAAAACTAAATGAGGGTTTTTAAGGACGTAGGAGAACTGAGCGAGGCGCTTGTGAGTAATTTCAGGCTCAAGGCCAAAATACTTTCTATTCTCTTCGGGTCGGTGCTGTTTGTTGAGTTTATTGTACTTGCCTGGGTGGCAACCCAAACCGATCTTCCCGGGAAAGTGGTGCCCATTAAAATGATGGTCCTGGGCCCAATGCTCTTAAGCCTGGTATTTCTCTCTGAGCTGCTGTCTTTCCGTTATCTAAAGCGCAAGGAGGCGGGCGCGGGCCGCATAAAGAGCTCTTTCATTTATATATCCACCTTTGTGGAAGTGAGCTTTCCCTGCATAGTCATGGTCATGGCCGGAAATATTCTGCGTGGTACCGCCATCATTGAACCGCTGCAGGTTATCAATTCGCCATTGCTTATCATGGTTTTTATCATGATCGTGTTGTCTTCGTTGTTGCTTGATCCACGCTTGTGTTTTTTCGCGGGACTAACCGCTGGTATTGAATATATCCTCATTAGTTTTTCATTCCTGGCGCAGGAAGCTGCAACGGGGCCGGTAGATTGGATGAACGCCGCAATTAAAGGTGTGTTCCTGGTGATAGCCGGATTAATAGCCGGCTTTGTCTCCGCGAAAGTACGGGAAGCCGTACTTTCATCGCTGTACTCCAAGAACGAACTCATCAATAACCTGGATGCCCGTGTTGCGGAAAAGACCGCCGAACTGGAAAAGAAAAATGAATTGCTGCAGGAGAAACAAAAAGAGATACTCGATAGCATACACTATGCAAAAAGAATACAGTGCACACTCCTTCCGAACGAAAAGTACCTCATCAAGACGCTGGAGAAATTAAAAAAGCAATGAAAGCAAAGACACTGGCGCTTTTGTGTATTCTCCTGGCGCACTTACTGGCTGCCCAGCACGCGCGTCTCGACTCGGCACTTTCCCTGCTTCCTTACGTACCGGCGGATACAGTAAAGATCAGGCAGATCCTGTCTATGAATCGCCGTATGGCCGCAGAGGGTAATATAGCAGGCGCCATCGAAGTAACTGATAAAGCGGTTGCAGAGGTGCAAAAAGCCAGGCCCAACAAGCAATTCCTGGTCTTCCTGCAGCGCATGATCGATGTATATATCAATCATGGACATTACCCCAAGGCTATGGAGCTGTGCTTTACATTGAAGCACATGGCCGAGCAGATCAAAGAAGGGTCGATCAAAGGAGACGCCATCAACAGCATGGGCATTATCTATTGGTACGAGGGAGAATATAAAAAAGCGCTTCCTTTCTTTGAGGACGCGCTTAAGATCCAGGAGAAGTTGAATGGAACCAATTCAGCCGCGGGCATTCTGAATAATATGGGACTTGTTTACAGGCAAATGGGAGACTTCGACAAAGCCATTGAGTACTACAAGCGATCGATCTATTACAGCAAAAGGACACGGCGCGAGCAGGCTGAGGCTAACGCATACAATAACATAGGCATTGTTTATCAATTGAAGAAGGAGTACTTCAACGCGCTTTTGTATTTCAATCTTTCATTGGATATAAGAAACAAACTGAACGATGAGATCGGCATCACCACCTCTTTGGGGAATATCGGGATGGTGCATTTTGAAACGAAGAAATATGCAGAGGCCGAGGATTTTTTCAGAAAGGCATACGCCATCTCGCAACGGATCGACGACATGGAAGGAATAAAGGAGATCAGTAACAATATGCATGAGCTGTACCTCGCAAAAGGTAATTCCGATAGCGCCCTGAAATATTATAAGATCTATATCTCGGCGCGAGATACGTTGATCAACGAGGCCACGCAAAGAGACGCCCTGAAACGGGAGATGGAATACAAATTTGAGAAAGAACAGGAGAAGAAGACCATCCTTGATGAAGCTGAGAAGCGTAAACAAAGGATTTTCACTTTCTCTATACTGGTGATCCTTTTCCTGATCTCGGTCTTTGCTGTCTTATTGATGAAACGGTTTCGCATTACCAGCCGCCAAAAGAGGATCATCGAAGTAAAGAATAAGGAGATCCTCGATAGCATTCACTACGCCAAACGCATACAGCAGTCGTTATTGACCAGCGAGCAATACATTACCAAAGCTATAAAGAGATTAAAAGGAAAGAACTAGTCTTCCGCCATCACCAGGTTCTTGCGCGTAAACACCCTTACCGGGTAAATGGCCGCCAAAAAACCAATAAGAAGTACGGTGACCGCTATGGCGATAAAATCGCCGAACCTTGTTTCTACAGGGTAAGCATCGATGATATAACCTTCCTCAAAACGGATGAAGCCATATTGTTGTTGCAGCAGGCATAAGCCGTATCCTAAAAGAATCCCGATCACCGAACCAATGAAAATGATCATCAGGCCTTCGGTCATGAAGATCTTCCTTATTAAGGAAACATCCGCCCCAAGCGCAGAGAGGATTTTGATGTCTTTCTTTTTTTCAATGATCAGCATGGTGAGCGCGCCGATGATATTGAAGGTGGCTATCAACAACACAAAAGCGAGGATGATGAAGGTCCACAATTTCTCGGTCTGCAGGGTTTTGAACAGTACATCGTTCTGCTCGTATTTGTTTTGCACCAATAAAGCGGCGCCGGCTATTTTTTTTATCTCTTCTTCAACCTTCCCCGCATCAGCTCCCGGCTTCAACGATATCTCTATAGCTGAGACCGAATTCTTCGGGTATTCCAGGATATCCCGGGCGGTCTCGTAACTGATGAACGAATAGGTGAAGTCAAAATCATCGTTGATCCCAAAAAGACCCGAAGGATAGCATTTTGCTTCGTTAAAAGCTTCCTCAGGATTTAAACCTGAGCTGTGTCCCCGTTTAGGACAATACACACTTATGGGTGTGAACATATCACTTAATCCAACTCCTAAACGATAGGCCACGCCTTTTCCTAAAACAACCTGATTCTCTTTCGCGTTCGGTGCCAGGAAATTCCCTTCGGTAAGTAAGGTGTCAAAGCGCGTTACTAACAAAAAATTCTCATCCACGCCTTTTATCTTTACGATCTGCATGCGGTTGTCGAATTTCAGAAGCATGTTGTCGTCGAGCGTGCGCGAGACCGAAGCCACGCCGTTAACCTGTGTGAGCGGTAATACCAGCGCGTCATCCGCCATAAAAACTTTCCCAGCCACCGAAGTGATCTTCATGTCGGGATTAAAGGAATTGTAAAGTGTTTCCACGAGCCCGGTTAGCCCGTTCATTCCCGAAAGAATGATCACCAAAGCCCCGGTGCCTACCGCGATGGCCAGGACGGAGATCCAGCTGATAATGGTAATAGCGTTGGTTGATTTTTTAGCGATGAAATACCGCCGCGCTATGTATAGTGAAACGTTCAATTTATTTTTTCAGCAATTCTTCGATCTTCATGGCGTAATCCAGGGAATCGTCAATATAGAAATGCAGCTCGGGTATCACACGCAATTGTTTTCCTAAAGCATTGCCTACACGGCGACGGATGTCTTTATTCTTCTCGTCCACCAGTTTCATCACTTCTTTAGCGTTCTTGCCCATGATACTTAAATATACCTTAGCCAAACCCAGGTCGGGTGTAACGCGCACCACGGTCACCGTAATAAAAGCGCCGCCAAAAAGATTACGCGATTCTGCGCGGAACAATTCCGAAAGTTCTTTCAGTAATAATTTATTTACTTTACTCTGCCTGATGCTGTCCATTTACTTGCTCTCTTTAAATATTCTGTCCTTGCCGTCAAAGTTAGGTGCTTGTATCGATAAAACCTTGAGCGCGACCTTAGAAGTTACCTTTACCGCATGCCAGGAATTCTTGGGCACAAAGATCATATCGCCTTTCCTGATCTTGAAATTTTGTGTGTCAAGGGTCATATCCGCCTCACCCTCAAGCACAACAATATGTTCGGCGTGTGTGGCGTGCTTGTGTTCTTTTACTTCTTTTTTAATGAAGATCACAAAACTGCTGGCTTCAGGATCTGAGTATATAGAACGGCTGTAAAGATTATCAAACGCGGCCGGAGCTTTTATGGTATCCAGACTTTGGTTGTAGGAAGGCCAAACAAAACCCTTCAAATGGAGAACGCTGGTATCCTTTTCTGTCTTCGTATCGTTGATCAGGGTTCCGTGCGTTCCTGGCTCGTTACGAACGCTGTCGTTTTTTTTGACCTGGGCCTTGAGGCAAAAAGTCAGAAAAACCAGCCATAAAAGAAATTTTCCTTTCATCCCGTAAATATAGCATTTCCAACCCTTTTCACCTCCGAAACCCAATAAAAAGGCCCTTTTCCTTGGTTTTATATAATGCTTGCCATATATTTGTAGCGAATTAATTACCCACCTCGGTGCGTAATTAGTTTATCAAGAAGCGGTGAGAGAATAGGCTCTGCGATCCGCTGGCAACCAACTGGAAGTCGAGAGTAACACTCACGATTGGAAAACCGGTGCCAAATCCTACCCCGGTGAAAGACGGGGGCAGATAAATTAAATTACGAAAAATGAAAACAAAAAAGAACAATTCTAAGAAGTCGGCCGCAAAGGTCGTTTCAAAGGTAATTAACGCAACAGCGATCATTACAGCCGTACGCATCATGTGCTGCTGTACCGCATGCCCTTGTTGCTAAGCTAAAAGAGATTTTTAAAATGATCCGGGTGCTTGGCAGAACCAAGTACCTTAAACTATTTATATAAATTGAGACAGAAATTATGAGCCAGGATAAGAAATACATTCACGAAAAGCCCTTCCGCCTTGAAAGCGGGATAGAGCTCGCTGGTGTAGAGATCGTATACAACACCTACGGAACTTTAAATAAGGAAAAGAACAACGTGATCTGGGTTTGCCACGCCTTAACAGCCAACAGCGATGTGTTCGATTGGTGGAAAGGACTCTTTGGAGAAAAAGACTTCTTCAACCCCGAAGAGCATTTTGTTGTGTGCGCCAACAATTTGGGTTCCTGTTACGGAACAACAGGTCCTTTATCGCATAGCAACGAATTCAATGGCGCTTTGTATTCGTATTTCCCCAATATCACGATCCGCGATATGGTTGCCGCCCACGAGCTGCTGCGCCAGCACCTGGGAATTGAAAAGATACACACAGTAATCGGAGGTTCGCAGGGTGGACAACAAGCCGTTGAGTGGAACATTGAGAAGCCCGAGCTGTTCACCAACCTGGTGCTTGTGGCCACCAACGCGTTTCATTCGCCCTGGGGCATTGCTTTTAATGAGAGCCAGCGTTTGGCTATTAAAGCCGATCGTACGTATTATTCCAACAACCCCGAGGGCGGACAAAAAGGATTGGCAGCCGCCCGTTCTATCGCATTGCTGAGCTATCGGAATTACCATACGTATACGGAAACGCAAAAGGAGAACACGGTAGATAAGACGGATGACTACAATTCATCATCGTACCAGCGGTACCAGGGAGAAAAACTGGTGAAGCGCTTTAATGCCTATTCGTATGTAACGCTTTCTAAGGCTATGGATTCTCATAATGTAGGTCGCGGAAGAGGATCGGTAGAAAAAGCACTGGCTAAAGTGAAGGCAAAAACCCTGGTAGTGGGAATTTCGTCGGATCTTTTGTTCCCGCTCACAGAACAACGGTTTTTAGCCAATCACATTCCGGTAGCGACCTACGCGACGATCGATTCTTTTTATGGTCATGATGGTTTTTTAATTGAGACCGAGAAGTTGACCAAAGAATTGAAAAAGTTCTACGGAATAAAAGAAGAGAACAAAATTTCAGGCGCGAACAAAATTTTAACCATTTAGCAATTCATCAATCTACAATTTAAAAAATCTAAAATTCAATAATTAGTATGAGCAAGTTACAGATAGGATTATTCGGTTTCGGTTGCGTAGGGCAGGGACTTTACGATGTATTATCCAAAAGTTCCGGCTTCCGGGCCGATATCAGCAAGATATGCGTGAAGCAGAAGGACAAAAAACGTCCCATAGACGAAAAGTATTTTACTTTCGACCGCTACGAGATACTCGACAATCCCGAGATCAACGTGATCGTGGAGTTGATCGACGACGCGGATGAGGCGTATAAGATCGTGAAACACGCTTTGCAGAATGGCAAGCATGTGGTTACGGCCAATAAAAAAATGGTGGCCCATCACCTGAAGGAATTAGTTGAACTGCAGAATAAGCACAATGTATCTTTATTATACGAAGCATCCAGCTGCGGATCCATTCCCATCGTGCGTACCCTCGAAGAGTATTACGACAACGAATTGTTGTTCAGCGTTAGTGGGATCTTCAATGGAACGTCGAATTACATTTTAACCAAGACCATTTTCGAAAGTCTTAGTTATGCAGCCGCCTTAAAACAGGCGCAGGACCTCGGTTTCGCGGAAACCGATCCTACCAATGATGTAGAAGGTTTTGATGCTAAATACAAGGCGATCATTTTGGCCGCGCACGCTTTCGGTCTATTCGTAGAGCCGGAGAAAGTGTTTAATTTCGGCATAAGCACTTTGTCGGATTGGGATGTGACCTATGCGAAAGAGAAGGGATTAAAGATAAAGCTCATTCCAACCATTAAGAAGCATGATGACGGAAGCGTTTCCGTATTTGTGGCTCCGCAATTTGTGAATGCGGGCAATTACTTATTTAATGTAGAGAATGAATTCAATGGTGTGATCGTGGAAGGAGCTTTTTCTGATAAGCAGTTCTTGTCGGGTAAAGGAGCGGGTGGACACCCAACCGGAAGTGCTGTGCTTTCGGATATTTCAGCTTTGTCGTATGACTACAAATACGAATACAAGAAGTACAAGCAGAACGCCAATGTAAAATTCAATAATGATGTATTGGTAAAAGTGTACCTGCGTTACGAAGATGATGCTTTCATTAGATCCTTGAAATTCGAAGAGATCTACGTGAAGCATACCAGCGATAAATTCAAATACGTAATTGGTCTATTGCCAATCGGCGAGTTGGCCAAACACCAGGAGTATATCAAGGAACACAAGCTTTTCGTTTCGCTTACCAAGGAATCGCCGATTATCCCTATTCAAAAAAAAGAAAGTAAATTAGCGGAGAAAGAATTAACGCATGCTGGTAAAGCTTAAACGATTTGATAGTGATTACGGCTTCGAGGCTACCAACGAGGCCGGCAAAAAGCTTACGCTGGATGCAGGGCCAGCTATTGGGGGGCACGGACAAGGATTTAGTCCCATGCAGGCGGTTTTGGCTGCTATTGGCGGTTGTAGCGGGATAGACATGATCAGCATCCTGAAAAAGCAAAAGCAGGAGATCACAGATTTTGAAATGACGGTTGACGGAACAAGAGAGCAGGGGGCTGTTCCGGCTCCTTTTACTGCGATCCATATTATTTATCATGTAATGGGAAATGTGGACAGGGATAAAGCCCAGCGCGCAGCCGATCTTTCCATAGAAAAATATTGTTCCGTATCCAAAATGCTCGAAAAGAGCGCGAAGATCACCTATGAAGTAAAGGTTAATTAATTTATGAAGCATAAAGAATCAAAGTCCATACGCATACAAACCGAGCGCTCGCAGCATAAAGAGCATTCAACTCCTTTGTTCTTAACCAGTAGTTTTGTCTTCGACAGCGCCGAGGACCTGAAGGCGGCTTTTGACGAAACACAGGATGCTTATATCTATTCACGCTATTCGAACCCCACTACCAATGAGTTCATTGAGAAGGTTTGTGCGCTGGAAGGAGCAGAGGCAGGATTTGCCACTGCCTCTGGCATGGCCTCGGTATTTGCTTCTTTAATGACCTTTTTAAGTTCGGGCGATCATGTGCTGAGCTGCGCTTCTATTTTCGGAGCTACGCATACCATCCTGCATAAATATTTCCCGAGGTGGGGAATTTCATATTCCTATTTCGATGCGAGTGATCCTAAGGAAGCGGAAAAACTGGTCACCAAAAAAACAAAGATCCTTTTCTTAGAGACTCCTACAAACCCGGCTATCGAGGTCATTGACCTTGAGTGGGCGGGAAAATTCGCGAAGAAGCACAATTTACTTTTGATCGTGGACAATTGTTTTGCGACACCTGTTCTGCAAAGGCCTATTGAGTACGGAGCACATTTGGTCATACACTCCGCAACCAAGTACATAGATGGACAAGGCCGCGTGCTGGGAGGAATTGTGGTTGGTAAGAAGGAGTTGGTAAAAGAGATCTATTTATTTTCGCGCGTAAGCGGCCCATCACTTTCTCCATTCAATGCCTGGGTGCTCTCTAAAAGTTTAGAGACACTTTCGTTACGCGTAGAAAGGCACTGTGAGAATGCTTTATATGTAGCTCAAAAGCTGGAGGGGCATAAATATCTTGAATTTGTTCGTTATCCATTTCTAAAGTCGCACCCGCATTATAAGATCGCTAAAAGGCAAATGAGCGCGGGCGGCGGAATTGTGACTTTCTCTTTGAAGGGTGGTTATAAGGCAGGCAGCAAGTTCATGAACAAATTGAAGATGATAAAAATATCGCCGAACCTCGGCGATTCGAGGTCTATTGCCACGCATCCTGCTTCTTCTACGCATTGTAAACTAAGTGAAGCAGAAAGAAACAAGGTCGGCATTACTCCCGGACTCATTAGGATCTCGGTTGGATTGGAGCACAAAGAAGATATCCAGGAAGATATCCTGCAGGCATTAAAATAAAAAAGGGGGCTCTTGAGCCCCCTTTTAATTTTCTAAGAAAGAATTTATTCTTTTCCTACGATCACCTTGTGGTTGCTGATCTTTCCCATGGCGTTTATGTAAACCATATAAGCACCAGGGGAGTCAACATGTACTTTGGCTTTATTATTGCTTTTGATGACGCGGGCATTTACTTCCTGTCCGTAAACATTCATTACACGAACCAGGTCATGTTTGCCAATGTTATCAATAACGAAGTTTCCATCAAAGGCAGGATTCGGGTAAATATTTGCCGGAGCGTTCTTGAAATAAGAAATACCCATGCTGCTGCCTTGCGATTTAAAGAATACATCGTCTACTTTGAAAGTAGAACCAACGAATGTGACAGCGGTGTCATTGTAAGTAGACGACTGGAAAGAAATGATGACGGAATCTGTAGACATGCCGTTGCTGATCGGCACCTCGGCAAACTGGTAAGAAGCAACTGGTGTGTTGTACCATGCATTTTGATAATTTACATTCGACCCATTCTTTTTAAAGTTAAGATTCACCAGGGCTGTATCTGAACCCATGGGCGCGTATTTATAATAGAAACAAAGTGTGTCTACTGCCGCTGTAAAAGGCATGCCACCCACCTGGCAATTTGAGCCACCGCAATTGTTAAGGTAATATCCGTTGCTGACTCCACCGAAACTTGCGCGCGGGATGCCATTATTGTCCCCTAAACGGGTGACCATTTCAACGGCATACTGGCCATTGGTTTTATCGGTTGTTTGGTTAACCCCCACGCCCTCGCTACTAACCATTGTATACCAGTTATCGGGAGAATAAATGGTTTGGTTACTCCAGTTCTCAAAATCTCCGTTCATTGCCGCCGGCTGGGTAACTCCAATAAGCGACACACTGTCTAATTGCAGCATGCTGCCCGGGATGGCAATGTTATTGAATATATCACTTGAAACGGCCCCAAAGATCATGGTATCCGGCGCGCCTAACAAGGGAGGATTGAAAGTAAAGGAAAAGGGTGTATATGTACTGTGCACCCCGCCCAATTTAAATAGATACATGCCCTGGCAAACAAAATTGTTCTTAAAGGCAACCAGGATGCCACCGCTATCGGGCGCAGTTGTGTTCGACTTGTAATATCCTTTGATCCCTGTAGGAATTTGCGTGTAAGGAATTCCACCTGGCCATTGGCACGGGCTGTTTCCTGATCCATTCGGCTGCGGCGCGCTTAGCATATAAGCCATACAGGTATCGTTTCCGTTAGCTACAGTGGTTAGTTGAACGGCAAAATTTCCATTGTAAAAATCGGTTGTTTTAACAATGTTGAACGGCGATGTGCATTTAAAATAAGCTTCACCGTTAGAGTTTGAGTATCCTGTAGGAAAATCATAGGTGATGTTGGTCCAGTTCTCGAAAGACCCGTTCAGCACGGTTTGTGCATTCAATGTGAAGGCGGAAAGAATAGCGGACAATGAGTAGATAATTTTTTTCATAAGCGGTTGGTTTAATTTAATTTAAAGATAATATAATTTTTACAACCCCAAAATCCGGGAAGTAACCATAATTCATGCAATAAATTGGTAATAAGACTGTTAGAATCCTCCGCCCATGCCTTCCATCTGGCTGTTATCGCCGCCTTTTTGCTGCTTGGCGCGCTTGAAAATGCTCACATCCATTTTCCCGAAGAGGTAAGTAACAGAGAAACGGAGGTAACGACTTTCGCGACGACGGCTCAGGTCCTGTATATAATAAGGAGTGTCAAAATGCTGTCCCATCCTTTTGGTATTGAAACAATCGCTCAGCAACAAATTGAACATCCACTTGAATTTCCAGTTATAGCTAAGTGTTGCGTCCATAGAATATTGGGGGATTGTAGTTCCTTGCGGTAAAATGCGCGGCGCCTCGTAGTTTCCGTTCAGCTGGAGGCTGATGCTTTTCGGAAATTTATAAAGCAAGGTTGTTTTGGCATTGTAGCTATACCCAGAATTGGTTTGCGTGGTGGTTGGTGTAGGGTTCCAGCTTACTTCGGTATAAAAATAATTTAAGTTCGCGGTCACATCCAGGTTCTTGAACAAAGTGAACTTCAAGGTATTTTCCCAACCATAGCGATAACTGTTCTTACCGTTTTGGAAAGTGTTGATCAATACCAGGCTGCCGGGAGCTTGCGGGTAGCTAACATTCGTGATCGGATTCTCAGAATACCTTCCATATATAGAAGTAAGATAATTTAATTTACCCCAGGTGATGTTGTAGTTCATCTCCGCGATGTTCTGGAACTCAGGGGTCAACTTAGGATTACCGATGCGGATATTCTGTTGATCGCTGGCCATTACAAAGGGCATCAATTGGAAGAAGTTCGGGCGGTCTATCTTCCTGGAGAAGTTCACCTGCACTTCCTGGTTATGCGGAAGCTTTTTAGAGAGATAGATACCGGGAAACAAAGCGTTCATAAGGTTATCAATTCCTGTGGGGTATTCATAAGAGAACGATTGCCCTTTATTGGTAAGTGTTCCTTTATAAGAAGAGCTTTCAAAACGCAAACCGCCCTGGTAGCCTATGCCCCAGATCTTGCTGCTGTAGTTCACATAAGCCGCGGTTATAAGATTATCGATACTGTAGTGATTTGTGAGCGAGGTATCCTGCGTATAATCCAGGTCGGCGTAGGTTTTAAAATAAGTGTTTTGGTCATTCTTGCTATGGCTGTAGTTGGCTTTCACGCCTGTTTCAAACTTGGTATGGTCGTTCAGCGGGTTCACAAAATCCAATTGGTAGTTGAACATATCGGCGCCTGAGTTTCCGTCGTTGAGCATCTTGTTGGAAAGGTTTGGATCGATGTTCGGGCTGTTCATAACGTAATTCTCGGTCGTGTTCAGGTAGCCGCTTTTTCCGAAGTTATGATTGAAATTAAGATCGGAAGTTAATTCTTTTCCTGCGGTAGGAAAGGTTTTACGGTACTGTATCTGCCCGGTAAAATTGGTGAACCAGCTCTTGGAATCGTTGGTTCGGAAACCGTTGTTGAGGATGTTTTTATTTGAATCGGAGACCAGGGATTCCTGTTTATCGTAGGTATTGAAATTTCCATGCACATAATTCCCCGATACAGTAATGCTGTTACGATTATTGATGTTATAATCAAAACCCAAACGGCCAAATTGAAAAGCGTTGGTAAAGCGTGCCACGTTGGTTTGGTTATAATAGCCCACCACCCTGTCGTTGTTTAGATTGGTGCGGTCCGTGAAGCCATCATTCAAATTGGTCTGCTGGTTATAACTGTACATCACGAAAAAGTTGAACGGGCTTTCCTTCACGTTAAGGTTCACCATACTGTTATAACGATCGTTGGTTCCAATACCTCCCATGATCATGCCATTGTAGCCGGGCTTGGTATTCTTTTTCATGATCACGTTCAGGATACCGCCGCTGGCCGATGCATCATATTTTACCGAAGGATTGGTAATGATCTCGATGCGCTCGATCTGGTCGCTCGGAATTTGCTGCAGGGTTAAAGTAGTTGGCCTTCCGTCTACGTAGATCATCACGCCGTTATTCCTCAAAGTAACATTCCCGTCCGCGTCTACGTTCACACTCGGAATATTTTTCACCGCGTCAAGACCTGTACCGCCCCTGGTTGAAAGATCCTTATCTACATTATAGATCTTGCGGTCGATGCTCATCACCATAGCGCTTTTCTCTTCGGTTACAGTTACCTCGCCAAGCACAGCAACATCCGGTTCGAGCATAATATTGCCAAGATCCTTGTCGACATTTTGCATGTTCACGAAAATGCGCTGCTCGTAGTTCTTGTAGCCCAGGAAGGAGATGCGAATGCGGTAACCGCCAAACGGAAGGTTCTCCAAAGCAAAATCGCCGTTACCTTTAGCGAGCTCTCCCGCAATGGCACTGTCCTTATCAAACCATAACAAAGCTACCGCGGCAAACTCTACGGGTTCTTTCGTTTTAGAGTCGAGTACACGTCCATAAAGGCGGGCAAAGTTCATGTTGCTCAAATTCATCCCTTTGGTGTTTCCACCACCACCACCCATGCCACCTGGAAATTGAGCGAATGCCGGAAGAGAGAGGACAGTAAGCAGTAAAAGAGTAAAAAAGCGTTTCATTTCATGTTCCGGAAAGACCGGCATTTTGTTCGGTCCGCAAAGGTACACAAGGTATTTTAATGTGAATAAACTCTTTGTGATAAACGGCAAAAACGGTGTAAATTTATCACTGAAAAAATGCGGTTCTCCCCCGTAAAGGGGTAGGGTTTTTGTTAAAATAGCTTAATGCTTAGATCACATTACAAACCGGGTAGGGTAGAAGCCGGCTGCGACGAGGCCGGAAGGGGCTGCCTGGCAGGTCCGGTAGTTGCCGCCGCCGTGATCCTGCCACCTAAATACCGCAACAAAAAGATCAACGATTCCAAACAGATCCCTGAAAAAACACGTTCTGTGCTTGCTGAAATGATCAAGCAAGACGCGCTTGCCTGGGCGGTTTCTGTAGTGAGTCATACCGAGATCGATCAAATGAACATCCTTAATGCATCCATCGAGGGCATGCACCGCGCGGTGCATCAATTGACCATTCGCCCCGAATTTTTACTTATCGACGGGAACCGATTCAAACCTTACCCCGATATACCGCATTTATGCGTGGTAGAGGGAGATGCCACCTATATGAGCATAGCGGCCGCCTCCCTATTGGCCAAGACCCATCGCGACGAATTGATGCTTCGGTTGCACGAGCAATTTCCGCATTACGGGTGGGATACCAACAAAGGGTATCCAACCGGAAAACACCGCGAAGGCATAGTGCTGCACGGCGCCTGCGAACTGCACCGCAAGACCTTTACCCTCTTACCGCCACAGCTTTCGCTCTTCGACCAATGATTTTCACATTGGGGTATTGATAACCTGCGCAAGACCCTAAAAAAGACCTTCCACCTTACGGTATCTTTACCCTACATTGGTAAAAAAGGTTTCGTTCATAGCTTTGATCATTGCCGCGCTGGCCTGCGGAACCTGGGGTTACTTTTACCTGCAGGATCTTAAAAGACCGGCGCAAAAACCTTTTGATGTCCTGCCGGATTCGTGCAGTGTGTTGATAGAGATCCGCGATCCTGCCCATTTTGTTTCCGGGCTTACGCAGGGAAACCTCGTGTGGGAAGAATTTTTGGGAATAAATGCCATTGGCGATCTCAATCGCGCCTTGCTGCTTTTAGATTCTCTTTCCAATGAGGAGGAGACGCGTGAATACCTGGGTAACCAACCGGTGTATTGCGCGCTTTACGGGAGCGGAAAAACACAGCAGGTCGTTTATGCTTTCAATCTTTCTGACGTGAATGAATCTGAAAAAGCGCTCGCCTTCTTCGAAAAGAATTTTGAAGCGAAGAAACTAAGCAGCGATCTGTACCAATGTACGTTCAAACCGGATAAGCGTTACGAGCTTTATCTATTAACACGGCCGGGCCTCTTCGTGATCTCTGCCGGGAAAGAATTGATCGACAATATGGCGGCAGGTACTTCTAAAAACAGTCTCTCCTCCAACAAACAATTCTCAGATTCCTACAAAACAGCGGCCCGCGACAAAGGCATTGGTATCTTCGTTCACGGTCCGCGGTTCTCAAAGGATGTATGGAGTGGTTTTTTTTCCGGGCAATCCAACTCCCTGTTCAATGATCCTAGCGAAAAATGGATAGCCAGCGATCTCGGGCTCGAGCCTTCAGATATAGATCTGCAGGGATTCATACCCGCCGATTCCCTGGGAATAGCGCGTATGCTAATGGATCAGCAAGCCGGCGACCTCGACGATCTATATGAGCATTTGCCCTACCATACTTTTTATTTTGAGGCCGTTAACATCAACGATTACGCGCTGTTTTGCAGGGATAATTACAATGGTGACAGCGCCGCGAGAAAGAACGATCTCAAAAAATATTCCGACAGCCTTTCTGCCGACGCGCAAACGGAGATCATTTCTATAATGGGGAATTTCTCTTGTGTTTTTTCCGAGCTATCGAAGGATATGGTCACACAATTCGGCATGATCGCCTTATCCGATGCTGAAAGAGCGCTTTCTTTCCTGGAAGCGGTTGCTGATTCAACTTTACTGATGTCGGATTCAGCGAATCTTTTCCGGGTTGGGGATGGGAAATTGTTTACGCACATCAGCGCGGGCTTCTTCCGAAAAGGATTCGTTTATGTAAGTGTGATCAACGAATGCGCGGTTTTTTGTAATTCGATAAGCGCACTGGGAGAATACCGTAGAACTGTTTCGAGTAAAAATAATTTTTCGAATAATGAAAGAGCCCTCCAATTCATTGAAAAGAACTTTAACACGGAACTCAATTATATGTATTACAGTGATGTATTTAAGAACAACGGCGAAATAAAAGGCGCGCTTTCCGCTTCGCTGAACAAGCACCTGGAGGAAAAACCTGATCTATTCGAAAAATTTGACGCAATAGGATTGTCCTTGCAGAAACTCAAAGGAAGTGTTTTTTATAAGGCGCATGTCGGCTTCAATCCAAAGAACAAAATGTATCAAAATACATTGTGGGAAACGCTTTGCGACACCGACCTGTACAGTATACCTGTTCCTATGGTCAATCATAGAACAGGCGAGAAGGAACTTCTTTGCCAGGACCGCGCCAATACGCTCTACCTGGTAAGTAATACAGGAAAGATACTCTGGAAAAGGAATGTGAAAGAGAAGCTATTGGGCGAGCCTGTACAGGTAGATTATTTTGCCAATGGAAAGCTCCAAATGCTGTTTGCCAGTGAGAATTACATACATCTTGTTGACCGCAACGGAAATTATGTGCAGGATTTCCCGGTGCGTATCAAGGCCGGGGCTTCGGGCGGAGTTTCGGTATTTGATTATGATGGCTCAAAGAATTATCGCCTGTGGCTACCTTTAAAGAATAACACCGTGGTGTGCCTCAATACCGCTTGTAAAGCTGTTGAGGGATTTGTTCCTGTCTCCATCAAGGCACCGTTGACCAGGTCCATCGAACATTTGTCCATACAGCAAAAGGATTATTTCATTATCACCGATACCGCGGGAAACATCTATGTGACCAATCGCAAAGGAGAGCAGCGTGCCCCGATCTCCAACAAATTACCTGCGGGGAATGGCACCGTGTATTTTGACGTTGGAAAGGATATTTCCAGAACGTATATCTGTTTTGTTGATCTGGCTGCCAATACGCTCAAAAAACTATCTCTCACTGATAAGGTTGAAACCACGAAATTTTCCGGATCAATGGAACCCGTGAATTATTTCTTCGATACGCTGCAGGAAAGTGGAAACTCCCTGGTGGTGCTTGCCGGCGCCAAAAGCATGGAGGTCTATGACCTTTTCGGAAAGAAGATCACGGAATTAAAGAGTACTGCAGAAAGTGATGGACCGGGAGAAGCACTTATGTTCGGGGATAAAAAAGTATACGCACGACTGGAAAAGGAAACAGGCATTCTTCAATTAACCGAACTCAAAAAACAGGTACCGATCGAGAACCAGGTTAAGTTAAGTGCGCTGCCCGCTTCGTATGATCTTATCAAAGGTCAGAATAGATATCTTGTGGGATTTGATAGGAATAAGATCTTTTGCATCAGGCCCTGATCATTTTGGAGAGAAGATCCTTCTCAGGCCCCCATTATCCGGGCTTTGCCTGTTGGCCATTTTTACATCAAAAGTATCCCTTTTGCCGGCTTTTATCACGAGCTGTTTTGATGCCGAATCGACACTCACGCTCTTTCTGAAATTTCCCATGATCGTGTCGAACAGAAAATACCTATAGCTGAATTCGTTGCCGAGCCAATAAAAAACACGATAGGTAGAAGGGGGAATATTTTCTGCCAGCATTTCGTAGTTGTTCTCTATGAAATGACTTCTCAGAACCTTCCCATTATCATTCTGCAAAAAGACAATAGCATCATGTCCGCTGCGATTGATAAGCCTGATCACCGAGGCAGAATTCGTGTCCAGTATCATTTTTCCGAATACATGCGTATAAGGTGAGTCTGCCGTGTGTATGTCGGAGGCGCGCACGGTGTCATAAGTAGTTTGCTCAATCTTCTCTTCGTTTGGTTTTTCGTAGATGCGGATCATGAGTAATAATAAAGCAACAGCCACCGGCACACTGATGAGGATATATTTTAGCTCACTGGACTGCCTGGGTTGAGACGGAGGCGCGGTACTTTTTGCAGAGGCCTGTTTCTTGTAGTGCTGTTGGTAGTACTGTCTGCGTTTAGCGTCTTCCTCGGTAAACGTATAGTTCTTTTCCGTGGGTTTTTTGGGTTCTTTGGAAGTTGAACGGAACGTGGTGGCCCGATTCCTTTTGGAATCGTAGTGCATCCTTTTCTGAGGATTACCCAGTGTTTCGTAAGCCTCCCTGATCTGCTTGAACTTCTCGCCATCCGAGTAGCCGCCGTTCTTATCCGGGTGGTACATCTTGGCAAGCCTCCGGTAGGCCGCTTTTATTTCGGCAGTACTGGCGGTAACGGGCACCTGCAGGATCTTATAGTAATCGGGTAATGACATTCTATCTAACACAAAGCCCATAAAAAAAAAGCCTCCTGCTGTATACGGGAGGCTTTTGATCTGGATTCAAATATTACTTAGCTGTTGAATCTTTTTTTGCGCCCGCGTCTTTCGGCGGAGACTTATCAATATATACATCGGCAAAATTGCGGTAACGCATTGCGTTATTGAACGCGTTGCGTATGCCGTATTGCGTAAGGCGGTAATTTCCATCGTACCAAAGTACGATCAGGGGCGCATCGTTCATCAGGATCTGCTCGGCTTTCATGAAGTACACCATGCTGCTATCCTTGCTGATGGCGTCGCGGCCCATTGCGAAATACTTGTCGTATTGCGGGTTTTTGTAACGTGCCGTGTTCGGGTATGATTTCTGGTTGATATCCGCCGGAACGTTAGCCCCGTAAAACACACTAAGGAAAGATTCGGGGCTTGGATAATCCGCTATCCAGGCATCACGCACAATGTCCATCTGGCCCATTTGCGACTGCTCAAGCTTTTGCGACATAGGAACCACATCAAAATCAACATTTACGTTGAGGTTCTCCAGTAATTGTTTTTGTACTTCCACCACGATATTGCTGTGCTTGGCACCGCCGCTGTTGAGGATGATCTTTACAGGAGGGAAAGCCCTGCCATTTGGATAACCCGCTTTGGCGAGCAACTTTTTAGCTATCTCAGGATTGTAATCGTAGCCCTGGATCTTGGAGATATCGTAACCGTCGCGCAGGAAAGTAGGAGGAGTGAGGCCATTGATTCCGGGCCCGAAAGCCTGGTTGTTCAGGATCTCTTCCACGATCTTTTTGCGGTTAATCGCCATGTTGAAGGCTTTGCGCACATCGGGATTATCGAATGGCGGGCGGCTTACATTGAAGGTGTAGTATTGAGAGATCATTTCCGCGCTGTTGTCAAGCAGATACTTTGGCGGCTTGCTTTGGAAATCTTTGATCTGCGTTTCTACCATTTCTTTGATGGACTGAGAAGGCAGGGAAGTGATCATATCCAGCTTACCTTCTTTGAACAAAGCCAGTTCCTGTTCTTTGGTTGGGATAAAGAGAACCAATACCGAGTCGAGGAAAGGCAAAGAATTGCCTAAGGAATCGAGTCCGTAATAATTGTCATTTCTCTTCAGAACGATCTTGTCTTTTGTAGAGTGCGCCGCGTCGAACACAAATGGGCCCACCCCTGTTTTTAAATTCTTACCGTAGCGATCAACCGCTTCCTTGGCAACCACCGCGCAGGTAGGAGCCGCCAGGATCTGGATGAACACCGGGCTTGGATGCTCTAAGGAGATCTCCAGTGTATAATCATCCAGCGCTTTCACGCCCTCTAAAGAACCTTTGCCATCAAAGAAATTGTTCGCGTTCAACACACGGTCTTTGAAAGTGCTTCCGAAGTTCAGGTTGTCGGCATTTTTTGTACAAAGAAGATCGAAAGAATATTTGAAGTCACTCGCTTTTACCTCGCGGCCTTTTCCACCTGAAAAACATTCATCATCCTGGAAGAAAACGCCTTTACGTAAATGAAACGTATATTTTTTTCCATCGGCACTGATTTCCCATTTTTCGGCGAGTGCGGATTCAACTTTTAAAGTAGCTGTATTGAACTTCACAAGTCCTTCGTGGATCTGTGCGGCCAACATGGCCGATGTAGCATCAACGATAGACACGGGATATAAGCTCTGGTATGGTTCAGATTCTGCAATGCGTACACAGCCGCCGTAAATACGGCCGCCTTTTGCATCGCCATGACCACGCTTGCCATCGTCTTTACCGCCTCCGCCACAGGATGCCAGGGCAAACACTGATGCCGCGAAAAATAATGCTAAGTTCCTCATATGAAAGGGTTTAGTTCTCAAATCTATAACTCACAAGATTAAAGCTAATTTTTAAAATAAGCAAATCTTTTTGGGGAATGGTAAACTACTGGTCAAAGGGGTCCTTTTCGCTCGACAGATCGTTTATAATCTGCTGATTCTCTTTGTCATATTTGCTGCAATCGAGCTCGATCTCGCTCATATGGGCGGGGCGGTAAAAGTCGCCTTTAGAGATCTTTATGGTCTTATCGGCGTATACCTTGGTAAAGAACTTGCCCCATACCGGCAGGGCCATACGGGCGCCCTGACCATATTCCATGGTGTTAAAATGCACACTGCGGTCTTCGCCGCCAACCCAGCAGCCTGCCACCAGATCGGGCGTCATGCCAATGAACCAGCCATCACTGTTGTTTTGCGTTGTGCCTGTTTTGCCGGCTATGGGGTTGGTAAGCTTGAAACGATAGCGTAATTCGCCGCCGGTTCCATACAGCACAACACCTTTCATGAGCTCGCACATTACGTAGGCTTTTTCTTCGTTAAAGACCTCGTCGGTGTTAGGCACAAACTCTTCCAGCACCTTGCCGTTCTTATCTTCTATACGGGTCACAAAAATTGGCTGTACATAAGTGCCCTGGTTGGCAAATGTAGAGTTGGCCCCAACCATTTCGTAAACCGAAATATCTGCCACGCCCAAACATAATGCGGGAACCGGGTCTAGAGGAGCAGTAACACCCATCCGGCGTGCAAGATTGACCACAGCGCGCGGGCCAAATTTTTTCATTAACGCCGCGCTGATGTAATTGATGGACATAGCCAGCGCGAGTTTTAATGTTTGCGGCTTGCCTTCAAATTTTTCTTCGCCTGCCGAGTTATCCGGGCACCATTCCTTACCATCTTCGGTGGTGATGCAGGTGCGGACGTTCGGAATTTGATAGCAGGGAGAATATCCTTCCTGTATCGCCAAAGCATACACAAAAGGTTTGAAGGTCGATCCCACCTGCCTGCGGCCTACTTTTACGTGATCGTATTTAAAATGCTCATGGTTGATGCCGCCCACCCAGGCGCGTATCTCGCCGGTCTGTGGTTCCATGGCCATGAAACCGCATTGTAAAAAGCTTTTGTAATAACGAATGGAGTCCATAGGCGACATAGTAGTGTCGATCTCACCCCGCCAGCTGAACACGCGCATTTTTACGGCGGTGTTGAACACTTTCGTGATCTGATCTTCAGACTTTCCTAAAGCCTTCAAAGCTTTGTAGCGATCGCTGCGATGCATGGAGGAGGTCATGATATTTTTGATCTCATCTTTGTTGACGTTCCAGGCAAAAGGAAAGTTCTTCTTTTTTTCTTTGGCAAATTTTCCCTGTAAGAACTGCATTTGTTCGGTGGCCGCTTCTTCAGCGTATTGCTGCATGCGCGAATCGATGGTAGTGTATATCTTTAAACCGTCGCGGTAAATGTCGTAAGGTTTTCCGTTCTCTTTTTTATGAGTGGCGCACCATTCCTTCAAAAAATTGTCACGCAGGTATTCCCGAAAATAAGTGGCCAGCCCTTCGTTATGATCTTCCGAGCGAAAATCGAGTTTCAATGGTAAAACCTTTACAGAATCATATTTCGCTTCGGTGATATACCCGTATTTTTTCATTTGCGAAAGCACCACGTTTCGTCTTTTTTGCGTGCGTTCCTCGAAGCGGCGTGGGTTGAACATGGAAGGATTTTTGGCCATCCCCACCAACATAGCTGCCTGCGGTAAGGTTAATTTATCCGGTGTGGTATTGAAATAAATTTGCGAGGCCGATTTTACACCAACTGCCAAATTCAGAAAATCGAATTTGTTGAGATACATGGTCATGATCTCCTCTTTGGTGTAAAGTCTTTCGAGCTTGATGGCAATGATCCATTCTTTGAGTTTTTGCAGGATCCTCTCTACCTTACTTTTGGGTTTTTCGGAGAACTGCATTTTAGAGAGCTGCTGGGTGATCGTACTGCCTCCGCCGGCGCTCATGTTCCCGGTCATTAAGCCGCTTACCGAACGGAAAAGGGCTTTGAGATCTACGCCGCTGTGCTCGTAAAAACGGGCGTCTTCGGTAGCCACTAAGGCATGTACCAGGTTTGGACTAAGCTCTTTGAAGGTGCAATTGATGCGATTCTCTTTGTAAAATTTTCCTAAGATCCGTCCATCGCTGCTGTATACAATGGAGGCGAGGTTGTTCTTGGGGTTTTGCAATTCTTCTACATCCGGTAATTCACCCAAAACCTGGAAAGCGGTGAGCGAAAAGAGAAGGAAAAGAAAAATGACGGGTGTGAACACAATGCCCCAGGTAATTAAAATGTACTTTTTGTTGCCGGAAGATGAACCTTTTGCCTTTGCCATAATTGTTTCACAAAAATAGGAATAAAAAGGCCAGGTTCTTAGGAGAATTATTATTTGCAGGGCATGGATTATTATTCGAGCTTTGCGGCATGGCAAACAGGATAGCGGTTGAAGGCATCAGGCTCTATGCCTACCACGGCTGCCTCGACGAAGAGGCAAAAATAGGAGGAAATTACCTCGTGGACGTGTATATGGAGACGGATTTTAGCGAAGCCGCCAAAACCGACGATCTTACCAAAACCATCGATTATTGCGCCATCTACGAAATTTCAAAAAAAGAAATGGCCATACGCTCTAAACTTATTGAGCAGGTGGCCGACCGCATTCATAAGAGAATCCAGAAGACTTTTCCAGCTCTTAAAAAGATAAGAGTGAAAGTAACCAAACTAAGTCCGCCCATGAACGGGAATGTGGAGCGTGTTTTTGTAGAGATAGAGTAGGATGGCGGTTAAAAAATGTTCTAAATGCTATGCTGAATTTGAATGTGGGGCCGAAGCGTCTGTATGCTGGTGTCAAAACATTTCCCTGGATCAAATAGTCCTTGAAAGATTGAAAAAGGAATTTGAAAATTGCCTTTGTTGTGCCTGTCTTCGGTCCTGTGAGATTAAACCCGTATCCCGATCATAAGAACATCGTCTATTTGCTCTTTAGCCCCTTTGTATTTATTGAAATTGGCCAGCAATACCTCTTTTTGATCTGCAACCTCCTTTTGTGAAATAGCGAGAAGCATTTTTTTAAGATCCGTGGCGAAGATCTTTTTATTATCAATTCCACCTTTCTGATCGGCATAACCATCTGTGAACATATACAGCATGTCGTTCTTCTGCACGCTGATCTCGTAGTTGAGGAATTTCTCACGCGCCATACCAATGGTGGTCTTATCGGCTTTTAATTCGCTCAATTCACCTTTTCGAACCAGGCATAGTGAATTGTGCGCGCCAGAGAATTGTATCTTCTGATCTTTTCTATCCAGGAGAATGAGTGAGATGTCCATCCCGTATTTTGCCGATGTGGTCTCCGATTCCTGGTGTAAAGTTTCCCGCACGAGCGAATTTAATTTATCCAGGATCAGTGAAGGCTGAACGAGTTTTTTATCCGCCACAATGTTCTCGAGCATGTTAAAGGCCATTACGCTCATAAAAGCGCCGGGCACGCCGTGCCCGGTACAATCTACGCAGGCCACCAGCACTTTCTCTTTCTCTATCTCACGCACCCAATAAAAATCACCGCTTACAATGTCTTTTGGCGCAAACAAAACGAAAGAACCCGGCAGGATACGGCTGATCGTTTCGTCAGAAGGAAGAATCGCCTGCTGGATGCTTTTGGCGTAATCGATGCTATCCGTTATCAACTGGTTCTTTTCCCCGATCTGGTTCCTTTGCTCGTTTATTTCGTGGTTCTTTTTTTCCAGGCCTTCGTTTATCTTTTTTTTCTCGCGGTAACTTTTAAAGATATAGAACACCAATACCACGATCAGTACCAAGCCACCAACCACCGAATAAATGACCATGCGCTGACGGTTGATGTTGGCGGCCTGTTCGCTTATCTGCAGTTCGCGTATACTATTATCCTTTTGCAGCAGTTCTATTTCCTTTTGCTTTTTCTCGGTCTCAAATTGGGTCTGCATCTCGGCTATGAGCTTGCTATTCTCCGAGTTCATCATCGAGTCGGTGGTGTGCGAATACATTTCATAATTATAAAGGGCGTTCTTGTAATCTCCTTTTTTGGCGTGAACCACAGCTAATAACTGGTAAGCGATCTGCATCATAAAAAGGCTTTTCATCTCCTTGCCCATGTTCAAAGCGATCTCCTGGTATTTTATCGCGTTGGTGTAATCGTTCATGTGCTCGTAGATATCGCCTATATTGCTGTAGGAAATAGCTTTCCCTAATTTGTTGCCTTCTTCCCCATACAGGTCCAGCGTTTTAAATGCGTACTCGAGCGCTTTTTTGTATTGATGATTGTCCATGAACACCACGCTGAGGTTGGAGTATATTTCCGCGATGCCATCGGTATTTCCCATGCGTTGCCGTATGCCGAGCGACCGCAGGAAGTACTCTTCTGCTTTTTGTGGTTGAGCCATGTTACTGTAAATGGATGCGGAATTGGCCAGGCTGGTTGCGACCCCCGTAGAATCGCCCACCGAACCCAGGATCTCCATGCAACGTGTATAGCTTTTCAACGCGTTCTCATTTTCCCCTAGCCGGAAATAAATATTTCCTAGATTCAAATTGGTATAGCCAATGCCTTTTTTCAAGCCCATTTCCTCCCGCAGTTTCAATACCTGCAAATGACATTCAAGCGCCTTTTTCACATCTCCTTTGTCGATATAGCAATTGCCCATGATGTTAAGGGCCGACTGCATGCCGAACTTGAAATGTAAAGAATCGGAAGTTCTTTTTGCATGTTGACAGAGGGATATGGCTTTTTCATATTGCCCGGCATCGTCTAAAAACCCGGCGGCTTTCATCACCAGGAGTACGTACGCTGTATCGTGCGCACGCCCCTCCGCAACCTTTAGTAATGAATCGGGATTTCCGGCATGAAGAACGCAGGCGCAGCAGGCAAATATCAACAGGAGGTAATTCTTCATACACGGATGCCGGTTACCAGGATGTCGTCGATCTGATCTTTGCTTCCCTTCCATTCGGCAAGGGAATTCAGTAAAATATCTTTTTGTTCTCCCGGCGGTTTCTGCGAAATATGCGCCAATAATTTTTTGAATTCGGAAGCGAAGAACTTTTTATTCTGGGGCCCGCCCTTTTGATCAGGATATCCATCTGTGAACATATACAGCATGTCGCCTTTTTCTACTTTTAACGAATGGTGATTGAATTTTTCAAGCGCCATGCCTATGGTGGCACGGTCGGCCTTTATTTCAGTTATCGTTCCGTTTCTTACCAATACCAGCGGGTTATGCGCACCGGCAAATTGTACTACGTTCTTTTCTTTGTCCAGGAGTATCAGCGAAATGTCCATTCCGTATTTGGCCGAAGAGGTTTCCGATTCCTGGTGCAGGGTTTCCAGGATGGTTCTGTTCAGTTCGTCAAGGATAAGCGCGGGTAGCTCCAGTTTCTTTTCCGTTACTACGTTTTCCAGCATGCTGTGCGCCATCACGCTCATGAAAGCCCCCGGAACTCCGTGCCCGGTACAATCTACGGCCGCAAAAAGTATTTTCGATCCCATTTCTCTCATCCAGTAAAAATCGCCGCTCACAATATCTTTGGGAAGAAAAAGAATGAGCGAACCGGGTAAATGTTTTTCTATGACCTCTTCGGGCGGAAGGATCGCGTGCTGAATGCTGCGCGCGTAGTCAATACTATCGGTGATCAATTGGTTCTTCTGTGCTATCTGGTCTTTCTGTACGTTGATCTCGATGTTCTTTCTTTCTAAGCCCAGGTTGATCTTTTTCTTTTCGCGGTAGCTTTTCCAGATGAAGAAAATAAGAAAGACGATCAGTAGGAACCCACCGATCACCGAGTACATGACGATGCGTTGACGGTTGATATTGGCGGCCTGTTCGCTGATCTGCAGATCACGTATGTTCTTATCCTTTTGTAAAAGCAGGATCTCACCTTCTTTTTTCTCGGTATCGAACCTTGCCTGCATTTCTTCTATGTTCTCCATGTTGTTCTGGTTCATCAGCGAATCCTTGATGATGGCGTACTGCTCGAAATTATCAATGGCCTTTTCGTAATTTCCCAGTGCATAATGAGAAACCGCCAATCCTAAATAACTTTCGCGCATACCGGCTTTATTGCCGGAAGTGCGGGCAGGCAAAAGTGCCTTTTCGAAATTAGCCAGTGCCTGTGTATGATCGTTCAATTTCGCATAGATCTTTCCTATATCCGTATAAGATGCGGAGATCCCGATCTTATCACTGATCTCTTCAGAGATCTTCAGCGCCTTCTGCTGGTATTCGAGCGCCTGGGCGTATTTTTTCTGTTGCGTGTAGATCTCCCCGATATTCCCATAGGAATTCTCCATCCCTTTCTTGTCATCATATTTCTCTACCAATTCCAGGCATTTCCTGTGATAGAAGAGCGCTTTATCAAGGCTATCCGCCTCCATGTACACAAGTCCGATATTGTTGTAGGTATATGCCACGTTAACTGAATCATTTATTTCCTGCTTGATCTTTAGTGATTGGAAATAATATTCAAGCGCCATTTTTAGATTCCCCTGGCTTTGGTAAATATTGGCTATTCCGTTCAGTGCTGCTGAAAATCCCAGTTTGTTATTGGTTTTTTCATGCAGTTTGGTGGCGGCAAGTAGAACTTCAAGGGCCTTTTCAAAATCTCCCTTGCTATAATAAACGTTTCCGAGCCACCCACCTGTACTCGCTCTTCCATCGACGTCTTTTATACTCGTAAAAATAGCCAGTGCGCGCTGCAGGGAAATGATGGCACTGCTGTATTCTCCGAGGTAGTATAAGCAAACACCCTGTTGGCGGAAGGTAGTTGCCATGATCTTGCGTGACGCCCTTGAAACGGTATCGTAGTCTGCGGTCTCACAAACAGCAAGCGCTTGTTTCACATACTCCAGCGCTTTTTCCGGTTCATTGTTCCTGAACTGCGTAGCCAGCAAACCAAGGATCTTTACTTTTTGGGTATCCCGCTTTTCTGTAAGCAGGGCCTTATTCAGCGAATCGATCTTGTTTTGCGCGGGTAAAATGAAAGGGAAGAGGTACAGGATCATTCCCGCGATATGCCGGCCCGGTCTACACACGGATGCCGATAATTAAAATGTCATCCAATTGCTCTCCATGGCCGCGCCATTCGTTGTGCGCGTTTTCCAACGCGATCCTTTGCCCTTCACAGGAAAGATGGGCTATTTCTTTGAATAACGTCCTTAATGGTTCTGCAAAGAACTTTTTATTCTGTGGCCCGCCTTTCTGATCGGCGTAACCGTCGGTAAAGAGATATAACATACTTCCTTTTTCCACAGTAGCAGCGTTCGCAGTGAAATTTCCCTGCGCGCCGCCCACATACATGCGGTCGGCTTTTATCTCATGGATGCTTTTGTCCGGCGCTACGATCACAAGCGGGTTGCGTGCACCGGAAAACTCGACGCTATTCCCTTTTATTTTTATCATCGCAAGGTCCATACCATGTTTTGCCGAAGAACTCCCATTTTGCTGATTCAACGATTCAAGCACTTTGTGGTTGAGCTGATCCAATATCTGTGAAGGACCAAGGTCTTTCTTTTCTTTTACGATCCGCTCAAGAAGATTGTAACTGTGCAATGCCATAAAGGCCCCGGGCACTCCATGCCCCACGCAATCAATGGCTGCCAAGGTAACTGAACCCTGCCTTTGCCACAGCCAGTAAAAATCGCCGCTTACTACATCTTTAGGTTTAAAGAGAATAAAGGCGTCGGCAAAAGCCCCTTTCACTTGATCTGTTGATGGAAGGATAGCGTCCTGTATACTTTTGGCATATTCAATGCTGTCGGTTATCTGTATGTTCTTTTCTTCCAGCACCTGTTTCTGTTGACGAATGGCTTCGTTCTTCTCCTCCAGCAAGAGGTTTGCTTTTTTCTTCTGGTTGTATCCCTTGAACACAAAGAATGCAAGCGAAAGCGCAAGGGTGATCCCTCCAAGGGAGGAGTAAATGGCCACTTTTTGTTTTTTGATGTTTGCCTGCTGTTCCGATGATTGCAGTTCTTCGAGATTCTTGTTTTTGGTAAGTATGGCGATCTCCTTTTCTTTTTTATCTGTGTCGAAGCGCGTCTGCATTTCGGCCATGCTCTTGTTCTTATCTTCGTTCAATATAGTATCCCGCATGGCGGCATACAATTGCATGTAATCGTAAGCAGCTTTGAAATTCCTCTGTTTTTTAAAAAGCGCGGCGTAACTGGAATAGCAGTCCAACAATACGCCATTCACTTTCAGTTCTGAGGCTATGGCATACGAACGGTCAAAATAACTTTTGGCTTCGTTGTTCTTGCCCTGTGTCAGCTTCACATTGCCGATACGGTTCAGCACATTGGCCACACTGTACAGTTCTTCGTTCTTTTCGTGTATCTGCAGCGCTTCTAAATAGTATTTCAGGGCAGCACTATAATCTTTGTCATCCTCAGCCAGCGATCCCAGGTCTGAAAGATTGTAGGCTATGCCGGGAAGATTATTCGATTCTCTTGAGAGTTTCAGGCTTTCTGTAAAATACCAGGTAGCTTTTTTGGGATCGTTCATTTTCTGGTACACCTTTCCGAGATTGCTATAAGCAGGTGCCAGCTTAAAACGATCGCCCAACTCGGTACTGATCTTTACCGCCGCGAGGTAGTTCTCTATGGCCTTTTCTGAGTTATTGAGGTTGTTGTAAACAATACCTATGTTGTTGTAGGATTGAGATTGCCCGGGCTTGTCCCCAAGTTTTTCATAGCAATCCAGCGCTTCCAGGTAACTCTTCAGCGCCTTGTCGTAATCGGCCAATTGAATGTATACAGAGGCAATATTATTCAGTGTATTAGCGAGGCCGCTGGTATCTTTCAGGTTTCTTTGTACGCGCAGCGCATTCGCGTAATTCTCCAGCGCTTGGGAATACTCTCCCTTCATGTAAAGAAGGATGCCGATATTGCTTAATCGGTTGGCGGCGCTTTTTTGATCACCTAATTCCTCCGCGGTCTTCTTCGACAGCAGAAAATACTTCTGTGCGTTCTCATAATCGGCGCGCAGGTAAAAATTAATTCCCACATTATTATACGCTTCCCCGATCCCCTTTTTATACTTTAGGTTTTGCGATAGCACCAGCCCTTTCTCGGCATACATTTTAGAAGAATCGGGATGTATGCGCACGTAGCCGTAAGCGATCTCGTTATAGATCTTTACCAGCACGGTATCCTGAGGCAGGTCTTTTTTCAGTAGGCTAAGCAAAGAATCTACTTTATGCCTGAGCTGGCAAAAGAGGGAGAAGGGAAGGAATAAAAAAAGTATGAAGATCGTTCTTTTCATCCCCCAGCGTTTTCCGGAAAGTATTAGAATTCGTTATACTTAACAGGCAGCGAGGGTACGTATTTAGAGAATTCCTCGCCCGATTCCTTCATGTCGGTATCCCGCTGGTCGTAGTGCCAAACGATCTCCGCCTCGTATCCTTCCTTGTGGATCTTTTCTAACTGATAAAAGATATCGAGAATGAACTTGGCCGAAGTAGAATTGAAGTATTCCAGCTTAAAATCCACACTCACCTTCTTTGATTTGCCAAAGCTGTTCTTCTGGTAATAAAGCACCGAACGGTATCCATCGAACCAGCTGATGATGGGGGCAAAGAACTTGGCTGTATTCTCGGGGCGAGACTCGCCCGATATCTCGAATTTATTGGTGGCGGGATCAATAACAACTTTGGGTGTGGTCTGTGTAGGCTCTAAAAGTATTGCGTCCATATATTATTTGCTGAGAATGGTCTGTAAAACAAAAAAGGAAATATCTCCGTTAACGGGTTTGAAATCGTAACTGATCTTGCAGCCGGTACGTAACGACATATCGATAATGCCGAGTCCGCCTCCGCCCGTTGGGCTTTCGAGCATTTTCTCGCGGTACAGCGCTTTCAATCCTTCTTTGTCGAGCGAGTTCACTTTTTCCAGACGCGTGGCAAGATGCTGAACATCTTTATTATGAATGTAATTACCGGTTTGAATGGTAAAGTGGTCCTCGTATTCAGAGATCGTAAAAATGGTGGAAGTATGCTTGGCCGGCAGCTGTTCTCCTTCAATGGCCATGTTATGGCGACTGATATTATCCAGGCATTCCACCACCACCGCGTAAAAACGTTTCTTCACCTGGAAGTCCAGTTCGGAAGTGTCAATGATCCGCTTTACAGAAGAAAGCAGCGAGGTTACTACCTTGTGGGTAAAATCTCCAAGGAAAGACATGATGATGTTTCGATCGTTCATGTATTTGTACACTTCGTGTACGGCAAGGGTGTCTGTACTCATGTTTAGGCTTGTCTAACAAATATAACAAATAATATTTTTAGCGGAAGCCGGCAAAATTAACCCTTGTTTCGCGATTTGTATTAAATCTGTATCTTTGACCTCCCTTTAGGGTCCTGTGGCCGAGCGGCTAGGCTCAGCTCTGCAAAAGCTGCTACTCCGGTTCGAATCCGGACGGGACCTCAAATCCCCTGAATATCAATATATTCAGGGGATTTTTTTTGTTTGCCAAGCCATCCGTTTTCCAATTTTGATAATGAACCTCTAGCCAAAGTTCAATTGTTACCCGATACTGTTTTTTTACCGGATAAGCGGCCTTTCGGTATAGGCACCTTTTTATTCCGCTTTTAAAATCGTAATTTGCATACAATAAGGCGTTTATCAACCCGTTTTGCCCAGGATGAGTAAAATGAAACATATTCTTTTTTTACTCTTGGCCCCTTTCTTTTTTTTCGGGGCGGGTTACAGCGACTCCATCAAAATAGCGCAGCTCAAAAGCCGCCTGGTGCCTATTACAACTACCGATCCCTTGGCCGGCGACAGCGATATTTCTTTTTTACTTCAAAGTCTGAAAGGAAAGGATATTGTCGCGATCGGTGAGGCCACACATGGCTCCAGGGAATTCTTTACGCTGAAGCATCGCGTGTTCCGGCTCTTATGTGAAAAGGGGGGCACCAAAATGTTTGGTCTTGAAGAAAGTTACGCGGCGGGCCTATTGGTGAACGATTATATTCACGGGCGCACTGACATGAAGTCGAGCGAAGTGGTGATGAAAATGTCTTTTATGTGGCGCACGAAGGAAATGAAAGAAATGATCGAGTGGATGCGTGGGTATAATGACGAGCCGTTGCACCAGGAGAAGATCACTTTTTTCGGGTTCGATTTTCATGGCCCGCATCACGCTGTGAAATATCTATATAATTATTTTGAAGGCACCGACACTGCTTATCTACGCGAAATAAAACCTTTTCTCAAAAAGTTCGAAGACAAGACCTATCCCAAGGATAAGATCAGCGACAAGGAATTGCAGGAAAGCCACACGCAGATCAGCTCCATTCGGAACAAACTTAAGGCCGACCGTGTAAAATATGAATCGGTGATGGGTGCGGAGCGATGGATAGAGACCGATCACCTGCTGGAATGTCTTTATCAATACATGGATACCTACAAAAGCGGGAACGTGGATTTTTTTAAGCGCGACCCTTATATGAGCGCGAACATAAAATGGATGTATCAACAAAATAAGGAAAGCAAAATGATGTTGTGGGCGCATAATGAACATGTGTGCTCGGGCGGCAGCCTCCCTTTCATGGGGAAGCTGGTGAAGCAGGAGTTTGGAGCGAAGTTCTATGCTATAGGCTTTGTGTTCAACGAAGGCGAGTATACGGGCACTCGCCAGTATAAATGCTCTGCGCTTGAAGCCGGGGTTTTTTCCTTTGCCCCGGCGCCTTCCGGTTCATTTTCCGATCTGCTGAGGGCAACAGGGATAAAAAATGGATTTCTTTCAATGGAAAGTAAAGGCATGGATGATAAAATGGCGTCGTGGTTCACCGGTTCACACAAAGTGTATGAAGTGGGTTACAGAGGTTTCGATAACATGAAAAAGCTTTTGCTGAAGAAAAGAAAGCTGAGCGAGATCTACGACGCGGTCTTTTTTGTGAACAAGATGAGCCATACCGATCATTATTTGTTTGGACCTAATAAGAACGGCGCGGTCTATTTCAATCCCTTTCCCAGCAATTAGCGGTTATTTGACCTTGTTCTCCAGCCACTCCACAAAATCAAAGTTCTTGTTCAGTAATTCTTCGCCCGCCACCTGGTGTTCTTTTTTTAACTGTGCGATGATGGCCTTAAGCGCTGAGCGTGTTTTGAGAAGAGAGAGGTCTTCGCCGGTAAGCGCGATCCCTTCCAGGATCTTGGCTTGTTTTTTAAACGAGCTCTCTTGCGCCATGAAGCGACGGGCAGATTGGAGCCGGTTCCCAAAAAGCACATCATCGATCTCGTGCAGCACCACGAGGTAGAGCAGGCGCGCGTTTATCCGCAGCTCTTTCCGGAAATTGATGTCGCGTTCTGCATTTAAGATCTTATTAAGCCATTTGGTTGCGCCTTTATAATTTTTTACCATGAGTTCGGTAATGGCCATAAAATAAAAGAGATCAAAAAGAATAGGGCCGAAGGTAAGGTCTACCTGGCGTAGTTCAGATTCCATTCCCTTGGCAACAGCTGCGGCTTTTTCGTGCTGGCCAGTCTTGTAATAAAGATAAAGTTCGCTCTCGTAGGTATTGATAAAAACGCGGGTACTGAATGTAGGATTCTTGATGCCGTAAGTAGGCAGGAATGTTCTTTGTTCTTTCAGCAAGACCTCTGTTTCACTGTATTTCCTTAAGAACAGCATAATGTTCACCAGGTTGTTATAGTTAAGATGATAGATGGCCGGGAGGTCCTTGATGAACTGTGGCGCGTTGTCCATGATGTTCTTGATCTCCTTATAGCACCTGTACCTTTCTGTATTGTTACTTTCAATCGTAAAAACGAGCGCCATGGCCGAGTAGTAGTAATACTTCGACCAGAAACTATTTATCTCCGGCTTGGGCGGGAATATTTTTTTCAGGTCCTTTTTACGGGCATTGATGTATTTCTCATCCGCGTTTCCTTTATCGATCTGTATCTGCAGGTCGAAGGCCAGCTGCATTAAAATGGTCTGCACCTTCAGTGCCTCGAGCAGGCGCAATTCTTCGTGGATGTTCTTCGATAGGTTCTTGTCATCTTCGGCATTGATGAAGAGGATGGTCTCCCAGTGAATGAGGATCATGAGAATAGAGAATTTCTCTAAACTGTAAGCCTCTGTCTTGGCTTTTTTAATGAGCTTCTGGCAATGTGAAAAAAGCCCGCGGTTGTAAAGTATCTCTATGGATGTGAGGATGGCGGCGTAACGCGCCAAAAAGGTCTTTTCCTTATTGTAGGAGTTGAGACTTTCGAGGACGTGATTGTAGAGATAGTGTTTTTCGGAAGGGAGATGACGGATGAATTTTTCTTTCTCAAAGACCTCCTTCACCATCGCCTCATCGTATTCGGCCTGCGCCTCTATGACATCGAAGAGTCTCGCGTAATTATTGCTGCCTTTAATGGTATGAAGCGAAGAGTGGATCTTGAAATACCGCTTCTCAGACATACTGAGACTGTGGATCAATTGGTGCAGTTCTTCGGAGGGCTTCATTTCAGAGTTCCAATGAATTTAGCCCCAAATTAGGAAATTATACTCAGAAAAAACTATTTTTTGTAAAAAAGGGCATTTCAGAAATCCAAGCCCAAGGGGTTATAGAGGGACCTCTCCCCACTTATACAATTATTAACTATCATTTTAGCGGGATAACGAATAATATAGTTATTTTGCATAAATTTTTTGGACGACAGATGTATCTGAGTGTGATCATACCTTCTTATAACAGTGCTTCCGTATTAAAGAATAATATCCCTTTCCTGCAAACATTCCTTTCCACCAAGTCGTATGCGTACGAAATACTGATCGTGGATGATGGCAGTACCGACTCGGGGCTTACGAAAAAAGTGGTAGAGGACCTCGGTTGCCAATATCTTAAGAACCCCGTTAATATGGGGAAGGGAGAGGCCGTGCGTAATGGAATGCGAAACGCAAAAGGAAAGTTCCGCATATTCACGGACGCCGACATTCCTTTTCATACAGAAGCATTTGATCGCTTTTTGAAGTATCTCGATGATAAGGAGTTCGATCTTGTTATAGGCGATCGTACTTTGCAGCAATCAAACTATTTTGGCGAGATATCCAAAGCGAGAAAGCTGGGCAGTACCTGGTTCGCGTTCATAGTAGGAAGGTTTGTGGCAGGCGGTATGTTCGATACACAGTGCGGAATGAAAGGTTTCAGAGGAGAGGTAGCGGATGACCTATTCGGCGTTGGGCGCGTTACCGGGTTCGCCTTCGATGTAGAATTGATCTATATAGCGCTTAAACGTAATTACGATATAAAGCGACTTCCTGTGGCCTTAAGAAGCCAGGAAGGAAGCAGTGTGAACATGCTCAGGCACAGTTTCAGAATGGTGCTCGATCTTTTCCGGATCAAGTTTAACCACCTCGGGAAGAAATATGAAAAAACTGTACGATAACCTTAGCCTCAAGGCGAAGGGAGCCATACTAACCTTGCTGATCTCGCTGACAGTACTTTTCTGTTTTTTCGGAAATATATTACGGGAACCAAACAAATACTATTTCGACAGGTCTGGCGACGGCCTGTTGGCCTATTACTATGCCACCTATCAATTAAAGTACGACAGTACGTATGCTCACCTTGGCGCATCGAACTATCCTCACGGAGAAAGTGTTTTTTTCTCCAGCGATCAAACCGTGATCACCGCCGGATTGCGCTTTATCAATAATTTTGTGAATGTAGAGGATAAGATCCCTGCCATCTTCAATCTCCTCATGCTTCTTTCATTTCCGATCTGCGCTTTATTCGTTTTCCTGGTGTTGTTCGAGCTACGGGTAAATTTCCTGTTTGCGGCACTGTGGGCGGTTGGCGTTGCATTTCTTTCCCCGCAATGGGTCAGGATACAGGCCCACTTCCCGTTGAGTTACGCTTTTGCCATCCCAGCGCTTTTTTATTTTCTCATCCGCTTCAATCGTGCGCCCACTTTTAAAAAAAGTATCGCCATCGGCCTGCTCACCCTATGCATGATCTGCCTGCACGCTTATTTCCTGGGCATGTTCGGAATAGTCTTGCTGGTGTATTATTTCATTGAATTCCTCACTTCCAAAAGAAAGATCCGCACCCTGTTGGTATCGTTGGGGCATTTTTTCATTCAATTGGTCTTACCCTTCCTCTTGTTGCAGGCAATGATCTATTCGTCGTCAGATGTCACAGACAGGACCACTCATCCCTGGGGCTTCCTGGTTTATCTCAGTAGTTTCGACGGGATGTTCTTTCCGTACGGATTACCTTACCAGGAATTCTTCAGCAATTTCAATACTCCCGAAGCCGTAACCCAATACGAAGGGATCAGTTACGTGGGACTGGCCGCCCTCTTGCTGGCATGTATCTTTATTTTAAAGCGAGTTTCAAAATTGGCGGAATACCGTTTCCGCGAACTTTTTTCTTTCCCTGCCGATAGAACGCTTTGGGTATTTATTATCTCGGGTATTCTCGGCGCCATTTATGCCTGCGGCATTCCTTATGTTTACAATGAAGAGCTGGTGCATTACATAGGTCCGCTACGACAAATGCGTGGTCTCGGGCGTTTTGCCTGGCTGCTGTTCTATTCGCTTAATATTTTTGCAGCCTGGTATTTTTACGGAGCCACAACGCGTATCAAAAGGAAATGGCTTCAAATGATCTTTTGCATCCTCCCACTGACAATACTTTATTATGACGCGTATTATCATATGAGTCCGATCAACGCTATCGTAAGCAATCGTATTCCCGTGCTGGAAGATAAAGAGAACACCATGGCAGCTAATAAATGGGTCAAAGAATTAAAAGCGAATGAGTACCAGGCTATCATCCCCTTGCCGTATTTCCTGCAGGGTTCTGAGAACCTGGTTCGTGAGCCCGAGAACAACGGAATATTTGCGTACACCTATATCGCTTCGATGAAGACAGGTCTGCCTATCACGGCGGCTGTTCTTTCCCGCACCTCCCTGCAGCAGGCTTATGAGAACATGGCTTTGATACTGGAACCATACCGCCCGCTGGAATTCGTAAAACATTTACCCAATAAAAAACCATTTTTGATCCTTGCGCGCGAACAGGATATAAAGGACCTGATGCAGCTTGATCTTTTAGGAAAATCGCAATTAGTAGTGAAGGCACCTGATTTCAATCTGTATCATCTTAAGTATGAAACGCTCGTTGCGTACTCCGATTCGCTCTACGCGCTGATGCACCGCGAGTATACCGCACAGCAGTTGCATCCGGTTGCGGGGTGGATGTCGAGCCAACCCGCGATCAATTTCGCATACCGCAGCTTCGATGAGACCCGATCAGCAAGCCCGTATAGGGGAGCGGGAGCTTATGAAGGCGAAATAAAAGCATACAACCGTTTGTTTGAAGATAGCATACCTGCCGCCGGCGATGGACAGAATTATGTATTATCATTCTGGGTGAAGGATTTTAATAAAGACCTCTTGCCGCGCAGTACGTTGGAAGTTACCTTCATTGACCCTGTAACCGGGCAGAGCGACGGTGGGTTCTGGACGAGCCTCTTGCCGAACCTGAGAACGATTGACAGGGAGTGGGCGTTGATCGAAAAAACGATCACCCTTCCCAAAGGAAAGGACAAGGTTTCGGTTACTGTATGGAACCAGAATTTTATTGACAGCACAAAATTAGTGGTAGACGAGTTGTGGCTTCGTCCGGAGTACACCTCCCTATACAAGCTCTTCCCCGGCGAGATCTTTAAGAATAACCGGTATTATCTAAAAAAATAAAGAACTATTTTCCTTTTTGCTCCATGTCGTAGATGTACTTGGCATCGAGCTCAAGCATTTCATCCAGGCTTATTTTCTTAGCCTCGGCTTTGGCCTTTACCTCGCTCAGCCATTTCTCATCTGATCGTATGCGCTTTTTAGTTTGCTCTGTAAAAGCGATCACTTCTTCTTTTGCATATTTTGTATCGTATAGATATGCGGCATCCAGTGCAAGCATTTCATCCAGGCTGACGTTCTTTTCGAGCGCTTTCTTTTTTATATCGGCCAGCCACGCTGCAGTGTTCTTTATTTCATGAATGAAATAATTTATATATATGCGCCTGCGTATCTCTTCCGATGAACCCGGTTTTATAAATTTGATGACATTGTCTGCAAAGCCCCAGCCAATATCGTGGATATTGCTCTCGGTGGCCATAAGGACCACTACCTTATTTGAAAGCACGGTTTCTACGAAAGGCAGGTTCTTTACGTCGCGGGTTGCAAGTGTATCCGGGTAAACCGTTTGATTGTAATACCAAAAACGTGCGTCAGAAAAGGTATTGTTCACCAGCCCCTGGTAATACCAGTTCCAGAAATAACTGTCGCCGATGAACAATGCCCGGGGCCTGGTCTCCCCGGGCTTTTCAAGCCATTTATATTCGGCAATGGGCATGCTCAGGGGTTTTATATCCCTCAACAGGTTCAGCGCGTTGGCAATGTCGTTATCCGGATCTAGAAACGTGTTGGAATGGCGAACGCGGGTAATACGGAACTCGCGTAAGGGGATGCCCGCTGTCTTTTCTACATGCTCCCGCAGCGAATCAAAAGCAAGCAGCGCTCCATAATTGCTCCAGTGAATTCCGCCCGCCGGGTAAAGATCGTAGGTGGATGTAGCTCTCATATTCCGGAACCAGCTGTTAAAGTCGATCACATCGAGACCCGTCTTTTTTGCCTGCTGAGCCAGCGCTTCATAATTGCTGGTACGTTTTGTACCCGCGTACGCATCCGGGATGAACTCCGGGAAGAACGAAGCTTTTCCGGGAAGAAAAAGTATTTCCAGTATAACACCTTTGCTTTTCAAGATCTCCTGGGCCTGTTTTAGTTTTTCGGCGAGTTGCTTTATATTATCGTGCCCGGTAAAATTTCTTCCGTAATAGGCTTTGATATAATCATCCTCATAAAAAACCCCGGCTTTGCCCAGTACAACATGCTCGGCGTTTATTTTGTGGAACAAGGTAAAATCAACCTGGTTATTAAGTCGCACATAGTAATTACGAAAGCCAAATTCCTGGTTGAGGTGCGCGCTGCGTTTTTCCTGGAAACGTTCATTGAACCAGGCCTTCCAGCTAAAAACGGTATCCGGAGCCTCTTTGTAGGCTCCCTGCAGGGGTTTGACATGTTTTTTAAAATGTAATTTGCTTTGAAGCAAAGGCAGGAAAAGAAAAAGCAGGATGACGGTGAGCAAAGCAATATCAACC
Organism: uncultured Flavobacteriaceae bacterium; assembly: GCA_964387075.1. GTDB lineage: Bacteria > Bacteroidota > Bacteroidia > B-17B0 > Aurantibacillaceae > PALSA-968. Next base: position 85,068 of record CAYLVB010000002.1, read on the forward strand.
CTTGGGTAATTGGTCTTCATCTTAGAACCTGAAATAAATAAACGGGTTAAAGCCTGAAGAAGTAATGGCAGCGAGGGAGAGGGTGAACAGGAAACAGAAAATAAGTGTGCTTACCACGTAGCCCTCGGTACTATACGTTTTAAAATAGACCTGGTCCTGAATTTTTTGCCCGATCCTTAAGCTGCAGAAAAAGGAGAACAGGATGGCAAGCAAAAAATAAAATTTGAATTCATTGTCAAGGATGAGATCATTTGTGAACTCGAAGCTGAAGAGTTTTCCGGTAAACGTCAAGGCCTGCGCAGTTGTATCGGCCCTGAAGAACACCCAGCCGATAGCTACGACAAGGAATGTAATGAGCGTAGAAGGGATCTTGCCGATCTTCGCGAACACTTTGAGAAGGAACATTCTTTCCAGCACGAGAAAAAGACCGTGATAAACACCCCAAATGATAAAGGTCCAGGCCGCTCCGTGCCAGAAACCGGATGCAAGGAACACGAGCCAGAGATTGAAGTAGAGGCGGCCCTTGTTTTGCACTTTGTTTCCGCCCAGTGGAATGTATAAGTAATTCTTCATCCAGCTGCCCAATGTCATATGCCAGCGCCGCCAGAATTCGGTTACGCTTTGCGAAGTGTAAGGATTATCAAAGTTCTCCGGAAATTTGAAGCCGAGCATTTTCCCGAGCCCAATGGCCATATCGCTGTATCCCGAAAAATCGAAATAGATCTGGAAAGTATAGGCCAGCATACCGATCCAGGCCACCGTTGTGCTCAGCTCAGCCGGAGCGATAGCGAATATTTCATCGGCCTTAGCCGCCATGGTATTGGCAATTAATACTTTTTTGGAAAGACCAATGACGAAACGAAAAAAGCCGGTGAGTTTATTGTCAACCGTATCATTAACGCTTCTGTCTGCTATCTGGTCGGATATCTCGTGGTACCGGATGATGGGCCCGGCTATTAACTTAGGAAAGAGGATAATGTACAGCTGGTACTGGAGGAAATTATCAAGAGGTTTGTGCACGCGCCTGTAAACATCGATCACGTAGGTAAGGCTTTCAAAAGTATAGAAGGAGATACCGATAGGTAGGATCACTTTGGTCCATGTGATCTCCGTTGCACCAAAGGATCCCAGTAACGCGTTTATGTTCTCAATGAAGAAGTTGCAGTACTTGAAATAGAACAGCAGGCCCACATTGAGACATAATGACAAGATCAGAAACAGGCGTCGTCGGCTTTCCGTATTGGCATTATAAAGTAATTTAACGAAATAAAAATCTACCGTGGTGGTGGCAAGTATCACAAAAATGAAACGCGGCGCGCCCCATGCGTAAAAGAATATGCTGCCCGCCAATAAAACATAATTCTTGATGTTCTTCGGCGCGATAAAATAGATCGCCAGGAAGACAGGCAGGAAGTAAACAAGAAAAATGACACTGCTAAATACCATAGGTTATTCGATTTCTAGTTCTAATACCTTTCCGATAATATCATTTTTCGGGAAAGGTATGAAATTTTGCTTATAAGGTGCGTTGGGCCACCATTCCTGGTTATGCCATTCCTGTGTGATGATCATCAGCATTTGATTGTTAGGAATGGCGGTCACGTTCTTGTCCATCACGCAGATCATCTTCATCTTATCCTTCTCAGGACCTATTCTCCAGGTGATCTTTTCGGGTGTCCATTCGATCTCGTAATAATAATACGGTGACGCGAAAAGTTCGTTGTGTGAAGCTTTTACTTTGGTCGTTAAAGCTTTGTACCAATGATTCCATCGATGGTGAATATATTTTACTCCATCGATCTTATGCGCCACCGCACCAATATTATAGAACTCAGGTGCATGACAAGCCAGATCCCAATTTGTACAGGTTACGATGATGTCATCAGTATTGGCACAGTCGTCAGTTTGGTAGGGCACGTTTGCGATCTGGTAAGAGGATTTAGGCCAAAATTCAGATTCTTTAAGAATTTCGAAATCGATCTCCGAGTACGAAACCTGTTTTTTACTTTTATACATGGAAGCTTTGGTGTCGGCCTCGGCTTTCGGAATATAAGCGATGCCTGCGTCGCAGATCCTCCGCATGTTCCAGTCCGAATTAACATCCTGGGCTATGAGCCAGAAGGCGTTGGTGATACCGTTCCACACATGGTCTTTGCTTAATGTTTCGGGGAATTTGATCTTGGCCCTGAATTTTCCGTATGTAAACCCCAGGCGCGAGATCACACCCACATGCTCTTTTTTATATTCTCCTTCTTTATTACCCGGATTTTTTATGATGAGCGAGCCTTCCTGTTTGTTCACGGAAACGTTCCGGCAAGGGCAATCGGTGGCATTCACGTAGGTGTCAATAAGCCGGTCTCCCTTGTATTGTGTGGCCATGGCCTGGTATTCTTTTCGCGTAAAATTATCGCCCACCACGTCGCGCACCTCTTTCACATTGTGCAGCACATAATCGCGGTTAATGTTATGAAAAAAAAGTTCCATCTGGGCCGAAGTGTAGAGATCACTGCTGTCTCCGCAGTCGGAGCGGAAATATTCTCGCGTAAAATCAGATTTGTTGGCAGCCAGGGGATTGACATAAACTCCTTTTGAAAGATCAAGTTTGGCACGAACCAGCACCTTTTTAGGGCAGCGGATAACGCGGGAGTGGAAAAGACCGTTCACGCCATGGTCGAGCACATAGCAAAAAGGGTTCAGGTATTTCCCGTTCGGTTGCACGCGGCGGATATCTTTAAAGGTTTCCGGGAAGCGGTCATAGTCTTCCTGCCCGGAAATGACAAGCATGAACTCGTAGGATCCTACGCGTGGATTTCTTTTCCACCGGTTATTGCAAACGCTATCTCTATGTTTTTGATCATTAAGCGACCAGATGGCGTCGAGATAGAATTGCTCTTCTACGCTTAACTGGTTGGATGCGGCTTTTTCCAGGATCTGTTTGACCCATTGCGGATCATTTTTTATATGCGCCACGGCGCGCTTTATCGTACCGGAGTTCACCTGGTGATCGAAGGGATCTGATCCATAGTATTTTTTTTCATCTCTCGGGTTACCGGTTATCTTAAAACTGTCCCTTACCAGTGTTTCTTCGCCGGGAGCAAGGCTTCGGGTGGGCTTGAATAAACAACAGGTATCATCCCAACTGCCGTAAAAGTTCTCGTCCGCGTATTCATGGTTCTCCGAAAATTTATAACTCTCATTCTGGTAGAACAACTTGTAATAGAAACGTTGCAATTTGTCTGAATTGTTACGGATACGGAACGAGAAATGAAAATATCCGCTTTTTACTGCACTCTTTCCGGGAATCTCTACCCCGTTCAACACGGCGCTATCCAGGTCCATAGACAGTTTGATGACAGAGTCGGGCGGGGTAGGAAGGTTGCTGATAAAGAAAAGCCCGGTCACTTCAAAAGGTTTCTGCACTTTATTGCATGCCAAAAGAAAAACGGTGGCCGCAACCAGGGAAAGTAATTTTTTCATCCGATGTTCAAAGATAAAAAAACAATTCAGAATACTCCGGAGAGACGATTACTTTTTAAGCGAATCGAGGTAGGCGGTTGCCTTCTTTGTATTGGGGGCGGAACACTCGTAAAAACGATAAAAGGCAAAACCTTTGCTCAGGCCCATACAGGAACATTTTACGCCACCAAAGAAATAGCTCAGCACTTCTTCTATTTGGTCAGCCGTGTTCACATGCTCATATTTCATGAGGATCCCGTAATCGAGCCCGTATTTCATGCGATATTCAAGTCCGGTGGTCATTTTCCAGCTCAGGGTCCAAAGGAAAGTACCTTCGTTTGGAATTGAAACACGAAGCGTTCCTCCATCTTCCAGCAACAGGGCTGATTTAGCAACTACCTTGGGAAGGTCCTCAATATGTTCGAATGTGGCGATAGAAATAATGCGTTCGTACCGGTTGGAAGCGGGCACGTCATCTATATCGTTAAACACATTACGTACTCTTTTAAGTTCGGGTGAATTCTCAAAAAGAGTGCGAAACGGTTCTATGATATCGTATGGTGTATTATTCTCATACTGCAACTGGTTCAGTGTTCCGGCGCCTATTTCCAGGGTGGATCTTGGTTTTCCATCCTTGCAGTCGGCTGCTACTTTTTTGTGCAGCCAGCTTTCCATTTTTTGCGAGAGTGAGGTGGCAACGGTCTTGCCACCCCGGTTCTTTTTATAATGAGAGGCGTAGATCTTTTTGAAATCTTCGGGTAATTCAGTTCTTTTTTTTGGAAAATCTTCGAACATCTCGGATTATTTGGAGGCTAACTTAACGCCCATGATGTATTTCCAGGTGGCGTCTTTTTCTGCAGCAGATAATTGCGCTTTTCCGGCCATCTCATCCAGGATACCTACCCACTGTTTTTCATCATATTTTGTGATCGGTTCGGCACCATGACAACGGGTACAGGCTCCATAATAGATACTGTGCCCTTTTTGCAGCTCGTCCATGGTGGCAGCCGGGAATTTTGTTTTTGCAGCGGTCAATTGCGCTTCTGTTGGAGCGTTTGAGGCCGAAGGAGCTGCAGGCGCAGGACCTTCAACTGCTTTTTTTGCTTTTGGAGTACAGGCCACTGCAAAAGCAACGAGCGCGAGGATGAAGAAAGGTTTGTTCATAATTGGTTTTTCATTTTGCCGCAAAGATTATGCCCTTTTAAAGTTCATTTTTAAAGTCCCAGGTCTCAAGGAATTTCGTGGTGTAATTTCCTTTTTTAAATTCTTCGTTCTGCATCAGTTTCATATGGAAAGGAATGGTTGTTTTAATTCCCTCGATCACATATTCGCTCAGGGCCCGATACATTTTCGAAATCGCTTCCTCCCGCGTTTGCGCCACGGTGATCAGCTTGCCGATCATACTATCGTAATTGGGCGGAATTCCATAGCCGCTGTACACGTGACTATCAACCCGCACGCCGTGCCCGCCGGGTGTATGCAGCGTGGTGATCCTTCCCGGAGATGGTTTGAAATTATCAAAAGGATTCTCGGCGTTGATCCGGCATTCAATGGCGTGCAATTGCGGGTAATAATTTTTACCCGAAATAGGCACTCCCGCGGCAACCAATATCTGTTCGCGTATCAGGTCGTAATCGATCACTTCTTCCGTAATCGGGTGTTCTACCTGTATACGCGTGTTCATCTCCATGAAATAGAAATTACGGTGTTTGTCAACCAGGAACTCGATGGTTCCTACACCTTCGTAACTGATGGCTAAAGCAGCTTTAACAGCAGCATCCCCCATCGCGTCGCGTAATTCGGGTGTCATGAACGGTGATGGAGTTTCTTCCACTAATTTCTGGTGCCGGCGCTGTATAGAGCAATCACGTTCACTTAAGTGACAAGCCTTGCCGTATTGGTCGCCCACGATCTGGATCTCAATGTGGCGGGGCTCTTCAATGTATTTTTCCATGTACATTGCTCCGTTCCCGAAAGCGGCCGACGCTTCGGTGGTGGCGCTGTCCCATGCTCCCTGAAAGTCTTCTTCCTTCCAGATGATACGCATGCCTTTTCCACCACCGCCCGCGGTGGCTTTAATGATCACCGGGTAACCAATGTCTTTCGCCAGTTTCATCCCTTGGTCGGCACTCTCCAGTAATCCATCCGAACCGGGCACGCAGGGAACTCCGTTTTTGATCATGGTGGCCTTGGCGTTACTTTTATCTCCCATCGCGTTGATCATCTCCGGAGACGCGCCTATGAACTTTATTTTATTTTGCCGGCAGATCTCAGAAAATTTAGCATTCTCGGATAAGAATCCATAACCGGGATGTATCGCGTCGGCATTGGTAATTTCAGCCGCAGCAATGATATTGGCCATGCTTAGGTAAGAATCTTTACTGGGCGGCGGACCGATACACACGGCCTCATCGGCAAATTTCACGTGCAAAGATTCCTTATCGGCAGTAGAGTAGACTGCCACGGTCTTAATACCCATCTCGCGGCAGGTACGCAATACACGCAATGCGATCTCTCCCCGGTTGGCAATCAGTATTTTTTTGAACATAGTTTCAAATGTTATAGGTTATTAGTTATAGGGTATGCGTAAATACAGCAAGAGAGTTACGAATAACCAATAACGAGTAACTTGGTATTACGATGGATCCACTAAGAACAAGGGCTGGTCATACTCAACCGGCGTTGCGTCGTTCACCAGCACCTTTACGATCTTACCTTTTACGTCGCTTTCGATCTCGTTGAAGAGTTTCATCGCTTCAATGATGCAAACCACTTTGCCGGGCCCAACCTCATCGCCCACGTTCACAAATAAACCTTTATCAGGTCCCGGCGAGCGGTAGAAGGTACCGATCATCGGCGACTTGATGGTTAAGTATTTGCTTTCATCGCCCGAAGCGGGGTTTTGCGGGGTTTTGTTCTCTGCAACCGGTGGGTTGTGTTGGGCAGGCTGGATCACCTGTTGCGGTGTAGCGGTGATCACGTGTTGTACAGGAGCGTTAACGGGAGCCTGAACAACGTACTGTTCCTTGCCCCGGGAGGTCTTGATGACGATCTTCACCTCTTTGGTCTCCAACTCCACTTCACTTACCCCGCTCTTGGCTACGAACTTTATCAGGTCCTGGATCTCTGTTAGCTTCATGTTTTTTGTTTTTGTGTATGTTTTGTTTGTCCGAAGGGATGCCTTCGGCATGGATTGTTTTATTTTTTATTTCGGGTCATAGGCCCATTTCAGCCATACGGATCCCCAGGTGAAACCTCCTCCGAACGCGGCCATGACCAGGTTATCGCCTTTTTTCAATTGTTTTTCATAATCCCACAATAACAGCGGGATGGTACCGGCGGTAGTGTTGCCGTATTTTTCAATGTTCATCATTACTTTCTCCGGTCCAACGCCCATGCGGTTCGCAGTAGCATCAATAATGCGCTTATTGGCCTGGTGAGGTACCAGCCACGCGATATCATGGGCGCTTAATTTGTTTTTTTCCATGATCTCGGCCGAAACTTCGGCCATGTTATACACGGCATGTTTAAAAACAGCTTGCCCTTCCTGGTACACGTAATGCAATCGCTCGTCGATGGTTTGATGCGTGGGAGGCATTAAAGAACCGCCCGCCTTCATGTGCAAATGGTGGCAACCCGACCCGTCGGTCCGTAAAATAAAATCTTTTATTCCGAGGTCCTCCGTAGTGGGTTCTAACAAAACAGCACCGGCTCCGTCACCGAAAATAACACAGGTGGCCCTGTCGGTATAATCAACAATAGAGCTCATTTTATCTGATCCTACCACTACTACTTTTTTATAAGTACCGCACTGAATGAATTGTGCAGCTGTTGCCAGCGAATACAGGAAACCACTGCAGGCCGCGCCAACGTCGTAGCTCCAGGCTTTCTTAGCACCTATTTTATCGCAAATAATATTTGCCGTGGCCGGAAAAACCATATCTCCGGTAACCGTGGCACAAATAAGAAGCTCTATTTCTTCAGGCTTAATACCCCGTTTTTTGCAAAGCTCAAGTACAGCAGCGGCACCCATATCAGAAGCAGCTTTGCCGGGCTCGCGTAAAATATGTCTTTCTTTGATGCCGGTACGTGTCATGATCCACTCATCGGTAGTATCCACCATTTTTTCCAGCTCCTGGTTGGTTAGGATATAATCGGGTAAATAACCCGCTACGGCTGTAATGGCGGCTTTTATCATCAGTTGAATATGGCTTTTATTTTTTCGGGCAGGTTGGCATCGGTAATATCTTTTGCCAAAAGCATGCTGTTCTTAAAGGCCAGCGCGCTTGATTTGCCATGACTGATCAAAACGTTCGAATTAATACCCAGCATGGGCGTTGATCCGTATATTTCATAATTAAAACGATCAAAGAACTCATCCGAACGGTTGCGTTTTTTAATGGCGCTGTAAAATGCTTCGCAGGCTTTCAAAACCACGTTGCCGGTAAAGCCTTCACATACCACTACATCCGCTTTATCGCTAAACAGATCAGATCCTTCAATGTTCCCTATGAAATGAAAGTCTTTCGAATCCTTCATGAGAGTATGCGCCGCCTGGGCAACCAGGTTTCCTTTTTCGGCCTCTTCTCCCAGGTTCAACAAACCCACTTTGGGCTTATCGATCTTATATACGTGCTGCACATACAGCGATCCTAAAATGCCAAATTGGTAAAGCACATCGGGTTTACAATCGGCGTTGGTGCCTACGTCAAGCACAAACCCTATGGTGCCATTTTCTTTGGGAAGTGCGGTTCCGATGCTGGGGCGAATCACGCCGGGGATGGCCTTTACCGAGAACATCGCGCCCACCAGCATGGCGCCTGTATTGCCTGCGCTGGTAAAGCTCTGGATGCCATTTTCCTTCAATAATTTAAATCCCAGACCAATGCTCGAATTAGGCTTTTGGGCCAAAGCCTTGGTGGGATGCTCTCCCATTTGTATGACCTCCGTAGTATGAACGTATTCAAATATGTTAGGGTCGCCCTTTTTCTCGGAAATATATTTTTTGGCTTTTTCGCTATCGCCTATCAGAACGATCTTAACGTGTGAGGGGAGTTCTTTGGCCGCGGCCATGGCTCCATCCAGTTCATTATTGGGGGCAAAATCACCACCCATAATATCGAGTCCTATCTTCATAAACAGAGGCGGCTAAGGACGCAATTTTTTACCGAAAATCCTATCCTCAGACATTTAGTTTTGAACAGAAAATGTGAAAAAAAGGACAAAATTACCCATTTTAAAGCAAAAAAACGGGCTTTTGGCCCGTTTTTAGCTTATTTTAGCGAATTTCTACTTTTGCGCTTTTTCCATTACTACTTTTCCTTTGTAGTAAAGTTTTCCTTCGTACCAATGTGCGCGGTGCCACAGGTGGGCCTCGCCGGTAGTTTGGTCAACACCCACAGTAGGCGCAACCGCTTTATAGGTAGCCCTGCGGCTGTTTGTGCGCGCACCGGACATTTTTCGTTTGGGATTTGGCATGACTTCTTATTATTAAATTAATTATTGTTCAGGTCTATATTCTTCAACTTGTCCCAAATGGTGTCGCCCGGGTTTTGTTCGGGCTCGTCAGTAGTGATCTCGTTGAGTTTTTTCAAAGTTTCATCATCGCATTTAAAGCCGGGGTCTTCCTCGCAGGGCACTCGGCGTGCGGGCAAGGCCAGGCTAATAAATTCGTATATAGGCTGCGAAATATCGAGTTCGTTCTCCCCTTCTGGTATAACTAACACATTATCAGGGTGTTCTTCATCAGGATTACCGTACTTTAAAAAGAGCTGCTCTGTGGCGTCCACCTCCACCGGGAAGGCTTTAGTGCAACGGTCGCAGGTGGCGTGTACAGTGCCCTGCAGGTCAAAGTTTAGCTGTATCAGGCTGTTTTGCTTTAGCAATTCCAGTTTTACCAGCACTTTGACCCCTTCAATTTCGGCATAATCGCGGCCTTCAAAGAACGTATCGCTTACCTCAAATTCATACAGGTGGTTCCCAATAGTTAACCCGTTCAACCGGATTATAAACTGCTTCTCATCCATCCCGTAAAAAAGGAGGGCAAAGATACGGTTATTTTGGTTTTTTCCAAATGAAAGTGAGGATTATTTAAGAGATAAGTGCTTGGAAGGCTTTTAAGACAGGTTTATGCCTCTCCGGCAAAGCTTTCTTTGGTTATCTTTGGCCCTCTAATTTTTACACATGGACAGGAACTCCCTGATAGGTTTAGTGTTGATAGGTGGTATTTTAATTGGCTGGCTTGTTTTGAATGGGCCCAGCAACGAAGAACTTCGCAAAGCAAAAGTAAAGCAGGATTCACTAGCTAAAGTTGAACTGGCACAAAAAGCCTTAGCCGAGGCCTCGGCCATTGCCGCTAAGCAAACACAGGATTCGATCGTCATAAAAGCTGATTCAGGTAAAGTGGCAGTGATCGTAAACGCCGACTCACTCAAAAAAGCAAACCTGCAAAATAAGTTCAGGGATTTTTCTGTTGCTGCCCAGGGCGAGAACAAGAACGTTGTTCTTGAAAACGAAAAAATAAAAGTAACGCTGCAATCAAAAGGCGGAAGCGTGGCTTCTGTAGAATTAAAAGAGTATACCCTGCCCGATAAACAAACCAGGGTTACGCTATTTACCGCCGATTCTACTTCACAGGCGCTCATCTTCCTGGCTTATAATAATACACTTCAGGTACACACCGACAGCTTGTATTTCGCCGCAGGTGACGTGAAGAAGACCGCCGACGGGCAAAGTATCAGTTTAAAACTTCCAACTTCCAATCCCGCGAACTACATTGAGTACGTTTATACGTTGAAGAATAACGATTACATGGTTGATTGCAGGATCAACCTTGTGAACATGCAGGGTATCATTTCTCCCAACACCGATCAGTTGGCTTTCTCCTGGAAAATGATCACACCTTCGCAGGAAGCGCACGTAGAGAAGGAGAGACAGGCCAGCACCGTATACTGGAAGTTCAAGGATGAAGATTCGGATTATATCAATCCGGGTAAAGACGAGGAAAAGAGCATCAACGAAGCGCCGGTGCAATGGGTGGCTTTCAAGCAGCAGTTCTTTACATCAGCCGTAATTGCCGATGCGGGGTTTTTGAAGGATGGAAGTATCGTACGCACCGAAGCAAAGAACAATTCGCTCAGCAATGTAAAAGGATTTCAGACCGAATTGGGTATTCCTTATAATCATGGCGCAGCAGAAAATTTCAACCTGCGTTTTTATTTTGGGCCCAACCAATACAATACTTTAAAGAGCTACGATATCGGCTTAGAGACTATGATCAACATCGGGTGGCCGGTGTTCAATCTCATCAACAAGTGGCTGGTTATTCCCGTGTTCAACGCCTTTAATAACAGTGCGGTTAATTTCGGCATCATCATTTTGATACTCACCATTATCATTAAAACACTTTTGTTCCCTATCGCGTGGAAGACCTACATGTCGTCGAGCAAAATGCGCGTGCTGAAACCTGAATTGGACATCATTAACAAAAAATATGCCGATGGCGCTGATGCCATGAAGAAGAACCAGGAGCAAATGGCGCTTTACCGCAAGGCAGGCGCTTCACCTTTTTCGGGTTGTATCCCGGCTTTGATCCAATTCCCTATCCTCATCGCCTTACTTAACTTTTTCCCGGCCTCTATTGAACTTCGTCAGAAAGCTTTCTTATGGGCGGAAGATCTTTCAACCTATGATTCTGTCTGGACCTTCGGCCACGTGCCGGTGATCAACTCCATTTACGGAGATCATGTGAGCTTGTTCGCGTTATTGATGTTCGCTTCTACCATTGTGTACACCTGGATGAACGCCAAATTCTACACGCCTGCCAACCAGCAGCAAATGCCCGGCATGAAATTCATGATGTACTTCATGCCTTTCATTTTCTTAAGCTTCATGAACTCGTATTCTTCAGGCTTAAGCTGGTATTATTTCCTTGCCAACGTCATCACCTTCGTGCAAACCTGGGCCATGCGCCGTTTTGTGAGCGATGAGAAAATTCGCGCGGGCATTGACGCGCACATGAAAAAACCGGTGAAAAAATCGAAATTCGCGCAGCGCCTGGAAGAAATGGCCAAGCAACGCCAGGTACCGGCCAAGAAAAAATAAAATGAAGGTCTTTCGTCTTTTCATAGCGGCATTTTTTTGCGTGTCGATGGCCCTGGCGCAGGTAAAGGATAGCGCGCAAAGCCTTCTTAACAAGGTGGAAGCTTTGAAGCAGATCAAGGATACTTCCAACATCCGATGGAAAAAAGGAGGAACAGTAACCATCAGCGGCCAGCAGGTATCACTTACCAATTGGGCCGCAGGCGGACAAAGCGCTATTTCCGCCAACGGTATCATCAGCCTGTTCGCCAACTATACAAATAAGCGGATCATCTGGGGTAATAGCCTGGAACTTGCCTACGGCGTGATCAAGCAGGCCAGTAACCGCAACTGGTGGAAGAACGACGACCGCCTTCAATTCACCTCCAAGCTGGGGTATAAGAGTTTTGAGAATGGATATTATACAGCGCTCGTAGATTTTAAATCGCAATTCGCTGCAGGCTATAATTACCCAAATGATTCGGTGCGGATATCAAACTTCATGGCGCCCGCTTACCTGGTTGGCGCCCTGGGCCTGGATTACAAACCAACTAAGAACGTCTCTTTTTTTATAGCGCCCACCACCATACGGGTAACGCTGGTCTATGATGATACTCTTGCTAAATACGGCGGTTTCGGTGTGCAGAAAGAAGTGCGCGACCCGCTTACGGGCGAGATCAAACAGCATTACAGCACCATGCGCATACAGTTTGGCGGCTACTTTAAAATGGTCTACAAAAAAACAGTGATGGAGAATGTGGATTTTGGTACCACGCTCGAATTGTTCAGCGATTATTTGAACCATCCCGAAAATTTATACGTTAACTGGACCACCCTCACCACCATGAAGGTGAACAAATACATCAGCGCCACATTGAGTACACAAATGATCTACGACGAGGCAGTAATGATCAAAGATAAGGACGGCAAGATCGGTCCGCGCCTGCAGTTCAAACAGGTTTTAGGCATAGGACTTTCCTATAAATTTTAATTGGATCCTGTCAGGTCGAGCGAAGTCGAGACCCATGTAAGAGCATTCTCTGGAGTTACCACGTTCGCAATTTCTCCTCCATTTCGTGTATCGCCTGCCTCAGGGTTTCACTCAATTCATCAACCAGTTCTTTTGTTTTGCTAAGGTCAGTGCCGGCCATGCTTTCCAGCTCCTCAGCCTTTGCGCGCTGTTCTTCCAGTCCAACAAGGGCCAGTGAGGATTTTAATTTGTGCGCGGTCCTTTGTAATTCGTGCCAGTTCTTCTTCCCGTATTCCTCATCCAGTTTTTGCCGTGTTCGCGAGTTCTCACTGATAAAGGCTGTGATTAGATCGCGCATGAGCTGCGGATCGTTGAGCGTGATCTTTTGTATGTGGGAAAAGGAAATAAGAAAGCGCAAACCGCAGGAAATTGGATAAAGCTAAGATATAAAAAAGTAAGGGAAAAGCAAATCGCCCAAAAAGGGGATTTTACAACTGCAAAAACAACTGCTGCAGCTGCTCAAAATGAACCGGCTTCACGCAAAAGGCTATCATTTTGGTCTCTAAAGCGCGGTTCTTGTTCTCTTCGTCCGAATTGCCCGTCAGGTATATGACGCGTGCCGGCGAGATCTTTTCAATTTCCTTCATAGCATCGATGCCATCCATCTCACCATCCAGGCGCAGGTCCATCAAAACAACATCGGGTTGATGCGTTTTAGCGGCCTTTATCGCGTCGGGCCCATTGGTAACCGCGTCAACCACTTTATGTCCCATCAGCTCAAGGTACTTGCGGTTGATCATGCTCAGCATGAAATCATCTTCAACGATCAGAACTTTCTTCATAAGGCCTGTGCCGGGTTAAAATGCAGTTTGAACTCTATACCCTCGCCTTTCTTTGAATGATACGACATCTCTCCTTTCAACTGTTTGGAAAAGGCGTCAACCAGGTTCATGCCAAGGGTATTGTCCTTTACAAAATTAGTATAATCGTAGCCATTTCCATCATCCCTGAAATGAAAAGTATGATCGCTGGTGTTTCTGAGCAGCGAGATGTACATATTACCCGAATTCCTGCCTGTAAAAGCGTGTTTGTAGGAATTGGTGATGAGCTCGTTGAGCAAAAGCGAGAAAGGCAGCGCCTCGCTCATCGGGAGCTCGATGGGATCGATGTGCGTATGGATGCGGATGTCCTTCTGCTGGTTTGAGAACGACAGTTGCAGGAAATAAATAAGCTCATTCACGTAGGCGCGTATCTCCACTTTGTCCAGGTCTTTATTTTCATAGAACTTTTCGTGCAGGAGCGCGATGGATTTGATGCGGTTGCGTGATTCCTTAAGGATGGCCGCCGCTTTCTCATCTTTCACATAGAAGTTCTGCAGCTCAACAAGACCTGAAATGACTGGCAGGTTGTTCTTTACCCGATGGTGTATCTCCTGCAGCAGCACTTCTTTTATTTTTACGGCTTTTGTAAGCTCTTCGTTCAGCCTGATCTTTGCGGCGATCTCTTCCTGCAGCATACCCTGCTGCTCCTGTAGTGATTCGTTCGCTTCCATCAGCATTTTAGTGTAATTGCTGTTGTTGAAAGCGAAATAAATGATCAGGGTAAAGCATAAAATAAGACTGAAGGTAAAATTGATGATATAGATAAGATCGATGGCGCTGTCTGACAACGGAATGGGTTTGACGATGCCATAGTAATTAATAAAAAAAATGGAAAGAAAATTGAGCAGGTAAACGCTAAAGGCCGCGAATATCTTTATGTGCCGGTTGTATTCGTAAAGCAGGTATGCGATCAGGGGGGATGTATATAGGTACAGGTGTATACCCGCTTTAAAGCCCATGAGCACCGAAAAATAGAAAACCGCGGCGTTCGTGCTTACGATCACGGCTACTCGTGCGGCCGCGTAAAGGCCTTTCTTATTCAGTAATGTGCAACTGTAAAAGGCAAGCATCACAAGGGTCATTACAAGCGCGTCCTTCTTCAGGTCCAGGAAAAAAAGCAGGAAAATATAAACGCAGGCCATGATGGCCGTGATGTAGCAAAAGCGGTTGATGGCGTTTAATCGCCCTTCTTCACTTTGTATGCGAAGTTGTGTTCTCACCTACCGATGGAAATTCGTCTTCCGATTCTTGCTCGACAAGATACAGATAATAAGCATCCATGATGAGGGGTAAATGGGTGGGTTTACACACCACCCTACTGACAAATGGCCAAAGATCATTCCCGGTTACGAAGCTCCCAGGAAAAAGGAGCAAATGCAAAAGGCAAGCCCCACGCAAAGTAAAAAACCAAGGAGCATGTTTTTGTTCATGATCGGGTTTTGCTAGTAGTGTTCATAACGTTGAACGTACCGGGTTGTGATCAACCTGCCCAGGTGCTCCTTGATGCGGGCCAGGAATAACGCGCGTTCGGCCGGTTGTACCGATGTGCTGCAAAAATGATCGAAGGTCTTTTCAACCTCATCGCGGGAAATGAAGTTGAACACATCCAGTATTGCATTTACCAAAAAATTGCGCTCTTCCTGTTCGCGGCAAAGAATAAAATCGCGATTGTATCGCTCCTGGTGTTTTTTTTCTATCTGGCTCCAACTCATAAATGTTTCTGCTTATGTTACAAAACTAAGATGAAATTACCCGCTGTTTTAGAGCAGAAATACCCTATTTTAGATTGCGGAAAGTACCTGTTTTGATGGGTAAAACTACCTGTTTTTATAGGGTATAAATACGGGGTAAAAAGCTCAACTTATTGATTGTTAGTGGGTATCGTGAAAAGGATCAGGAGTCGGAGCCAAAAATAATTGTACAGGAATCTTATATTTGAAAAAACACAATTGTTAAACCTTAAAAACAAACATTATGGCGTTCAACGGAAATGAAGGTGCTTACATAACCTTAAGTCAGGGCAGTGCCTGGACATCAACCTATCGTAGTGCAAATCCCACCGCGGTGAAAGCGCACTTCTATGGTAAGACAAAATTAATGGAAATGCTAAACCAAAGCGGATGTGTGGGCATTCGCATGTACAGGGCAATAGATGATACAGGCGCGGCCCAATTAGTACTGGTTGGCGTGACGGCTGCCGGAACAGACATGACAAGCGGATTGATCTTGGATAGGTCAGTGTTATGCCCGCCATATTGTGATTCAGGTAGCGGATTGAACGGCGGTTCCGGACAATAATTCTCAAAATAATAATAAAGGCGGATGATTACGTGCCGCCTTTATTATTAAATTTCGGCGAGCTTATGCCTGGCAATTATAAATTTTATCTGTACTTAAGTTATATCTCCTGTTTTCTTATAAGTTTACCAATAATCATTGCCTGGAAAAAAAGACAATTTTTAGATAAAAAGGAAAATACATTATTGGTCTTATTAATTCTCTCGTTTGTCCTGGAAATAATCATATTCACATTGCATAGATTCCACATAAATAATTTGTTTGTTTCCAGGATCAACGGCATAATGGAGTTTGTTTTGATTAGTTTTTTTATGTCTGAAAGCTTTAGGCGTTCGATTCTTTCCAAGGGCATCAAAATATTCAATTTTATTTTCTTAGGAGTAGTTGTCTACGACCTCTACCTCAACGGTTTCAATTCCATCGATAACATCTCCCTAACAACCGAGTGCATCCTGCTAATGATCTATTCTATAATCACTTTTTTTCACCTCATTAAAAACCCGGTACACGATAATATTCTCTCTGTTCCGCTCTTTTGGTTCAACACGGCCATTCTTACCTATTTCTCCGGGAATCTATTTCTATTTGTCTTCAGCAATTACATCGAGAACCATTTCGCCTCCGTTTCACCCGCCCTCTGGGGCATACATTCGGGGCTTAACATAGTTTTTTACCTTTTAATAAGCGTAGGATTTTGGAGAACGGCAGTCAAACCGATATAGTCCTGCTCATTGTGGCCGGTTGCCTGGGTATGCTCATACTCGTGGTGTCCATCATTTTGTTCGTAGTGTATTACCAGAAGAAAGTACTTACCCAAAAGAACGACTTCCAGAAGCAATTGCTTAGCGCCACAGTACAGGTTGAAGAGAAGGAACGCGAGCGCATTGCCAAGAACATACACGATGACATAGGAACGCTATTAAGTCTGATCAGGGTAAACATATCCCGTTCTTTGAATGCTACTGATGCCGAAATAGCGAAGGAACTTATGCGTAAAAATGCGGAGTTAATAGATGAGTCTATACATGCCGTAAGAAGGGCGATTCGAGATCTAACTCCGGCCACCCTTCATGAATTGGGTTACATCAAAGCGCTGGAAGAATTAGCGCAGCAGGTAAACGGATCGCAGGTTCTTGTAATGGAAATAGCGCATGAAAACCCCGTACTGCATCTTCATATGAAGGATGAATTGCAATTGTACAGGCTTACCAAAGAATTGCTTAATAACATTATCAAGCACACCGGCGCCAGCCATATGAAATTAGGGTTCCATAAATTTGATGCGACCTATAAGCTTCGCATTGATCATAACGGAAAGGGCATCAGCAACGAAGCGATGCGGGAATTAAGCCGGAAGGATAAGGGGCTTGGATTGAAAAGTATTGAAAGCCGGGCTCAACTGATTAATGCAAAGGTAAATTATGGTAAGGAAGACGAAAGGCATCAGGCCTTTGTAGAGGTAAATATTGAATATGAGTAAAATGAAAGTAAAAGTGGCTGTGGTTGACGATCAGCAATTATTTCGCCAGGGAATGGTGGCGTTGGTAAAAGATGTATCTGAGATGGATGTAATCATTGAATCGGCCAATGGAAAGGAGTTTATAGAAGCGCTCAAGACGAAAAGGCCGGATGTGGTACTATTGGATGTAAAGATGCCTGAGATGGATGGAATGGAAGTAACGGAGTACCTGAATCAAAAACACCCCGATATAAAAATTATTATTTTAACCATGCACGACGAAGATGAATTGATCTTTCATTTGGCCCAAAAGGGGGCACATGGTTTTTTGTTCAAGAACAGCGATATGGAAACCGTAACAGATGCGATCTACACCGTTATGGCCGGCAAACGCTATTTCAAAGAGAACATAATGGACAAATTGCTAAAGGCAATGACGCGTAACCATAAATTAACCAACCCGCCTAATCCGGATGAAAATGCCTTAACTGAGCGGGAGTTAGAAATTTTAAAGCTTATCTGTAAAGAATATACCACGCGTGAGATATCAGAGGCCTTAAGTGTGAGCAAAAGAACTGTAGATGGCCATCGTGAGAGGATCTGTCAGAAAATAAACGTGCGGAACGTGGCCGGCATGATAAAATACGCTATTAAAAACAACTTATTAGAATAAAAATTGAACCCTCAAAATGATGACGAAAATATTAATAGCAGACGATCACGAAGCGATCCGCAAAGGCGTAAGATTGATGCTCCAGGCCGAATTTCCCGGGGCCGAATTTGGCGAAGCGGCTAACGCGGCCGAGGTATTTAAATTGGTAAGAGAGCAGAAATGGGATGTGCTTATCATGGATATGGATATGCCCGGGCGCAATGGTCTAGATGCCCTGAAGCAATTGAAAGATGATAACCTCGCAGTGAGAACCCTTATTTTCAGCATGCATCCTGAAGGACAAGTGGCGGTAAGGGCATTAAAAGCAGGGGCATATGGATATCTTGCCAAGGACGCCGCCGATGGCGAACTTTGTAAGGCCATTCATACGATACTGGCCGGAAAAAAATACATCACCCCCTCCGTGGCCGAATTGATGGCCGCTCAGTTGGAGAATCCTACCAATAAAGCGCCACACGAATTGCTTTCAGACCGCGAGTACCAGACCTTGCTGCTTTTCGCTTCAGGAAAGACCGTTTCGCAGATAGCAGGAGAATTAGCGCTCAGCGTGCCTACGATCAGTACCTACCGGGCCCGTATCCTCGAAAAAATGGGTATGAGGAATAACGCTGAGCTGACCGCTTACGCGTTGAGGAATAATTTGGTATAAGGTTATCGGTGCAAAAGAAGAAATGAACAGCGATACCATTTTCAATGCATGGATTAATCTGGCGCGGCAAAGGACACTCAGTTGCAGGTAAGAAACGGTCTGCAGCATACTGCCAAGGGGACATTAACATATTCAGCACAGGATAGGCAGTACACGTTTGATAAAACCTGGCGCCTGTTACTGGAGGCCGTAGTGCTGTTACCGGAGGGGCAACCGTGCTGGTTTTCATTACGCTATAAATACATCTGAGATCTCGTTCAATTGAATCACCAGGCTTTCTTCATTGACACACCGAACCATCACGATGCTTTCGTTGAGCAATTCTATTTTTCTGACCTCAATTCTTTCGTTGTTCTTCAATTGGAGTGTGAGTTCAATTTCTTTTTCCGAAAAATAACCCACGAAAAGCTGTTTTTTTATTTCGTCGTTATTCATGTAAGTAACATGATTAAATTAATACATAACTAGATCTTCAAGGAGTTGGTTTTTCACTTTCAGATTGTTGTTTTTAAATAGATGCTTGTACCTGAATCTCTTTCGCTGGTGATCTTTAGATGAGCCCCAATCGCCATAGCCCTCTCTCGCATTCCTAAAAGGCCCATTGAGAACGGATTTTGGATCTTCTCGCCAGGCATTCCCTTTCCATTATCCATGATCTGTAAGGATAATTGTTTTCCGTCATGGAAAGCGGAGATCACCACTTCAGTGGCTTCGGCATGCTTGCATACATTCGTAAGTGCCTCTTGACAAATACGGAAAAAGCAGTTCGAAATATCCTTATCAAACTGTTCAACTTTTGTGTCGAAAACCGTCTTGCACGCGATGCCTGTCTTCTTTTCAAATTCACGCCCCAGCCATTCAATACTGGGAATCAGGCCTAGCGAGTCGAGTATGCCCGGGCGAAGCTCTGTGGCAATTCGCTTAAGCATCTGAATTCCATTATCTACATCTTCCTTAATGGATGATAAGATCGTTTGAGAACTGATGGGATCGGTTATTTTGCCCAATCTACCCAGGCTCATTTTGATGCCTGCGAACAACTGCCCTAATTCATCATGTATTTCGCGGGCAATGCGGATCCTTTCTTCTTCCTGGATTTGGTTCAGGTGGTTGGCAAATCCCCTTAAAGCGATTTCAGACTTGGAGATATTCTCATAAGATTCTATCTGCTCGGTAACATCCCGGAAATTGGAAACAATCGCATTAATGAACGGATCTGAAAGCCTGTTGGTGATCGTTCCTTCGAGCCATATATAATGCCCCTTTTCATGTTTCATCCGAAAGGTAGTGAACACGGGGAAATTAGGATGCATCAGCACCTCTTTCATGATTCGCTTCATTCGAATGCTATCTTCGGGGTGGGTATATTTAAGATATTCCAGGTTTTCTTCAGGCCAGCCAGTGATTCTTTTCACTGATGGACTGTTGTAAATGATCAGGAGACTCTCATCCTTTAGCGAAATGATATCGTGGCTATTTTCAATAAGGGCGCGAAATTTCTTTTCACTCGCTATCAGTTTATGCTCTGTTTCTACCCTTTTGAGTGCCTTTCGAATTGCGTCAGGAAGCCTGCTCAGGTTTGATTTTAAAACATAATCATCGGCCCCTTCGGATAAGGTTTGTGAAACGGTGGCCTCATCAGCCTTCCCGGTAACCATAATAAAAGGTACGCCAAGCTCCTTCTCTTTGAAAATTCGCAATGCTTCATGTGAGTTGAAATCCTCAAGAAAATGGTCGCATAAAACCAATTGAGGTCTGAATGCCTCCAATTGAGCAATAAAAGAATTTTTGTCTGATACAATTTTCGCGTTAATGGGTATTTGAGCGACCTTTATTACGTTTTGAATCAGTTGAGCATCAAGAGGACTATCCTCTAACATCAAGACCTTAATAACTGCTTTCATACAAAACTTATTATAGTATACGTGTATTAATCGCTAATCTCCTGTATTTACATATTTTAAAGTTACAAAAAAAGAGGTGCTTCATTCTTTTTTGACCATGAAAGTTTTGTAATTGTTTGTACTACAGAGGATTTCCCGGAAATTACGTATAATTTTGATAATCAATTTATTAATGTACGAAATCAGCTTAATTAATTTAATAGGCTGAACCTACTGGAGGTAGAATGGCGAGTAAAACACCAAAGTCCCCGCCATCCTATAGTCCATTCCACTACAAACAAAACAAACGGCTGTGTATAGGAATAGCCTCCCTTCGGTACGAACTTTGTTCTAATGAGAGCAAAGAGAAATATACTCCTGGTTGATGATTCTGAAAAATTTGCATGCCAGGTACAATTGGTGTTATTCACCAATAGCCACACGGCTTCCGTCACGGTAGCTTCCACCCTCCGTGAAGCCGGGGAAATGCTGGATAAAAAAAACATGCACATCATCATCTCCGATATCAAATTGGCGGAAGGGAATACGCTGAACCTGATCCGCATGGCTAAAAAAGAATTTCCCGCTATTTCCGTGATCGTGCTTACGAACCATTTCGACGATCTGCATCGCAGCTACACGATGAGCGCGGGGGCCGACCATTTTATTGATAAATCGATGGCCTTTTTAGAGATTCCAGATATCCTGCAGCAAATAGAGGCCCGTAATGCAGTTAAAGTTCAGTAATAAAAAGAACATCATGTCTATATCAAAAGCCGTTTTCCCCGGGATGTGCCGAAAATAGCGCCCATAAATATGTAAAGCTTTAAAGGGCTGTTTTTATGCGCAGCGATTTCTATAAACTTTGCGCAAATTTCTGTAACGGAGAGCGAAAAGGTATTTCGGAATTTAGTGCTGTTATATTAACCCAAAAAACAGCACGCATGGATGCCCTCCTGAAAATAGTTCCGAAATTTTCGATCTACATTGTAGACAATGATTATACCAACGGATTGTCTGTAAAAGGTTCACTCGAGAAAAGCCTGGGCGATGAGGTATCGATACAGGTGTTCCCGGATGCCGAATCCTGCCTGGCCGCTCTTCAATTAACGGATCAAAAACCTTCGGTGGTTATCGTAGAATATACCGAAAATAAACGCCTGAACGAAGAAAAAGGGTTGCATATGGTTGACCAGATAAAAAAAATATCTTCCGAAGCCGCCATTATTGTTTTCTCCGATAAAAGTAATTCGGCGCGTGCTACCAAAGCCCTGGCTTATGGAGCTCATGATTTTGTGATCAAAGACCAGTTCCAGCACGAGCACATCCTCAGCGCCGTTAAGAAATGCCTGCATCCCGCAAAGATGTAAAGCAGCTTCTGCCTTTAAGCTATTAAATTTCCCTTGCCAACGATTTTGACCTGCGACGGGCCGCGTAGCACGCTATTTTAGCGTAATCAATAGCGTGCAATGAACGCAAAAAAGAAAGAGCTTAACGAACGCATCCTTGCTGTTACCCTTGAGATCCAGGAAAATTACCCGGAACTGGCTAAATACATAACTGAAATGACCGAGACCATGCCCGATGAAAAAAGTCCGGATGTGGATAACGACAAGCTACAGAACTACTACAATTCGCTGATCGATATGGTGAAAAAATACAAAGAGAACCAATGTGAAGAGGGTAAGATCGAGCATAAACAGCCGCCCAATGAAGAATGTAAGCAAAAGAAAAACTAAGGGACCGGTGCGCAAACCTATTAAACTGAGGTTGAACTACCGCACGGTTGTTACACTAAAAAGCGAAGCTTCGCTCCGTACATGGATGGAGCGTTATCCCGAAGCAGTTATAATAGAAGAATAATAACAGAGCTATGAAAGACCCGGAAGAAGGAAAGATCACCTCAGGAACGCATCCCAGTTATTGGACCGGCACGGCCGAATCTTTACCGGCCTACAAGACCCTGGAGGAAGATCTGGAAACGGATGTAGTAATAGTAGGAGGAGGGCTGGCAGGATTGAGCGTAGCTTATTGCCTGACCAGGGCAAGAAAAAAAGTGGTACTGGTTGAAGATGGCCTCATTGGGAGCGGGGAGACCGGAAGAACTACCGCGCACCTGGTTACCGCGCTCGACGACAGGTATTATAACCTGGAAAAGAATTTTGGGGATGAAAAAACGCGCCTGATCGCGTTAAGCCACGCTTCGGCAATTGATTTTGTGGAGCGCACCATAAAACTTGAGAACATAGCGTGTGATTTTGAGCGTGTTGATGGATTTCTCTTCAGGCATCCTTCAGATGCTCATGATTCCCTGAACAAAGAATTGGAAGCCGCGCTAAAGGCGGGCATCAACATACATGAATCAGTGGAGGTGATTCCCGGGTTAGGTCCATGTCTGCGGTTTCCCGGGCAGGCGCAATTCCATCCTTTAAAATATTTAAAAGGGCTGTGCAACGCCATTCTCCAGCGAGGAGGAAAGATATTTACAGAAACACACGCGGCAGAGATAGATAAGAACGGTATTAAAACAGCGGCAGGTTATACGATAAAAGCAAAAGAGATCGTGGTGGCAACGAATAGCCCGGTCAACAACAAGTTCGCCATGCATCTCAAGCAATATGCCTACCGCACCTATGTGATAGGCGCTAAAATTAAAAAAGGCACCGTGCCTAACGCCTTGTTCTGGGATACCGGCGATTTCAACGAGAACCCCGATATTCCGCCTTACCACTATGTTCGAACCTGTCCGCTGGACGAAGAATACGACCTGCTGATAAGCGGAGGCGAGGATCACCCTGTAGCGTATACCGGCGAAACACCGGAAGAAAAAAGATATACGATACTTGAGGAATGGACGCGCAAATATTTTAAGATAGAAGATATTGTGTACCGCTGGTCGGGACAGGTGCTTGAACCTATGGATGGACTTGCATTCATTGGCCGTAACCCCCTCGATCATGATAATATATTTATAGTTACCGGTGATTCGGGGAACGGAATGACGCATTGTACCATCGCGGGCATGCTCATCACGGATCTTATCACGGGGCGTGAGAACGCATGGGAAGAATTATACCGTCCCTCACGCTTTACACTGAGGGCCAGTAAACCTTTTTTCAAAGAGGCTATCGGCGCCTTGTTATCCGCCATCAAAAAAGAACCCAGCCATAAGGACCACCGCACGCTTGCTTCGATAAAGAACGGCGAGGGCAAAGAACTAGAACTGAATGGTGAAAAATGCGGTGTTTACCGCGATGAAGAAGGCTCGCTGCACATAGTATCTACCAAGTGCACGCACATCGGCTGTGGGGTGAAATGGAATGGCGATGAAAAAAGCTGGGATTGTCCATGCCACGGAAGCCGTTTTACCTACGATGGAAAAGTAATGAACGGGCCGGCCAATAAAGACCTGCCGGCCTTCAGTGAAGAAGAGTTAATAAAGAAACATTAAAAGAAGTTCTGTTTGGTGAGCATGTAATGGTTTGTCAGGTTGGCGCAACGGACACCGGGAACATGGACGAGTTTCCCAACCTTCCTTCCATGACCAACGAAATGGTAGACGAGCCTGTTATCCGTTAACCAAAGCTGTTTGCCAAACAGAACTTCTTTCATTTACCTTAAAATGGAAGAGCATACAAACTACAGAAAGGAATTCATTTCGCTGATCGTCCTGATCCTCTTATCGGTGGGTACAGCCCTGGTATTGTTTCAGTGCAAAAAGGCACCTGTTGCAAATACTTCCGGAACAACCGGCGGAGGTCCGGGAACAAACGAAGTTTGGATCACGAGCGCCTATAATCCGTCTTCCATAACAGTCACTCAAAATACCACCATCACCTGGATAAATAAGGATAACATGGCGCATACCGTAACAAGCACGTCGGGGGCCTTTGACAGCGGGAGCATCAGCCCGGGCGCAACGTACACACGTACATTCGCAACAGCCGGTACTTTTCCCTACCTATGTTCTTTTCACAGTAACATGACCGGCACCGTGATCGTGAAGTGAGCAATGATGCGGCCAAACATTTTCCTTTTTTGGGCTAAGGAATTACGGTTTCACCGAATATAAACGCTGCACGGGCTTGCACGGTATAATTTTGAAACAAAACAATAATTAACAATTAAAAAACAAGAGTTATGAGCACAGGAAAAGTTTTATTGGGAGTACTCGCCGGCGCAGCCGCTGGTGCGATACTGGGTTTGTTATTGGCACCTGATAAAGGTTCTGAGACAAGAAAGAAGATCCTTAAAAAAGGAGAAGGTTACGCAGATGCTTTAAAGGACAGGTATGACGAAATGATGGATGGTCTTGGAGAAAAATTTGGAGTGGCCAGGGAAGAAGCCGAGGAGATCGTGAACAAAGGCAAGAACAAAGTAGACCAATATAAAAAGGACGCCAAGGCTGCCATCGGATAAAAATCTAAAAACCCTATATTATGGAGACCACGGAAGATAAAACGGGCTTGCTGGAAACGCTGGTTGAAAAAGCGGAAGCCTACGGAAAGACAAATGTTGAGTTGTTGAAGTTGAAGGCGGTTGACAAAACAGCGGGCGCTCTATCTTCCGCGGTTTCAAGGGCCGTGGCCTATGGCATCCTTCTTGTTTGCCTCGTCATTGCCAGTATAGGTGTGGCGCTGTGGCTGGGTGAGATATTGGGTAAGAGCTACTATGGCTTCTTTTGCGTCGCAGGATTCTACGCGGTGGTTGGCCTTATGCTGATGCTCGTAAAGAATAATGTGATCAGGAAGAGTGTCAGCAATGCCATCATTGAAAACGCATTAAATTAAGATTTATGAAAAAGATCCGAAACGAAAAGGAACTGAAGGCAAGGATTGACGAGCTTATTGTTACAAGAGAGCTTGAAAAACAGGATCTGAAAGAACATTTTGCCCTGGTCAAAGAAACCTTCCGGCCGAAAAACCTTATCAAAAGTACGATCAGGG
Organism: uncultured Flavobacteriaceae bacterium; assembly: GCA_964387075.1. Lineage (GTDB taxonomy): Bacteria > Bacteroidota > Bacteroidia > B-17B0 > Aurantibacillaceae > PALSA-968. The sequence continues at coordinate 110,362 of CAYLVB010000002.1, forward strand.
AAATAACTTCCGCGCCGGGGGTTAAAGGAAAGTTCATGACCGTGTTATTGGGTCTGGCAGCCGGCTATCTCGCCAAGCGAGTGGTGTTCGGATCTAACGGCAACCCTATACGAAAAATGGCTGGAACCCTTTTACAAATGGGAGTCGCCGGAATGATATCCAAAAATTCCGGAACTCTGAAAGACCTCGGATCAAGCCTTTTGTCGAAGGTCATCAACCGAAGCAAAGGAAAATACGTGGAAGAAGAAAGACTGGACGGAGTTGAACATTATTAAAAGCAAACATTTATGTCTACAAATACAAGAAGCAGGTTAAACTTGTTCTATTCAATGCGCGTGCTTGCGATGGTCGCTGCTGGGTTATTCCTGGTTGTATCGTGCAACAACAATAAGACGGAAGATACCAAGGATGTTGCGGAGAGCAGGAATGATGAACGTTTAGAGAACCGTAAAGCAGAGAAAGATGCCGACTTCCTGGTGGCCGCGGCTACCATCTCGATGGAAGAAATCGGGCTGGGAGAACTGGCGAAGACCAAAGGAGTGAGTCAGGATGTAAAGGACCTGGGCGCTAAGATGGTGACCGATCATCAGAAATCGCTGGATGAGCTGAAGGCGCTGGCTGAAAGAAAGTCTATAGCGTTGCCCGCGTCTTTAAATGAGGAGGCCCAGAAAGCGATAGGTAAGTATGCCGAGAAGGAAGGTAAGGATTTCGACAAGGACTACTGCGACAAGATGGTAGATAGCCATGAGGATGCGATCTCTAAATTCGAAAAGGAAGTAGAAGACGGACAGGACCCCGATATTAAGGCATGGGCAAGCGAAACCTTACCATCCCTGAGAACACATTTGGAACACGCCAAATCCAGCAAGGAAAAATGTGATAAAAATAAAAAGTAACAATAAATAATAAATGTATATGAAAAGATCAGCGAAAAAGTCTGTCAGGAAAACCGGGGCAAAAGCAACCGGTAAAAAATCCCCTAAAACGCCACTAGATGCATCGCAGGCTTTGCGCGAACTTTTTGTGAACGAACTAAAGGACATCTATTGGGCAGAGAAAAAGCTTACCACCGCTATCCCCAAAATGATCAAAAAGGCGGAAGCTCCTGAATTAAAGGAAGCGCTAACGGCGCATCTTGCGGAGACCGAAACACAGGTTGAACGCCTCGAGCAGGTCTTTGCATCGCTCGATGAGAAAGCGGTGGCAAAGAAGTGTGAAGCTATGGATGGACTGGTGAAGGAAGCCGAGGAGATCATGAAGGATAACGAGGAGGGCGCCGTGCGCGACGCCGGTATTATCCTGGCTGGCCAAAAAGTAGAGCACTACGAGATCGCTACCTATGGTACCATGATAGCTTTTGCGCGCCTGCTTGAATTGGACGAAGCGGAAAAATTATTGAAGGAAACACTGGATGAAGAAAAAGGCGCCGACGAGAAATTAAGTGTTATTGCCGCATCTTCCATCAATATAGAAGCTGCCGAAGAACCGGCGGAATAGAAACAAGAATATAAATCAAAAAAACATGTTATGGGAAATTTACTTTATGTTATAGCGGTGATCTTAGTGATCGCATGGTTGATAGGATTTGTGGGATATCACGTAGGTGGCGGACTCATACACCTGTTGCTGGTAATAGCGGTGATAGCCGTATTGCTTCGCCTTATCCAGGGAAAGAACCCTGTTGATTAGCAGGCCCCTGAACTTATAACTTTTTAACAATTTACGGCTCTTGCTAGCCGGGAACCCCTCTGAAATAGCCGGGAGCCGGGAAATCATAGCCGTAAATTTTTATTTATGAGCGGCCAATCCATATACTTTATAGTTTCGACTTTATGACTATTTTTGGCGGGTGAGCTCAAAGATGAACTGCATAATTGTTGATGACAGCAAAATGGCGCGTACCGCGCTTAAAATGCTTATAGAACAGGTTGATTTCCTGGATCTCAAAGAAGAATGCGGCAGTTCATTGGATGGTTTCAACTATCTCAAGGCCAACCATGATGTAGATCTGGTTTTCCTGGACGTGGAAATGCCCGGCATGACCGGCATGGAGCTGATCAAGAACCTGCAGAAGCATCCCATCATCATTTTAGTTACTTCCAAAAAAGATTACGCCGTAGAGGCCTTCGAACTTCACGTAGCCGATTACCTCATTAAACCGGTAACACTTTCGCGCTTCCTGGTGGCCGTTGACCGTGCCAAGGAATTATTTGACAAGCGGGAAGGCGGGGGCGATGGCAAAGTGGAGTTTGATGATAAACAGAAAGACTACGTTTTTGTCCGTTCCAATTCAGTACTTAACCGCGTGAAGCTAACCGACATATTATATATACAGGCGCTCGGCGATTATGTGAATATTTATGTGCCCGGCAAACGGTACATGGTGCATTCAACGCTAAAGGGCATGGAAGAACGCCTGCCGGCCGAGAAATTCTTTCGCCTGCACCGCTCTTACCTCATCTCGCTCGATCATATTGATGTAATAGAAGAAGGAACAGCGTATGTGGATAAACACGCCATTCCTATAGGAGAACAGTATAAAAAAGAACTGTTGCGCCGCCTTAACCTCTTGTAATTTTTTTGATATAGCGCGGACCGCGTTTTTCTTGGCCGGCCTTTTTCACCACCCTTATATTTTCCTTCCTCGGCTATTTTTATGGAATTCCTATCGAAAAAGGATTTCTTACACAAGTACTTGATATACTTTGGCTGTAATTCCAAAAAAGGAATGTAACGAATTAAAACAAAGAACGCATGCAACTGAATCAAAAACCAACAAAAACCACGCCCATGAAATGTATTGTAGTTGACGACAACAAAATGTCGCGCACCATGGTGAAGCAACTGATCGAGCAGGTTGACTTCCTGGAACTGAAAGCCGAGTGCGAGAACCCGGTGGAAGCTTTTAACTATCTGAAGAAGGAGGAAGTGGATCTTGTTTTTCTCGATATCGAGATGCCCACTATGACCGGTCTCGAACTCATCCGCAACCTCGATAAACGTCCCATCATCATCCTCATCACAGCGAAAAAGGATTATGCCGTGGAAGCGTTCGAACTGAACGTGGCAGATTATGTGATCAAGCCCGTTACCCTCTCGCGTTTTATGGTAGCTGTTGACCGCGCTAAAGAATTATTTGAAAGCAAGGATCAAAAGCTGGTTGTTAGCGAAAAAGAAAAGGATTATATTTTCGTACGTTCAAACTCTTTGCTTACCAAAGTGAAGATCCAGGACATCATTTACGTGCAGGCCCTGGGCGATTATGTCAACATCTTTACAAAGGACAAGCGTCTTACCGTTCATATAACCCTAAAAGGAATGGAAGAAAAATTACCGCAGGACAAATTCTATCGTTTGCACCGATCTTACCTGACCGCTCTTCATCACATTGACAATATTGAGGAAGGAACCGCCTATATTGGTAAGCATCCATTGCCTATAGGGGAGCAGTTCAAAAAGGAGCTGCTTAAGCGCATCAACCTGATCTAGCAGGAAAATTAAGTAATTGATAAGCAATATATTACGGGCCGGCTATATAAATAGCCGGCCCGGCTATTTTTGGACCCTTCTCACCGAATAAAAATCTGTCTTTAGCGACTATTTCTTTAATTTGAAAGCTTTACCTTAATGAGTTCAAATTTTCTATCATCTTTAGAATTATCAATGACATTAATTTCAATGGATTACAAAAAAGTAATAGCAAAAAAGTGCCAAATAGGAAAAGAATTTCGAGCCAACAATGCTTTGCACAGGATCGGACAAAAAATAATTTTACAGTAGAAAAAACTAACTCTTTCAATCACCCTACAAACTCTCTCTCGCATGAAAACTAAAAGCGCAAAAAAGCCAAAGCAGGCCAAGCTTCGAACAACCGGGGCAAAATCCAAGGACGGCGCGGTGCTTCCTAAACCCAATGGCGTGCACCCCCATATGAATGGGAATGGAAACGGGCACATGAACGGAAACGGGTCGCACAAGACCAATGGTCATGTACACGATGAAATTATTACCGACGCGGAGTTTCTTAAGATCATGAAGAACGTGAAGAACGGAAACTTCAGGGAGCGCCTACCCATTAACAAGGGCGGAACTCGTGGTGCCATTTACGATACGCTCAACGAGATCATTGATCTCAACGAACGCATGGTGTTCGAATTTGCAAAGGTAGGTAACAGCATCGGAAAGCAAGGTAAACTTACAAACCGGGTTGTGCTCGACGGTGCCCGCGGTTCGTGGGGTTCCTGCGTCGATTCGGTGAACATGCTGATTTCCGACCTCGTGCATCCAACGATCGAGATCGCACACGTTATCACCTCGGTGGCAAAAGGTAACCTCTCGCAGCAGATGCCTTTATCCATCGAAGGAAATCCACTGCAAGGGGAGTTCTTGCGTATTGCCAAAGAGGTGAACGGGATGGTGAAACAGCTGAACCTGTTCTCGATGGAGGTAACGCGTGTGGCGCGTGAGGTGGGAACGGATGGTAAACTGGGCGGGCAAGCGAAGGTGAAGGGTGTGGGCGGTGTATGGAAAGACTTAACAGACTCGGTAAACAAAATGGCCAGTAACCTTACAGGCCAGGTACGTAACATCGCCGATGTAACAACCGCGGTTGCGAAAGGCGACTTATCGAAAAAAATTACGGTTGACGTAAAAGGAGAGATCCTCGAGCTGAAGAATACGATCAATACGATGGTGGATCAGCTCAACTCGTTCTCATCCGAGGTAACGCGTGTGGCGCGTGAGGTAGGTACGGAAGGAAAACTGGGCGGCCAGGCACAGGTAAAAGGTGTGGGTGGTACATGGAAAGACTTAACAGACTCGGTAAATAAAATGGCCAGTAACCTTACAGGCCAGGTACGTAACATCGCCGATGTAACGACCGCGGTTGCGAAAGGCGACTTATCGAAAAAAATTACGGTTGACGTAAAAGGAGAGATCCTCGAGCTGAAGAATACGATCAATACGATGGTGGATCAGCTCAACTCGTTCTCATCCGAGGTAACACGTGTGGCGCTCGAAGTAGGATCGGAAGGAAAACTGGGCGGGCAAGCGAAAGTGCGCGGCGTAGGTGGTGTATGGAAGGATCTCACAGATTCCGTGAACCAGATGGCATCGAACTTAACGGCGCAGGTACGTAACATCGCCGAGGTAACAACCGCTGTGGCGAAAGGCGACTTGTCGAAAAAGATCACAGTGAACGTGGAGGGCGAGATACTGGAGCTGAAAAAAACGATCAACACAATGGTGGATCAGCTCAACTCATTCTCATCCGAGGTAACGCGCGTGGCACTCGAAGTAGGAACAGAAGGAAAACTCGGAGGCCAGGCGAAAGTAAAGGGTGTGGGTGGTACATGGAAAGACTTAACAGATTCTGTGAACCAAATGGCATCGAACTTAACGGCGCAGGTACGTAACATCGCCGAGGTAACAACCGCGGTAGCGAACGGCGACTTGTCGAAAAAGATCACAGTGAACGTGGAGGGCGAGATACTGGAGCTGAAAAAAACGATCAACACAATGGTGGATCAGCTCAACTCATTCTCATCCGAGGTAACGCGCGTGGCACTCGAAGTAGGAACAGAAGGAAAACTCGGAGGCCAGGCGAAAGTAAAGGGTGTGGGTGGTACATGGAAAGACTTAACAGATTCTGTGAACCAAATGGCATCGAACTTAACAGGCCAGGTGCGTAACATCGCCGAGGTAACAACGGCGGTAGCAAAAGGCGACTTATCGCGTCAAATCACAGTTGACGTAAAAGGAGAGATATTAGAATTAAAGAACACGATCAATACCATGGTGGGCCAGCTGAACTCGTTCGCATCCGAGGTAACTCGTGTGGCGAGAGAAGTAGGTACCGAAGGAAAGCTCGGTGGCCAGGCACAGGTAAAAGGTGTGGGTGGTACGTGGAAAGACTTAACAGATTCTGTGAATCAAATGGCCGGTAACCTTACAGCGCAGGTACGTAATATTGCCGAGGTAACAACGGCGGTAGCGAAAGGCGACTTATCACGTCAAATTACGGTTGACGTAAAAGGAGAGATACTGGAATTAAAGAACACCATCAACACGATGGTGGATCAGCTTCGCGGATTTGCTTCCGAGGTAACACGTGTAGCGAGGGAAGTAGGTACCGAGGGAAAACTCGGAGGACAAGCCGACGTACCGGGTGTTGCAGGAACATGGAAGGACTTAACCGACTCGGTAAACCAAATGGCCGGTAACTTAACGGCGCAGGTGCGTAACATTGCCGATGTGGCCATTGCGGTAGCCAGCGGTGATATGTCGCGTAAAATTACGGTTGATGTTCGGGGAGAAATATTACAATTAAAAGAAACGCTGAACACGATGGTGGATCAGCTCCGCGCTTTCGCATCCGAGGTAACGCGTGTGGCACGTGAGGTGGGAACCGAAGGAAAATTGGGTGGACAGGCGAATGTACCGGGTGTTGCGGGAACATGGAAAGACTTAACAGATTCCGTGAACCAAATGGCGGGTAACTTAACCACGCAGGTGCGTAACATCGCCGAGGTAACAATAGCGGTGGCGAACGGCGATATGTCGAAGAAGATCACTGCCGACGTACGCGGAGAGATCTTACAGTTAAAGGAAACCATCAATACGATGGTGGATCAGCTCCGCGCCTTTGCTTCCGAGGTAACCCGTGTGGCACGTGAGGTAGGAACTGAAGGAAAACTGGGAGGCCAGGCCTTCGTACCGGGTGTTGCAGGAACATGGAAAGACTTAACGGATTCGGTGAACCAGATGGCATCGAACTTAACAGGCCAGGTGCGTAACATCGCTGAGGTAACCAAAGCGGTGGCCGGTGGTGACCTGTCTAAAACCATTACGGTTGACGTAAAGGGAGAGATCTTCGATCTCAAGAACACGATCAACACAATGGTGGAGCAGCTTAATTCATTTGCATCCGAGGTAACCCGTGTGGCCAGGGAAGTAGGTACAGAGGGAAAACTTGGCGGCCAGGCACAGGTAAAAGGTGTGGGTGGTACATGGAAAGACTTAACGGATTCTGTGAATGTAATGGCCAGCAACCTTACAGACCAGGTGCGCGGTATCGCCAAAGTTGTGACCTCGGTGGCAAAAGGAAATTTAAAGCAAAAATTATCCATCCAGGCAAAAGGTGAAGTGGCCCAGTTAACAGATACGATCAACGAAATGATCGAAACGCTGGCAACTTTCTCCGACCAGGTAACTACCGTGGCCCGCGAGGTGGGTGCCGAAGGAAAACTGGGCGGTCAGGCAAACGTACCGGGCGCTTCCGGAACATGGAAGAACCTAACAGAGAACGTGAACCAGCTCGCCGCCAACTTAACTACCCAGGTACGTGCTATCTCAGAGGTGGCATCCGCAGTAACGCAGGGCGACTTGACCCGTACCATTGGAGTGGAAGCAAAAGGTGAGGTGGAAGCGTTAAAGGATACCATCAACCAGATGATCGCCAACCTGAAAGCAACAACATTGAGAAACCAGGAACAGGATTGGCTGAAATCGAACCTCGCCAAGTTCACGCAGATGTTACAGGGTCAGAAAGAGCTGAACTCGGTAACCAAGGCCATCCTCTCCGAACTTGCGCAGGTGGTAACCGCGCAGCACGGATTATTCTACTTGCTGGAAGAGCACGAAAGATTTGAAGATTCCAAACTCAAGCTTATTGCTTCTTACGCATACAAGAAAAAGAAAGTAGGACCAACAAAATTCGCTATGGGCGAAGGACTTATCGGTCAGTGCGCCTTGCAGAAAGAAAAGATACTGCTTACCAATGTACCGGAAGGCTACCTGGAGATCAACTCCGGTTTAGGGTCGGCCAAGCCTCTTAATATCATCATCCTCCCGGTATTGTTCGAGAATCGTTTGAAGGCGGTGATCGAGCTCGCGTCTTTCGATGCGTTCAGCCAAACGCACCAGGATTTTCTGGATGGATTAACAGAAAGTATCGGTATCGTATTAAATACGATCGAGTCAAACTCCAGAACGGAAGAGCTGCTGGTGCAATCACAATCACTGGCCAGCGAATTAAAGAGCCAGCAGGAAGTACTGCGTAACACCAACGAAGAACTGGAAGAAAAGGCGGTGCTGCTGGCTGCACAAAAGAACGAAGTGGAGCAGAAGAACCAGGAGGTAGAGGAAGCCCGCCGCTCACTCGAAGAAAAAGCAAACCAGTTAACCCTTACATCCAAATATAAATCTGAGTTCCTTGCTAACATGTCGCACGAGTTGCGTACCCCGCTTAACTCACTCCAGATCCTCGCGCATGAGCTAATTGAGAACCACGAAGGCAATCTTACCGCCAAGCAGATCCAATTCGCAAAGACGATCAACGCCTGTGGCGAAGACTTAATTCAATTGATCAACGATATCCTCGATCTTTCCAAGATCGAATCGGGATATATCTCGGTGGATTACTCTACCATCAGCTTCGACGAGATCACGCGTTATGTGGAGAACACGTTCAAGCACATATCAGAGGCCAAACATCTCAAGTTCAGTATTACAGCTGAAGACAATCTGCCGGATTATATTGAGACCGATCCGCAACGTCTCAACCAGATCCTCAAGAATCTACTTTCCAACTCCTTTAAATTCACCGAGCGCGGAGGCGTAAGCCTCAAGATCTACCGCGCTTCTAACAACTGGAAGACCAAGATACCAAGCCTGGAGAATGCCGAAGCGGTTATCGCGTTCGAGATCAAGGATACCGGTATCGGAATCTCCAAGGATAAACAGAACATCATTTTCGAAGCCTTCCAGCAGGCCGAGGGTTCTACCAGCCGTAAGTATGGAGGAACCGGTTTAGGACTTTCTATCAGCCGTGGACTTTCCGATCTGTTGGGTGGAACCATAGAACTGGAATCCATTCCCGATGAGGGAAGTACATTTACTTTATTCCTGCCACTTCGTGTATCCGCGCAAACTGAGAACAAGCAAATTGAGGCGGAGAACCGCTCGATCCAAAAGAGTACCAAGACCCAGCATACAACATTCCATGTTTCAGAGATCGGGCAATATTTTGAGGATCAGGTTGGAGATGACCGTTTGAATATCATGTCTGGCGAAAGGGTATTGCTGATCATTGATACAGATGTGGCACAGGCCCGTATGATGGTGGAGAAAGCACATGAGAATTCAATCAAAGCTGTAGCCTCAACCCGTGGCAGTGATGTGATAGACTTCATTAACCAATTCCATCCACAGGCAATAATCATGAATATTAACCTGGATGATACCAACGGCTGGAAGATCATGGACCGACTGAAGAATGATCTTACGCTGAGGCATATCCCGGTATATGTTACTTCTACTGAAGATGACCGTGATGCGGCACTCAAACGCGGAGCCAGAAACTTCCTTATGAAACCGTTCAAAGAAAGCTCACTGAAGCATGTTTTCGATGATATCATCGACTTCAGCAATAAAAAGGCCAAGAGCCTTCTAATTGTAGACGATAATGAACAGGAGCTGGAGGCGGTGGTGGAAGCAGTGAACGCCGACGATGTGCAAGTAACAACAGCCAAGACCGCTAAAGAGGCGATCACACTGGTGCGCGAAAAGAACTTCGATTGCATCGTGCTTGACCTCGTATTGCCTGACGCGCAAGGGCTGGATATCATCAAAGAACTTGAAAATGACAAGTCGGAACACGCTACTGCACTTATTGTCTATTCCGCCAAAGACCTTAATCCTAAGGAAAAGGCAAGGCTTAACAAGTTCGCGAACTCCATCATCCTCAAGACCGCGAAGTCGCTGGATCATTTAACAGACCAGGTTTCTTTGTTCCTGCATCGCGTACATAAAGAGCTTCCGCCTAAAATGCGTGAGACCATTGATGCGCACTACCTTAGTGATAATGTATTAGAAGGCAAAAAAGGGCTGATCGTTGATGATGATATGCGTAATCTATTCGCGCTTACCACAGCCCTCGAACGTTTTGGATTGACCATTCTTAACGCGGAAAGCGGCCAGGAAGCACTTTACAACCTGGAGAAACACAAGGATGTGGATATCGTGCTAATGGATATCATGATGCCGGAAATGGACGGATATGAGACCATGAAGCGTATCCGCTCAGAACAGAAGAACAGGGAGATGACCATTATCGCAGTTACCGCGAAAGCGATGAAAGGCGACCGCCAGAAGTGTATCGAGTCGGGCGCTTCCGATTATATTACTAAACCTGTTAACGTAGAACACCTGCTCTCGTTAATGCGTGTTTGGCTCAAGTAGCAGGATCTTGTAATTTGTAAGAAGGGAAAATATGAAAGAGAAGCAGCCGGTAAGGATATTGATGGTAGATGACAGGGAGGAGAACCTGCTTGCGCTGGAAGTTTCCCTGGCCGGAGAGAATTACGAGTTTGTGCGCGCCACTTCCGGTAAGGAGGCACTGAAGATACTTTTGCAGGGCCTCGATTTCGCCATCATTCTTATGGATGTGCAAATGCCCATCATGGATGGCTTTGAGACCGCCGAATTGATCAGGCAAAGCGAAAAGTTCAAACATGTGCCCATCATTTTCCTTACAGCTACAACCGATGCCCCGCAGGATGTGTTCAAGGGATATAAGAAAGGCGCAGTTGACTACATGGTAAAACCCCTGTCGGCCGACATCTTAAAAGCTAAAGTCTCTGTTTTTGCTGACCTATACAGAAAGAACCAGGAATTGATACAGCAAGGAGAGTCGATGAAGGAGCTCAACGACCAACTGAAGCAGCAGACCAAATATGTGCGAAGCCTGATCGAATCCAGTTTGGATCCTATGGTCACCATCAACCCGGAAGGGATCATCACCGACATGAACGAAGCTCTGGAGAAGATCATAGGCTTGTCGAGAGACCAGATCGCGGGCACCAACTTCATTGATTATTTTACGCGGCCGAAGATAGCGCGCGAGGTGTACCAGGACGTTTTTGCGAAGGGATCCATTATGGACTACCTTTTAACCATCCGTCATAAGGACGGCAAACATACCGAAGTGCTGTTCAATGGCTCGGTATACAAAGATGATAAAGGAAATGTATTGGGCGCTGTGATCGTGGCCCGCGAAAAGATACTTTCTAAATATTCGCGTAGTTTGATAGAGGCCAGTCTGGATCCGCTCATTACGATCAGTTTCGAAGGAAAGATTACGGATATGAACGAGGCCCTGGCAAATATCACCGGCATCACCCGCGAAAAGATCACCGGTACCGATTTCTTTGATTACTTCACCGATCCGCAAAAGGCCCGCGAAGTACACGAGGAAGTATTTGCGAAGGGATTTGTGGTGAACTTTCCGCTCACCATCCGTCATAAAGATGGAAAGCTCACTGATGTACTCTTCAACGGCTCGGTTTATAAGGATGAACGCGGGAACGTATTGGGAAGCGTGATCACGGCAAGGGATATTACGGAGCAGAAAAGATTCCAGAACGAACTCATTGAAGCGAAGCGTATAGCTGAAAAAGAAAAACTTAAGGCCGAGGATGCTGTAAAAGCAAAACAGCAATTCCTTTCCAATATGAGCCACGAGATCCGTACACCCATGAACGCCATCATTGGCTTCACCAAAGTAGTACTGAAAACAGATCTAACGGAAAAACAAAGAGAGTACATAAGTGCCATCAAACTTTCCGGCGACTCCCTCATCGTATTGATCAATGACATTCTTGACCTCGCCAAAGTGGATGCCGGAAAAATGACCTTTGAAAAAATACCCTTCAAATTGGCGGAGTCCATTTCAGCCATGCTGCATCTTTTTGAAACGAAACTACAGGAGAAGAACCTGCAATTGAAAAAGGAATACGATGAAAGGATACCCGAGGTTCTCTTAGGCGATCCCGTCAGGTTGCACCAGATCATCCTGAACCTGGTGAGCAACGCTACGAAATTCACCACAGACGGAAGTATTACTGTAAAAGTGAAGCTCCAACAGGAAGATGCCGATAAAGTAACCATTAAGTTTGATGTGGCCGACACCGGAATAGGAATACCCGCCAATAAGATCGATAGTATTTTCGATAATTTTCAGCAGGCATCCGCCGGCACTACCCGATTATACGGCGGAACAGGCCTGGGACTTGCAATCGTTAAACAACTGGTGGAAGCGCAGGGCGGCAAGATCACCGTGGAAAGCAAGGAAGGGAAAGGTTCCACTTTCAGTTTTATCCTCTCATTCTTGAAAACCGATGTGAAGATTGACACGGAACCCGAAAGAAGTAACGTAACACCCAGTGCAAACAGGCATGCAAAGATACTTGTGGTGGAAGATGTGAAGCTGAACCAACTGCTGATGAAGACGCTGTTGGAAGATGGCGGATATTCCATGGATATTGCCGCCAATGGAAAGCTGGCGATAGAAAGAATGAAGCAGCAAAAATATGATATCGTGTTGATGGACCTGCAGATGCCTGAAATGAACGGATTCGAGGCAACCGAGTATATCCGCAAACACATTGACAAAAAGATACCCATCATTGCCCTCACAGCGGATGTGACCACTACGGATGTTGAAAAGTGTAAGGCTGTGGGAATGAATGATTATATCTCAAAACCCATTGATGAAAAATTGCTCTATAAAAAACTGAACCGGTTCCTGAAAGGTGAAAGTTCAGAGCAAGCCCCACCCGAAAGAAATGTGGTCAATATCACGAGGGATGTAAAGAAGCCGCATTATACCGATCTGAAATACCTGAAAGACCTGGCCCGCAACAATAGTAATATGATCACGGAAATGATCCATGTGTACCTGGAGGAAACTCCCCGTTTGATCGAGACCATGAAACAAAGCCTGGAGAAAAAGGATTGGACCGCGTTGAAAATAGCCGCTCATTCCATGATCCCTACCTTTCACACCATGGGTATGGGTGCGGAAGTTACTGCGGTTACTGAGGCAATCCAGGAATTCGCTATGCGGCATGAGAAGAACGGCATTCCCTTAAAGAAGGAAGAAGTAAAGCTCAATGCCGACCGCATAGCCCGGGTAGAGGCTGTATGCATGCACGCTTTCGAAGAACTTCGTGAGGAACTACTGACCCTTGAAAAACACTAAGGCAGTTCCCATGGGCAAGCGAGTATGAGGCTTTCGCCGGCTTCGGCTATTTAAAACGCCACGCCACCGAATATTGGCACCGGGCCCTTTATTTGACTTTAGTTTTGTAAAGCTTATAGCCAGGAACTATGCGTTTAAAATTACCTTCCGCCACTGCCTTCTTCGATAAATTCACAGAGATCTTATCTGAGGAACATGCATTGAACCGATTCTTAGGATCGGTCCGAAAAAGAAAAAAGGCCGTTCGCAGGCGTTATCGCCTTGCGACCCTTTTATTGCTCGCGGGCCTGCCTTACCTGCAGGCGCAAACTATCTACGATAACTTTGAGGGTTCCAAGGTGATACATTATCACGAAAAAAGCGGGGTGCTCGACACACTTGCTGCCAACCCGGCCCCTAATAAGATCAATCCCAGCGCCACCTGCGCCCTCTATGTGCGAAACGGATCCAAAAAATTCGACAACATTAAAATGAAGTTGCCTTCTAATCTTTCCGATGTGAGTGCTTATGCAACTTACCTGGGCGAACCTCCCAAATTGAAAATGAAGATCTACACCTCAGCGCCAGCCGGAACACTTGTAGAAATATTGTTGGGCAGTAAAAGAGGCAACAGCGATTATCCTGCGGGCACCAACAGCCAGTACCAGGCCTTCACTACCGTTAGTAATGCCTGGGAAGAGCTTGAATTTAAATTTTCGCAGATACCCCAGGGAAGCGAAACCTCCACGACCGAGATAGACCAGGTGGTCCTTCTCTTCAATCCGAACTCTTCCACTTCCGACACCTATTATTTCGATGAGATCTCGGGCCCCGGGCTTGTTGTCAGTACACCGGACAAGATCGTTCAGCCCGATAATAAGGTAAATAAGAGAACCGAGCCGATCGTTAAGAAAAAAACGGGAAAAAGATCAGCCAAAAAATAATGTAACATCAGGAGGAGATCATCTCCAGGAACCTAGAAATCTATAAGAATGTATAAGAAAGAAAAATTTGCGTTTGGTTGGCCGGGCATTGACGCAAGGTGGACAACCAGCGCTAAAAGCGGGGTCGGAAGTGCATTGCACTCAACCAGTAAAGTTTGGTATTCGATCAGTAATGGCATCCTGAACGAGATCTATTATCCCCAGGTGGATAAGGCCTGTACCCGCGATCTGAACCTGATCGTTACCGATGGCAAGGAATTTTTCTCAGAAGAGAAATGCGATACCGTGCATCATATCAAGAACATCGCCAATGGAGTTCCGGGATATATTGTTACGAATTCCTGTAAAGCCCATCATTACCGCATAGAGAAGGAGATCATCTCCGATCCATCCCGCGATACGATCCTGCAGCGCATCCAGTTCTTTCCTATGAACAAGAAGAGAAAGGATTTTAAAATGTTCATACTCCTCGCGCCGCATATCGGAAATTCAGGCGCCGGAAACACAGCTTGGGTAGGAAACTACAAAGGACTATCCATGTTATTTGCGCAACGCAACGGGGTAGCCATGGCGCTTGCCTGCTCCATTCCCTGGAAAAAGGGCTCGGCCGGTTTCGTAGGAACTTCTGACGGATGGCAGGACCTGAAAAATCATAAAGAGATGGCCTGGGAATTTGAGCGCGCCGAGAACGGGAACGTGGCACTTACCGGCGAGTTCGATATGCAGGAATCCAATACGAACAATTTTGTGGTGGCCCTGGGGTTTGGTACAAGCCCCGAAGAGGCCGGGCAACGCGCGCGGGCAAGCATACTCGAGAGTTTTGAGTCGGCAAAGACCAAATTCATACAGGAATGGGAGGAATGGAAAAAAACGCTTTACATCGCCGATTCTAAGAAGAACGGTTCACCAAAATATTTCGGCATCAGCGCAGCCATGCTGCGCGTGCACGAGTCAAAACGTCACCCGGGCGGCTTGATCGCGAGTCTCTCTATTCCCTGGGGCTTTAATAAAGGCGACGATGATCTGGGAGGCTATCACTTAGTATGGCCACGTGATATGGTGCAAACAGCCGGAGGCTTATTGGCAGCGAAAGCTTTCAAGGACGCTCGCCGTGTATTGAATTACCTGATGGTTACACAAGAAGCGGATGGGCACTGGTCGCAGAACATGTGGCTTGACGGAGAACCTTATTGGAAAGGGATACAGATGGATCAAACCGCGCTTCCTATTTTGCTCGTCGATCTTGTTAACCGTGAAACGAATTTAA
Source organism: uncultured Flavobacteriaceae bacterium (assembly GCA_964387075.1). GTDB lineage: Bacteria > Bacteroidota > Bacteroidia > B-17B0 > Aurantibacillaceae > PALSA-968. The sequence goes on from CAYLVB010000002.1 coordinate 125,591, forward strand.
GCGAAGCGGAAATAAAGCATTTTTGGCCCATGATCCGTAAAGCCGCGAGTTACCTGGTTATGAACGGGCCTATTACCGAGCAGGACCGCTGGGAGGAAAATGCCGGATACTCCACCTTCACCATTGCGGTAGAGATAGCCGCCCTGCTGATAGCGGCGGATTACGCGGATCTCAACAATGAGCCGCTGCTGGCGGTTTACCTCAGGGAAACCGCGGATTCATGGAATTCCAGCGTGGAGCGCTGGACCTATGTAACCGGCTCCGATCTTGCAAAATTTGTGGGAGTAGAAGGATATTACGTGCGCATCAGTTCCAAAAATGCTTTTGAATCGGGAAACCCGGGCGCAGATCTGCTCACGATCTCGAACCGACCCAAGGGTGAGAATATTTGTCCCGCATCAGAAATGGTGAGCCCGGACGCGCTCGCGCTGGTACGATACGGTTTGCGATCGGCAGATGATCCAAGAATTTTGAATACCATCAAAGTCATCGACGCCACTTTGAAATTTGAAGGACCTTCGGGGCCGGTTTGGTACAGGTACAATGGCGATGGTTATGGCGAGCAGGTAGATGGCAGACCGTTCAACTGCACCGGCATCGGACGACCCTGGCCTTTGCTTACCGGCGAACGCGCGCACTATGAAGTGGCGGCCGGAAACATGGCCTACGCCCAGGAATTACTGAAGACCGTAGAGAACTATGCTAATGAAACAGGATTGTTCCCCGAGCAGATATGGGATTCGGAGGACATTCCCGAATGCGGATTGTTTCTCGGAAAAGCTTCCGGCTCGGCCATGCCCCTGGTGTGGGCCCACTCAGAATACATGAAGCTGTGCAGGTCGCTCAAAGCCAAGAAGATCTTTGACATGCCCGCGCAGACCCGCGAACGCTACCTCGTTAAGAAGACGGATTCAAACATCTTCATCTGGAACTTTAATAATCAGCACAAATCTTTCCCAAAAGAAAAAAACCTTCGATTGCATTGCCTCGCTTCTGCCACCATACGTTGGACCAAGGATGATTGGGCAACCTGGCAGGAAGAAACCACGCTGGACTCAGGTCTGGGCGTACATTTTGCCGATCTGTCTACGAACGATCTCGCGCATGGCCAAAAAGTGATCTTTACTTTTTATTGGCACGAATCCGGGAATTGGGAGGGAATTGACTATTTTTTAACTGTTGATAAAGACCTGTCTCTGCAAAGTCCTTCCGAGGGACAAAAGGGCCCCGGGGGCAGGGATAGATCCAAGATATTACTTCCCTCTTAAAGCGGGTTTTCCCACGCAACAATTTTCCTATTCAGGCTACTGAAAATACCTTGTGGACGAATATGAAAAGTTCTCCTTCACTCACGCTCTACCTTTGAAAAGGAAATGGAGAAATTCTATGCTCAACGAAACAAGGGAACATATTTTTATCGTAGAGGATAACGAGATCTATTCGATGATGCTGGATTATATCCTGTCTAAGGATAGTGTATATAAATTCTCCAGTTTCAAATCGGGAGAAGAGTGTCTCCAGAACCTTTCTCAAAACCCCGATGTGATCATATTGGATTATGCGCTCCCGGGAATGAACGGTTACGATACATTGCTGGAAATAAAAAAATACAACCCTGCCATTCATGTGCTGATGCTCACCAACAACAAGGATATGAAACTTGCTTTGAAATTGTTACAGGCAGGCGCTGATGATTATATATTGAAGCAGGGCCACGGGGAGAAACAGATCATTGATAAGATCGAGGCTTTGCTTGTGGAAGATGAGATCCGCGAGAATCAGCAATCAAGCACCCGCAACAAAGAACTTGTAAAAAAACTGGCATACGGCCTGGCTGTCGCTTCGGCGGTAATAGCGGGCGTACTTTACTTTACTTAAGCAAAGATGAAAATTCCCTGCGCCATATCTTTTGCAATATTTTTTCTCACTTTTCAGGTAGCGCTCACGCAACCCGGCGAAAATAAGGATTTTGCAAGCAACGCAACTGCAACCGCCGGCGCCTCCAATCCGGCTACTGTTACCACGGCACTTACGTATCTAAATTCAGGCATTGAAAAAAAGAATGCAAAGTCCTACCATGAGGCTATAGCCGATTTTACCAAGGCATTGGACGCCGACTCAACCCTGGTAGCGGCCTACATCAACCGCGCGCAGGTAAAAAGCCAGTTATTGGATTACAAGAGTGCCATTTCCGATTACAACCGCGCCTTAAAATTAAAACCAAGCTGGGAAGAACAATACGAGATACATTACAACAAAGGATTAACGCTCGCCTTGCTGGATAACCTGAAAGCGGCCATGTCTGACTTCGATTACAGTATCCGCATGAAACCCGAAAGAGCAGATGCTTATTATAACCGAAGCATTGTAAAAGGAATGATAGGGGATTATACCGGTGAGCTTAAGGATATCAATAAAGTGATCTCCTTAAGACCTAATGATGCCCAGGCCTATAACAGTCGTGGCATTGTTCACTCTGTAATGGGAAATTACGCTACGGCCATAGCGGATTATACCAAGGCCATTGAATTAGACAAGGGTAAGGTGGATGTATATTTTAACCGCGGTTTGATCTATTACCAGCAAAAGAAATATTTCGAAGCGCTTAATGATTTCAACATGGTGATCCAGCTGAAGCCTGATGCTGAAACCTATAATCGAAGGGCCAATGTGCGTTGCCGTTTGAAAGATCTCCGCGGCGCTTTTGATGATTATAATGAAGCCATTAAAATGAGGGCCGACGATCCCATTGCTTATCTGAACCGCGGTCAATTGAAGCACGATCTTAAGGATTACAAATCCGCGATCGATGATTACACAGAGGCCATCAAATTGAAGCCGGATTATTCTGCCGCGTTCTATTACCGCGGACTTGCAAAGAGCAAGCTGAATGATGTAAATGGAGAAATAGCGGATTATACCAAGGCCATTGAGTATAAACCCGATTACGAAAGTGCGTACAACCAGCGGGGCATGGCCCGGTATGGGATAGGCGACAAGGCAGGCGGATGTGAGGATCTTGACAAAGCGGTGAAACTGGGAAGTGACGCCGCGTATAATAATCTCCTTTCGCACTGCAAGTAAGAAAATAATCCGGCGGCTTATGCCGCTCATAATTAGCATATATGAGCAAAGTAACAGCACCCGTTCAGGTAAAATACATTGTACTATTCTGGTTGTTCTGCTCACTTGGCGTAAAAGCGCAGATCGTGATCAACGAGGAGCCCAGGCGACTGTATTACGATTTTGCCGTTAAACGTATCACGAAGTTCAAGGACATGCGGAATTTCCGTGATGTTTTTCACGTGAACAAATACCTGATGGGGAAGAACAGGATCTCCGGGAATTTATCCTACAACACCGGGCGGGTGCTCATTGCCGATGAAACCTCTGTGAGGGAGGAATATCGGCACGCCCTCGGTGTTTTTACAAAGATCCGCTTCTTTGAAGAGTTCAGCTTCAATACCACTTTTTTCTTCGACTTCAACAATCGCGCTACAGCCCGCTGGATATCTGATTATTCTTACTCGATAGCCAGGTACAATTGGAGGCCTAATAAGTTCAATTACGGGTACGAGAACTATATAAACAACAAGTATACCGACGACCTAAAGACAATGGGCGATAAATTCCTGGAGGGCTATTATTTCGTTTCTTATGCGCATAACCTGCTGGGCAAAACACTACGCCTGGATAGTACGACCAATCTTAAATTCATGTATTTTGTTCGTTATGCCATAAAATACCGCGATGAGTTTGATGTAACACATGGCGGTTTTAGCTCCGGTAAGCCGTCGCTCGGAATGGCTGCTCGTTTTACTATTTGGAGAAACCTCTATGTAGAAGGCGCAGCTTATTATTATGTAAATCCCGCGCAGCGTCAACCCTGGGACCCCGATTATTCTTATGGCTTTGGTTATTTCGACTGGCGCTCGTTCCGCATTTCCATTACCTATGGCAACTGGGCGATCAACAGGTTCAATCCTTCGGATAAAAAATACCCGGGATATGGATTTATTGATGGGCAATTCCGCGTGATCGCCAACTGGATATGGTAATAAAAAGCCCATGCCTTACAGGATCTTTCTGATTTTTTGTTTCCTGCAGTTATCACTGACCGCCCAACTGAAATATATCGTAGAGGATTTCGAAGGGTTTGCCGTGGGAGATAAGGACCTGGTAAAGAACGGGATCTTCTCATACGGAAAAATAAGCGCAGCGATACAAAAGCGTGGGAACACCGGTACTAATTACATAGAGAGTCGTTTCATTACACTCAATTGTAGATCCGGGATCGAACATGGCGGGTGGGGAAAAGGCATGAACACATTGATCGAACTGGAGAAGGCCACCGACCATTTTAATTTCTTTTGTAATTATTTAGGGAAGAAACTTACCCTGCGTCTAGAGATGCGTGAGGATGATAATGGGGATGGTATGTACCAGGAAGCCCTGGATGATGCCTGGACCGGAGAGATTATTTTGGAACCATCAACGGGAATTGATCCCTGGAAAATTGTTTCTTTACCCCTGGCAGATCTCAAGGACAGGAACGCCGGGGGAGACGGGACATTCAATTGTTCGTATAAGGATGGGAAATTATTGGAATTGCTGTTTGTTTTTGATCATCTTCAGGTGAATGAGCAGGTATCTTTTGATCTTTTCAATTTCTCTTATGGAAAATTTGCCCCGGCTAAAGCGAGTGAGAGTACCTGCGCCATTGGTTTTTGGGCGAAGGAAGAAGATCTGGATGTTCTTTGGATCCCTCAAGCATTTGAAAAAATGTTTGGCCAGGAGAAAAGTCTTACTGTTGTGCATTTTTTTCAACCGCTGGCTACAGATGGAGGCAGCATGCCTAACAATTACCCTTTGGTAAAGCAGATCAATGATCTTATTTCCGCCGGTTACCAGCCGATGATAACCTTAGAGAACCGGTATGTGAATGTTGGTTCAAAGATCAAACAACCTAACCTCTATTCTATCACCGAAGGGCACCTTGACGCTTTCCTTACACAGTGGGCCAAACGCATCAAGGAGGTCGATGGAATTGTTTTAGTGAGGTTACTGCATGAATTCAACGGCAATTGGTATCCCTGGTGCCTTTCTAAGAATGACCATGACCCGAAATTATTCGTCAAGGCCTTCCGGCACATGCATGACCTTTTCGCTAAAGAAAATGTAAAGAATGTGCGGTTTGTCTGGTGCCCAAACTCCATGTCGGTGCCCCAGGAAAGCTGGAACTTCATCATGGATGCATACCCGGGCGATGCGTATGTAGACCTGCTGGGTATGGATATTTATAACGGAGCCGACCAGGATGCCGTTCTGTGGCGTTCATTTTTAAAAGAAGGGATTGAGAACTATTTTCTTTTCACCCATTTTCTCAAAGATAAGGAGGTGATCGTTTGCGAAACTGCAACCAGGGAAAGAAGTCAAAATGAAGGAGGTGATGCACCATCCAAGGCAGAATGGATCCTTCAAATGAGTAGGACTTTAAGCACCGACATGAGCAAGGTGCGCATGGTCGCCTGGTTCAATGAAAGGAAGTCGTTCCTTTTGAACTCCTCAAAGGGCTCGCTCTCGTCATTCCGGGAAGCCGTCGTTCGCAATCCCTATTTTGAAGGCGGGAGTAAAGAATCTTCCTTTATTAAATTGATCCGGTAGCTTATTGGATCACTAATTTCCCTTTGCGCACATCATTATCTACCTGGAGCTGATAAAAGTAAACCCCTGCCGGTAACTGGTTCCTCTCGAACACAATGCTGGATTCTCCAACAGCCGCGTGCGCATTCAGGTAGCGTGCCACTTCTTTTCCAACCAGATCCGTCACGCTTAGGGAAATTTCCGCGCTTTTTGACAGATGAAGTTTGAAGGTTGTGTTCGAGTGCATGGGGTTTGGATAAACCGATAGTTCCTCCGGTGGTTTTTGGTTCGCGGCAACCTGGATATTGCATTGCCCTACAATGGCGGCATCCATCCAGGCAATGCGGTTAGCTACCCAGTTCTTCAGGTCGTTGACCTCGCCCCAATACGAAGCGCCGGCCTGCGATTGCGGATTTGGAAAAATAAAAGCACCAATGATCGGGAACTGCTTGAAATTCCGCTGCTGTGATTCGCCAAGCGCGTTTGCCGAAGAATCTATGTAATTATTGATCGCAGTCAGGCTTAGGAAGCTCTGCCTGTAATTATTCCATCGGCAGTAAAGTTCGTTGGTAAATTGCGGATCCTGCATCATACGGCTCCACCAGGTAGGTGCAGGATAAGTACAGTCCTGCGACTGGTATTGCCAACCCACCGGGCTGGTTGTGTTTCCGTAATTGCAATTGTGCCAGGCAATGTCGTAATCCCATACCGGGCCAATGTGCATTTTTCCGCCTTTTGAGTAGTCTTTCTTGTACAGGTAAGTGCTTAGGCGGTAAGCGTCAACATTCTTACTTAGCTCATTCAGTATGAAATAATCAACAAAGGAGCCAAGCGCAATGTATTTTCTGTAACCCACAAGCGGGTCAGTATAATTCCATGCGTTCATGGCCGTCTCAAAACTGTCAACATAACTTTTGATGTAGTTCTTTTGCGCCAGCGTTATATCAACATCCTTAGGATATACGTAGTTGTAATAAAAGCGCGTGCCCGATTGACAATCTCCGGGCAATAAGGAATACCAGCCCGCTTCATCAGTTCGGTCTATTTTAACTATGTAGCCGCCCGACACCGCCGGAAAGGAATTTGCCGTATTACTGAGTGTATGAACATGCACGCGGTTCGAATCGCGTTTTACTTTTTCCATTAAACCGTAAACGCCCTGGTATTCGTTATTGATCACCACTTCAACACTCTTGTAGCGTGGCGCGTAATGTCCCATTTTCCGGAAAAGATCGTATGCCAGGGGTATCCTTATGAGTGTTTTGTCAATATAGGAAGCACCCAGTATCCAGTCGCTTTCAAGCGGCATTCCCAGTATCGGGCCGATCAATTCTGACCCTGTGATGGTTTGTGTTTCGAATGAATAGGATTTTTTTTCAAAGTTCTTGGTACTGCTGCCACGCACATGTATCTCTGCTTTACCGTTATAATTATTCCAGGGATCCGTAACATAATTTCGATTGGCCCCATTCCAAACAATGCCCATGTTCACAACCGTGTTGGCCTCCGTGATGGGCTGGGAGGTATTGATGAACACGATGGGAAGATTAGATGATTTCAGGAAGACCGGGGGGGCGGGTATAGAACTTCCGAATGTCAAACTCCACGACACCAGTGTGCCCGCGTTAATTCCCGGGAAACCATCGTGCACAATTAAATTCCATGTGCCGTTTCCCGCTTGCCCTGTATTGAACCTGCCCAGGTAACCAACCGGTTTGTAGGTTCCGGTGTAAGGTGCAGATCCCAGTGTAGAAGAGGTGGTAGATTGATTGTCAAAGCAGCTGTTTGTATAATTAGAGCCGTTGGAACTGCTGCCGAGCGTGAGCTCTACGATCGTTCCGGATGGCGATCTCAGGTAGATATACAACTCTGAATTGGCTGGATGATTAAGTGTAAAGCATACCTTTTCCAATCCAAAAACACTGTCTATCTGCGCAGGGAGGCCGGTGACGTTGATGGGAAAATAAGTATCTACCCCGTTATTGAGTATGGCCCCGCCGCCGCCATTATATACCTGGGCATTTAAGAAGAGGGAGCCGAAAAGCAGAAGTGTCGTAATTATTCTTTTCATATGATTTTTTTTAATTAGGTGATAGATCACACGCGACCCTCGTTGCCAAGCTTGGCATCAATTGACAAGGTTGAATGCGGCACACTTCTAAGCCTTTCTTTGGAGATCAGCTTACCGGTCATGCGGCAAACGCCATACGTTTTATTTTCAATCCGTACTAGCGCGTTCTCGAGGTGTTTAATGAATTTTAATTGACGTATGGCATATTGTGCCATTTCCTCCTTGCTGGCCGTATCACTTCCGTCTTCCACAAGTTTGAAGGTTGGCGATGTATCGTCCGTTCCGTGATCATCTTTCAGGGAAAGAGTTTCTTTCATCAGTTCATAGATCTTTTTTGACTCCTCCAGTTTAACGGTGATCATTTCTTTGAATTCGAGCAGTTCCGTATCGGAATATCTCGCCAGGTGTGTTTTTTTTGTTTCCATTTTACTTTCTTTAGATCGATGTATTCGGCAATGGCGCTTTAAAAGTACACTGTGCAGCATAAAAGATCGCTCCCTTTTCGCCTAAGAAGTGGAATAGATAGCCAAGTGCAGGAAAAATATACTGCTTTAAAAAATTTCTTTTTTGGAAGAAGCTATTTCTGTACAAAAGTCTGTTTCTCCAGTATAAACGCGCCCGTTTACAGGATCAAAAAGAGAATTAACAGCGAAATTTCCCAATATGAAAACCGTATCGCCGAGCGCCTGAAAAAGATCGCCAAAATCTGTTAAATCATGGCCCGCATCCCAACCTTATCGGTGAACGCCCGTATAAAATGAAAGTTAACAGTGAAAGGGCAAAAAAGATAGCCCGGAACCGGGAAAACGTAGCCGGGATATCCAGCACCACTTTCACACATTGTGTCACTTAAAACGATAAAATGAAACAGTTAAAAAAAGCAATTCAATTCACTCTTCTTATAGCAGGTTTATTCTTTTCAGTACAAAAAAATCAGGCGCAGGTCATCTCAAGTCACTTTTTCGGTCAAAACGCGTGGATGCCCGATACGATCGGTGATGTGCAGAATTGTACGGAACCTCCTTGCATTTATTACGGAAAACTGCATAAGTACTGGGGCGAGATCAAGGCCAGTGGTGCCAATCTGGTACGTTTTGGAGGTATTGGGGTAGATAAGAACATGCCTACACAGTACCAGTATATTCGTATGATCGACTCTATCCGCGCTCGCGGTATGGAGCCTGTCATCCAGGTGCCTTTCCACATGTATCGTTACAGCGCGCAGCAGGCTGCTGATATTGTACGTTATATAAATATTACAAAGGGAAGGAATATCAAATATTGGAGCATCGGTAATGAACCCGACCTTGGATACTCATATACCAGTGCCGGGCAGGTTGCCGCCTATTTGAAGTCGTTCTCAACTGCCATGAAACAAACCGACCCATCTATTCTTATTATGGGCCCTGAGTGTGCCTGGTTCAACCAAGGGATCATGAATGGACTTACTACGCCAAATGGTCCGGACGATATAACCGGAAAGGATGCTTATGGGAGATATTACCTCGATATTATATCTTTCCACACGTATCCTTTCAATGGTACACAGAACAGAAATGATGTTATTTCTAAACTATGGGCAACCAATGGTATGAACGATAACCTGGCTTACCTGAACACACGTGTAGCGGCTTGTAATGCGGCGCATGGTCGTGTGGGGGCCAACGCGCTTACTACAGCGATCACCGAATTGAACGTTGATTATAAGAACGCGAGTAACGACAACCTGTATGGCGTGGGCGCCAATAGTTTCGTGGGTGGCCAGTTTTGGGCCGAGATGATGGCCATAGCCATGTTCAATAAAGTTGATTTCGTGAATTTCTGGAGCGTAGCCGAAGGCAATAGCCAGGCGCTGAACATTGGCTATATCGACGCGGGTACCAATACAAAGAAGCCCACGTATTATCACTTTAAGATGATGGCTGATAATTTCAGGGGTAATTTCATGATCGGTAGTGTGAATAAGGCCAACATCAAAACCTATGCAAGTAAGAGTGCTTCACAAACTGCTGTACTTATCATGAACCAGGAGTTGACCACTAATTATAATTTCACCATAAAGCTCAATACGGCAACGGTGGGCGGTAACAACCCGCTTAAGATAAATGTGAACGCGGGTCTTGCTAACGAATACAACGATGTGTTGCCTGCGCAGTCTACTGTCCTGTTAGTGTTCAACGCCTCCGGTGCGATCATTAAAAAGTACGAGTACACCCTGAACAACCACGCGGCAGCCAACCTGCCTCCAACCTATACACAGTTTGGATCAACACCGGTTGCTGAAGCAACTAACGATAACGAAGGACTGGATTTTGAGATCTCTAAAGTGTTCCCGAACCCAACCAATGGTAAGTTCAGCATTCAGCTTAATAAGCAGAATGTACTGGAACGCAAATACGAGATCGAAGTGTTCAATATCGAAGGAAGGTTAGTGCTGACCAAGAGCACGGCCGAATTTAACAGGGGTAAGGAAGAAGTGGATCTCCAGTTCACCGACCTGGCCAGCGGACTTTACATCGTTCGTGTGAAGCAGGGTGAACGCATGAAGACCGCGAAAGTGATCCTTGCCAAGGGATAATTTGATCCGGTAAATAAAAAAAGCCTCCGCGTATACGCGGAGGCTTTTTTGTTTCACCTGGAAACGATCATTTTTACGGTTTGAGAAAGGCAGGCCTTTTTCAAAACATAAAAGTAAATGCCGTTGGGCATTTGACCCGCATCAACCTCTACAGAATAGACACCCGGTATCATGTTCTGGTCAAGCAAGGAAGAAACGGGGTTTCCAAGCAGATCGTATACTTTCAGCGAGACCGGACCTTCCGAATTCAGCTGAATTTTAATGAACGTAATTTCTTTCGCGGGATTCGGGAAGTTCTGCGAGATCGTAAATTCCGCAGCGCTTAACCCTTCAACTTTTCTTTCGCAACCTGCCTCCTGTTGAGCGAGAGATCCATATGTCAACAGTACCAGGAAGAATATGAAAAGCCCATTCCGCATTTTCTACTACAAAGTTAGTGAGACAAGAGGAAGGCAAAGACCTAATTCGGTGAAATGGCAATTTTCATAGCTAAAACGCGCGGTTAAAATTACCTTTTAAGAGTGAAAATGCACACAAAAAGGTGTCAGGCCAACAATTTCCTTGTTTGGCTACAATAATAGCACCGTCAACGAAATAAGAAATAAAACCTCTTTTTCTCAAATAGGTTTGCATAATGAAAAGCCCTGTGAACGCTTTAAACATCCGGGGCAGTGATCATACCAGAGACCTTACATGAGAAGTAATTTACCAAGAGTATTAATGCTGGGATGGGAATTCCCGCCGATAATTAACGGCGGATTAGGAGTGGCCTGTCACGACCTTTCAGGCGCAATGTCTGATCTGGCGGAGGTGACGATGATCGTTCCAAAATCCAGCAAAGGGTACAAAGTGAAAGCGGTGAACCTGCTTGGTATGAATAACATGGATATCAATTCGCTTGAGCCGGGACCAGCCGGAAAGAAATTACCTTTTGAATTAAAGTCAATTCCTGCTGACCTGAATCCATATTATTCAAGCTCGCAAGCTCATCAGGCAGAGGGCAATAAAGATTCGCTCAACCCCTTTGATATCGATAATTTATACGAAGGAGATGTAATTGGCAAGGTGCACCGTTTCTCTGAGATAGCCGCGTCTGTGGCCTCCAAAATGGAATTTGATGTGATCCATGCGCACGATTGGATGACCATGTTGGCAGGCCTTCGCATAAAGGAACAAACAGGCAAGCCATTGGTCATGCACATTCACTCCCTGGAGGTCGATCGGGGAGGAGTGGATAGCCGGGGATGGGTATACGATCTTGAAAAATATGGAATGGAACGCGCCGATCTGTTAGTGCCGGTCAGCAATTTCACAGCTTCCAATATCGAACAGTATTACGGTGTGAATAAGCAAAAAATGCGCGTGGTGCATAACGGAAGCAATTTCGTGAAGCCTTTTAAAAGCCCCAGACCCTACAGGGAAAAAACCGTTTTGTTCGTTGGCCGGCTTACACGTCAAAAGGGCCCGGAGAAATTTTTGGATATAGCGGCGCGTGTATTGGAAAGTAACCCGGAAGTACGGTTTGTAATGGCCGGTGTAGGCGATAATTTCAAGCAGATGCTCGATAGCAGCGCGTATCGCAACATTGGGCATCGTTTTCACATGACTGGTTTTTTGAATCAGGAAAGGTTACAATATCTCCTTTCCTTCAGTGATGTTTATTGCATGCCTTCCGTATCCGAACCCTTTGGTCTATCTGCTGTAGAAGCAGCGCAATTCGGTGTGCCCTGCGTAATATCCAAGCAATCGGGCGTGGCGGAAGTACTGCGCGGCTCGCTGAAGTTCGACTTTTGGGATATTGATAAGGCCGCTGATTATATCCTCAACCTCTTAAGCAACCCGGTACTAAGCCGAAAGGTTGTGCATGACGCATCGCAGAACCTTGGGCATATCAGCTGGGATATTTCAGCCAGGAAGATCATAAACGCGTATTCAGAACATCAATTCATATAAACTCTAAAATCAAACTCATGACATCGATCTGCTTTTATTTCCAGGTACACCAGCCATTCCGGGTGAGAAATTACTCTTATTTCGACATTGGTAAGGATCACAATTACGAAGATGAGCAAAAGAACCGCGACATCATGAATAAGGTGGCCGACAAATGTTATTTGCCAACCAATCAAAAAATGCTCGATCTGATCCGTCGTCACAATGGTGAGTTCCGTATCAGCTATTCGATCAGCGGCACTGCGCTCGAGCAGTTTGAAAGGTACAGACCGGATGTATTAAGATCCTTCCAGGAGCTGGCGCAAACCGGCTGTGTTGAATTCCTGGCCGAAACGTATTATCACTCACTGAGCTTCATTCATTCCAGGAATGAATTTAAAAGACAGGTAGAAAAACACACATCCGCCATTCAGCGTTATTTTGGGCAAACTCCCAAAATATTCCGTAACACAGAATTGATCTATAATAACGAATTGGCGGCCTTCGTAGAGAGCATGGGTTTTAAAGGGGTTTTATGTGAAGGTGTAGACCGGTTGCTGAACGGCAGAAGCCCGAACTTTTTATACAAACCTGTGATCGGCGATCCTAATTTGAAACTGCTACTGAAAAATCACCTGCTTTCGGATGATATCGCTTTCCGTTTTTCGGACAAAGGGTGGGCGCAGTTCCCGCTTACCGCGGATAAGTTCTCCAATTGGCTTTACCAGGTGGCCGGCTGCGGCGAAACCGTAAACCTTTTCATGGATTACGAAACTTTTGGCGAGCATCAATGGGAGTCAACCGGCATTTTTGAATTCCTGGATCATTTACCTGCACAGATCCTCAAGCATCCCGATTTTAATTTTAAAACTCCATCTGAGGTAGTTGAAGCCTATCCTGCCCGTGAAGTTTACGATGCGCACAGTTTTATTTCCTGGGCAGATACCGAGCGTGATCTTTCGGCCTGGCTCAGCAATTCTATGCAACGTGAAGCTTTCAAGCAGGTTTATTCACTGGAAGAGGAGATCCGGTCCTGTAACGACGAGCGTATTATAAAGGACTGGGAGAAATTGCAGACCTCCGACCATTATTATTACATGTGTACAAAATTCTGGAATGACGGTGATGTACACAAGTATTTCAGCCCTTATGATTCGCCTTACGACGCCTATATGTTCTTTATGAATGCTTTCAGCGACCTGGAAGGAAGACTGAGGAAACTGCAGGAGGAAAGGAAGAAAGTGCACGTATATACACTTGGTCGGGAAAGCATGACAAGTTCAGTGCCCGGCATGCACCCCGAAGGACGGGAATACGCGGTAAGTGCGTGATCTATAAGAAGACAAATGATACTAATAGCAGACAGTGGTTCTACAAAGACCGATTGGGTGCTTACCGACGGAAGTAAGAACTTTTCTAGGTATAGCACGATTGGCTTCAATCCTTATTTTACGGGCCCCGACACCATGTATGATTCGCTAAGCTCCAAGTTCGCAACCCAGCTGAACGCGGAGGAAGTGAAAATGGTGTTTTTTTATGGGGCCGGGTGTTCTAACATCGAGAACATAACCATAGCCAATAGAGCGCTGGGAAAATTCTTCACCAACGCGCAGATATCGGTAAACCATGATATGCTGGCTGCAGCGCGCGCTTTATTGGGAAATCAGCCCGGTTTTGCCGCCATCATCGGAACAGGCTCCAATACATGTATGTACAATGGGAAGGAGATCGATAAGAACATCGATTCTTTGGGCTACCTGTTGGGCGATGAAGGCAGTGGCAGCTATATTGGAAGAAAGATCGTAAGGGATTACCTGCGGGGACATCTGCCGCGGACCCTCGAAAGAAAATTCACGCAATATTACAGTCTAAAACCCGCGGATATTTTCGACGCCCTGTATCATAAGCCTACGCCAAACAGGTTCCTGGCCAGCTTCTGTAAATTTGCCGACCATAATAAAGAACATAGTTATATTAAGAATCTCCTAAGCCAGTCGTTCACCGATTTTTTTGAGAACCTGGTAAGTAAATACCCCGATTACGAGAAATACACGTTTAATTGTGTAGGCTCAGTAGGATTTATTTTTAAGGATCAGCTCAAGAAGGTCGCTTCAAGGTACAATATGAAGGTAGGAAAGCTGATCTCGTCACCGATAGAAGAGCTGGTGCGCTACCATTTATTACATTAAGAGCTAAAGTAAAAAAACAAGTGGAGGTTAACCCTCCACTTGCTGTAATCCTTCTTTATTATTGTCTGCTGTTAATGCGGGGTTAATAGGAATGATCTTGGATTCCTCGTTAGCAGGTGCAGCGGTATTTGCTGTAAAGTTAGTGGAAAGAAGGGTGTTGTTTTGAGCCAGTGAAGCCTTGAAGGCGGATGGGCTTAGACCGGTAACTTTTTTGAACTGGTTGGAGATATGGGCCACGCTGCTATAGTGCAGTTTAAAGGCGATCTCGGTCAGTGTAAGATCATCATACATCATCAGTTCCTTTGCCCTTTCGATCTTCGTGGCGATGATGAAGCTTTGAATAGTATCGCCATGTACCTTAGAGAAAAGGTTAGACATATATGTGTAATTACAGTTGAGCTTTTGGCTCAGGAAATCGGAGTAGTTCACCTTTATCTGTGCTTCCGAATAATAGATCATGTCAATGATCACGCTTTTGATCTTCTCGATCAGGAGATGTTTGCGGTCATTCTTCAACTCAGATCGTACCTTATTCAAGGCGCTGTTCAGGTCGTCGGTTTTGGCCGGGGTTTTGCCGGTGTCATTTTTGAAATATTCCTGGTTCAGCGATTCGGTGATCGTTGAATTGGTGGAAAGCGGGTCCTTGTGATTAAGCATATTTTCTGGTTTTAGGTTTCTACTCGGTTAATTGTGTTTCAAAGATATTTCTCAGGAGGGCCAAACCCGGCTATATTCGGTGAAGCAGGGGTATTTATAGCCAAAGAAGGGATTTTTGTAAGTAGTTTTTTTAGCTTTTTAGGGGAAGTTCCCAATTTAGGACCCCGTGAACCATGTTATTATTTGACATCCGCATCCTCCTGTTTTTCAGAAAGCTGAGCGGGTTTTGCCAAAAGCTGCTCGATCCTTTGGTCTAAAGTTAAGCTGTCAACAACCCCATTCTTAAAATCATAGCAGAGATTTTTCAGGTACTGTTTATTCAGGGCTTTAAGCATCGATGGAGGAGGTACATCTTCAAACAGATAACCATAGCGGCCCATGTCGGAAGGTCTTATCTTCTCTATTTTAAAGACCAGCCAGGTGGCAAAAAATAAGTTAAAGATGAAAAGTAAAGGTTTGAAAAGAAAGATATATTTTTTCATGATCTTTTTTTTTAATTAGTGGGCACTTCTGCAGGTCGCCAGTAAGCGGCCCGGATCATGATGCTCAGTGAAACAAAGTTGAAAATGCACCAGAACGTGTTAGCCGCAAATCCAGAAGTGGTTGGATGGGTGCCCTGAATGATCAGGAATATGTTATACAGAATACCTGCCAGGGTTAGTCCTATGATAAGCAGGTGAGGCAGGATATGCCGGGTGTTCTTTCCTACGCGTATATCCTTAGGCGTTACATTAAACTTTACTTTTTTCCCGCTCACAACGTTGAACAAGGCCTCAAGCATATACCAAAATCCGGAAATATAATATTGGTCGCCCCGCTTGGTGCTGATGCCCCAGCATCCTAAGGTCATTGCAATGGTGTTCATCACCTGGAAGGGCAGAAAATATTTGAAAAAGTCAAAGCTATAGGCCCGCACCGGTAAAGAGAGTGTGAAAAAGAAAATGATAGGACTTACCAAAAACACTAATATCCAGAACGGCGCGAAGTACGACCAGATGGTGCTGAAATAACAGATCCTTTGCCCTATGGTAAGTCCTTTTTTGAAAAGCGGGTTGTCTTTAAGCGCTATATCGAGCGAACCTTCTGCGTAGCGTTTGTGTTGTTTGATCCAGCTGTCAAGGTCTTGTGTAGAGAGCATTTTGCATTCTATGTCGGGGTGCTGAATGCTTTCCCAGCGATTTTCTTTATCGGCGTGGAGCATGATCGAGGTGTAAATATCCTCCGACGCGTGGAACTTGAATGGGGTGATATCATGTTCCAGCACATAGGCCTTTGTTTGAGCGTCAATTTCGCCGTCACGATGCTGGTGGATCAATTCGGCCTCCAGGCGATGTATTTCGTCCGCAAAATCCTTAACGGCCAGCCCCATCACGGCTTCCCTGCGGTGTATGGAGCCTGCGCCGCAGCAAAATGCCGCGTTAAAATAATTCCTTTTCCGAAGAATAACGTCGTAGAACAGCCGCGGATCATTGCCATAGATATCTTCGTTCACCATGATCTTACCAAACAGCTGATCGGTGATTTTTGTAATAATGCGATTGTTGAGTTTGAACCGGCGTTTGATAAGGTCTGCCAGTGGTTCGGGCTCGGTGGTGTCATAGAACCACTGCGGGGTTTGTACCCACGCAACTTTGTGATTTCTGAAATACCCGGTGGTGTTCATCAACAGATCGGGGAAAACCCGGGTGTCTGCATCCAGTATCACAAATAGGTCGCCGGATGTCTGGTCAAGTGCGTTCTTCAGATTGCCGGCTTTGTAGCCCCGGTTATGTTCGCGCAGCAGGTATCTCACGCCTTCTTCCTCAGCAACTTTTTTCATGTTCTCCGCGTTGGGGTTTCTACCGTCACGCCTCCCGTCATCCAGTACATAGATGCGTACCTCCACACCTTCCGGCGCGCGAAGCTCTTTTGCGTGTCGGATGCTGTACCGCACCAATTCTACTTCTTCATTATAGGTAGCAATAAAAACATCAATGGTAAGGGGCCTGTCATAACCCATTTCCGTCTCTTCTATTTCAGATAAATACTGAACAGGTGGCTTTTTTTCCGGGTCGCGGTAGGCCCAGAAATTGATGATGATCATGATCGTGCTGATGAAACTGAATGTTTCTGCCAGCACCAGCATCACCGAGAACCACATGGACTGCGGGTTGAGCGAAAATCGCCAGCGCCAGTTCAGGTAAGCAACACCGAAGACAATAGTAAGGATGCCTGCGAACTGGAACAGCCGTGTTCGCATTTTATTGTCAGGTATGGCCCCATAGGGTTTCCTGTTCTCAAACTTGCTGAAGTAGAATTCTTTCACCCGCTTAGCTTAACTGCATATAAGGATCTGATCCAATCCCATGGATCGTATCTTCCTTTTGATCTTCTCATTAACATTTACAAACTGAACCTGCACACCCTGTTTGAGCAGCGAACGTAAAAGCTCAATAAGGTTGGCCATGCCGGCATTGTTAATGAACAGGATGTTCCGCAGATCGTAGTATTGTATACCCTGGCAAAAAACACCTGACAGTTCTGCTGTTATCACCAACTGTTCGCCTGACAGGTTCATTGATTTAATGCCCGGGTTCATCATTGTATCCGGCGCCTGTTCAGTTTCTTCTTTAACTGGATGCGGCCCAACGTTCATAGTATCTGTGGGGCCGGTCTGCATTTCTGGTTTTGTTTCCATGATCTCGTTCTTTTTCTATAATAAGAGATAATTATCTCTTGCACAAAATTACAAGCGCTAACTGCAGGTTCATTTACAATTCGGTAACATGGTATTAGATATAGCCGAACGAAGAAATTGCGCAAATCGCGAGCTAAGCGCTGCATGCAGCCTGTTTTTTACCGCCCTATTTTTTTACTGCTTTGAACTATCAACAAAGGGCAATTGGCGAAAAGCGATATTTATCTTTTTGTGCCTGGAATATCTTTGCTGGGAACGGGCTCACGTTGATACTATGCGCATGGAAACAAACAAGAAAGCATTTTTGGTACTACTGGCGCTGGTCTTTACCTCGCTGGTTATTTTTTGCGCTGAAAAAAAGTTTCTCGTCGCCGAGAAGCGAGGTTCGGGATTAAGCAAGTATGACCGGATCCCCTGGGCGGATAAGATCCTTCTGCTTGTGGAGGATTTTGAAGGGCTCAACCCGGACAGTGCGCTTGCAAAGGAGCGCCTTTTTTCTTACGGCAGCGCTGTCATAGGCCTCGATAATAACCGGGTAGATGAGCATTTAATGGCGGGTAAGACTGTCATCCGGGTCGATTGGAATCAAGCAGAAGGGTATGGAGGCTGGGGAAAAGGAGTGGGAGAGAACTTCGACGTGAATACAGAGACCGATCATCTAAACTTCAGGATCCTTATACCGAGTGAGAATGGCGGACCTGACCTTGTAAAAGTAATACTCGAGGAAGATGACAATGATAACGGCGAGCTGGAGAAAGATAAGGATGATGAGTGGTTCACTACCGTTTCTTTACCTGCATCGAACAAGTGGCAATTGGTGTCCATTCCGTTAAAGGATCTCCTGGATGCGAACCCGGGGGGGGATGGTATTTTAAATATCACGCGTAAGGGCGGCTTGCACACGGTGATCTTCTCTTTCATGCAGCCTGAGCGGTATACGGCTAAACATTCCTGGTATTTCGACTTCGTATTCTTTTCCAGCAGCAGAGTCGAGGATAAAAAGATCTCTAACAGTTTAAACTGACAAGAAACATGATGAAGTTAGAAGATACGCAGCGAATCTATTTTCGCAATCTGGATACACTCCGTTTCCTGGCGGCTTACATGATCGTTACCCTGCATTGTTTTTTTGGCTGGAAGGCTTTTTTCGGGCACCCCGATCTAATTACATCTTCGCTCTCACCCGGTATGCTTGCAAGGGTAGAGATCGTTATGCATAATCTTGCTTTCGGGGTTGATATCTTCTTTATTATAAGCGGGTTCCTGATCACTTATTTGCTTTTATCCGAACATAAGCGAACAGGGCGTGTGGATGTACTGAGATTTTACATACGCCGTGCATTTCGTATCTGGCCCTTGTATTTTCTTTTGATATTGACCGCACCGGTATTGACCTTTTTTTTCTTCGAGCCTTCACCCGATTATCTCTACCAATTTCTTTTTGCGGGTAATTTTGATGTGATACATCATGGTACCAAATCCGTTGCAACAGATCATTTGTGGTCTATCTGTATCGAAGAGCATTTTTATCTTTTCTGCCCACTTTTAATTGCCTTCATTCCTCCCAAAAAACTTCCGCAGATATTGCTGGCTATCATTGTGGCGTCTATATTTTTCCGGGGCTATGTTTCCACCTGGGCTGAAGGATATGGGATGACACTTTACATGCATACACTAAGCCGCATTGATGTGCTGGCTTTGGGTAGTCTTTTTGGTTACTTGTATTTTCACGAAAAAATAAAGTTCGACCATCCTTTAGGAGTGAGACTTAGCCTGTATGCGGTCTTCACATTGCTTTTCCTTGCAGTTGATTATGCCGAATGCGGTACTTTCTTTAGCGCCACTGTAAAAAAGTACTTCTTCGTTATCCTGGCGGCTTATTGGGCAGGTAATTTTTTGTTCAATCCCAACGCGAAATTTCGCCCAGGCGTCAATTTATTTAACCGATTCGGTAAGGTATCGTACGGCATTTACATGTTCAACCCGGTGCTCATATTTTTGACACTGGAGACCTTTGTGGCATTTGGCTGGAGAAATTACTTCGCGTTTCTGGGTATTGTGCATGTTTTGCTGGCTGCAACCACCTTTCTTTCCTATCGTTTCATCGAACTTCCGTTTCTGTCTTTAAAAGAGAAGTACGCGGTAATAAAGAGTGGTGACGCCATAGTTATGGATGAAGAGCCGGCATATACGGAAGAGGATGTGCTTGACGAACCCAAAGTGATCCCCCTGGGTAAAATTGATCATGGATGAAACAGCGCTTTCCTGTTTGGGCGATTGCAAAGACCCTGTTACCGAAAAGCAGTGTAAATACTTTTTAAGCAACCTAGTTTTGTATCAATATTAAAAATGAAAAAATGAGGAAAATTTACTTTTTGGCACTTTTTAACCTGGCGTTGATAAGTGCAATTGCACAGAATTTCAACTGGACCAACCGTGCGGGCCTATGGGCTTATGATTACGGGTATGGTATTGTAACCGATAACGCAGGCAGCGTATATGTTGCAGGAAAGTATGAGGACAATGCTCAGTTTGGAGCCATCACTGTGTCTAACGCAGGCAATCATGACATGTATCTGGCAAAGTATGACGCCGGCGGCACTATTTCGTGGGTGGCTACAGTGGGTGGCATAGGGGGCGATTACGCGCGGTCACTTGCAACCGATAAGACCTATTTATATGTGGCCGGCGAAATCGAAGGAGCGGGGGATATAGTTTATTTTTCCGGTTCAACCGCTACGCTAACAACTATGGGCGATAACGACATCGTAGTTGCTAAATATGACCTGAACGGAAATCTTATCTGGGCAAGAAGCGCCGGGGGTATTTTAAGCGAAAAGGCGCATGCGGTTACCTGTGATAATGCCGGTAACGTGTATGTTGCGGCCCATTACAGGAGCGGCACTGACTTTGGGCCGGTTACCATTAACGGGAATGGCAATGAAGATATTTGCCTTGCAAAATATGACGCCAACGGTAATTTTCAGTGGGTTCAAACAGCAGGCGGTCCGGGTCGGGATGAACCTAAATCCCTGGTTTGCGATGCGTCGGGGAATGTGTATATGTGCGGGTTTTACTCGAATGGAACTGTTTTTGGATCTCAAACATTATCCTCTCCGGGAGTATACTACGATACTTTTTTAGCCAAATACTCCAGCGGGGGCAGTCTGCAGTGGGTAACAACAGCGGGAGGGAACTATGATGATGTGGCTTGGTCGATGACCATGGATAACTCCGGTAAGATATTTGTGAGCGGTGAATTTAACGCTTCGGCCAATTTTGGAAGTACGCAATTGATCACTGCCGGTAACGCAGACGTGTATGTAGCCTGTTACGATCAAAATGGAAATACGCTTTGGGCCAAAAGTGCGGGTGGGGCATTGATCGATCGCGCACGCGGCATTGGTTGTGACGGGAATAACGTTGTGATCACAGGACAGTATGGAAGCGTGGCCACGTTCGGTACCAAGCTTTTGTCGGCCGCCGACAGCTCGGATATCTTTTTCGCATCGATGGATAATAACGGAAATTTCATCAGCGCCCTTACGGTTGGTGGCCAGGCAGATTCTTTGGAAACCCTGGGCTATGAATCCGGAGTGGCCATATGCGCCGAAGCCAATGGAAATGTGTATGCAACGGGAGCCATGCTGGATGGCGGTGTTTTTGGAAGCACCTCATTGACAGAGTATGGTCGTACAGATATGTTTGTAACAAAGATATCTTCGTTGATAGGAATTCAGCCTGTTGATCCTCAAACGGCGATGAACGGACTTTATCCAAATCCTTCCACCGGAAGTTTCAACGTGAGCGATGCGATGATGAATGCACATACTGATATCACGATATTCAACAGTCTTGGAGAGCCTGTGTATAGGAAAAAGCAGAGCGATCCCGTGGCCCGCATCGATATATCCGAACAGTCAAGTGGCGTGTATTGGGTAGAAATTCTTGGTGATGACAGGAAGGTAAAACGTGAAAAACTTGTCATTAGTAAATAAACTACAATAACAATCTTTTTCGCCTCATGCAGTTTAAGGTCAAGCATCTGGGTAAGCTTATAAAGAACACTTATAAAGGCTGGAGTGAAAAAGATCCTTTCAGGCAAAGCGCGGTCATCGCGTATTACGCCATATTCAGTTTACCCGCGCTCCTGGTGTTGATCATCACGATCGCGGGTTTTTTCTTTGGTACTGAGGCAGTGAACAAGCATGTCATGTCCCAGATCGCACAAACCATGGGTCCGGGAACTGCCGACCAGGTAAACGAGATGCTTCTGAAGGCCAGCGAAACAAAAACTTCTATATGGGCCACGATCATCGGAGTGATCGTGCTGATCGTGGGTGCTACCGGCGTATTCGTAGAGTTGCAAAAAACACTTAACATGATATGGGAGGTAAAAGCCGTACCTAAAAAAGGTGTTTGGGGATTCCTGAGAAACCGGGTGTTCTCTTTTGGATTGATCCTCGCGATCGGGTTCTTACTACTGATCTCGCTGGTGATCTCAACGGCGCTGGCCGCCATCAGTGAGTGGATGCGCGTTGACAGCTCGGCACTGGTAACGGCTTTATTCCGCGTATTGGATTTCGCTATTTCGCTCGTGGTCATTTCAACGTTATTCGGGCTCATCTTTAAAATACTCCCTGACGCGAAGATCAAATGGAGGCACGTGATCTTTGGATCCGTGGTGACCGGTTTATTATTTACGATTGGAAAATTTGCTATCGCGTTCTATTTTGGCAGGGCGGAGCCGGCTTCGGGTTACGGAGCTGCAGGTTCTATCATTCTTATTTTACTGTGGGTATCTTATTCGTCGATGATACTTTTTTTTGGTGCAGAATTTACAAGGGCATACGCTAATATGTACAGCGGCACCATATCCGCTACTGAATATGCCCGGAAGGATCCTGATCACCGAAGGCCAAAAGCAGCTTAGATTATAAAACTAAAAGAAAACATATGGAAAATACGCATCAAAGATCGATCGATCTATTGAATGGATTGGTAGAGATCAACAACGACCGCATTGCCGGATATCAACAGGCCATCAAGGAAACCAATGAGACCGCGTTAAAGACCCTGTTCATGCAAATGGTAGAAACGAGTAAAAAATGCAGGAGTGAACTGAGCAGCGAGATAAGTAAGATGGGAGGCGATCCAATAGAAGGAACTGCTGCTTCCGGTAAACTCTACCGGGTCTGGATGGACATTCGATCGGCCCTTACAAATAAGGACCGAAAAGCTATTTTAAGTTCCTGCGAGTATGGAGAGGATTTCGCGGTTCACGCGTATGAGGATACCTTGTTGAGTGATGATCTAATGATAGAACATGAATACCTGCTGAAAAAGCAATATGCGCTTATTAAAGCCGAACACGATAAGATACGGAGTATGCGCGACGCATCGGTAAAAGTGGATCGGAGAGAATAAAATATCGTAGAAGAAAAAGTAAAAGGATCCATTTAGGATCCTTTTTTGTTTCATCCGGCTTGCCCCGCAGCACTGCGTGGAACATCGTTTTTATTTAGTAGCGTATCAGACGCGGCTCTTAAGATAGATGCCGTTCTCTTAAATGAACCGGACTCCGCGTAATTTCTCAGTACGGGCTCGGTTCCCGATGCGCGTATCATCAGCCATTCATCGTCGGTAAAGAAGAATTTATAACCGTCTGTGGTCTCTATGCGTTGTATCTTGTAGTCGCCGAAATTTGTGTATTTATTGTTGCGGCAGTTTTCCACGATCTCGTTCTTCAATGCTTCTTCCAGGTGCAGGTCTGAGCGTTCGAAAACGAAAGGCCCCACTATAGCGTAAGCATCTTTGATCAGTTCTTGCAGCGATTTACCGGATTTGGCCATGTATTCCCAAATGGTTAGGCCTATCCAGATGCCGTCACGCTCAGGTATGTGGCCTTTTATGGCTATGCCGCCGGATTCTTCTCCGCCTAGCAAAACATCATCTTCTATCATTACCGAGGCTATATATTTAAAGCCTATGCGGGTTACCTGGTGTTCAAGCCCAAAATGGTCGCACATTTTTTTCACCTTCGGGCTTACCGAGAAAGAAGTCACAACTTTTCCTTTTAGTTTCTTCACCTCGTAGAGATATTTTATAAGAAGAAGGATGATGTGATTGGAATCGATGAAATTTCCATCCGAATCGTATAGACCAATGCGATCGGCGTCGCCGTCTGTAGCCAGACCGCAATCGATCGTTCCTGACTTTGAGATAAGATCAGAGAATTCCATGAGATTGCGGTGAATGGGTTCAGGCGCTTGTCCGTTAAAGGAAGGATTATGTTCACAATGCAGTAAGGCAGTATCCGGCAGGAGCCTGCTGATAACATTTTGCCCCGCGCCATACATGGCGTCATAACCCAACCTGAGGCCCGATCTGCGAATGGCTTCAAGGTCAAAATTCTTTTCTACGTGTTCACAATATAAGGTTTCAAGGTCTACGATCTCAAGCAGTTTCTTTTTCCTGAATTCCTCGATATGAAGTGTGTCGGAGTCTATCTTCGCAGCCTTCGGTATCCGTTTTTCTATCTCCTCTATTTTCTCGGGCTGCAAAGGACCCCCGAAGGAGCCTTTTATTTTAAAGCCGTTATAAGAAGGAGGATTGTGGCTTGCCGTTATCACTATGCCGAGGCTGGCTTTGTAGGTAACGGTGCCCAGCGAAACCATGGGGGTAGAGACAAAGTTCTTCGAGAGATAGACCTTTATCCCGGAAGCGCAGAATATCTTAGCTGCTGTTTCAGCAAAAAGGCTGCCTCCGAAACGGGTGTCGTACCCAATGACGACCGAAGGGTTTTTCTCTTGTTCGAGCAGCCAGGTAGCAGTTCCTTCTGTTACCCTCACTACGTTCTCAACTGTGAAATCTTTTGCGATAATGGCCCGCCAGCCGTCTGTTCCAAATTTTATGGTGGTCATGTTAGTTTATTTTCGTGATCTTTAATTCAATGGTTCCTTCTTCGAATACCTCAACCGGTTTTCTTTTTTTTCTTTTGCCTGATCTCTTTATTTTTTGGTAAACGTGTGTTTCTATGCTTTCCTTTTTTGCTCCAAGCGCCACCAGGTTCTTTGCCACGGCTTTTACTCTTTTTTCCTGCAAGATAAGTTCTTTGCTCTCTTTTTCCTTTTTATCGCTGCATACAAGCGAAGAAATTTCTACCTGCATCCCGGGGTTAGACTTCAGGAACTCAGTTGTTTTTTGCAGTTCAGCAGCCGAGGTTGCGGAAAGCTCATCTTCAACTGTAAAAAATATGTTCCGGAGCACGGTTTTCGAATTCTCTGTTACAGGTTCCAGCACAATTGCGTGATTGATGCGGTATACATCACTTCCCGCGCTAAGATCCATGTTCTCGCTATGAAATAAATGATCCTCAGCCTCAAAGCGAATATGATTATTTTTGCCCGGCGGAAGGATGAAGGCGAAACTGCCGGTTTTACTATCCGTAAAATATCGTCCTGTAACCTCACCGCTAACATTATCGCTTACGGTTATTGTTACGGACGAAAGTGCATTTCCTTCTGGCCCCGTCACTTTTCCACGGATCAGGGTAAGCGTTGTTTTTTTTGGACTGATGAATGTCACCAGGCAATTCTCTTTTTCCGAGAGGCTGGTCTCGCCTTTTTTGGTATTAACAAGCAAATTTTGAGGGATCTCTTTCTGCGTTACCGGGTATCCTACATTCAAAGGCTGGCTCCATCCGCTATCAGCATGTGTGGCACTGAAAATGTCGAACAAACCATCGGTACGATAGCGATCCGAACCGAAGAAAAGCGTGGCCCCATCCGGGTGAACAAAGGGGGCTTCCTCGTTATACGGGGTGTTAACCGGGTAGCCCAGATTTATAGCCTTGCTCCATTCCCCGTTCGAAAGCTTCAGGGCTTTGTAAATGTCTTTCCCTCCATAACCCCCGGGTCTTGTGCTTGTAAAATACATCACCATTCCATCCGCAGAAATGAACTCGTCGGCCTCCCATCCTGTGGTGTTTACCTGTTCATTCAGTTTTTCGGGAGCCGTCCATACGTTCCCGTTCAAAACAGCGAGGTAAACATTTCCATCGCCTTGCTCATCGCGGTAGGTAAGAAGCATCTGGCCGTCTACCGAAGTGGTCACTGTTGCCTCTTTTGGCGCCCGACTGGTGTCTGAAGAGGTCTTTGTAATTTCAGTCGCTGGAGGAATAGGATCGTTATTCTCAAAGTACTCCATACCGGGTGATATCTTTCCAGGAAGGAGAGACCTTTTAAAACTAAGAATAACGGTTGAACTATCGCTGTTATAGGTGGTGATGTATCCGGGAGGAAAGGTTCCGTCTCCCGCCTTGTTTTTGGGATCTATGACAGCGGCCATGGCACTCTTCACCTGTTTAAGTTCATCATTCAGTTTACAGATCTCTATCTGCATATCGGTTTTTTTGATAGCAGAAGTATCCCTATCGGCGTCTTTAAGTAATAGTTCTTTATAACGCGTATAATGTGTGATCGCGTTCTCATAGTCGCCGGTCAGGAAATCTGCGTCTGCCAGCATTTTGTAGGTGAAGGTTTGCGGTGCCTGGTTCTTTTCCTGCTCTCCAGCGGCGCGTAACAGATAGGGAACCGCTTTTTCTTTTTGTGAACGAGAATTCATGTAGCAAACGCCCATCTTGTAATTCAGGTCGGCATTCAGGGGATCCTTTTGCAGCAATTGACCATAAAAGCTACCGGCCGCTCCGTATTTTTTAGTTTCAAAGAAATATTCCGCCTGCTCTATCGCCGAAGGAGCGGGTTGTGCCGTTACAACCCTGACCAGCGCAAAGAAAGCGAGGAGATAAATACCTTTTTTCACTTTGTTTTTTTTCAAAATTAATGGCAGGTGGGTCATGACGATCCGAAATTCGTTGACCGAGGAATTTTAATAGCCCGACCAAATCTGAGCTTTTGAACCTTAACCGGCTTTTTTTTCGAATTTTTTTATTTTCCCTTCAAGATCCTCAATGGAAAACGGTTTGGCCAGGAACTCATTGGCTCCGGCGTCATAGATAGATTCCAAAAGTGGTTTGTTGCTAAGTGCCGACATGATGATAATAGGGGTGGTGCAGAGATGAACGGTGCGCAGAATGGTTACTAAGGAGAGACCGGAAATGCCGGGCATCATGATATCGCTAATGATCAGGTCGAATTTTCCGTCGGCCGCCATGGAAATGGCTTCTTCCGCGTTAAGGGTTCCCTCTACAGTATGCCCGAGTGTTTCCAGAGAGTGTTTCAGGAGAGTAAGCGCGAATTTGTCATCTTCTACTACCAGGATATTCATAAGTTCTGCTTTTTTGCTTCAACGAACCGGAGCTACCGATTTTACATCAAAGGTATTTTTCATTTTGGGAGGGTCTGCGTCTTATTCGTTGATGCTGGCTTTTTGATAGCTTAAAGCCTTAAATAAGAATTAACCAGCTTTTGGCGCTGCAAGAACAGTAAACCGGTTTCCGGCTATTTTAATTCTTAATTCAACGAATTGAACCGGCCATATCCCTATGTGAAGATTAATTTCGGAAAAGTTATATACACGTAGATAAAATACTTCGCATGGAAAATACAAATTACGCAAGCGGCCGGGTGGTGAACATTGAATATCTCAAGCAACTATCAAAAGGCAACACCTGTTTTGTAGATGAGATGATCAAAATATTCCTTGCCGAGAACCCCGAGGAAATACGGGCGCTGGAAAGGGCGATCAAAGAAAGGAATTACAGCCTGGTAAAGGCCACTACCCACAAGTTGCGCTCAACACTGCCTTACATGGGCCTGGATAAATTGGTTGACGAGGAAATAACCCGCATGGAAATACTGGCGGCGAAACAAGAGGGGCAGGAAGAGATCGAAGACCTGTTCCTGAATGTCAAACAGCTTTGCGAAAGAGCCTGTATTGAGCTTCAAACTCTTTGAGAACTTATTTGTGAAAATTAAAAAAAGTATTCGAAGAATCTTATGGATCACGTTCAGTGTGGTGGCGGGTATACTTTTATTGGTGGTGGTCTTCGTCTCGCCACTCGCTAAATACCTGGTAGAGAAATATGATGAGAAGTATACCGGAAGACAGGTCCGCATGGACTGGGCCTACGTGAATCCATTTACGGGATATTTTCATTTCAGGAATTTCAGGGTCTATGAATCTCCCCATTCAACTGTGGGAGCGCATCCCGACAGCGTGTTTTTTTCTTCCGATGACCTGAGCATTAAGTTCTCCTTGTTTAAACTGTTTTCAAAAACCTATGAGATCAAAGGTCTTATACTTGATAATCCCCGGTTAAAGATCATCCAGGATCAAACAAAAAAGGAGATCAACTTCATGGATATGATCGATAAGTTCAGGGGTGACAGCACCAAGGAAGACAACAACAAGGCGCCTCTGCATTTCAACCTGCTTAATTTCGAAGTAAACGGGGGCACCGTTTATTATAGTGAACGGGTAATTCCGATCGATTATTTCATAAAGGATTTCTACTTTGAAAGTGAAGGACTGCGTTGGGATGTGGATACGGTAAGCGGGAAATTTTCGTTCAAAGCCGGTGTGGGTAGCGGCGAGATAATGTCTGATTTTACCTATAACATAAAAAAATCGAAGTACCGGTTGAAGGCCACGGTGCGTAAATTTGATATGAACATTATCCAGCAGTATCTTAAGGACCTTAGTAATTATGGAACCGTAAGAGCGTTCTTTGACGCAGATGTGAGTGCCAGCGGAGACTTTAACGATGCGGAAGCGGTGGATGCCCGGGGACATTTACGACTGAGTGATTTCCATTTTGGAAAGAACCCGAAGCAGGATTATGCTTCCTTTGATGAGTTTAAGATGGAGATCGTTCGTGTAAGTCCGTCGAACAAGATCTATCATTATGATACTATTGCCTTAAAGCATCCCTTCTTCAGTTATGAGAAGTACGACCAATTGGATAATATCCAGAACATGTTTGGTAAGGGAGGAGAAAATGTAAAAAAGGCCAATGCCGATCCAACACATTTTAACCTGATCCTGGAAATAGCGCGCTACGTAGAAAGACTGGGTAAGAATTTCTTCCGGAGCCATTATAAGGTGAACCGTTTGGAGATCGACAAGGCCGATCTTCGTTTTGCGGATTATTCTACAAGTGAAAAGTTCTTTATCGCGGCCAACCCATTGTCGATCGAATCAGATTCTATTGATAAGCGCCGTATGCAGGCAAAAATAGTTCTTAAGACGGGAATACGTCCCTATGGTTACGCCGGAATCTCCCTGCGTATGAACCCAAAGGACAGCAGCGACTTCGACCTGGACTATAGGATGGAAAAAATACCTGTTTCGATGTTCAACCCGTATTTTATAACATACACCTCTTTCCCAATGGATAGAGGGTCGGCTGAGCTCAAGGGAAGCTGGCATGTACGTAATGGGAGCATAGAAAGCGAAAATCATTTGGTAGTGCTGGATCCGCGAATTGCAAAACGGGTCAAGCGTAATGACACGAAGTGGATACCTATGCCGCTCATCATGGCCTTTGTGCGCGAAAGAGGGAATGTTATAGACTATGAGATCCCTATAACGGGAAACCTCAAAGACCCGAAGTTCCGGATTCGAGATGTATTATTGGACCTGCTTGCCAATATTTTCATCAAACCCGCCACTGTTCCTTATGGCATCAAGGTAAGCGAGGTAGAAAAAAAGATAGAGAAGACCCTAACGTTCAAATGGGAAATGCGGCAAAGGCATCCAAGAGCAGAGCAGGAACGATTCCTGGAAAAGATGGCCGCATTTCTGGAAAAGACGCCTGGGGCTTCGGTGACCATAACACCTATGCAATACACGGCCAAGGAGAAAGAATACATTCTGCTTTATGAGGCCAGAAAAAAATACTACATAGAAAGCAATAGGCGTGACCCCCGGGCATTTTATGAAATTGATTCAACAACTGTGGCCAAAATGCCGGTAAAGGACCCCGACTTCATAAAATATCTTGACCGCAAAGCCGGGAAGAGAATGTTCTTTACCATACAGGAAAAGTGCAACCACCTGGTAGGAGACCAAGCGGTGAGTGACGCCCTGAAACAGTTGGCGCAATCCAGGGAGAGTAATTTCATGTCATACTTTAAGAAGAATGGTACGGAGAACCGGGTGATACTGGAAAAATCAAGGGATGTGGTTCCATTCAATGGTTTTTCTTACTTCCGGATCGGGTACAAAGGAGATATCCCGGATGAATTGAGGAAGGCCTTTGAAGAGATGGAGCAACTTGACGAAGAATCGCCACGGAACAAGTATTTCAAAGAGAGAAAGAAGATACGCGATTTTTTTAAATTATCAAAACAATGAAGACAAGTTATATTGCCCTCGCACATTGGGAGGGTAGTTTGAAGAAGGGAAAGGGCACTCTTGACACACAAAGAGGTACCGGTAAAAAAACAAAAAATCTTTTGCTTTCGCCATTTGAAGTTGAGGAAAGTGCCAACCCGGAAGAATTGCTGGCTGCAACCCACGCGGGATGTTTTACCATGGCCGTGTGCGCTCACCTTACCAGGAAAGGGTATGATCCCACATTACTGGATACCGAAGCAACGCTAACAATGGACGGTACTTCCATAACCGACATCCATTTGTCAATAACCGGGCAGGTGAAGCATCTCACGGAATCGGAGTTCATTGAAGTGGCGTTGGAGGAAGAGAAGAATTGTGTAATATCCAGGGCGCTACAGGTCCCTGTAACCACGCAGGCAAAATTAGTGGCCTGATCCGGGCCGGCTATCCGGAAAGGGTGATTGGCGAATAATTACTCTTAAAGTCTTTTCTCAAACTAATTTTATGGATATTCTTAGCGCATGGCAAATCAAAGCAAATGGAAACCCGATCGCTCACATAGCGAGATAGACTTTAAGATCAGGCACCTCATGATCGCTTTTGTAAAGGGTAGTTTTAAAAAATTCGACGCCACTATCTGCACCAACGATGAGCATTTTTCTGAGGCCGATGTAGATGTTTGGATAGATCCGGCATCGATCGAAACGGGCGATGCAAAAAGAGATGCGCATTTGAAAAGCGCGGAATTCTTTGATGTAGAGAAATTCAACATTATCGCTTTCAAGGGAAGATTTGAAAGATCGGTTGGCGAAGAAAGAGAGCTGTGGGGTGATCTAACTATAAAAGATGTTTCGAAACGTGTTAAGTTGGATGTGGTCTTTGGCGGAATCATGAAGGACCCTTATGGGAATGAGAAAGCCGGCTTTACGGTGAGCGGAAAGATCGATCGAAAGGAATGGGGACTTACCTGGAACACACCGTTGGAGACCGGGGGAGTGATGCTAAGCGACGATGTGATCATCAATTGCGACGTAGAATTAATAAAAGATAAAGATCATAAAGCCACGGCTGGAGAAAAGAGGGCTGAGGAAAAAAATGTATCAATATAAAAATCAAATTTTATGAAAGAAAGGGTAAGCGGTGTTTATATGGATCACTCGGCCGCGAGGATACTCGAGCCATCATCAAGTGAGCTTGTCTCAAAGATCATCCTGTCCAATTTTACACATGAGGAAATGCAGTATGCGTTAAGCAAGAGCGAGAACATCATGCACAATAAGGAACGTGGCGAAGAAAAGGCTTATTACCAGGAGATCATGGAGCAGCTAAAAGGAAGCAATAGAATATTATTATTTGGGCCCACTCATGCTAAAGATGAATTGTTGAATCTTTTAAAAGAGGATGTTCATTTTGCCGGAGTTCAGATAGAGGTAAAGCAAACCGATAAGATACAGCCCGATCAGCAAGAGGTATTTGTGAAGGAGCACTTTAAGATAAAAAACTAAAACTAAAAATGAAAAAACTACTTACATTATTAATAGCAGGCCTAACGGGCATAGCCCTTTTGACCTCATGCGGAACAAGTACGGTTGTAATGAAGCGTCATTACATGAAGGGATATTATGTGGCTGGCGTTAAACCCGTAACAAAACCGGTTGAAAAAATACCGGAGGTGGAACCCGTCCGCATGGAAAGGCATATTTATAGTATCCCCGCGCCCGATCAAATGCAGAATCTACCCGGGATCACTTACGGAACGCAAAGTATTGCCCGTTCTGAAAGCATAAAGGAAATTAAACAAGCGAAAGAAGCAAAACTTGCGGTTCCGGTTAAAAAGACACAGAAGTTGTACTCTTTGCCTGAGCGAAAAATGGATAGGCAGGTCTTCAAGCCGGCTCCTCTTGCTTCTAATGGTGATGCATTGAGTCTTTTGTGGATAGTGATCCTGGTTCTCCTGATCCTGTGGGCCATTGGATTCATTGCCGGTGGATTTGG
Organism: uncultured Flavobacteriaceae bacterium; assembly: GCA_964387075.1. Classification (GTDB taxonomy): domain Bacteria; phylum Bacteroidota; class Bacteroidia; order B-17B0; family Aurantibacillaceae; genus PALSA-968. The sequence goes on from CAYLVB010000002.1 coordinate 157,633, forward strand.
GCTGGGGGGACTTATCCACGTACTCCTGGTGATAGCGCTTGTACTGTTGATATTGTGGTTGCTACGGATCATATAATAGAAATCGATAACGAATAAAATGGCGGGTGAAAGCCCGCCATTTTTTGTTTCCCATTTTGGCTAGCCAAAAGGCTTGCTTACCGAATATCCGCGTTAATGCCTGCTTGCATCCTTTACTTTTGAAAATAAAATCTAAACCAAAAAAAAATCACATGAGATCAAAACCAATTTTAGCCATGGCACTCGCCTTTGCGCTTGCGGGTATGATGACTTCCTGCAATTTATCTGCCGAGAAGGTGGAGAATGCCAAAGAAAATGTAACCGACGCAAAGAATGAATTAAACAAGGCCGAGGCAGATTACGCCGCAGAAATGGAGAAGTTCAGGGCGGAAAATGAAGTGCGTTACAACGAGAACCAAAAGCGTATCGATGAACTGAACGCTAAAGCGGAAAAAGAGCGTAAAGAGGCGCGCGAAGAATACCGTGCGCGTGTAAATGAGCTCGACACCAGGAATAAGGAGATGAAACGCAAGATGGATGATTACAAGGGTGAGAGCCGCGAGAACTGGGAGAGCTTCAGGGATGAGTTTAACCGCGACATGGAAGCACTTGGTAATTCGCTCAAAGATTTTGGAAATAATAACGTAAAAGACAAAAACACCAACACTAATAAGAAATAATATGAAAAATATCATCCGATCAATAGCGGCAGCATGTATGCTGACAGTAGCCGTGCCGGCCATTTCGCAAAATAAGAATGACAATGGCACGCAAAGCGATACCAGCGGGTACGCTAAATTCAAGGCCGAGGTAGAAGAAAAGATCCGTGAAAATGAAAAGAAGATCGCTGAACTGAAAGCCAGGAAACAGGAGGGCAAACAGGAGGTGATCGATAAATACAATAAAAAAGTTGCTGACGTTGAAAAAAGGAACGCGGAGCTGAAGCAGCGTATGGCCAATTACAAGAGTGCCGACTCTAAATGGGATGCGTTCAGGCGTGAATTTAATCACGACATGAAAGAGTTGGGAGCGGCTCTGAAGGATATTGGAACCAATAATGTGAAGTAGATAAGAGAAGAAGAATGCCGATGGCCCGGAAAACAACGTGAAGGATGGGAAACCTACTATACATAGTAGCCGTGATATTGATCGTTTTCTGGGCCATTGGTTTTATTGGCTACAACGCGGGTAATTCCGTTCACATTTTACTGGTCTTCGCTGTTATAGCTATCCTGATGAAGGCCCTTGGAAGAAAAAAGCAAGTTTAGCCGGGACCGGCCGCTGTTCAAGGCGGATGCAAAAAGTTGATATGGGTACTTTAATAAAATTGCCTTTCTATGCGAAGGTATCTTTGATATGCCTGGGATTGTTCGTTTTTGTGAGCATGCTCTATGTGGGCAGCCACATCATCGTTCCAATAATATATGCCACCATCATCGCCATTGTACTCACTCCTGTTGTTGATTTTTTTTGCAGGCTCCGTTTTAACCGTATATCGGCCATAACCGCTACCCTGCTGCTTGTTCTGTGTATGGCTTTCCTGCTTATTACTTTTTTGGCTGCCCAGGGCGCCAGGTTCAGCGAGTCATTCCCGGTGTTGGTTGAAAAGCTTCACGTGCTTTCTGGTCAATTTGTGAACTGGGCCTCCGAGACCTTCCACATCAGTACGGAAAAGCTCCATAGCTGGATCCACGAAATGAAGCTGGAAGTATTGAGCTCCGGGAAATCGGCGATCGGCCAAACACTGGTTTACACCGGCCACGCGCTCATCATTCTGGTATTGATACCGGTTTACATTTTTATGATCCTCTACTATCAGCCTTTGTTGCTCGAATTCGTACACCGCCTTTTCAGTTCACAGCGTAGGGGCGATGTTAACGCAATGCTGCTCACTACCAAGAAGATCATCAAAAGTTACCTTGCTGGTTTGCTGGTAGAGGCATCCATCATCGCTACATTACAGGCAACAAGTTTACTCATCATTGGCATCGACTATGCCATCCTGTTCGGCGTTATTGGTGCCATGTTGAACATCATTCCTTATGTGGGAGGGATCTTGGGAGTTACACTTCCCGTAATTATTGCCCTTACTACCAAATCATCTTTTTCGTATGCCTTGATGGTGATCGCAGCTTATGTAACCATTCAGTTCATAGACAACCATTATATCGTTCCCAAAGTAGTTGCTTCAAAAGTGAAGCTTAACGCACTGGTATCTGTTATCGTGGTATTAGCGGGAAGCGCATTGTGGGGAATACCCGGGATGCTTATTTCAATTCCTATCACCGCTATCATTAAAGTACTTTGTGATCACATCGAAGCTTTGAAACCCTGGGGTTATTTACTGGGAGACACGATGCCGGCGCACAGTACGCCCCGTCTTTTTTTCACCAGGAAGATCAAACCGAAACCCGAAGAAACAAAACTCCGCGCATAATGGCCGATGTTAGAACAAAAACCGATCATGTAGAGAGCGCCCCATCGCCTGTAACTGAATTTTTCTCGGCGGTGGGCCGGGCAGTATATTTTACAGGCAGGTTCTTTAAAGAGCTTGTACGGCCACCCTACGAAATGCATGAACTTGCGAAGCAATGCTATCTCGTAGGATGCAGATCTTTACCCCTGGTTGGGATCACGGGTTTAATCATGGGGCTGGTACTTACGATTCAATCGCGCCCCACATTGGCACAATTCGGGGCAGAGGCGTGGTTGCCGGCTATGGTAACGGTTTCCATTGTTCGCGAAATAGGCCCCGTGGTTACTGCCCTGATCTGTGCCGGAAAAGTAGGTTCGGGTATAGGGGCAGAGCTGGCTTCCATGAAGGTGACCGAACAGATCGATGCGATGGAAGTCTCAGGAACAAATCCCTTCAATTACCTCGTGGTCACAAGAGTGCTTTCTACCACCTTAATGATCCCTGCATTGGTGATCTTCTCAGACGTGATCGCTTTGTATGGCTGCTATATTGGTGTGAACATCAAAGGGGATGTTAATTTCCGACTGTTCGAGTGGCAGGTGATCGAGAAGCTGGATTTTACAGATGTCATCCCTGCTTTTATAAAGACATTCTTTTTTGGATTCACGATCGGTATTGTGGGTTGTTTCAAAGGGTATTATTCCTCAAGTGGCACGGAGGGTGTAGGAAGATCTGCCAACGCAGCCGTGGTGATCGCTTCGTTATTGATCTTCGTGATCGATATGGTTGCAGTACAGCTAACGAGTTTATATTACGACCGATAATCATGCAAACGACCACCAATATGGCAATTCCGCAGGAAGCATTTAGAGGCCCGGGCAACGAAAGGGTCATAGAGATCGCAGATCTACGGATCGGGTTCAATGGACATGCCGTGTTGCAGGGCATCAGCCTCACGCTTCGCAGAGGAGAGAACCTTGTGGTGATGGGTAAATCTGGAAGCGGAAAATCCGTTCTGATAAAATGCCTGGTGCGACTGCTTCACCCGGATGGGGGCTCGATCAGTCTGTTTGGAAAAGATATTCAAAAAATGGGAATGGAGGAGTTGAACCAGGTCAGGAAAAAGACCGGCTTCCTTTTTCAAAGCGCGGCGCTCTACGATTCAATGACCGTTAAAGAGAATCTCGAATTCCCTTTGAGGGACACCCAGGGCATCAGCAAGGATGAAATAAATGAAAGAGTGGAAGAAGCTTTAGAGAACGTAGGTCTTCTTTCCGCCATGCAAAAAATGCCCTCTGAACTATCCGGTGGAATGAGAAAGCGTATTGGACTTGCAAGAACACTCATTTTAAAACCGGAGGTCATTTTTTATGACGAACCCACCACAGGACTTGACCCGGTGACCGCGCGGGAGATCAGCGAACTTATTGTGGAGGTGCAGGAAAAGTACCATACCTCCGGCATTGTGATCACGCACGACCTGGAATGCGCGAGGATCACCGCGAACCGCATCGTGATGATACGGGATGGAAAGTGTTATACCGAAGGAACCTATAAAGAGCTGGAAGTGAGCGAAGATAGGTGGATACGTTCATTTTTTGAATAATTAAAATCAGGAACATGAAAAACGAGGGACGAAAAAAGGTCGGGCTGGGAATATTTGTGATAGCGGCATTGTTCTTTTTTATTGTGGGCATTTATTTTATAGGCAAAAAGCGGCAGTTATTCAATGAGACATTCCGGGTCAGTGGATTGTTCACGGACGTGCGGGGTCTGCAGGTAGGGAACAATGTACGTTTTTCGGGCATCAATGTGGGCGTGGTAGAGGATATCGTCATTATTACCGATACCACGGTGAAGGTGGATATGCAGATAAATGAGAATACCCGGCGTTTTATCAGGAAGGATGCAAGCGCCATCATCGGGTCGGATGGATTGATGGGCAATAAGATACTGACCATTATGCCGGGCACGGCCGATGAGGCTATCATTGAGAATAACGATTATATAAGGACCACGATGCCCATCAGCATGGATGATATACTGCTTAAACTCAAGGTTACCGGCGACAACGCGGCTACTATCACGGGTGATCTCGCCGCGATTATTGGCAATATCCGTTCGGGCCGTGGAACCATGGGAAAACTTTTTATGGATAGTTCATTCGCAGAGAACCTCGATCACACAGTGGTGAACCTGAAGAAAGGCACCAGTGGCTTTAACCAAAATATGGAAGCGGCCAAGCAGAGTTTTTTGTTTAAGGGACTTTTCAAGAAGAGGAAAAAGAAGGAAAAGCCGGGAGACACGATCAAGTGAACCGCAAGATCAGTAGGATAAGAAAGCCGGTTTAGAAATACTGAAAGCGCGAACCCTTAGGGTGAAACTTGTAACGGGATTGTATTTTATAACGTAACTGTTTCCGTTCGGAAAGAAAGGATACATCCCTACCGACACAAGAAAAGTACTGTTGAGCAGATTTTCATTCCTTATCATCAGGCCGAGGGAGTATCCCTGGTAGATATTGCTGGTCAATAATTTTTTCTCATGATCACCTATCAAACCAAAGCCCATTGAGAGTACGGGCGCGAACTTAAAGCCAATGATCTTGTAGGGCGCGTAGGCAACTGTTTCCGACTGAAAAACAAGTTTGTTGCTCCCCCTTAGAGTCTCTCCTTCAAAACCGAACAGTTCGTCTGCCGAAAGTATAAGGCGCTGCGAGTTCTGTTTGTTCAGGTCATGCACCAGGTTTCCGTTCACAAATTGCCTGAAATACCAGCGCCCCCCCCGAAAAAGATCACTGAAATAATAAGCGCGGTAATTCGTAACGATATCATTGTCCATCCAGGGGGCGAAAAAAAGGCTGTAGGAAAGGGTTCCTGATAAATATCCAAACCCAAAGTGTTTGGCGTAGGCTATATCAGTACCTGTATAGTATTTCATATCATGGAATTCTTTCTTTTCCACTCCGTATAGAAACTGCGCGATCAGCCCTTCAGGAACGTCCTCGTTATTTCCGAAGCGGTAAATGTATTGGTCCTTGTAGTATTGCTGTACCGCGTAACCAATGGTTCCTACATAGGCTTTTGAATTCGCGAAAGCGTGTTGAACATCAAAGGATACTTCCGGTCTTTTTAAATAGTAATTGCCGTAATAACGGCCTGCCAAAATGATATTATTGCTCTGGTTGAAAAAGGTTCTTTTATCATTCAGCTTGAAGGTCCTTCCCAGCCACAGGTCATATCCGTAGTTAAAAAGATTCAGCTTTTTGCTTTCGCCATCCACGGTATCCCGGTAAAGATAAAAATGCTGTCCATGCACTCCATAGGCTCCGCCCGCCCATCTTGAGAGTGGCGAATAGAACGGACGGTCGAACGCAAGGTACACATCGGTACCATTGGGATTGCTCACGTATCCTAAACGTGACGAGATATAGGTATTATCAATGTTCGCTATGTTATAAAAGCCGCTATAGTCCATGCGGTTGGGAGCCTTGAAACTCACATATTGCTCAAATTGCTGCCCAAGACCGAAAAGGTTTTGATCTTTTAGGCGGGCTTCGGCCGATGATTCTGTTGCGCCGAAGGGAATTTCAACAGGCCATTTATCCTGCACCACTACGATCACATCAACGCTGTCGCTTCCTTCAATATCTTTTACCGATACACGCGCATCGTTGAGGTAACCCGATTGGCGCAACAAACGTTCAGATTCGCTGAGCGAGAGCGCATTCACCGTGTCGCCTTCCTCGAAGAGCAGTTTATTCCCGATCACCCAGTGCCGTGTGCTTATGTGCAGTTTGTTTCCGAAGCGTTCCATTGGTTTTACCGCGCGTGGTACCGTATCCGCAACCGAATAACCAAAAGGATCGTAAGAAGTGATGGAGATGCGACGGATGATCTTTCCTTCATGCGTTATGTAAGGGTTTACCATTTTTTCTCCGCCGGAAGCAGGAAGGGGATATGCCTGTGCTTTGGGTTCAACAAAAACCGCGTCATACAAGAGGCGCGTAAATTTGCGTTTGGAAGCAGCAGCCTTTATTTTTTTGTAAAGATCGGTGGAATCTTTTTCCTGGCACCTGGGTTGATGAAATGCCAAAAGCAGCGGGATGATCAGGATCCCGCTGCGCTGGGCTATTTTATGAACGATATGAGAATTAATCGGTATGATCCTCTTCGAGACCATGATGATCGTCTCCTCCAAGGCTGTAGTAATTATTCTCTTCGTCTTCGTTACCGGTATTTTCCAGGTCATCGTCTAGTTCAGAGCCGGGCACGTCCAGATCGCCGCCCGTCATGTCTTCCGCGAAGTCCTTTTCGTTCTTGGCGTCCGGATCGGGGTTGGGCGATTTCTTTTTAGAAGTGTCTTCAGGATCAAGATCCGCCTCTTCTTTATCGTGGTTAAAGATATCTTCGCTTTCCGGGTGCTCCGGGTAACCGGGAAATTCTTCCTTTTTCGTTTTCTTCAACATTAGCTTGCGTTTTTTTTGATCTATTCCTTAGGCTTTTCACCACTGGTGGCCGAACGGTCCTTCTCCTTGCTTTTCTTGTTCTTCTTCTTTTTGTGTTTTACGCCAAACTTGATCGAGTAACTGTCCTTTTGCCTGTTCACCGCGTGCCTTTCATTCTTCACGGTTAGCTTACGGTCGCGTTTCAAGACATTTTTTTCCTTCCGAAGTTCTTTTTTTCCTTTCCAGGAATTGTTGCTCGCCAGAGGCTTCGAGTCGCCGGGTTGCTGCGCCCTGCCTGCTACGCTGAAGAACAGCGATAAAAGGAGCAGGAGCGTTGTGATCGTTTTACAAAAGCGTTTGCTTGTGGCGCCTTCGTAGTGGTGAATCTCTGATTTCATGATATGTTATTTTGATTGGTTACGTGTTACCAGCAAAAGGTGAGGCCCGCATAACCTCCATAAGATTTTCGTGAAGCATTCACGAGTACATTATAAGTATCCGGACTGGGATTGCTGCCGCTGATATCTACCAATCCATACATGCCGCGAAAGCCGAGGTCAAGTCGAAAGGTGTGCATGCGGTTAAGCGCGAACTCAAGCCCGCCGCCGTAGGCAATTCCAACATCACCTTGTTTCACCGCGAGTGTGGCCTGTGCGGTGGTGCCGTTCCCGGTATTAGTTGCATCCATCCTCGAACCCACATTTATGCCGAATTGAGGACCAACCACCAGGTTGAAGTTAACCGGCCTTGTTTTGTCGGTGTTAAAGGACAGCATCAAAGGAATATTAACATAATTGATGTGCACCTGACGGTCGAGGTTCTGGTCTTTGTATTTCTGTGAAATTTCCAGGTAATCCACTTCCCCAACAATACCGAAGTTTTTAGAAAAGTTTGCGCCCAGCATGATTCCATAACCGTAGTTCATGGTAGCGGTACCCTGTACGGTTCCGCCCTCAGAGGTATTAAAGCTGAGCGAAGTGAAGGTTGGGAGGAATCGCAAACCGAATTCGCCGTGGCGTAATTGGGGTTCTTCTTCTTTTGTAACCGGCGCCGGAGTTTGCGGCTTTATTATAGTATCATGTACAACGCGTGTACGTTCTATAACCTTAACGGTGTCTGTAACTACCGTTGTTGTGTCATTCTGCGCATTCAGGCATCCGGCCAAGGCCAGTACCAGCGCTCCTGTTATGATTTTTGTTCTCTTTTTCATTTTTTTTAGTTTTGTGCGACATCGGGGGATGCCGCTGATTACAAAACAAAATTACCGCCGGAAGCCCCGCTTTTGCTGGTGTTTTCGGTAATGCCCCTTTTTGGGTGGCCTAGTGGGCAGATTACATTTCCTTTGTGTAAAGCTGTTAATAACGGGAAAGATCTCCCAAAATAACACAAGCTATAGCATTCAACTTTTTGGCTATTGAAAATTGGTTGTTACCGATTTTTTGTTCCGCTGCCTTGGCATCGCTCTACATTTGTAAATAAAAACAACAAAATGAAACAATTATCTCACTTATCAATAACCCTGCTGGCTACAGTTTTCGCGGCTGGGGTTTTCGCGCAACCCAGTACAACAAAGACCACACCGGGTGAGCCTAAAAAGAATACAGTGGTCAATGAAGATTCAAAAAAAGAATCATTCGTTACGCGTTACTATGAATTAAAGGATTCGTATCCTACCATGACCGGCCTTTACGGCGCGTATGCAGGTTCTTCGAACGACAAAACAAAGTTCGTAGAGCGGTATAATAAGATCAAGGCTGCTTATCCTGCTTTGAAGGAGGTGCATGCAAATTTCGCGGCCTCCACTGTTAGCATCGAGGATTTCACCAAGAAGTATTATGAGATCAAAGCGGTACATCCTACCATGGGTAAATATTATGGAGATTACGCCGGAAGCAAATACCAGCTTGACGAGTTCATTACCCGTTTCAATGAGATCAAGGCTTCGGCGCCCGACCTTAGCGAATATTATGGAGAGTACGCCGCTTCCGAGAATACGCTTCCTGAATTCTCTTCGCGTTATTATGGCATCAAAGCAAGTAATCCTACTATGAAGGATGGCTATGGCAAATACGCGGCTTCCAATAAGAAGCTGGCGGCGAAATAAGATATTACAGCCCGTAAGCTGTTACAAAACAAGGGTACGAATTAAGCGCATTAATTTCGTACCTTTGTTTTTTTTATGAAACTACGTTTTATTCTTCTTCTCCTGATCCCTTTTCCGGGGATCTTTGCGCAGGCACCGGTTGGGTATTATAATTCGGCAAACGGCCTTACCGGCGCGGCCTTGCAAAGCGCGCTGCACAATATTATCACCAATCATACAGTAGTTCCTTATTCCAGTCTTTACGCGGTTTATGATTCCAGCGACACCAAAGCCAATGCGCAGGTTTGGGATATGTACTCTGACATTCCCAGCGGAACGCCTCCTTACGTATATTATAATGTTTCCGGCGACCGTTGTGGTTCCTATACGCAGGAAGGCGATTGTTTTAACCGCGAGCATTCCTGGCCACAAAGCTGGTTCAATAGCGTAAGTCCGCCGCAATCCGATGCATTTCATATTTTTCCTACCGATGGCTGGGTGAACGGGCAGCGTGGCAATTATCCGTACGGCGAAGTAAATAATCCTACCTGGACCTCGCTGAACGGAAGTAAATTGGGAAATAATACAACGGTGGGTTATAGCGGAACCGTTTTTGAGCCTATTGACGAGTATAAAGGCGATATGGCGCGCGGGTATTTTTATATGACCACGCGTTACATGGGCGAAGATGCCGGTTGGTCTACCAGTCCGGCCACCAATGGAGCGGTTATACTTCCCTGGCAAATGTGTTTATTATTGACCTGGCATAACCAGGACCCTGTGAGCGCGAAGGAGATCAGGCGCAATAATGAAATTTACGAGTGGCAGAACAACCGTAACCCGTTCATCGATCGCCCGGGTTTTGCGGATTCTGCTTTTACGTGTACGTTGATGGGTATACAAACCTTGAAGAACAAAATTGAGGTACGTGTATTTCCGAATCCATGCACGGAGCTTGTGAATGTAAGCGTTGAGGGAAACCAGCTGATGGAAAAAGTACGTGTCCTGGATGCTTTGGGTCGTGAGGTTATTTTGGTTCCTGTGAACGGTAGTGCCATTACCCTTAGCGCCGGATCGTTATCACATGGAATTTACTTGATCGAAATACACGCGGGCACTTCTGTCTGCCGTAAAAAGCTTTTTGTAGAATAATTATACCGCCACATTGTACTCACGCAATGTATCGTTCAGTGAAGTTTTAAGATCAGTACTTGCTTTGCGTTGACCAATGATGAGGGCGCAGGGAACCTGGTATTCTCCGGCTTCAAATTTCTTAGTGTAAGATCCGGGAATAACAACACTTCTTTCAGGAACAATGCCTTTCATCTCCACCGGTTTTTTTCCTGAAACGTCAATGATCTTGGTTGACATAGTAAGAACTACATTCGCTCCAAGCACAGCCTCTTTGCAAACGCGCACACCTTCTACAACGATGCAGCGCGAGCCGATGAAACAATCGTCTTCAATGATCACGGGCGCTGCCTGCACAGGTTCTAAAACGCCGCCAATACCAACACCGCCGCTTAAGTGAACATTTTTTCCGATCTGCGCGCAGCTGCCAACGGTAGCCCAGGTATCCACCATGGTTCCGCTGTCGACGTAAGCGCCTATGTTCACGTAGCTCGGCATCATGATAACTCCGCTTGCTAAGTACGCGCCGTAGCGGGCTACCGCGTGAGGAACAACACGCACGCCTAATGCCGCGTAATTACTTTTCAATTTCATTTTATCGTGAAACTCCAGCGGACCCACTTCAATGGTTTCCATTTTTTGAATGGGGAAGTAGAGGATCACGGCTTTCTTTACCCAGTCGTTCACCTTCCAGTTGCCATTGGGCTGGGGTTCGGCAACGCGCAGCTTTCCTTTATCCAACTGCTCAATGACCTCTCTTATGGCTTCCTGTACAGCGAAGTCTTTTAATAATTCTCTGTTATTCCACACGTTTTCAATGACTTGCTGCGACATAGGGGCTTGTTTAGGGCTGCAATTTAAATAAAATTAGTATATTTGCACCCTCTAAAATGCTTGTGGCGCTAGTGAAGGCCCGATCGTAGAGAGAAAACGGTTACGTAGCTCAACTGGATACCTGCCCGCCAACACACAGCCCTAGCACGGCAGGCGGGGAGCACCTGACTACGGATCAGGAGGTTTGGGAAAAAATTATGTTCTTTGTATATGTTTTAATAAGTACTGCTAAAGGATCAAGGTTCTATGTTGGAATGAGCTCAAACGTTGAAAAAAGAGTTGAGGATCATAACAAAGGAAAAACCAGATCTACCAAGGCGTACATACCATGGAAACTATTCTTTTTTGAACAAGTAAATTCTAGATCCGAGGCCAGGCTTAGAGAAAAATACTGGAAGTCGGGTTTTGGAAGAGAAAGAATAAAACAAAAATGGTTACGTAGCTCAACTGGATAGAGCACCTGACTACGGATCAGGAGGTTTGGGGTTCGACTCCCTACGTGACCACTTCTAAGGAAGGCACTCCCAAAAAGGGGTGCCTTTTTCTTTTACCTCCATTTTTTCATTGGAGAGAAGGCCAATTACCTCATTTATCCGAGGGGTTCGATATTTATTTTTGTCGTAGATCAATTTTTCGGGGAATATCGAACCCACGATCTTCCTTTTGGTGTTCAAATCAGCCAAATTATAATACTTATCGAGGTTGGAAAGTAGCTGAATACAGAATTCAATTTGCTGCCCAAAATCCTCTTTTGCCTCTTTTAACTGGTTTCCCTCCAATCTTAAGCGGTTAAGGGTTTGCTCGATCTCGATTTTCATTTCCCTGTAATCTTCCGGCTTGTTTTCACCATCCAACATTAAGGCTCGGGCATTTTTTAGCCGCTGTTCCTGCATCTAAGGCCCCTTGTATCGTGCAGCACTATCAAAAATTCCCGGTAGGGGTTTATTATTGGCTCCTGAACTATTCTACAAGGGCTATTTTCTTTATTGAGCTTCCAAAAGAAGAACTGATCTCAACGAAATAAACACCTGCATTACATTTTCCTTTTAGATCAAGCTTAATCTTCTTCGGAGAATCTACCTGTTCTGAAATGGCGGCTACCTCTTCTCCCAAAGTGTTCAGCACCTTTATGGAAACACTTCCTAATTTAGAGGCATTCACATGAACAAAGATCTCTCCGTTAGAAGGGTTGGGATATATATCCACCGACGAGGATAAGTCAATTGTACTTATACCGACATTAGAGCTAATATTTATATTATCAATATACATCCATTCAGCCCACTGAGAGCGGTTTTCAAATGCAAACATAACTCCGGACTGCCCGGCTACAGCGTTCAAATTTATTGTTTCAGTACGCCATTGGGAGGCGGTAGGAACAAAACAGTTAGGTGCAACCACCGTAAAGTTGGGAGCTGTAGCAAGAACAGCACCGCCTTTTACATAGACCTGGTTCCATGTGCTGCCACAATTTGTAGAATAGAATACAACGAGTGTATCCGCGTAGGTTGTGCCCTGGTATATAAGATATGTTGAAGCTACATCAAATGTCATTTGTGCCGAAGTAGCGCCTGAGAAGTCATACTGAGCTGTAACGAACCGGTCTTTTGTACCCGTGATATCGGTAGAAGGCGCGCAATTATCAAAAGCCATACATTGCGAACTGGCTCCAAACCCACCTGTGACATTGCTCACGATCCATTTAAACCCGTCGTTGCTCATGTCTACAATTGACCAGCCCGGAGGCATTGAAGTACTTGCCTGGAACCCTTCCACAAGAGGAAGCAAGGCCGAGCCGCTGTTAAAAACAGAAACGTTCTGATCATTACCCGGATTGCCATCTGTTGTACTGTTGGGGTTACTGGTAGAAGAAGTGAGCGTGTGTGTACCGGCAGTGGTTGTAACCGCACTCAGGGCTACAGTTGTTGTTGCAAGCGATACCAGGCTTCCCGTCCACGTGTAGGTTTGAACAGGGCCGGCGTCAATCTGGTAGCTTATGATACACGAAGTAAGGTTATTATTACCCCAGTTTTTAACCGTAACCACCGGAGTAAAAGTAATTGTGCACACAAGTCCATTGGGAGTAACAACATTTGATATAGCGGCATCATTAGGCAATAAATTAACAGGAGTGCAGCCAAGGGATGAACCCAGTGCGTTATAGGGAGGAGTATTAACAACCGCGTTTACCCTTGCGGCCTGGCCCTGCGTGAAAAGATTTGTACAGCCCCAAGTATAATCCATATAGTTCATGAACATGATCCCAGGCGCGGCAGTTTGGCAGGCATCTGTCATTGGATAAGTGCCGCAATTTGCATTTGTAGCGTCAGCCTGGTTTGGGGTATCGCTAACTGCATCGCTTCCTGTGCATGCTCCTCCATCGTCGCCCCAGATATGGAACAGATTAAAGCAATGACCACACTCATGTGTTGCAACATAACCGCCAACCAGGGTATAGTCTGTTACGTTTCCAAAGGTATTGGTGGGCGTACCGCTTGGAAACTCTCCATATCCGCCAAGGCCGCCTGCTAAATCACAGATCCAGATATTAAAATACTGGGTAGTAGGCCAGGCATCGCTTCCGCCCTGGGAGTTAAACTTAACCTTATCATCAGAAGTAAACGAGGTTTGCGTGGTTTGAACTCTTACAATTCCGGTGCTGGGGTTGCCGGCGGGATCACGCTGTGCAAGACAAAATTGAACATCTGTTGCAGAAGCGATTGATTGCCACGCTGCAGGAGTTTGGCTGGCATCGGCGTTTGTACGGCTATAATCTTCATTAAGAATAGTGATTAAACCGTTTACCGCCGCGTTTGAGATATTCTCGGCTGTTGTATTCCACACAACGTGCACAACCACCGGAATAGTAACAACAGCTTGCGAAGATTTTTCATTTGCATGGCTTGCGATATACGCCTGGATCTGCTGCTCATAATCTGCCATCTGCTTGCGCAGTTCCGGATGAAGTTTTTCCAGACGTTCCATGTTTTCCATGGTGCCACACTTGGATGATTCTTTTTTCCAGGTATCCAGATCAGGCATAACACGCGTTGTTTGCGCTGAAGTCAAGAGAGCAAAGCCTGTTGCAAATAGGAACGTTACTGTTTTTTTCATGGCGTTTATTTTTAATAAATTGATTCGGACTGATGAATTTACAAGCAAATTAAATATAAAAAGCAATTATCTTACATAATTTTAAGAATATTTTTTACAGGGCGTTCTTAAGCCGAAAGCATTCAAATTCCAGGAATTTTAAGGGTCTTCTTTCTCCTTTAATTGTTTTGGCCCTTGCTCATTTATTAAAACCGCTCAATCCCGGGTTTTATGATTTTTTTTGTGACGAACCCGGTGTCAGTTAAAACCTGCAGGTAGTAAATGCCGGATGCCAGGCTACTAATGTCCAGGATCAAATCACCCCCTTTTACAGTCTTTGAAACAGAAAGTATATCTCCCAGGCAATTGGTTACAATAACATTTTCTATCGTTCCACCGGTGGCACTTACCGTTACAAAAGAAACAGCCGGATTAGGATAAATACTTACCCCATTTGTCTCTGCGAAATGCGGATATACGGAAACAGGTACCGACACAACATTATTCTCGCCATAAATAGACATTCCGCACTCATTTTTAACCAATACGCTTACATAATAGGTTCCGGAAGTTTGATAAATGTGGAAGGATTGAGGTACGCTGTCTGTGCTGCCATCGCCAAAGGTCCAACTGATGAAAGAATAAGGGATATAATTATTGAGTTGAAAAAAAAGAGTATCATCGGATTGGATAAGGGTAAACGCAGCATCGGGGAACCCCAAAACATCAACCTTTATTAGCTTTGTTATTGTATCATATGCAGCTCCTTTATTGGCAATTAGTTTTACCTGGTAAAAACCGGTGTCGGCATACGAATGAATAGGTAATGAATCGGTTGAAGTGGTGCCATCGCCAAAATCCCAAAAAAAACCGGTGGCGCAGGCAGCCATATTAACAAATTTGTTTGAACACTCCTGAAAAGAAAAATCAGCAAGGGTAGTGTTACCGACCTGAACAACTTTAGACGTAGTTGCTAAATGACCATTGTCAGCTGTAAGCTCAACTGTATAGGTTCCGGGATTCGGGAAATAGTAAGAAAGATCCTGCGCCGTAGAAGAATCCAGGATTGTTTGACCCGGGCCATAAACACGCCACATAAACCAAACCCCCGAGATGGTCTGGTTAATAAATAGGGTTGTATCGCCGTAGCATAAATTAATAAAAGAAAATTCGGGAGTGGGCGGGTTGTGCAATACCTGGTCAGGGTTGTTTTTTCCTTCCTGCGCAAAACCGGTTACAGGCAATAATGCTATTGAAAAAATGAGAAATGCGCGTCTAAGTGTTATCATATTACTTACAACTGTTTTATTGATCGATACGAACCGTTTTTTCGGCCGTTTTGCCTTCTTCCAGTTTAACAATGCCGGTTCCTGTGCAGTACTTGCCATTGGCGATATTAACCGTGCAGCTGGGAACCGTTGCAGTAATGTCCATAACGGCCGGATTCTTAAAGGTAAAGGCCACCCTTCCGTCACTTCCGGTAACCCCATTTGCTTTCAGATCGGCCACAGTAGTATTCCCGTTATAGGTCACATTTGCGTAAAGATCAACCATCACGCCGCTGAGCAGGTTTGCGCCTGTGCTATCCCTGACCGTGATAACACATTTGGAAGGTTTAGGAGCATTACAGGAACTAGACAACCAACCAATTACCAGAGCGCAGACAATTATATACACGCAGACCTTCAATCAATAAAAATTAAGTTCTTAATTTAGTGTTGAACCAGCATCTTTTTAGCCGCAAGTAATTTGTTATTTACGTCATTTACCAAAACAAAGTAAACACCGGCTTCCATATCCCTGAGATCAATCTCTTCCTTACAGGCGGCAACCTCAATTTTCTTTACGATCTTTCCTTCCAGGTTAAGTATCCCTATTGAAATGTCTTTTGCTTTGGAATCGGCAATTTCAACATGTAATACCTCATTGGCAGGGTTTGGATAAGTTGAGAATGTAATTCCATTATCCGTAGAACTTATTCCTACTGCCGAAGGACTGATCGTGATCTTTGCCCAATAGGTTTCGTCGCCCGAATCGTTTAGGTTATTGCCATTGCCTGCATTGAAACATGCGTAAAAGGAAATGTTCCCCTGGTTGGTTAGCGGGGCCGTCCACTCATAAGACCATTGACCCACATTGGGTGTAGTTGCCGGCACGCCTGCAATACGGTGCATAATAAAAATACGATCCTGGCCGGGGCCCCAGGTAGGCTGTTGTTGCCTGGTCTTTGCCGTGTCCAAAAGGTTGATCGCTGATCCGGCGAATAGATTATTATTGTCGCGTAAAGAAACTATTTGAAAACCAAAAGTATTGGAAACCGGGTGAGCGATCCTGGCGGTTACCGTATAGGTCTGGCCCGGTACATAAACCGAACCGCCGCTGAACAAAATAGTTGGGCTACCCGGCCCGCTGTTGTCGGGAATGCCACCACTATGACAAGCATTGGTTCCTTCGGGACCACTACAGGTTTTCTCACTGGGTGCATTGGTGTTGTAAGGTGGCCCTCCATCCAGTTTTGCGATGGAACTGTCGTTGCCTACAAAAGCAAAGCAAAATGCCATAATGATGCAAATGCTGCCGGTACTTAGTAATTTTCTTGTCATATTATTCAGTAATAAACATTTTTTGGATCGAAGTATTCCCATTACTCTTAAACGACATAAAATAAACTCCGGGGGCATATTTTTTGGTCAATGACAAAGAAACCCGGTATGGCCCGGCTTGTTGTTGTTCGCTCAAGAGTTCTTCGGTTATTTTCCCCTGTAGGTCTATCATCTCAATCTTAACATCCGAGTTTTCGGGGAGAAAATAAGTTGCCGTTATGTTATCCTTCACCGGATTTGGGAAAGCAGAAAAGCTAAATGCTGTATTTAGATCTTGTACTTGGGGCGAGCCCAGTTTAAGTGAAGTGGTATAACAATAATCCCCAATATCCATTCCGTCATTATTCGCAGCTAAGCCCGAAAGATAAAAAGTTACAGGGCCTTCATTTGTTGCAGGAGCAGTCCAGTTAAATGACCAATGACCATTACCAACAGTTAATGCTTCAGTGCTTTTATAGGTGTAGGTCATATATTTTCGCTCGGCAAACTTTCCGTAGCCCTTCGTGATCTGGTTTCTTGAGGCATCGATAGGACTTAATTGTCCTGCATTGGAATTATCCTTATCCTTTATGGCTACCAACTGAAAGCCGAAGCGGATAAGAGAAGCCTGGTTAACATCAACATTGATCGTGTATGTCTTACCCGGGGTGTATTCCGTCATGCCATCTTCAAAGCTCATCGTAGTTGCTCCGGGACCACTATTGACTTTAAAAGTAGAGTGGCAGCCGCTTGTTGTGCAATCTACTTCCCCGGGAGCTCCGGTAGAAGAAGCAGGGGCGCTGTTGCTGGATATATCCATAGCAACACCTAATATCACTAGTGGAGAGATAAAGAGTAATTGTTTGATCATGCAGCTAGATTTTAGAATGCAATTTAATTTAATAGGGCGCAAACCCCAAACAAAAGAAAAAAAACCCTTAAAAAAACGGATGAACGGCAATTATATACGTATAAAACTGTAAAACAAAAATAATGTCAAAACCTTGTTTTGTAATACTTTATCCTCTAAATTTGTGCTTGTGAAAAGGATTTTTTGCATATTATTTTGCTTCATTTACTTTGTTTCATCAGCAGGTATCCATGTCAATTTGCATTACTGCGGGGGCAAGGTAAAAAGCATTTCCTTAACACATACTGATGAAGAGGGCTGCTGCGGATCCAAAATGAAAAAAAAGGATTGCTGCAAGGAAAAAACTTTTAGCTATAAAGTAAAGGACAACCAGAACAGCACAGCAAAGGTCATTCTTGTTAAAAACGCGAAGAATAGCCTGCTTATCGATCTGCGCTTTCAAATTTCAATTTTTATTTACCAGGTAACTTCTTTAAGCGTCGATAACCAGGATGATCCGCCCGATATTCCTTACAACAACACCTATCTTTTAAATAGGGCATTTCGTATTTGATCCTTCCTCTCCTTTGAACCTGCGGATTTTCGCGGGCATGTAACTTTTTTATTTACAACTAATAAATTTCAACAATGAAAAAAGTAATTATTTTTCTATCGCTGCTGATCGCTGCCAACCTTGAAACGAGGTCTCAAATTCCAAATAATGGTTTTGAGAACTGGACAAGTATGGGAGCTTATAGTGACCCCGACAATTGGGATCAACTAAATTCAATGACGAACTTTGCCAGCGTTTATACCTGTACCAAAGGAACGCCGGGCAACCCGGGAACAGGATATTTGAAACTGGTTTCTAAGAACGTTTCAGGAATGGGGGTAGTGCCGGGAATTGCAGCCACGGGCTCGATCAATGTGGGCAGTATGCAAGTTGATGGTGGATTTTCATTTACCCAACGCCCTCAGAGCTTAACCGGAGCCTGGCAATACATGGCTTCGGGCGCAGACCAGGGATATGTGAGTGTATTACTGACCAGGTGGAACACGGGCATGAACATGCGGGATACCATAGCCGTAATTACAAATCCGTTGACCGGTATGGTGATGACCTGGACCAACTTTACACTTAATTTCACATATCTCAGCGGAGCTAATCCGGATACAGCCCGGATCATTCTTTCTGCAAGTGGAATGACTCCCGTTGCGAATAGTTATTTATATGTAGATGATCTTGCTTTTGCAGGTAGTGTTGCGGGGATAAATGAGCTGAACAGCCATGTTGTTGTAAACTTGTTTCCGAATCCTGTTGTAGATAAACTGAATATCCGGGTGTTAAATTCAAGTCCGCAATCCGTGGGTATCTATGATATACAGGGAAAAATAATCAAGTCAATTGACTTTATCAAGCATTCAAGAGAAATGGTAATTGATGTTAGTGAACTTTCTAAAGGGCTCTATACATTAAAGATCACTACTCAAAGTGGAGTTGCCAGTAGAAAGTTTCTAAAATAGCGTATTGCCTTACTAATTCTAAAATGAAATGACGAAAATAGTCTCGATCGCTTTATTATTTCTATTTACAGGAATAGAAGCACAAAATACAATTCCTATACCGGACACTTTGGTAGGATCAAATATTTCTTTGACCATGCATAATGACAGTATGGTGATCCTGCCGGGAAAGAAGACCCAAACCATTGCCTATAACAGTGGCTTTAATTTTCTTGGCCCAACTCTGATCTTTAATAAATGGCAGACAGTGAATGCCGGCGTTATAAACCAGATCGGCGACACTACCACGCTGCATTGGCACGGATTACACGTTTCAGCTGCAAATGATGGAGGGCCTCATACGGAGATCATGAACGGCATGACCTGGAGCCCTTCGTTTTCGATCCTGAACAATGCGGCGATGTATTGGTATCATCCGCATTTTCATAGAAAGACGGCTGCGCAGGCGATCAAAGGAGCTTCGGGAATGATCATTATACGGGATTCTGCCGAAGCAGCCCTGAATCTTCCAAGAAGATATGGTGTAGATGATATACCGGTTATCGTAAAATGCGTACAGCTTGATAGTAACAACCAGTTCATGCCCCTCGGCATGGAGGATAGTACACTACTTGTGAATGGAGTTACAGATCCGCAGTACGGTTTGCCGGCACAGGTGGTGCGACTCCGGCTGATCAATGTTTCGGGAGAAAGAACCTTCAATTTCGGGTTCACTGCCAATAAATCATTTTACGTGATCGGTGGCGACGGCGGTTTATTAAATGCTCCGGTTTTGGTTACCCGTAAGTGGCTTTCACCGGGCGAACGGGCCGAAGTTCTACTCGATCTCACCGGAATGGGCGGACAGACCATTTACCTGATGAGTTATGCATCTGAGTTACCAATGGGCGTGCAGGGCGGCCCAACCATGCCAATGGGCGGAGGCCCTCCAATGGATAGTCCTTTGAATGGGATCGATTATAACATTCTGCAGTTAAATATTATTCCCCAAACTGCCAATCCCGTTACTTCAATCCCTTCATCCCTCATCAATCAAACTCCACTGATCGCGTCTCAAGCGAATGTTGCGAGGTATATCAATTTTACCGCCGATAGCGCAACTGTAATGGATGGGCCATTCTATTTCAACGATTCTACCTTTGATATGATGCGGATCGACTACCAGATCCCGCTTAACAATATTGAAATATGGTCTCTTACAAATCAAACAATGGTGGCGCATCCATTTCATATTCATGACGTTCAATTCTATGTTTTAGACAGGGACGGGAACTTGCCACCTCCTGATGAGCGGGGTTTAAAAGATGTTGTCTTTGTTCAACCAAATGAAACGGTACGATTTATCACTCAATTTACAGAT
Source organism: uncultured Flavobacteriaceae bacterium (assembly GCA_964387075.1). GTDB lineage: Bacteria > Bacteroidota > Bacteroidia > B-17B0 > Aurantibacillaceae > PALSA-968. The sequence goes on from CAYLVB010000002.1 coordinate 177,971, forward strand.
TTTGTAGACTCGATCATACCTTATATGTACCATTGCCACCTTTTTATGCATGAAGATGATGGGATGATGGGTCAATTTGTTGTAATGCCGCAAGGATGGGTGGGAATGAACGAGGGTCATGTGTTTGACGCGGACATTAAAGTATATCCAAATCCGGCAAGGAACCTGGTTCATTTAATTTTAACCGAGCCCAAAAAGCTTAGGGTTAACATTTACAATTCGATCGGAAAACTTGTTTATTCAAACTTATTGAATGGGAAAGAGCACTCGATCGATCTTAACTGTTTGACTAAGGGCCTGTATGTGATGACGCTGTCGGACGGAATAAGAAGAATAAATAAGAAACTCATTATCGATTAAGTATGCTTATTCACTTGACAAATAAGGAAAATTCCCAAAGCGTTAATTTTATTGATACTGCTAAAAAGGATCTCAAGGTTCTGTCTGCTTTTTTTCCGAAAAACCAGGGATCTATAGAAGAAATAGAATTGGTGATCAGCTATTATTCGAATGAGAAACAAAAAAGCACTTTTCAGGCCCTGGACAAACTCACTTTTATAGAAGGGAAAAAAAGTATCGCTAATGAGTCTGTCGAATACTATGTAAATAAAAAATTCAAGATCCCTAAGCAATGCGAAAGGATCGTGTTCTCAATTAATCTTGAACGCGCATTTCAGATGGATTGCAGGGTAATATTAGAATAAAAAATAAAAAAAAATGAAAACGATCAAATCCATATTTATAGCAGCTTTGCTGCTGTTTAGTTATAACACAGTATCAGCTAAGTTCCTAAGTGCAAAAGTGAAGGTTACGGGTGTAACCTGTAGCATGTGCTCAAACTCAGTGCACAAAGCCCTGTCGGGTTTATCCTTTATTGAAAGCATCAAGGTTGATCTTGAAAGCGCCACCTTTTTTCTTGAATTTAAAACTGATCAAAAGGTCGTGATCGATGAGATCAAGAACAAAATAGAAGGCGCAGGCTTTTCGGTTGGAGAACTGGTGGCCGATTTCAAGTTTGAGAAGGTAACGGTCAGGAATGATCTTCATTTTGATCACGATGGCAGCACCTATCACTTTGTTAACGTCACAGAGCAGAACCTGGACAACTCAGTTTCTCTTCGCTTCGTTGATAAGGGCCTGACCTCGATGAAGGAGTATAAAAAGTACTCCGGAATGACGAAAATGCGTTGCATTAAAACAGGTTATTCTTCAGACTGCTGCAATAAATCCACAAAACAGAGGATCTATCATGTTACTATATAAAAAGTGGCTTACGCTTTTAGCGATCCTCTTGATGTATCTGAACCCGTTTGCACAGGAGTTGTATCCTAACTCTGAGCCGGCCAGTATTATTCCAAGGCATGCCCTGGGGGTGCGAAGCATGAACGAAGCTTATGTTTCAGGAAGTAATTTTCGCGGCTGGAATGGTCTTATGTTCATGTATGGCCTCAACTCAAAACTGATGTTTTCCGCCATGTTTACCGCTTCAAACCATCATAGCAGGAACCTGCCTGTTTCCTCGGTACAAACGGATACAAATAAGATGGAGTATTTGCCTGCGGGTAGGCCCGAGCAGCGATATGGTTACTTGTTTGAATCGGTAAATCTTGGATTTCGCTACCGGTTTCTTAATAGGGATGGAGATCACAAGCACTTCAGGATGGCCTTGTATTCAAATGCAGTGTATTCATTACGCCCTCATGATGAATCGGAAGTGACATTGATGGGAGATAATAAGGGGGTTGGAGGAGGCCTTATCTCTACTGTATTAATTAAAAAGCTGGCGGTATCTTTCACCGGGGGGGTCATCAAGCCTTTTTCATATAAAGGATCTGGGGTTGAACTTGCATATAAGAACGGGTTTAATTATAGCCTCTCGTTAGGTTATCTTGTATTTCCATTCAAGTATAAGAATTACGATCAAACCAATGTTAACCTGTATGCTGAGTTCCTGGGAAAGAGTTATGGAGAGCTAAGCGTAAAGAAAAATGGCCAGTCGGTAAACCTTAAGGATGAAGACCTTTACAACGCAGGAAATTACGTTGAATTCAGACCGGCCATTCAATTTATTGTGAAGTCTAATTTGCGGATCGATTGTTCCTCTGCTTTCCCATTGGTTAATCGTTCTTACATTCGCAATTACCCTCTTTATTTGATCAACCTTCAATATTATTTCTTTCTGTAATGAAAGTTGCCATAAAAAATATGGTTTGCGCCCGCTGCATAATGGTTGTAAGATCAATCTTCGAAAAGAATGGGTTAAATCCTATAAGTGTCGAATTAGGAGAAGTTGTAATAAAAGAAAACCTGGTAACAGAAAAAGTACAGACTCAATTATGCAGCGATCTAAAAGCGGTAGGTTTTGATCAGATCGATAGCCGTAGGGGAGCCATCATAGAGAAGATCAAAAACGCCATTATAGACCTTGTTCACCTTAACAAGGACAAAAAGATCAACCTGTCCGATCACCTGGCCCGAACGCTCAACTATGATTATAAATACCTGAGTAATTTATTCTCTGAGGTCGAAAGTACAACCATTGAACAGTATTTTATCTCTCAGCGAATCGAAAAGGTTAAAGAACTCCTTGTTTACGATGAGCTAACGCTTTCTGAGATCGCTTACAAACTTAATTATAGCAGTGTAGCCTACCTATCAAGCCAATTCAAAAAGGTTACAGGGCTTACACCGTCATTTTATAAGAGTCTGAAAGAAAATAAGCGTAAGAAGATCGAAGAGCTTTAAATCAAAATGTTTCTGAAAGGTCTTACCTGAGGATATCTGTAAATTTCATAAATCATTCGGGAAATGTCGTAATAGAGGGGAGGTGAGTGTGTGGTAATTTTGTATCACAATCAAACGCTATATGACACACACTTATAAAATAACCGGAATGACGTGCGACAGTTGCGAATCGAAGGTCAAAGGCCTCCTGGAAAAAGTACCCGGGGTAACATCTGTAAAGCCGGATCGAAACAAGGAAGAAGCTGAAATTACTATGCGTACACATGTTAGTACTTCTGTTTTAAAGGATGCCCTTAAAGAACATCCAAGGTACCAGGTCAATGACAAGAACGTGGTTATGCCTGCTTCTGTGTTAGAGGAAGAAAAGGCCTGGATCGAAACCTATAAACCGGTTCTGCTGATCTTCGCCTATATCACGGGGATTACTTTAAGCATTGAATACTTAAGCCGAGAGTTTGACTGGATGCGGTGGATGAACCATTTTATGGCGGGCTTTTTTCTCACCTTCTCTTTTTTCAAACTACTGAATTTACAAGGATTTGCCGATAGCTATGCTACTTACGATATTATCGCTAAAAAATGGCGGGGTTACGGATCTCTTTACGCTTTTATTGAGCTATTCCTGGGCCTGGCTTATTTGACAAACTTTGAGCCCGTCCTTACTAGCGCCATCACTTTTGTTGTCATGTCTGTTAGTCTTGTGGGCGTGCTGCAAAGTGTTTTGAACAAGCGGAAAATAAAATGCGCTTGCCTCGGTGATGTGTTCAATCTTCCAATGAGCACGATAACGATCATTGAGGATGCGCTCATGATCCTTATGTCAGTGACCATGTTACTTTACTTTTATCTCTAACAACCTAAAATCAACAAAATGAAAACCATGAATAAAACGCCAAAACTCACCTTGCTTATTGCCGCGCTCTCTACAATATTCAGTACGGGCTTTTCCCAAAAAATAAAGAATGAGGCAAAAGCGACGCTTAAAGTTTCCGGTAACTGCGGAATGTGCGAAAAAACAATAGAAGGAGCCGCGAACAAAAAGGGAGTAGTGATCGCGCAATGGGATGAGAACACCAAACTGCTTACGGTCAATTATAATAGCAAGAAAACAACCACGGATGAAATTTTGAAACGGGTTGCTTATGCCGGCTATGACAATGAGAAATTCCTTGCGCCGGATAAGGCTTACGCCAAGCTGCCGGGTTGTTGCAAATATGAGCGTAGCAAGGCCGGACATTCGGAAGGTTCAGGGCACCCTGAAACTAATTCAACTTCTCAGGAGAAGGAAGGTCAACTCAAAGCAACTTATTCTAAATATTTTGAGCTTAAGGACGCTTTGATCGAAAGTAATGCTGAATCCGCTTCAGAAAAGGCTAAAGGATTTTATGAGGCCATTGAGAATGTAAAAATGGAAAAGCTTGATACGAAAGAACACAACAGTTTCATGAAATTCTTATCCGGTTTAAAAACAGATGCTGAGCATATAGCAAAGTCAAAGGATATTGAACATCAGCGCGGGCATTTTGCTTCCTTGTCCGGGAACCTGTTTGAACTGATGAAAGACATAAAGCCTTCGTATCCCGTTTATCTTGATTTTTGCTCGATGTACAATGATGGCAAAGGAGCTACCTGGATCAGCAAAGAAAACGCAATTAAGAACCCGTATTATGGCTCTAAAATGCTTACCTGCGGCAAAGTACAGGAAACCATAAAATAATATTTTGTGAAGAGCTGCTTTAGATCCATAATTCTTATTTTTTTCTTTCTCGTAAGGTTTTCCTACGCGCAGAAGGTGACGCATTACGACCTGTACATAAAGGACACCCTGGTAAATTACACGGGTTATGAGAAAAAGGCCATTGCCATAAACGGTTCTATTCCGGCGCCCACGCTTGAATTTACGCAGGGCGATACAGCCGAAATACTTGTCCATAACCTGATGCACCATGAAACCTCCGTGCATTGGCATGGGCTTATTCTTCCGAATGAGCAAGACGGAGTTTCGTATTTGACAACGGCTCCGATCAAGCCTCACTCCACACATCTTTTTAGGTTTGCCATTAAACAGTATGGCACTTACTGGTATCACTCCCATACGATGCTACAGGAGCAGGTGGGCATGTATGGAGCCTTTATCATCCATAAAAAGAATGAGAAAAAAGAGGCGGAACACGTTGTTCTTTTGAGTGATTGGACTGATAAGGATCCGCATCAGATCGAAAGATCACTCCATATTGCCTCCGAATGGTATGGCATTCAGAAGAACGCTACGCAGGATTATGGCGCCTCCCTTAAAGAAGGGTATTTAAAAACCAAGTTTGCCAATGAATGGAAGCGTATGCACGCCATGGATGTGAGCGATGTTTACTATGATCGATTTTTAGTTAATGGTAAACCGGAAGAAGAGTTTAGATCAGCCAAGCCGGGAGATAAGATCAGGTTAAGGGTGATCAATGGAAGCGCCTCCACGTATTTTTGGCTTACCTATGCCGGGGGTAAGATCACTGTAGTGGCATCGGATGGGGAGGATACCGAACCCGTTGAGGTTGATCGTTTGATAGTGGGAGTATCGGAAACATACGATGTACTTGTTGAGATACCGCCTAAAGGTTTTGCCTATGAGTTTGTAGCGACTTCGGAGGATCGTATAGGGCACGCATCATTATGGATCGGCGAAGGCTTAAAGCAACTGGCAGACCCGCTTGAGAGGTTGAAATACTTCGAAGGAATGAAGATGATGAACGATATGATGACGCTTGGAGGAAATATGAAAGATATGGGTATGCAGATGAGCCTGCAGCAAATGGATATGAATGCTGTTATGTATCCCGAAATTTCAGATAAGCAGCCAACAAATGCCCCAGCCCCGGATCATATGTCTCATGGAGGGAACGCCAAAGACATTGTCACACTGAACTACAGTATGCTAAAAGCGCCACAAAAAACAACCTTGCCGGATGTTCCGGTTAAAACGATGCTGTTCACACTCACCGGAAACATGAATCGTTACGTTTGGACGGTAGATGATAAAACCATTTCGGAAGTGGATAAGATCCTCATTAAGAAAGGTGAGATAACCCGGATCATTATGACCAATAATTCGATGATGCGGCACCCCATGCACTTACACGGGCATTATTTCAGAGTGTTGAACGGACAGGGAGAATATGCGCCACTCAAGAATGTACTGGATATTATGCCTATGGAAACTGATACCATCGAGTTCTATAATTCTGAATACGGTGATTGGTTCTTTCACTGTCATATCCTATATCACATGATGAGTGGCATGGGACGCATTTTTTCTTACCGGGATTCCCCCTTCAATCCCCAGGTACCCGATCCCAAAAAGGACAATAAAAAGGTTTTCCGGGATGATAAAAGATTTTATTCGTCTGCAGAGATCGGATTGGAGAGCAATGGAAGTGATGGAGAGATCGCTTTTGCAAATACACGCTGGCTACTGCAAACCGAGTGGCGTTTGGGCTTAAACAATACTACCGGTTATGAATCGGAAAGCCATATTTCCAGGTATCTTGACAAAAAACAGTTCTTACTTGCTTATGCAGGTTGGGATCATCGTTACAGGAACTCCGCGGAGAATGAAAAAAATATTTTTGGGCAGGTCAACACGAAAGATCAGCGGGGTGTAGCTTGTTTCGGCCTTCAATACGTTTTACCGTGGTTTATTGTGGCAGATGCCAGAGTAGACCATACTGGAAATATGCGTTTACAATTGACCCGTGAAGATATTCCATTGACCAAAAGGCTAAGAGCCTGGGGAACTGTTAACAGCGACAGGGAATACAGCGCCGGACTAAGATACACGATAACGAGGTATTTTTCAATATCCAGTCATTACGACAGCGATATGGGTTTTGGAGCCGGCCTTACCATCACCTATTGATAAGAGAGCTTAATTATTAAGACATCCGTTCATGATCCACTTTTTAAGTTTAATGGTATCACATTGCAGCAGGTTACCGCCTATAGGCATGTGAAGTGGATTACTTAGAGGTAAACGTATGCGGGTCATTACTTTTCCGTTCTGAGCATCTGTTTTAAAGTTATTCCAGGTAGTATAGTTAGAGGACATTCCGTTTGATCCGTGGCAGCCACTCGCGTTGGTGCAGTTTTGCTGCACTATGGGCGCTATAGTAGTAGCATAGGATACTACACCGGCCGAATCGCATCCCGCCGGAGTGGGGGGCTGTGGGTGCATGTCTTCCCATTTATGATTGTACCAGCAGGAGGATAATGCAAGTACCGTCAAAACAAAGACACAGGTCGAGGGGCTCATTCTTGTTTTTCTGTTTTTTTCCATCCAGCATGCAATTTAGTTTATAAAAGGAATTTCTAAAAATAAAAGCAATAAAAATCTCTGAAATTATTGATAGGCGGCACGAGGGCAACCGGGAGCAAGGATTGAGTGTCCTCCAGGCTGAAGCGGAGGAATTGCTTTCTTCGAGAGAACCCCTTCAAATCACCACTAAACACTGGTCTTTTGACCTGTGCCGTGAACTTGTTGGGCCTGCAAAATTCCTTGATTACCGAATAAAAAGGATTTGCGGCCCTTACCTGCGTAATTTCGGAACAGATAAATGAACGCAAATGGAGATCAATAAGAATGACCTGGCCGAAATCAATCTCATCCACCCGCTGGATATAGAAGAGATACTGATGTTATGTTATATGGAGTGCGGAAGACGACACATGAACTAGAGCTCAGCCGCAATAAAATGCCGGCCCCGTAAGGCCGCGAACAGAACAGCTGCCCCGTAAGGCAGCTTTTGTTTTTAATGATCCTTTTTCTTTCGTCTCGTTAAAAAATTCAGGTAGCGTTTGTAAAGGTCACCCAGCGTGTTGAACTCTTCCCTGTAAAATACGCCGGCTCCCTGCGTGAATTGTCCTCCCAATGTTGCTATTTGGAAATTATCGTTGCTTCGGTTGAAAGCCTTCAGCTGCACTTTTCCGTCGTGCGTTAATTTGTAATTGATGTTAAGATCGCCTATCAGCGTACTGGTCTTGGTTTGGGTATTGTTGTTCACGCCCACGTTCCCGTCAATAGTAAGTTTATCATTGAAGAGGGCCGTTGATACATTCATTTCCAGTTCCTCGTTGCTTTGCCCGCCACCCGGGCGGTAATTTACGCCCAGGTTGAACAATTTGGTGAAATGCGAGAGCCAATTGTTGATCTGGTTCGATAAAAGTTCGGAAGCGTTGTTTCCAACCGCGTCGCCGGCACTGACACCGGATGTAGCTGTAAGTTGCAAAGGGGTTACGAAGGTGCGCAATAATAAGAGTGAGAATACCTGGCGATTGAGCTCCTGGTCATTATTGATATAACCCATTACCTGCGATCGTATCACTTCACTGACGCCGGGCAGTTCTATCCCGAATGTGATATCCGGGTTCATCAGTTTATTGCGCATGTACAGTTTGCAGTCAACCGGGTAGCGCTTGTTATTATCTACGCCTGTACTACCGGAAGAGCCCGCGCTGTTTGGATCGTTGGGATTGCTTTGCGTTTGCGGAAAGAAAGCGGCCAGCGAAGTTCTTTGCCGGTAGGTAGCAATGATATCAATGTCGGCGTTCAGCGGATCACCGCTCCAGCGTATGTTGCTTCCTTCATCAATATCAAATTTTTTGTTGATCACATTCTCTAGTGTGAACAGGTAACTTCCATCCAGGATGTCGTAAGTGCCGAACATCTCAAAATTACCATGGGTGCTGATGTTCATATTGATGTTACCGATCCCGCGCGCTTTGATCGCGTCGCCTGATTTTGGGTCGAGTAGGATCTGCACCTCGGCGTTGGGACTAACCTCAAGGTTAAATTTCAAAGTGATGCCCGCGAAATCATTCTTATCCGTATTCTTCTTTTTCAAACTGTCGGGTTTCACAAAGCGAATGAAACCAACTTCGCTCACCTCTCCCGGCCCGGCCAATGGAATGAAGAACTGTGTTCCTTTGGCAGTCTTTACGTTGATCTCAAAGATCAAGGCGTCGGGCGGCCCGTACAAACCTATATTTCCGGTACAAAACGCTTTTCCGTAATAACTGCTGTTCTGAGCCGCCGTGGTGTTCAGCGCCATAAAATTGGTGGCGTTAATGTCAAAGTCAAGCTTCATGTTACTGAAATTATCGTGGAAGATATTCCCGTATACAACGGCTTTATTTCCCTGCGGATCGTATAAGTTCACAAAATCAAGTGTGATCTCGTCCGGCTCAATTTTTATTTTTCCGCTTTTAATGGAATAAGGCGCGTTGAGGTAATCTACCTTGAAGTTCTTTACATCACTCAATTCCATCTCTCCGCGCATAAGTGGTTTGGCAAGACTACCCTTGATGGTCATATCTCCCGCCACATAACCGTCGTTGAGCGTAAAGATCCCTTTCACAAAAGGCTGCATGGTGTTGATGGCAAATTTACCCATGTGAATGTTTATATCGAGAGCGGAATCTTTTCTATTCGGATAAAAATACCCGTCAAAATTCATGTTATTCGAAACTATTTTTATGGTGGATGATGTATCCCGCTTAAAGGAGCCGTTCAGGGAGACCACCTGCTTTTCTTCGTCAAACAAGGTGTTCACTTGACCGTTACCGATCAAAGTTCCGTTTACGCGCAAACGGCGGAATGTAAGCGCGCTGGAGAACATGGGTGTGTGATAGATATCGGCTATATTACTTTTCCCTGTGATACTTCCCGCCAGTGTAATGCCCTTGCGCTTCAGAATCGGGTTCAATTGGCTCAGGCGGAACCTTTCCAATTCAAAGGTTACCTGTTCCTTAGGATCTTTCGATATTACTCCTTCCACCCTGATCTTTTGTTTGTTGTTCACGAAAGTAAGATCACTGAAGTTGAATGTTCCGCTCGAATCCGCGAAGAAATGGTCGGTACCCACACGCTGCCACAAACTATCTTCGGCGTAAATGATGAACTTCTGAATGTCGAGATCGAGATAATACTGGCTGAACATCATATTTCCTTCGATCTTACCGGAGTTCTTTTTCTTGGTTTCATTATCCCAAAGAATTTTAAAATCAGAGCGGTTATCGGCGGCGTCGAACTTAATGTCGAAATTATCGAAGTAAATACTGTCGCCAAGGTCCACACGTTTAAAGCCTGTATTCATCTTCACCTGTTTGTTCTCGGTGTTCACGGAAAGGAACCAATCCTTAATCGGTGTTTTATTATACTCAATGATGTCAGAAAGCCCCGTGGCCACCAATGATCGCTTTTGCCCGTCGAAGGAACCCTGCACAATGGTTTGCGGACTTAGTTTGAGCGGCATGTTAAGTAACGTTGCCACAGGACTGAAATCCTTTACGCGCACTTTGAATTTGAATTGGTCGTTGCGGGGTTTGTTCTTGCCACGCGCGTTCTGCGCAAGTTCTTCGTTCTTAAAGAATGTAGGGAAATAATGATTGAGGAACGTGGAAATGCTTTTGCCGAGCGTGCTCGCTTTAAAACGGCCTTCCACTTCCGCGTCCATCACCGATGAAACCATGGTGAGGCTATTGTAGGCGTCGTTCTGCACGATCTGTATATCGGTGTTATCGATCTTCACAACACCGTTTGCCTTTACCAGCTTTACTTTCGTTGCCGTTAACGTTCCGTTTATATCATCGATGCTCTGTCCGCAAATATTGGCATTGATCTTTCCCGACAATACAGCGATGGAATCGGAGGTGAGGAAATGTGTCTTGTAGAGATCAAAACGGTAAATTTCCATATCTGCGTTCACTTCAGGTATCTTCTGGCTTAGATCGGCCGTGCCCACAAAACGAAAATTAGCGTTCGTGTCAGCGGAAGAGAAAGTGCCGTTAAAGATCTTTTTCTTAAAAGTGCCGTCAACATCCATATGGCGGTACAGGTATTTGTTGTAACGCGCGGAGTGTATCTGTCCTTTCACATGGGCGTCAAGCGTGTGTAGTGCGGTACCGCTTCCTTTTATCTGCGCGTCGAGCGCGATCTCCCCGAGATCCGGTGAATGGATGGCCTGCCCAACATGAAAACCTGCCGTCTTGAAATACCCGCTGTACGACATTTCTTTATCCTTCGGGGTTTTGATATTGGCGTTTGCGGTTATTTGTCCGAGCGCGGTGGTAAAGCCGCCGTTCATAGTTAGATCATTCAGGTAACCTTCGGCATTCCCTGAGAAGGTGACGCGGCCCAGCTTTTTCAGGTTGGGGGGAAGCGACATGCTTCTTCCCGCATCGAAAGGATAGTCGGGTACACGCACAAGATCGTAATAATGCGTGGAAAGTTTTTTGGCAGCGAACTTAACGTAAGTACTGTCGGTATTCGGTAAACCTCTGATGTCAAAACTTCCGGTAAAAACAGTGTGCTCGTAAGCCGATATCTTCAGGTTATTAGAAACAAGATGCGCCACGGGCCCGCTGAAAGTGCCGCTCAGGTTGATGCGTTCATCAAAGCCTTTGAAAAAATTCACGAAGTAAGCAACATCGATCGGGTTCACAAAACTACTGTCGGTAAGTTTTACGGCCAGTTTTACTTTGTTCACAAAATCACTATAACTATCGTATGAATGTGTATGCATCTGGTAATACCCGTGCAGGTAACTGTTGTCGGTGATCAGGTACAGGTTATCGGCGCGAATGCTTTTTGGACTAACCGTTGTTTCGGCGTATAATTTTTTGATGTGTAAACCGGATTTTTCGGTCAAAGAAAGATCCTGCACGCGGCATTTTATCAGGTCGTCATGAATTTCAACATCAGAGATCGTTCCGCTGATGTGGCGCGCGTCGAGGTCACTGAAATTCATTCCGTACGGAACCTTCGTTGTGTCGTTATGGTCTTTGTAAACCAGGTTCACATCGTTCAGCTCCAGGTCGCCATACAGGATCTTAAAGGAAGCGGTATCGGTTTCCTTCAGGGTGTCCTTTGGTCCGGCAAAGTAGTCGGCCAGGAATTGAAAATTGAAATCCTTTTCTCCTTTGTATTTCTGCAACTTGAAAGTAAGCCCATCGAGTCTTGTAAGATCCAGTTCCAGTTTTTTTCCCGCAATGCTGAACATCTCGATGGCTACGGAAAGCCTGTTGCCGTATAAAAGCGTGTCCTTGTGTAGATCCTCTACGTAAACGCCTTCAAGATTAACGGTCTTAAAGAAATCGATGTTCACCGAATTGATGGAGATAACCGTATTGAGTTCGCGCGAAAGTTTTTCGGAAGCCTTTTTGCCGAGCCAGGTCTGTACGCTGTGCATTTGCAAAAGCGCATAGGCCAGACCTATCAACAGCATGAAGCTGAGAAGCGTGATTTTTATAAAACGCCGGATAAAACGCCTACCTTTGCGTGGCTTTTGCTCCATAGTACTCAAAATTAATGATTATAACGGAAAGCGACATATTTATATTGGCCATTGAGTCGAGCTGCGATGATACTGCCTGTGCGGTGCTCCACAATCGTGCCGTACTGAGCAATAAAGTGGCTAACCAGGAAATCCATAAGCAATACGGGGGCGTGGTTCCTGAGCTTGCCGGGCGCGATCACCAAAAGAACATTGTGCCGGTGGTAGATGCCGCCTTAAAGGAAGCAAAAGTTGAATTAACACAAATTAACGCGGTTGCTTTTACAAGAGGCCCGGGCTTGCTGGGTTCCTTGTTAGTGGGCGCTTCTTTTGCAAAATCATTGGCGCAGGCGTTGAATATTCCATTGATAGAGGTAAACCATATGCAAGGTCATGTGCTGGCCCATTTCATAGAAAGTAAAAAGTCAGAAGTTACAAGTCATAAGGAACAGCCCGAATTTCCTTTTTTGTGTTTAACGGTTAGTGGCGGGCATACACAATTGATAAAAGTGAGCGATCATTTGAGCTTTGAATTACTGGGAGAGACGCTTGATGACGCAGTGGGCGAGGCATATGACAAAGCTGCCAAAATACTGGGCCTGCCTTATCCGGGGGGACCATTGATAGACAACTATGCCAAAGAGGGAAACCCGAAAAAATATAAATTCCCTATAAGCAACATGCCGGGGCTTGATTACAGCTTTAGTGGCATCAAGACCGCTTTTTTGTATTTCATACAGAAGGAAACCGGCGCGAACAAAAATTTTGTGCCAGAGAATATGGCTGATATCTGTGCTTCTTACCAATGGTGTTTGAGCGAAATGCTGATGAAAAAGATGAGAGCGGCTGCGGATCAGCATCTATTAAAGACCGTGGCTTTGGCGGGTGGTGTTTCGGCCAATTCTTTATTGAGGTACCGGGTGAAAGAACTGGAAAAGGAGGGATTCAGCACTTTTATTCCGCCTTTTGAGTATTGTACGGATAACGCGGCCATGATAGGCATAGCGGGCTATTTTAAATACCTCAAAAAAGACTTCGCTAACCTCAATATTACACCAAAGGCACAATATTCTTTGTAAATTTGCGCTAACAGATCCCGAAGGGAGTCCTTTGGTACAAAATTTTACAACATGTGCGGAATAGTTGGATATATCGGTAAAAGGGAAGCTTATCCCGTGATCGTAAAAGGTCTTCACCGCTTAGAGTACCGGGGCTACGACAGCGCCGGGGTTGCATTATTGTCGGCAAACAAAGCCCTCAATGTATATAAATGCAAAGGAAAGGTCTCTGATCTGGAGAAGCACGCAGGCGGGAAGGACATTACCGGAACACTTGGTATCGGCCACACACGCTGGGCCACGCACGGCGAACCTAACGACATCAACGCGCACCCGCACTATTCGCAAAGCAAGAACATAGTTCTTATTCATAACGGGATCATTGAGAACTACGCCGCCATTAAAGAGAACCTCATTAAACGCGGACATACCTTCCAGAGTCAAACCGACACAGAAGTATTGGTTCATCTCATCGAAGAGATCAAAGAAAAGGACGGATTAAAATTAGGGCACGCGGTATTGGCGGCTCTTAAACAGGTTGTTGGAGCTTATGCCATCGCGGTAATTGATAAGAATAAACCCGATGAAATGATCGCGGCAAAAAAAGGAAGTCCGCTGGTTATTGGAGTAGGGGATGATGAATATTTTGTGGCTTCGGATGCTTCGCCCATTGTGGAATACACCAAGAACGTGGTTTACCTGGAGGATGAACAGGTGGCTATTATTAAACGCCACGAACCATTAAAGATCCGCAACTTAAAAGATAAAGAGATCACACCTTCTGTTCAGGAAATTGAAATGGAGCTCGAGGCCATTGAAAAAGGCGGGTATGAGCATTTCATGTTAAAGGAAATTTACGAGCAGCCGCGTTCTATCAAAGACAGTATGCGCGGGCGTTTGCGCACCGATCTTGGTGTTGTGCAATTGGGCGGTATTGTAGATTATGAAGCGAAATTCCTGAAAGCAAAACGTATCATTTTCATTGCCTGCGGAACTTCGTGGCACGCGGGTTTGGTTGGAGAATATTTATTTGAAGAATACGCTCGCATTCCGGTTGAAGTGGAGTACGCGAGTGAATTCCGTTATCGTAATCCTGTTATTTACGAGGATGATATTGTGATCGCTATTTCTCAATCGGGCGAAACTGCCGATACCTTGGCCGCCATTGAATTGGCAAAATCAAAAGGCGCTACCATCATTGGTGTTTGTAACGTGGTTGGATCTTCCATCGCGCGTGCAACACATGCGGGTTCTTATACGCATGCGGGGCCCGAGATCGGCGTGGCTTCTACCAAAGCATTTACTGCGCAGGTTACCGTGCTTACTTTGATGGCACTGCACATCGCGCACAAAAAAGGAACTATCCCCGAGAACCGCTACCGCCAGTTGTTGTTTGAATTGGAGGCGATTCCAACAAAGGTAGAGCGTGTGCTGACCTTGAACGAGACCATCAAAAAGATAGCGGATACGTACAAGGGGGCTTCTAATTTCCTATACCTGGGTCGTGGTTATTCTTTCCCGGTTGCTTTGGAAGGGGCCTTGAAATTGAAAGAGATCTCTTACATACATGCCGAGGGTTATCCTGCAGCCGAAATGAAGCATGGCCCTATTGCTTTGATCGACGAAGAAATGCCCGTGGTAGTTATTGCCACTAAAGGCGCGAACTATGAAAAAGTGGTAAGCAATATCCAGGAAGTAAAGGCCCGCAAGGGAAAGATCATTGCTGTGGTTACAGAAGGAGATAAGGAAGTGAAGAAAATGGCCGATTTTGTGATGGAAATACCTGATACTGATGAATCTATGGTGCCGTTATTATCTGTAGTGCCCCTGCAGTTGCTTTCTTACCATATAGCCGTTATGCGTGGTTGTAACGTAGATCAGCCCCGAAACCTGGCTAAGTCGGTAACAGTAGAATAGGCTGGAAAAGCCGTTTAAAATTTGGTTTTTTCTTCCGGGTGTGGCCAATTGCATTGAAATCGAGCATTTTACGGCTAAAAATTCGAAAAACGCAATTCTTTCAGCAATAGCCTGCCAAATGTTTTAGGTTTATAATGAATTGCCGGAGATACGCGCTTCCCGGGGCTTATTTGCCACCCATCCTAAAACCATTTGTTTTTGTATATTTTTTTATTACATTGCATTGAATTTGACTCCCTGTGCTGTCTTGCCGTAAGGGGGTGGTTCATTAAACAAACATTCATATGAAAAAAACGGTATTCAGCATTTGTTCGATCTTAACAGTAGTAGCCCTTATCATCATGTCTTGCGAGAAGAAAGAAGATCCAAACATGAAGAAAGTGTATTACAATACCCAAACCGGTTATTCCACAGGTGGAAATCCAAATCCAACTGGGCAGGCAACCAGCGGGGGTTCGGCCACTACGGGCGGAACAAGCTCCAGCGGCACTGCAAGCAGTTCTTCGGGTACTAGTTCAACCGGTACAAGTTCTACAACAGGTGGAGGATGTACCGATGCTATGACAGTGAACAGTATTAACTGCGCCCCAACCAACACAAATGCAGGAGCTGCTCCTAATTACCGTCTCGTTCATTCAGGAGGTTGCATACAGATACAGATCACCTTCTCTTCACCTTCTGCACCAACAAGCGGCACTTACCAGATCGTATCCGGTACCCCCGGAGCAGGTCAATGTAACTTTTATGATGTAAACAATGCTACAGGGGCTACCGGCGGCACAGTTACTATCTTAACCGGCACTCCTAATAAAGCAACTTATAGCAACGTAGCCGTTGGCGCATTTACCGCTACAGGCACCTGCTGCTACTAAAAATAAATTTCAAAAGGAAACCCTTCTGGCTTAACCGGGAGGGTTTTTTTATTTCCCTGTTTTTTCCTTTAAAACTTCAACGATCCTCAATACCGCCGGGCACACCAGCGTGTTCTTGTGGGTAAGATCCATAATTTGATGCATGTTCTTTCGGTTGGTATGCGGGTATTCACGACAGGCCGTTGGGCGGTCTTCGTACACCATGCAGTAGTTCTCGTGATCTAAAAAAGGACAGGGCGCGGTAGTAAGCACATAATCTTTGTCCTCATCTATCTTCAGGTATTTGGCAATGAATTCAGAAGGACGCATGCGCAATCTTTTAGACAAGCGGTCAATGTCTTTCTCGTAAAAAATAGGACTGGTGGTCTTGCAGCAATTGGCACAAGTGAGGCAATCGATCTCCTCAAACGCGTTATCGTGTTCTTCATGAAAAACATCATCGAGGTTGCGCGGCGGCTTGCGTTTCAGCTTAGCTAAAAACTCCTTGTTCTCGCGGCTTTGCGATCTGGCTTTATCGTTAAAGGAGTTGAGGTCCATGCTGCAAAGGTCGGGAATTTTACTTTTAGTAGGGCTCTTTTCTCCGAACGACCCCTCGCCAACGTCCCGCTCCAGCGGAACTGTTTTGGCGATCCCCCTTGAAGAGGGATAATTTAATACAATGCTACAGGCTGCTAAATTATCGCCCTTCAAGGGGGATCGTTACAGCAATTCGCTAAGCGAATGCTAACGAGGGGGTCGGCTGTTTTGCGGCCGCCAATAAGAGAGTGGATTATTTCTTAACGATCACGAACACCTCTTCATTATCCTTTTTCATCAGGTAGGTTTCGCGGGCAAAGGTCTCGAGGCTTGTTTCGTTGGTTTGCAGCTCTTCGATGTTCTTTTTGTTGGAGTTGATCTCGCTGAGGTAATAGTCGCGCTCGTTCTCGAGTTTCACTACATCCTGGCGCAGGCTGTATTGGGTGAAGATATCGTTGCGGTCGAAGAAGGTGAGCCAAACGGCCAGGCCCACCAGGGTAAGCAGGTATTTGTTTTTAACAACCTTTAATACTTTTTTGAACTTTTTCATCCGCTAACAAAGTTAATTTATCGCATCTTTACCTGCATAAGCGCTTCATATGGTTATCAATATGCGACTGTTAATATTGCTCCTTTTTTCCGCGGGTTTGTGGGCTCAGCCCTCTTTTCTAAAACAGCAGCTTAAATATCCGAAGGTAAAAACGGCTTACAAAGAAAAATGGGCCGATATTTCCAGGAACCTAAAGGCCAAAGGCGTCGATTCGGCCAATTATAAGGTACTGATACGGATCTTCAAAGAAGAGAAACTGCTGGACGTATGGCTCAAAAGTAAAAATGCCGAAAAATACGTGCTGTATGGGAATTACGACATCTGTCGCAGCTCGGGAGAATTAGGTCCCAAACGACAAGAGGGCGATATGCAGGTGCCCGAAGGATTTTACTCAGTGAATTTCTTCAACGCTTTCAGCGATTATTACCTGGGGATGCAATTGGATTACCCCAACCAAAGCGACAAAATATTGGGAAGAAGGCCTTTTGGCGGGCAGATCATGATACACGGCAATTGCGTGACCATAGGCTGCATTCCCATTACGGATGACAAGATCAAGGAGGTTTATTTACTGTGTTTGTTCAGCAAAGGCGCGGGCAATAGTGTTTCTGTGGACGGGTATCCGTTCAAACTCACCGATGCGAATATGGCCGAGGCCAAAAAGAACTACGACAAAAAGCTGACCGATTTCTGGACCAATCTAAAGGTCATTTACGATCACTTCGAGAAGAACAAAAAGGCGCCTGTGGTTGGGGTTGATAAGAGTGGGTTATACAAGATAATGTAGATCCTGCTACGTCCGACCCCTCCGTCAACCTTCGCTTCGCGAAGCGTTTTGACGTCTCCCCTAAAGGGGAGAACAGTTTATGCTCCGGGACAATTTATTTCTTGAGAAACGCGTCCCATCCCTGGGCCGTCAATGTAACCGATGAGCCGGAGCGCGTGATCATATTGCAGCCGCTGTTCTTATCGGTGATGTGGCCGATGACGGTAAAATCGGGGTGACCTTTTACTTTATCGTAGTCACTTTGCGGGATGGTGAAGAGGAGTTCATAATCTTCTCCGCCGCTCAACGCGCAAATAGCGGGATCCATACGGAATTCATTGGCACGTGTGATGGTCATGCTGTCGAGCGGAATTTTTTCTTCGTACAAAGAGCAACCCACGTTAGATTGCGTGGTGAGGTGCAGAATTTCTGAAGCCAACCCGTCACTAATATCGATCATGCTGGTTGGTTTGATGCCTTTTTCTTTGAAAATAGGAGCGATGTCGATGCGCGCTTCCGGTTTCAGCTGGCGTTCTAAGATATAATCGTTTCCTTCCAGGTCGGGCTGCAGGTTTGGATTTTCTTTAAAGATGGCTTTTTCGCGTTCGAGAATTTGTAATCCCATGTAGGCTGCGCCCAGATCACCGGTAACGCAGAGAAGATCTTTTTCCTGTGCGCCGTTTCGGTATACAATTTCTTCTTTGTTGGCTTCTCCCAAAACAGCCACGCTGATCATTAAGCCGGCTAAGGATGAGGTGGTGTCTCCGCCCACAAGGTCAACCTTGTATTTATTACACGCCAGCATCATGCCGCTGTATAATTCTTCAAGCGCTTCCACCGAAAAACGATTGGATACTGCGATACTCACAGTAACCTGTTTCGCGGTTCCGTTCATGGCGCAGATATCGGAAACGTTTGTAGAGATGACTTTGAAACCTAAATGTTTCAGGGGAACATAAGTAAGATCAAAATGAATTCCCTCGGCAAACATATCGGTAGAGATCAATTGCACTTTTCCGTTGCCGATATCGATCACGGCCGCGTCATCGCCAACACCTTTGATGGTTGATTCGTTGTGGATCGTAATATGTTCAGTAAGATGTTTTATTAATCCGAATTCACCGAGTGAACTTAATTCTGTACGCGAATTTTTATTGTCAAACATAGTAACTACGGATTACGGATGAATACATACGGATATACGGATTTATTTTTCTTCTTTATTAAGGTTTACCAATCTCTTGTGAAGGACGCCATTTTTGGAGAAATTAATTAAAAGAGCGAGCTGCAAGCCGGATACTTTAAGATAATTAACTACTTGATCAATGTTTTTCTTTGAAAAATGGTCGCTTTTTTTTAATTCAACGATCACCTTGTCTTCCACTAAAAAATCAAAGAAGCTACTTCCAACATTTTCTCCTTTATACAGAACCTTATATGGAACCTGCTCTTTGAAATTCACATTTTGTAACTGAAATTCTTTTGCGATAGCCCGTTGATATATTTTTTCTAAATGCCCAAAACCCAGTTCATTGTAAACCGTAAACGCGGCACCTATAACCTTATAACTTATATCTGAATAAATGAGTTTCTCACCGCTAAGCTGAATATCTTTAATGTCTTTGATCATTTAATTTAGTTGAAAATCATCCGTATATCCGTACAAATCCGTATCCGTAGTTATTTTAATTTTATACAAACATTTTTTGGCTCCGTAAAGAATTCTATCGCTTCAAATCCTCCTTCTCTTCCAACTCCGGATGATTTTACTCCTCCAAAAGGAGTTCTGAGGTCACGCAGCAGCCAGCAATTCACCCAGACAATGCCCGCATGAATATTTTGTGCCACGCGATGAGCTCTCGTCAAGTTCTCGGTCCAAACCGTAGAAGCAAGCCCGTACACAGTAGAATTGGCCCAAATCAAAACCTCTTCTTCTTTTTCAAAAGGCATGATGGTTACCACCGGACCAAAGATCTCTTCCTGGTTGGTGCGGCAATCATGTGCTAAGCCTTCTATGATGGTTGGTTCAATATAATATCCTTCGGCAAATTCTCCGCCCACGTTCACCTGTTTGCCTCCGCACAGAACCTGGCCGCCTTCTTTTTGGGCCAGTTCAATATAGCTGAGCACTTTTTCCATGTGTGGTTTAGAAACAACGGCGCCTATTCTTGTTTTTTCATCCATGGGCGCGCCTACAACCATTTTCTTGGTTTGTTCTACAAAATCCTTTTTGAATTTCTCGTAAAGGCTCTTCTCTACAAATATCCTCGAGCCGCACAAGCAGATCTGTCCCTGGTTACTGAATGACGAATGCAAAGTAGTGGCCATCATCTTTTCATAATCGCAATCCGCGAAAATGATGTTCGGGTTCTTGCCTCCCAATTCCAGCGACATCTTTTTGAACATAGGCGCTGCAACACTTGCAATATGCGCTCCTGTTTTTGTTCCGCCTGTAAAAGAAATAAGCGGAACGTCTTTATGCGAAACGATGGCGTTACCAACTTTTCCTCCAAGTCCGTGCACGATGTTTAGCACACCCGCAGGTAATCCGGCCTCGATACAAAGTTCAGCCAAAAGATAAGCGGTCATAGGCGTCACTTCGCTTGGCTTTGCTACAACTGTACATCCTGCAGCTAATGCGGGAGCGATCTTCCAGGTAAATAGATACAAAGGCAAATTCCAGGGAGAGATACATCCGGCCACGCCAACAGGCTGACGCAATGTATAATTAATGGCGGTATCTTCCATGCTATGCGCATGCGCCGCGTAATGGAGAATTCCTGTTCCGTAAAAATGAAAATTAGCAGCGGCACGTGGAATATCAACTGTTTTGGCAAGCTTCAAGGGTTTGCCATTATCCAAACTTTCTGCCTGCGCCAAACGATCCAAATTCTTTTCGATAAGAGCGGCGATCTTTAGCAGGTATTTCGAACGTTGGTCTTTTGGCGTTATGCTCCATGCGGGAAAAGCCGCTTTTGCCGCCACTACTGCTTGCTCTACATCTTTCTCATCACTGTCGGGTATATACGAATAAACTTTGCCGCGCGAAGGATCGAAATTGTCTAAATATTTCCTGGAAACGGGCTCAACCAGTTGTCCGTTTATATAATTTTTGATGTGTATCATGACCAAAGCTTGAGAGGGTAAAAATACAAAAAAGACCGTGTAAACCCTACTCAAAGAACGATACCCGGATCGTGGTTGTGAGTAGGAATAGCGTACCTTGGACTAAATGATAGGCTTTCGGTTCCAGGTGGAGATCTCGGCGTGAACAGCCCTGCACGTTCTTTTTCCTTGATGAAAAAGAACCAAAAAATCAAGACGAGGCGATTCCTTCCGCACAAGGCACACCCCCATCGCGCCCCGTCGGGCCTGCCCGCTATTACTAATCGAGATCCTTCTTAGATCCATCCTTTGATTCCAGTGAAGCATTATGGGATTATTGTGAATACCTGTACCTGATCAACATAAACTAAGCGCTGCTGGTCACCCATAGGTCTTCAAAACAGCAATATCTTGCCATTTAGCAAACTGAAGGAAAATGTCGAGCGTTGCCCGCCAGTCCGTCCCGATAGTAAGTAGTGCTATTCAGGGCCCTTAGGTCGCATAGTGGTTTTCATAAGAGCATAAGAACTTCAGAGCTCTTCATGAGGAGAGGAAAAAGGACCTACCTTTCGCAGAGGGTCTTTAGGTTGTGTAGACCCACTTCAAACTGCTGGTTGAGGTTTTTCGAAATAAAAGACCCCATGAGACGTGCCGAAGGGTAGGCCAGGGGACCATAGTTCTTCCAAACAACTTTGGTCTGGTTTCCCTGCGGTTCAAAGGTCCAATTATCCTGCGCTATAGACTTCCAGGGCTTGATGAATTGAAGTTCAGTGTCAACGGCTTTATGTGGCGCCACCTTTTTTACCGTCAGGCTGCCTGTACCTATCTTTTTTCCCTGCCACTCGTAACGATGTCCCACGGTTTTCGGAGTTCCGCTTACTGTTTTTGATGCATCGGGTTCCATTTGACTCCAGGGATTCCAGTCGCGATATTGGTTCAGGTCGGCTACCTTGTCGTAGCAGGTTTCGGGCGAAGCGTTGATGGTGATCGACTTTTCGATAGAGTAGGATCCGGGCAGGAAAAGCGGGATGATAAAAACGCCCAGCACAACAAGTCCTACCAATCCCAGGAATACGTATAAGGCGGTCATCATCATTTTAAACAATTTTAGATAGCTAAAATAGGCATTTTGGTTGGAAAGACGCTACCTGTTCTCCCAGGCGTTCCATTCGGTCTCGTCGCCGTTGAGGATGCCCAGGTAATTGTGGTAACGCTCTTCATGTATCTTGCCTTCTTCCAACGCTTTCAGCACCGCGCAGCCGGGTTCGTGCGTGTGGGTGCAGGTGTTGAAGCGACAGTCATGCATCAAAGCGCGAAACTCGGGAAAGTAATGCCCCACTTCCTCTTTCTTCATTTCTACCAGTCCAAGTTCTTTGATGCCTGGCGTGTCAATGATATAGCCGCCACTATCGAGTTTGTGTAATTCTGAGAAAGTGGTGGTGTGTTTTCCTTTTAAGTGTACATCTGAGATATTCCCCGTCTTCAGGCTCAGGTCGGGTTGTATCGCGTTAATGAGCGTTGATTTCCCCGTGCCGCTGTGGCCTGTTAGTAAGGATACTTTATCTTTCAAAAGTTTCCTCACTTTTTCCACATCCTTCTTTTCCAGGGAAGAGATATCAAAACATTTGTAACCAATGGAAGCATACATGTCGATCAGTTCCTTCTGCATCTTTTTTAATTCCTTATCGAGAATATCGGTCTTATTGAAGATGATGATAGCGGGAATGCGATAGGCTTCGGCTGTAACTAAGAAACGATCGATGAAGCCCGTAGAAGTTCGTGGAGCCACCAAAGTTGCCAGCAGGATGGCCTGATCGAGATTGGCGGCAAGAATGTGGGTTTGTTTAGAGAGGTTAAGCGATTTGCGAATGATGTAATTCTTGCGCGGTAGTACCCCCGTGATAAGCGCTTCATCACTTTCCGCCGTGATCTCTACCCAGTCTCCCACAACCACAGGGTTGGTACTTTTTCGCGCGTCTAAACGCACTTTTCCGGCAAGACGGCCCTGTATCAATTCGCCTTTCTCGGTACAAAGCCTGTAAAGATTGCCGGTTGATTTTAAAACAAGCGCCCGCACTTATTTTTTGTTTTCGGTGAATTCTCCGTAGGCCAGTTCCAGTTTTTTGAACCACTCTTTTCCGTAAGCACGCGTCAAGGGCCCTTTCAAAAATTTATATACGGGAACATTTAGTTTCTCGCCGCAGGCGCAGGCCGGTTTGCAAACCGCCCATTTGTGGTAATTGAGCGCGTCGTAATTCTTATGATGCGTTACGCGGATAGGGTAGAGGTGACAGGAAAGCGGCTTCTGCCAATCTACTACGCCGTCTTTATGGGCCATTTCAATAGAGCATTTGGCAATTTTATTCTCATCGAAGACCACGAAGGCGCATTCCTTATTTTTGGCAACGAGTGTTGTGGTGTAATCTCCGTCGCTGTCTAAAACCCAGGCGCCGTGTTTTTCAATCGCTTTTCTTCCCCTTTTGTTCATATAGGGCTTCACTTTCTCTACCACACCTTCTATCATGGCAAGTTCTTCTTTTTCTAAAGGCGCGCCGCTCTCGCCCGCCACGCAGCAGCCGCCTTTGCAGGCGTTGAGGTCGCAAACGAACTTCTTCTCAAAAATGTCGTCGGAAATAAGGGTCTTGTCAATGCTGATCATGAGTGTGCAAAGGTACTAAATTCTTAGGCCAATCGCGCAAGGGCACCAGAGACAAAACAGGCAAAGTTCTTAAAGGTTGTCGAAAATGATCGTAAGCCCCAGGTTTTCCGTTTTGTTAATAGAAAGTATAGCTATTTATTCTCTTTTAGAATGAGTGTAATGCCAGGAAGGGTCTTTATTTTGCCATCGGGGCCTTTAGCCTGTATATTGTCGAAAAATACCTTAGTGCCGGGCTTTAACGCCGTAAGTTCATTCGTTTTAAGGGAAGCACCGGTGTTAGTATATACTATAGGGCCGCCTTTTCTCTTAAAGGTTACTTCAAATGAAATAACCTTAAATTCACCGCAATCGCCTTTAACTTCTAGTTTTTTGGCCTCAGTAAGTTCCTTTAAGGTTATCTCTGCAGTTCCTTTACGTCCGCTTATCTCGGCGTAAGGTTTACAGCTTTGCGCTAGAGTAAATAGCGGGAGAAAGGTGAGAATAAAAAGTATTTTTTTCATGTTTGAAATTATAATGTTGTGGGTTTTCGCCCCGAAATATAATACTTTCTCCTTATTGGGCAAGGAGGACGATTTTCTTTTGTAGTACAGACTTTGAAAGCGTTAAGCAAAAACCATTATATTTGCCTGTAATTATTAAAAATCCCATGAAAAGATCACTTTCAATCATCGCGGCGGCAGGAGTTTTAACCTTAATGTCTTGCGACGGATCAAAATCCGAAGAAAATAAACCCCTCGCCGACACCCTCGCCGAAAAACCCGTTGATACCGTAAAAACCACGGTTGACGAACTGGTTCGTTTTAAATTCGATTTCGCTATTGGCAATACGCCTTCACCGGCCGAAGTGATCAACGATATGTCAACCTATAACCTCGAGTACCATTCTTCTTACCTGGGAGATGTATCGAAGGCCAAAACCTTTAAAACAGATTTCTCTAAAGCTCTTAACCTGGGAGTTTATAACCTGGATATGGCTTATGCTATTGCTAACGGACAGGGATCAGATGTGCTCAAATACCTGAAAACCTCCATGATAGAGATCGAGGCATTGGGCATGAAAAGCGCCTTTGACCAATTCATCGGTAAACGCACAGAAACCAATATCAATAACAAAGATTCTCTTTTGAACATTATCGACGAACTGTACGTAAAGGCTGACTCTTATCTGAGGACCAACCAGCGCGTAGAGACCGCCACCTACGTTTTTATCGGCAGCTGGCTTGAGGCCCTGCACATCATTTGTTCTACCGGAACGGATGAAAAGGATGCCATTCAAAAAGCACGCGTTAGAAAATTGCTTTGGGACCAGCGTTTTCACCTGAAGAACATCATCGACCTGCTTGACGAGTTCAAGGCCAGCAAAGAAGGCCAGGAACTTAAGGCCGATCTAACCGCCATTCACACCGAGATCGACGCAATCAAAGAAGCGAAGGATATCACCGATGAGAAGTTCAAGGCCATCACGGCCAAGATCAGCGCGGAACGCAACAAGATCGCTAAGTAGGTCTTAGCTCAGATACACTTAAAGTAGTCAAAAGGCTCCAGGCAATCCTTGCATTTATAGAGCGCTTTGCAGGCCGTTGAGCCAAACTGGCTTACCATTTCGGTGTTTTTAGAATGACAACGTGGGCAGGCAACGTCCTTTTGCTTACCGGTTAAGAAGGATTTATCGGTAGTACTTTCATTCGGCGGCGCTATGCCGTATGCTCTCAATTTCTCCTTGGCTTCAGCCGTTAGCCAGTCTGTGGTCCAGGCGGGTGTATACACCATGTTGATCTTTACATGTTCTACGCCATGGTTTTTAAGGGTTTTCATCACATCGTCCTCCATTTGTTTCATGGCCGGGCAGCCGCTGTAGGTGGGGGTCATGTCGAGTTCTACGCCTTGCGGACTGCTTTTTATCTTGCGGATCACGCCTAATTCAACAATGCTGATCACCGGAATTTCGGGATCGGGTATCTCTTCGAGGAAGGAAAGTATCTCTTTTTCGGTGTAAATGGACATAGTACAAAGTTAATCCATTCTTGTCTCTAAATCCTTAAACAGGTTCAAGGCTGAGTAAAATCATCTATTGCAGCCATGCAAGACCAGGGAGCGTTTTTAACAAGGCCAACCTTTTTTCAACAATCGGATTTTCAATGCTTTTACCATCGTTTATTGATTAATTTTGCCCTTTAGCATTAAATGAGCAAACAAAGACAGATCAAAAGCGCGCTGGTTTCGGTTTTTTATAAGGATAATCTTGAACCCGTCATCAAAAAGCTGAACGCATTGGGCGTAACTTTATACAGCACCGGCGGCACACAAACATTCATTGAAAAATTAAACATTCCAGTTGTACCGGTTGAAGAACTCACTTCTTTTCCTGAAATTTTAGGTGGACGTGTAAAGACCTTGCACCCAATAATTTTCGGAGGCATTTTAGGAAGACGCGAACTGCAGAGCGACGTGGCTCAAATGGAGAAGCATGAAATTCCGAACATCGACCTGGTGATCGTTGATCTTTATCCATTTGAAGAAACAGTTGCCAAAGACGCACCGGAAGAAGATGTCATTGAGAAAATTGACATAGGCGGAATTTCTTTGATCCGTGCTGCGGCCAAGAATTTCAACGATGTGATCATTGTCTCTTCAAGAAATGATTACAACGACCTGCTTGCGCTCCTCAATGCAAAGAACGGCTCCAGCGACCTGGCCGACAGAAGGAGATTTGCCGCGAAGGCATTTGCCATGAGCAGTCATTACGATTCGGCCATCTTCTCGTATTTCAATAGAGAAGAAAAGATCCCTGTTCTGAAAGTGAGCGAGAACAAGGCGAATGTTTTACGTTACGGAGAGAATCCGCACCAGCAGGGAATTTTCTATGGCAATTTAGATGAGATGTTCGAGAAATTGAATGGAAAAGAACTTTCTTACAATAACCTGCTTGACGTAGACGCGGCGGTTGATCTCATCGAAGAATTCACCGAAACCACTTTCGCCATTTTAAAACATAACAACGCTTGTGGTATTGCCTCGCGTCCTAATTTAGTAGATGCCTGGAATGCCGCATTAGCCGCTGATCCTGTTTCGGCCTTCGGCGGAATTTTGATCTGCAATGCAACTGTTGACGAGGCGAGCGCGAACGAGATCAACAAACTTTTCTTTGAAGTGATCATCGCTCCCGCTTACGATCCAAAAGCGTTGGAGATCCTCAAAGCAAAAGCCAATCGCATCATCCTCATTAAAAAGAAGAACAAGAACAATACCCGGTCCTTCCGCACTTTACTGAACGGCGTGATCGAACAGGACCGCGACCTGAAAACAGAAACTGAGAAAGACCTGAACCCTGTTACAACGCTTGCCCCAACAAAAGAACAGGTAAAAGATCTGCTCTTCGCCAACAAATTAGTGAAGCATACCAAGTCAAATACAATCATCCTTGCCAGGAACGGCCAGCTTTTAGCCAGCGGTACCGGGCAAACCTCGCGCGTTGATGCCCTGCGCCAGGCTATTGCCAAAGCCCAAAGCTTTGGCTTCGACCTCAATGGGGCCGTAATGGCCAGCGACGCTTTCTTCCCCTTCCCGGATTGCGTGGAGATAGCCGATAAAGCCGGTATCAAAGCGGTAATTCAGCCTGGCGGAAGTATCAAGGACAAAGACAGCATAGCCTATTGCAACGAACATCATATTTCGATGGTAATGACAGGAAACCGCCATTTTAAACATTAATGAAACTTTAAAAGAACTAATACGTAAATACACTTAATCGTACCCCATTATGGCCCTTATAAACTTTTTAACACAGGAGATCGCGATCGACTTAGGAACGGCGAACACCATTATCATTTGTAACGATAAAGTGGTGGTAGACGAACCCAGTATCGTGGCGGTTGACCGTACCACAGGCAAAGTAATTGCGGTTGGGAAACAAGCCCAGCAAATGCACGGTAAGACACACGAGAACATCAAAACCATTCGTCCGCTGAAGGATGGAGTGATCGCCGACTTCCAGGCCGCCGAGGAAATGATCAAAGGAATGATCCGCATGATCAACCCGGGCCGTAAGTTCTTCCAGCCTTCTTTGAGAATGGTGATTTGTATTCCTTCCGGTATCACGGAGGTGGAGAAACGTGCCGTACGTGACAGTGCCGAGCACGCGGGCGCCAAAGAAGTTTACATGATACACGAACCTATGGCAGCTGCCCTGGGTATGGGAATTGACGTTGAGGAACCTGTAGGAAATATGATCATTGACATTGGAGGTGGTACCAGCGAGATCGCGGTTATCGCCCTTGGAGGTATCGTTTGCGATAAATCGGTGCGTATTGCCGGTGACGACTTTACGGCCAACATTGAGGAATACATGCGTCGCCAGCACAACATCCTCATTGGCGAGCGTACGGCAGAACGTGTTAAAATTGAAGTAGGAGCGGCCATGACCGAGATCGAGAATCCACCGCCGGACTTCCCGGTTCACGGAAGGGACCTCATGACCGGTATTCCCAAAGAAATTCACGTGAGCTATGTGGAGGTTGCCCATGCTTTGGATAAATCGATCTCTAAAGTGGAAGAGGCGATCCTGAACGCTCTCGAAATGACCCCGCCCGAGCTTTCGGCCGATATTTACCGTACGGGAATTTACCTGGCCGGTGGAGGTTCCTTGCTGCGCGGGTTAGACAAACGTATCTCTATGAAGACCAAACTGCCGGTGCATATTGCCGAAGACCCGCTGCGTGCGGTGGCCCGCGGAACCGGTATTGCCCTCAAGAATATCCACCGCTTCCCGTTCCTGATCAAGTAAACCGGATACTGCTAACAATTTCAGGTTGAGAAATTATATCCTTTCTATAGTTTTTACGCCTAATAATTCTGCATTTTTAATTCTGAATTCTTAATTGAAAAATGCGCGCGCTTTTAAATTTCGCCATAAAGAACTATTACTACCTGCTTTTCGTGCTATTGCAGGCTGCTTGTGTGCTGTTGATGGTGAAGAACAGAAGCTTCCAGAGCACGCACATCATCAACTCGGCAAATGCGGTCTCGGCCAAGTCTTACGAAATGGTGGCCAATACGCGGGAATACTTATCGCTGCGCAACGAGAACCAAAAGCTAGCCGACGAGAATGCGAAACTGAAAAATATCTTACGCTCTTCCGCTTACGAATTCATCAACCTGGTGCGTTACGAGCGCAACGATACGCTCTACAAGCAAAAATACAGCTATATCGCCGCTAAAGTGATCAATAACTCAACCAACATGCGCAGCAATTACATCACGCTCAATGTCGGCAAAGCGCAGGGCATTGTGCATGATATGTCCATCATCAATACGCAAGGTATTGTAGGTGTGGTAAAGGATGTTTCCGAGAATTACTGTTCGGCGCTTTCGGTGCTGCACAAAGATGTAAAGATCAATTGCAAGTTGAAGAGAGATGGTTCTTACGGTCCGCTAAACTGGGAAAAGGATGACGATTATACCAGCGCTACACTAACCGATATTCCTATTCACGCGAAATTTAAAGTAGGAGATACAATTGTTACAAGCGCGCTCTCTTCGATCTTCCCCGAAGGCATCATGGTGGGTACGGTGCGGCAATTTGAAAGAAAGAGCGGCGACGCATTTTTTACACTGAAGATAAACCTTGCCACTGAGTTCCGAAAGCTGAACCACGTTTACGTGGTGAAGAATTTCTTTAAGGTGGAACAGGACAGCCTGGAAATAAATTCTCAAAAGCACGACAAAGATGATAAGTGAGATCGGTAAGAACATAGTTCGCTTCGTTGTGCTGCTGTTCCTGCAGGTGTTGATCGTGAAGAACATCCAACTGGGCAGGTATTTCATATTCTTTCCTTATGTGCTTTTCATTATGCTCCTGCCTTTCAATACCAATAAACCGCTGGTACTGCTCATTTCTTTCATCTTTGGTCTTTGTATCGATCTTTTTTACGATACGCAGGGCATGCACGCTTCGGCTTGCGTATTTCTCGGATTGATCCGCGGGTTTGTGCTCAAGCTTTTATCGCCGCGCGAAGGTTACGAGGAGAATCACAAACCCACATTGGCATACATGGGAACAGCCTGGTTCATTTCCTACGCGTTGCTTTTGATCTTTTCTCATCACCTGGTACTTTTCTATCTCGAAGCGTTTACGTTCCGGGAATTCTTCCGCACCTTATTGCGCGTACTTTGCAGCACACTTTCAACCTTTGCTTTTGTGTACATGCTGCAATTCCTGTTTTACAGATCTAATACCGAAAGACTGGCATGAACCGCGGACGGCAACTGGAGGGCAGGCGTTTTATTATTGGCGGGGTTTTCTGCCTGGTGGCCATCATTTACATCTGCCGCCTGTTCTACATGCAGGTCATCGATAAGCAATCGGTGGTGGATGCGCGAAACAATGCTTTTCGCTATCGCACGGAGTATCCCGTGAGAGGATATATTTACGACCGCAAGGGAAAATTACTTTTATTGAATGACCTTGCATATGACCTGATGGTGGTTCCGAAGAACGTTAAGTTCTGCGATACAGCGGCTCTTTGCAGTATATTAGGAATTGACACCCTGGGGTTTACCAAGCGAATGAAAAAGGCCAAGCAAACTCCACGCAAGGAATCTTATTTCGAAAAGCAGATCTCTTCCGAGGTTTACGCCAAGCTCCAGGAAAAGATGTATCGCTTCCAGGGGTTTTTCATCCAGAAAAGAAGCTTGCGACGCTATCCGAAAAAGATCGCAGCTCACTTATTGGGTTATATCGGCGAGGTAAACAAAGCGCAGGCCGAAAAGGACCCGTATTACAAGGAAGGTGATTACATCGGCATCAGCGGGATTGAAAAGGCGTACGAAAAAGAATTACGCGGCATCAAGGGAACCAAAGTGGAAATGGTAGACGTGAATAACAAGGTAATGGGACGCTACGCCAACGGAGCTTACGATACGCTGGCTATTTCCGGAAAAGCCTTGTATTGCACCATTGACGCCGACCTGCAGGAATACGGGGAAAAGCTCATGCAGGGAAAAAAAGGAAGCGTGGTGGCTATCGATCCAAGCACGGGTGAGATTTTGTGTCTTGTTACAAGTCCCACCTATGACCCTAACCTGATGGTAGGTCGGGAACGTTCTAAGAATTACGGGGCACTGCAAAAGGATACGATCGGGATTCCGCTCTTTAATCGCGCGTTGATGGGAGCATATCCTCCCGGTTCTGTATTTAAATTAATTGACGCGCTCGTAGGATTGAAGGAAGGCGTGCTTACACCCGAAACCGTTTATCCCTGTAGTCACGGGTACGCGCCCATGGGCAATAAGCCGTATTGTCACCACGCCGGCTCCAGCGATCTCAATCGAGCCATCCAGGCTTCGTGCAACTCGTATTTTTCTTACGTATTTAAAAGTATTGTCGATCATCATCCGGGCGGAACATTTGCGGATGGGTATAACAAATGGCGCGATAATGTAATGAGCTTTGGGGTGGGTAAAAAACTTGGATCAGATCTTCCTTATGAATTGGGCGGCAACGTGCCCAGCTTAAAATATTATTACAAAGTTTTTGGCGAAGGAAATTTATTTGCCAACCGTATTGTTTCGTTAGGCATTGGCCAGGCCGAGTTAACTATTTTGCCGGTGCAGATGGCCAACGTGGTGGCTTGCATAGCCAATCATGGATATTTTTATACGCCGCACATCATTCGCGGAATTGGGGATGAGAAAAAAACAAACCCGAAATTTACCGTCAAGAATTTTTGTACAGTGCCTGCCGATAAATTTCAGCCGGTTGTGGATGGGATGGAAAACGTGATGAAACCCGGGGGGACTGCTTATGCGTCCTATATAAAAGGCATCTCGGTTTGCGGAAAAACAGGTACCGCGCAAAATCCACATGGGGCCGATCACGCTGTGTTTTTGGCTTTCGCGCCAAAAGATAACCCCAAGATCGCCATTGCCTGCGTAGTTGAAAATTGCGGTTTTGGCGGTGTTTTCGCAGCCCCCATAGTTAGTCTTATGATCGAAAAGTATCTCAAGGGAGAGATCGATCGCACAGACCCCCGCAGGGTGGATATGGAGAAAAGGATGCTGGAGATCGATATCATCAATAACAAAAACGTACCGGTTCAGCGAAAACACCACTAGAGCCATACTAATTTAGCCCTAGTATTCAATTAATTATGTGGTTTTCATTCTTAATCCACAATTCTTAATTCTGAATTCATAATTCTGAATTCGACCCTTATCTTTGTGCCGAAAAACAGAAGGCATTCCTTCGGAACCCAAAAATTTCCTTATGGCTTATATCTATCACATCCAGGCCCGCCAGATCTTAGATTCCCGCGGTAACCCAACCGTTGAAGTTGAGGTTTTTACAGATACCGGCCACGTTGGCCGCGCCGCGGTTCCTTCAGGAGCTTCAACCGGTACGCACGAAGCGGTTGAGCTGCGTGATAACGATAAGACCCAATACTTAGGGAAAAGCGTGAACAAGGCTGTAGAGAACGTCAACACTGTTCTTCTCGAAGGATTGAAAGGCATACAGATCTTCAACCAGAACGAGATCGACGCCAAAATGCAGGAGATCGACGGAACGGATAACAAAGCCCGCCTTGGAGCCAACGCCATCCTCGGAGTTTCTTTGGCCTGCGCGAAAGCTGCTGCCGAGGTTTTAAGTCAGCCGCTGTATCGTTACGTAGGCGGAGTGAACGCGAACCTGCTGCCAATTCCAATGATGAACATTTTGAACGGAGGAGCGCACGCCGATAACGGCATCGACTTCCAGGAATTCATGGTGATGCCGGTTGGCGCCGAAAGTTTTTCGGAAGGTCTGCGCATGGGAACCGAAGTTTTCCACCACCTGAAAGCTGTGTTAAAGAAACAAGGACTTTCCACCAACGTGGGAGATGAAGGAGGATTCGCTCCCAATATCAAATCGAACGAAGATGCTTTGAAATACGTTTTACAAGCCATCGAATCTGCAGGTTACAAACCGGGCGAAGATATCTACATCGCCATGGATGCCGCCGCTTCTGAGTTCTACGACGCGAAAAAGAAAATTTACAAATTCAAAAAATCTACCGGCGACGAATTAACTTCTGACCAGATGGTTAAATACTGGGCCGACTGGTGCAAGAAATATCCCATCATCTCCATCGAAGACGGCTGTGCCGAAGACGATTGGGACGGATGGATCGGCCTCACCGAAAAAGTAGGTGATGACGTGCAGTTAGTGGGCGATGATCTTTTCGTTACCAATGTAAATCGTTTGGCCGATGGCATCAACAAAGGCGCTGCCAATTCCATTCTTGTAAAAGTAAATCAGATCGGAACTTTGACCGAAACCATCGAAGCCGTGAGCATGGCCCACATGCATGGTTATACTTCAGTAATGAGTCACCGCAGCGGTGAAACAGAAGATACTACGATCGCCGACCTGGCGGTTGCTTTGAATTGCGGCCAAATTAAAACCGGCTCAGCCTCCCGCAGTGATAGGATCGCCAAATACAACCAGTTGTTGCGTATTGAAGAACAATTGGGTGGCGCGGCAGGGTACTTAGGGAAGAACTTTCGCTACGTAAAGTAATATGACCAAAGCAAGAGCAAGATTCTATACTGTAAAAAAAGCCGTGGCGATACTTCTTCTCGCGTTCTTGTTCGCGGGAACTCTTTTTGCTTAATGCAAAAGTTTCTGTTAGTATGTATAGCCGTGACGATGTTTTCGTGTCGTGAAGACCTCCGAACAAGAGAGCATGGCACCAGGCTTAATAGCAAGGATTATCCGGATAAAACAGAGCGTCTAACCGTTTTTAATCAATTCATTGGTACCCATTCAGCCATCACGGATGTTGAGTTTGATCTTTTCAACGTAAATGGTTTTGGCGATGATAGGTCAATTCCCGGTGCTTCTTCGCGCTATTACAGGTATGTTGTAAAGGTAGATCCGGCCGATGTAGGTGCCTGGTGCGATTTCCTCCACCCATTGAATTTAGACACTTCTGGTGCGTGGCAGAATTGGCAGGATTCGTTGGTTTCATTGCGCAAAGACCAGTGGGGTTGTCAATCGGCCCCACAATTTTATACCGCAATTCCGGAATCCTTTATCGAGGGCAAAGGCTTGTTGGTGATTGTTTACAGGCCCGAAGGGATCATTTTTAGAGAGGTGATGGTTAATTAGAGTTAGGAAATCTCTCCTCTCAAATTGATCCCCAGCAAATTCTTGGTCTTCTGAAGCGGCAATTTCTGCCCAAGCAGGAACATGAGTTTGGTTACTGCAGCTTCGAGCGTAATATCCTCTCCGCTCACAACTCCGATCTTTTGTAGTTGCACACTGGTTTGGTATTTGCCTTGTATCACGCGGCCTTCGAGGCATTGCGTTACGTTGTAAATGATCACGCCTTTATCTATTTCTTTTTTCAGCAGGTCAATGAACCACTCGTCAGTAGGGGCGTTGCCTGCGCCAAAGCTGTGCAGCACGATAGCTTTGATGCCGGGTGTGTTCAGCATGCTCTGGGTGATCTTTTTAGAAATGCCTGGAAAAAGATTCAGCACCAAAATATCATTGTCAAGCTGCTTATGCACGGTCAGTTTTTTATTGGAAGAATTGGCGATAGCGCTGAAATTATAGTTGATATGCACACCCGCTTCGGCCAACACCGGATAGTTCGGCGATTTGAAAGCATCGAAATGCTCCGAATTGTATTTTAAAGTTCTGTTACCGCGATATAATTCGTATTCAAAATAGATAGCCACTTCCGGAACTAAAGGTTTCCCACTTTTGTTTTTCGCAGAGGCAATTTCAATCGCTGTGATCAAATTCTCTTTTCCATCCGTACGGATAATTCCAATAGGCAATTGAGAACCTGTAAGAATAACCGGCTTGCTCAAATTCTCCAACATAAAACTCAACGCCGAAGCTGTGTACGACATCGTATCACTTCCGTGCAGGATCACAAAGCCATCGTACTTGTTGTAATTCTTTTCGATGGTCTCGGCCAGCTCCACCCAAATGCGTGGGTGCATATTGCTGCTGTCGATAGGCTTTTTGAAAGAGACCGAATGCAGATCCAGCTCAAAGCGGTTAAGCTCGGGAACCTGTTTGGTAAGATGTTTGAAATTGAAAGGCTTTAAAGTACCACTTTTGGCATCCTGCATCATGCCGATGGTGCCGCCCGTGTATATA
This sequence comes from uncultured Flavobacteriaceae bacterium, assembly GCA_964387075.1. Lineage (GTDB taxonomy): Bacteria > Bacteroidota > Bacteroidia > B-17B0 > Aurantibacillaceae > PALSA-968. Next base: position 212,625 of record CAYLVB010000002.1, read on the forward strand.
AGTTGTAGTTTATTCATAAAAAAAGAGCGGAGATAAACCCCGCTCGTTCTTTGTTCATTTTAAAAAGGAAGATCGTCGTCAGCCGAATTGCTGGTGAACACGGGAGGATTTCCGCTGTCTACCTTGCCGGCGTTGCTGTTGTTGTTCGATTGACCTTGTCCCTGTGCTAATTTCTCCAGTCTCCAGGCATCAATGGTGTTAAAGTATTTCACTTCACCCTGGGGTGAGGTCCACTCGCGGCCTTTCAGGTTGAAAAGCACTTTCATTTCATCACCTACGTTGTAGCCATCGAGCAGGCTCACTTTGTCCTGAACCAATTGAAAAGTTACATGCTGGGGGTAGGGCGAACCGGGTTCTACGGTCAACACAAAATCACGTTTCTTGAAACGCTCGCTCACTACGTTCGTATCGTATTTTACTTTTAAAATTCCTGTTACTTCCATGATATAAAAAATTAAAAATTTGAACCTTAAAAGTACCTATTATTTCATTGGTTGGCCAACAAAACTTTCCACGCTTCTGCCACTTTATTCACAGTCAACAGCGACTTAACAAAGGCATGAAGTTCAGCCTCTGAGCTGTATTTTTTAGGGTTTTCACTCTTATAAGCGCTCACTTCCTCGGCCGAGGGCAAATGCTCTACACTACCCAATTGGCCCAGGTCATTACCGCTTAACACATTGCTATTGCGCACGTTGGCAGGAATTTGGTCAACCCCAATACCCAAAGTTGTAATGGGTTTAGGGATCTCAAAAAGGGCATCGCCATGGGCGCGGCAGTACCAGTTACCTCCCATTCGGGCTACCAGATCTATCTTTTTCTGGTCAATTACGCCTTTCTCGTCCAAAATCTCCTCCTTGATATGTATCAGCAAGACCTCACAAATAATGAGATTTCCGGCTCCTCCGTGTTCTCCCATTTCTATCACCTGGTTCACTTTGCACTCCAGCGTTACAGGTGCCTCAGCCACCCGGGGTGGCTTTACCATTTGAGAAGGCAATTTATTGAAACCGGTCTTCACAAATTCGTCTACGCCTTTGGCATAAGGACTGCTGGAAAGGCTCATTTGCTGCACCATGTCGTAATTCACGATGTTCAGCACAACCTCCGGAACTTCTTTCACATTCTCATGCGTATGCTTGGTGGCGCCTGTCTTACCTGCGCGGTTTGGAGAAAAAATAGCAATGGGTGGATTAGAAGAAAAAACATTGAAGAAACTGAAAGGGGCAAGGTTCACTTTGCCATCCTTATCAACCGTGCTTGCAAATGCAATGGGACGAGGCCCCACCGCGCCCAACAAATAGGCGTGGAGCTGTTGTTGCGTAACTTCTTTGGGGTTTACTGTAAGCATAGGACAAAGGTCTTAAAATATCCTGAAACAAAAAACCACCTGTCAGGTCGAGCGTGGTCGAGACCCATGTATGCATCCTGATTGGCAGTATGCAAGCACCTCGACTACGCTCGGTGTGACATGGAACAATTAAGAAAAGGTTTTTATTGAAGAATTATTTTCTTCCGCAGGGCACTTACCTTTTGGTCGATCTCGGTAAGTACCGAATCGCTCATGATCATATTGGGTTGGATCTTGGTATAAGAGCTTTGAAGGTCTTTCAAACCATCCAAAACAAAAGTACCGTCACCACTCACCTTAGCTGTCTCAACCATGTTGATGAGATCGTTAAGCGACTGGCCTTGCTCACTCATTTTTTTGATGAACTTTTTGTTCTTGCTCTGGGTTCCAACCTTTGCCGAAAGATAGAGTCCCTCGATCCAGCCACCGGCAACCATTAAAGAAGACGTATGCGGCCTTTGGTTCTCGCGCAAAAACAGATCGGCCTGCAGAAAAGACTTATTGATAATAGTAAGTAGTGAATCCTTATTGTCTTTATTCGCGGTTAAACGGTCAACCGTTTTTTCATCAAATACGCCGGCAATGCCCAGGTTTTTACACAAGCCGTTCACGCATTTCAGGAAAAGCATGGACTCCTGCGATTGTTCGTGGATGTTGGCGTAGGCCATATCGGCACCGTAAATGCCCAGGTTCATAGCCTTGAAATTATCGGAAGTGTATTTGTTGAGGTCCTCAGGATTATTGAGCAAAGATGCATCGTAGTCAAGACCGGCTTCCTGCACCAGGCGACTTAATTCAGTCGGGCCGGGAATAGAATTAAAGACATTCTGAGCGCTGATCTTTTGCTGTTCTACGATCTTAGAAGTACTATCGGCGTTTTCGCCCATATCTTCGTCGTTATCCGCTTCATTGGTGCAGGAGAACAAAGTGAGCGTTAAAACGGGTAATAAAAGTAGGGCTTTGACCTTCATACTCCACAAATATAAGCATTTTTCCTAAACATTTTAGCTAATAGTCCGCTGATTTTCAAGCCTTCGCCTCAAATCAGATAATAAAAGACCAAATCGGGATTTTCGTGGATTAATCCTCTTTTTTGCAATAATGACCTGAGTTCTCCACCGGGTATTTTTTGTCGAGATCGATATTATTGAAGCTTTTACGGCCTCCCCAGGAGAAAAGCCACTCGAAAAAGGGAAGCATTTTGCTGTTCTTGATCTGCCCCAGGAAATACACTTCGTGTTCCTTTTCCTTGATACCCATTTCGTAAAGGGTAGTATCGTGTTTGGTGATGCCGAGCGAATTGAAGAACTGCTTCATGCGGAAGTATTCGCACACGTTGCCGCTTTCGAGGCGCCCGGCGAAATAGAAAGGCATGAACCAGCCGATCACGTAACAACTCCCGGAGATCATTTTGCCGATCACATGAAAACGAAACTCATAATATTTGGAGATGGGGATATTGTACTCGTTCATGATATCGAGCACTTCCCTGCGGTGATTCCATTCATCGATCTCAATTTGATGAATTGCTTTCTTCTCTTCCGGGCTTTTTACTGAAGCAGCGTGACCCTGGTAGGCGAAAGCGGCTGCCTTCTCGGCCGAGTAGGCCATTTTCAGGAGGTCAACCAGTTCAGGGTGGTTGAGTTGCATTAGTGCGCTTCTAACCAGTTTTCTCCAACTCCCATGCCAACTTCCAGCGGAACGCCAATTTCTAAAGCGCTTTTCATGTGCTCTTCTACCAGTGGCTTGATGATCTCAAGTTCGGGTTTAAATACATCGAACACCAATTCGTCATGTACTTGAAGGATCATTTTACTTTTGAACTTCTGTTTTATGAACTCATCGTGGATCTTGATCATGGCCACCTTGATCATATCGGCGGCGCTTCCTTGTATAGGCGCGTTGATGGCGTTTCTTTCGGCGTAACCACGAACAACCGCATTGTGCGAAGTGATATCGCGCAACCAGCGTTTTCTTCCTAATAAAGTTTGTACGTAACCATTCTCACGCGCGAAATTCACGGTATCGTCCATGTATTTTTTGATGGAGGAATATTCCCTGAAGTAATTATCGATAAGCTGTTTCGCTTCTGTACGAGATACCCCAATGTTCTCCGCGAGCCCGAAAGCGCCCTGCCCGTAAATGATACCGAAGTTCACGCTCTTGGCTTTATAACGCATTTCCTTGGTCACTTCACTTTCTGCAATACCATAAACTTTAGCTGCGGTTGCGGTGTGAATGTCCTTTCCAGAATGGAAGGCCTCGCACATATTGGGATCCTTGCTGATTGCGGCCACAATGCGTAATTCAATTTGTGAGTAGTCGGCGCTGAGCAGCACATGGTCTTTATCTCTCGGAATAAAAGCTTTGCGGATATAGCGACCACGCTCTGTGCGCACAGGAATGTTCTGAAGATTTGGGTTATCTGAACTTAAGCGACCGGTAACAGCTACAACCTGGTTGTAGGAAGTGTGCACGCGACCGGTTTTTTTGCTGACAAGTTCAGGAAGTGTATCTACGTAAGTGTTTTTTAGCTTCAGTACCTCGCGGTATTCCAGTATCTTGTTTATGATGGGATGTTTATCAACGAGTTTCACAAGCACATCCTCGCCTGTTGCATATTGACCGGTCTTTGTTTTCTTGGGTTTGTCAACGATCTTCAGGTATTCAAAAAGAATTTCACCTACTTGTTTTGGTGAAGAAACATTGAAAGGAGTTCCGGCGAGTTTCTGAATTTCATCATCCACTTTCACTACCTCTACTTCCAGTTGCTTGGAATATTCTCCGAGCATGTTGGTATCTATCCTCACGCCTTCGCGTTCCATGCCGGCGAGCACATGGATCAAAGGAATTTCAACTTCGTTAAAAAGCTTCTCTACTTTATTCTCTTTTAATTTAGGAGCGAAGATCTTTTCCAACTGTATAGTTACATCAGCATCCTCGGCCGCGTATTCTTTTATTGCCTCAATGGCGGCATCGCGCATGCTGCCCTGGTTCTTTCCTTTGCCTATAAGCGTTTCGATCTGTATGGGGGAGTAAGCTAAATACTGCTCGGCCAATACATTCATGTTATGACGACCTTCCGGCTGAATGAGGAAGTGTGCCACCATAGTATCGAACAATTTGTTTTTGATCTCGACGTTGTAATTCTTTAAAACTTCGAGATCATACTTGATGTTCTGCCCAATCAGGGTTTTTCCGGGATCTTCAAAAAGTGGACGAAACTCTTCCACGATCTCCTGAGATCCTTTCTGATCAACGGGAAAGGGAACGTAATATCCCTCCGATGCTTTCACCGAGAACGACATGCCCACAATTTCCGCGTCGTGCGTGTCAAGTGATGTCGTCTCGCTGTCGTAACAGAATTCGTTGTGTTTATTCAGCAAGGCAATGAGTTCCTTTCTTTTCTCAGGCGTTTCCGCCAGCATGTACTTGTGCGGCGTGTTCGATGCGTTCCTCAGGTCTTTTTTTACTTCAGGTTCATCTTGCTCTGCTATCACAACCTCTGTATCTTCAAATAATGATCCTTGTGCGGAATTAGCCGTAGCTGCGGCTTTTCCGGGTTTTTGTTTTTCCTGCACTACTTCCCCGCCTGCCGTCTCTTGGCCCTCGTGTTGGCGGGCAGGTTTTACACTTGGAATATCTTCTCCCAATAAACGTTGCGCCAGCGTGCGGAATTCCAGTTCCTTGAAAACCTCCAGTAAAATTTCTTTATTGTATTCCTTCACCGTCATGCAATCCTCATCCCATTTCACTTCCGGAATGTCGGTGATGATCGTAGCAAGTTTCTTCGACATGATGGCAAGCTCCCGGTTAGCTTCCACCTTTTCTTTCATCTTGCCTTTCAGCTTGTCGGTGTTCTTATACAAATTCTCAATAGAACCAAACTCGTGAATGAATTTGATGGCAGTCTTTTCTCCCACACCGGGTATACCGGGAATATTATCGGCGCTGTCGCCCATCAAACCTAAGATCTCAATTAATTCTCCCACATTCCGGATCTGCCACCTGGCGCAAACTGCCGCCTGGTCCATGATCTCGATGCCATTCCCTAAGCGTGCGGGTTTGTAAATGAAAGTATTTTCATCTACCAATTGACCGTAATCTTTATCGGGTGTCATCATGTAGGTAGTGAATCCTTTTTTCTCGGCTGTGCGCGCCAGGCAACCGATCACATCGTCCGCTTCAAATCCGTCGATGGCAAAAGTACAGACGTTAAGCCCTTCGAGCAATTGAAAAATGTAGGGAATGTTCTTTTGAAGGTCATCCGGCATTTCCTCGCGGTTGGCTTTATAATCCGCAAAATCGGTATGGCGTTGCGTATCGGCGGCTGTATCAAATACGACCGCAATGTGCGAGGGTTTTTCCTTTTTCAGAACTTCAAGCAATGTATTGCAAAAGCCAAAAATGGCTGAGGTGTTAAGCCCTTTTGAATTGATGCGCGGGTTATTGGCGAATGCGAAATACGCGCGGTAAATAAGCGCGTAGGCATCCAGCAGGAACAGTTTTTTGGGAACGTCTTTTGTAAGCATGGGTTAAAGTTAGAAGTTAAAAGTCAGAAGTCAAAAGTGAGAAATGAACAGCCGCTATAGCCGGAGTGGAAACGCCAAAAAACGAGGTACTTAGACCTTTTTAGAGTTCAATATTTCTATCTGCGTGCGGATAGATTCCTCGTGAATTAGCTGGAAAAGCTTCTCTATGAATTCCTTGTTAAGGCTCTGTTTATTGCCCCATTCTCCTCTTGACTTCAGGATATTGATATAGCGCTCCAGCTGAAAAGCCGTCACGTGTTTTTCTCTTTTCTCGTCGGCAATCTTTTCAACCAGGTTAAGGCGGGCTTTGATCAAATTCACAATTTCCTCGTCGATCTTATCGATGTCGGTGCGGATATTCGTTAAATGCTGATTGAATATTGGATTGGCGGTAGACTTTTCCTTTACCTGCAAATTACCCAACAACTCGTTCAATGCCGCAGGAGTCAATTGCTGGTTCTTGTCGCTTAAGGCAACATCGGGATTGATATGGCTTTCGATCATCAATCCGTTCATACCAAGATCAAGCGCATTCTGGGCCACATCAAAAATAAGATCGCGGCGACCGCAAATATGACTGGGATCACAAATGATAGGCAATTCCGGAAACTGTACTTTCAATTCAATGGGAATTTGCCACATCGGGGTATTACGAAACGTATTTTTTGTAGAAGTGTGAAACCCGCGATGAATGGCAGCAATATTTTCAACGCCAACAGCTTTCACCCGCTCAATAGCGCCGATCCATAATTGAAGATCGGGGTGAATTGGGTTTTTTACCATCACGGTACAGTCCACTCCCTTTAAAGCCTCAGCAAGTTCCTGCACCGAAAACGGATTGGCTGTAGTGCGAGCGCCTATCCAAAAGAAACTGATAGTATGCTTTAGAGCCGCTTCAATGTGTTCCGGCTGAGCAACTTCTATAGTAACCGGTAATTTGAATTTCTCCTGAGCTTCCTGTAGCCAGGGCAGAGCTTTGTCGCCGCTTCCTTCAAATGTTCCGGGGCGTGTGCGGGGTTTCCAAACACCCGCCCGAAGAGCCTGCACCTTTTTTGTGGCCGCTATCTGTTCGGCGGTCTGCATCACCTGCTCACGGCTCTCGGCGCTGCAGGGACCGGCAATTACATAACAATTATGAGCAGAAAAATCAATTTTCATTTGCGCCTATAAAGGTACGTTTTTAATTACATTTGCAGAATGAAGATTTACAGGAACTTAGTAGAAGGCGTAGTTGCTTCGCTCGACAAAATATTCAATGAAGGACGTTATGCCGACCGCGTGATCGAGTTCCTTTTTAAGGACCAAAAGAAATGGGGCGCCCGCGACCGCCGGTTTGTGGCCGAGACCACCTATGATATTGTACGCAATTACCGACTGCTGAAAGAATTAAGCGGCAGCGAGGACTTCTATAAATTGATGGGTGTTTATTTTATTCTGCACGATACGCAATTGCCCGATTGGGAAGAATTTAAGGGAATTGATGCGAAGGCCGTTCAACAAAAATGGAACGAGTTCAGGAACAAAAGAGCCGTTTTTCAGTCGGTGCCCGATTGGCTCGACGAAATGGGACAAACGGAATTGGGAAATAAATGGGGAAAGGAATTAGCGGCTTTGAATGAGCAGGCTCCCGTGGTATTGCGCGCCAATGCTTTGAAGATAAACGCCACGAGCTTACAGAGGAAATTACGTGAAGAAGGAACCGAGACTGAACTGCTGAAAGAATTTGGCGAAGCTTTGATGTTAACAGAGCGTAAGAATATTTTCACTTCTCCTTCATTTAAAAGTGGATTATTTGAGATACAGGATGCCTCTTCTCAATTGGTGGCTTTGTATTTAGAGCCGAAGCCCGGAATGTTTGTGGTAGATGCCTGCGCGGGAGCGGGAGGGAAGGCGCTTCATCTTGCGGCCCTGATGCAGAACAAAGGAAAACTTGTTGCACTCGATGTAGAAGAAAGAAAGCTTGAAGAATTAAAAAGACGCGCCCAGAGAGGCGGCGTGAGCACCGTGGAGGCAAAAGTAATTTCTTCGGATAAGGTCATTGATGCGTTGGAAGGAAAAGCCGACCGTTTATTATTGGATGTTCCCTGCAGTGGCTTGGGTGTTTTAAAAAGAAACCCCGATGCCAAATGGAAGTTATCCGCCGAAGGAATTGAAGAAGTAAAAGCAAAGCAGAAAAATATCCTGCAAAACTACAGTCGCATCTTAAAACCCGGCGGACTTATGGTTTACGCCACCTGCAGCATTCTACCTTCTGAGAACCAAAAGCAGGTAGAGCATTTTCTATCTGAAAATAAGAACTTCACGTTCGTAAAAGAAAAAACCGTCTATCCAAGTGAAGGATTCGACGGTTTTTATATGTGCCTTTTAAAAAGAGATATTTAGAAGTGCATGCTAGAGTATTATACTGGGCAATTCGGGGCAATCAAATTTCCACGACTTAAATATAAGCTGCCATTTGTCACGTTTTGAGCGCCTGTTAAAATCGAACCAAAAAACATGCCCATCATAGCTTTTGTGAGCACAGTTAATATAAAAATTCGGCGATGGGTGCATTAACTTAGTTATTTGAGTGGCATAAGTTTTTCGCGCGTTCCTAAGTCGTAAGGAATCTTCGCTGGATGGATAGAAAAAGCAGGGTTGAAGAAAATTAATTGTGTCCTGCCATGTTGCCGGGTCAAAATAAAGAATATGCTGAATGATAACAGCATACGGACGAGAAATTACCCCGATTGAAGAATCTTTAATGCCTACTTCTTCAAGTAATCTTTCATACTCTGATTTGAAATTGCTCGCGGCTGTGTCATAATTGCCAGAATAGTTTTCATACCTCCAATAACAGGAATCATTTAAAGGCATGATCGGAATTGATGATGTCTTCCCGTTCACTTCTATAGCGAGCAAATGAAGATCGCCTGAAGTGCTAAAAACATTAAATCTCATGCCATAAGATTTATAATCGATACTCAAAGTATTTACTAAGCTATCTTCATATTTTTCTAAAATAGGATAGCTTTTCTTTAGCACTTCAAACGAAGGAGGGAGTTCGCTGGTTTTTGTAGAACGGCATGAAATCAATAAATTAATACTAACTAATATCAATATTATTTTCTTCATGCTAACAAAGTTTGTGAAAATACGTTCTACCAAACCTCTGCGCGTTTATCAGCAGGCTTGTACATTTTATTACCTTCCTTCACATCAAAAGCTTCGTAAAACTCTTTCATGTTGGTTAGAGGACCGTTCGCGCGGAAATTTCCGGGTGAGTGGGGGTTCGTGCCAACCATTTGCTTCAAAGCCTCGGGGCGCATCATGATCTTCCAGGCTTGAGCCCAGGCAATAAAGAAACGCTGTTCGCCGGTATAGCCATCCATCACCGGAGATTTTGCTCCGTTCAAAGATTTCTTGTAAGCGTAATAGGACATAGTTAAGCCGCCCAGGTCAGCGATGTTCTCACCTAAGGTAAGTTGGCCGTTCACATGAATGGTATCCACAGCAACATAACCAAAGAACTGGTCGCGAACCACAGCTGTGCGCTCATCGAATTTCTTTTTGTCTTCGTCGGTCCACCAATTGGTCATATTCCCGTTCCCGTCAAATTTGCAGCCTTGATCGTCAAAACCATGCGTTAATTCGTGGCCGATCACCGCGCCCATTACACCGTAGTTCATGGCATCATCGGCTTGCGGGCTAAAGAAAGGAGGCTGCATGATACCTGCGGGGAAAACGATCTCGTTATTGGGTGGGTTGTAATACGCGTTCACGGTTGGAGGCGTCATGCTCCACTTGGTCTTGTCAACCGGTTTGCCGATGTAACCTAACATTTCATCATAAGCGAATTCGCTCGAGCGAAAGACATTTGCTAAGTAAGAATCGTTCTTGATGGTAAGTTTCGAATAGTCCTTCCATTTATCGGGGAAGCCCAGTTTACGGGTGATCTTGCTTAATTTCTCATTGGCCTTTCCTTTTGTTTCGGCACTCATCCAGTCGCGCGTTTCAATGCGCTGTTTAAAAGAAGCGAAGAGATTATCCACCATGGCGTTCACTCGTTTTTTCGCGTCGCCGTTGAAATATTTCTCCACGAATATCTGTCCCAATGCTTCGCCAACTCCGCCATCAATAGTTCTTAGTGTTCTTTTCCAACGGGGTTTCATTTCTTTTGCGCCCGACATCACAGTTCCGTAAAAAGCGAAATTCTCTTTCTCGAACGAAGGGCTCATGTAAGGAGCAGCTTCATGCAGTAAGCGCCATTTCAAATAGATCTTCCAATCTTCGATCGAATTTGACTTCATCATCTCGTTCAGTTTCTCGAAGAAGAGAGGCTGACCTACGATGACATCGGTAAAAGGAGTTTTTGCTCCCAGCGCCGTTAGATACGTGGGAAGATCGAGATTAGAGTTCTTCTTGAAGAAATCAGCTTTGGTAAATTTGTTGTACTGTGCTTCCTGGTTGCGCAGTTCAAGGCGCCCCATACAGGCTTCAGCCATTTTGACTTCCATATCATATACTTTAGCGGCGTAAGCTTTGGCAGATTCGGGATAATACACCAGCGCGAAAAGGTTCTCCAGATGTTTTTTGTAAGCCTCGCGCATCTTTTCGTATTTCGCCTCGGTGTAGAATGATTTATCGGGCAGGCCCAATTGGGTTTGTCCGAAGTACTGCGTGTTCATCGTGCTGTTCTTCAGGTCGGTGTACACATAAAATCCAAAAACACCGTTCACGCCTTTGTGATGCAGGTTACCGATGGTTTTAAAGAGATCGGCATTGGTTTTAATTTTATCTATCTGGGCTAAATAAGGTTTGATCGGGTTGTAGCCTTCCTTCTCCAGCTTCACAGTATCCATCCCGGTCGCGTAAAAATCTTTGATGCGTTGGCGGTTGGTTCCGGGCTTCACAGCTTTGTCGGCAGCGCAGTCTTCCAGGATCTTTTTGAGGTTATCGTAGTTTCGGTCAACGATCTCGTTAAAACTTCCCCAGCTCGATTCGTTACCGGGAATAGTAGTTGTTTTTAGCCAGGTTCCGTTGCAGTACTGGTAAAAATCATCGCGCGGATCAACACTCTTATCAATATAAGCCAGGTTAATACCCGACACCTGCGCGCCCGTGTTGAGGGCCAATGCCATTAGAACGGGGACAAATAAATTCTTCATGTTTTTGTAAAATTTATGCAAAATATCGAATTTTTATGGAATTCCTGAAACTATCGCAACCAATTGAACATTAAATAATTAACCCCTGTTTTGTACTCCCCCGAAAAGGGGGATTTGGAATTTGAAAAGGAATTGTCTTATATTTGCTCCGTAATGAAAAGACAGAACTTACAAAATGCAGGGTGGTGGTTTACAACAAACGTTGTGAACAGCTAATGTATATTTAGTAAGGCAAAGAAAAAATTCGAAGCCCGTTGTTCACAAAACAACGGGCTTTTTGTTTTATGCCCTCTTCCTCGGTACCTCTCCCGCGGGAGGGGGAAGCAATAAAGATAAAAAATGAAAAAAATAAAAGTACATACACTCACCAAAAAGATAAGCGGCGACCTGCTTACCCCGGTGGGTATTTTTCTGAAGATGCGCGACCGCTATCGGGATCCGCTTTTGCTGGAGAGCTCCGATTATCATTCGGGAAAGAACAGCCGCTCTTTCATTTGCTTTGCCCCTTTGGCAAGTATTGTCATTAAAAAGCATGAAGTGCTTTTGAAAAATGGATCAACCGAAAAATTTCCGGCGCCAACTGATCTGAATGCTGAAATTCAAAAATTCCTGGGATTGTTTGATGCGGATAGAAGTCAATCTATTTTTGGTTACAGTTCTTACGAAGCGGTGCAACTGATGGAGGATATTCAATTGAAAGGATCGGTAGAGGAGACGGAAATTCCATTGGCTGTTTATTCACTTTATAAGAACATCATTGTGGTGAACCATTTCAATGATGAAGTGGTTGTGACCTGCAACAATGAGAACAAAGAAGAACTGAACAGGCAATTCAAAGAGATAGAAGATCTTTTGATCAATAAAACAGTAGCTGAATTTTCTTTTGAAGCGGATAAAAATGAAATTTCTGATAATACGGATGAAGAATACCGAGAAATGGTGCGTGATGCAAAAAGACACTGCAAGCGCGGCGATGTTTTTCAATTGGTATTATCAAGGCGTTTTGAAAGAAAGTTCAAGGGCGACGAGTTCAATGTGTATCGCCAGTTAAGAAGAGTGAACCCTTCACCTTATCTTTTTTATTTTGATTACGGAACCTTCAAGCTTTTCGGTTCTTCGCCCGAAGCGCAACTGGTTGTTGAGACTAACAAGGCGGAAATTCACCCGATAGCCGGAACGTATAAAAGAACTGAGAACGATGCTGAAGATCTTAAAGCAGTAGAGCGATTACAGAATGATAAAAAGGAAAATGCGGAGCACATGATGTTGGTTGATCTTGCGCGCAATGATCTAAGCATGCACTGTAAGGAAGTAAAAGTGGAAACATTGAAGGAAGTGCAGATCTATTCGCACGTGATCCATTTGGTCTCTAAGGTGACCGGCATTCAGAAAGAGACTTCTTCTGCATTCAAAGTGTTTTGCGATTCTTTTCCTGCAGGCACTTTATCCGGAGCGCCGAAACATAAAGCAATGCAGTTGATCGACACTTACGAGAAAACTTCGAGGAGTTTTTACGGCGGAGCGGTTGGTTTGATCGGGTTAGACGGAAATCTGAACCATGCTATAATGATCAGAACTTTCCTTAGCAAGAATAATGCACTTTATTATCGAGCGGGCGCTGGGATCGTGGATTCATCTGTTGAAGAAAATGAATTGAATGAAGTATTTAATAAGATCGGAGCCCTAAGAAAGGCTGTTGAATTAGCAACAAAACAGCCATTAAAGATTGAAAAATTGCAAATTGCAGATTGAATCAGCTATTTAAGATTAAAAGAATGCAAAATTGCAGATTGTAACAGCCATGAGATTGAATTATTAACAAAGGATTAAACAATGTATGAGTAAAATAAAACAATTTGAGGATATGGAAATTGGCAAAAGGCCACTGATATAGCTATTGAGATCTATAAAATCAGCGATGAAGGAAAATTAAAAACTGATTGGGGAATGAAAGACCAAATTAGAAGGGCTGCAATGTCGATCTCAGATAATATCGCTGAGGGATTTGAGTATGATAACAACAAGGATTTCATAAAGTTTCTTCGTTACGCAAAGGGTTCATGCGGAGAATTAAGGAATAAGTTGTATGTATTGCATAAAGTGGAATTTATTAATGAAGATTTTTATCAGGAAATGCGTTTAAGGGCCTTGGATCTGTCCAAGAACATCAGCGGCTTCATTAAGTATCTAAGGCAATTCGAAAAAAATAAACTTAATATGTAAAATGCAATTTCCAATATATAATAAACCCAATTTGCAATCTGCAATTTTTAATTTTGAATCATAGTATGAAAATTTTAGTGTTTGACAATTACGATAGCTTTACATATAACCTTGTTCATTTGGTTGAGAAGGTTTGTGATTTCCCTGTCGAAGTGCATCGCAACGATAAAATAGATCTGAAAAAGATCGTGGAGTACGATAAAATACTTTTGTCGCCCGGCCCCGGCCTGCCCAATGAAGCGGGAATTCTTTTGGATGTCATCAAGGAATACGGACCAAAAAAAGATATTCTGGGTGTTTGTCTTGGATTGCAGGCCATTGGTGAATCTTTTGGTGGGAAATTGAAGAACCTCGACCATGTTTATCACGGCATCGCCACGCCTGTACAATTAGTGAAGGAAGATAATTTGTTCAAGGATTGTCCACAGGAGTTTAAAGCGGGCCGCTACCATTCGTGGGTGGTGGACAATAAAGGATTGCCGGATTGTTTTGATGTGACGGCTACAGACGGGGATGGAAACATCATGGCGATGAAACACAAACAGTATAAAGTAAAAGGCGTGCAGTTTCACCCGGAGTCGATCCTTTCGGAATACGGAGAGCAGATCATTCGTAACTGGATATATAATTAGACCCGGAGCCAAGTAATTAGAAGCAAGAGCGTAAAATGAAAAAGTACCTGAAAAAACTATATGAAAGTCAGTCGCTGACGAAAGAGGAAGCGCGGGAAGTGCTTTTGCTTATTTCTGAAGGGAAAGCGAATCCTTCGGAGATGGCCTCTTTGCTTACGGTTTACCTGATGCGACCCATCAGCGTGGAAGAATTAGGAGGCTATCGCGATGTGTTGCTGGAGCTTTGCAGGCCCGTGGATATTGACGAAGAGACGATAGATGTTTGCGGAACCGGTGGCGATTCTAAGAATACTTTTAATATTTCAACGCTTTCTGCTTTGGTAGCTGCTTCCTGCGGAGTAAAAGTTGCCAAGCACGGGAATTACGGGGTTTCTTCGGTGAGCGGCTCTTCAAACGTGTTGGAAATTCTGGGATACAAATTCACCAATAAAACAGGTGCACTAAAGAAACAATTGGATCTGCATAATATCTGTTTCATGCACGCGCCCTTATTTCACCCCGCTTTAAAACATGTGGCGCCGGTACGTAAAGAAATGGGCGTAAAAACCTTCTTCAATATGCTGGGCCCCTTAGTGAATCCGGCAAAGACAACGCATAAAATGGTGGGCGTTTATAATCTGGAACTGGCCCGCGTGTATCATTATCTCTTGCAAGCAGAGGATCAGAATTATTGTGTGGTTCACTCTTTGGATGGCTATGATGAGATATCGGGAACGGCGGATTTTAAAGTTTACACGCAAAAAGGAGAGGAGATCGTGGACCCTAAAATTTTTGATCTTCCGGCAATTACTGAGCAGAGTCTCTTTGGAGGGAATACAGTGGAAGACGCGGCGAAGATCTTCATGAACATCCTCGAATACAAAGGAACCAGGGAACAAACAGAAGTATTAGCGCTCAACGCAGGCTACGCCATCCATTGTTACACACAAAAACCCGTGAAGGAATGTTTCGCGGAAGCTAAGGAAGCCATCCAATCAAAAAAGACACTGAACTTATTCAAGAACTTAATAAATAACCAATAATGGACATCTTACGGGAAATAGTAGCACACAAAAAGAAGGAAGTAGAAGAGAGAAAGTCTCTTTTCCCGGTGAAGCTATTAGAGAAAAGCATTTTCTTCAATTCGAACACGGTTTCATTGACAAAATATTTAACGCGAGATGACCTCGTGGGCGTCATCGCTGAATTCAAGCGTAAATCACCTTCCAAAGGTTTCATCAACAAGTTCGCGGACGTTGAGCGCATCACTTTGGGATATATGCAGGCAGGAGCAAGTGCCTTGTCGGTGCTTACGGATTCATATTATTTTGGTGGAAAAAGCGAGGACCTGGGAGTGGCGCGTAAATACAATTTCTGTCCGATCCTGAGAAAAGATTTTACCATTGACGAATACCAGATCCTCGAAGCAAAAAGTATCGGAGCTGACGTTATTCTTTTGATCGCCGCCATTCTAACCAAAGAGCAGATCACCAATTATACAAAATTGGCCGGGCAACTTGGTCTGGAAGTTCTATTGGAAATACACGGCGAGGATGAACTCGACAAGCTGGTTCCGGGTATCGAGATCGTGGGCGTGAACAACCGCAATTTAAAAACCATGCTGGTTTCTCTTGATACTTCTTTCGGAATTGTTTCTAAACTCCCAAAAGAAGTAATAAAAGTATCTGAAAGCGGTATCAGCAAGCCTGCACAGCTGGTTGAACTGAAAGATGTAGGTTACAGCGGATTTCTCATGGGGGAATTCTTTATGAAACATAGTCGTCCGGAACAGGTGTGCAAGGATTTTATCAAGGAAGTAAGAGGATTGGAGATTAAAAAATTACAAATTGCAGATTGATGAAATTAAAGGTGTGCGGACTTAACAACCGCGAAAATATTGTGGAGGTACTGGAATGTAAGCCGGATTACATTGGATTTATCTTTTATTCAAAGTCTCCGCGTTTTGTTGGCGATCTTTCACCTGCTTTTGTATCCGGTATCGACTCAGCGAGAAAGGTCGGGGTTTTTGTCAATGAAACTGAAATAAACATTTTGGATAAAGTTTCGCGTTATGGACTGGATCATGTTCAACTTCACGGAGACGAAACTCCTGAATTTAGCGCGCTTATCAGAAGATCGGTACCTGTTATTAAGGCTTTTCAGATAAATGATGAATTTGATTTTAAAACGTTAAGGGCATATGAAAAAGCCTGTGATCACTTTCTTTTTGATTCTAAAAGCGAGAGTTATGGGGGAAGCGGAAAAGCTTTTAACCATGAAAAGCTTGAAGAATATAAAATGAACAAACCTGTATTTCTAAGCGGGGGAGTGTCCCCGGAAAACATGGGTGAATTGATGAAAAAACGCGTTTACTGCCTGGATGTGAATTCGAAGTTTGAAATTTCACCGGGAATAAAGGATATAAGCAAAATAAAACAAATAAATCCTCTCTTGGCGTCTTAGCGCCTTTGCGGTGAAAAATATGGATTACACAGTAGATAAATACGGGTATTACGGGGAATTTGGCGGAGCTTTCATTCCCGAATTACTTTACCCTAATGTAGAGGAGCTTCAGAAGAATTACCTGGAGATCCTTTCTGATAAGAATTTTCAGAAGGAGTTTGATGAGCTGCTTCGTGATTATGTGGGTAGGCCTACGCCACTATACCTGGCCAAACGTTTGTCGGAAAAGTACAACACGAACATTTATTTAAAACGCGAGGATCTCAATCACACGGGCGCTCACAAGATTAATAATACGATAGGTCAGATCTTATTGGCAAAACGACTGGGAAAAACCAGGATCATTGCTGAAACTGGAGCCGGTCAGCATGGCGTAGCCACGGCCACGGTTTGCGCGCTGATGAATATTCAGTGCGTTGTGTACATGGGTGAAGTGGATATGGCGCGCCAGTCTCCGAATGTGGCAAGAATGAAATTGCTGGGAGCTGAAGTGAGGCCCGCTACATGCGGAAGTAAAACTTTGAAAGACGCCACCAATGAAGCTATCCGTGACTGGATCAATAATCCTATGGATACGCATTATATAATTGGTTCGGTGGTTGGTCCGCATCCTTATCCCGATATGGTGGCAAGGTTTCAGTCGGTAATAAGCAAAGAGATCAAAATGCAATTAAAAGAAAAGACCGGAAAGGAAGACCCGGATGTTGTTATTGCTTGTGTGGGCGGAGGAAGTAACGCGGCGGGAGCTTTTTATCATTTCCTCGATTCGCCAAAAGTGAGATTGATCGGAACTGAAGCAGCAGGAAAGGGAGTTGATACGGGTCATACAGCGGCAACGTTGGCTATCGGAACTCCGGGAGTCATTCACGCATGTAAAACCATGTTGATGCAGGATACTTATGGACAAATTACGGAACCCTATAGTATCTCCGCCGGATTGGATTATCCCGGAATTGGGCCGCTGCATGCGCATTTGAATGAGACGAAGCGGGCTTCTTTCTTAAGTATTACCGATGATGAGGCGGTGACGGCAGCATTCCAACTTTGTAAATTGGAGGGTATAATTCCTGCATTGGAAAGCTCCCATGCATTAGCTGTGCTGGAAAAGATAAAATTTGGCAAGGAAGAAACTGTGGTAATTAATTTAAGCGGAAGAGGAGATAAAGATCTGGAAACCTACATGCAAAAACTGAGCGCACATGAACAGAATTAGAGAACTTTTCGAGAGAAAGAAAAAGGATGTGTTTTCGGTTTACTTTACCGCGGGCTTCCCTTCTTTGAACAGCACCATGGAAATTTTGGCCGGACTACAGCAAAACGGCGTAGACATGGTGGAATTGGGCATGCCATTTTCCGATCCCCTGGCTGATGGTCCGGTGATACAACATAGCAGCGAAGTGGCTTTGAAGAATGGGATGAACCTGGATCTTTTGTTTGAACAAACAGAAGGAATGAGAAATAAGATCACAATGCCTGTGGTTTTGATGGGATATTTGAATCTGCTGTTGCAATATGGAGTGGAGAAATTCCTGCAAAAGGCAAACCTGAATGGTTTTGATGCGCTTATTATTCCTGATCTGCCCATTCGCGAGTACGAATTGCATTATAAAGACCTTTTCGAAAAATATAAACTGCAGAATATCTTTTTGATCACTCCGCAAACACCGGAAGAGCGCGTGAAGCAGATTGACGCTATTTCCAACTCATTTATTTACCTTGTTTCTTCAGCGAGTACCACAGGGGCAAAGGATAAATTCTCCAAGGAGCAGGAAGCTTATTTCAAAAGGATAGCTTCTTATTATTTGAAAAATCCCTTGCTCACCGGATTTGGTGTCTCCAATCGTCAAACCTTTGAGCAGGCCTGTGCCAATACAAACGGTGCAATTATAGGAAGTGCGTTCATAAAAGCATTGCAGATTGGAGATTGCAAATTGCAGATTGAGAATTTCGTGAATTCTATAAAACAAAAATTTACAGTATGATAGTACAATTGCAAAGTAAGATAGATCCTGCGCAGAAGGAGAATATTCTGAACGCCATCAAGTCCATCAATTACAAAGCCACGGAAGTAAAGACGCAGTATGCAAACTACCTCGTGTGTATCGGAAAGTCAGAATTCGATATCCGGGCCATTGGCAGTTTGGATGGAGTGAAAGACGTTCATCGCGTTTCAGAAGGTTACAAACTGGTTTCGCGAAAATGGAAAGTGAATCACAGTTCGGTAGACCTTGGTGACGGTGTTACTATTGGAAATAATGGCTTGACCTTAATGGCCGGACCTTGCTCGATTGAGAACGAAGCGCAGGTAAGGAAGATCGTTGCGCACCTGAAAGAAAATAATATCCGCATCATGCGTGGCGGGGTTTTTAAACCAAGAAGTTCTCCCTATGCTTTCCGCGGTTTGGGGATTGAGGGACTGAAAATGTTCTCGTCGATCTGTCGCGAGAACGGCATTAAGATCATTACCGAGGTGATGCAGGTTTCGCAAATTGCCGAGATGCATGATTACGTGGATGTGTTCCAGGTAGGAGCAAGAAATTCGCAGAACTTTAATTTACTGGATGCATTGGGAGAAGTGGATAAGCCTGTGCTTATTAAAAGAGGCATGAGCGGTACCATAGATGAATTGCTGCAGAGCGCCGAATACATTTTCTCGAATGGAAATGAAAAACTGATGTTGTGTGAACGCGGTATCAGGACTTTCGAGAACGCGTACAGAAATACATTTGATGTGAATGCTATTCAGGTTCTCAAGGACAAAACGCATTTACCTGTTATCGCCGATCCTTCGCACGGAGTTGGTATACGTGATTATGTGAGTAAGATAGCGTTGGCAAGTGCAGTGGCAGGAGCCGATGGAGTGATCTACGAAGTACACGAAGTTCCTGAAGAAGCTGCCAGTGATGGCCAGCAAACATTGAATTTTGAAGAAAGCAGATTGCTTTGCGAGAAATTGGGAATATTGGAACAGCTACGGGTGTAACGGCTGTTACCTTTATCTCTCAAGGTCAGTGGTGGAGGGAGAGATTGCCACATATTTCATAAAATTATCTTCCTGAGCACAAGCTGTTTATGATATTTTTGTCCACCTCGAAGAGGGACGATTCGATTTTTTTTTTTATAAATTGTATCAATTTTCTGCAAGCGTTGGTTTATAGAAAAAGCGTAATTGCAGGTTTTGTACGGGGGCTCTTCAATCATTAATCTTTAAAAAAATTAAATCATGAAAGCAATCAAACCATTAAAAGCAATTCTAGCGGCTGCGCTTTGCCTGGGTTTAGAACAAGCAAATGCCCAATGTACAGGCGCCGTTCCTTCCTGTACGCCTGCCTGGACAGTTACGTATAATAACACGATTAATGGAGCAAATCCAGACAATGTTCGCGCAGTCACTACATACGGAACCGGCGTTTATGTAACGGGTGTGCTGAACAAAGTTGTAAACTCCTCAGATTATTATACTGGCACTTTCAAGTATACAAGCACAGGTGGCACAAGCTGGTCAAATTTTCCTAACGGCGGTAATCCTTCAACCTGTGGTGGTGAAACAGGGTATGACATTAAGGTTGACGGCAGCGGCAACACATGGGTGGCCGGAGCTTACTACGATGGAAATGCGGCTTCTTTTGCTCTCTGGAGATACAATACCTCGGGAGCACTGGTGAATAATTATCCAAAGATCATAGGCAGCACAGGGTGCAGCGGCGCGAGTATAGGGGGCGCTTATTGCCTGGTTATTTCCGGTTCCGATGTCTATGTAGCGGGCTCAAAATATCTTACTTCAGCGACCAGCTGGTACTTAGTGGTGGCAAAAGATAATCCTTCGGGCACGGGTTTTACATGGACATGGGATACCTATAACAACAGTCAAGCTGGCCTAACTAAACAACACTGTCTTCATGATATTGAAGTAAATGGCACGGGAGTTTACGCTACAGGCTTTGTTACAAATGGTAGCGGAAATAAAGATATCTGTACCGTGGCATTAAATGCCGGCACGGGTGCCCTGCTGAGTGGCTGGACAACAAACCCTGTGATTTATTCTGGCGGTACTGGGGATGATATAGCCTCAAGCCTAAGTTTAGATGCCAGTGGCTTTGTATATGTGGCGGGGTTCGCCACAATTGCTTCTCAAGGCAAGAACGGATTTCTTACTAAATATAGCGGAACTACCGGGGCCCAGCAGAGCGGATTCCCTGTACTACATAACCGCGGAAACTTAGATGACGCCTGGACCGATATGGAAATAAAAAGCGGAACTGACCCCGCTGTTTTCGTTGGAGGTTATTCGAGCACAGACCAGGGAAATATGGATTATGCTCTTGCAGCTTACACAAGCACCGGCGGCGGCGCCTCAGGTTGGTCAACCAACCCTAAGTATTATGATGGCGGTTGGACCGGAACAGAACTTGCCGGAACCGATCAGGGTAAGGCAATTGAGTACAGCACTACAACCGGAAGGGTTTATATAACCGGTATGTCGTCCGAGACTGTAAGCGGAGGAGGGGCTGCAGATGTAAATCTGACAACCATAGGCTATAGCGCTTCAAACGGCAGCATGGTTTGGGGGCCGGCATCGTATGATTCCAATACCGACGCAGTGCCGGGAGATGATGAAACATACTGGAGCCATAGCATGCGGGTATATTATAGCGGCTGCTACACATCAGACATAATTCTGGTAACGGGCGGCACGCTGGTAACGAACCAAAGTTTTGATTATGTAACTATTCAATATGGACAGGGATCTGGCAGTTGTTCAGAAGGGCCCGAGGGCCGAATGGCAAACTCAGCATCTCAAACTTTGGTTCCGGTTGCTGAATTGCACCCGAATCCATTCTCAACAAGTGCAGAACTCAGAATGGACCCAAATCTTGAAATAACCCACGCCAGCTTATTGATCATAGATGTAACAGGCAGGGTAGTTGCAACTATTTCCGGTATATCTGCCACAAACGTCACCATTGATCGCGGAAATTTGCCCAAAGGATTATATTTCTTTAAGGTAGTGCAGGAAAATGCGCTTTTAGCTCATGGGAAGTTCACACTTGTAGACTAAAGCAAATTCAAAAGGGCGGTATATAACATTATATCGCTCTTTTTTATTATTTTTAATTAATGAAAAGACCGGGGCTAAAAAGATTTTTCTTATTATTTCTTTTATCCACCTTTTTTATTTGTGGGGCACAACCATGTTTTAACGTTTCACCTTTACCCTCAGATTCATCCACACATTCTGTTTGTATGAATGATCTTAATAACGACGGATATAATGATTTGGCAGTAGGAAACTTTGGATCATCTAGCATCTCTATTTTTTTAAATACAGGTACCGGAACATTTAATGCACCTACCCATTTTGTTTCAAGCGGGATGGATCCAAGAGGAATTACTGCGGCTGATTTTAACGGAGACGGCATATCCGATCTTGCTGTGGCTAATTATTATACCTACGATATTGCCGTGACCTTTGGCAGTGGTACAGGCGCATTTGGCTCGCCAACCAGCTATATGATTGGCGGGCCGGGTTCAGGTTATTGGTGTCGGGCGATTACAAATGTGGATTTAAATGGCGATGGAAAAATTGACCTAATTGCCACTGGCGATGATTATGTAATAGCAGTCTTTTTAAATACTGGGTCGGGAATTTTTGGGACGGCAACTCATTATTTATTGGCCACAAACACTGGCCCTCATGATATAATTGCGACCGACCTTAATAACGATGGTATTTTGGATCTTGCAACCGCAGACGGTGTTTCAAATGATGCTGCGGTACTTTTTGGTACAGGTTCCGGCACTTTTGGTGCGGCAACATATTACTCTACGGGGCTAAATCCGACGGCAATTTTTTGTGCGGACCTCAATAATGACGGAATAAAAGACCTGGCAACAGCTAATCCCGGATCTGGAGATGTGTCCGTTCTTTTAGGAACCGGTGCGGGGATGTTTTCTCCAGCAGTAAATTATACTGTTGGGTCTAACCCCTCCTATCTGGTGGTAACAGATTTTGACCAGGATTGCAATGTAGATATTGCGGTAACCAAAGAAAGTCCGGCAGGGGTAGTTCTTTTAAAGGGAAACGGAACAGGAACTTTTGGCGCTCCCATTCTTTTTTCAATGGCCAGCAGCCCCTGGCAAATATGCATGGCCGATTTTGATAAAGATGGTAAGATGGACCTGGCAACTACTACAGGTGTGGATGTTAGCGTTTTAATGAACTGTAGTGTAGGCCCATGCACCATGGAAGTTGATGAAATAAAGAAGAAGAGTTTATCTGTTTATCCTAATCCAGCCACTGATTTTATTTCTTTAAAGTTGGATGTTAATTCAGAAAAAGCAATAGTTGTGATCGAAAATGCGCTAGGCCAGAAAGTAAAGGAGCTTTCGTTTGGCGAA
The DNA here is from genome assembly GCA_964387075.1 of uncultured Flavobacteriaceae bacterium. GTDB lineage: Bacteria > Bacteroidota > Bacteroidia > B-17B0 > Aurantibacillaceae > PALSA-968. The sequence goes on from CAYLVB010000002.1 coordinate 235,351, forward strand.
CAAATGAATGTCTCTGATCTCCCGCCGGGCGTTTACCTGTTAAAAGTTTATTCAGCAGGAGAGAGCTACCAGGCTAAGATTATCAAGCAATAAATAATTACCCGTCGCAGAATAAATCACTTCCCCATAAAAAGCTCCCTCAACTCCGTAGCCTCGCTGGGTTTCATTTTACCGGCAAGTATCAAAGCCAATTGTTTGCGGCGCAAAGCTCCTTCAAATCGTGCTTTTTCTTCTTCGGTCTCCGGGATCAGTTCCGGAACGGGGAGGGGAGAACCATTTTGATCGATCGCCACAAAAGTATAGATAGCCTCGTTGCTTTTTTTCTTCTGTCCTGTAACGGGATCTTCTACAAACACATCAATAAAGATCTCCATGCTCGAGCTGAAAGCCCTCGATACTTTTGCCTCCAGCGTGATAATACTACCCAGCTTAATGGATTCGCGGAAAGAAACGTTGTTCACGGTTGCTGTTACAACTACCCGTTTACAATGCCGGTGAGCGGCGATGGCCGATGTGGTATCCATCCATTGAAGTAAACGTCCGCCAAAGAGATTGCCTAAAGCGTTGGTATCGTTGGGCAGCACCAGCTCGGTGGTTACCGTTAAGGATTCGTGCGCGTATTTTGGTTTGATGCTCATGTTAAAGTGTTTTGGGGTAACAAATAAAATATTTCTTTACGGTCTTCGATAACGCTTCGGTGTTCAGTTGATCGCTGGCCTCGGCAATGTCCAGCACTTTACCATCGTTCATCAAAATATTTATTTTAATGATATTGGTCTTGTAAGCGCTGTTCTCAATTTCTCCCGAAGCTACATAATAATGACATTCCTTGGGAGATACCTTGTATTTACGCGCCGCCTTTAGGTTCAATTGATGTTTGTAGTCGGCACTTATTTTCTCTTTGGTGAGTTCGATCTTGAATAATTTTCTTTCTACCAGCGCGGCACAAAGCGCGGAAAGTATCTTATCGGGATGATGCATCCATACCTTAACAGAAGCGAAAATATCATAATCATCCAGCAAGGCAAAGGTATCCAATAAGCCCGGATACTTAGTGAGGTCTTCTTTGGTATAATTGTTCTTCAGGAAAACATCGAGTGCCGGTGTGGCAAACAGATCTTCGCCACGCGAGCAAAGCTCCTTGGCCCTTTTCAATATGTTCACAAGCATATTCTCGGCAGCTACAACTGTTTTGTGCAAATAAACCTGCCAGTACATCAAACGGCGCGCAATTATAAACTTTTCGATCGAATAGATCCCTTTTTCTTCAACGGCAAGCTCATCATTCTTTACATGCAGCATCTTGATGATCCTGTCGCTGCTCACGATCCCCTCAGAAACACCTGTAAAAAAGCTATCACGCTTTAAGTAATCCAGGCGGTCCATGTCAAGCTGACTGCTCACTAACTGGTGCAGGAATTTCTTTTTATACTGGTTGTTGAAGATCTTGATGGCCAGTGTAAGTTTACCATTATACTCTTTATTCAGTTTTCCCATCAGCATGGCCGAAATGTCTTCGTGACTGATGTTCTTGGCTATTGAATGTTCCAGCGCATGAGAAAAAGGTCCGTGACCAATATCATGTAAAAGAATTGCGATGGTTACCGCTTCGGCTTCCTCATCGGTTATCTCAATGTCTTTAGAACGTAATACATCAATGGCTTCGGTCATTAAATGCATGGCCCCGATAGCGTGATGAAAGCGCGTGTGCAGCGCCCCTGGATAAACCAGGTTGGTCATGCCCAATTGCTTGATGCGGCGCAGGCGCTGGAAATAGGGATGATTAATGAGCTCGGAGATGATATCCCCGGGAAGGGTAACGAACCCGTAAATGGGGTCGTTAATGATCTTGCTTTTTTTCCTTGCGCTCATCTTATGCCAAAGTAACTAAAAAAACGGTTGTCCCGTAAATGAAAATCGCCCCGTGTAGCGGAGCGATCTTCTTAATTCATCTGTAGGAATTAAAAATCAAACTTCGCTTTATGGTCTTCAATGTTCGCTTTCGTCTTCATGGCCTCGAACGCTTCATAATCGGCACGGGTTGAAAGTGTAACGTTGGCAGCCGATTGCGTAGCCTTGTAATCTTTTACGGGAGCCGGATCTTTTTTGCCGGTAACCCAAACTACGTAAACCGCGTTCATTCCTTTTAAAGCAGGAGAAGCCTCACCTTGTTTCAGAACTGTGATCGCGCCGCACATTGCGTCTTCTTTACCAAGACCGGGAACACTATAGCTGTTAAACACAAGATCTTTGGCTTGTTCAACCGTAAGTTTCATTTTACTGGCCAGGTCCTGGGCGTTCCTGGTGCCGGCGAGGTAATCGCTGAATTCTTTCATGAACATCTGCGCTTTTTTGTCCTGCTTTGCTTTAATGGTCACATCATCCTTTACCTGCTCGAAAGGAGCTGTTCCTTTTTCTTTTACATCCACTATGTGCGCCACTACGAAGCGGGTACCGAACTGGAATGCTGTGGAAACGTCTCCCTTTTTACCGGCGTAGATCCAGCGAACCAATTCTTTTGGATTTTCCAGGCCCGGGATCTGCTTATCGCTTTCACGAATATTATCCGCTACACGGGGAACGAGTTTTTGTTCGTCGGCGCCCTTCGCAAATAACTCATCGGTATTATACTTACCGGCAAATTCGCTTGCTTTTAAGTTAAAGTTGTTCAGCGTTTTTTCGCTTGGCTGTATGCGACGCGAAATATTGGCCAGTTTATACTTCGTGGTGTTGCCTTTACTTACATCCAGCACTTCCATGATGTGGTAACCGAAGTTAGACTCGGTAACAAAGATGTCGCCTTTTTTATTTTCGGTAGCGCCTTTGGTGAAGGGCTCAACCCAGTCGCGGCTGCCTTCCTGTATCCATCCGTAATTACCACCTTTACCTTTCCAGTTATTGGTGTCTTTGCCGGGAAAGAAGCGCTCGAGGTTCTCTTTAATTTGAGGATTCCGGAGATCAGGTTTCTTTTTACCTCCGTCGTCGCTGAACTGCTCACAGGTTTTGTCCCAGTCAATTTTTTTAGCTTTCAAAAGTGCCAATAAGCTGTCGGCGGTTTTCTTCGCCTGCTCTTTGGTACGCTTGGCATCCTGCGAAGCTCCTGAACCGGCATAAGCCAAAAGAATGTGGCGCACTTTACCTGAATCAAGAACGGTTACACGATCAACCAGTTTGGTCACCTTCACCATGTTGTTCTCCATGTAGGGTCCGTAAACAGTTCCTTTTTCGGCGGTGAAAATGGTTGAATCTATATTCTTGCTGATCATGTCTTTTTTAAATGACCCGATATCAACGGTTCCGCCTTCGTTCTCGGCCTGCATCAATGCAGTGTCTTCGGAAGCAGTGGTTTTGGTCTTGAACTCTGCAGCGATATCCGCCATTTGCTTACGAATTTCTTCTACATCTTCGGCAGTTGCGAAAGCGTCGAAGGTCACGTAATCGATCTTTCGGGATGTTTCGAAGTTCTGAAATTTGTAGCTGTTGTTATCGTAATAAGCGCGTAGCTCTTCTTCGCTGAGCTGGATCGTTGAGTCGCTGACAGCACTGTAACGTTTTGCGACAAAATCAACCGAATAAGAAGTGCTTTGTCTTTCGTATTCGATCTTTCCTTCAGCGGAAGTTATATACAAACCTTTTTTAAGGAGGTTATTGTATTTTTCCGACAGGCGGGTGTCTTTAACATAATCCTCAACCTTTTTCCAATATTTCTCCTGCTCGGGGGTCATTTGCTGAATGAAACCTTGCAATTTAGCGGGATCTAAAGTTCCGTCTTGTTTCGCAAAGTTAGGAAACACACGACCGGTCTGTTTATCGGTAAGCTGGCCTGTAACAATGGAGTGCGGGTGTGTTACCACGCAATCGTAAAGCTCATCTTCGCCTACGGTTACGCCTACATTTTTATAGGTTACTTTCAATACGCGTTCGGATATGAACTCGTTCCAAACCTGCTCTACCAGCATGCTCTTGGTCTGATCATCTACTTTCTGACCATTTGCTTCGTAGTTCTCAACGGCCGTGTTCAGTCGAACGATAAAATCGTTGTAATCAATATATTTTCCGGCAATACGGCCAATGCTGCGCTCGTTGCTGCCAAATAAGGAGTTACCTGTTTCAAGGGCACTTTGCAAAATAAAGATCACCAGGGCCAGACCGATAAGTCCTACCAATAAACCTGTTCTTTTGCGGATACTTTCTAATACGCTCATATTCTAAAAATTGAAGGTTGCAAAGATAAAGAACCGCTTGGATTGGTGAAATTAAAAGGGAAGAAAAAGTATAAGGAGCAGAACACCTTTTAACAGCATTTAATTTATTGATTAACAATATATTAATTCGTGCAATATGCACACCTCGAAACCGGAAGCGCCCATTATAAGTCAATCCCTGGCAGCAAAGCCGGGAATAAAAAACTGAGGCAGGAAACTTGTAAGACAAAAAAAGTTTCCATAGTTTTGTCGCCGCAAACAAAAAAATGACCACCAAAGAGAAGATATTGACGGGTTCCAGGGAACTGTTCCAGCGCTATGGTATCAAGAACATCACCATGGATGAGATAGCCAAACAGCTGGGCATTTCAAAAAAAACGATCTACCAGGAATTTCCCGATAAGGATTCGCTGGTGCATTCCCTCATGGAGTCAGACATGGACGTGCGCCAAAAGGAGTTCGAGGCAATCTATACGCAATCCGCGAACCTGGTGGAAGAAGTCTTCACTATCATGAAGAAAATGACAGAGATCTTCAGCACCTGCAACCCCGTCATGTATTATGATCTGCAGAAACATTATCCAAAAACATGGAAGGTGTTCTCGGATTTTAAAATGAAATTCATCCTCCAGCGCGTAGAACAGAGCATTGAAAAAGGAAAGAAGGACGGCCTCGTGCGCACTGACATAAACACCGGCATTCTTTCGCTTTTGCGGATTGAAGAGATCACCATGGCCATGTCGGGCCAGGTTTTTCCTCCCGATAAGTTCAGCGTACTCGAGGTGCAGCTGGCGCTCACGGAACACTTTTTATATGGTATCTGCACATTAAAAGGACATAAACTGATTAATAAATACAAAAAAGTAAATGAAGAAGAATAGAATGATATTGGCGCTGTTTTTCAGCGCGGCGTTCTCTTTCCTGCGGGCGCAAACGGCGCCGGCAGAATTCAGCCTGCAGGCGGCCATTGATCACGCCCTGAAGCATAACGCGACTCACCTGAACGCGGAGGCTGACGCGAAATACAATAAATATAAGCGCAACGAGATCATGGGGCAGGGCATGCCGCAGATCAACGCGTCGGTAGATGTAAAGGACAATTTAATTCTACCTACCGCATTAATTCCCGCTTCGGCCTTCAACCCGGCGGCGCCCGCGGATGCCTTTTTTGCCGCCAAGTTTGGCGTACAATATAACAGCACAGCCAGTATCACCGCATCGCAGCTGATCTTTAGCAGCGCTTACATAGTTGGCTTGCAGGCCTCCAAAGAACTGATGAACCTTTCTCAGAAGAACATTCAGCGATCGAAAGTTGAAACGGTACAAAATGTTTCCAAAGCTTATTACGGCGTGCTGGTGAACCGCGAACGCCTGAAAATACTCGACCTGAACATTGAAAGATTAAAGACACTGAAAGACAATACCGCAGCCTTGAACCAGAACGGTTTTGTAGAAAAGATCGACCTCGATCGGCTGGAAGTGAGTTACAATAACCTGCTTACCGAAAAAGAAAAAGTGTCGCGCATGGTGGAGCTCACCGAAGTGGTTTTGAAATTCCAGATGGGTTACGAATTAAGTCAGCCCATAACCTTGAGTGATAACCTGGATAAAGCGATCGGGACCTACGACATGCAAAACCTGGCGCTAACCCAGAAGCCCGATATTTCTAAAAGACCTGAGCTGGAAGTAATGCAGTCGCAATTGAAATTGAATGAATACGATCTGAAAAGATACCGCCTTAACTATCTTCCAACACTTGCCGCATTCGGAACCTATGCTTCGCAATTCCAAAGCAACACGCTTGATTTTAACAGCAAAGGGTGGTATCCTTTTGCGATCATCGGCGCCACGTTGAACATCGGCATCTTCGACGGTTTGCAAACCAACGCGCGCATCCAACAGGCCAAGATCAATGTTCTGAAAACGCAGAACAACTTCAACCAGGCCAAAGCTTCTATGGAAATGGAAGCGCAAAGCAGCGCTATCGCTTACAAGAACGCCGCTTTATCGCTCGACATGCAAAAAAAGAACATTGAACTGGCGAAGAATATATTTGAAACGGTAAAAAAGAAGTACGAACAAGGTGTTGGGTCGAGCCTTGAATTGAACACTGCAGAGAACGACCTGCGCCAGGCCGAGACCAATTACTACAACGCTATGTATGATGTGATCGTAGCCCGCATCGACTATCAAAAAGCAACCGGAACCCTTGTAAAATAGCATGAAAAAAGAAACTCGAATTAATAAAATACAATCTATGAAAAGTAAAGTTCTATTCCTTGCTTTGGCCGTCTTCGCATTTTCGTGCGGGACGCCTGATAAAAAAGCAGAACTGGATCAGTTGAAAAAACAAAAGATCGACCTCGAAGCGAAGATCGCCACGCTTGAAGAGGAATTGAAAAAGACAGGTGCGGACAGCGCGCAGGGCAAGAGCCTGGAAGTGGGCGTAGAGGCCATCACGCCGCAGATCTTCAAAACATACATTGAGGTGCAGGGCCGCATCGATGCTGACGAAAATGTTTCTTTATCGAGCGAAATGCCGGGAACCGTTAGCAACATCCTCGTAAAAGTTGGCGACGAAGTAAATAAAGGACAGGTTCTCGCCGAGACCGACGCGCGCGCCATCCAGCAGCAAATGTCAGATCTTTCCACCAATATGGAATTGGTGAACCAGGTTTACCAAAAGCAAAAAAATCTTTGGGACCAGAAGATAGGAACCGAGATACAGTACCTGCAGGCAAAGACCAATAAAGAAAGCATGGAGAAGAAAATGGCCACGCTGCAGCAGCAAATGAATATGAGCAAAGTTGTTTCTCCCATAAACGGAACCGTGGATGCTGTCAACATTAAAGTAGGGCAAGCCATCGCGCCCGGGATCCCCGCCATCAATGTGATCAATTTCTCTAATCTAAAAGTGAAAGCCGAGGTAGCAGAGACCTACGCCAGCCGTGTGAAAAAAGGAAATGAAGTATTGGTGATTTTTCCGGATATGAACGACTCGATCGTGGCGAAGCTGAATCACGCCAGCCGTGCCATCAACGCGCTCAACCGCACCTTTGGTGTGGAGGTTATACTTGATAATAACAAAGAATACCATCCCAACATGGTGGCCAAACTGAAGATAAACGATTTCCAATCACCCGCCCCTGTAGTAGCCATCCCGGTAAAATACATTCAGCGCGGTACCGACGAGAATTACGTGTATGTAGTTGCCAATAATAAAGCCGTTAAAAGGGCGATAAAAACAGGCAAAGAGTACGCGGGCATGGCCGAAGTAACAAGCGGGCTCAGCCCGGGAGATCTGCTCATCACCGCTGGTTATGATCTTGTAAACGATGGCGATGCTGTTAGTGTAAAAAAATAAATGTATCCTGGCGTTGGTCAGGATCTCACATAAAAACATGTTCTATGTCAATGATCGATAAAATAAAAGAGTTTAAGCCCTCCAGTTGGGCCATAGACAACAAGATCACTGTCTACCTGCTTACTGTCCTCATCTGTTTCATGGGTGTGAAGACCTATAACAGTTTGCCCAAGGAAAGTTTTCCGGATATTACAGTACCTACGATCTTTATCAGTACCATTAACGGCGGTAACTCTCCCACCAATATTGAGAACACCATTACGCGCCCTATTGAAAAAAGATTGAAATCCATTTCGGGCGTGAAGAAATTCACCAGCACTTCGCTGCAGGACGTATCGGTGATCGTGGTGGAGTTCAACACCAGCGTAGACGCGACCATTGCGAAGCAAAAAGTGAAGGACGCGGTGGATGAAGCCCGCGCCGACCTGCCGCAAACATTAACGCGCGAGCCAATGATCAAGGAGATCGCCTTCTCCGAGATACCCATCATGTACATAAACATCGCGGGTAATTATGATCTGAAGGACCTGAAAAAATACGCGGAGGCACTGCAAGATCGTATCGAGGGAATGAAAGAGATCAACGAAGCGAAGATCATCGGCGCTTTGGACCGCGAGATACAGGTGAACATTGACATGTACAAACTGCAGGCCGCGCAGCTAACGCTTACGGATGTGCAGCGCGCCATCAGCGGCGAGAATATGTCGCTTACCGGTGGTACAGTTCCTTTGAATGGAATGAAACCAACCCTTAGTATCAAGAGCGAGTACAAAAGTCCGAAGGAGATCGAGAACATTGTGGTGAACTCGGCCTCAGGAGCTAAACTATTTGTTAAAGACTTTGCGGAGGTAAGGGATTCGTATCGTGAAAAGGAAAGTTACTCTAGCACAAAAGGCCAGAATGTAATTACGCTGAATGTGGTAAAGCGCGCCGGCGAGAACCTGATCGAAGCGGCGGATAAGATACACGAGACCATCGCTGAAATGAAAAAAAGTGAATTTCCCAAAGGCCTTGAAGTTACTGTGAGCGGCGACATGAGTCAAAAAACAAAAGTAACATTGCACGACCTGATCAATACCATCATCATCGGTTTCATACTGGTTACTTTGATCCTCATGTTCTTTATGGGAGTTACCAATTCGCTCTTTGTGGCCCTGTCGGTTCCGCTTTCCATGTTCATATCCTTTTTAATAATGCCGGGCATTGATTTCAGTTTTAACATGATCGTGCTCTTTGCTTTCTTACTGGCTTTGGGTATTGTAGTGGATGACGCCATCGTGGTGATCGAGAACACGCATCGGCTTTTTGATAACGGGAAGCGCGACATTAAAACAGCGGCTAAAATGGCCGCAGGAGAGGTTTTCCTTCCTGTACTTTCAGGAACGATCACAACCCTTGCCCCGTTCATTCCGCTGGCTTTCTGGACCGGCATCATTGGTAAATTCATGTTCTTCCTGCCGGTAACGCTTATCATCTCGCTTTTAGCTTCGTTGTTTGTGGCCTATATCATCAACCCCGTGTTTGCCGTAGATTTCATGAAAACGCATGAAGAGGAAAGTAAAGAACACGGAAAGCTTACCAAAAAAGCGCGCCTGCAACTGATCGTGTACGGATGTATCGCGTTGTTCTCATATTTGACCGGTCACGTGGGCATCGGGAATTTTGTCATATTCCTCGGGCTCTTTTTGATCCTAAATCGACTGTGGTTATATAAAGCGATCAATTACTGGCAGAACAAGGCCTGGCCGGCATTCCGCGAATTTTACGTAGGCATTTTAAAATGGTGTCTCAAAAAACCGTACCGTCCTTTATTTATGACCTTAGGCCTATTCGTTTTTTCTTTTGTTCTCTTCGCCATACGTAGCCCCAAGGTGATCTTCTTTCCGCAGGGCGATCCGAACAACATTTATGTATACGTGAAATTGCCTGAGGGTACAGATCCGGCGGTGACCAATGCGGTGATGCGCAAGGTGGAAAAGAAGATGGCAACGGTGGTGAGCGACACAACGCGCTGCGTGGAATCGATCATTACCAACGTAACCATAGGGGTTACCGATCCGCAGGATGCCGACCAAAGCTCCTATCCTAACCGCGGGAAGATCGCGATCAACTTCGTTGAGTTTGAAAAAAGAGGTGGCGTTTCTACCCAGGAATTCCTTGAAAAACTGCAAAACCTGAAGTGGGATATTCCCGGCGCTTCCATTACAGTGAATAAGGAACAGGCCGGTCCCCCGGTATCCAAACCTATCAATATAGAAGTTACCGGTGATGAGTTCAACGAACTTACCTCAAACGCGTTGGCCCTTAAAAAGTTCATTGACGCTGCAAAGGTGGAAGGCGTTGCAGATCTGAAGTCGGATTTTGAGAGCAATAAGCCCGAAATTGTGTTTGACATCGATCGCGAGCGCGCAAACCGTGAAGGATTATCAACAGCGCAATTGGCCATGGAAATTCGCGGTGCAGTGTATGGTATTGAAGCAACGAAATTCCGTGCGCCGGATGATGAGTATCCCGTGCAATTGCGTTACAGGTTCGATCAACGTAACAATATAGAGGCGCTTCGCAATTTAAAGATCACGTACCGCGATATGAATATGGGAGGCCTGGTGCGTTCTGTGCCGCTTTCATCGGTTTGCAACGTGCGTTATGACAATACCTATGCGGGCATCAAACGTAAGAACAATAAACGGGTTATTACACTTTCTTCGGATGTGAAGGAAGGATTCAACCCCAACGAAGTGGTGGCAAAAGTGCAAAAGGCCGCGGCAGGTTTCCAGGCGCAGGGCGATGTTACGGTTAAATTTACCGGCCAGCAGGAAGAACAGGCCGAGACCGGGGCCTTTTTGGGTAACGCACTGATGGCTTCCATAGGAATTATCTTACTCGTGTTGGTATTGCAATTCAACTCGGTGGGTAAACCCATTATCATTCTCACAGAAATTTTCTTCAGTATCATAGGTGTATTGCTGGGCACCGCCATTTTTAAAATGGACATGAGCATAGTGATGACCGGTATTGGTATCGTTGCGCTTGCCGGAATTGTGGTGCGTAACGGAATTCTCCTTGTAGAATTTGCCGAGATGGCACGCGCAGGCGGCATGGGTTTGTACGAAGCCACCGTAGAAGCAGGTCGCACACGTATGACGCCCGTATTACTTACGGCAACCGCAGCGATCCTCGGCCTGATACCATTAGCTGTTGGTTTGAATATTGATTTCGAAGGTCTCTTCACGCGTTTAAGTCCACACATTTTCTTTGGAGGCGACAGCGTTGTGTTCTGGGGTCCCTTAAGCTGGACCATGATCTTTGGATTGAGCTTCGCTACATTGCTGACACTGTTATTAGTACCGGCGATGTATTTGATCTCGGAACGATTGAAGCGTAAGTCGATCATTATCCTGGATCATTTTGAACTGCCGAAATTCCTGATGTATATACCCTTCTTCATACTCATCATGCGAGGGGTGCTGCGTTTGCAAAAGAAAAAGCTGGATTACGGGAATTTGGATGCTTAGGAACAGCCGGGTTAAGCGTTATTGGTTATATGTTATTAGGCTCAGTATTTAAGGACAAATCAACCTTTAACGCATAAACAATAACTTCTACGGCATAACCCATACCGTCTAACGCATAACTTTTAACCTAAATTCCCTACCTTTGCACAAAAGCAAGCCGTTCTATCGCCGCGGGGTTAAACCCGCGGAGGAAAGTCCGGACAACACAGAGCGCCCCACCCTGCAGAATGCAGGGGTATTTAAAACGCAAGTTTTGGGTAACAGAAAGTGCCGCAGAAACAAACCGCCGTTCAGCAATGGGCGGTAAGGGTGAAAACGCGAGGTAAGAGCTCACGCCCCGCCCGGGCAACCGGCAGGGAGGAAAACCTTGGGGGTTGAAAGACCAAATAAGAGCAGTTTTTAGGGCGGCTCGCCTTGATAGTCAAAAACTTAGCTGCTTGGGTAGGTCGACCAGATAAATGATAGAAGTCCTGTTTCGGCAGGATCACAAAAACCGGCTTACAGGCTTGCTTTTTATTTTTCCCTTCTCTTTTCAAACCTCATAAAGTATTAGGTTTCGGACCAATACCCGTCGAAAATTTACTCAAACTTGGAAAAAATTTATATATTAGCGTGCCAAAAAAACACGCATGAAATTGAAAAACCTACTTGTACTGGCTTTGCTGCTTGTGTACAGCTTTGCAAAGGCCCAAACCCCTGCCATAGAAGAATTGCTGAAAGGCTTCGATGAAAAGAAAGCGCTCCAGGAAGCAAAGAAAAAAGGCCTTCCCGCAGCCGATGTGAAAGGGTATGTGAGCGGCGCCAAGGCGAGGTATATACAGGAAAAACTCATTGCATCCGGAGACACAAAAACGGAGGTGTTCAACGAGAGAGTTACATTCGTTAACATGACCAAACAGGGTATGCAGGAAGCTCTTGCGTCTGCATGCACAAATAGTGATTTTATGGCACTCCCTGCCGCCTATACGAACTGGACAGGTGACGTTACCACCAACATATCGGCCGGTAGCCAATATCCAGTTGCCAGTTGGACCTCTACGGGATTTAACGGCAATGGCGGTACCCCTGTATTGGTTAATACCGATCCAAATTATCTATCAGGTACTGCTCCAACCGACAGGCATGTGATAATGAACAAAGCGATCCTGGGTGTAACCACCAACCAGGCACAGGCCTTCGCAAATGGATATGATCCCGTGTGTCAAAACCCCAGTAATAGTCAATTTGATCTGCCCGTTACTCCGGGTAATGGACAGGCAAGCCTCCGTTTAGGTTCTGAATATAACCAGTATACCTCTGAGCGACTTCGTTATGCTATAGCGGTAACAGCTCAAACGGCGCAGTTCACATACCAATTCGCTACAGTGATCAACCAATCGCCTCCTCCTTTTGGTCATACAACCGGCGAGCAACCTGCTTTTGTGTTTCAATTGCTGGATATTAATAATAACCAGGTTGGCGGAAACTGCGGAGTGTATATCAAAGATGCCAACCAGGCAAGTACCGATACCTCATTTATTTCATCTAGTTCAACTTTGGCAACAGGCTTCAACGGAGACCCGGTCTTCTATCGCAAATGGCGTACGGTTACGGTAGATCTCACGGCCTATATCGGCCAAACCATTTATGCTGACTTTCAAACTTTGGATTGCATATTTTCGGGGCACTTTTGTTATGCTTACATCACCGCAACCTGTGGTTCTTTAAATGCACAGGTATCCGGCTTTTGCGGAAGTTCAGGTAACGTTACAATGACCGGCCCTCCCGGCTTCGACAGCTACCAGTGGTATGGCCCTCCAAATGGAACAGTTTTAATACCGGGGGCAACAACCTATAGTTATTCGGCCCCAGCTAATCCTAATGATGTTTTTTCTGTAGACTGCGTTACCCTGCAGGGCTGCACAACTAAACTCAACGTTTCCGTATCCGCCTCTAACATTATAGCAACCGGGTCTTCAACACCTTCTTGCAAGGGTGGCAGTACCGGATCTGCTTCGGTGAATGTTTTGGGTGGAACCCAGTTTACTTACACCTGGTCGCCCGTTCCCGGTTCTACTTCTACAATAACGAATCAACCAACCGGAGTCTATCAGGTGCTCGTCCATGACCTTACCGGTAATTGTCCGGATACAACGGTTGCTGTAACAATTGGGCAAACATTACCGCCTCTTCAAACAACCACCGTGCAGCTTTGTGGTACACAGTTGTCACCTCCGCTTACTGTCCCGGCAGGCTCATTGCCAAACTATGCCTGGTACCAAAACGGACAACCTACGGTTATCTCAACGAGTGCTACGCTTACCACAGGCACTGTAGCGCCTACGGATGACTTCACGGCTACATATATTAACCCTTCTACAGGTTGTATGGATTCTCTGAAGACCACCATGGTGCCGATCAATATTTCATTCAGCCAATCTTCTTCTCCACCTTGTAATGGTGGAAATAACGGAAGTATTACTGTGAATCCTTCGGGCGGTAATACCTACACCAATTACGATTGGAGCATGAACGGATCGCCGGGTGGAACCAATGTACTTATTCCTCCAAGTCTACAGATCACCGGTCTTCCGCAGGGAAATTACACGATCAATATTAATCCTAACGGTAACCCATCCTGTACTTATAGTTTAACCGTGCAATTGGTGCAAGGCGTAATACCTCCTCCAACGTTGGATACCTTAAAAGGTTGTGGGCTTGATAATCTTTCTATCCCAACCAATACGGTTAGTGGTAATACACACAGCTGGTGGCAGGGCACTACCTCATTAGGCAGCGCTTATCCTTATACCACAACAGGAGTTACTAACGGCGCCGTTTATACTGATACTATCCGCAACTCTTTTGGTTGCGTGAGCGTTTATAAAGCTTACCTCAAGAAAAAGGATTTTAATCTTACGCTTACTTCTCCGGAAAAGCTCAAGTGTCATAACGACTCGAACGGAAAATTAAAAGCTACTGTCACTACTGAAACGAATGGTCCTTTAGGAACAGCTTATACATTTAACTGGAATTATCCTGTGCCCTATATTGATCCTCCTCCTGTTAACGCGGGTGTTGGTGTGCCACAATCATCGGTTGTTGCAGGCCTGCATGCCGGTACTTACACGGTTGTAGTTACTTCGGGAAGTTGCGTACAAACCAAGACAATTACCCTAACAAATCCTGCTTTGTTGCCACCGGATAGTTTGTTCGCTTATTTCTGTCCTAAGGATTCTCTGGTATGGTTATACGCAGAACCGGGGCATTCCACCTATAACTGGTTGCAGAATGGCGTTCCTCTTGTACCTGCCAATAACGACGACAGTCTACAGGTAACCCCTTCTAACATCAATCAGTTCACAGTGTGGTACCTGCAGGCAGGTTGTCGCGATACGGCCAGTATATTGTTCAGCTTCCCGGCCTATCATGCTTTCAGACCCGATAAGACGGTGAACATCTTTACCCCGAACGCCGATAAGAATAATGATCAATTCTTCCCCTTCTACAGCCCAACCGTATCACAATACGAGATAGGCAAGCAGGTAGAGGATTATGAGATCGTGATCTTCAACCGCTGGGGTAAGAAAGTGTTCGAATCAAAAAGCTACCCGAACCCCTGGAATGGCGATGTGGAGGGTACGCCGCAAGACGACGGAACGTATTATTACATTCTTAAATACAGATCAAACTGCGGAACAAAAGCCGACATCGTTGAAAAACACGGCTTCGTACAGCTTCTGAGATAATTGAATACGACCCCATAAAAAAACCCTGAAGTAAATTCTTCAGGGTTTTTTATTTGAATTACTTTGAAGCTTAGTTAAGTCGGTAATTGGTGCCGATCTCTTTCTCCAGTTTTACCGTGTGCATGTATAATTTGATCTTGGCGATAAGGAAATCTTCTTTTTCTTTGATGGTTGCAAAAGAGATCAATTGCAGTTTTTCATCGTTGGTCAGGTCAAGCAAGTGGGCCACTTTGTAAACCGATACGTTGGTGAGTGTCTCAACCGGGATCTCTTTGTTCTTAGAGGCTTTGATAAGTTTTTTAAAAGAGCGGAACAGCTTGTAACGGTTGGATGTAGTATCATCTTCGTACTCTTCGATATAAGCGGCACCGTATAATTTGGGCTTTAATATGCTTGTATATTTCAGGATCTTGAAGGGCTTGATGGCCTTGATCTCAATATCCATTTCCCCGTTCTGGTGCTCCTGGATGATCTTGATGATGCTTACCTCAATGCCGTGATCGGCCAGCTGATCTCCTTTTATATACGGGATCCCAAAATTGGCCTGGTTCATCACGCAGTCGGCCACAAGTTCTCGGTAACGGTCTTCAAATATGTGCAATACCTTGGTTTCACCGGGCACCAGCACGATGTTGAGGGGGAACATGGGTAATGTGACTAATTTGTGTACCATTGGGGTCGGGACAAATGTATGACTAAAAATTTCAAAAAAGCAAATGCAAATAATGTTCCAAAAGAAATTACGTGTTTATGCCTATAGATTAGACGCGTATTTATACCTTTAGTTGCATGAAAAATGTGAAAATGTGCAAAAAACCGGGTGGATTTGCGGTGAAAACGGCTTTTTTGGCGGTCTTTTTATGCTGTAGCCTTTCGGTGCAAAGTCAAAGTTCATTGCCCGTCATCCCTAAACTCACTAAATCCTATATGGGCAAGGGGTATTTTATGCTCTCCTCTAAGACCAGGATCTATGATATTGGAAATTTACACGAACCAGAAGTCGCGCAATTTAATGAGTTTCTTCATTCAACTTGTGGATTCAAACTTCAGAAAGAAGCCGCCACAACTCTTAACATCATAAAACTGGAGGAAGTAAGAACAGAAGAACCGGGCGAATATTCTATGAGCATCACCTCTACTGCCATTATAATTATAGGAGATAGAGATGGAATTTTTTATGGACTACAAACCTTAAAGCAACTGATCGCCTCCTCTCCAAAAAAGCAAATAAAACTTTTATGTGCGGTTGTTTCCGATAAGCCGACCTATTCCTGGCGCGGTATGCATCTCGACGTATGTCGCCATTTCTTCACCAAAGAAGAAGTAAAAAAGTACATCGATTACCTCGCGCTCTACAAATTCAATATTTTTCACTGGCATTTAACCGAAGACCAGGGCTGGCGCATTGAAATAAAAAAATACCCTAAGCTCACCGAAGTGGGCGCATGGAGAAAAGGTTCGCAGGTGGGGCCCTACTCAGACCAGAAATTCGATACGCTGCGCTACGGCGGTTTTTATACGCAGGAAGATGTCAAAGAGATCGTAAAATATGCAAGCGACAGGCACATCACCGTGGTTCCTGAAATAGAAATGCCCGGCCACTCTCTGGCCGCTCTGGCGGCATACCCGGAGCTCTCCTGTAAGGGCGGAAAATTTGAAGTAGCTAAAGGCTGGGGTGTTTTTGATGATGTGTATTGTCCCAAAGAAGAAACTTTTACTTTTCTGCAAGGCGTTTTGGATGAGGTTTGCGAATTATTTCCAGGCAAATACGTTCATATTGGCGGCGATGAATGCCCGAAGACCCGCTGGAAGACCTGTTCGAATTGCCAGGCCTTGATAAAAAAAGAAGGACTGAAAGACGAGCGCGAATTACAAAGCTATTTCATCAAGCGCATTGAAAAATACCTGAACGCGAAAGGAAAGCAAATTATTGGTTGGGACGAAATTCTCGAAGGCGGTCTTGCTCCCAACGCGGCGGTAATGAGCTGGCGAGGAACCGAAGGCGGGATTGCAGCGGCAAAGGAAAAACACAATGTAGTGATGAGCCCAGGCCGTCCTTGCTACTTCGATCATTATCAAAGTAAGGATAAAAAAAGTGAACCTTTGGCCATTGGAGGATACAACCCGCTCGATTCCGTCTATACATATGATCCTGCGCCAAAAACCCTTAGCCCGGAAGAGCAAAAATATATAATGGGAGCGCAGGGCAATGTATGGACCGAATACATCACCTCTTTTAAGCAGGTAGAATACATGGCTTTACCCCGTATGTGCGCCCTGGCTGAGGTATTGTGGACAAAACCCGAAAACAAGAACTTCGATGATTTTCTTTTACGCTTAAAACAGAATACATTTATACTCGACCACATGAAGGCCAACTACGCCAAACATTTTTTAACCAAATAACATGAGCTCAAGAAGGAATTTTATTAAAAAGTCGGCACTTGCATCCGCTCTCGCCGTGGCGGGAATTCCAAAAATAGGGAAAGCGTTTGCAGGAGAGAATTTTTCGGAACCCGCAGAAGGTAGGAAGCCGGTAGTGCTTTCAACCTGGGAGCATGGTCTTGCTGCGAATGAAGCCGCCTGGAAGATCTTAGCCGCGAATGGCGTTGCCTTAGACGCGGTTGAGAAAGGAGTAATGGTTTGCGAAGACGATTTTACCAACCTGAGTGTGGGGCTTGGTGGTTTGCCTGATCGTGATGGGAACGTTACGCTTGATGCCAGTATCATGGATGAAAAAGGAAGGTGTGGCGGAGTGGCTTTTCTGCAAAGAATTAAGCACCCGATCTCTGTAGCCCGCCTGGTGATGGAAAAAACTCCGCACGTATTGATGGTGGGAAAGGGCGCCGAGAAATTCGCGCTTGAAAATGGATTTCGTTTGGAGCCTAAAAAACTTTCGAAAGAAGCCGAGAAACAATACAAAGAGTGGCTGAAAAAAGGGATCTACAAGCCCAAAGCGAACATTGAGAATCATGATACCATAGGAATGATCGCTATTGATGCGAATAGAAATTTATCCGGTTCCTGTACCACCAGCGGCCTCGCCTATAAAATGCATGGCCGCGTAGGGGATTCGCCTATCATTGGTGCGGGAATGTACGTAGATAATGAAGTGGGCGCGGCTTGCGCTACCGGCGTGGGAGAGACAGTGCTCCGCATTTGCGGTTCTTACCTTGTTGTGGAACTTATGCGCCAGGGCCTTTCACCCATGGAGGCCTGCAAAAAGACGATCGATCGCCTGGTAAGTAAAAATCCGAATTACAAAGATGTACAGGTAGGTTTCCTTGCCTTGAATAAAAATGGAGAGCACGGCGCTTTTGCTTTGCAGAAAGGGTTCAATTACGCTTTGGCCGACAACAGCGGCAATAAGATGTTCGATTCAACCTATTACGTGAAATGAAATTAGAAGTGGCCTGCTTCTCTTACCGTGATGCACTCCTTGCGATCGGGGCGGGTGCCGACCGCATTGAATTTTGCAGGAACTACAAGGCAGGTGGGTTGACGCCTTCGTTTTCATCCGTAAAGAAATTATGTTCGAATTCGAATATTCCTGTTTTTGTGATGATCCGTCCGCATGCAAAGAGCTTTACGTATTCGGCAGCGGAATTCACGCAAATGAAAAACGCCATTCGCGATCTTAAAAAGATTGGCTGCGCGGGTTTTGTCTTTGGTATTTTAAATAAAGGCGGAAAAATAAATAAAACCCAATGCAAAGCCTTGGTAAAAGTTGCAGCTCCGTTGCCTTGTACTTTTCATCGCGCTTTTGATCATACTCCTGATCTGCGGGTGTCGCTCGAGGAATTGATAGACTGCGGATTTACCCGCGTACTTACCTCGGGAGGACCTGGCGGCGCAGTAGATAATCTTCCCATGCTCAGCAAACTCGTAAAAAAAGCGGGAAAACGCATCCATATATTACCCGGGGGAGGAATACGAGCGACAAATGTTTCGCGTATACTTTCCAAAGTAAAGTGCAAAGAAGTGCATTCTGCGGCAATGTACAAGAATAAGATCAGCGCCAAAGAGATCAAAGCCATACTTGTAAAAATAAAATGAGAAACTTCCTGGTCATATTTCTTTTCCCCGCAATTTTATTCTCCCAGGTAAAAGAGATGGATCTTGCGAAGAACTGGAAGTTCAGAAAGAAGGGTGACAAAGAATGGCTGCCGGCTTCTGTACCCGGCACAGTGCATACGGATCTTTTTGCGAACCAAAAGATAAAGGACCCTTTCGCGGCCGGAGCTGAGAAAGAACTCCAATGGATAGAGAACGAGGATTGGGAATATGCCACCGAATTCGATTGCGATCCCGCTTTACTCAAGCAGGAGGTCCTTGAGCTGATCTTTGAAGGACTCGATACAT
Source organism: uncultured Flavobacteriaceae bacterium (assembly GCA_964387075.1). Lineage (GTDB taxonomy): Bacteria > Bacteroidota > Bacteroidia > B-17B0 > Aurantibacillaceae > PALSA-968. Next base: position 254,525 of record CAYLVB010000002.1, read on the forward strand.
ATGCCTCGGTTTACCTGAATGATTCACTCTTATTGAACGCGGATAACATGTTTCGGTCCTGGCCGGTGAACGTGAAAAAGTATCTCAAAGAGAAGAATCGACTGGCAATAACATTCACATCCTCGGTAAAAAAGGGGAAAGAACTGGCGGCAAAGTTGTCTTATACGCTTCCTGAAGGCGAGCGTGTATTTACACGCAAAGCGCAATATCACTATGGCTGGGATTTCGCGCCACGCTTTGTTACCTGCGGTATCTGGAAGGGCGTAAAACTTATGGCCTGGAACCGGGCGCGTTTACTGCATGTTGGTTATTCTGCATTTAACATCACGGATACACTCGCGGCACTGAATTTTACTTTTGATATACAAAGCAACACCGAAGATACGTTCACTTTTGAAGTGCGTGGTTTGGATCGATCAACCAGAAATACAGGATCAAGCCTGAATACGCCGGTGGCAATGGGGACAAGCGCCTATGAGGTGGATTATTTTGTAAGGAATCCAAAACTCTGGTGGTGCAATGGATACGGCACACCGAATTTGTATGGGTTTAAAATAGATCTGCTGTATAAAGGGAAGATCGTTGATACAAAATACATACAGGCCGGGATCCGGGAAGTGAAATTGATCAGGGAAGATGATGCCGTGGGCCAGAGTTTTTATTTTAAACTCAACGGAGTACCTATTTTCATGAAAGGAGCTAACCTGGTACCGCAGGATGTATTTTTGCCACGTGTAAAAAGGGCGGATCAACAAGCAATTGTACTGAGCGCGGTAGAAGCCAATATGAATATGCTACGTGTATGGGGCGGAGGCATTTACGCGGATGACGAATTCTATAGCTTGTGTGATCAAAAGGGAATTCTTGTCTGGCAGGATATGATGTTTGCCTGCGCTATGTACCCGGGAGACGAAGCTTTTGTTAAGAATGTGAGAGCGGAAGTTGGGGAACAGGTGAAACGGATCAGCGCTCATCCAAGCCTGGCTATTATATGCGGGAATAACGAGAGCGATGAGGGTTGGAACAATTGGGGTTGGCAAAAACAATTCAAATATTCAAAAAGCGATTCTGAAAGGATCTACCGCGATTACAAGGTCTTGTTTGAAGGGATCATACCTCAATTAATAAACGACATAGCTCCACTTGTGAAACTGAACTATGTGCCTTCCTCTCCCGGGATCGGATGGGGGCATCACGAAAGTTTGCTGCAGGGCGATGCGCATTATTGGGGAGTTTGGTGGGGCATGGAACCTTTTGAAGTGTATGAGAAAAAAGTTGGAAGATTCATGAGTGAGTATGGATTTCAGTCTATACCGGAGCATGTGCAGTATGGAGTAGGGGGGTTGAAGTCTTTTCAAAAACATCCGCGTGGTTTCGAAACGATAGAGATGTATATGAAACGCGATTTTAATGTTCCGAAGGACCCTGAAAAATATGCTTATGTGTCGCAGCTCGTCCAGGCCCGTGGCCTACAGGTAGCGATGGAAGCGCATCGTCGCGCTAAGCCTAATTGTATGGGTTCGCTTTTCTGGCAATTGAACGATTGCTGGCCCGGTATCACCTGGAGCAGTTTGGGATATAAGGACAGTAAAAAGGCGGCATGGTACACAGTCAAGAGAGCTTTCCAGGAAATACTTGTCTCAGTTATTGAGGAAAAAGATAGCCTCCGTGTTTACATTATATCAGACCACCTCCATGATAAAGAGGTAGTAATGGAATGTGAACTTTTGGGTTTTGATGATGAGTTTTTATGGAAAAACTACAAACAGCTTATGGTAAAACAAAATAGTTCAAGGATCTATCTATCCATACCCAACAAGGAATTTGAGAAATATGATAAAACCAAGATCGTCTTTCGGGTAGGACTTACCGGGATGGATCATAAAAAACTGTACGACGCCAGGTATTACTTCCTGTCTCCATCAAAACTTCAATTGCAAAAACCCTCTTTCCAGCTTAATTGGAAGGATGACCAAACCCTTGAAATAAGCAGCAATACGTTAGCTAGGGCTGTTTTTCTGGATGCCCCGGGTGTTGAGACCAGCGATAATTTCTTTGATTTGTTGCCGGGCGAAAGGAAAAAAATAAAGATTAAAGGGGGAGCTAAACCGAAAATAAGGATAACCAGCCTCGCAGACGCCAATCAGCCCTGAAGTTCCTTTAGCACACGATGCACGTATTTTTCATTGGGTAAAAGGCATTGCTGGATCCTTTTGGCGTAATGAATGCTATCGAGTATTTCTTTCTGTTTTTCCTCAATGATGTGTTTCTGATGGGAGATCTTTTCGTTCGATCTTTTTTTCTGAATGAGGCTTCGGTAAGCGAAAATGGCGAATCCCAGAACGAGCAAACCAAAACCAGAAATGGATAACAGAATAATACGCTGCTTTTTTGCCTCGGCAACAGCTACTGCTTCTTTTTTTTCCTGTTCAAGCCGGGCTGCCTCTTCCTTTTTCTCGAACTCAAAGTTCATCTCGGTCTTTACCATTTTTTTGGTGTTCTCTTCGTTATAAGCGCTGTCCCTCGCAGCAATGTATGCTTTGTAGTGAACAAGCGCCGAACGATCATCGCCCTTCGCCTCATAAATTTCGGTGAGGGCATCTTCCGCATCCATGATATCGTCGATCGAACCGATCTCATTCGCTATGGCCAGTCCCCGGTTACAATAGGTCAACGCCTCCTGCACCCTATTCAGTTTCTTGTATATCTTCCCTACGGTCACGCTCATGTATGCTATTTTCTCTGTATTCGCAGTTTCCTCATGTGCTTTTAATGATCGAAGGCAATGGTCAAGGGCCTTTGTAAGATCTCCCTCTTCATCATACGTGATCCCGATATTTCCCAGCGATAAAGCGATACTGTGTTTATCAGCCACCAGCTCACTAATCACAAGGGCCTTCTCAAAATAGGAGCGGGCTTTTGGGTTATCCTTATAATGCAAACAGTAAATAGTACCATAGTTATTGTAGATGTTCACCTGCATTAACTTATCGTCGGTCTCCAGGCTTATCTTCAAGGCGCGGGCAAGGTATTCTTCCGATTTTTTGTACTCGTGCAAGGCGTTATAAATGATCACGATGTTGTTGAACGCGATGCATGCGCTTTGCCAGAATTTTATCTTCTCAGCCAATTTAGCCGCCTCCAGGTAATGATCCAGGGCCTCGGGATAATTGGCCAGGTATAGATAAGCGTTGCCCAGACTGTTGTGCGAGGCCGTTATTCCTATACTGTCGCCGATCTCTTCCTTGGCCTTAAGTGAACGTTTGTGGTATAGGATAGCCTCGGTGTAACGGCCATCTTCATGGTAGATGTTACCGATCACAGATAGTGCAGGAGGCAATCCTTCTTTGAAACCAAGTTTTAGGGCCAGCTTTTCGGCCTCCAACGCGGGCTTCAAAGCTGCTTTCCGGTCGCCCATCTAGCGGTGTACGCGGAACAGCGAGATCAGGTGATTTACCTTAAGGGTATCCTCTTTATCGGCGGATAAAAGTAGCCTGATAGAATCTATTTTGCCCTGTTGGCAGAATACCGGGGAATTGCATGCGGCAAACAGGAAAAAATATGGAATGACCCTCTTCATTTCAGGAATGGCGTTTATTTAAAAGACGCTGCAGGTATTTTTCATTCGGTAAAAGACTTTGCTGTATCCTTCTTGCGTAATAGATACTATCCAGGATCTCCTTTTGCTTTTCCTCGATGATCTCCTTTTGTTGCGTGATCTCTACAGTAGACCTTTTTTTCTGAAGGTAGCTCCGGTAAGCGAATAAAGCAAAAGCCAGTACCATTATTCCAAAGCAGGAAATAGCGAATAAAATGATCTTCTGTTTTCTTCTTTCAGCCCCTGCGATGGCCTCTTTTTTTTCCTGTTCCAGTTTCGTGGCTGCTTCTTTCTTGTCAAATTCATACTGCATTTGCGATTGAACGCTCTTGCGGCTGTTGTTCTCATTCACCAGGCTGTCGCGGTAAGTAATATACAATTTATAATATAGCAGTGATTGCTTATAATTTCCGATGGCGCTATCGGTTTCAGCCAGGCCACAATAGCTTTCCCGAATGTCTTCCGGGCTTCCGATCTCAGTTGCAAGGGCCAGGGCTTTCGTAAGGTAATGCTTCGCATCAAGGGGCCGTTTTAATTTAAGCGAAGTAGCTCCAAGATTATTATAGGCTGTGGCCACTCCTTCCTTATCTCCTATTTCCTGCCTCATTTTAAGGGCTACCATAAAATTCCTGTATGCGGCAGTATCATTTCCCTGGTTTGCGTACACAGCGCCTATGTTATTAAACGAATTAGCAATTCCTTTTTTAGCCTTCAGCTCTTCAAATATTTTTAAGGCCAGGAAGTGATTGTCGAGCGACAGCCTGTAATTACCCTGTTCACGATATACTTCCCCAATATTACTATAGGTGGTGGCCTGACCTCGTTTATTGCCGGTCTCCTTTTTTATGCCCAGCGTTAACAGGTAATTTTTAAGCGCTTCGGCGTAATTCCCCTGGTTGTAATAAATGATACCCATATTGCCATACGAATTTGCCACACCTTCCCTGTCTCCGGTCTGCTCACGTATCTTAAGGGCCGAAAAATGATTACGCAGCGCTTCCGGGTAATTTCCCTGGTGCTGATGTACAACGCCGCCATTATTGAAGGCACGGGCCATTCCTTTGAGGTACTTTAGTTTTTCGGCGAGTGCCAGTGCCGCTTTCTGATGGGCAAGGGCCTCATCGTAATCGCCTGTATTGATGTATTGCCAGCTAAGTTCATTGAGGGCGTTGACTTTGATGGTATCTTCCTTAGAAGAAGCAATTCTTTGTTTCAGGGAATCTGCCTGGTGCGCGGCACGAATCTTAGCTGCCGGTAGAAGGCTAAAGACAAGAACCGATAAAATATAAAGGACTATCCCTCTCATTTGAGAGAGAAAGATAAGCAATTTACGGGAATTATCCCCCGTGGCAGTTCTTGTACTTCTTGCCGCTGCCGCAAGGACATGGATCGTTCCTTCCAACTTTTTGCTCAACACGAACAGGCTGCTGTTTGATCTTTACTCTTTCCCCGTCCTCGTTAACACCACCCACATGATCACTGCGGCTTTCGGTAAGCTGTTCTTTCTTTTGCTGAACCTGTTGCGCGCCGAATTTTACCTGTGGCTGCTGCTGTTCGGCATTCTGCTGGGGCAAACTTCCTTTCACCAGGAAGGTGATGAGCTCCTTATTGGTCTTGTTGACCATTTCCTTGAAGAGATTGAACGATTCCAGTTTGTAGATCAATAAAGGATCCTTTTGTTCCAGGGCCGCGTTCTGTACCGATTGTTTCAGGTCATCGAGTTCGCGTAAATGCTCTTTCCAGGCATCGTCGATCATGGCAAGCGTGATGATCTTTTCAAATTCCAATACCATGGCACGGCCCTGCGTATCGTAGCATTTCTTAAGATTTGCTACCACCTGCATTTGGCGAATACCATCGGTGAACGGGGTAACAATATTTTCGAATTGATTTGTCGGATTGAGATAAACATCTTTTACAACCGGGAACACCATACTGGCCACCAACTCATTCTTTTCCTTGTAATGCTTATAAGCCTCTTCAAAAACTTGGTTCGAAGATTCCTGGAGGTTCTTCGAATTGAACTCTTCCGCGGAAAACGGAGCGTCAACAGAGAACGTTTTAAGTAACTCGAATTTCAAACCATCGTAATCCCGATCGTCATGCGCGGCGGCTGTAATATCTTCGGCAACATCGTACATCACATTGGCAATATCCAATTCCAGTTTATCACCGAACAATGCGTTGCGGCGGCGTTTGTAGATCACATCACGCTGCACGTTCATCACGTCGTCATATTCGATCAAGCGTTTACGGATACCGAAGTTGTTCTCCTCTACTTTTTTCTGCGCTCGCTCGATCGATTTGGTGATCATACTGTGCTGGATCACTTCACCTTCTTCCAGTCCCATGCGGTCCATCAGGCGGGCAATACGCTCGCTGCCGAACAATCGCATCAGGTCGTCTTCCAATGAAACGAAGAACTGCGAAGTTCCGGGATCTCCCTGGCGACCTGCACGGCCGCGTAACTGGCGATCCACACGGCGACTCTCGTGGCGTTCTGTACCAACAATGGCCAACCCGCCCGCTTCTTTTACTCCGGGACCTAATTTGATATCGGTACCACGACCTGCCATGTTGGTGGCTATGGTAACGCTTCCGGCCAACCCGGCTTCGGCAACGATCTGCGCCTCTTTCTGGTGCTGTTTTGCGTTCAGTACATTATGTTTTACGCCGCGCAGTTTTAACATGCGGCTTAATATCTCGGAGTTCTCAACCGAAGTTGTACCAACAAGCACAGGCCTTCCGGCGGCTACTAACTTTGCGATCTCATCAATTACCGCTGTGTATTTTTCGCGTTTTGTTTTGTAAACGTAATCCTGCTCGTCCTTACGCGAAATAGCACGATTGGTTGGAATGACCACCACATCCAATTTGTAAATATCCCAGAACTCCTGCGATTCGGTTTCTGCGGTACCCGTCATACCCGCGAGTTTGTGATACATGCGGAAATAATTTTGTAGTGTGATCGTAGCATACGTTTGTGTAGCCGCTTCGATCTTCACATTCTCCTTCGCTTCAATGGCCTGGTGTAAACCATCGCTGTAACGGCGGCCTTCCATGATACGACCGGTTTGTTCATCTACAATTTTTACCTGGCCGTCAATGACCACATACTCGTCATCCTTATCAAAAAGCGCGTAGGCTTTCAATAATTGTTGGATCGTGTGAATGCGTTCCGATTTCACCGTGAACTCCTGCAATAAAATTTCCTTGCGCCGCATTTTTTCTTCAGCGGGCGCGCTCATTTTCTCAATGTCAGCGATCTGCTCACCAACGTTGGGGATGATAAAGAACGAAGAATCTTCTCCTGAAGTTGTTATCAGGTCGATCCCTTTCTCGGTCATATCCACCGAGTTGTTCTTCTCGTCAATTACGAAGTAAAGTTCCTGGTCTATCTTATGCATTTCCTTTTGCTGGTCCTGCATGTAATAGTTCTCTGTCTTCTGCAAAAGGGCGCGAACACCATTTTCACTTAAGAATTTTATGAGCGCTGTATTTTTGGGTAAGCCGCGGAAAGCACGCAGCAGGGGAATGCCGGCTTCTTTTTCCTTTCCTTCGGCAAATAATCTCTTCGCGTCGGTTAAGCAGGTATTCAAATATTGTTTCTGCGCGTTCACCAGTTTCTCAATGCGCGGTTTCAGCCCTGTAAATTCGTGTTTGTCTCCCTGAGGGGTAGGACCGGAGATGATCAGGGGTGTGCGTGCGTCGTCGATCAATACCGAGTCAACCTCATCCACAATGGCGAAGTTATGTTTACGCTGCACAAGCCCTTCGATGCTGTGGCTCATGTTATCGCGCAGGTAATCGAAACCAAATTCGTTATTGGTACCGTATGTGATATCGCAATTGTATGCGTCACGACGTTCTTGCGAATGCGGCTCGTGCTTGTCAATGCAATCAACGGTTAATCCATGAAACTCGAATATAGGCCCGTTCCATTCGGCGTCACGACGGCTCAGGTAATTGTTCACCGTAACTACGTGAACCCCTTTGCCCGATAAAGCATTTAAGAAAATAGGAAGTGTAGCCACTAAAGTTTTACCCTCACCGGTAGCCATCTCCGAAATTTTTCCCTGGTGAAGCACGATACCGCCTATCAGCTGCACATCATAATGCACCATGTTCCATTTCACCTCTCCGCCCGCGGCCGTCCAACTGTTCTTCCAGTAAGCATAACCATCGCGTATCTCAACATTCTTAGCGCCGGGATGACGTTTCAGGTAATTCGCATCAATATCGTTTGCCTTGATCTTTATTTCTTCATGTAGGGAAAAACGACGAGCCGTCTCTTTGCACAGCGCGAAAGCCTCTGGTAAGATGTTATTGAGCGCTTCCTCGGTCTTGGTATCGATCTCTTTTTCTATCTCCTCAATTTCTTTATAAAGTTTGTCCTTGGTGTCCACGTCCATGTCAGGCTCACCGTCAATGCGTGCCTTAATGTCAGCAATTTGCTTTTTTTCAGTGTTTGTGAAATCCTGTACCTGCTGGCGAAGGGCGGCCGATTTATCGCGCAGGGCCTCGTTGCTGAGTGATTCGAAGGTTGGAAATACCTGTTTTACCTTGTCTACCAGTGGCTGTACCGACTCAACGTCTTTTTGAGACTTGGTACCGAACATCTTACTTAAAAATCCGAGCATGAGCTGTATTGTAAAGGGTCTGCCTACCTTGGCTAGACGGAGGGCGAAGGTACAAAAATTATACCTCCCGTGAGAGGGCCTTTATTTGTGTGTTTTATTTGCTAAAATGACAGGATTTTCTCTATTTTTACTCCCTAATTTAAACCCTATTCGCATGAAAAAACTTTACTCATTTTTGACCTTAGCATTAACTTTTACGGCAGGCGCTTTGGTGGCCCAGCCCACGCTTACCTCGGCGGTTATTCCGCAGGTAGGATATACCTATAACATGATCGCGGATACTGATGCCGTTGATCTGCCTACTTTTACTGTATCAGCAGGTTCAGGTACTGCACAGACCTGGAATTATACCGCAGAGTTCAATAACGTATATGGCGAAGCTACAGCTTTCGTGTCCCCTTCGGGCGGAGCAGGCTCTTCTAATTTTCCAAATGCTACTGTTGCGGTTCAGCAACCAAATGGTACAGATTGGCTATATTTCCTGTCTACCGGCAATGGTTTTTACATTGATGGAGCTTATATTACCCAGCAAGGTACCCAGGTAGCGGTTAATCTCAGCCCTCCTTCGTTGTTCATTCCCATAAATGCTACCCTTGGCTTTACTAATAACGCTATGAGTATGGCTACTTTTACAGCGGTTGTACAGGGTAATACTTTCCAGGTAAGGCACAGCGCCGATCGTACTGTTACTGCCGACGCATATGGTTCTTTGACCACGCCAACGGCTACTTATCCAAGTACGCTTCGCCTGAAGACCTTCGAGGCTGTTATCGACAGTATTTTCGTTGACGTTCTTGGTACCTGGAATTATTTCACGAGCCAGACCGATTCAACAACCACTTATGCCTGGGTGCAAAACAGCAACGACGCATTGGTAATGCAGCTCGATCTTGACAAAGCCAATAACCCAACCAAAGCCTCTTACCTGCAATCATTCAGCTTTGGCATCAACCAGATCGATCAGAACGGTAAAGCCTCTAACCTGTTCCCTAATCCTTCAAATGATATATCTTATTTGACCTACACCAATGAAACTTCAGGTAACGTAAGCCTCCAGATGTTCGATATGAATGGCCGTTTAGTAGGTAATTTATTGAACGAAGACCAGGCCATTGGCAAGCAAAAGGTACGTATTAACGTAGAAAGCCTGCACCTGCCTAAAGGACTCTATTTCCTGCAACTGAAGAACAGCACCGGAACCCAGAACATCAAGTTCTCAGTTAACTAGAATAAGGACATTTTTAGTTAAAAAACCCCGCTTATGCGGGGTTTTTTGTTAAAATCAATGTATTTTTGTCGACTTTTAAGCTTTTTTGCCGTTTTTAAGCGGAAAATCACGAATTTTAAGCAGTTGGAGCCCTTGAATGCATGAAATACATTTTGAAGGCCACGGGCTTTAGACTTGCGACTATGGACTATTATAACTATATTTGTCGCCCTTAAAAAAAGAAGAAGACATGCCAAAAATGAAAACAAACTCCAGTGCCAAGAAACGTTTTTCTGTCACCGGGACCGGAAAGATCAAGCGTAAGCATGCCTTTAAACGTCACATCCTTACCAAAAAAGAAAAAGACCGTAAACGTGCTTTAAGGCATGATGGTATGGTTCACAAATCTGACATGAGCAATGTAAAGCTGATGTTGGTTCTTGGTAAGTAAGACCTAAGACAGATTACGCAGAATCTAAAACGGTAAAAGAAACAAATGTTTAACCAGGGCTTCAGTAAACAAGATCAGACAAAGAGCTGACGCTGAAAACCAAAAAAACAAAACAAAATGCCTCGTTCAGTCAACCACGTAGCCAGCAGGGCTCGCAGAAAAAAGATCCTCAATCATACCAAAGGGTATTGGGGCGCACGCAAGAACGTGTGGACAATTGCCAAGAACACCTGGGAGAAAGGTTTAACCTACGCGTACCGCGATCGTAAGAACAAAAAACGCAGCATGCGTGCTTTGTGGATCCAGCGTATCAATGCCGGTGTACGCCAGCATGGTTTAAGCTACTCCGAGTTCATGGGTAAATTGAACGCCAAGAACATCGTGTTAAACCGTAAGGCTTTAGCCGACCTGGCGATGAATCACCCCGAAGCTTTCAAAGCAGTTGTGAATTCAATAAAGTAATTCTTGAATTTAAATAGCAGAAAAGCCCTTCTATAAACGAGGGGCTTTTTATTTGTATAACAGGATGAACGGGGTATACCTCGGTTTTTTTACCGTTCACCTATAAGGCGGGAGCAATTGCAATAAATGTCGTAATTTAACGTTCTTAATACGCTTGAAAAAGACAACTCTCATACTTTGTTTTCTGCTTGGGGCAAACATCTTTGCCCAGAACACGAACAAGAAAGCCTGGTTCTCGCATGATGTAGGCGTTTTCCTGGGAGGCGCGTATTATATGGGCGACCTCAATAGCCGCCATTTTTTTATGACCCAGCCCGCGGGCGGACTTTTCTATCGTTTCAATTATAACTACAGGCTGGCGTTCAGGGGCGGCTTTAATTTCGGTACGGTGCAGGCCGATGATTCGCAGACCGACAATCCCGATCAGTTAGAGCGCAACCTTAACTTTAAAAGCCGCATCCAGGAGTTCTCTGCCCAGGCCGAGTTCAATTTCTGGGAGTATCGGGTGGGCCATACCGATTTTATTTTCGCGCCTTATATTTTCGCGGGTATCGGGGTCTTTCATTTTGATCCCATGGGCAATTATAATGACCAATGGGTGCCGCTTCATGGCTTATCTACCGAAGGGCAAAAAACCTCCTTTAATAAACGCAAACAGTATAAATTATTTCAGCCCAATATACCTTTTGGTTTAGGGTTTAAATTGAGCGTATCGAAACAGATCACGATTGGTTTTGAGTGGGGGCCGCGCAAAACATTTACCGATTATTTAGATGATGTAAGCGGCAAGTATGTTGACCCGGCTTTACTGCTCAAAGAGAAAGGCGCCTTTGCCGTTGTCATGAGCGACAGGAGCACAGTGAAAGACCATTCAACCAATGTAGGCAAGTTGAGGGGTAACCCCAATACCAAGGATTGGTATATTTTTTACGGATTTGTGGTTAGCTTCAAGCTGAAGGGCAAGCCCAAGGAATGTAAGGGGGCTTTTTAAGAAAACACGATCATTATTTCATAAAAAAATCGCGGGTCATGCCCGCGATTTTTTGTTTTATGGAATTGGGCAATTCCAGGCATCAAAATGGAAACAAGCCTCTAAAACAACCATAAAACTATACAAAATGAGCCCTTCCCTTAAAAAACTGACCCGCGTTGCAGCCATTGGCGCCTCCACTTTATTGCTGGCGGCCTGGATAACCCCGCAGCGTTATTTCAACATGATGACGGATAACGATTTCCTCATCGAACTGAAGAAAAAAGTAAGCGCTTTTAACGAGACGCTTCCCGAAGACCGGGTTTACCTGCATTTTGATAAGCTTTTTTACGAGCCCGGCGATGATATCTGGGTATCGGCTTACGTAAGGGATGGGCAGACTTTAAAACCCAGCACCAAAAGCGAGATCGTGCATGTTGAATTGCTCAATCCCAAAGGCGGAGTAGAGAAGAAGATCAGTATCATTACAAAGAACGGTAAAGCTGCCGGGGATTTTTCCCTTGATAAAGAAGCTTTGGGCGGTATGTACAAGGTGCGCGCTTACACCAATTGGATGAAGAACGATAATGCGGAGAACGCGTTTGAGAGAGATGTACAGGTGCAGGATGTGGTTCTGCCTAACCTGAAAATGAAACTGGAGTTCGAAAAGAAAGCTTTCGGTGCCGGCGATGAGGTGGTCGCGAAACTTCAGCTGAACACCAACGAGAACAAACCTCTGTCCGACTACAAGATAAAATATGTTGCCAACCTGGATGGAAAAAAATTCACCGAGAAGGCCGAGATCACCGATGAAGAGGGTGTGAAATACATCAAATTCCATTTACCCAAAGAGCTGAAGACCAGCGATGGTTTGTTGAACGTAATGATCGATTATAACGGGAATACGGAAAGTGTTTCTCGCTCTATCCCTATCATTCTAAACAAGATCAACTTCACCATGTTCCCCGAGGGCGGCGACCTTGTGAGCGGATTACAAAGTAATGTTGCTTTCCGCGCGCTGAATGAGTTTGGAAAACCTGCCGATGTAGAAGGCGTGGTTCTTACCGAGAAAGGCAGCCAGGTGGCTTCCTTCAGCAGCTTCCACATGGGCATGGGCAGTTTTGCCATAGCCCCGCAACCTAAGGAAAAATACGTGGTGAAGATCACCAAGCCCGAAGGTATCGCAGAAACATTCGCTTTGCCCGAAGCTTTGTCGCGCGGTTATGTGCTGGATGTAGACAATGATATTGACGGACAGGTAGCGGTGAATATCCGCACCACGGAGACCGAGGAACTTTCTTTGGTGGCACAGGAGCGCGGAAAGATCTATTACTCAACCGAGGTCAATGCGAAAAAAGGAAATAACAAGATCGTTTTTTCAACCAATAACTTCCCCATCGGCGTTTTACAGATCACGCTGTTCGATTCCAAAGGTATCGAGCGCGCGGAACGTCTTGTGTTCGTGAACAAAGACAAGCAACTAAGCATAAACATTGAGACCGAAAAAGAAAAATACCTGCCCCGCGAAAAGGTTAAATTGAACATCACTGTTAAGGACGAACGCGGTATGCCTATGCCTGCTAATCTTTCTTTAAGCGTGGTGAACGACCAGTTACTTTCTTTCGCTAACGATAAATCGGGCAACATCCTATCAGAGCTTTTGCTTCAGCAGGATATAAACGAAAAAGTAGAGGAGCCCGCTTTCTATTTCGATAAAAAAGAAGAGAAAGCGGATAAAGCACTGGATCATTTATTGATGACCGCAGGATGGCGCCGTTTTACCTGGGAGAAAATGCTGACAGGCCCAGCTCCTGTGATCGCGTACAGCAACGAGAAAGCTACCCTGGCCGGACTTGTGGTAGATGCCTATACAGGAAAACCCATCATTAACGCCAGTGTGAAGATCGCGAACGGGAATGAGTTCAACAGCAACTGGGTGGGTAAATTCACCATGAAGGGCGTTGATCTTTCCAATCCTGCCCATATTACATTTAAAGCAGCGGGGTACTCGCAGCAGGTACAGAACATCTACGCGTATAATGAGAACATGGTTGTTTACCTGTATCCGCAACATTATTATGCACCTCATTACAGCAAAAAGCGCTATCGTAAAACAAAAAGCGCTGCCTTTGGCGGCGGCATGAATAAAGCCATTCCGGCAGAGGAAATGGTAGCGGATATGGAACCCATGGCCATGCCGGGAGCCGTTAACCTTGCCGGGATGGATATGGACCTTGAAGATAAGCCCATGAAAGTAGCTTCTATGAAGCGCGATGAAGATAAAAAGGCAGTTGATGCCAGCAAGAATGCTGTTAAAAAGGGCGGGCTGGAGAATGAAAAACAAAAAAACAAGGACCGGGTTGATGCTAATAATGGCCCTGTTCAGTCGCAGGCCGAAATTCTTGTGGACGACCTTCGCGCGAATCGTTTTGATGCCAAGGGCGGAAAAAAGGAAGAAGCTAATTTCAAGCAGCAGCAGCAAATGGCAAAGCAGTACTATCGCGCCCGCCAGTTTGCAGCTCCTGTTTACAAAGAGAATGAGAATGTAGAGACACGTACTGATTTTAGAAATACCATTTACTGGAATCCGGATGTAGAGATCGGTAACAGCGGTAAGAAATCACTTGAATTCTATACTTCCGATGATATTACCTCGTTCCGTGTAACGGCTGAAGGTTTAAGCAACGATGGTTCTATTGGCAGAAGCGAAAAGAACTTCTTCACGCAATTGCCTTTCTCCATGCTTACCAAGATACCGGTTGAGGTTGCTACTGAAGACATTGTTTCTATCCCTTTAACATTAAAGAATAATACAAAAGGTCCATTAGGTGGCGCGCTTACTATATCTGCCCCTGAAGCATTGAAAGAATTAGTAAAAATTCCGCTGGTGCAAACCATTATGCCGGGCGCTGCCAAAACCATTTACCTCGACTATAAAGTGCTGGATAAAATTGGTGTCGGTGAGTTCACTATTACTTTCAAGGCTTGTGGTTTGGGCGACGCATTCACTCAAAAAATAAAGATCGCTCCAAAAGGGTTCCCTGTAACCGCTTCATTTGCGAGCCAGGAAGCTGAGAAAGAATTTACTTTCAGCATGAACAAAGTAGTGAACGGATCAGTAAAAGCTGTCTTCACGGCCTACCCAAGCGTTGTAAGCGACCTCATGACAGGTGTAGCCGGAATTTTACGCGAACCCGGCGGATGCTTCGAGCAAACCTCGATGAGCGCATGGCCTAATGCTATGGTGTTGGATTATCTGAAATCGACCGAAAGCAAAGATGATAAAACGCTTGCTTATGCCAACCAGTTATTGGACCGCGGTTACAAACGCCTCACCACTTTTGAAACTGCCACCAAAGGATACGAATGGTTTGGAGCCTCACCCGCGCACGAAGGCTTAACGGCCTATGGCGTGATGGAATTCACCGACATGAAGAAAGCCGGTGGCGATGTGGATCAGAAAATGATCGATCGCACCGCCGAATGGCTACTGTCGCATAAAGACGGCAAGGGTAATTTTGCGCGTAAGACCGGCGGTTACCATGCTTTTGGAAGCATCAGCGATGATGTGACGAATGCCTACATCGTGTACGCTTTGGCTGAAGCAGGATACACCGATCTGAAGAACGAGTTCAATACTTCACTGAAAAAAGCACAGGAAACGAAAGATCCTTACCTGCTTGCCATGATGGCCAATGCGGCCATAAAATTGGGTGAGACCAAGAAAGCTGATGAGGTCATTAGTCAATTGCTGAACATGCAGGCCAAAGACGGCAGCTGGACAGGCACAACACACTCGATCACCTATTCGCAAGGCCAATCGCTTACTATCGAAACCACTTCTATCATGATCCAGGCACTCATTAAAGAGAATGGCAAGCATGCAGGAGCGCTCAACAGCGCGGTGCAGTATCTTACCAATAGCCGCAGCGGGTACGGAGTATTTGGCAGCACACAGGGAACAGTACTCGCTCTGAAGGCGCTTACTGAATATGCTAAGTTCAGCAAGAAGACCACCGAGGATGGAACCATTGTTGTGTATGTGGATGGTAAAAAAGCCGGAGAAAAGTCTTACAAGGCCGGCGACAAAGGCGCCATCACGATGGAAGGTTTGGAAAAATTCATCACTGCCGAAGGAAAGCATGATGTAAAGGTGAAATTCATCGGCGTGAAGAACCCACTTCCTTATTCTGTAGCCATCAGTTGGAATACTTCGCTGCCTAACAGTAATAAAGAATGTGTGGTTGGTTTACAAACAGAATATGCCACAAAGACGGTTAATGTTGGAGAGACGGTTCGCTTAAAAGCAACTGTAACCAATAAAAAGGACAGCGAAATTCCCAGTGCGATGGCTATCGTCGGTATTCCGGCTGGTTTCACGGTGCAGCCCTGGCAGCTAAAAGAACTGCAGGAGAAACATGTATTTGACTATTACGAGATCCTGGGCAACAACATCGCCATCTATTATCGTGGAATGGGCCCTAAAGCTGTGAAGGAGATCAATCTCGACCTGAAAGCAGAAATGCCAGGCGAGTATGATGCTCCCGCTTCTTCGGCCTACCTGTATTACACCAACGAGTTCAAAACCTGGTGCGGTACCGACAAATTAGTGATCAATAAGAAAAACGGATAATAGATTAAGTTCAAATGAGCACAAAATTCAAATACACCGCTTTATGTTTCCTGGTCCTGCTTGGCACGCGCCTGCTCTGCGCGCCGGGCGGGCCGGAAACAGACTCCACCAAAAGCAAGTATGCCATCACCGATCCGCGTAATCCCAATTGTCCTTGTCACCAGTACCAGGCTATTGCCGACAAGGAATACGCCCGGCTTACTAATAAAGGTGAGAACAAGGGGAGCCTTGCGGTGAAAGGAGCCGATGAGACAGGTCGTGTTAAATTAAAGAAGGTTCACAACCACAAATGGTTCTGGGCCTCAACCAAAGGACATAAGGTAAAGGAAAAGAAGCGGAAATGTTTCCGGGACAGGCTATCCCGGTGCTTTCACTTCTGAAAAAGAAAAACCCCCGCTAAAAGCGAGGGTTTTTTATGAGTTGGTAATTTGTTAGTGCTGTATCACCAGCTTGTGAATATGCTGCCCGCTGTCATTTTTCAGTTTGAGGTAATAAACCCCGTTTGCAAGACCGGAAACATGTATCTTTTGTTCGACCGATGAGATTTTCTCTGACCGTATCGTTTGCCCTAAGGCGTTGTTTATCTCAAAGGAACAATTGCTGCATGTTTTGCCCAGCTTCACAGTGATCTCATTGGTGGCCGGGTTCGGATACACAAAGAAATTGTTTTGCAGACCATTCTCTGTGATACCGATCGCTGCCGCGGTTCGGTTATTGGTGATGTTGGATTTGGAACGAACGATCGTACTTTGATTTCCATTCTGATCAAAGCGCGCCGTGGTCACACAAGGTGTTGGAGGATCGGCATATATGGCGTACCAGTTTGTGTCTCCGGCAACAGGAAAGGCATCCGTATAACTGTTTTGACATACCACAAATCCGCACCACGGTGTTGTATTTAAGTATTCCCATCCGTTGGTGATCGTATAGCGCCAAACATCAAAGCTTCCGTAGGTAAAGCCGAAATAATTATCCCAGCTCAGGTTATTCACGCCGCCAATACCGGCGTTTACCTGGAGGTGTATGGTCTTATGATAAGAGCTCATCGCGCCTTCGTTACCACAGGAATCAACAGCGGAGATCTTGTACTTCCATGATTTGACCATAGGATTGGCACCCACGTGAACAAACTCGCTTAAGTTCCCGGCGGGCACAGTCCCTACTAATTGATAATTATTAAAACTGCCTATCTCGCAATAGATCTTAAATTCTTTGATGCCAACAGCTCCTGTCTTATCCCATGCCACCAAATTGTTGCGGGTAATTGTATCAACAGTTACCAAACAGATCTCCGGTTGATAAACAATATTCGACGCAGGAACTGGATACGTAGTATAGGTCATGCATCCATTCCCGTCAATAACACCCAGCGAATAGGTGCCAGGCATTAGCCCTGTAACATCTTCGGTTGAAGCCCCGTTACTCCAGCTATAAGTATAGGGAGGTTGCCCTCCGCTGGTAATAATGTCGATAGCTCCGGGGCCATTGGCGCTGCAGTTTCCGGCTGTAATGCCATTAAGGGTAAGCGTTGCCCCGGCAGTATTGGTAGAAACCATTACCTGGGCGCTTTGCTGGCAAGAGGCATTATCAGTAACTACTACTGTATAAAGCCCCGCTGCTAAAGCCGTAGCGGTTTGGGTGGTTTGCGAAGCCGCATTGGCACTCCATTGGTAAGTATAACCGGATGTGCCGCCACTTACATTCGCTGTTGCATCACCTGTGCTGTTTGAACAACCTGAAGGGTTAGTGCTGAACGTAATACTGATCGGAGCGGGCTCTGTTATTGAATAGGTACCTACAACTTCGCAGCCCGTCGAGTCGGCGATAGTAACTACATACGTTCCCGCCATCAAATTAGAAAGTGTAGAAGTTGTTGCTCCGTTGGTCCAGGCATAGGTATAAGGCAAGGTACCACCCGCAACACTTACAGTTAAACTACCGGTACTACCACCGGGACAAGTAACATTGGTTGAGTTGCTAAGAGTGACTTGAGGCCCGTTACTGCTGTTTACGGTAACAAGTGTGCTTGTAATGCAACCGTATAGATCAGAAACTGTTAATTGATATTGTCCGCTATATAAACTGTCGGCCGTTGCCAGCGAGTCACCGGATGACCATTGGTAGGTATACGGAGCGCTTCCGCTTGTAACTGTAGCGGTTGCCGAACCGTCGCTGAAACTGCAGGTCGCCGGATTTACGGTTACCGTACTGATAACTGGAACCGGGTTAACAGTAATGGTTTTAGAAACGCCTGCGGTGTCACCACAGGCGGTTGCGGTCACAGAAATAGTTCCTGCTGTAGAACCAATGGCAACATTTACATTGGCTGTTCCCTGCCCCGACACGATGGAAGAGCCCGATGGAACTGTCCATGTATAGCTTGCACCCGTGCCCAACGAAGGAACGCTATAGATATTTCCATTAGTACCGATACATGCATCTGCAGCGCCGCTTATTGGCCCAACGGTTAATGTATTTGAAGGGCAGGAAGCAAAATTCCACCCGCTGTTGCCGGTTACATTGGTGCTTATCGAAGCGTAGAACGAAGCGCCTCCCGTAGCGTTGATATTAGACAAGGAGAGATAGCTGCAGCATACGTTACAGGCATTCTTACTGATCATGGCCTGGGTTGACGTAGTAGACGCGATGGTGATCAACGACGCAGAGGCGCCGTTAGCAACAAAACCGAGGTTTACAAACTGTGTTGTGCTTTGTGTTAAAGTGTATGTTCTTCCTTGGGTAAAGATCAAACTATCGTAGGTATTACTTCCTTTGATGGTTCCATTATTCAGGAAGGTTGCTTTCTTAAAGGTATAACCGGTTCCATTAAAAGTGCTAGCCTGGCTGAAAGTAACTTTTTCAAATGAATGACTATTACCGTTGAGCGTTGATACACCCGTAAAAGTAATATTCTTAAATGAATTGGTGTTATTGTTGATCGTTCCCGTTCCCGGGAATGTAATGTTGCTGGTGAAAATATTATT
>CAYLVB010000002.1:273569-568864 GCA_964387075.1 uncultured Flavobacteriaceae bacterium
TACCGGTGCCGCCGATCCAATATAAATTTTGCGGGGCGGGTAAATTGATCGCCCACCCTGTATTATTGCCCAGGTCAGTACAGTTGTTGGCTGTGAAGGTTGCTCCGCCATTTGCGTTGATATCTTTTAAGCGAACATAGTTTGCTGTTATAGCCGGTAAGGAAGAGCTAATGGTTGCCTGTGTGCCGGCGGTAGAAGAAGAGATGGCAATAGGTTGTCCGCATGTTCCATTGGCATCAAAGTAGTTGTTAATAGTTTGAGTGGTACCGCTTCCCAATGTATAATTTTTTTGCGGAGAAAATATCAAACTGTCATAAGTGCTGTTTCCGCTAATAGTTCCGTCACCCAGAAAAGTGGCTTTTCCAAAATCGTGTCCGGCAGCGGAAAGTGTGCCGTTCTGCAGGAACCTGAGTGTATTGGCAGTTAGACCGCTGGCGGCCAGGGATGATGTTTGGGTAATAATAACATTTCCAAAAATGTGATTGGACCCGGTGATGGTTGCCGTAGTAGAAAAGAGCACGTCGGCGAATGTATTGGTGCTATTGTTGATCGTTCCCGTTCCCGGGAATGTAATGTTGCTGGTGAAAATATTATTGCTTCCGCTCACCGATCCGTTGCCGGCCCATGTAACGGCATTATAGGTGTTACCGTTACCGGCGGTGTTACCGGTGTTTTGGAATGCGAGCGAAAGGAAAGTAGCGCTGGTGGTGGTAACATTACCGGTGGTGCCTTTAAATGTAACGCTGTTAAAGAAAATACCTCCTGAAAGAGTCTGAGTGCCGCTTGAAGTCTGAAAAATAACCACGTTGTAGCTGGCATTTCCGCCATACAAGGTCTGGTTAGATGGGCTGTTGATATTAATGGTGGAAGTGCCTGCGGAAAAGGTATAATTTGAACCGATCAGCGACCAGGCTAAGGTTGTTGAACCATCGCTTCCCGAGCCGGTTATGTTTACGTTCGAAGAGCCCAGGTCAAGATTACGCGCGTTGGTGTAATTAGAAAGAAAAGCGTTGGTGGTAAAATTCTGGTTGTTGGTTACCAGGCTACCATTAACGAGATACACGTTTTTGGTTGCGGCAGTGATAAAAGCATCCTGCAAGGTCCATTCGCCACCCACGCCGTCAAAATAAACGTGACCGCCAAACGTTTTACCCGCAGAGGTTATGGTTTTGCCGGTAGTGGTGGCTTTAAAGTTTATCCTTCCCGTAAAGTTATTGGTCATTCCGGATATAAAAGTGAGCGATCCGTGTACGTCAAGGGTAAAAGTACCCGCTATACTTGGTGAATTAGTGGCTCCGGTCCAGTCCATATTTGCGCAGGCAGAGTTTACGTTTATGGTAACAGTTTGCGCGGCAGCTGTAAAGGAGTTCGCATCAAAAAAAACATTATCCGCGAAGGTTGGCACCAGTCCTCCTGAAGTTCCACCGCTGGAGGTAGCCCAGTGAGCAACATCGTTATAGTTACCGGATCCGCCTATCCAATAATAATTGGTTGCTTTACCGCTTAACAATAAAAATAAGGTTAGAGCCAGTGTCAAACGTGCTGCCTTGTGTGTGTTGTTTGTTTTCATGTTTTGATACTTGGAATTCGTTGTTCGATATAAGATTTTAGGAACCCGGTTTTAACCAGGCCTCACATTAAAAAGAGAATCAAATGTATAGCATAAAATCAAGCCTTACAAATTAATTATTTTCGCGTTGTCCATTGATAATCATTTTGATAGGGGGTCGCCGAAGCCTTGATCCGGGACTGGAAAGCGGCCTAAAATAGTTTAAGGAATACCGCTGCAACATGAACATACCGAACCAAAAGGGTTTGTTCATTGGCTCAGCTCAAATTTTCTGATCGGGTTTAATCTCTTGCATTATTTGGTAAAACGCATACCTTAGCATTCCGTTTTTTGAGTATGTATTTACCGGGGTAGCCGAAAACCGAACAGAGTAGGCGAATAAAATTTTAGCTATGGCAAAGAAAAAAAAGAAGGCGGCGAAACCTTCCTCATCGGGGGGCAGGAAGGCAGGAAAGAAAGCCGCGAAAAAAAATGCGAAGAAAGCTCCTAAAAAAAGGGCCGTCAAGAAAGCTTCTAAGAAAGCTGCGAAAAAAGCGCCCGCTCCCGCACCCAAAACAACAAGCATCTGCCCGTATCTTACCTTTGCAGGTAATTGCGAAGAGGTGTTCAATTTCTATCGCTCTGTTTTTGGCGGACAATTTACCTATGTGGGCCGTTTCAAAGACATGCCTCCTATGGAAGGGCAGCCACAAATGCCGGAATCTGAGGGAAACAAGATCATGCACATTTCCCTGCCAATCAGTAAAGAAACTGCATTGATGGGAAGCGACAGTTCGGAAGCATTTGGGCAGGCCACCAATTTCGGAAACAATTTTTCGATTTCCATTAATACCTTCAGCAAGGAGGAGGCAGACCGTTTATACAACGGTCTTTCAGCCGGGGGGCAAACCACAATGCCCATGGGCCAGACCTTCTGGGGGTCTTATTTTGGAATGTGTACCGATCGCTACGGCATCCAGTGGATGGTGAGCGTAGAAGCCGCCAAAAAATAATTTCATCCCGGGAAAAAACGAAGAGTCCCCTTACACATTTGAGTAAGGGGACTCTTTTTATTTAAGCGCTTTAAAGATCCGTGAGCTTACGGGCTTTAGATCTTCAAAGGCTAATTCTCTTCATTAGGATTGAACTCTTCGTCTTTGAAAAGTTGCATAAAGCTGAATGTTAAAATTGCGCCGGTTGCAAAACTCTCAATAAAGATACCTCCTGCTGCACGAACCGGTGTAAGGTACTCACCGAATTCGGCAAACCGCTGTACGTGACCCATAAAATGTGTATCTACGCTCAGGTATATTCCCATGAACAGTGCAAACAGCAGGCTACCCAGCAAGGTAATGTGAATTCCCATTTTTATACCGGTGAGATATCGGATGCCTCTATAATCGTATTTTTTTCGATACAGGAAGAAGGCAAGCAATACAGCTCCGGCAATAAAAATGAAATTGAAGAAGCGCAAAGTGAGTATCTGGTGCCATCCTGCTACCTTCATATCAATAAAGAAGATAAATAAGCAGGCAAACATTAGTAACCCGCATCCGTTACACAGGTTTATCACCCAGGACTCACGGGCTGTACGTTTTTGCAGAGGCGTTAGCCTTGTTTTCTGCTGTATGACTTGTGTTTTCATGATCTACGTATTGGTAATAGAAGAGACGGCAAAGTTTGTGCCCCTTATTTCTGTAACAATAATCTATTGATGCAGAAGAGCAGTTTTTTTTGCATGTCATTCATTCTTCCCGCACTTGGATTTTTTTCTAGGAAGTGGAATCAAAAAGGTTCCATGGGCGCGCTGATCGTGGCGCAGGTGGCAAGTGGTTCCAATATGTAGCGATTGCTTTCTTTTTTGATGATCGATCGTTCAGCGTCAATATGCACAAGGATGTTCAGCATATCATTGTTCCTTATGGCAAAGCCGGCCGGCAGGGTCACCGTATATTTCTCGCCGGGTGGACCGCGTGTTTCGAGCGCGTGATAAATTTCATCTTTTATAGAATTGTGTTCGCCAAGGGTCAATCGTACTTGTGTAACTTTTCCCGCAGGAAGACCCTGTCGGGAGGCAAGTAGTAAGGAAATATCCTGGAACTGAAGGAGATCATAGATCCCCCGGTTGGTTTTGAGGGTATACCATCCGCGGTCGCGAACACCGTCAATGTAAATGTCAACCTGTTCTACTTCAATGTTCACCTCTTGCGCTGAGGCCGGGCCGTCTTTAAGATTAACGGTCACACTGCCAAACTCAGGCTCTTTGCATGAGGCAAGCAGGGCGATCAAACAAAAACTGAAGTAAGCAGAACTTCTCATCACAATGATCCTTCTTTGAAGATGCGCCAAAATAATGCCGGTTAAATAATTTATTACTTATGAATGAGTTGAAGGATATAAAGAGACTGCTTAAGGTTCCGTTTCAGGAGAGTTTTCCATTATTCGGAATTCTATTTGAAATAGCCGGGATTCTCTTTGATCATCCTGTAAATAGTGGACTTTCCGATTCCCAGTTTTTCAGCGGCAGCCACTACATTATGGTCGTATTTGGCAAGAAAATGCCGGATGATCTCCTTCTCATATTCTTCAAGCGTTTTTTCTTCAACAAGCGCAGCCTGTATGGAGAAATCATTGTTGAGCTGCAGGCAGCTATCCTCGATCTCTTTGCCGTTGCACATGACAATGGCCAGCTCAATGATGGATTTCAGCTCGCGTATGTTTCCCGGGAAAGGATGTTGCAGTAGTTTTTGCTGCGCCTCCTTGCTTAACGATACCGGCGGCATATTATTCTCTTTGCAAAAGTTATCAATGAAGTGCCGCGCAATGAGCAGCAGATCGCTTTTTCGATCCCTCAGCGGCGGAAGCTCAATGGTCAATCCGTAGAGACGGTAATACAGGTCTTCCCTGAAATTGCCTTTCTTTACTTCTTCCGACAGGTTCTTGTTGG
Source organism: uncultured Flavobacteriaceae bacterium (assembly GCA_964387075.1). Classification (GTDB taxonomy): domain Bacteria; phylum Bacteroidota; class Bacteroidia; order B-17B0; family Aurantibacillaceae; genus PALSA-968. The sequence continues at coordinate 278,066 of CAYLVB010000002.1, forward strand.
TGGCGGCGATCACACGACAATCGATCTTGATCGTTTTTTCACCTCCTACTTTGATAACCTCTTTTTCCTGCAGCACGCGAAGCAGTTTTGCCTGAAGGCTAAGGTCCATCTCGGCAACCTCGTCCAGGAAAATAGTGCCGCCTTTGGCAAGTTCGAACTTACCGAGCCTTTGTCCAACAGCGCCGGTGAAAGAGCCTTTTTCATGTCCGAACAATTCGCTCTCGGCAAGTTCATGCGGTATCGCGGCCATGTTCACGGTTACTAACGGCTCTTTTTTACGCGGCGAATTAAAATGTATGGATTTAGCTACAAGTTCCTTGCCCGTTCCGGTTTCCCCCGTGATCAGCACGGTAATATTGGTATTGGCCGCTTTTTCCATCAGGTGAAAGATCTTCTTGATGGATTCACTGCTCCCAATGATCGTATTCTCAAAACTGTATTTTTTATTTACTTCTTTCTCCAGTCTCGCCACCTGTGTCTTCAGGTTGCGGTTCTTAAAGATGTGATTGAGCGTATTGATGAAGCGCTCGTTGGTGTCGGGTGATTTGGTGATATAATCGTAAGCTCCCGCTTTCAAAAGATCAATCGCGGTTTCGATCTTATCCTGCTGCGATACCATCAGCACTTCTGTTTCCGGGTTGTTTTTTTTCACCTGCTTCAGCACCTCGATCCCTTCCATATCCGGAAGCATGAAGTCGAGCGAAACCACATCCGGGTTGTCCGGTAAGGCTTTCAGAAAATCCTTTGCTGTTGAAAAACCCCGTACTTCAAAGTCCGGATTCAGCGACGCTACATGTATCAGCAATTCCCTGTACCAGGTATCATCCTCTACAATGAATATTTTAAATTTTTGCTCTTTGCTCATAATCTTCCCCTCTCCTGTCTTATATTCTAAAACGTTATGCATTGAATCTCGATCTTTTTATCATTTCCGGTAATTTGTTCACGTCAAACGGCTTGTCCAGGTAATAAGCTGCGCCAAGATCATACCCCATTTTGGATAATTCTTTCTTTGGTAGGAACGACATAAGCACAATGGGTGTTTTACCGGCCATTGCCTGTGAATGGATCAGGTGCATGAACTCTACCCCGTTCAGGTCGGGCATGATCACATCCAGTAATATCAGGTCAGGCTTGGTCATGTTCAGTTTGAAATAGGCGTCGTGCACGTTGTTAGAGACCGTAACCTTGTAATGCGCGGTCTCCAGTTTTTTTTGAATGGCCAAAAGTAGGAATTCATCGTCGTCGATCACCAGAATATGGTTTATACTGTTTTTGGTTTTCATGAGTTTGAGTTTTAGAGAGCATAGGCTTCAGCTTTTTTTGAATTATTTTTTATATGCAATAATGTGTTTCTCAGTATCCCGCAAAATAGAACGGTTGCGTTCTATCACAGACCGGCCAACGTCTATTACGCGGTTACCGTAGGCTTCAAGGCCGGCATGGCTTTCAATGAATTCAAGGTCGCTTAATATGTCCTCAAGCCCCATCAGCGAATAAGAAGGTATGCTTTTATGCGCGGCAGCCTTCATTTTGATCCAGTCGGCATTGGCAATCGCTTCATCCATGTGTGCCGAGCACTCGTTTACTGAGACGACAAACTTCTCCAGCATTTTTAAAACGAATTCTTTGTCATTCTTTCCGATCCGTTGTAATTGCTCGAGCGATACTGTCTCAGGCCCTTCGCCGTTCAGCTCGTTATTGGGTGTATCCGTTTTCTTCATGTATGTGTAAATTGAACGTATTAGATCATCTTCACTAAATGGCTTGGTAAGTACGCATTTGAACCCCGCCTTCAAACAAGCCTGTATCTCATTCCTGTCGCTGCTGATGCCCAGGGCGATGGCCGGAACCGGTAAACCTGCAATGGTCTCTAACTCGGTGTCTCCCAGCAGGCCGTTCATTCCTGATACGATCAGGTTGAAAGAATGTTTCAATAAATTCGCTTTGGCTTCATCCAGTGAGCGGCAAAGCTGGAAGGAAATGAAGTTCTGCTGCAGCACATGCTGCAGGATCATGTTGCTCATGGCATCTTCTTCCAGCACCAGCACCCGCGCTTTGTGCAGTTCGGTCGGAAATTCAAATGCCTCAGATCGTGGCGTATTTTGCATAACGAGGTTCTCTTCTATCTCAACGGGCATGGATAATTCCAGTTCGGGTATGCCTACCCGCTTCAGGCGAAAATGCTTGGTATGCGTTGGTCTTTTTAACACGGAAGTCTCATTTTGAGGAATGTAGTGCCAGACCGAAAATATCATACCATCTGCCTATCATTTCTCTACTAATATATAAATCAACTAATTAAAACGCGTTACACCTCTTTTAGCTGTTAAAAAATTCCGATATCGGGAATTTTTTTCCCGAATTGGAAATGAGAATATTCCCTGAAGCCTGGTTTTTTATAACACCGAATTGTAACATTGTTACCCGCTAACTGTCAACCCGTTCATGAATCAAGAACCCAAAAAACATACATTTCTTGTAACCAATCTTTTATCATCCGTAAAAGGAAATGTGTAAGAAACCTGTCTTACATATTTTAATTACACAATTTCAAGAACGTTAACCCCCTCACGTTCTTACATGTTTTGGATTGATTTTTGAATTATTTTGCCCGCCCCCGATGTGGCGGAAACATGAAAGACCATTCATGTGATTTTACTTGTAGTGAGAATTTACTTTAACTAATTTGTATCTGTTAACGCCGGTAACCGTAGCCGGAAAGAAAGGAGTGAACATGAGCAGCGCGCAAAAAACCGTTCCCATCAATATTTTATTGGTAGAGGACAATCCCGGCGATATACGCCTTACCCAGGAAGCATTCAAGGATGGACACATAGAGAACGTGTTACATGTTGTTACCGATGGCGAAGAAGCCATGCATTATCTGAAACGGCAGGGAGATTTCAGTAAAGCCGAAAGGCCTGACCTGATCCTGTTGGACCTGAACCTTCCCAGAAAAGATGGCCGGGAAGTGCTGGCCGAGATCAAGGCTGATGAAGAATTGAAATGTATCCCGGTGATCATACTTACCACTTCCTCTGCCGAACAGGATATCATGAATACCTACTCGCACCATGCCAATTGCTATATCATGAAGCCTGTGGACTTCGACCAGTTCATTAACGTCATCCGCACCATTGAGGATTTTTGGCTTAGCATTGTGAAATTGCCCGGCGGGATCAAATGACAAAAACTATGGAGCCTCCAAGGAACGTGAGAGTGACCGATTGGGATACTTCCCGATTCTGGTTCGATGAGGACGGGATCTTGTATTCTGTCTCTAAAAAAGGGCCTAAGCAGACCCTTGAGCAGGTGAAAAGATCGATGGAAGATTTTAAGAAAGTGATCGGCAATGGAAAAGTATGTATGATGGTGGATGTCACCAATTCGCCGGAAACGAGTAAAGAAGTGCGGGACTATGTAGCGAAAGAGTTCCCCGGCATCATTAAAGCGATAGCGATGGTCTCAGGATCGGCGCTTGGAAAAATGCTGGCAAATCTTTTTTTCTCGGTGAAGTCGCAGCCCTATCCCGTTAAAATGTTCAACAATGAACAGGAAGCGAAGGAATGGTTGAAACAATATCTCTAAGGATTTATGGAAACGCCGCGCAAGGAAATAAAGGATGAGAGGATCGAAAGGATACTGACCCAGATCCGGCGTTTGTCAAGATTTGATTGCACCGACCGGGTTGAGCTATCGGCCCGGGGGGACGAGATCGACGCTGTTTCGGCCGGGCTGAACACCCTGGCAGAAGAACTGGATGCCCGCGTTGCTTACATAAAAAATAACGAAAAGCGCATCAATGATATCATGGGCATACTCATGGAGTATACCATGATGAATTTTACCCGAAAGATGTATTTGAGCGAGGAAGGCGACGAGATCGATGCTATTTCGGCCGGGCTGAACACACTAGCCGAAGAGCTGGAACATGCGATCAAGTCCCAAAAAGAACATGCCCGGGAGCTGGAGATTTCCAACCGCCTCTTGAGTAATAATATTGATAAGCTGCAAACCATTTTCAATCATGCGCCTATGGCTATCATTGCTACCGACCTTGAACTGAAAATACTGGAATGGAACCGGGCGGCCGAAAAAATGTATGGATTAGAAAAGGAAGCTGTGGTTGGTGAGAACCTGGATGATGTTATACACCATGAATATATGCCTCCCTTTTCGCGTGCGAGTATCCTGAGTGAGATAAAACAAAAGGGGAACTGGACGGGGGAGATGCTGCAACAAACCGCAAAAAGTAAAAAAATGTTGGTGTTTTCTTCTAAGTCGCATCTAAGGAACGATCGGGGCATTCCTATGGGCTATATGATGGTGAACAGGGATATCACGGATGCGCGCCGCAATGAAGAGGAGATACAACATAAGACCGAGGAACTGAAAAGGTCGAACGCCGAACTGGAGCAATTCGCATATATTGCCTCGCACGACCTGCAGGAACCATTGAGAATGATCACCAGTTATGTGCAATTGCTGGAGAAACGATACAGGAGTAAGCTGGATGGAGACGCTATAGATTTCATAAACTTTGCGGTGGATGGTGCCAACCGCATGCAGAATCTTATCTACAGCCTTCTGGAATATTCGCGCATTAACCGCGTGAAACCTTTTGAGTATGTGGATATGGATGAGACCCTGGCTGATATAAAGGATGACCTGGAGCTGGTCATTAAGGAAAGCGGGGCCGAGATCCACTCGGAGAAGTTACCCGTTTTATTTGGCGACAAAGTGTTGCTGGGGCAACTATTTCAAAATCTCATCGGCAATGCCATGAAGTTCAAGGGCAAGGACCCCCCTAAGATCACGATCTCCTGCAAGGAATCGGAACATGAATATTTGTTTTCTGTAAAAGATAACGGGATAGGGATACAAAAGGAGTACTGCGAAAAGATCTTCGTGATCTTCCAGCGCCTGCACACCAAGGAAAAGTACCCCGGCACCGGCATTGGCCTGGCCATCTGTAAGAAGATCGTGGAAAGACATAAAGGAAGGATATGGGTTGAGTCGGAGCCCGGAAAGGGATCTGAGTTCATATTCACAATAAAAAAAATGCGATTTTCGGAATTGAATGGGTGAGAAGATACACATATTGCTGATAGAAGATAATAGAGGAGATGCTAACCTGATCTATATTTACCTCAAGGAAGCATTTCCACACGCCTTCGATCTTTCGACCGAAGATTATCTGGAATCAGGTCTCGAAAGGATCGGGCCAAGTTCGCACGACATCATTATTGTGGACCTGTCTTTGCCCGACAGCAGCGGCCTCGACACATTTAAAAGGGTCTATGAAAAAGCGCCCGAGATCCCGATCATTGTACTAACTGGTCTCGAAGACGAGGCGATGGGCATCATGACCGTGAAGATGGGCGCGCAGGATTTTCTCATCAAAGGAAAATTGAATGGGAAGGCCCTGAGGCGTTCTATCAATTACAGCATAGAGCGCTATAAACTTTTGAAATCGCTGGCAGAGAAATCGAAAATGCTGGAAGAGCAAACAGCGGCCCTGCTGAGCGAAAAACAAAAACTGGCCCAGGCGCAAAAGCTGGCTCATATCGGCAGCTGGGAATTGAGCTTGCCCGAGAACAGTTTTAGCTGCTCGGATGAATTATACCGCATATTGGATATAGAGCCGGGAGAAATGCCCATCACCTATATGGATTTCATTGACTTCATTCATCCCGACGATAAAGAAAGCGTAACGAAAGAGATCAGTCGCGCCATACAGAAATTAAGGCCATTTGAATTCTTTAACCGCATCTTACGAAAGGATGGCTCGGTGAGGTACTTGCAGGCCAAAGGCGAACTGGTCCTCGACAATGAAAATAACATTGTGAAGGTGATAGGCACCGCTCAGGATATTACGCAAAAGAAAAAAGAGGAACAGCTTGAACAGCTGGCCCTTGTTGCCATTAAATCCTATAATGCCGTGACCATAGCGGATCGCGAAGGAAAGATAGAGTGGGTGAATGAAGGCTTCACCAAATTGTTTGGCTACAAATTGAAAGATGTGAAGGGCACCTATGGCGAGATACTTCGAAAAGGTGAAAAAACAGGACTTTCTCCCGATAACGAGCATTATAAAGTGCTGATAAAGGAAAAGAAGCCGCTTTCTTACGAAAACAAAAATTATTCGAAATCGGGCGAAGAATATTGGGTACTTACCTCGCTTACTCCTTTATTGAACGACAAGGGCGAGGTGGAGAAGATCATTTCCATCGATTCTGACATTACACGGAGAAAAAAGGCTGAGCAGGAGCTCATCATTGCCAATAAGATCGCAGAACATTCTATCTTCAAAGGTAACAAGGCGCTTGAGGAACTGCATAAGGCCAAGCAGGAGGTGGAAGAATCTGTACGTGTGAAGGAGCAGTTCCTTGCCAATATGAGCCACGAGATACGAACCCCCATGAACGCCATCATCGGGTTCACCAACCTGCTTTTAAAAGCGGAACACGGACCCGAGAACAGGCAATATCTCAATGCCATCAAAACCTCGGGACAGAACCTGCTAGTTATCATAAACGATATTCTTGATTTCTCAAAACTCGAGCTGGGTAAGATCACCCTAGAATGTATCCCGTTCAAGCTTGACCAATTGATCTCAACGGTCATTGACCTGATGTTGCCGAAGGCGATCGAGAAGAATATCAAATTATCTTTTTCCATCGCGAAAGACATTCCTGTCACCCTTTTGGGAGATCCCACGCGTCTGAACCAGGTATTGGTGAACCTTGTGGGCAACGCCATCAAATTTACGAACGAAGGTGGTGTGCGTATAGAAGTGAACCTGATGAACCAGTCGGAGGAAGAGGTTTCCCTGCGCTTCTCTGTAACGGATACCGGGATAGGAATTCCGGCAGAAAGCGTGGACAAGATCTTTGAAGGTTTTACGCAGGCCACCAGTGATACTACCCGAAAATACGGAGGCACCGGCCTTGGATTGACCATTACCAAAGAACTTATCGAATTGCAGGGCGGGGAGATATCGGTTACCAGCAAATTGAACGAAGGTTCTTCTTTCATTTTCTGGCTTAAGTTCAAGAGAGAAAAAGAAGAAAGCGCTGATGCCGATACCGAAGGAAAAGAAAAAAGCGAAGAATTCCCATTGGAGAACGTGAAAGTGCTTTTGGTGGAGGATAATCTCTTTAACCAGTTGCTTGCGGTGAAAATACTTGAGAACTGGCACTGCCGGGTAGAGACCGCCGATAATGGCGTGATTGCCACAGAGAAGGCGGAGACAATGGATTTTGACCTGGTGCTGATGGACATCCAGCTCCCGGAAATGGATGGCTACCAGGCAACGGCTTACATTCGCAATAAGATCAAAGGACCCAGGTCTAAAATACCGATCATCGCCATGACCGCGCACGCATTTGCAGAAGAAATTGAAAAGTGTAAGAAAATGGGCATGGATGATTATATTTCCAAACCCTTTGACGAGAGCAAACTTCGGAGCAAGATCATACGCGTGTTGCAGATCAACAAACAAGCCCCGGCCGAGGCCAACGGCGCTGTACCAGACAGTGCTCAGGGCCCCAAAAATTGCGTGGAGCTGAGTTACCTGAGAAAAATATCTAAAAGCGATGCAGGCTTCATCATTCGCATGATCGATGTGTTTATAGAGCAAACCCCGCGTTTCCTCGACTCCGTAAAAAATTGCATTGAACACAAGGACCTGCATGAGTTGCATAAGGTCTTGCATCGCATGAAACCTTCTATTGCTTTTATGGGCATCACAGAACTTGACCTGGTGACCGGGATCCTGCAGAAACATATTGCGGAAGATCTTCCTCATGAGCAATTGAGTCCCTTGTTTGAAAGGATGCAGGAGATCTGCGCGCATTCCATAGAGGAATTGCAGGCGGAAAAGATCAAACTGCTTAGCCAATGATCTTCCCGAAACGGGAACCCTGTTCCCATCAAAAGATTCTATACGTATCCGTATAACTCTAAATAATTGTAAAAAAAGGCATTGCTTTTCGGCATAATGCTGGCGAATGTATTTTGCTTCATATAATTCGACCTGTTTATGCCAATCACACAGAGAAAAAAAGGAACCAAAAGAAAACCCTTGCCCGATGCAAAGAAGATCGAGGTGCGTAACCTGCAATTGGGAGATTACATGGGCTTGCGCGACTCGATGCTGGAAGCTTATAAGACCTGGCACGGATCCGTGTGGACCAAGGAACACATTGAAAAACTTCTCACCATTTTCCCCGAAGGCCAGATCGTGGTTCTTTTTAACGGGCGCGTAGTAGGTGTAGCGTTATCGATCATTGTTAATTACGAGCAATTTGGCGACGACCATACCTATAAACAAATTACCGGAGATTATACCTTTCGAACCCATAACCTGAGCGGTGATGTGCTTTACGGCATCGAGGTCTTTATACACAGCGAGTTCCGTGGTTTGCGATTGGCAAGGAGATTATATGATGCCCGGAAGGAACTGGCGGAGCGCCTGAACCTGCGGGCGATCGTTTTTGGCGGCCGGATACCGAACTACAGCATGTATGCCGAATCCATGAGCCCCAAGCAGTACATCGATAAGGTGAAGATGAAGGAGATCCACGACCCTGTGCTATCCTTCCAGTTATCCAACGAATTTCACGTAAAGAAAATATTAACCAATTACATGCCCGGCGACCAGGAATCGAAGGCGCATGCCACGCTGATGGAATGGAACAACGTGTTATTCAGCAAGCCTACCAAATTTTTACACGAACAAAAGAAAAGCGCGGCGCGTATTGGCCTTGTGCAATGGGGCATGCGTTCGTTCAACAATTTTGAATCATTATGCGAGCAGATCGAATTCTTTGTGGATACGGTCTCCGGCTATCACGCCGATTTTGTGATCTTTCCCGAGTTGTTCATGGCCCCGTTGATGGCAGAATATAACCACCAAACAGAGGCAGAGGCGATACGCAGCCTGGCAAAATATACCGAGCCTTTGCGCGACAAGATGATCGATTTTGCAATAGCTTACAATGTGAACATCATAACCGGCAGCATGCCTTTTGTGAAGGGAGGAGGACAGTTGTATAACGTAGGTTACCTCTGCCGCCGGGACGGATCCATTGAGAGATACAGCAAGATACATGTAACACCATCTGAAGCAAGTGCCTGGGGCATCATTGGCGGTCATAAAGTGAGAGTATTCGATACGGATGCCGGCAAGATCGGTGTGTTGGTTTGTTATGATGTAGAATTCCCGGAACTTGCACGATTGATGGCGCTGGAAGGAATGGAGATACTGTTTGTTCCTTTCCTTACGGATACCCAAAACGCTTTTACCCGCATCAAAGTGTGCGCACAGGCAAGAGCCATAGAGAACGAATGTTTCGTGGCCATAGCGGGTTGTGTGGGAAATATTCCGCGGGTGCATAACATGGATATACAATACGCGCAATCTGGTGTATTTACCCCTTCAGATTTCTCTTTTCCAACCAATGGCATCAAGGCCGAGGCTACACCGAATTCGGAGACCGTACTGATCGTTGACGTGGAGCTGGATAAATTGAAAAAACTCCGGTCGCACGGTACGGTGCGCAACCTTGCCGACAGGAGAACAGACATTTACGAATTAAGAACTTTAAAACCCAACGGGCGTTTGAACGCCCTGAAGCAACATGTAAAAGATCATTATGTATTTAGTTTTTTGAATCCCGATATATTAAAATGAAATTAAAAGAATAGAAAATGGAAAGGATCCTGGTACCCACCGATTTTTCGCCGGCGGCGAACAATGCGGTAAATTACGCGGTTGAACTGGCCAAATATTTTTCGGCAAAGCTCATCCTGGTGAACGCTTATCCGTTCCCCCCCGCCAATTACGAAATGGGCTTTTCCCTACCACTCGTGTCGGCTATCAAAGAAAGCGCCGAAGAGAGACTGGAAGCATTGAAGCAGGAGATCTGCCGCGACCAGGGCCGCGACCTGGAGATCAGTTGGGTGGCCGAAATGGGTTTGCCCTACGATGTCGTAGAATCGGTTGCGAGAGATGAGAACGTGGATCTTATTGTGATGGGCGTTGTAGGTGAAGCCGGGGGGATCAAAGAACACCTGATAGGAAGTACGGCGCTTACCGTGGCGCGAAAGCTGGAGATACCGACATTCATTATCCCCGAACAAGTGAGCTACCACCGTATCCACAAGATCTCTTTTGCATGCGACCTGGATAAGACCGAAGAAACAGACCTGGTGTATGTAGCAAAGTATTTCAGTAAAGTGTTCGACGCGCAGCTGGAGGTTGTGAATGTTGAGGACCCGGATGAAGAAATGAGCACCGATAAGGCACGCACCAGCATTTTCGTGGAAAAGAAACTGGAGCAGGTGGAACACAAGACCGTATACATAACCGGGAAGAGCGTTGGGCATGAGCTGGAGGATTACTTCAGCCTCCACCAGACCGATGTGGTGATGGTCAACCCCAAGAAGCACAATATATTCTATTCGCTCTTCCATTCCAGCGTAACAAAAGAGCTGATCTTCCATATCAAATTGCCTATACTGGCCATTCATTAAGAAAGAGATCATAGAATTTGCATGGAAGGCGAGGTAAAAAAACCTCGCCTTTTTTATGATCCTTTAACATGATATGTGTCAATTGCAGTTTCGGCAGTTTTCCATCTTTCCGCACGGTATTTGAGCCACAATTGCATGGACAAGAAAAGGAAATACAGTGTGCTTGTGCTGGAGAAAGAGTCGATCATAGGCATCGATCTCTTGCAAAGCTTAACGCAATGCGGGTATGAAGCAGTATACAAACAGGATGTTTCGGAGGCCGCGCGTATCATCAAAGAAAAACGTCCCGATTTTATCATGGCTGAAATAGGCCTGTGGAAGAATGTCGGCATGGAGGAAAAGCAGCCTCTTGAAGAGGGCCGGGAAGGCTTGCTGATCATTGACTGCGAGTTCAAGTTACTGGCCTTTCTGGCAAAACCATTTATCTCGGAAACCGCTTGCAGACTGCTGAACGACCATATTCACCTGAAGGGCTAGCATTTTTCGGCCTTTAGAGCACTTTTTCCTGTTTTGGAAAAAAATTCCGAAAATAAAAAAGATGTAAGCGTGAAAAAAATCATTGACACACTATAATAGAATTGTAACCCGCTATAGGATAGCTGTTTATAATAGAGGGATACAGAATGAGTTTCGCGGCACGCTCTTGGCACTTATGGGTTACATATATCTGTATATGTAAACTGAAAAATGGCACAAGTAGAATATAAAATGTATTACGACAGCTTTGAGATCTGTAAACGTTTCAAACCGTGGATCCCCAGGTTGGCCAATTATTTTATAAAAATGCTGGGGATCGATCCCGCAGTGCATAAGGCCGGAGAACAAAAAGTAAAACATGGAAAACATGACCACAAAAATACTTTAAAGAAAGCCGCAAGTCTGCGTCGCTCACGAAAAAGAAAAGAACAAAAAAGAAAGAACAGAAAAAGAGAACACCATGAGCTCGAACCAGTTTAAAATAATAGTACTAGAAGATAATGATTTTTATAACAATCTTCTTACCCGCCAATTGAAGAATTATACGGATGCGATCGCAGAAGATAAACATTGCGATGTGGAGATACAGTCTTATACAAATGCTTCGGATTGCATACGTAACCTGAAATCGGATACCGATGTGGCGATTGTGGATTATTACCTGGGCGACAGTAAGAACGCGATAGAGATATTGCACGAGATCAAATCCAAAGCGCCAAATTGCAAGGTCGTGATCATTTCACAGGTGAGGAACATGAAAACCTCGTTCGATACACTCAATGAAGGAGCTTACACATTTATCTTCAAGGATCGTGATGCATTGATGCAGAGCTGTCACCTGGTTGAGGATATCATGAACGAAAGGAAACGCGCCTGATCCTTCTTGGAAAGATTTCCAATAAAGGGAAGAAAAGAAAAGAAGAGATCAGTTCAATCTTCTCAGAATCAATTTAAATCATATTTGGAATAATCTTCGCATACCTCTCGCAACAAAAGAAACAACATGAAAAAGTATTTAATCATTGTATTGTTGATGTCTGCCTGCAGGATCTTTTCGCAAATAGAAGGATTACATGTGGGGGGTAGATTTGGGTTGGGTGAAAGTAGTATCGCGGGCGGCGGTATACAGCATGTTAACCGCAAGCTCGCCATCAGTGGAGGTGTAGCGGCCAATTATCAATTCACCAAAATGGTTGGTTTGAACGCCGATTTCCTTTTAAGTTCTGTAGGCGCCAAAGGAACCGGCTACACCACGGAGGGTTCTGTGTTTGGAGAACAACAATATGCATATAAAGAAAGGTTCGACCTGGTGAACGTAGAAGTGCCGGTAACCGGCCAACTTATGTTCTGGATGGGAGATCTTTTCTTTAAAGCCTATACCGGCCCGGGAATGAACTTCAATCTGATGGCTGTGCAAACACGCGAATACGAGAACGCCAATTATAACAGCAGCAACGGTTTTATCAATAAACCTCTCGATGACTCACGTAACATCTATTACTCGATGGTCTATGGATTAGGTCTTGGCGCTCTGTCAAAAAGCGACCAGATCTATTTCCTCGACCTGCGCATTAATAAAGGGTTGACGGCCATCGGAACCATGAACAACCAGAAAGCTTATGTAAATTACTATTGCATTACCGCTGGTTATATATTTTAAAAATGAGAACAAAGAACAACATATGTCCTGCCAACCCGGAACAATCATTAACCTGCCTAACCGGGTTCCTAACCTATATACCGGCAGAAGAGATCTTCATCCTTCGCTCACTACAGAAGGATAAATAAAACTCCTTTCAGATCTTTTCTTAAGGTAGAAAAAAACCCCCTGAAATATCGGGGGTTTTTTTTGTACAATTCAAAGAATTTTGTGAGCTCTGCATACAAATCCCCCTTTTCAGCTATACATCCTTTCGGTTTACCTATTAATCCTGCCTGTCTCCTTGTCCTCAACGTACCTTTGTCTCAGAGTTTGATTGAAGAGAGTCATTTGTTTAGGGGAGATTCCGAATGAGAAATCTGAGAAACAAACCCTCAAACTTGATCTGGGTAATACCGGCGAAAGGAAAACAAATGATAGATAAGCCCCCTTCACCGGGGGCTTATCTTTTAAAACGGGTTTATTTTGCTTGAAGAGATCATCATAAACAAAATTAAAAAGGATGGACCGATCTCCTTTCGCGATTTTATGGAGATGGCACTTTATTATCCGCAACAGGGATATTACACTTCTTTTGCTGTAAAGATAGGACAGGATGGAGACTTTTATACAAGCCCAAGCTTTAGTCCTGTGTTCGGAACCTTGCTGGCAAGACAGATCGAAGAAATGCAGGAGTTGCTTGAAGAGGACGTCTTCACCATTGTGGAGTACGGGGCAGGCCCAGGGCATTTGTGCCGCGACGTTCTTGCTTATTTCCAAAGAACAAACCACCCGGCCAAACTGGAATATTGCATCATTGAGAAAAGCCCGGCCATGATAGCGCTGGCAAAGGAGAATGTGCCGGAAGGAGTGAAATGGTTCCACAGTATAGAAGAGATCGGCCCTTTCAACGGCTGCGTGCTGTCGAACGAACTAGTGGATAATTTTTCTGTTCATCGCGTAGTGATGAGCAATGGCCTGAAGGAAATATATGTTGATCATGCGAACGATTTTAAGGAGATCCTGGTGCCGGCATCCGATCCGCTTTGTCAGTATCTCGACGAATTAAAAATAGAATTGCCGGAAGGATATCAGGCCGAAATAAACCGGCAAGTGGATGCCTGGACGCATGACATCAGCGCCACCCTTAAAAAGGGATATGTAATGACCATCGATTATGGTTATCCATCGGGTGAATTGATGGAAAGAAAGTCGGGAACACTTACCTGTTTCCACAAACATCGCCCTAACAGAAAGCCTTACACGAATATTGGCGAGCAGGATATCACAGCGCATGTAAATTTTTCCGGGCTATGCCTTGCCGGTTACAAGAACGGGCTTGAGTATAACGGGTTTACCGACCAGAGAAAATTCCTTCTCGCGCTCGGATTCAGCGATCTTGTGAAGGCCGGGGAAGAAAAGGGAAATGAACGATGTCGCTTTATCCGGGAAAGAGCTTTGACCAACACCCTGGTAGGTTCTATGGGACAAAAATTCAAGGTTCTTGTGCAGGAAAAGGGAATAAAGAAAAAGCAGGCGTTGAGTGGAGTAAGAAGCAACCTCTAAAAATCCGTGTTAAGGCCAGTTAGGTGTAGCTTCACCGAATTGGGAGGACAAAGCGGTTCTTTCTGTGCTTTATTTGTATGTACAAACAGCATAAAATGGAAAAGAAAGAAAAAACCAGGCTTGGCGGCGATGATGATGCGCCCGTAAAACCGGATAAGCATATCCCGGTAAAACCCGATAAGAATCCTGACCCGATGAAGAAAAAACCCGGTACAGATCCTGAGCGCAATGATCCAACGCGCATCGAAGAACCGGAGAAACTAGACCCAACACGCATACCCGACCCGGATAAGCACGACCCATCAAAACCAAAAGAGTGAGCGCCTTCCTTCGTTATATGCGCCCGCATTTCTTTTTTATGGTGCTTTATGTGGCAACCATGGGGCTGGTGGCCTATGTGGCCGCCGGCGACCAAGGCCCGCATGATGGAACTGTGAAAAAAGCAGGCCCCTATTACATTGAAATGAAGACGGCCGAAAAAAGGCTCTTTGCTTACCTGCTCGACAAGAAGTTAAAGACCCTGAGCAATGCCGGCATACACGGTGAAGCAGACCTGGTTTTCATAGATAACACCACGCAGAACATCCCGCTGATGGCAGATAAGGATTCGGCGTTTATGTGTACCGTTCCGGCAGAGTTCGCCAGTTGTAAGATCACTTTTACAATAACGGGAAAAGCGGTTTCTGCGAGGTTCAGCAATCCTGTAAAGCTTGTCCGGAAATAATCCTAAAAATCAAATCGTATGGCTAAGTACTCAAAAGGTGCGCAGAAAAAAGTAAAGAAGGTAATGCACGAATACCGCGAAGGAACGTTAAGATCAGGCAAGGACGGAAAAGGTGGTAAAGTGAAAAGCCGAAAGCAGGCTATTGCTATTGGTTTAAGTGAGGCGCGCAGGACGGGAGCCACGGTTCCTAAAAAGAAAAGTACCGGCAAATAACATGCAGCACGTAAATCCTAAAAAGGCTTTGGTAAAAAAACAGTCGCAGAACCGACCCGGACTGGAGTACAAGATGGAGCCGCGGCCCGAGTATGTGAAACCATACCCCGGCGGAAGACTTTGGAACAAAAAGTGCGTGGTCACCGGTGGAGACAGCGGCATTGGGCGTGCTGTTGCGATAGCTTTCGCGAAGGAGGGAGCGGATGTGGCCATTATTTATCTTAAGGCCGAGAAAAAGGATGCCGAGTTCACGGCATCGGTGATACAGGATGATTTTGGAAAGGAGTGCCTGCTGGTTCCTGCCGATATTTCGAAGGAAAAACAATGTATTGCTTCGATAAAAAAGATCGCACGCCATTTTAAGGCGATCGATGTGCTGGTGAACAACGCGGGAGTGCATTATCCCGCGGAAAGTATCGCAAAGATCACCGACAAACATTTACTGGAGACCTTTTCCATTAATGTATTTTCCATGTTCCGCATTATAAAGGCGGCTTTGCCTTCCATGAAAAAAGGTTCCAATATCATCAATACAACTTCGGTCACCGCTTATCGCGGAAGCCCCGAACTCATTGACTACAGTTCTACCAAAGGGGCTGTTGTTTCTTTTACCAGGAGCCTTTCGGCAAACCTCGTGAAAAAAGGGATCCGCGTGAACGCGGTGGCGCCCGGCCCGGTATGGACGCCACTCATTGTAGCGAGTTTCGATCCGAGGCACGTCTCCACTTTTGGTTCAGATTGCCCCATGAAACGGCCCGGACAACCCTCCGAGCTTGCCCCCGCCTATGTATTCCTGGCCAGTGATGACGCTTCCTATATCACGGGTCAAACCATTCACGTTAATGGCGGCGAAGTAGTGAACGGCTAGTCCCAAACAGTCTTTTTGCCACACTGAAGAAAAATGTTACTTTTAGTTTCTCTTTCGGCCATCGCTGTTTATGAAATTAGGAGTTAAGATAACACTTGCATTCTTTTTAGTGGCTTCCTTGTCGATGTTGGTGGTAGGTATTATCTCGTATACCAAGGCCAAAACAGCTCTTGAGCAGGAATCCTTTAATCGTCTCACGGCAGTTCGCGAGATGAAATCCACCCAGATAGAAGATTATTTTCAGTTGATCAATGACCAGCTGATCACTTTTGCCGAAGAACCTTTGGTGGTGGAAGCCATGAAGCAGCTAAAGGAAGGCTACAATAATATTCATAAAGACCTGGGAATCGACGAGAAGAAACTGGCAGAAATGAAGCAGCAGAACGATGCCTATATTACTGCCAATTACCTTGCTAAATTGAACCAAAACCTGCAAGTGCCGGCTGCACTGGCCGATGAAACTTCCGGAAACAGGCAAAACGTGATCTTACAAAACCTCTATATTGTATCTAACCCAAAGGAAACAGGCTCCAAGCACGAGTTCAATGCCTCGCCCGACGGAAGTCCTTATAGCGTGGCCCACGCAAAATTTCATCCGCTGATACGCGACTTCCTGGAAAAATTCGGGTACTATGATATTTTTTTAATAGATGATCAAACAGGCAACATCGTGTACACGGTTTTTAAAGAAGTTGATTTTGGCACTTCGCTTAACGATGGGCCGTTCAGTAAAACTAATCTCGCTAAAAGTTTTAAGGCGGCGCGAGGACCGGTGAACAAAGATTACGTGAACATCGTGGATTTTGAACCGTATCATCCTTCCTATAACGCCGCCGCCTCATTTATCAGTTGCCCTATTTTTGACGGCGATAAAAAGATAGGCGTGCTTACCTTTCAAATGCCTATTGATAAGATCAACGACATCATGACCAATAAGCAGAACTGGGCCAATGTGGGGCTTGGCGCTACCGGCGAAACGTATATTGTAGGCGAAGATTACACGATACGAAACCAGTCGCGTTTTTTGATAGAGGACAGCCTGAATTATTTTAAAATGCTGGAAAATATAAATACTCCCGCCGTAACGATCAATAAGATCAGGAGCTTTGGTAGCACCGTTGGCTTGCAGGAAGTAAGAACGCCGGGTACAGAAGAGGCACTCAGCGGCATAACCAATAGCCGGATCTTTCCGGATTACAGAGGAGTGCCTGTATTATCGGCCTACAAGCCATTAAAGATAAAGGATATGCACTGGGTGATCATGAGCGAGATCGACGAGGAGGAGGCTTTCGCGCATGTAAAAACCCTGCGTAAACAGATCATCATTGGCTTTGCAGCGCTGGTACTGGTGGTAATACTCGTCTCTTATTTTGTGTCGAGGCAGATCACTAAACCTTTGAAGGTGCTAACGGTTGACGCGTTGGAACTTGCTAAAGGGAACATGAATGTGGAGATCACTACCGGGCGCAAAGACGAGATCGGCGTTTTGTCGGTGAGCTTCAAAAAAATGCAGTCTTCCATCAGCAAACTGGTGAACGACTTGCGGCACATCAATCATACGTTGGAAGAAAAGGTCATTGAGCGAACGGCCGAGGTAGTGCAGCAAAAGGATATCATTGAGCACAAGCAAAAGGAGATACTTGATTCTATTCAATACGCCAAAAGGATCCAGTATACGATCCTGGCACACGATGAGTTCCTGAAAAAACATTTACCTGAGCATTTTGTGCTGTTCAAACCTAAAGACATTGTGAGCGGGGATTTCTATTGGGCAACTGCGCCCGCGTATTTTCCTAAAGGAAAAGAAAAATTCTATTTGGCCTGCTGCGATTCAACCGGACATGGCGTTCCTGGCGCGTTCATGAGCTTATTGAACATCTCATTTTTGAACGAGGCATTGAACGAAAAGAAGATCGCGGAGCCAAACGAAGTTTTAAATCATGTAAGAAGACGTTTAACGGGCAGTGTTTCCAAGGATGGAGCGCAGGATGGTATGGACGGGATCCTGGTTTGTTTTGATAAAGACCGTAGCACGTTAACTTACTCCGCTGCGCATAACCGCCCCATCGTGGTGCGCAACAAAGAGATCATTGAGCACAAGGCCGACAAAATGCCGATAGGGGTTGGTGTTCGTTCCGATTCTTTCGCCTTGTTCACGATAGAGATCCAAAAGGGAGATAGCCTGTATCTCTATACAGATGGTTATGCCGATCAGTTCGGCGGTGAGAAAGGAAAGAAATTCAAATACAAGAACCTGAACGAGCTCCTGGTCACAAACTGTCATAAACCGCTAAGCGAGCAAAAGGAGATCCTTGATTCTACCTTTGAAAAATGGAAAGGAGATCTCGAGCAGATCGATGATGTTTGTGTGATAGGCCTTAAGTTTTAGGCCTAAAATTTTCATTTGCAGGTAACGATTAAATGTGTACTTTTGCACTCCCCTAAGGCTTAATAGCTGAGGGATAAAAGGTTAGGTCCGGTAGTTCAGCTGGTTAGAATGCCGCCCTGTCACGGCGGAGGTCGCGGGTTCGAGTCCCGTCCGGACCGCAGAAACCTAACAAAACCCCTTGATAATCAAGGGGTTTTTTATTTTGACCAAATGAAGCTTTCGTGCTATTTTTAGTGTTTTACATTTTTAAGCTTTGACTTCAACCCAATCCCCGAGGCCATTAGGTAAATTCAACCGCTTTATGTTGGGGCTTAATTACCTTGCCGCGGTCTCCCTTTTATTGTCACTTTTGGCGGCCTTCATCAGTCCTAAAACTTTTTGGCCTATGGCCTTTTTTGGTATTTCCTTCCCGGTATTGTTTGTTCTGAACCTGTCTTTTGTGATCTATTGGGGCATGCAATTTCGCTGGTGGGCTTTAGTATCGGCGGGCATGGTGCTTGTTTCCGCGAATAATTTTTTGGGTAATGTGCAGTTCCGCTTCAGTGAAACTGCACTGGGTACACAAGATATCAAGGTGATGAATTATAACTGCATGCTGTTCGATCTTTATAACTGGTCGCATAACAAAGAATCGCGTAAACTCATCTTTAACATATTGCAGGAAGGAACGCCGGATATCCTCTGCCTGCAGGAATTCTATACTTCCGAGGAAAAGGGAGATTTTAATAATGCCGATACACTGCAGAAATTCCTGAAGGCGAAAAACATGCACGCGGAGTACACCGTTACGCTGCGCGAGTTCGATCATTGGGGAGTAGCTACTTTTACGCGTTTCCCGATCGTAAGAAAGGGCAAGATAGATTTCAATACTTCTTCTAATAACATTTGTATCTATACCGACGTGCTCATCCATTCGGATACCGTGCGCATCTATAATTTGCATCTCGCATCTATCAGTTTTGGCAAGAAGGAATACAAGTTCATAGACGACATCAGTAAACAGGAGATCAGCGACCCGGAACTCAAAGGATCAAAAAGCATACTGAAACGTTTAAGGAAGGGATTCCTGGAAAGAGCCGGGCAGACCGAAATGGTGGCGGCGCATATGGCGGCTTGTCCTTATAAAATTATTTTGTGCGGCGATTTCAATGATACGCCTTCTTCATTCGCGTATCATTCGCTGGCCAAAGATCTGAAGGATGCTTTTCGGGAATCAGGAAGCGGCATCGGAAAAACCTATCATGGGTCTTTGCCTTTTTTACGGATCGATTATATCCTGCACGATAAGGGATTCAGCTCTTTCAATTACAGGCGCTATCCCGAGACAATGACCGATCACTACCCGATCTCCTGTTATTTAAGAGCTGAGGAGTAGCATCACTTCAGTTGCTGCATCAAGGCTGTTGACTTTTTGCCATTCGGGTTCAGCGCTAAGGCTTTCCGGCAATAGCGTTTTGCGTTGCTTGTATCCTTCAGGCCAAGATAGGTGTAGGCCAGGCCGGTATAAATGGTTTCGTTCTGCAAGCCTTTTGCGAGCGCTTTTTGATAAAGTGAAAGCGATTCGGCGTATTTACCGGAAGCATTCTTATCCTCAGCCAGCATGTAATATGCGTTGAAAGCCATACTGTCCAATCGAATCGTTTCTGCAAAATAAAAGCCGCTGCTGTCGAGTTTCAGTGCTTTTAGCGACATGGCCTTATAAAAAGTTACATCGGGCGTACGGGCTATCTGTAAACTTCTATTGATGTAAGGCAAAGCGGAAGAATAATCCTTCTGCATGAAGACCAGGATATAGGAAACAAAGTTGAGCGCATTCTTATAATCGGGGGCAACCCGGATCGCGTTCTCCAGGTTGGCACGTATGTGCGCGATGTCCTTTGAAAGATCCCTGTTCGGGATATTTGCTTTTTGTTTCTTTTCCACGGCTGCCATGATGTTCATGGCCTGCAGGTAATTCATGTAGGCGCTGTTTGGATACTTCAGGATATCGGTATCGGTTAGATGCGCTGTGTTCTTCCAATCGGTGTTGCGGGAAACGACCATGAAACTGAAGACCAGGAGAAGCCCTATAGAAATGTATTTGATGTTTCCGTTAAATTTCTTTTCTATCGAATAGAATTGCATCAATAAAGCAAGGATCACCAAAGTGGCTCCCAGTGAGCAAAAGAAAGCGAAACGATCGGCCACGATGCCCACGACCGGCGTAAAAAAATTAAGGTACATAGAGACCGACGCCGAAAATATGAAAAGCCCGGCCAGCAAAAGCGTTCTTTGCTTTTTAAAAGCGTAGATCATTCCCCATACCAGGAGGCAGGCGGCAACGATGCCCACCACCGCGTACCCACTGAATGAGACGGATGGCACGCTTTCCACGCCGTAATAGAACGATTGTTTGAAAGGAAAAAGGCATTGAATGCAATAAAAACCAAGACTATTGAAAAGAGCGATGATGCGCAGGCCAAATCCTTTTTCAACATAAAGCGGATTCTCGAAAGAATAGAAAACGTGGTGTTCCTGGCTGATGTCGATCAGGTTTCTTACTACCAGGAGACGAACCAGCATGAAGCTCGCCGCCATTGCGATGCAGTAAAAAAGAGTTTTGCTCCAGGTCAGTCTTACCCGAATAAAAAGTACAACCGGAATGATGGCCAGGTAAGGAAGCGAATCCAGCTTCGAGAGATAAGCCAGCGCGATGCTGATGAAAGCAGTAAAATAAGGCAAAAGGTCCGGCCTGTTCGTTACGTGTTTATGGAGTAAGATGCATAGCGCATTCACAGAAAAAATAAAACAAAGTAAAATGTCACGATTCTTCAGGCTGGCCACCACTTCCGAATGAATAGGCATGCAAACGAAAAGCAGGGCAGCGTAAAACGGAATTTTATCCTGCACAGGGTGCCTTATCAATTGCACGAACCTGTATACCATCCATGCGCAAAGGGCGTAAAGCAGGATATTGAAAAAGTGTGAAACGCCGGCATTTGTTCCGAAGAATTGATGCTCCACAGCAAAACTAATTTTTACTACCGGGCGGTAGTCATATTTCTGCCCTTTTTCATCGGCGTAGAATGTGGTGAGAATTTTTGGGATGGCGCTGAAACCTTTAGACGCGATGTTGTCTTTTTGTGTTACCAGCGCGTCGTCAACCGTATACTCATTCCTCAGGGTATTTGCATAAAGCGCAAAGCAGGCCAGGAGCAGGATGAGGCGATCGCGGGTGAATATTTTGGAAAGGAATGACATATCAGCGTTGAGAGATCCTGTTTAATAATTCTTTAGCTTCTTTATTCTCGGGGTCTATCGAAAGTGTTTTCTGGCAATAGAATTCAACACTCAACGTATCGTTGAGTGCCAGGTACGTGGTGGCAAGCCCGTTATACACCTGTTGGTTCTCGTATCCCTTCTTCATCGCTGCGTTAAAAAGTTCGAGCGATCTTTCATACGCGCCCGTAGAAAGGTAATTCTCCATCAGCAATCCATAGGCAGGGTGTGGTGATGGATTTAGCTGGATGGTTTCCAGCAAATACACTTCGCTGCTGTCGTATACTTTTAGTTGATGCAGACAAATTCCTTTATAGAAGATCAGATCCGGAGTTTTTTGCACCTCCAGCCCGCGGTTAATTACGGGTAAAGCGGCTTTATAATCCTTATCCATGAAGACAAGCACCGAAGAAAGAAAGCCCAGCGCTTTTGGGTAATCATTGGAGATGGATAACGATCTTCCAAGGCAATCCTTGATACGGTTCACGCGCGCTTTCATTACAGTCGTGTCGCCGGTTTTCTTACTTTCCATTAGCGTATCCATGATAGCGGTTGCATAAAGATAATTGAGAAAGGCGCTATTGGGATATTTGGGATAGTCGGCAGCAATTAAAGTGGCTGAGTTTTTCCACTCCCTTCCGCGCAAAATGATTAGCGTACCATATACGGTCAGTAGGCCTAAGGCCACTATCGACAACATTTTTTTTCTTCCTGCCAAAAGGGGCTCAATCAAAAAAAGCACACTGATGCAAAACCCCAGGGAACCAAAAAAAATGAACCTATCGGCCACAATGCCCACTGCCGGCTGAAAAAAATTCAGGTACATCGAGGATGATGCAACGAAAATGAAAAGTCCCAGCAACAGTCCTTTTTTGTTCTTTTTAAAAGCGTATACGAAACCAGCCAGTAGGGCGATCGCAATGCTTATTCCAAAGTAACCGTAAGTGTGCAAAGAGGTTACAGGAATGGTCTCTTCCCCGTAATAGCAAACCTGCTTAAGGGGCATGACACACTGCGTCGCATAAAAGCCAAGGCAATTGAAAAGGGCCACTGTGCGCATGTGCAGGGTCTTCGTGAAAAAAAGTGGATTTTCAAAATAACAAACTCCCCTGTTAGCGGGTCCTGCTGTCAGAACCAGGTTCACACGGCTCAAAATATAAGCGCTTACAAAAATAAGCAGGAGCACCAGCAGTGTTTTGATGCCCGGTTTGAATTTTATAAAAACAAGAAAGGGGAGGATGACAGTAAATGGAAAGGCATCGAACTTGGACATAAAACCAAGATTCAAAAAGACCCAGGCCAGGAGCACATGAACCCATTTTACCGGAGAAGAGAACGCTTTTAGCAAATGGATGCAGGAGAGCATGCAAAAGATAAAGCATAAAAGGATATCCCGATTCTTGAGACTGGCTGCAACCTCGGTGTGAATAGGCAAAAAAGCAAATAAAATAGCAATGTAAAAGGGCATTTTGCTGCTCTTATCGTCAACAAACAAAATAAGAAAACGGTATACGAGTAAAACACAGCAGGTGTAGAGCAAAATATTAAAAAAATGAGAGAGGGCAGGGCTTACTCCAAATATCCCGTGTTCCAATGCATAACTTACTTTCACCAAGGGTCGGTAATCGTATTTTTGGCCTGCATCGTCCACACCATAACTGGAGGTCAATAGTTTGGGGATCACTTTAACGCCTTCCGTAGTGATGTTCGGTTTAACGGTAACCAGCGTATCGTCTATGGCATACCCATTAAGCAGTGTAATGGCGTAGAGAAAGAAGCCCGCGCAGATGAGGATGATCCGCTCGAAAGAGAAAAAAGACCGCGCTTTGGGCATAGAGACAAATTTAATTTAAAAACCGCAATAATACAGAGGTGATATTGTGTTTGGCCTGATTTTTTTTGGCAATTTCACTCTGTATTATACCATTGGTGGACTAATTTTATAAATCTGGCTGGTATAACTGTATATTTGCATATGTTTAATAAGGAGCTCGACCCGGAAGACTTTTATTACAGCCCCGATGGATATATCGTGTTCACTGAGAAGTATCATTTAAAGCGCGGGCATTGCTGCAAGAGCGGCTGCAAACACTGTCCTTATGGCTACAACAAAAAAACGGGTAATTTTGACCGCAAGAAAGACGATAAAGCTGAATAGCGTGTATGGAAAAAGAAGCATTTAAAAAAAGTGTGTTGCAGGGTATCCCGGACGAACTTCCGGAAGGGCAAGCTTTTGACAAGAACCTGAACCATGCGCCAAAGCGTAAGGAGATCCTGAATGCTGCTGAAAAGAAACTGGCGATCCGTAATGCATTACGCTATTTTGATAAAAAGCACCATGCTGTATTGGCAAAAGAGTTCGCGGAAGAATTAAGAACTTACGGGCGGATCTATATGTATCGCTTTCGCCCCGATTACAAAATATTTGCGCGCCCAATAGAAGAATATCCTTATAAAAGTAAACAGGCGGCGGCCATCATGCATATGCTGAGCAATAACCTGGATCACGCGGTGGCGCAACATCCGCATGAATTAATAACGTATGGAGGGAATGGCGCGGTTTTCCAGAACTGGGCGCAGTATTTGTTAACGATGCAGTATCTCGCAACCATGACCGATGAGCAAACGCTGGTTTTGTATAGCGGCCACCCAATGGGATTGTTTCCTTCGCACAGAGACGCGCCGCGCGTGGTTGTTACGAATGGAATGATGATACCCAATTACAGCAAACCGGATGATTGGGAAAAATTCAACGCGCTGGGCGTAACGCAGTACGGACAAATGACCGCCGGAAGTTTTATGTATATCGGTCCGCAGGGAATTGTACATGGAACTACTATTACTGTGATGAATGCCGCCAGGAAGATCTCGAAGAGCGAGGAGGATAGAAAAGGGAAATTATTTATTACTTGTGGGCTTGGAGGAATGAGTGGAGCGCAGCCCAAAGCGGCAAAAATAGCAGGCTTGGTTTCTGTTACGGCGGAGATAAATCCTAAAGCCACGAAGACGCGTCACTCGCAAGGGTGGGTAGACGAGGTTTTTGAGAATATGGATGAGCTTATTGCACGGGTGAAAAAAGCTACCACTGCCAAAGAAGCGGTTTCTTTGGCTTACCAGGGCAATGTAGTGGATCTTTGGGAGCGCTTGGCGAAGGAGAATTTGAAAGTGGATATTGGATCGGATCAAACTTCCCTGCACAATCCCTGGGCGGGAGGTTATTACCCGGTGGGATTGAGTTATGAAGAGAGTAACAAACTGATGGCGGAAGATCCGGCCCGGTTTAAAAGGGAAGTTCAATCTACGTTAGTGCGCCACGCCAACGCTGTAAATGCTTTAGCCGCAAAAGGAATGTATTTCTTTGATTACGGAAATGCATTTTTACTGGAGGCGAGCCGGGCGGGAGCCGATATTGTGAATAAGGACGGCACCTTTAAATACAAAAGTTACGTGCAGGATATTTTGGGCCCTATGTGCTTTGATTACGGATTTGGTCCGTTCCGTTGGGTTTGTACCAGCGCAAGCGCTGAAGATCTGAAAAGAACCGATGAGATAGCCTTGGGAATTTTGGAAGACATGCACAGGAACTCGCCAGCCGAGATAAAGCAACAGTTGAGCGATAATATCACCTGGATCAAGGATGCGATGAGCAACAATCTGGTGGTTGGATCGCAGGCGCGGATCTTGTATGCCGACAGTGAAGCAAGAATTCGGATCGCGGAGGGGATTAACAAAGCAATTGCTGCAGGAAAAATAACGGCGCCTGTTGTTTTAGGAAGGGATCACCATGATGTGAGCGGAACGGATTCTCCGTATAGGGAAACAAGCAATATTTACGACGGCTCGGCTTTTACCGCCGACATGGCCGTGCAGAATTTTGTGGGCGACGGATTTCGCGGAGCTACCTGGATCAGCCTTCATAACGGTGGCGGAGTAGGATGGGGCGAGGTGATCAACGGCGGTTTTGGTTTGGTGCTGGATGGCAGCGCGGATGCAGATCGTCGGTTAAAACAA
Organism: uncultured Flavobacteriaceae bacterium; assembly: GCA_964387075.1. GTDB lineage: Bacteria > Bacteroidota > Bacteroidia > B-17B0 > Aurantibacillaceae > PALSA-968. The sequence continues at coordinate 303,753 of CAYLVB010000002.1, forward strand.
ATGCTTTTCTGGGATGTAAATAACGGAATTGCCCGCAGAGGCTGGGCCCGCAACAGTGAGGCGCTATTTGCAATTAAAAGAGAAATGGAGCGCACACCAAGCTTAAAAGTTACTTTGCCTAATTTGGTGGATGATAATTTGCTGGAGGGGTTGGGGTTTTAACTTTTATTAAATTTGATCTTTTCAAAGTCAATAAATAAAAATTCGGATGGGCCTAAGTATTTATTATGATGGGAAATTAAAATCTCCGGCTTCTTTGCCTTTTCTAATAGAGGAAGTAAAGGATGTCGCAGAAGTTCACAATTGGAAGTATACTATTTTCAAAGACACTTTTCCAAATAAAACGTTCACTGCCAAATTTAGTAATGACGTATTTGGAATAACTTTTTCTCCGCCTAAATCTGAGCCGGTTTGTTTATGTTTTACTTCCCATGGACATTTGATATCTCCCTGGCTTTTCGAGTTCGATTTAAATAATGGACTCGAAAAAGAAGATATTTCGTTAGGTGTGTTCACAAAAACCCAATACGCAGGAGTAGGCGCACATAAAATAATCATTGATCTGTTCAGATATTTGAGCGAAAAGTATTTTAAGGAATTTAAAATGATCGATGAGAGTGGCTATTGGGAAACCGGAGATGTTAAAATAATGAAAAGTACTTTTAAGCGTTATAATGATCTGATGGATGATTTTGGTTTAGCTCTCGAAACTATCTCTAAAAAAAGAGGCGAATCTGTCGAGAATTATCTGTTAAGAGTGATGGAAGAGATCCATAAAAAAGATAACACTAATTGATCACTTCACCTTCAAATACACCCAGGTACTAAATTCCTTCTTCTTCTCCTGTCGTAGTTCGGCAAGCCAGTTCGGTGTTACTTCCTTTACTACAAGATCGTAATCGCCGATCTTTACCCGGCTTGTGGTATAAACAGGGTTCTTGATCTTGATCGTTTTGTTGCCGAAATCATAACCCCAGCGGCCCGTGGCCTCTTCGTTCTTCGCTTTTACATACGATGTGAACGTGTTGTTGTACTCAAAATTATAGGTGATGTAGCGCGCATCATTCTGCTTAATGTGTGTGGTGTCGCCCTGCGGACTTACGATCATGCGCAATTCCCATTTCCCAACATAATCCTTGGTTTGCGCGTTTGTAGTCATCGCAACAACAATACCAAGTATAAAAAGTAGTTTCTTCATGTTCATTCAATTACAAATACAATGCCACTATAAAAGATTTTTCACGGGCACATTACCTTTATGCGCCGAGATCGTTTTATCAAAATCATTCATCAAACGGTGTATTACCTCCAGCTCTTTGGTTGAATGTACAGGCATTTCATTCACGCCCATCGTGTCCAGTTTGTCGAGCACAAATTTTACGGTGAGTTTTTCTTCTGAAACGGCAGGCTGGTAAGCCACATCTTTCTCATCGGTGGTCTTCAGTTCATTCACAATGCCAATTTCGGTAAAATCGGCGATGATATCGCGCGCCAGGCGTATGGGCAGATCGAGCTTGTGAGCTATTTGCATCGCGTTCATAGGTTTTTCGCCCTCAATAAAGTTCTTTACAATGCAATTGGCTACAAGTAACGACATCACACGTCGGTAGCGCGGACTGATATTCTTGATCTCTGATTCCAACTCATAATGATCTACGTTCTGGTAAGCAAAGGCGAGTTCGGCACCAAAAAGCACAATGAACCAGCTATACTGTATCCAAATGAGAAATAAAGGTAATGCGGCGAAGCTTCCGTAAATGGCGTTGAAGCGTACTACACCTACCTGGAAATTGATATAGGTCAACTCTAAAATATCGAAGGCGATAGCAGAAATGATGCCCGCCAGCATGGCGCTCTTGAACTTGACTTTGGTGTTGGGAAGCACAATGTAAATGAATGTAAAAAGACCGCCCATTAAAGCAACCGAAAATGCCTTTAGGAAAAGTTTTCCCACAAAATCTATCCGCCCCAGCCATTCCATGCCATCGACCGCGCCGCCTACCTGTGCCTTAAGAAAAACGGTCACTGCGCCCGAAGCAACAATGAAAATAGGGGCAAAGACCATAATGGCCAGGTAATCGGTGATCCTGCGCACCACGCTTCTCCCTTTTTTGATCTGCCAGATCTCGTTGAAGGAATCCTCGATACTGCTAAGAAGTTTGAGGACAGTATAAAGCAAAAGAACAACACCCACGCCGGCAATAACGCCGCCCTGCGTGGTCTGCAGCATTTTATCGGCATACTCAAACGCCTGCACAAGAATATCGCGGTACTGGTTGAACTCCTCGAGCAGGTTAGCCTCCAGTTTTTCCTGCAGGCCAAATCCTTTGGCAATGGCAAACAAGAGTGCGATGATGGGCACGATGGCAAACAGCATGTAAAAGGTGAGCGCCGAGGCTTTGGTAAGACAGCGGTCCTCATTGAAACCTTTAACAGCCAGCATCAGTACGCGCAGTTGACGTACAAAAAACCCGCGCCGCTTATCCAGCTTATCAATGCGGATATACCATAGATTGGTACTCAGGAAATCAGATATTTTGCGGACGAATTTGAACATCTGCCTCAAATGTAACATCATTTTTTTGAATTATTAAATACGTATTTTTGAACGGTGGATACTACAATAAGGAAATACGGTTTTTGGGCTATCGCTCTTATCTATCTAGGGGCTATTGCTTTGAGTGCGAACCTGCCTGTGTTTTGGGATATGTACGGGCAGGTAAAAACCGCGACATGGTATCTCGATCACGGCTTTGCAGATCTCTTGCCAAATGGCAATGGCTTTTCGGATAACGGCCATTTACCGCTCTATCCGCTCTACCTGGCAGTGCTTTTCAAAGTATTCGGACTAAAATTATGGGTGGCACATTTTTCGGTATTGCCTTTTATTCTTGGGTTGCTAGTACAATTGCAAAAGTTCAGCGAGCGTTATATCCATGACTGGAAAGTTGTATTGGTGCTTGCGCTTACTTTTTTTCACCCGGCCATTCTTTCGCAAACCATTTTTTTCAGTAATGAGATCGCCCTCGCTTTCTTTGGTCTTTGGTTGCTAAACGCTTTACTGGGCGATCGTGCTTCGCATATTTGTATGTCGTCGGTGCTGCTTTGTCTCTGTAATACAAGAGGCATCGGCCTGGTGTTGGTGCTTTTGGTTTATTTTTTGTGGAAGAAAAGGAGCAATGCCTGGTATTTGGTATGCGGCGTGATCGCGTGGGTAGTATGGATGCTGGTGCATTATAAACTGGCCGGTTGGCTGCTCCAGAACCCCGAGAACATGGAGCATCGCAGCACCGCTTCTTTTTTGGCGATGGGCCGCAATGCGGGACTGGCCTTGTGGAAGATGCTGGACCTTGGCTCTGTATTTGGATGGGCGGCGCTCCTGGTGATCGCTTTCAAGGCAAAAAAATTAACCGAGCCCATGAAGCTTTTGATGCTTGTTTCTCTTCCCGTATTACTGATGTGCATACCGCTCACAAATCCTGTAAGCAACCGCTATTTTCTTCTTTCCTATGTTTTGCTCTTACCTGCTTTTGTACATGCCTTGCAGGTCCTTCCTAAAAAAATGTTCCGGCTGGTTGTCCTGTGTTTCGCTGTGGTTTTGTTCTCAAATAATGGGGTCACTTATCCCAATAAATACGGCAATGCCTGGGATTGTTCGTTGAAGAGCCTTCCGTATTTTGAGTTGCGACAGCAATTGGATGATTACCTGGAAGCGCAGCATGTTTCCAGAAAGGATGTGGAGGCCGGTTTCCAGCTTTATTTTAACGACCGCTATTATTTGCTTAACGGAAATGACCGGGAATACACCTTGTTAAGCGATACGGAAATGCCTACGGCTGAGTATGTGGCAGATTCAGATATCTGCAATAACTACAATGCAGAGCGCGAACTTTTTTTAGTACAGTATTACGCACCGGTGAGGTCCTTTGGCAAAGGGGCTGTCTATATCCGTCTTTTTCGTAAAAAATAGTTTTATAAACCCGTATTTTTCATGGTTTTAACACTAAAACACGGGATACTGCGTTATTGAAAAAAATTCATTAAATTTACAGAAGATGACCATTATCCGGAAGTATGTAATTGCCTCAATGCTAGGCCTCTCAACGCTTGCGCATGCGCAGGTTGCAAAATACAGTAACGAGTTTTTGGCTGTGGGTGTAGGCGCCCGTGCCCTGGCTATGGGTAATGCAAATATTGCAAGCGCCAATGATGTAAGTTGCGGATATTTTAACCCGGCCGGTCTGCTCAACATTAAAACAAAATTCCAGTTAGGTCTCATGCACGCCGAGTATTTCGCCGGAATAGCGAAATATGATTACGGAGCGTTGGCTACCCGTATTGATAGCAACAGTGTGGCTTGCTTAAGCATCATTCGCTTTGGTGTAGATAATATTCCTAACACATTGCAATTGGTTGACGCGAACGGTTTTGTAGACTATAGCAAGATCAGCAGCTTCTCCGTTACCGATTTTGCGGCACTACTTTCCTATGCGCGCGACATGAAAGTGCTGAAAGGCGTAAAAGTGGGAGCTACAGGCAAGATCATACGCAGGCATTTTGGTCCGTTTGGCGGTTCCTGGGGATTTGGTATCGATGCGGGTGCTTCCTATTCGTATAAAGGATGGAACTTTGCCGCTGTGGGAAGAGATATCACCGGCACTTTTAACGCGTATACTTTTACTTTGAGCGAACAGGATAAAGCAACCTTTGCCGCAACAAACAACGATATTCCCACCAACTCGGTGGAAGTGACCGTGCCCCGATTGATCATTGGCGCTTCACGCAATTTCAGTTTGTGGAAAGATAAGATCTCCATCACTCCTGAAGTGAACCTGATCACCACCTTTGACGGAAAAAGAAACACGCTCATTAAAAGCAAAGTGGCCAGTACTGACCCCGTAGTTGGCTTAGAGATCGGTTATTTGAAAATGATCTACCTGCGTGCAGGTGTAAATAACATACAGCAGGCCACCGATATCAAGAATAAAACATACACCAGCATCGCCCCCGCCATCGGCGTGGGCATCAGGTACAAGATCTTTACCCTGGATTACGCCCTCACGAATTTCTCGGAAGACGCCCTTGGACTTTACAGCAATATCTTTTCTTTAAAAATTGATATCGACAAAAGCCTGCTTCCCAAGAACCAGTGATCATGCTTAAAAAAAACGCGATATACGTTGCATTCTTTTTGTTATTGGTGTCCAACCTTTTCGCGCAGCCATTCAATAATGAGTGGATCAATTACGGGCAGAAATATTATAAGATCAAGATAGCCAAAGACGGCCTCTATCGTCTCGACTCCGCTACCATTGCCGCCGCGGGCGTCCCGCTGTCAACCATCAGTCCGCGTAACATCCAGCTTTTTCATAAGGGAAAAGAGATCTTTCCTTACATCTTTGGAGAGGGCGATGATGTTTTCAATGGCAACGACTACATGCTTTTCTACGCCGAAAAGAATTCCTCGAGGGATGACTCGATGTTTTACGATAATGTTCCTTATCTCACCAATCCCTATCACAGCGTTATCAACGATACTTCGGCGGTGTTCCTTACCTGGAACGCGCTTACAAGCAATAAGCGTTTAACGCTTAACCAGGATACCAGCTTCTCTCAAAGCACAGCTTCTCCATATTATTGGAAGCAAATAGTTTCTCCCAAGCAGCCTTCCTGGTCGCGTTACATCAATACGTATTGTTTCGGCCCGCTCAATTACCTGGGTCTGCACGACCCGCGTTATAAGCTGGGAGAAGGATTTTATTCGGCCGAACTTTATCCTACCAATTCATACGAATTGACCTTTGATGGATCGGCCGTTTACACAGGAGGGCCGCCCGCGTATTTTACAGCTTGTATTTCGGGTACAAATGATATCGCTTCCGTAATTCCCGATCACTACATACAAACCTATTATCGGGATAATACAAGTACGGCGGTATTGCTTGACCATGATTCTATCAACGCCTACGTAACTATTCGTCCCACTTTTACTTTGAATCCTTCAACTTTCGGCACCAATGTGGCGGTAGGATGTACTTCGCTGGTGGATAATGCCACAGGCGATCCAAACACTACCAATATAAACTACCTGGCGGTATGGGCCCCGCATCAATTCAACCTCTTAAACACTTCCGAGGAAAAGATCTACCTGCCCGATGACGGATCGCAGGCAAAATCAAAACTAGCGATCAGTAATTTTAACGGAAGCCGCCCTTTCCTGGTGAATGTGAGTGATAGCTCCTTACATACTGTAGTGGGCAGTGCCGGCAATTACCAGGTATTGGTGCCAAATTCGGGAAAAACAAAATTGTGTTTCCTCGCCGATTCGCTGAGCATAGTTCCTGTGAGCAAATTATGGGCTGTTAACGGAACCGGCAGCTTTATAGATTATCAGCCGAGCATCGCAGACTCGAATTATATCATCGTGTACCATCCTTCGCTTAACGTGAATGGCGACGTGACGAATTACAAGACCTATCGCGGCAGTCCGGCCGGCGGTAATTACCCTGTGATCACGGCTCCTATCACCGACCTCTATGATCAATTTGGTTTGGGTGTGGAAAGATCGGCTATGGCTATCCGTAAATTTTGCGCCATGCTGATCGCTTCTCCACTGAGGAACCCGTCGCATCTTTTGCTCATGGGTAAAAGTATTCACCCGATCGATTGCATCGCCGGTTCTGAGACACAAAAACCACCAACTTTCTATACTGATAAGAACCTGGTGCCTACTTGGGGAAATCCCAGCAGCGATATGTTGATCACGCAGGGACTTCCGGGCTCTCTATATCTTGAGCCTGCTATTCCCACCGGCAGGCTTGCGGTTGAAACCCCGCAGGAACTGGTGTCTTACTTCAATAAGGTGCAATTATACGAGCAGCAAAACGACGACTCGCTATGGAAAAAACACGCGATCCATTTCATTGGCGGCAGTGATTTTTGGGAGCAGCAGGCGCTGAGCAGTTATATGAATACATTTAAAGGTGTATTTGAAGATACACTGCTGGGCGGCAAAGTACACTCTTTTTATAAAACCTCCACGGCGCCTATCTCTGTAACCACCAATGATTCGGTGAAGCAGCTGATAGAAAGTGGCGTGCAGGTGATCACTTTTTTCGGGCACGGTTCACAGGCCGGGTTCGATCAGAATATCGATGATCCGCAGAATTACAACAACTCTCCGCGTTTCCCGCTTATCATAGCCAACTCCTGCTATACCGGCGATATTCACAGTGCCGACCAGGAATCGCATAGTGAGGTGTATACCCTGGCGCCGAATAATAAAGGCTGCATAGGCTATTTTGCCATCATTTCTACCGGGGTGGCCAATGATCTGTTCTACTTCAACCATGAGTTCTATAAGCAGTTCTCTTCCAAAAGCTATGGTCAAACCTATGGCGCTGCTATTCGTAACGCTTCGCGTCAATTGATGTACGATCAAACCGTGCTTGGCATCTATCCCAACGATACCATACTTAAACTCACCTGTATGGAAATGACGCTGCATGGCGATCCTGCCATTACGCCCTATAATTTTCCGAAACCCGATTATGGAGTGCGCAATTCGGATGTGATCTTAAACACCACTAAATATGTAGATTCTATTGGTGTTAAGGTGATCATAACCAATTATGGTCGTGCCATAAATGATTCCTTCACTGTAATGGTACAGCGCAATTTCCCCAATGGAGATACGGTGCGCTGGTATAAGCGGGTGAAAGCCCCTTATTACCAGGATACGCTCAGCATGTTCATTCCAAAGGATTATTACCGGGCCGTGGGCGTGAATTGTTTTTATGTAGAGGTCGATTACCTGAAGATGATCTCTGAACTGAGTGAGACCAACAACAGCACGAGCGGCAACGTTTGTGTTTTTGTACCGGGTTCTGATATAGAACCTGTATGGCCGTATAAGTTCGCTATAGTTCCTAATATAGGCAATGTAATCTTAAAAGCCAGCACAGCCGATCCTTTTGCACCTTTGACAACATATCGTTTCCAGGTGGATACGAATGATAAATTTTTGACACCACTGGTAAATACCACCGTAAGCGCGCCGGGCGGAGTAGTAAGTTTGCCGGTTACTCTTTATAACCAGGACAGCATGGTGTATTTCTGGCGCGTTTGTAAAGATGATACGGCGTTTAATTGGAAAGAAACTTCCTTCCAGGTTATTACCGGGAAATATGGCTGGGGGCAGTCGCACTTCCATCAGTTTAAGAACGATGCTTACCAGTATGTGGTTTATTCGGATTCGGTTCCCCGCCTGTTTAAATTTGTGAATGATGTTAAGACGATCACCGTGAATGACGCTATTGCAGATAGTTCGGACAGCTGGAATGATTTTAAGAAGGTGCAGTTCTTTTACAATAATGCACAAATGCGTTTATGGACCTGCTCACGTAATGGCTGGATGTTCGCAGTTTTCGATTCCAGTACAGGTAATCTGCAGTATAGTGATACGCTAGGCAATCCTCCGCCATGGGCCTGGACTGGCTCCAACAATAACTGCGTTTGCGAGTACAAGTTGCGTTGCACATATGATTTTGGAAATTATAATGAATGCGGGATGACCAGCACAAACTTCAGGCAGGACATAGTAAACTTCATTAATTCTCTTCCTAACAATATGTATGTTCTTGCCTGGAACACCCGTTGCTGGCGTTGTCCTGCCTATGAACCACAAACACCTCCTTGGAATTCGCAAGATACAGTAAATGCGGCCATGTTAAATGCTTTTCATGGTATAGGCTCAGATCTGATAGACAGTTTATCGAATGATAAACTATTGATCATTTTTGGTCGTAAAGGCATGAGCCCGGGCCAGGCACACGAAACCCTGTCGCAGAACTTTGTTGACGAGATCTCTCAGAAGGATTCTATTCTTACCAAGTATAAAAATGGCTATGTCGCCTCGGATATCATCGGTCCATGTATGTATTCTGATACAGCCTGGCATTCCCTGCACTGGTATTATCGTAACCTGTCAACTGATGTTTCGCCCGCTACAGATGATACGGTTTGGGTGCGCGTAGTAGGTATTAATGCACTTGGCCAGAAATTCAACCTCGTTGATTTCCCTATCGATTCGCTAAATGTGCTGGATCTCTCTCAATATGTGAACGGAAAACAATATCCCTATATTCAACTCATCGCTTACGAGACGGATGATATCAATAACACTCCGCCGCAATTGGGTAAATGGCAGGTTATATTCGACCAGGCGCCCGAAGCGGCCATACATCCACCGGCCGGCTTCACCGTTTTGAAATCTAAAGTGGAAGAAGGAGAAGATTATAAAGTGCGCCTCCCTATTAAGAATATCAGCGATTTTTCTTTCAACGACAGTTTACTTGTTACCTATTACCTGGAAGATGCCAATCGCGTAAATCATCCCCTGCCTTATAAACTAAAACGCAAACCTTTTCTTCCCGATTCGGTGATATTCGACACCATCACCGTTTCTACGTTGGGTTATGCCGGAAACAACCGTTTGTGGATAGACGTGAATCCAAATAATCACGTCAAATACCAGCCCGAGCAATTTCATTTCAATAACGTGGCGCAAATTGCTTTTGATGTAAATCGTGATAAGATAAATCCTTTGCTGGATGTGACCTTCGACGGGATCCATATCCTGAACGGCGATATCGTTTCGGCTAAGCCGAATATTTTGATCGGTTTGAAAGACGAGAACAGGTTCCTTGCGCTGAACGATACGGCCAATTTCAAAGTGTTTGTAACCAAACCGGGCTCGTCTGTAGAAACAAGATTGTATTTCAACAATGAGCTGGAGTTCATCCCCGCGCAGTTACCGCACAACTCCTGCAAGATCAATTACAAACCGGTGCTGGGGCAGGATGGTGTTTACCTGCTGCATGTGTATGCTACCGACCGCAGTGTAAATGTGAGCGGCCAGATCGATTATAAGATCCAGTTCGAGGTCGTGAACAAACCTTCTATTACCGAAGTCCTCAATTACCCGAATCCTTTCAGCACATCTACTAAATTTGTCTTTACTATTACGGGCAGTGAAATTCCTGAGACCTTTAAAGTGCAGGTACTGACCATTACGGGCCGCGTGGTAAAGGAGATCACCCGCGAGGAATTAGGCTTCCTGCACATTGGCCGCAACATTACCGATTACGCGTGGGACGGCACCGACCAGTTTGGCGATAAACTTGCCAACGGTGTTTATTTTTACCGCGTAGAGACCCGCCTTAACGGGAACGAGATCGATCACCTGAGCACCGAGGCCGATGGATATTTCAAGAAAGGTTTCGGCAAGATGTTGTTGATGCGGTAATTATTTCCCTATCAATTTATAAGTAAATCGCTCTTCTTCTACCTGCAAAACCAGGTAATACATTCCTGCCCCATCCATTATTTCTATGTTCCGGGCAAAATTGCCGGACTTTTCGTGGATCAATTCTTCTTCCAGGATGACCTGGCCATGGTTATTGAATACTGTATATTTTATTTTCGCACCTTCCGCCGAAAGAACATTCAGGTTGAAACTACTTTCGAATGGATTAGGAAAAACAACCGGCATCACGGGCTGATTGTTGAGCGTTCGGATCTCTGAAAAAGAAAACGTACCGTTATGATCTACCTGCCTGAGGCGATAATAATTAGAACCCGGAAGAAGGTTCTTGTCTGTGAACGAGTAGGAAAGTTCATGAACGCTGTTTCCGTGCAGGGCATTACTGTTCACTTTTCCAAGCGTCGTCCAATCGCGACTGTCTGTTGAGCGTTCAATTAAAAAATGACTATTATTCGATTCGGTGGCGGTTGTCCAGCTTAGTTTGCCGGTTGAGTGTTCTTTTATGGCGGTAAAGTCAAGCAGCTCGATGGGAAGCAGGGCGGAGGGATTGCAGAACGATTGCGTGTTATTGAGACCGCCGGTAGAAGCGGTAAAACCAAAATAGGGTGTGTTAGTTCCGAAAATGGTCATGGGATTAAAAGAGTAGGAGGCAGTGCCATAACTGGTGGAACCGCTGGCATCGAGCACAGCGACCGTTAAGGTTCCGGGACTGCCATTGACCCAAGTGATCCGAAGGATGTGATTGAGGCCATTCTCTATATTATAGTAAGAAGCGCCGTTCTTTAGGGCCACGGCCCAGGGAATAGCAGGTCTTTCTCCTGCTGAGGTAGTATTGCAGTTGGCATCGAGGTTGGGATTTACGGTTCCTCCGGTCCAGATATCAATGTGATCGGGATCGAGCGCACCGTTGCAGCCAATATAGTCGGCCCCGGTAAAGTCGTCACGGTCTTCATAATTCGTATAGGTATCAATTTCTACGATCAGGGAATTGGTAATGCCTCCGGCGCCCATAGAGCCACCGGCCGTTCCGCAGGCGCATAAGCCGCGCGGATCGTTTTGTATGGTAAAGCTCATTCCATCCGCGCCCGCGTCGGAGCTTCCGAGGTTGATGGTGAAATCGTAACTGAAATTAGAACTGAAACTGAACAGCGAGTTTACATCCCAGGCGCAGCCTAACTGGTTGTTGGTTGCCGAGGTAAGCGTGGTACAATCGAAAGGTGAAGGTGAGCTGGCATTTCCGTTCAGGGCGTAATTACTGTTGGTGGTATTGGCCGCCGCATAGATGTAGGCCAGCGTTCCGCTTTGCGTAGGGTTTGCGCAACTGTATTGCGAAATAAAGACCCGGTAGGTTCCGGGCGTGGTTGGGGTCCATACCAGTTGCGATTGGTAACTACAGTAATCATCATTGTATCCGTAAAAAATTGTGCCGGTTGAGTTATCGGTGATGGTGATCTGGGTATCCATGCCGCTCGCAACAGACCCGCCACCGGAACAGAAGGAGAAAGTATACGTGTTACAGGTGGCGGCTGTGATGAGGTAATAATATTTATTGCCTGCGGCCCGCGTGACAGTTTGCCAGGAAGTGGTTGGCGTGATCGTTCCGGCATTGGTTGTACCCGCCGAGCTGCATTGCGCGTGCGAATGAGTGAGCGATAAGCCGTGGCACAGCAACAAAACGTAAAATATTTTCATCCTAAAACGATTTAGCATTCGCTGAATATAGTAAAACAGCGCACGGATTGTCAAGTCATTTTTCACAAAAAGAGGTAAACGGCTGGCATTTAAGACATTAATACTTAAATCGTTTTAGGTTTCGGAAGAAATTGCGATTAAGCGGGAAGATTACGATATTTGAAAGAATCGTTGCAACCATTTTTTAAACCTGCCGTTTATGACCCATAAAAAGTATAACATCGAAGAGCTTGCAAAAAAGATAGGTGTTTCTAAAACGCTCGTTTCTTTTGTACTGAATAACAAGGCCGACAAATATGGGGTCAGTAAGGTCACGCAGAAAAAAGTGTTGGCCGCCATTAAAAAGCTCGGTTTCCAGCCAAGTTCCTCGGCCCGCATGCTTCGCCTTAAAAGATCAAATCTCATTGGCCTTGTCGTTGCCGATATCAGTAATCCTTTTTTCGCGCAAATAGCCACACAGATAGAACAACTGGCCGACAAAGCCGGGTATCGCATCATTATTGCCAATACACACGAAAACCCCAAGAAGGAAATAGATCTGCTTAACGCATTAATTCATAGCCAGGGCGTGGATGGGGTCATCCTCACTACTTCGCTCAAAGCTCCGGGCAATCTTAAAGACATTATGCCCAACCGTTACCCGCTGGTGTTGCTCGACCGTAAGCTCAGTAACATTCCGGCCAGTACAGTAGGCATCGACAACTTTGAAGGTTCACTCGAAATGACGCAGCACCTCATTGCCGGTGGCGCCAAAAAAATAGGATTGCTCTCTATTTCTCCCGGCTATATCAGCCCCATTAAAGATCGTGTTAGCGGGTATAAAAAAGCGTTGGAGAACGCGGGAATTAAATTTGAAATGGACCTCGTGAAAGAGATCTCTTTCTCGCAAATAGAAAAAGATGTGGAGGAAGCGGTGAGTGAATTATATGGCCGCCAGGAGGTAGACGCACTTTTTGTGCTCAACAACCAGATAGCGCGACATTGCCTTCAAACATTTGAGAAATCGGGCATCAAAATACCGCAGGATCTTTTGTTCGCGTCTTTCGACGACAATGAATTATTCAGCCTGTACAACCCATCCATCTCTGCGGTGAAACAACCCGTAGAAAAATTGGGAGAGCGCGCTTTTGAAGAACTGGCCCGACTGATAGGAGAGAAGGATGCAGACAAAAAGATCGTTCACGACCAGATAGGCTTAAAGACCGAGTTGATCGGGCGTAACAGCAGCAAAAAATAGACAGGCTCTAGTCAAAGAGACTTCCGCGGTTTCGATTTGGCGTCTTGCCCATTTGCCGGTAAGCTTTCTCGGTTGCTTCTCTTCCGCGAGGAGTTCGCTGTAAATAACCCTCCTGTATCAAAAAGGGTTCGTATACTTCTTCAATAGTTCCGGCTTCTTCTCCTACTGCTGTACTAATGGTGGTTATACCAACAGGCCCGCCCTTGAATTTTTCGATGATGGCCGAGAGGATACGGTGATCCATTTCATCAAGACCATTCGCATCTACGTTCAGCGCTTTTAAGGAATAGAGCGCGATCTCTAAATTTATTTTTCCATCTCCTTTGATCTGCGCGAAATCGCGCACACGACGCAACAAAGCATTGGCAATACGCGGGGTTCCCCGGCTGCGTCTTGCGATCTCAAATGCAGCTTCGTGCTCTATCTCCACCTGTAAAATGGCCGCACTGCGTTTGATGATGCCGGTTAGAATATCGGAAGTATAATAATTCAAGCGGGCATTGATCCCGAAACGTGCGCGGAGTGGTGAAGTAAGCAGGCCACTGCGCGTAGTAGCGCCCACCAGCGTAAAGGGATTCAATTTTATCTGTACAGACCGGGCACTGGGCCCGCTGTCGAGCATGATGTCTATTTTGTAATCCTCCATAGCCGAGTACAAATACTCTTCCACTACGGGACTTAACCTATGGATCTCGTCAATGAACAAAACATCATTGGGTTCTAAATTTGTAAGCAGTCCTGCCAGATCGCCGGGCTTATCCAGCACGGGTCCGCTGGTAATTTTAATGTTCACGCCCAGGTCGTTCGAAATGATGTGCGCCAGGGTGGTCTTGCCCAGGCCCGGGGGGCCGTGTAAAAGCACATGATCGAGGGCTTCCTGTCGCTGGCGGGCCGCCTGCACAAAAACACGCAGGTTCTCCACCACTTTTTCCTGTCCGCTGAAGTCGTCAAACAGGGCGGGCCTCAAAGCCTTTTCGGCGTCTTTGTCGGCTGCGCTGAGGTGCTCTTCATCAGGGTTCAAATTGGGATTCATCTCTCGGACAAAATATAATTCGGACGAATATACGAAGACAAAAGCGAAGAATTCTCTCAGCCAGGTGTATATTTGTAAGCGTTAATTAACCCCGTTTTGAAAAACAGTCTTACCGACAAAATAGCCGATTATTGCAGCTATGTTAGCCGCGCGGTGCGGTATTATAGGGATGAGGCCTATGCTGACTCGGCCTCCAATTGCCGTAAGGCGGCTGAAGCATCATGCAAGATCATTATTTTCAACGCCTATTCTCAAAAATCGGCAGAAAGCAAGTTGGAGGGCAAAAGTCTGAAAGAGCTTATTTTGCTTCTGATACAGGAAGGACTCGTGTCCAGGAAAGTGATCAACATGCTGGAAACGCTGCAGATCACCGGAAATAAGGCTGCTCATGATAATCCTGTTGGTAAAGAAGAGACTATTTATGCTATCAACGCGCTAAGTCTGTTCAATGAATATCTTTTTAAAGAACATCTGAAAATACACATGCCGCAGAACCTCGATCTTTCTATTGTGAAGGCTGAGGAAAAAGTAATTCATAAAGAGATCATTCGGGAGACCATTGTCAGGGAAAAACTCAATAAACAGGCCGAGGAGCAGATCTTAAGTAAAATAAAGGAAATTGAAAGCAAGAGCCAGGATGAAGCGCAGCGTTTCGACGAACTTAAGAAAGAGATCAACCTTTCACGGCAAAAAATAATTGAACTTTCAAAGAATAAGGAGCAATTAACAGATCCACCCCAGACGGCTCCTCAAAAAGAACGTAGTTCAAAAAGAAAGAACGTGGCCCTTGTTTTGGCGCTTGCGATAGTCGTGGCTGGTGTTTATTTTTTTTATAGTCTGCTGCATCAAAAGGAAATATCGCCCGCATTGGCCATAAACAAACACCCCGACAGCCTTTACATCGCAATTAACACATTTCAAGTAATGCAGGATAATCCAAACCAGGATTTTGATATCGCCCACAAACTTTTTGTCCGCCTGGATCATTTGCGCAGTGTCTATCAACTACCCCTTGCACTTGTACAAACAAATTACCCGGGAACCGGGGACCCCTACGACTCACTGCTGGTGGATAAGGCAGAGGCCGGCGGTTTCGACCTGGTTTATTACGGCAACCTCTATGAAACGGCGCGCGCCGACAGCAATGTTCTGGAAATACGCGGATGCGCTACGCAAAAGAATAACCGGATCATGAGGAATTACAGTATTAAGTTTATAACCCTAGCCGACTCTACTTTTATAAAAGAGATCAACGACCAAACGAATTTCCCGGTGGTGCTTCATGCAATGAAAATGGAAAAAAATCCCAGCCGGAAATTAGTCGCCACCCTGGAAAGTTTACGATGTTACAGCCTGGAAAATTATCTTTCAGTGACAAATGCTAAGGTAATATTGAAAAGTGCTCTCAAAGATTATAAAGGAACCCTGGCCGGAGTGGATATTCTACTGCGCTATTTGCCCGCTTCTGCTTATAATTATACCTATAAAGCAAACGTGCTGGGATATCTTAACCAGATGGATTCAGCAAAGATCTATTTTGAAAAAGCCTACCGGCTTGACAGCGCGAACGCTTTTACGCTTCTGAACTATGCCAAAATGCTGTACGCCCTGAAAAATTTCGAGGGCTGCGAAGTTATGGCCCTAAAGGCCCTGAAAGTAAGCCCGCGTGAGTACAGTATGTTCACTCTCCTGGCAAGCATCAAATGGATGCAAAACCAGCGTGACCTAAGCAAAAAGTATGCTTTGCAGGCCCATTATTTATTCCCTGATGATCCTGAAAACCTGCTGATCCTTGCAAACGTATATGGCTTTCATGAAAATAAGAAAGATTCGGCAGAATATTTTTATCGCAGGGCTTTAGGGAACGACAGCACAAACATAGACGCGCTGACTAACCTGGTTACCTATTACCAGCGCTTTTGTGGACTTGATCCTGTTTATAAACTTAAAATAACCTATTTGCTTGATAAACTGCAGGATCTTAAAGTTCAAAATGACATGCGCGCCGAATATAGTTTTGGTATTGCCGCTTATGATAGCCGGGATTACCGCAAGTCTTTAGAATACTTTGAAAAAGTGTTTGATCGAGGAGGAATTCATAGCGAATTACTTACCTGCATGGCACAGGCCTATTATTTTACAGGCCAGTCAGCCAAAGCGCTTGATTTCAGTGAAAAGGCTGTGCAATTCGATAGCCTGGCCTCTAACAACCAGCTCATCCGGGCTTATTTGTACAGTTACTTAACGCCCAAGGAACACAAAAAATGCATCTCGTATTTTAATAAAGCCTTGCAGCTCGATCCCGGCTCATTAGATCTGCACCAAATGTACGGAGTTTACCTGGGCGGTCAGCATAAGGTTAAGGAGTGTATCGATCTCGCGTTAAAAGGTCTCAAGCTTTTTCCAGACGATCTGCGGCTCAATTCCCTGGCGGCTTACGGATATTTTGAACTTAAAAAGTATAAACAGGCAAAACCATTTTTCGAAACTTTAGTAAGACAGCGCCCTAATAACGATACCCTTCTGAGCGATCTTTCGCAATGTATTTTATTGAATTTTAATGGCCCCCCGGATGAAAGTGCCGTTTATGGCGCTAATCTCATCAATCGCGCCCTACAGATAAACCCCGGCGCTCCCGCCTATTACCTGATCTACGCGCTCTATTTTTCAAAGGGCGGTAATGTTGAGCTGGCTGTTAAGAATTACCGGATCGCCAAGGAACTAAGTAAGAACAGCATTTCTCATCCTGACCTGGAAAAGCTAATGAGCAAGGGTAATTAGTCGTGATACAGTCTGATGTTTAGCCTGGCGCCCGCTGTTACCTCAATTTGTTTATAATATCGGCTAGGGAACCACATCCCCTATCTGTGTCCTTTAATTATGGTATTTCAGTAACAAAAACTATATTTGTGTCTCATTATGGCAAAGCAAAAGAACAAGAAAGGTTTCACCCCCATTCTTAAGCCCTTCGAACTGTTTCCTTTCTCTAACCCCAAAGTGCCTTATATCGTCCTGGGCCTTATCGGGTTCATCTTTTATATCAATACCATTTACAATGAGTTTGCCTTAGATGACGGGATCGTGATCCATAAGAACGAATACGTGATGGAAGGTATCGGGGGCATTGACAGCATCATGAGCCGCGACGCTTATCACAGTTTCTATAAGCAGATGAACGCCAAGGCCCAGCTGGCCGGCGGTCGTTACAGGCCACTTTCTATTGTGAGCTTCGCTATTGAGCAGGAATTCATCGGCAGTTATAAGGACGGGCATTTGCCGCCCGCCAATTGCTGGGACAAGAACGCCAACGGAAAAGGTGATGTGGAAGAAGACATTAACAAGGATGAACTTTTTAACGACAATGATTGTTTGACGGAAGGCTGTATGCTGCGGCACTTCAACAACGTACTTTTTTATGTGTTGTGCGTGTTGTTGATCTATGCCATGTTCAGAAACCACATGTTCCCGCAGTATCCCGACCTTGCTTTTCTTTCGGCTTTGTTCTTCTGTATACATCCTATACATACCGAGGTAATTGCCAATATGAAGAGTAGGGATGAGATATTCTCCATGATCTTTATCGCGCTTACCTTTATTAACGTCTTTAAGTACGCGGAAACCCGTGAGACGAAATACATTGTGTGGAGCACTGTCAATTACTTTCTTTCGCTTTTATCAAAAGAGTATGCCATTACTTTGATCGTTGGTATTCCGGTTACGCTTTATCTTTTCGACAAGGATTTCAAATTGAAGAATTATTACAATTTGATGTTGGGCCTGGGCGCGGCATTCGTTGTTTATTTCATGATCCGTTTCTCCATCGTGGCCATCAAAAAGCCTGTACCGGATACAGAGTTACTGAACAATCCCTTCTTATTGGCTAAAGGCACGCAGGTAATGGGAACCAAGATCTATGTGTGGCTGAAATATCTTATCCTGCTTTTCTTCCCGGCTGTGTTAAGCTCGGATTATTCTTATAACAGTATTCCGTATCGCGACATCGCAAGCTGGGACACACTTTTATCCCTGGCTATCTACATCACGCTGGCCATTCTCACCTACAAGCTCGCTAAGAAAAAACACCCGGTAGCATGGGGCTTGTTATTCTTCTTCGCCAATTTCTTGATGATCTGTAACCTGCTCTTTGATATAGGTGCCACCATGGGCGAACGTTTGATATTCCATTCTTCTTTAGGCTGGGCTGTTTGTGTGGCCTGGTTATTTACAGAGGAAGGAAAGAAAATATTCTCTTCGGTTAAAATGCACAAAACAGTTCTTTGGGCTGTTGTGCTGGTGATAACCGTATTGTTTGGTTGGAGAACCATTACACGCAACGCGGTCTGGAAAAATGATATCACCCTCTTCACCAACGACGTGCTGACCATGCCTAACAGCGTATTGTGTTTAGGTAACGCCGGGGCCCGTTGGATCGATCTTTCTGAAAGACCTGCCAACAAAAAGCATGAAAAGGAATACCTCGATAAGGCTATCGGTTATCTCAACCACGCTTTGGAAATGCACCCGAAATACGTGAACGGTTACCTCAATTTAGGGCTCGCTTATTTCAAGATGCGTGATTACAATAAGGCAGAAGAGATCTGGGGCAAGGCTTACCAACTGTACCCAAGCAACCCGTTCTTAGGAACCTATTACCGTGTATTGTCGAACGTTTATATACAGCAGGCTTTTGCGGATGCCAAGGCCAACAACATTCCCAATGCGGCCTATTGGTTCGAGCGCGCTTCGAAGATATTCCCGCAGGACCCCGAGATCTGGTATAATTTGGGCGGCGCGGCTTTCTCTTTAAAGGATTATCAAAAAGCCAAGAATGCCTTCGAACAGTGTTTAAGGATCAACCCGAATCATGCCCAGGCCAAGAACGGACTGGCTAATTGCATGGCCATTCCGGGCATCAATGCTACTCCTGCGGCAACCCCGGCAGTTCAGCAACCGGCGGCCCCAACCGGAGTCGTTCCCCTTCCGGGAAAATGATGGAAATGGTTGATTATTAGATAAAAAATTTACATAATTATTGGATTTTTTGCATATTTGCGAACTATTCCATGAGATACTGTTTACCGTACCTGTTTGGTCTTTTATCATTTTACGCTTTTTCGCAAACAGCAGAATTGCAAAAACCCTCGCGTAAACTCACTTTTTACGGAACCTGGGGGTATAGCCGCTGGGCATTTACCAAAAGCACCATTCATTTTAAGAATACCGGCGCCTCAGGGGATCCAAACCCTTCTAATGGAACCTATGATTTTAAGATCTATAACTCAATGGCTCATGATAGTCCCGACTTCGATCAAATTGCGTCAAAGTGGAGTGATATCGTGAACATCACCATTCCGCAATTCAATGTGCGTATAGGTTTTTTTATGAATAATCGCCAGGATGAAGGCTGGGAGATCAATTATGATCATGCGAAGTATATAGTGGATGACCAAAAAGTGCGGATCAAAGGGAATATTTTAGGTGAAGAGGTTGATAAGGACACATTGCTTCAATCGCCGAACTTTCATTTTGAGCATACTGATGGTGCCAATTTCTGGCAGATTAACTATATCAAACGCTGGAAGCTTTATACAGGCAAGGAAGGCAGGAACAATATTGGCTGGATCTTAAAACCCGGAGCCGGAATTGTTGTTCCAAGGACCGATGTCACGCTATTTGGCACCCGTCTCAACAATTGCTGGCGCCTGGCGGGATTTATCGCGGGTGTTGAGACCGGCATACGGGGCGAGTTCTTTGATCATTTATGTGTAGAATTTACCGGCAAGGCGGCTTACGCCAATTACCTCTGGTGCTATGTGCAGTACAAAGGCAATGGAAACGCCAATCACCGTTTTGGCACGGTAGGGGCCATCCTTTCAGTGGGTTACCAGTTCCACCATACTTTCAACCAAAAAAAGAAAGTTAACAATTAACCTTTGAAAATTAGCCCGGGACCCCCTTTTTCATAGTAAGAAAGAGCCTACTTTTATTTCGTTGTAAAAGGCCCTTTGAAGGAATTTTTTGAGCACATACTTCAGTCCGTACTCGCTTACCAGCAGGACAAACCCTTGCTCTTTACGCAGCTTTTTTTCTGGTTCTTCCTGGCTGTTGTGCTGGTATTCTACTCCTTCCTGTATAAGTTCAGCAAGGCCCGCACCATTTATTTACTGGCGGTAAGTTTTTTCTTCTATTACAAAACGAGCGGCGTCTTTCTCATCCTCCTCATCTTTACTATTTGCAGCGATTATACCTGGGGTCAACTTATCTACAAGGCAAAAAAGGAATGGGCTAAAAAACTCTTTGTTACCATAAGTGTCTGCATCAATCTCAGTTTGCTGGGTTATTTCAAATACGCGTATTTCTTTACCCAAAGCGCCAACCAATTGTTTGGCACCGATATTGTTTTCTTCAATCACTTCTCGCATTTCACCAACAGTTATTTCGATACCGCTTTCAGCGTAGATAAATTGATATTGCCGGTGGGCGTTTCTTTCTTTACGTTCCAGTCGCTCTCTTATATCATTGACCTTTACCGCCAGAAAGTGAAGCCGGCGAACAATGTTTTTGAGTACGGTTTCTTTGTTTGTTTTTTTCCGCACCTGGTGGCGGGTCCTATTGTAAAATCGCATGAGTTTTTGCACCAGATCCATCAGCCCTATTCGCTTCCCAAGAGAGAGTTCGGACTTGCTTTGTTCTGGATCATCAACGGCCTTATTAAAAAGATCATGGCCGATTACGTGGGCGTGAACTATGTGGATCGCATTTTCGAGAATCCGAACTATTACAGCGGTGTTGAGGTGATCCTGGGAATTTTAGGCTACTCGCTGCAGATCTATGCCGATTTCTCGGGCTATACAGATATTGCCATTGGCGTGGCTCTTTTACTGGGCTTCCGGCTTAAAACAAATTTCCGTTCGCCCTACAAAGCGCAAAGTACCAGCGAGTTCTGGCAGCGTTGGCACATCTCCTTATCCAGCTGGCTGAAAGAATACCTGTACATTCCCCTGGGTGGCAACAAGAAGGGAACGGTGGGCACCTATCTATGTATTTTTGTTCTGGTCAGTGTATTTATTTTACTGAGCGGCAACCTGCGTCTCTTCGCTTTTCTGCCCGGCGTTGCGGTTCTCTTTGCTGTTTTGATGTATTATTTCGAAGGATTCAAGCGTACCATCAATACCAATATCAATATCATGATCACCATGCTGCTGGGTGGATTATGGCATGGCAGCAGCTGGATGTTCATGATCTGGGGCGGCCTGAACGGATTGGGACTGGTGATACACAAGCTCTGGCAAAAGATCTCTCCTTTCAGGGATACGAATAATTATTTCGCGAAATTCTTTTTCATGATGCTTACTTTACTTTTCATCAGCTTCACCCGCATCTGGTTCCGCAGCGACGATCTGCAGACCGTGAGCGATCTTTTTGACAGGATACAAAATCATTTTGGCCTCGATCTCATCATCCCTGTATTGGTTTCCTACCGCGGGGTTCTGTTGGTGATACTGATCGGGTACATGATACACTGGATACCGGAGCGCGCCAAAGAATACTACCGCGCTACCTTCAGCAGCATGCCTGTACCTGTAATGGGCGTGGTGGTTGTGGCGCTCATCTTCCTTTTATACCAGGCCATGAGCGCCGATATGCAGCCCTTCATCTATTTTCAATTCTAATTACGATTAAAGGCCATACGAATATGCGTATGAGTATTGGACTATGCCAAAGCCCAGGTAAGTAAGCAATTCGTAAATTCGTACAGATCAGTAATTCGTATCCTACTCGTAGTCGGATCTCAGGAATTCTTTCCAGTCGCCGAGGTTGGCAACCACCTGCAGTTGGCGGTACGTGTTATGGAAAGCGTCTTCTTCGGTTTGCGCGTTAAGTACTTTGATGCGGTAATTATCGTAATTGCGGATAGCGCGTTTTTCTTCAGCAGAGAGTTTATGTCCGGAGAATTCTTTATCACGCAGGTCGTTAATGCTCACCTCGCCGCCGATCTTTTTCTTCGTGAAGAACTCAGTTAATAGTTTAGTTTCAGGTTTCATACGTAGTACAAAACTAAGATAAAACAAAAAGCCCTGTTTTAAAAGAAATAAACCTTTTTAACACGGTAATGTTAAGAATTATTAGCTGAAGTGAAGAAAGCAGCAGATGAAATCGGTTTAGTTGCAAACGTGTAAGAAATAAAAAACGGCGGTCATCGACCGCCGTTTTCCATATCCTTAAGAGACAATTACTGCACGATCACTTTTTTAGAGATCTTTTTGCCGTCAACCTCCACATTTACAAAATAAACGCCGGGCTGGTAAACCTTTTTCTGTGCAAGACCTATAGAAAGTTCGCCTGCACCATATTGTTTAGCGGGAATTGTTTCAACCAAACGCCCTAAAACATCCGCAACGCTCACGGAAATGAGGTGATTCTCGCTCAGGTTCAGGTCCAGGTTGATCACACCCGAAGTAGGATTGGGGTAGAGGCTCATCCCGATCATTTCTTCGATGTTCTGGATACCAACCGAGGCGTCAAAAAGATTGATGTCGTCAAGAAAGATATTATTTCCAACGCCGCCGGTAGCATTTTGATCGGCCGTGAACGTGAAGCGGAAACGTACGTTACTACTTCCTGTCACACCGTTGATGTTAACCGTATAAGTAGAGAAATTAGATGTACCCGGATAAAAAGGGGAGGTGCTTGGCGGAGTTACCGTTGCCAGCGCCGAACCCTGGCGGGTCATACGTGCAGTCCAGGTCTTCCCGCAATCAATAGAACTAAGCACCTGGAACTTATCATTGTCAGTGGAGGTTTGCTGCCTGTAGGCAAGTTTGATGACTAACTTCGGACTGGTGAAAGAGGAGATATCGAAAGAGGTAGTTTCTATCGTGCTTATAGTTCCGGAGCTGTTCAGTGTATTATCGATCATGGCACATTTCATGCCGCTCGCTGCCGCCATATTCGTAACTGTCCAGTCATAGGCAGGCGTGCTGTACGTGTTCCAGTCGGCCCCTGGCAGGGTGGATGTTTCAAAACCCTCTGTCCATGCCGTATTGTAGCTGGGTACATTACTAAGTATATGGATATAGTTTGATTTCGTGATCGTTCCGCCGCCCGCACTGGTAGAAGCGGTATAAGAAACCGCGTAAATACCGGGGGCAGCATAACTTACCTGGGGCATGGAATCAGTGGCGGATGTTCCGTTCTGGAAAGTTCCACCCGGGAAATTCCAGTTCCAGCCGGTTGGACGCGCGTTGAAAGAACTATCGCTGAAAGTGATAATGGTGTTCGGGCACGCCATGCGCGCTGTAGCCTTAAAATAGGCAATGGGTACACAAACTTGGGGATAGCGTACGCCGGTGGCTACTTTATTGGCGGCAGACATAAGGTTTGACCTGCCTGCAAGAGAAGAGGCCATGCAGTTATGCATACGCTTCACCTGGCCTTCGGTAAAGTTGATGGGGCAGGAAGAATAATCCATGATGTTTTGCACGTTGGCAAAATTACTTGCATCACAGGTGTTGGGTGTGCTTGGAGGACAAGTGCTCGATGCTCCGGGTGTTTTAGGAGTGTCATCGACAACACCTGTACCATAACTTCCGCTTGTAAGAAAATCATCTGAATTGGTAGTACAGGTCCCGGGGCTGTTCGTACTTCCAAAAGTGTGGGGCAAACCGAACCAATGGCCTATCTCATGTGCCATAGAACGCGCGTTGGCTCCTGTCATCCAACCGCTGTTGTAAACGATCGCGTCAGACGATGAATTACTGGGCCAGGTTCCGCCCAGGTAGGTGTAGCCCACGATCACACCGCCGCTACCGCCGCAGGGTTGCGTAGGACAAATGTTTTTTACCAGGTATACGTTCAGGTATTTATTGGTGGGCCACCTGCCGGCACCCGCGCCAGAATAATTAAAACCGGGGTTTTGCTGTTCCCAATTGGTGTTGGCGTCATAATGACGGATGATACCGTTGGTGCAGTTTCCGTTCGGGTCTTTGGTGGCAAGTTTAAAGTACAGGTTATTATCGCCGGTCATTGGTTGGAAATACGAATGGATATTGACCGTATCCGAATTGGTCTTTTGATGGATCTTGTTCACTTCCGCCAGGAACGCATAGACCGTAGCGTCAGAAACGTTCTCCGGCCCATTCTGATGGAGGATGTGTATCACCACAGGAACTGTATCAGGAATATAATAGGTCGAGCTAACGCTGTTGTGGTCATTACGCTGGTCAGCTACATCCTGCGATCCAATTCCATAAATTTTTTCATAACGGGCTCTCGCTTCGGGGTCTTTATTCAGGAGATCCTGCATTGCCTGATCAGTTCCGCATGGAATGATCTGTTGTGCCAGCATGGAGCCGGCAAACAAAGTAAAAGCTGCCAGTAATTTGTAGGTTTGTTTCATCTTAAGAATGGTTTTATAATGATCAAATAAAGATATAAAAAGCCGCGCTAACAAAAAAAATATGAGGAGTATTTCACCCCTATTTTTTGCTTTTTTTAGCCTAAGGCCTGCTTAATATCGGCCAAAAGATCCTCAATGTCCTCTATTCCAACGCTTAATCGAAGCAGGTTGTCTACCACGCCGGCTTTTTCACGCTCGGGTTTGGGGATAGAAGCATGCGTCATCGTGGCGGGGTGATTCACCAAAGATTCAACGCCGCCTAACGATTCTGCCAGCGAGAATACTTTGAACGAGGAAGCAATGCGGAATGTTTCTTCAACCGAAGCGTTCTTCAATACAAAAGCGATCATGCCGCCAAAGTCGCGCATTTGTTTTTTTGCGATGGCGTGGTTGGGATGATCGGTGAAGCCTGGCCAATAGACCTTTTCGATCTTCGGATGCGTTTTCAGGTATTCGGCAATGTGTTTTCCGTTAAAACAATGCCTCTCCATGCGCACGTGCAGGGTCTTGATACCGCGCAGCACCAGGAAGCTATCCATCGGTCCGGGGTTGGCACCGCATGAATTCAGGATGAAGGCCAATTGCTCGTACAATGTATCGTCATTCATCACTAACGCGCCCATGATCACGTCGCTGTGTCCGCCGAGGTATTTTGTTACCGAGTGCATCACGATATCCGCACCCAGCGATAAAGGATTTTGCAGGAACGGAGAAGCGAAGGTATTATCCACCGCCAGCAATACATTGTTCTTTTTGGCAATGGCCGCGCAGGCTTCTATATCCACGATCTTCATCGTGGGATTGGTGGGCGTTTCGGCCCAGATCAGCTTCGTGTTCGCGTTCACATGCTTCGCTACCACGTTCGCGTCGGTCATATCTACAAAATGAAATTTGATCCCAAAGTTCATGAAGATCTTAGTGAACATGCGGTAGCTGCCGCCATACAGATCGTCGCCGGTGATCACTTCATCGCCGGGTCTCAGTAATTTAATGACCGCATCCGTGGCGCCCATGCCGCTGCTGAAACAAAGCGCGTGCTTCCCGTTCTCGAGCGCGGCGATATTTTTTTGAAGCGCTTCGCGGGTAGGATTTTTTCCGCGCGCATAAGCAAAACCCTTGTGCTTGCCGGGATACTCCTGCACGTAGGTAGAGGTTTGGTAAATGGGCGTCATGATGGCGCCTGTGCTGGGATCGGGATCAGCACCGGCGTGTATCGCTTTGGTGCCGAATTTATACTTGTTCTGTTCCATATCTGTTCAATTAAAGATTTGCTTCTACGATGCGTATTTTAAGGTTCCTGATGAATAATCTCCGGCTCGTCGGGTTGCCGATGAAAACATGTATCATCAAGCCTGTCTTTTCGGGTATGCCGATCTTCAAACGTTCGAAGACCGGGAACCACTGCCCGGCCTGGTTGAATATCTTCCCCGTCAATGGATCGGCGTTATAGTATGAAGAAGCATTATCCTTGCCGCTGATGGTCACATAGGCCAGCATATTTGAAGCGGCCGAGTCGGGATCGGGTTGATAGAAATCAAAAGACATTTCGGCGTAACGGGCTTTATATAGCCAGGAAGAATCTGTGATCACTTCGTAGGTTAAAAGAAAATTTTCGTTTATTTCAAAGTACTCGCCCTGGCGGATGTTCTTCTTGTCAATAATAAGGTGGCCCGGAACCGGCTCGTTCACATCCATCAGGCTGTACCTAAGACTGTCCACAACCCTTACGCCGCGGGGTTGATAAAACTCTTCGGCATCGCATTTAAACAGGTAGCGGTACTGATCCGACGTTCGCATAAAAACATACGCGAATCTTTCAAAGTCCATCGAATACGGGTGAATGATGCCCTTTATATATTGGTACATAAATACCTGGTGCAGGAACACGAAGATCACAAGCACCGGTAAGAGTACATACCGCAATATTTTTTTTCCCGCCCTGTCAAAGGCCCACGCTATCGCGAGCGCGAAGAAAACATAAAAATCCGTTAGTGGTCTTTCTCCAAAACCATCTCCGTAATACCAGCTCCACCAGCTGGCGTGCACGTACACAACAAGAAGCAGAAAGAAGCAGAACCAGAGTGTAGCGCGTTTTTCATGGCGCATGTTCCACAGGCCGATGAAGGATAAGAAAAGTACCGGCGAGTAAATGAAGGCGCCCCGCTTGAAACTGAAAAGATAATCGCCGATAGGCGGGGCCTGGTTGAAATAAAACCCTTCGTTCTTGTAGCCATACACCAAAAAATGCCCCAGTTCGATCTTCCAGATAAGCAGTTGAATGAAGATCACCAGGCAGGCGGCAAGCCCGGCCCACAAGAAGTCACGAAACTGCTCCTTTACGATCTTGAAGAAATCTTTTTCGCCCGCCAAAAAAGGATACGCGAAAACAACCATCCCGTTAATAGGCCTGATGAGAACGATAAGACCCAGCGTGAGCCCACCGAGCAAGAGCACGCGGAACGAACGGTATTCAAAAAAGCGTTTGGCCAAATACACATTGAGCGCGATGGTAAAAAAAGAGAATACATGCGACATCGAACTTTCATTGACCACGTAATTGAGAATGTTACTTCCTAAGGTCAGCGCAAGCAGGCTTAAAGCGATGGACATGTTGGAGAGGCGATACCATTGCAGCACTTTTTTTGTAACAATGAGCCCGAGCACAAAATAGAACAGGTTGCCCAGCGCTACAAAAATGTGGAAGGCGCCGTTATACCCGTCAATAGGCAAACCCATGAACCAACTGTAAGCTACCGCCAGCAAAAAGAAAGGGATCAGCAGGATGGCCTCCCCGCAAGTGTATTTGTTGAGGTTCTTTTTGTCGTGGTTCAATAAAAATGTGTTCGAATACTGGTAGCCGAATTTCTCAGGGTCCTTATCAAAAAAAGAAAAAGTAAGATCGTGGTAAATGAACACCGCTGGCAGGTAGGCGTAATAACCTTTTCCATCCCCGTTGATCACGCGTTTATACTCCTCTCCGTTCTCGCCGCCAAAGCGGTACTTGAACATAAAAAGCAATACTACCGCCGCTAATATATAAATGAAGCGGTTAAGCTGCTTGTTATTTATCTGGAACGCGCCGGGCATCTTACAATTCAAATTTTTTCAGATGAAGGTCCTTGCCGTCAAACTCAGCATACGTATAATAGTTCACCCACTCACCCAAATTCACGTAACGCGCCTTGTCGCCCACTTTTACGTCGATGGGTAAATGGCGGTGACCAAAAATAAAATAGTCGTACTGTTTTTCTTTCAGTTTCTCTTTGCAGTACTGGAAGAGCCATTCGTTCTCGTCGCCCAGGTATTTTGCGTCGCTGGATCCTGTGGCGATACGGCTTCTTTTGCTGAGGTAAGTGGCTAGTCCAAACGCGAAGTTGGGATGCAAACGCGCGTACATCCACTGGCATGCTTTATTGGCGAATATTTTCTTGAGCAGTTTATACCAGTTATCGCCGGGGCCTAAACCATCTCCGTGGCCTATTAGAAAAAGTTTTCCGCCGTAGGTTCTTTCAATAGGTTCGCGGTGTAATTGCACGCCGGTCTCTTTCGGCAAATAATCAAACAGCCACATATCGTGGTTGCCCGTGAAAACGTGAACGGGTGTTCCGCTGTCGGTGATCTCGGCGATCTTACCTAGTAATCTTACAAATCCTTTGGGTACAGTATAGCGGTATTCGAACCAAAAATCAAAGATGTCGCCAACCAGGTAAATTTCAGCGGCATCGTGTTTTACGCGGTCGAGCCAGGCAACCACCTTTTTCTCGCGCTCCAGGCTGCTTATAGCATCGGGCACGCCCAGGTGAAAATCGGAGGCGAAATATATTTTTTCTTTAGCCGGCAAAAGCCTGTATTTTTGTGTTTGCAAAAGTACTCTTTTTTATGGTGCCAGACCTGGTGAAAATAGGCAAACTTACACGTCCTCACGGCATTAAGGGGGCTATGGTGCTGTTCCTGGACAATGGCCCGGGCCCCGATCTTAAAAAAAGCAATGCTTTTTTTATTGAGATCAACGGAGTTCCCACACCTTTTTTCACTAGCAGTATCAAGTTTTCGGGTAAGAACCTCATTTTGTCTTTCGATTCGGTAAACAACCCGGAGGAGGCGCAGAAGATACTGGGCAAAGAGGTG
Organism: uncultured Flavobacteriaceae bacterium; assembly: GCA_964387075.1. GTDB lineage: Bacteria > Bacteroidota > Bacteroidia > B-17B0 > Aurantibacillaceae > PALSA-968. The sequence goes on from CAYLVB010000002.1 coordinate 332,566, forward strand.
TGGCTGGAAAAAAAGAATCTGCGGGCCGGGGAGAAGCAGGCCGATTATACCGGCTATCGGCTCATAGATACTGTAAAAGGCGACCTCGGCATCATTCACGAAGTGATAGACATGCCGGGACAAAAAATGTTCTCGCTGGTAGTGAATGAGAAGGAGGTTCTCTTGCCATTTAGCCTTGAGCTCATCGATAAAACCGATGTAAAAGCCAAAATTGTACATTACACGGCCCCCGAAGGGCTTATAGATATTTACCTGGAGTAATAAATTCCGGGTTTTTTTCTTATCTTTAGGTATATCTTGGTAATAATGTATGCCCAACCAGTCATTCGTTTTTAAGCAGTTCACCGTTAACCAGCAAAAGTGCGCGCACAAAGTTGGCACCGATGCTGTGCTGCTGGGAGCCTGGGCAAAAGTTGACAAAGCAAAATTCATTTTAGATATTGGCACCGGCACAGGTGTTATCGCGTTGATGATGGCGCAGAAGTCGCAGGCGTATGTAGACGCTATTGATATAGAGCAAAGTTCTTTTGAACAGGCTTATGAGAACACGGCAGGCTCGCCCTGGGCCGACAGGATAAAAGTGTACAAGGCTGCGCTGCAGGATTTTATAAAAACCTCGCAGATCAAATATGATGTGATCATCAGCAACCCCCCGTATTTCGTTGATTCTTTTCGGGCGCCTGATGAAGAACGGAATCACGCCCGCCATAATGATACTTTGCCTTTTCTTGACCTGGTAGATGGAGTGAAAAGGATCTTGCACGATACCGGCAAGTTCTATATCATCCTTCCTACCAAAGAGGCGCTCGATTTTAAAGCTTTGGCCGAAAAGAAAGGACTGTTTCTTGTAAAAAGGCTGCGCATTAAGACCAAACTTGTAAATAACACAGAAAAAAGGCACCTCATGCAGTTCTCTTTCAAGCAATCACCGCTTGATGATAAAACAATGAGCATTGACAAAGAGGCGCATCATGATTATACCGACGAATATAAATTATTAACAGGCGACTTTTATCTGCATTTTTAATTTTTCTTTGTAACGTATTAACCTCCCGAAGGGATGCCTTCGGCACAAACACATATATATGAAAAAATTCATTTCTTTTCTTGCCCTCGCAATACTGATCAGCTCTTGCGGTAATAAAATGACCTTGATGAAAAGGCATTACACCAAAGGCTATTACATGCATCATTCCGGCGCTGTGAATAAAACGGAGGCGACAAGTTCTACGAAAAGCCAGGTGGAAAAAATGTATCCCGTAACGTCTTCATTGATGCAGGATCAGAATGTGCCTGAGATGACGGCTTCCATCAAAATGAAAAACGAACAGAAAGCTTCTAAAACCTATAGTGAACAGATCATGCGTCATGTTCCCGCTGCAAGTCCGGTGATCCATAAAATAAAAGCGCCGAAACTCAATGTAGATACGCGTGTATTCGCTTCCGCTGAAAAAGAACAACGCAAGGGCGACGCCAATATCGTTGTGATGGTGATCCTGGCTCTTTTCCCGCTATTATGTCTCATCGCGGTTTACCTGCATGATGGAGGTGTAACAAGGAATTTCTGGATCACACTGATCCTCCACCTTACTATCGTAGGCGCTATGATCTACGCGCTTTTGGTAGTTCTGGATGTGGTAGATTTCGCCTAAACTCATAATTCTCAAGTAGAAAGAGGCCTTTGTGGGCCTCTTTTTTTGTTTAAATATGCTATCTTTGCGGCATAAATCATTTTGTATGGCAGCCGATAATTTTCAATTCCACGATCTGTTTCAGGTAGAAGAACTTTTAACGGAAGAGCACCGTCTGATCCGCGAAACAGCGCGCGCCTGGGTAAAGAAAGAAGTAAGCCCGGTTGTGGAAGACGCCTGCCAGAAATGCGAGTTCCCAAAACAATGGATCAAAGGCCTGGCCGAGATCGGCGCTTTTGGCCCCTACATTCCCGCTGAATACGGCGGTCCCGGCTTAGATCAGATCTCTTACGGCATCATTATGCAGGAGCTCGAGCGTGGCGATAGTGGTTTGCGCTCAACAGCATCGGTACAAAGTTCGCTGGTGATGTATCCTATCTATGCTTATGGAAGCGAAGAACAAAAAAGAAAATATTTACCCAAACTCGCCACCGGCGAACTGATGGGTTGCTTTGGTTTAACAGAACCTGATCATGGTTCTAATCCAAGCGGCATGATCACCAATTATAAAGACAAAGGCGATCATTTATTATTGAATGGCGCCAAGATGTGGATCAGCAATGCTCCATTCGCGGATATCGCTGTTGTTTGGGCGAAAGATGAAGCAGGAGAGATACGCGGATTGATCGTTGAGCGCGGCATGAAAGGATTCACCACCCCCGAAACACACGGCAAATGGAGCCTGCGTGCAAGCGCTACCGGCGAACTTGTTTTCGATAACGTAAAAGTTCCTAAAGAAAATCTTTTCCCCACAATAAAAGGATTAAAAGGTCCTTTGGGCTGCCTCAACTCCGCTCGTTACGGTATTGCCTGGGGAGCCATTGGCGCCGCTTTGGATTGCTACGACAGCGCTTTGCGTTATAGCCAGGAGCGTATACAATTCGGTAAACCTATTGGGGCTTTCCAGTTAACACAAAAGAAACTGGCCGAAATGATCACCGAGATCACCAAAGCACAATTGCTTACCTGGCGTTTAGGTGTTTTAAAGAATGAAGGTCGCGCTACGCCACAACAGATCTCTATGGCTAAGCGTAACAACGTGAACATGGCCCTGCAGATCGCGCGTGAAGCAAGACAGATTCACGGCGGGATGGGCATCACGGGCGAATATCCTATCATGCGCCACATGATGAACCTGGAAAGCGTGATCACCTATGAGGGAACGCACGACATCCACCTGCTCATCACGGGCCAGCAGGTTACGGGTTTCAACGCGTTCAATTAAATAGAGCCTGTATTTTTTTGAAGCCGGGCCAGGGTTCTTTCAATGTATTTGTTGCTGGGTAACAGCGTCGTTTGTATCCGCTTCGCATAGTGTATGCTGTCGAGAATATCTTTGTTTTTCGCTTCAATGATCTGGTTCTTTCGCTCTACTTCCGTTTTTTGCTGCACAATGATCATGTGATCCTCTCGCTTTTGCCTGTATCCCCTGTAAATGAACAGCGCCAGGAGCACCACCGCTGCAAAGCCAATGATAAAATAATTGCGCTGCTGCTCCCTTCGGTTTAATTCCTGTCGCGCCAACTCATCTTTCTTATCCTGTTTCAGTTTCACGGCCGCCTCTCTTTTCTCAAACTCATAATTCATGGTCTTGCGGGTAAGTTGTTTGTCCTTTTCCATATTGAAGAGGATGTTCTTTACTTCTACAGATCTCTTATAATGTTCCAGGGCAGACCGGTACTTTTGCGTTTTTGTGTAGAATTCGGCAAGATTAGATTCAAGGTCCATCTCTTCGCGCGGCGATTCTATTTCTTTGGATAATTTCAACGCGTTGAGAAGGTATTTTTCGGCCAGGGCGTAACCTTTTTTATTTTCTCCGGGGGGCGAAGGCAGGGAGGGCACGTCGGTATAGAGCGCCCCGATATTGCCCATAAAACCGGCTATGCGATTTTTGTCACCAAGTTCTTCGAACGTATGTAAGGCTTTCAGGTAACGGTTGAGTGCTTCTTTATAAAGTTTTTGTTGGTATACGGCGCTGTCGCCCGAAATGCGGCTGGCCTGCTCCTTATATACCAGGCCGATATTGCCCTCATAGCGCGCCATGCCGTTCTTATCTCCCAAAGCTTCCTTCATTTTCAGCGCTCTTGTATAATAATGCAACGCTTTCGTATAATTGTTTTGGTGATGATAGGCTGCGCCAATATTACCTAAATACCGGCTTATCCCGTTATTGTCTGCCGCCTGCCGTTTGGCCTCGGGCACGCTTTCCGCCATTTCCAGCCCTTTAAAATAATAGCTCAGCGCTTTCGAATATTCTTCCTGGTCGGCATAGATCAGCCCGATGTTTCCGGTTTGTGTAGCCACGCGTGTCTTATCTCCCGTTTTTTCTGCAAGAGCCAGTGATCTGAAATAAAGGTCGAGCGCTTTTATGTGATCCGACTGCATGTGATATACCACGCCCAGATCATTTAATGCAGTCGCTTTTTTATTGAGCAAGGCGTTGCCCGCCTCGGTCGATATACCCTGGGAAGAAGAAAGCAGCTGATCACACGCGCGAAGAGCCTCGCTGGCACAATAAAAGGCGCTGTCATATTCGCCAACAACGATGTATTGGCGCGACAGGAGGTTTAAATGCATGATGCGGGTGGTGTCTTCCTTGTCTTTTCGCACGAGATCCTGCAGGGAATCGATCTTTTTTTGCGCCCACAAGAACTGGCCCAGCAATAAAAACAACGCCAGGTAACGGGATGGGTGATCAGATCTGAAGTTAACTTTTAGCATAAGGCCATGTATGAACAAGGGTCTGTTGGGCTAAGATAAAAATTTCTTTTTACTTTTTAGCCCGTGGTCATACGGCTTAAAAAGAGAGGTGTTCACATTTTTTTCAGTTCGCAGTTCAGTTTAGCCAGAACAACTCCTACCTCCGCGAACTCAAAGGACTTGTCGAAAAAATATTCGGCGCCCGATAATCGTGCCACAGCCCTGTGACATTCATCTGCCATGTTCGAAAGCATGATCACCAATATTTCCGGGCGCATGAATTTGATCCATTTCAGGAAATCAAGACCATTTCCATCCGGTAACTGTATGTCCAATACGACTATATCAACGGGGAGCTCTTTAACCAGTTGTTGTGCTTTAGGCAGGGTTGTCGCGTCGCCTATCACAATTACTTCGGGCGCCTGTTCCTTAATGAGCAATCTCAGGTTGTCTATGATCCTTTTAGAATCGTCTACCAACAGAACATTTAATTTGTTTTTCATATACGTAGTTTATGCATACAAAGAACGGTATGTAGTGGCCGAAAAAGAATAGTAGCATCTTCTTTACTCATGTAGTCATTGTTACTACAAGGTGATCCATGGGTATGAAATGTCATAAATCCAACTACAAAAGGACCATGCTTTTAGCTATTCTTTCTGCCCTTGTGTAAGCGTAGTTTTGAGATATGGGAGCAAATACTATTCAAAACAGCAAACAGAATGGAACGATCGATCGTCCCATTACAAATAAACGCATCACCGAAATAAAGCAGATCCAGGTCATCGTTTTCTGGCTTACGCTTATTTTATTTCTTAGCGGGGGCGTGGCCGTATTATTAAACGGTTTTTCGTAGAACAAATAAAAACATCAAAACATGCTGAACGATCTTATCTTAAGCCGATCAAAAAGAGTAACCGTATTAACCGGACTTCTTTTGCTCTTAGTATCCTGCAATTCCTTGCTTGCTCAAAGAAAACTCAAGGACTATTTTATTACCGGGTCGGCCATGCTGGCTTCGGGAATGCTGGATGGAACCATAGAAAGCATTAGCTTTCATTATGAAAAAGGATTCAAACGCCGCCTTCCGAATACCAACGACCAATTTTGGGACCCTTCCATAAGCTGGAAGAACAAGTATAAATACGGCAATAGCGAAATGGGGCCCCGGTTTGCCGGCAGCACGAACATTTTTGTTTGCACAACCGATGGGTATCATATGCTGCGTACCGCCAAACGGTCCATCGAGGCATTATCCATTGCCTATTATGTAAATAAGTCCTGCCACGAAGGACCGGGTAAACGCAAGCGCTGGAAGAATGTACTCACAGATTTCCTGGTGCTCAGTGCCATACGTTGCGTAGGGTTCAATTTAACGTATGCGGTGGCCTTTAATCCGGGTAGAAGCTATTTTAAAATGTAGGTTGCAGCCAAGGCTTCAAGCATTCAATTAATTTTATCTACATTTGAGTGTATGAGCGCCCGCGCCCAACACGCACTGTTATGCCTGCTTTTCCTGGTTCTCACGGGAAGGGCGCAGCAATTTTACTTACAACTTAGCGCGGGTAGCAATTACTTCATCAATGCCCAAACTCCCATAAGCGGTTTTTCGCCAATGGGCGATCTCACGCTTATTTATTCCGGGCGATACGATGGAGAAGAGCGAGCAAACGGTTTCCTGGGTATTCGCTTTCGTTATAATTACAGCGTTCAGTATTTCAAAGCTTACAATAACACCTACAGCGTATCGAACAGGGAATATCTTTTTGGTCTTGGAGGCGCCCGCGAATTGAAGAAGAAAAGACATTCGCTCATGCTGCAGATATTCCTGGAATTAGGCCCCACTTTTGGCAATACCGATCAGCCTTATATTTCCCCATCTGTAACGGCCGGCTTTACGGGCCAAAGATCCAACATTCGCGAATTCTATCAGTTCTACCTTTCTACAGGGCTCCATTACGGCCTCCAGCTCAGCAAGCGCTTTACCACCAATTTCGGCGTGCGCGGACTGGTGTATTTGTTTGAAAATGACATCGGTGACCTGGGCATGAAAGGAACGAACATCCTATTTAACTATGCTCCCATAAAAATAACGCCGTATTTTGGACTTCAATTTTCCTTATGATATTTGTAAGGATGCACAAGGTTATACGTCTATATTAGAAAAGGAAACATGAGAACATACATCACCCTACTGCTGGCCTTTGTGCTGTGTGTAAGCAGTTCGTGCCAGAATAATAATACTTTAGTAACGCCCAAAACCCAAAAGAACATGGATACCCAGAAAGTAATAAAGACCGAAGAGCAGTGGAAACAGGAGTTGACTCCCGAGCAATATCACGTGCTGCGCGAAAAAGGAACAGAACCACCTTACAAAGGCGAGTACACCGATAATTTCAAAAAAGGAAAATACGTTTGCGCGGGCTGTGGCGCCGAACTTTTTACCTCGGATGCAAAATTTGAAAGTCACTGCGGCTGGCCAAGTTTTGATAAGGACCTGGGCGGCGATCGCGTGCTTAGAAAGCCTGACCATACTTTTGGGATGACCCGCGTGGAAATACTTTGTGCGAAATGCGGGGGACATTTAGGGCACGTTTTTGATGACGGGCCTACTCAGACCGGCGAGCGTTATTGCGTGAACTCAATTTCTATTAAGTTCATTCCTGCTGAAAAATAACTACCCCGAATCCTCGTTAATACTCCGGCCTTTGGCCGATTGGAATGGCAATTAAAATAGAGGAGTGATAGTAAGAAGATCTTCAGAGATCAAATTCAGTCCGGGTCTTTTGTTTTTTTCTAGGGTGCCGAATATGCCATCCAGCCGTAAAAATTCAGCCCCGTTGAGCGTTGCCCATTTGAAGAATTCTTCAACGCGGATCTTCGGAAAATGCTTTTTAAGGGTTTTGATCTCATCTAAAATGCTGAGCGACCAATTGCCCGCGTAGCTGTCGGTGCCCAGTGTGATGCGACAGTTCTCATCCAGGAAAGTGTGTACGTTTGGTAATTTGTTCTCGATGTACAGGTTGGCGTTGGGACAAAAACACCAGTAGAGATGCTTGTTGTATTTGTTGGCGAAGGAAATATCTTCCTGCGAAGAGAACGTATTATGCACCAATAACAAATTATTTTCAGTGGGTAGTTGAGGTAAAACATAGTGCAGGCTCGAGATGCCGGGGGCCTCCCATTGGCTTGTATCAATGCCGAAAAAATTCAACCGATCGAGTATGCTTCCTTTTTTTTCTTTGAAGAAAACATCTTCGTCAAAGGTTTCCTGGTTGTGAATGGTTAAGATCGAACTATTCTTATTCGCGTGTTCCGAAAAGAGTTTCAATAGTTTTTTGGAAGCGGAGTAGGGGGCATGCGGGGTAATGGATGATAGCACTTTTATTTTAAGCTCGTTCTGTAATTTCAGTCCCCGCTCAAAAGCGTTCTCCGCGCGGCTTTCGTCAAAGGCGTAGACCTCAATGAAATTGTGGTAAAGGATCCTCGAGCGCTCTTTGAAGGCGAAGGTATTGGAGGTATTACAAATATCGCCCACGGCCACAATGCCGTGTTTTTGCATTTCGGCATCGGCGTCTTTGATGGCCTGCTGAACTTCTTCGTCGCCGGGTTTTTTAAGTTGTTCAACTTCCTTGATGAAGTGATGCAATCCTCCGCCGGCCGGTATTTTTCCTTTCATGTAAGAAAGTTCCAGGTGGCAATGTGTGTTGACAAATCCCGGAACGATCCATCCTTTTAGCCGTTCTAATTTTCCGGCTTCTACCTGGTCTAAAGCTACCAGGTCAGAAATAGTTCCATCGTCTTTCACAACCAAAACCGAATTGCTCAGAGGTTCTGCAGAAATGGGAAAGATCTTATCGGCGGTAATGAAGCGCATGTTGTCAAAAGTACGAAAGAGCCGCGGATTTCGCCGATTTTCACAGATAATAACAGTCATCCGCGCCAATCTGTGGAATCTGCGGCGTATCTTTGTATCATGTCAAAAAAGCACGACATACGCGCTTTAACCAGGGAAGAGATCGGCATCTTTTTAAAGGATCACGGGCAGGCCGCTTTTCGTGCCAAGCAGGTATGGGAATGGCTTTGGCAAAAAAGTGCCCGCAGTTTTGAGGAGATGAGCAACCTTTCCAAAGAACTGCGCGCCATACTCGAAGAACATTTCGTGATCAACGCCGTGAGCATAGACGATATGCAGGTGAGCGGCGACCGCACCATCAAATGCGCTATGAAGTTGGCAGACGGAAAAGTGGTGGAGAGCGTGCTTATTCCAACCACCACGCGCATGACCGTTTGTATTTCTACACAAGTAGGTTGTAGCTTGACCTGTAAGTTCTGCGCAACGGGGAGACTAAAACGGTTGCGTAACCTGAACGCCGATGAAATTTACGACCAGGTTGTTCTGGTAAATAAACTGGCCGAAGAAAAATATCATCAGCATCTTTCTAATATTGTGTATATGGGCATGGGTGAGCCCTTGCTGAATTACGCGGAAACCCTTCGCTCTGTTGACCGGATCTGTTCACCGGATGGTTTAGGTATGAGTCCGCAACGGATCACCGTTTCAACAGCAGGAATTGCAAAGGCGATCAAAAAATTAGGGGATGATAAAGTGAAATTCAATCTTGCTTTGTCACTGCATGCGGCCAACGATGAGAAGCGGAATTACATCATGCCCATCAACGAAAGCAATTCGCTAGAGAATTTGGCGGAGGCTTTGAATTATTTTTATGAAAAGACCGGCACCCGTGTTACTTTCGAGTACATTGCTTTCAAAGATTTCAACGATTCGCTGAAAGACGCCGAGGAACTCGCGGAGTTCTGTCGTAAGGTTCCGGCCAAGGTCAATATCATTGAGTATAACCCGATCGATGATGGCGAGTTCAGGCAAACCACAGGGGCCCGCCTCGACGCATTTAAAGAATATCTTGAAAGCCGGGGCATCATCGTAAATGTGCGTCGCAGCAGGGGTAAAGACATAGACGCCGCCTGCGGGCAATTGGCCAATAAGAACAAGACCGTGAAGGATAATTTGTTAAAATGATTACCTTAGTGGGTAGATGCGCCCGTTTTATTTTCTCTTTTTCGTATTGATCTTGTTTTCTTCCTGTTCGTTGCAAAAGCGACTTTACAGGCCGGGATATTATTGGGAAAGCAGAACTCATGTAATCCCTGCTAAAACTGAACTGTATGCTTCTGTTAAAAGGGAGCCGATGCAGATAAAGATAGAAACGGGGTGTGACACATTGTTTTTGAATAATGGAAAGCAGATCATTTGTAAGGTAACAGAAGTTGGCGGAGAAAATGTAAAATTCAGGTCATGCATAGACACGGCAAGGCACGAGATCACTTTGAACAGGAAGAATATCTATTTCATTGCGTTTTCAAATGGGACCTATGAAGAGATATCGCCCGGAACGAAAATCGGGATTGTAAAAGATAGGTGTGCCACTATTTTTTTGAATGACGGAAGTATGATCAAGGCCCGAAAGATTAGGGCCAGGAAGGGTTACATCAAGTATTCGGCCTGTGATAAATATGATTATGTGCGCTATGACAAGAACAATGATGAAATAGCAATGATCGAGCATCCGGGCGGCAGAATGGAGAAATTCTCACTGGATTCAAAGGGCCATCTTTCTAAAACTCCAGAGAAAAAGACCGAATATTCGCCATTAGCGGTATATGAGTTCGTCGCAGCAATAGCATTTGTGATCTTTTTTCTGGTATTTGTGGCTCTTGTATTCAATTACACTTATCTTACCATACTCACAATAGTTCCGGGAATAATGGCCGGAGCAACTCTGCTTTCGTGGATCGGTTTAATAGGACCTGCCTATAAGCAGGTTAACCGCAGCAAAGGCACTTATAAAGGCAAGCAGCTTCTGAATATAAGTCTTGTGCTTATGGTGGCAGCTCTGGTGATACTCCGTATACTTTTTCCATAAGTATTTAGCTTTGGTTTGTTTATGGCTGAATTAATTCGCATTTTTACCCTCCCGTAAACATCCTTGTCTACCGTAGATAAAATAAAGGCTCCCATTGAGCAGTACATGAGCGAGTTTGAAGTAAAGTTCAAAGACTCGATGAAAAGCAATGTGCCTTTGCTTGAGAAGATCACCAATTATATTGTAAAGCGCAAGGGCAAGCAATTGCGGCCTATGTTCGTTTTTCTTTCGGCCAAAATGCATGGCGAGATCAATGAAAGTACGTATAGGGCTGCGGCCCTGATCGAACTGCTGCACACTGCAACTTTGGTGCATGATGATGTGGTTGATGACAGCAACGAGCGCCGCGGATTCTTTTCGGTGAACGCGCTTTGGAAAAATAAGATAGCCGTACTCATTGGCGATTACCTTTTATCGAAAGGACTTTTACTCTCGCTCGATAACGACGATTTTCATTTACTAAAACTGGTGAGCAACGCCGTGCGTGAAATGAGCGAAGGAGAACTTTTGCAAATTGAAAAAGCGCGTAAGCTCGATATCTCCGAAGAAATTTATTTTGATATCATCCGTCAAAAAACGGCCAGCCTTGTAGCGGCATGTTGCGCCACCGGCGCTGCTTCTGTTTCGCAGGATAAAAAAGTGGTGGATACCATGAAGCAGTTTGGCATCCTCACCGGCATGGCTTTCCAGATAAAGGACGATCTTTTTGATTTTGGCGACGGGAAGGATATTGGCAAACCCACCGGCATCGACATTAAAGAAAAAAAGATGACCCTGCCGCTGATCTTCTCGCTTAATAATTCTACATCCGCCGAAAAGCGCCGTATCATCAACATCGTGAAGAACCACAACGAAAATCCCGAGAAGGTGGCCGAGGTGATCCAGTTCGTTTTTGATAAAAAGGGAATTGAGTATGCGGAAAAAGTGATGCAGCAATATAAAAATGAAGCCTTAGCTTTGCTGAAGGATTTTAAAGACAGTGAAGCCAAAGCTTCGCTGGAATTATTGGTGAACTATAGTATTGAAAGAAAGAAATAAGATGAAAAAATTTTGTTTGATAGCCTTTTGTTTCCCGGTGCTTTTGCTAAGCTGCCAGGGAACCAAAACAGATGAAAAGAAAGACGCTGCCCTCGATTCGGCCGCGCAGGCCTCGCAATCATACATCAACAAAATGGTGGATGAAATGGCGCCGCCCGACAGCAATTACAGTGGCGATTTTTTCCTGAAATACGATAACGGGCTGATGAAAACCAAGGGCTTTTTCCGTTTTGGCAAGCGCCACGGACAATGGTTCTATTATTACCCCAACGGGTATCTGTGGAGCGAAGGATTTTTTGAGAACGGAAAAATGAACGGTCCCAACAAAGTGTACCACGAGAATGGCAAATTATATTACGAAGGAGAATTTAAATTGGATAAGTCGGTGGGCACCTGGAACTTCTACGATACAAGCGGCGCGCGTGTTCACATCCGTACTTACGACAGCGTTGGAAATATCCTGAGCGATAAAGATGTCGCCTTGCCACCACCCGCTGAAAAGAAATAATGGCTTCGGAAAAACTGCAATATGTAATATCGCTCGATGTCTTTGCAAATGACCGCGAGCTTCCGGCTGAGGATCGCAAGCTTTTAAAAGAAGCGGAGAACGCTGCCGGGAATGCCTACGCGCCTTATTCGCAGTTCAAAGTAGGAGCGGCCGTATTATTAGACAACGGTAAAGTGATCAGCGGAAATAACCAGGAGAACGCGGCCTACCCTTCGGGTCTCTGTGCCGAACGCGTGGCTGTCTTTTACGCGGGGGCCCAAAACCAGGGTTCTGTGATCAGGTCCATCGCTATTTCCTGTCGATCCAACAGCACTGATCCGGTTACTCCCTGCGGCGCCTGCAGGCAGGTGCTGGCCGAATACGAGCAAAAGCAGGGCAAGAAGATCCGTGTCATCATGGGCGTTCCCGGCCGTAAAATTTACGTGGCCGGCGGGGTGGAAAGCCTGCTGCCCTTTATGTTCGGACAAAAAGATCTTAAAAGGTAGGAAAACAGGCCTTTATTGCTCAAAATCAATCTTTTAGATGAAGTATTTTTATTTTTCTTATCTTCGCGCTACTAAAAACATTTTCTATGGACGCAAACGCTAAAAAAGAAGTTATTCTTATACCTCTCGATTTCACCGAACAATCTATTTACGCCATCTCACAATCCTATAACCTGGCGAGATATACCAATTCTAAATTATTGCTTTTGCACGTTTACGAAAAACAAGGCGACGAAAAATACGACGAGATCACCAAACTTGCCAAGAAAACTGCTGACGAGGCAGGTGTTCCCTGCGATTTCATGAATATCAAAGGAAGTGTTTACAAAGAGACCGTGCGTGTGGCCGGCGAAGTGAACGCGAAACTGGTTGTAGTGGGTATCGAGTCGCATATGAAATCTTCAGATATTTTTAGCGAGAGCGCCTCACAAATGGTGCGCGAGTGTCCTTGCCCGGTGATCACGATCCGTGGCCGTGAGCAGCGTGATGGTTGCGAGAACATCCTGATGCCTATCGATCTGTCGCGCGAGAGCCGCGAGAAAGTGGATATGGCCATTGAGTTCGCCAAATATTTTGGTGCCGCTATCCGTGTGCTGGGTATCTTCTCTTTGAAAGACGAGAAATACGAGAACCAATTGCACGCGTATGTGCACCAGGTAAAACAATACATCAAGAGCAAAGGAGTTACTTGTTCAAATAAAACAATGCCAAGCGAAAATATCGCTGAAACAGTTGTAGAGTACGCCAACAAGATCGAGAGCGACCTGATCATGATCATGAACAAGCCGGGTCTTACCGTAAAAGAGCGCTTTGTAGGCACTTTAGCTCAAAAAGTAATTGATATCTCAAACATTCCTGTAATGACCGTGAACCCCCGCGAGCGCGAAACGCTTTACGCTTCATCGGCATTATAAGGCATCGAAACCTTCTTCTTTCCAAACGAAAGTACGGGCGCTTAGATCAAAATAAGCGCCCTTTTCATTTGCTTCCAGGTACAAAAGATCGCTTACGGAAGTAGGTGTGATGTTGTCGTAAAGCATCGGGAGGATCTCATTTCCGCCCGCGTCAACCAATCCTTTTCCTTCTTCGTTCTCGGTGAGGAACACTGCGTTGAATACCGATGCTTTGTCGGCCTGGATGGTGAACAAGGGTTTTTCGATGAAGAGATCGTAAGCGGTCAATCCTTTTTTGTTGCGCAGGTACCAGTATTTACCGTCTGAAAAGGCTGCCAGCAAGGATCTTTTGGCGAAGGCGGGTTTTTGCAAATTGTACACGCTGTATTTATTTTTCTCTCTCGCCACCACGAAATTATTTACAGGCAAACCTACTTCATCAAAAATATGTTCGGTAAAGAATCTGGCGCCGTTGATATTGATCAATTCCTGTTTTTTGGGCGTGATGCCAATAAGGAATTTTCCGTCGGTGAGTTTGGCGGTCTTTAAGGCAGGCTGATAAGCGTATTTGATCTCGGTAATGAAACAACCTGTGCTGTCGGCAAAACCGTAGAGGCTGTTCTTTACAAGCAGGTAAATTCCCTGGTAGGCTTCGTCTATCTGGTCGAACATCGGTTGTATCACAAAATCTCCTTTTCTATTAATGACCCCAAATTGTTTATTGAACTGCGCGCGGCTTTGTCCGTTCTTAAAGGAAGAGACCCAATCGTACACCGGCACGATGGTCACAAAACCTTGTTTGTCGGCAAAACCGTATTTGCCGTTCTTCAGCACAACGGCCATGCCTTCCGAGTAATCGCTCATCATCTCGTAAGAAGGTTTGATCACTTCCTGCCCGTTAAGATTGATGGCGCCGAAGAGATTGTTCTTTTTTACAATGGCCATGCCTTCCGAAAAATCGGCTATGTCATCGTAGCGCTGGCTCAGTACTTTGTTGCTGTAATCGATGAGGAAATATTTTTTGTCCTTCTGTACGATGGCCACATTGTTGGAGAAATTTGAAGCTTCGTTGTACTGGAACTCGATCTTGGTCTTCCCGGCTTTGTTGATGTACCCGTAAAGATCGTTCTTCTGCACTAGGGCGTAACCTTCGTTGAAATCGCCGGCATCGGTATAAGCGGGTTCTATCATTTGCTTTCCTGTGCTGTCGCAAAAACCCATCTTGTCATTCTTCTTAATGATGAAGAAGGGAGCGTTCCAATAAACGAATTCTTCTTCCAGCTCTTCGCGTTTGGGATAATCTTTGTATTTATCCAGGAAGTTTTGCAGTTCGGCTTTTGTATGATGCGGCGCTTCAATACCCAATAGCATGTTCCAGGCCAGGGTAGTGGGATAATTGCTTCCGTACCACACAATGAAATTGTGAATACCTTCCGCATGTTGGTTCTTTATATAATAATTCAGTAATTCTTCTTTGGCGTAGGGAACATATTTGGCCTTCGGGTAATTTTTGATGTACGTGAGATAGGCCGAATCATTTTTATTGGCGGTGGTTTCCATGTAGGTTGCAAACTCCAAAAGATTGCTCGCATCGTGCAGGTAACAGGATTGCGGGTAAGTATAGATGTAATTGGTAAAACTCTCTACGGTAAGTTTTCTGTCGGCCCGATGAAAGATAAAACTGTCGCGCAGGCAAAGCACTTTTTTGCTGAACTTCGATCGGTGGTAGGTAGCGAGATATTTTTCGGAAGCCTCGATGGTTGGTTCGGCCATTAATTTCAGAAAAGCTTTTTTAGAAATGGAATCGTGTAATGAAACAAGTGAACTGTCATTGATCGGAAATTTATTTTTCAGATCGATCTTCTTTGCTTCGGGCCAAAGTGAAAAATGATCTTTGCCCAGGATGATGTATTTGTAAGCGCTGTCGAGGTTATGAAAAGGATTGTCGTTGCGGTAATAAATGGTGGCGAGGCCAAACCCCGCTTCGGCCGGGTATTTCTTCAGTTGCCTGTAGAAAATATCTTTGGCCTTGAAATAATCGTAGATGGAAAGCGCTTTATACCCGTTCTCAATTTCTGAGGCACGCGTGCCTAAGCAGACAGACAGGAGCAGGGGTAAAAAAAGTAGCCTCATTTGTGGAGGCAAAAATATATCTTTGCGTGGCTTTAACTACTTTTTTTAGATGTTTACAAAAGGCAGGATCATCTTCGCGTTGGCGTTCTTCATCGGATTTGTCGTATTAATGATCTATGCTTATCGAAAAGATTTAAAGATTAATCGAAGCCAATTTCCCAAAGCCTGGAAAATACTTGTGGCTATAATATTGATATTCAGTCTTTTATTTTTAGTTGTAAAGTTTAAGTACCTTATAATGAAGTAAAAAATGACGTATCTTTGCGAAAAAGAGAGCGAAATGCACAAATTCCTGGTTATCATATTTACCCTTTTTGCCTCCATCACCATGAATGCCAATGCAGGTGTTTTAGTGGTTGAAGGAAAATACCAGCAAAAGAACCTGTTCATCCAGAACGGCTTTTCAAGCAACGGTGTGGGCTTTTGCGCGTTCCAGGTAAAGGTGAACGGACAGATCACTACCGACGAAGTGAACTCTTCGGCTTTCGAGATCGATTTCACTCCTTTTAAATTCAAGGCCGGCGACAAGATCACTGTAGAGATCGAGCACAAAGACGGCTGTATTCCTAAGATATTAAATCCTGAAGCTTTAAAACCAAAACCTACTTTCGAGGTAGTAAGCATCAATATCAATAACGACGCCATGCTGAGCTGGACCACCAAGAACGAAGTTGGTTCACTTCCTTTCATCATTGAGCAGTTCAAATGGAACAAATGGGTTTATGTAGGAGAGATCAACGGAGAAGGAAGCCCGCAGGCGCACGATTACAAATTTAAAGTGATCCCGCACAGTGGCGAAAACAAGTTCCGTATCAAACAGGTTGGGTTCGGTTCTATGCCTAAATTCTCCGACGCGGTAGTATACAACTCACTGATGGAAAGACCTTCTTACCAGATCGACAAAGACCTGATCAATTTCAATAACGAGACCAGCTACGAAGTATATGATTTCTACGGTAACGTAGTGAAGAAAGGGTACGGTGCAACCTGCGACATCAATACCCTGAAAAAAGGAAAATATTATTTGTGCTACGACAACGCGGTCACTGAAATAGAAAAGAAAAAGTAGTTCGCTGCTCTTTCAGAAGTTCTTTCACCTCGCTTAAGATCATAGCCGTAGCGCCCCACAATACAAAGCCCTGTACCTTAAAGTACGGGGTTTTTAGTTTTATATTGCCGTGGGTGGTTACCTCTGTTTCATCTAAAATGTTGTCGTCAAGCAGTTCTTCCAGCGAAAATTCTATCACCTGCTCTACTTCCCGGCTGGGTTGACATTGCGGCTCATGCGTTAAATACGTTACAATGGGCTGTATGTAGAAATTGGTAACAGGAATATAGAATGGCGAGATCCTTCCCAGGATATGCGCGTCTGTGATCTCAATACCCGTTTCTTCGTGCAGCTCACGCAGCGCGGCTTGTTCATAGGTCTCATGCTCGTCACAACTTCCCCCGGGTAAAGCTATCTGGCCGGCGTGAAACTGATGTGTATCGGGTCTTTTTATGAGCAGGAAATGCGGCTTGCCCTGCTTCTCATAAAGTAAAATGCAAACCGCGCTCTTTTTATAGTCGCTAAGGTTACTGATGTCTATCTTTTTTTCTTTATAAAAATCGGAGGCCATCAGGTGCTGCGCGCCCGGCCCGGGCAGGGGATGGTTCTCTAAAACGCGCTTGAAGGTGCGGATGAATTCAGAGAACCCCATTAGTGATACACAAATTCTCCCTGAGCGCTTTTTACGGTAACCTGTTTTCCGCTGTGTTTTTCTACGCGACCCACGATCTGCGCTTCGATGTTGAAGCCATGCGCGATGGAAATGATCTCATGCGCGGTCTTTTCGCTCACATAGAACTCCAGACGGTGGCCCATATTGAATACTTTATACATCTCTTTCCAATCGGTGTGCGACTGCTCGTGTATCATTTTAAAGAGAGGCGGGATCTCGAACAAATTATCTTTGATGATATGCACATTGTCTACATAATGCAGCACTTTGGTTTGCGCGCCGCCGCTGCAGTGCACAATGCCGTGAAT
The DNA here is from genome assembly GCA_964387075.1 of uncultured Flavobacteriaceae bacterium. GTDB lineage: Bacteria > Bacteroidota > Bacteroidia > B-17B0 > Aurantibacillaceae > PALSA-968. Next base: position 349,988 of record CAYLVB010000002.1, read on the forward strand.
TTCTTTTTTGTGGATGGTGCTCAAGATTTTCTTCACCACCGGCGCATAGGTGCGGGTAGGAGAGAGTACTAATTTGGCTGCGTCAATTTGCTGTTTGATCTGCGAACCATCTACGCTTTTGTGCTCAATGGAAATTTTATCCGTCGGCTTTAAATTTCCGCAGTACACTACATCCTTGGGCAGATCGGTGTTGTACGACTCGGGATATTTATCGGCAATGTATTTAGAGAAGACATCGTGGCGCGCGGAGGTAAGTCCGTTGCTGCCCATGCCGCCGTTGTATTCCGTTTCATAAGTGGCCTTCCCGAAGGAAGAAAGTCCTACGATCACATCGCCGGCCTGTATATTGGCATTATCGATCACATCGTCTTTTTTCATGCGCACAAAAGCGGTAAAGCCCACATCCAGGGTGCGAACAATATCGCCCACATCGGCAGTTTCTCCGCCGGCCAGTACGAGTCCAACACCTAATTTGTTCAGTTCATCAATATAATCGTTGGTACCGTTAATAAGGTGAGCGATCACCTCGCCGGTAATTAAATTCTTGTTGCGTCCAATGGTAGAAGAGACCACGATATTATCTACCGCGCCTACGCAGATAAGATCATCAATGTTCATGATCAGCGCGTCCTGCACAATGTTCTTCCATACGCTGTTATCGCCCGTTTCCTTCCAATACACGTAAGCGAGGCTGGGTTTAGAGCCCGCCGTATCGGCGTGCATGATGTTGCAGTAGCTGTTGTCGCCACCCGCTATATCGGGCAATATTTTACAGAATGCCTTAGGGAATAAGCCTTTATCCAGTTTGGCAATGGCCTTATGCACATCTTCCTTACCGGCTGAAACCCCGCGCTGGCTGTATTTCTCGCTCATGGGCCAAAGTTACGTGTAAACACCTAGCTTTGAAAGCAATTTTTTTTGTATTTTCAAGCCTTCTTTATGCCAGTCGACCAGTTTGGACATAAGTATTACGACATTGAATTTCCCGCTATTAAATCAGCCAGTGTTTACTATTTCAATACACCGGCAGGGCTGCGCTACGAAGTGCGTTTTGGGCGCCGTCAGGACAATATCCTGCACGCCACGATTGTGTTCGGCGTGATCAACGACGAGTTTGAGGGCGAGGAATATGTGACCACTAACAAAGGCGAGGTGTATGGCGTAATGAACACCATTGCCGAGATCGTACGCACCTTTATGACCGAGCACCAGAAGATCATGATCTACGAATTTCACGCGGTTGACCGGGAAGATGAAGAAGCCAGTCGTAACAGCAACGCCCGCATGTATTTATATCGCCGTTTCCTTCCACGTATCTTCGACAAGAACTGGAACATTGAGATAGATGGGAATTTTGCGATGGTAAAGCGTAAAATGTAGCCACTCCTCCCTAACCCTCCACTGAAAGGGAGGGAAATACAAAATACATATGAGGATCTGGTCGCTGCACCCCAAATATTTAGATGCAAAAGGTTTAGTGGCGCTATGGCGAGAAACGCTTTTGGCAAAGCATGTTTTGGAAGGAAGGACCAAAGGCTACAAAAAACATCCGCAGTTAAATCGCTTCAAGGCATGTAAGAATCCGCTCAATGCCATCAATTTTTATTTGGCCGAACTTTGCCTCGAAGCAGAAAGGCGCGACTATAATTTCGATCGCAAAAAGATCGATTGGAAATTTCGCCGCTCAAAAATGAAAGTTACCGACGGGCAAATGGAGTACGAGTTGAAACATCTCAAACGGAAACTCAAAACACGCGACTCAAAAAAATTCAAGGAAATTGCTCGTCTCAAAACCCTCGATTCCCACCCTCTTTTTAAGACCGTAAAAGGGCCCATTGCCGACTGGGAAATAGTTAACTGAAACACACAGTCAACCACCCCGGTCGCTAACGCGACCACCCCTCCTTTGAAAGGAGGGGAATTTTAGCAGCCAGGGTTCCTTAGAAAAGCAAATCATTTAGATAAATGTTGTATTAGATTCCCCTCCTTCCCAAGGAGGGGCTTTTCAACTCCGCAGGAGAAAAAGCGGGGTGGTCCACTGTAGGGCACGACCCAAAAAGCGAACGGTAAATTGTGTAAACAGGCCCCGATATGCTGTTTTACTTGGTAACTGGTTGGTTTGGCTTTATAAGTGGTAGTCGTTTTGCGCTTTTTTAGCCTATTTTTGGTAAGAGAACATGCGTAAAACCTTACCTTTTATATGTGCCCTCTTTTCTTTCATTTCTTACGCCCAGCCGGGCAGGGAGGCATGGCATTGGCGTTTCGGGCAAAAGGGCGGCCTTGATTTTTCATCTGGTCAACCTGTGCCGGAGCCGGGTTTGCCGGTTTTATATTATTGTCCGGCCGGCGTCGCCTCTGTATCTGATCCCGTTACGGGACAATATCTTTTTTCTACTAATGGGGGAAGAATGCTCAACAAGAACAATGCTGTAATGCACAATGGCCATTTACTGGCCGGCGTATTAAAAGCTGATCAGCATCTCATTGTACCTAAGCCGGGCAGCACCAATACCTATTACGCTTTTACCACTGCCTGGGGCAGCAGTAATAACCTTGGCATACATTATCACGCGGTAGATATGCAGCAACAGAATGGATTGGGAACAGTTGCGGTGAGGGACAAACAGCTTCTTAAGGGTCCTACCACCGCCAGGATCACGGCAGTAAGACATTGTAACGGCTTGGATTATTGGATAATTACTCACAAAGCAAATTCAGATTCGTTCTTTGTTTTCAAAGTGTCGAATGCGGGAGTAGATACTATACCTGTTATATCAACAGTAGGAGTTGCTCAACCCTATATACCTTTTCACAGCCAGGGCGGCCAGCAATCAGTTGATGGTTTCGGTGTGGTAAAGGCATCGCCAAATGGCAGAATGCTCGCGATAAGTATAGACTCTGATTCTTTGCCGGTTCTCGAGGTATTCAATTTCGATAACTCTTCAGGTGTTATCAGTAATCCTAATACAATAGTATATCCCGGTAAAAAAGGTCCGTATGGCATCAGCTTCTCTCCCGATAGTCGTAAGCTCTATGCCGTTCCCTCAACTGTTGTAATGGATACCTCTTTTCTTTACCAATATGATGTTTCAGGAGGTAATACACCGCTTGTTGCTTCTACCGAGACGCTGATAAAGAGTGTGCCACAGAGTAATGGATGGCTAGGCGATCTGCAGATCGGTCCTGATGGAAAGATCTATATACCAAGATACGGTAAGGATACACTTGCGGTTATAACTGATCCCAACAATTCCGGAGTGGCTTGTAATTTCCAGTTGTCGGGACTTAAAATTCCCGGTTACGCAGGAACCTTAGGGCTTCCTAACCTGATACTTTCCAATAGTATTGGGATACAGCTCAACGTTCCCGACGTCCAGCTGTGCAGCACTTTTACCACTTCGGTTGTTGATGCGGGTCCCGGTTTTTCAAGTTATCAATGGAACACGGGTGCCACCACGCAAACTATTTCTATTTCAGCTCCGGGGCAATATTGGGTCACTGTAACAAACGACCAGGGTTGTCAAAGAACAGATACAGTTGGTGCCTATGTACTTGTTCCCGGAAAAGAAACGATCTTGGCCTGCGACACTTTTCATGCAAACGTTACGCAAGGTGGCGTACTACAATATAATTGGTATGATGGCGGTATAATTCCAATTCGTGATTTTACAACGAGCGGGCAATACTGGGTAGACATAAATTATGTAGGCGGTTGCGGCATACGAGATAGTATTGATCTGACGGTTGCTCCAAGTCCACAAATTGACATCGGCCCCGACTCAACTTTCTGTAAAGGAAATTTGCCGTTAAGTGCGCTTTGCTCAACTTGTAATTATCAATGGAGCACGGGAGCTATTTCTTCATCCATAACTGCAACAACCGCCGGAACGTATTGGGTAAAAGTCACTGACTCAAACGGCTGTGTTGATTCTGATACACTTTTGGTGAACCCGCAATTGGGGGCTTTCAGTTTTGAAATGCCGAACATCGTAACGCCTAACGACGATAACATCAACGATGTGGTCGATTTCGGAAAATACCAGTTCTCATCTTTACAAATAGCGATCTACAACCGTTGGGGACAACAAGTTTTCTCCAGCAACAGCGCCGATGCCATCTGGAAACCGGAAGGAGAGGCGGGAACTTATTTCTACACAGCGCAATACAAGATCGATTGCGGTATGGATTCAAAAACAAAAGATATCAAAGGATTTATTACATTAGTAAGATGAAAAAACAACTACTCGTAATATTTAGTTTAGCGGCTTTTTTGTTGAATGCGCAGCCCGGCAAGGAAGGATGGCATTGGCGTTTTGGCAGTAAATGCGCACTGAATTTTAGCTCGGGTGTACCACTTCCGGAACCCGGTTTGGGTGTGCAGTATCAATCGCCGGCCGCTGCAGCCAGCATAAGCGATCCTGTTACCGGTCAATATCTTCTTTCTACAAACGGCACAAAAATATTCAATAAAAACAACGTAGTAATGCAGGGTGGCTTCAATATAGCGGGAAGCCTTAATTCTACGCAGCACCTTATCGTTCCTAAACCCGATAGCGCGGATATTTTTTATGTGTTTACAACCGACTGGGCGACGCCCAATAACAGCGGGGTCCATTATTCGGAAGTGGATATGAAGCGGCAGGGCGGATTGGGTGCTGTTAGCGTAAAGAACCAGGTATTAACGCCCGGTCCAACAACCGAAAAGATCACGGCAGTAAGACATTGCAATGGAAAGGATTTTTGGGTGATCACGCACCCGGCCAATTCCAATGCATTCAATGCTTATCTTGTTACCCGCACAGGTATCAGTGCGCCTGTGATCTCCAATTCAGGAACACTACATCAATATATTCAGCCCTTCGGAAATGGTACATATCGTGAGGGATTTGGAGCTATGAAAGCTTCTCCCAACGGGAAGAAACTTGCGATAGGCATCGAATCCGATTCGTTGCCGATCCTCGAGGTATTTGATTTCAATAATTCAACAGGTGTTGTAAGCAATCCATTCACTGTGAATTACACAGGTTTGGAAGGTCCATGGGGACTTACTTTCTCACCCGATAATTCAAAACTGTATTCTATACCTCATTCCGTAAACTTTGATACGAGCTATATTTACCAGTACGATCTGGCAAGCGGTATGTCGGCAGTTATCATTGCTTCCGAAACACAGGTTGGACAGGGTGTTCATTCTATGAATGGGTACCCTGATTTTTTGGCAACGCTCCAGCTGGCGCCCGACGGAAAAATATACATTTCAAGGAACAATTCAGATACGCTGGCTGTGATCAATAACCCAAATATTACAGGACTGGCGTGTAATTATCAGTTTGCAAGTAATGCAATAATGCCTGGAGCACTTTGTATCATGGGTCTTCCGAATTTTGTGGATGCCACTTACGCGGGGATCCAGCTAAAGATACCGGATGTGCAGCAGTGTAATACGTTTACAGGCGCCACGCTCAACGCAGGCCCCGGCTTTTCAAATTATCAGTGGAGTACGGGCGCAACAACACAAACCATAAACGTAACAACGCCCGGAGCATATTGGGTAACAGTAACCAATGATCAAGGCTGTCAAAGAACCGACACGGTTGGAGCCTACGTGCTTATTCCCGGAAAGGAAACAATTTTAGCCTGTGACACTTTTCATGCAAATGTTGTCCAAGGCGGAGTGCTGCAATACAATTGGTATGATGGCTTACAAAATCCAATTCGTGACTTTACAACAAGCGGACAATATTGGGTCGACATCAATTACGTTGCCGGCTGCGCGATAAGAGACAGCATTGATTTAACAGTTGTTCCCAGCCCGCAGATAGATATTGGTCCTGACTCAGCTTTCTGCAAAGGAAATTTGCTGATGAACGCAGCTTGTTCTACCTGCAATTACCAATGGAGCACGGGTGCTGTTTCTTCATCTATAACAGCAACAACTGCAGGAACTTATTGGGTAAAAGTTACAGACTCGAATGGATGCGTTGATTCTGACACGCTTTTGGTGAATCCACAATTAGTCTTGTTCAATTTTGAGATGCCGAACATTGTTACACCTAACGACGATAACATCAACGATGTGGTAGATTTTGGTAAGTACCAGTTCTCATCTATACAAATAGCCATCTATAACCGTTGGGGACAACAAGTATTCTCCAGCGACAGCGCCGATGCTATCTGGAAGCCGGAAGGGGAAGCAGGAACTTATTTCTACACCGCGCAATACAAAATTGAGTGTGGAGCGGATTCTAAAACTCAGAACATTAAGGGATTTATTACAGTTATTAAGTAAGAACCTACTTATACTCTCACGCCGATCACAAGCACATCGTCAACCTGCTCGTAGTGTCCGCGCCAATCGTTAAAGACGCGGGCAAGATGTTCGTACTGTTCTTTCATGGATCTCTGGGAGATCTCGGCCAGCGCACGTTGTAAATTGGCCACCATGAATTTTTTTCCTTTCGGTCCGCCGAACTGATCCGCGTACCCATCGGAGAATACATAGACGCAATCGCCCTTTTGTAATTTTACGCGGTGGTGCGTGAACTGGCGTTTTTCTTCGAAGTCGAACTCCATACCCCCGATCGGGAATTTGTCGGGCTTTATGATCTCGGCATGCTCAGGGGCGCCTTTGCGATAGATCCAGAGCGCGCGGTTGGCGCCTGCGTAATCGAGTTCTAAAGTTTCTTTATTGATGGCGCAAAGGGCCAGGTCCATCCCGTCGCGTCGTTCCTGCTCGGCTTTGTTTTGATTGAGCGCGGCTTTTACGCCTACGTGCAGGTTGTTCAGTATTTCTGAAGGCTGATAGATCTTTTGCTCGCCAATGATCTCCGTAAGCAAACTGTTGCCCACGATGCTCATAAAGGCTCCCGGCACACCGTGACCCGTACAATCTACCGCGGCGAAGTAATTCTTGCCATCGCGTTTGGTGAACCAATAGAAGTCGCCACTCACAATATCCTTGGGCATGTAGAGTACGAAAGAATCGGGGAAATCTTTTTGCAGGCCGGTAATGGCAGGCAGCAGCGCTTCCTGTATGTTCTTGGCGTACTTGATACTGTCGGTGATCTCGTGGTTCTTGTGCTCGATCACGGATTTTTGCTCCAGCACTTCTTTGTTGATGACCTCTACTTTTTCTTTTTCCTCGCGTAACTCGTGGGTGCGCAGCTCTACTTCTTTTTCGAGTTTCAATTTATCGGCGCGCAGTTTCTGCGTTTTATAAGCGTTCCACGAATAAATGCTGATCATCGCCACTACCGCGCACAACGTATAGAACCACCAGGTGCGGTACCAGGGCGGCAACACTTTGAATTTGAACATCAGTGGTTCTTTGTTCCAGTAGCCATCGTTGTTCATGGCCTTCAGGTAGAACGTATAATCGCCGGGCTGCAATGACGAATAAGTGGCCTCGTTCTTATTGGTAGGAGGAACCCAATCATCATCTACGCCTTCCAACTTGAATTGATACTGTACTTTGCTGGGGTTGGTCTGCGAGATACCAATGAAATCAAAACTAACGTGGTTCTTGCTGTAAGGCAATTCCAGGTTCACGGGTAAGCGCGAAGTAGAATCTATCCCGGTAGCGAATTTAGAAAGGTCGATCTTCTCGAAGGAAATCTTAATGTCGGTAATAGAAATGGAAGGCTCGTGGTAATTTGTTTTTTCGAAGCGTGGGTTGAACGAGGTAATTCCTTTTACAGTGCCGAACCATAGTTTTCCATCCGCATCTTTGAAGGCAGAATTGAAATTACATTCCAATCCTTTCAGTCCTTCTTCCTTGCCGTAGTGTTTAATGGTAACTTTCCTGCTTCCCAGGTAATCATTCACCTGCATGGCGTCGATCCCTTTGTTGGTACCTATCCATAAACGGTTCTGGTTGTCGAACAAAAGAAAATAGGCCTGGTTAGAGATCAACCCATCCTTCTCGCTTATATTTTTGAATTCTTTGAAATCATAATAGAAAACGCCTTCCTCGCTGCCAAACCAGAGGTGGCCGTTCTTATCGCGCACCACATTGTAAACGGTTTTATCGGTGAGCTTTTTCTTCGAGTTAAAAACCTCTGCCGCCCTGCCATTGTATTTGATCACGCCTTTGGCGGTAGCAAGCCAGAGATTCCCTTCATTGTCTTCGTTCATCCCATACACCGGGAAATCTCCTTTTTGTATCAGGCTGTTCACCGCAGGAACGGTTTCCATTTTTCCATCGTTGAATGTAACGAGACCATGAATGGTACCCAGATAATGTGTGCCGTTCTTAGCATGGTACACCGAATAGATCGTGCGGTGATCGATATCTTCTGCCAGGGCATTCTTAAACGTTCCGTTGCTGTATATGCTCAGGCCGGCCATGGTGCCGCACCACAACTGTCCTTTGTCGTCCTCGGCCATGCAGTTCACGTTGTTGTCGATCAGCTCTGAGCGCAGGTTCTTCGGGTTCAGTTTAAAATTTTTAAAGGTTTTGTTTTGCATCAATACCAATCCATTATCGCGGATGCCAAACCAGTATTTCCCGTCCCTGGTTTGATAGATGCAATTGATATAATCTCCCGGCAAACCATCGTGCACGTTGTAATTATTGATGGCCTCATCCAACAGTTTGCTCACGCCCGATCCATCCGAGCCAAACCACAAATTCCCTTCGTTATCTATGAAGGAAGATAAAAGCACATTGCTGCAAAGCCCGTTAGAAACTTTAAAGGATTCGTAGCCTAATCCATTTACCTTGATCACACCTTCGTTGGAGCAGAGCCACATGTTATGGTTCTTATCCTGGCTGATGCCGGTTACGGCCAGGTTGTTCAGGTAAAGCCCGGGAAGATCGATCGCTTCAAGCTGGCCGGTGCGTGGGTTTACTTTTGACAAACCCGCGAGTGTACCGATCCAGACATATCCTTTGACGTCTTCGTTGAAGGAGCGAATGAAATTACTTCCCAATCCTTCTTTTGTAGAATACCAGGTGAATTTTTTATCGGCAACCGAATAGCGGCAGGCGCCGTGCTCCATCGTACCAAACCAATAATCTCCGCGGCTGTCCTGGAAGAGCGTCCACACAGAAGTTTTTTCCAGGATCGCATCACCGGTGAATCGTTGCGGCTTTCTTTCGGCATCTAATGTGCAGACACCGCCTTTGGTAGCTACCCAAACCTTATCTGATTTATCGACCAGTACAAAATATACTTCGTTATGGGGCAAGCCGTGACTGGAATCAAGTTTTACGACCTTATACCGGCCGTTTATCTCGAGGCCATCATAGGTAGAGAAATATAAAAAGTTCTCTTTGTCTTCGGCGATGGAGAAAACATAATTGCTCAAAGCGCCATTGGAAGGCGTGTAGCTCTGGAATTTTTTTCCGTCGTATTTAGAGGCGCCGCCACCATTGGTACCAAACCACATGTAACCTTTACTGTCCTGGAAGATGCAGAACACCTGCGATTGGGCAAGCCCGTCGTCCACATTGTAATTACGGAAATCGTAGGTCTGCGCGCTTGCTGAAAAAGCACATAAGGCAATAACGATATGTAAGAGGTATTTACGCACCTATCAATTCAGACTGAAATTTATGCTCTTTCACGCACTCAATGAAATATTTAACCTTTTCTTTTTCGGTATCGGGATAAAGTCCGTGGCCCAGGTTGGCTATGTAGCGGTTGGGACCAAAAGCGTTTAACATTTTCTTTACCTCGGCTGCAATTGTTTGATGATCGGCATAGAGCAGGCAAGGATCTGCATTGCCCTGCAGGGTTTTTTCTGCTCCAATGATCTTGCGCGCTTCGGCGGGGTTTATGCTCCAATCGAGTCCCACCACGCTGCATGATGAATTTTTAATTTGTGGCAAGGCAAAATGCGCGTCTTTGGCGAAAATGGTGACCGGGACTTTTTTGCTGAGCTCGTCGGCTATCATGGCCATATACCGAAGCGAAAATTCTTGGTGCATTTCGGGAGAGAGCACGCCTGCCCAGGAGTCGAAGATCTGCACGAGATCAGCGCCGGCCTCAACCTGCAGGTTCAGATAATTGATACTGCTTTTGGCGATCTTCTCTAAAGTTTGATGCGCGAGTTTGGGTTCTGTATAGAGGAATTTTTTTGCTTTGCTGAATGTTTTGCTTCCGTGTCCTTCAACCATGTAAGCCAGCAATGTCCATGGCGCCCCGCAAAAACCGATAAGCGGCACGCGGTTGTCTAATTGTTTTTTGGAAAGTTTGATGGCATCATACACGTATTGCAAATTGCTTCCATCGGTTACTTTCAGGTCATCTACCTCTTTTTGCGAGGTAATGGTCTTTTCGAAATTCGGTCCTTTGGCCTCGATCATTTGGTAGGGAAGTCCCATCGCTTCGGGTATCACCAGGATGTCTGAAAAGATGATGGCGGCATCCACGCCCAAAATATCCACCGGCTGCACCGTAACTTCTGCCGCCATTTCGGGGTTCTTTACAAATTCAAGGAAGTTTTTGGCTTTGGCTCTTACGGCGCGGTATTCGGGTAGTATCCGTCCGGCCTGGCGCATCAGCCAAACAGGTACCCGCTCGGTCTTTTGGCCTTTGGCGGCGCGTAAAAAAAGGTCGTTTTTCAAAGGGCTCATTTCAGAGTCAAAATTAACAAAAACAGGCGGTTTTGCTTGTAAAAACTAAATTTCTTACCTTGCGTTCAAATTATGGCCGAAATGTTCTCAAAAAGCACAAAATCTATGTCTTCCGATAGTTCATCTGTAAACCTGGTAGCCAACGGCACCACGATCACCGGCGATGTGAAGTCGCACAGCGACATCCGCATTGACGGTGTGATGCACGGTACGTTGATCGTAAAGGGCAAGCTTGTTATTGGCCCCAGTGGCCGTATTGAGGGCGAAGTGGAGTGCCAGAATGCCGACGTATCGGGCGAGATAAAAGGCAAAATAAGTGTGTCTGAGCTGCTTATGCTGCGTTCTACGGCCAAGGTAAACGGCGATATCTACACCGGCAAGATCTCTATTGAACCGGATGCGCAATTTACCGGCACCTGCAGCATGGGCGGTGTAGTAAAGAACATACAACATACGCATGACAGCCAATCAGCCGGAAAAGTCGCGGCCAACCAATAACCCTAACAGCATTTTAAAGTACTCGGGCATGGCCTTCCAGATAGGGGCCTGCATTGCTTTGGGCTTTTGGGGAGGTATGAAGCTCGACGCTTATTTTGGCTTTGAGAAGGTGCCCGTTTTTACCCTGGTATTCGGTCTTTTAGGGGTTGCTGCAGGTATTTGGTTTTCCATCAAGGATTTCATCCGGAAGAAATAGAATAAAAAAACCCAGACGTTGCCGCCTGGGAAAAGTATTTTTTAAGATCGCAAAATATTAATCTTCTATCTGGGAGTCGCCGTGGTAAGCGCCATCTTTGTAAACCTCAATGCGCTTTAAGATCCCGTTCTCGTCGTAAATGTAGTTCTTGCCATCCATCAAACGGTTGTCTTTGAAAACGCCATCTTTTGTTTTCTGGCGGTTCTTGTTATACAGTACGAAGTATCCATTGAGTACGGTTGGACCTTTTTGTTTAGGATCCTGCATGGTCTCCTCTTTGGTAGGAACCACCTTCTTGGTATTGTCTGCCAAAACAGGTTTATCAGAGATCGGTTTTTTAGGCTGGAACTCTTTTATGGAAGCCATATCAGCCTCACCGTTATTGTAATTTACGGTCTTTTTATCGCTGCCATCGGGCCAGTATTCTTTTACCACTCCGCTTTCTTTACCATTTGCCCAGGAACCTTCAATTTGTACTTTTCCGTCTTCGTAGTAGTATTTTTGAGGGCCTTCGCGCTTTCCGGTTGTATTAAAGGTAAACTCCTGCTGTACGTTACCGTTCTCGTAATATAATTTGTAGTTGTTTACCCATTTATTGATCTTCCAGGTACCTTCTTCTGCGATCTTGCCATTCTCGTGGTACATGATAGCGTAACCATCGGGGCGGCCATTCTGAAAAGTGATCTTGTTCTTGGTATTTCCATTGCAGAAATACTCTTTCCAGATACCGTTCTTGCGGTTATCGGCGTATTTTCCTTCTTCTACCTTCGCGGTTGGCTGGTAACAGGTATTGGGCTTGGCTTTACCGAAAATGATCCAGCGTCCCTGCTTTAAACCTTTGAAATCGATGATGTTAATGCTGTCTTTGCCGTTAGAGGGGTCAAGCTCATAAGATTGGGGTTGTGCATAACCATAGCTCAACATGAAAATACCAATTATCAGCTTTAAATTAACCCTCATCATCGAAATTTTACCAAAAATATAAATATTCTTCTGCATAAGACAAAAATTTAGATGGATTTTCCTTTTTGATAGATAAATCGGTCTTAGTTCTATATTGTACGCTAAAACACCTAAAAGGTTACAAGTTTTATACCGCTTTTTTCACGTCAAGATGGGCAAACATGTCTTTTACCATGGCCGCCAGATCATAGGAGGGTTTCCAGCCCCAATCGGCCTGCGCCCTGCTGTCGTCTATACTTTGCGGCCAGCTTTCGGCAATTTGCTGCCTGAAGTCGGGTTTATAGGAAATAGAGAAATTGGGCACATGTTTTTTGATCTCAGAAGCTATCTCTTTGGGATTGAAGCTGATGCCTGCCAAATTGTAACTACTCCTGATCTTCACCTGCTCGTCGGGCGCATGCACCAGCTGCAGGGTGGCTTTTATAGCATCCGGCATATACATCATGGGCAAGGCCGTAGCCTCTGAAAGAAAACACTCATAACTGCCCTTGGCAAGCGCCTCATGGAAGATATGCACGGCGTAATCCGTTGTTCCGCCCCCGGGGGCTGATTTATAGCCAATTAGGCCCGGGTAACGAATACTGCGCACATCTACGCCATATTTATTAAAGTAATATTCGCACCAACGCTCACCGGCCTGTTTGCTGATCCCGTACACAGTTGAAGGTTCCATGATGGTGAACTGCGGTGTATTTACGCGCGGAGTAGTAGGACCAAAAGCGGCAATAGAGCTGGGCCAATAAACTTTCTTGAGGTATTTTTCTTTTGCAAGCTCAAGTACATTGAAAAGTCCCTGCATGTTCAATTGCCATCCAAAGAGCGGGTTCTTCTCGGCGGTGGCCGATAAAAGCGCCGCCAGGAGATAAACCTGTTTGATCCCGTGCTTCTTAACAATATTAAAGAGCGCTTCGGCGTTCAATACATCCAGTGTCTCAAAAGGATTGTGCACAAAAGCGTCAGACGACCGGATGTCGGCAGCCACCACGTTGGATGGACCGTACAATTTGTTCAGTTCCTCTAAAAGTTCGAGGCCGATCTGTCCTCCGGCACCAATGATGAGAATTTTATCTTCCTTGTTTATCTCCATAAAATAACGGCTTAAATATACAGGTTTGTTTCTGAATCGCCCTTGAAAAACGCGCGTTTTTTATATCGAAAAAATAGCTACTTTCACTCCCCTGTGAGACGCTTTTTGCCGGTCATATTTTTACTCTTTGCGGGAAAGATGTTTCCTCAATACACCATTAAGGGAAAAGTATTTGATGCAGAGACCAAAGAGCCGGTGCCATTTGCAAACGTAGTGTTGAAAGGAACTACGGCAGGGGCTTCCACCGACTTCGATGGCAATTACGTCATCACGACCGAAAAACTTTCCGATTCACTCATCGCTACCTATATTGGTTTTTCACGCACCTCGATCAAGATCAAGCGCGGCGTTACGCAAACTGCCAACGTGCCGCTTTTCCCAATGAAGGAAGGTGTTACGCTTACCGAGATCACCGTGAAAGCCGGGGAGAATCCCGCGCACCGCATCATCCGCGCAGCCATCGCGCATAAAAAATTAAACAACAAGGATAAGCTCGAGGCCTATCAATACGAAGCCTATAACAAACTCGAGTTCGATCTCAACAACATCCCGAAAAAATTAAAGGACAACGCCGCGTTCAAACCCATCAAGTTCATTTTTAATAATGTCGACAGCATCAACTCCTCCGAAAAACCTTCGCTGCCTATTTTCATGATCGAAACGTTGTCTGAACTTTATTATCGTAGCGGCCCGGTATTAAAAAAAGAGATCATCCGGGCCAACCGCATCTCGGGTGTGCAGAACGCCAGCATCTCGCAGGTGATGGGCGACATGTACCAGAACATCAACGTATATGATAACGACCTGATCATTTTCGGAAAGAACTTTAAATCGCCGGTGGCCGATAACGCTATTTTCAATTATAAATTTTATTTAGAGGACAGTCTCTATATCGAGAACAAATGGTGCTACCACATACGTTTCAAGCCGCGGCGCCAGCAGGAGCTTTGCTTCAGCGGGAACATGTGGATAGCGGATACCACATTTGGGATAAAGCGTCTGGAGATGAGCATCCCGATCGATGCCAACATCAACTTCATCAACTCGGCCAACATCATCCAGGAGTTCGACCGGGTGGACAGCGTGTGGATGCTGAAGAAAGACCGTATCGTCATCGACTTCATTCCCGATCTCACCGGTTTTGGTAAAGGAAAATACAAGACAGGCATATACGGAAGAAAAACAACTTCGTATAAGGACATCATTATCAATAAACCCAAGCCCCGGGATTTCTTTACGGGAGGTGGAAGCGCCATTGTGGTGGAAGACGATGCTACCAAAAAATCGAACGCGTACTGGGACAGTACGCGGCATGATTCACTTACCGCGCGCGAGAACAAAGTGTATCACATGATCGATACGATACAATCGCTGAAGTTTTACAAGAACTGGTCGAAAGCGTTCACGATCATCGTTACCGGTTACCAGACCTCGGGCAATTTTGACATTGGGCCTTTCCATAAATTCTACAGTTCGAACGTGATCGAGGGAAATCGCTTTCGTTTTGGCGGAAGAACGAGCAGCAAGTTCAGCCGATGGCACGAGCTCCAGGGATACGTGGCTTATGGCATGAAGGATGAGAAATGGAAGTACTCGGTGGGCTTCCGCGCTTTCCTTTCCAAGAAACCCATCCGGCAGATGATCGGCATGAACTACAAGAGCGATATGGAGATCCTCGGGCAAAGCCAGAACGGTTTTACCAATGATAACTTATTTGCCACCTTCCTGCGCCGTGTCTCTCCCAATAGTTTAACCCGCGTGAACCAAACACAGGTATGGTACGAGCGCGAGTGGTTCCAGGGCTTCAGCAATAAGATCCTTTTTATAAGCCGTACACTCAATACCGTTGGAACATTCAATTATTATTACCTCGATCCGAAAGGCGATTCGGCCATTCAGCCTTTCATCCGGAATTCGGAAGTGCGGCTTACTACCCGCTTTGCTTATGGTGAGAAATTCATTGATGGTGATTTTTCACGCGTAAGTTTGGGTACACGTTCGCCCATCGTGCAATTAACCCTGGCTCAATCTTTGAAAGATATTTACGAGGGCCAGTATCAGTACCAAAAGGTCGTGCTCAACGTCTCTGACCGCATACGTTGGGGCGCTTTGCTTGGATACACTGATTTTGTGGTTGAGGGCGGCCAGATCTTCGGGCAGGTGCCCTTTCCGCTGCTGGAACTGCACGGGGGTAACCAAACCTTTGTATATGATTACATGGCTTACAACATGATGAACTTTTACGAATTTGCCAGCGACCGCTACGCTTCCTTCTGGGCCTTTCATCATTTCGAAGGCTTGCTGTTCAATAAAATTCCTCTGCTTCGTAAATTGAAATGGCGCGAGGTGGCCACGTACAAGGTGTTGTTTGGTGATGTGAACCTAACCAACCAAAATGTACTGCTGTTTCCTACAACACTAAAAACATTGAAGAGCGGCCCTTACCAGGAAGTGAGCATCGGCATAGAGAACATGTTCAAGTTCTTCCGTATCGACGCGTTCTGGAGATTGTCATACACACAGGATATCCGCATACCTTTTGGCATCAAGGCCGGGTTCCAGCTAAGTTTTTAATATGATCTTACGTTCAGAGAAAATAACCAAGAAATACCGAAATCGCACCGTTGCGAACGAAGTAAGCATTGAAGTGAAGCAAGGCGAGATCGTTGGATTGCTGGGACCCAATGGCGCGGGAAAGACCACTTCGTTCTACATGATCGTAGGCATGATCAAGCCCAACGCGGGCAAGATCTTTTTGAACGACATTGAAATTACAACGCTGCCCATGTATAAACGGGCGCAGATGGGCATCGGGTATTTGCCACAGGAGGCGTCGGTGTTCCGTAAACTGAGCATCGAGAACAATCTGCGCGCCGTGCTTGAACTTACCAAATTCACCAAAGAAGAACAGGAAAAAAAACTGGAGGAGCTCATCGCCGAGTTCAACCTGGGCCATGTGCGTCACAACCTGGGCGACCAGCTTTCGGGTGGTGAGCGCAGGAGAACCGAGATAGCGAGGTGCCTGGCAACCAATCCCGCGTTCATTTTATTGGATGAGCCTTTTGCCGGTGTAGATCCTATAGCGGTAGAAGATATACAACATGTGGTACGCAGTTTAAAGAACAAGAACATCGGGATATTGATAACCGACCACAATGTGCACGAAACACTTAGCATCACCGACCGCGCCTACCTGCTTTTTGAAGGTCGCGTGATCAAACAAGGCAGCGCCGAAGACCTTGCCAATGATGAGCAGGTGCGAAGGGTTTACCTGGGGCAGAACTTCGAATTACGCAAGTAACATCACACTGTTAATAGCTTAACAAAGTTTAACCCTGCGCATATGAAATATCCTTAATTTTGTCATCTAATGGATGATCCGTTTGGGACATCTTTACAGAGAAATGGAAGAGAACAGAGCGAATAACGAAGAGAATAAGAAAAAGATTGGTTTTATGCCATGGCTGTTCCTGGCCATGTCTTTATTGGGTAACGGCGTGCTCGTGTATCTGTTGAACAACGAAAAGAACATGGTGATCCAGAAAGAAGAGATCATCAAGACCGTGTATGTTGAGCGCGATAATATCAAGAACGAATTACTGAGCCTGAAGACCGATTATGAGAACCTGAAGACCAATGACGTGCGCTTGCAGGCCGAGATCGAAGGGAAAAAGACACAGATCGAAGAACTTTTAAAGGAGGCCGAAAAACATAAAGGAGACGCTTACGTAATAGCAAAGCTGCGCAAGGAAACAGAGACCCTGCGCCAGATCATGCAGGGTTACGTGCACACCATCGATTCGCTGAACACCCTCAACCTGAAACTGGTGGGTGAGAAAAAAGATGTGCTTAAAAAGCTGGATGAGGAGAAGAACAAGCTCGAATCGGTGAACAAGGAAAAGGACGAGCTCAAAAAGACCATCAATACAGCTTCTATTCTTTCCTGCTACAACGTTACGGCATCAGGCATCGATATGCGCCGCGGCGGTAAAAAACAAAGTACCACCAATAAGGCCAAGCGCACCGATATGATCAAGGTAAGTTATACCCTGGGCGAGAACAAGCTTACCCGCAGCGGCCCCAAAGATGTTTTTGTGCGTATCATGACCCCCGATGGCAAGGAGCTGGCCAAGGGTTACGATGACAATTACCGTTTCCGCTTCAACGATTCTTATGGCTATTATGCCGGAAAGACAACCATTGATTACGCCAACAAAGAGATAGGCGTAACCACCAGCTGCGAGGGCAGTGGCGAGTTCCTTCCGGGTAAATACATCATCGAGATCACCTGCGATGGTGTGGTTATCGGGCAGGGGTCTATTACCCTTAATTAACGGCTTTTTAAGGCCCGGTTGCCCCGCTTTTTCTTCTAACTTTTAGCTTATGACTTCTAACTTTTTCCTATCTTTCCTCTTTATTTCTGTATGCAGCGGATACTCTTATGCCTCGCAGTTCTTTTTGCCTTCTCGCTTAAGGCGCAGGACGGCGTGTTGGAGCTTGACGGCCGTTGCATCAAAGAGAATCAACCTATCAAAGGCGCCACGGTTTCCGTTTTCAAAGGCAGCACCAAAGTAACCGACCTGGTTACTCCCAAAAGCGGTAAGTTCCAGTTCTTCCTTCCTTATGGAGTTGATTACAAAGTGTCTTTCACCTACCCCGGTTGCCCGGATATGTATCTAATGATATATACCTCAAAGCATCCCAATGACCCCGACCTGGAGCCTATCTACGACATTGACGTGAACTTCTTTGAATATGGTAAGCCCACGATCAATTATGCTAATTTCAAGAATCCCTTCACCAAAGTGATGTTCGATGGCAAGAAGCGTTTTGTGGATGATGAGAACTACGCTGCTGATTTTCTGGCCAACCTCTATATAGATCCGGAAGTGATCAAGAAGCGCGACGAGGCTTTGGCCATGGAAAAACAAAAAAAGGAGCTGGAGGCCAAAATGAAACTGGAGTCGGAGGAGAAACTGCGGCTGCAACTGGCCGAGGCTCAAAAGAGGTCGGATGAGGAAGCAACCCTGCTGAAAAAACAGTTGGAGGAAAAAGCCCGATTGGAAAAACAGAACGAGTCTAAGAACGCGGTGACCGATAAAGAAAGCGATTCCAAAGAATCGATGGTGTCGGAAGAAG
The DNA here is from genome assembly GCA_964387075.1 of uncultured Flavobacteriaceae bacterium. GTDB lineage: Bacteria > Bacteroidota > Bacteroidia > B-17B0 > Aurantibacillaceae > PALSA-968. The sequence continues at coordinate 368,450 of CAYLVB010000002.1, forward strand.
TGCAGCTGACCATCGACAAGGAGAAACGCAACATCAAGGAAAAGCAGAACAAGGCGGTGAAAGCCGCGTATGAGAACGACCTGCTGAAGATCGTAGCCACCAACGAGCGTAAAACCAAAGAAGCGGAATACGTAAAGAAAAAAGACAACGCCACTTCCAACGAAGTGATAGAGACCCTGAAGCGCGAGGCAGAGACCAAGGCCCTGAGCGAGCAGGTTGTCTTTGATACCAAAATGCGCAACAAGCAGGCCGTGTTCAACCGCGGTATCAAGAACCAGGAAATGCTCACCCTCATCAAACAAACCGCCTTCAACTCACGCGATATCCGCAAGAACAAGATCAAGAGCTTCCCCGAAACGAAGAGCTATCGCCCTCCCGGCCTCATGGGTATCAGTACCGAAGTAGAGCGCACCACTTTCAAAACCGTTTATACCATAGCACTCTCCAGCAAGAACGAGAAGACCACGTATCGCAAAGAGAAATTCAACTGGGGCGTGATATATTATTACAAGAACGATAAAGAGATCACCGAACAGGAATATTTAAAAGAAGTTTCACCATATAACATACCGTTATGAGGAAAAGAATTTACCTAGTGCTTTGTTGTTTGCTGGCTGCCTGGGCGCAGGCGCAAACCACGAGCTTCATCAGTTATGGCATGGAGCAGGGCCTGGTGCAGAACCAGGTGCAAAGCATCACGCAGGACAACGACGGTAACCTGTGGATAGGTACCATTGCGGGCCTTTCTAAATACAATGGAACCACCTGGACCAATTATACCAAGAACACCAACCTTGCCGAAGACTGGATCACCTGCACCTATAAAGATAAAGATGGGAATATATGGATGGGCCATTGGGCCGGCGGCGTAACACGTTTTAACGCGGCCACGCAACAACTGGAGAATTTAAATTTAGAAGAATACACCCGCTTTAAATCCATCCGCGCCATTGTGCAGGATGCTACCGGTAAGTTCTGGATAGCCACAGAGGGCGCCGGCGTTTTTATTTTCGATGCCGGTACAGAAAAAATGTACGCCATCTCCACCCGCGACGGATTATCCAGTAGCACGGTGTACGATATTTGTACCGACGATAAACAGAACATGTGGATGGCCACCGATTCGGGCCTTACCGTTTTCAACCTGAATAGTTCGGTGTCGCAGCGCGCTTCATTTATCCGCATTTCAACGAACAACGGACTTTTCAGTAAGAACATCACAGCAGTGAGGGTCACAAGCTCTAATTTACTGGTGATCGGTTCGGCCGACCAGGGTGTGGGCATTGTGCCTTTGAAGCAGGGTATTGATAACTGGGTCTCTTACATCGCGGAGAACCAGGTTGTGCTGGGAAGCGAAGCCGGTCTGAAATCCAACTTCATCAAAACCATTTACGAAGATCATAAGAAGAACCTGTGGATAGGAACCATAGGTGGCGGCGTTTCACATTTCATTACCGACAAAAATCTCCTGACGCCCGACGCCATTAAGAACGGTTTCTTTAAAACCTACAGCACACGCCAGGGCCTGAACTATTTTAATGTGAACGCGATTTTCGAGGACCGCGAGTACAATTTATGGATAGGCACCGATCTTGGACTTAATCTATATCGTGGCGATTTCATGCAGACCTTTGATGAGGCCGATGATCTCCCTAATAATATTGTGTGGTGCACGTATGCCGATAGTGATAATAATCTCTGGATAGGGACCAATAACGGATTGGCGAAATTATCTTTCAGCTACCAGCGCTTTGGCAAGATCGAGAATCACGACATCACGAAATACACCGATAAGAATGGGTTGCCGTCCAATGTGATCCTTTCTGCCTTCGAAGATTCCAAAGGGAATATGTGGTTCGGTACGGCATTCGACGGCGTTTGTATGCTGCCGAAAGGAAGCAACAGTTTTAAGAATTACAGTGTGAAGGATGGGCTGGCCAGCGAAATGGTGTACAGCATTGCCGAGGATAAGAGTGGAAATATGTGGTTTGGTACCAAGTCGGGTGCTACGCGCTTCAATACAGCGGCGGGCGAGTTCCGCAATTTCACAGAGAGTGATGGGTTGGGCGGGAATCACATCTACAGAATTTTCAAAGACAGCAAGGGTTTATTATGGATGGGCGCGCTTGGCGGCAACCTGTGTATGTATGATGGAAATTCATTCAAAAAATTTGATGAAGGAGATGGCCTCAAGCATAAGTTCATTCTCTGCATTAACGAAGACCGCTCGGGTCATATCTGGTTTGGTTGCTATGGCGGAGGACTTTTCAAGTACGATGGAAAATATTTCACCAATTACACGACCAGGCACGGATTGAAAACCGAATCGCCTTTCTCGATCCTTGTGGATGGTAATAATAATATCTGGATAGGCGATAACCGAGGTATTGATAAGTTCGATACCAAAATGAACCGTTTTTATCACTATGGCAAACCCGAGGGTTTTATGGGCGTAGAATGTAATCCCAACGCGGCCTGTATTGACAAACAGGGCTGCATGTGGTTTGGAACGATCATGGGCGCTGTACGTTTTAACCCGGCTGAGGAATTGGCAAACTCATTTGCCCCGCTTACTAAGATCTACGGTATCAAGATCCATTTAAAAGATACTGCATTCCCTGCCGATGGTGTTTTTTCTTACAACGAGAACAATATCACCTTCAAATTCGTGGGTGTTAGTTTAACCAATTCTGAAAAGATAAGGTATGAATATTCGCTCGATGGTTTTGATCGCGGATGGGTTCCTTCCAAGGCGGTGCAGGAAGCCACGTATACCAATCTGCCTCCGGGCGATTATACTTTTAAAGTGCGCGCCTATAACAATAACGGTGTGTGCAGCGAGGCCGTTTCTTATACCTTCAAAGTAAAACCTCCGTTCTGGCAAACTGCCTTGTTCTATGTATTGATGGCGGTTGTGGTGATCTTCGGAATATTTGTGTTTGATAAGGTACGCACACGCAACCTCAAGATCCTCAACGCGCAGTTGGAAGCCAAAGTGGAAGAACGTACCGTGCAGCTGGCCATCAAGAACGAAGAGCTGGCCGAGAAGAACAAGAACATCACTGATTCAATTCGCTACGCCAAACGTATCCAGGATGGTATGCTGCCGCGCGAAGAACATTACCGAAAGCTCCTGGCTGAATATTTCATTCTCTTCAAACCAAAAGATATTGTGAGCGGCGACTTCTACTGGATACGTCAACACGGAGATGATATTTTCATGGCGGCGGTTGACTGTACAGGTCACGGTGTTCCGGGAGCCTTTTTAAGTATCGTGGCCAATGATCTTTTGAACGAAGCTTTTGACATGGCAAAAGAAAAAAGCCCCGCGGCCATATTGGATGAGCTTACTAAACTCGCTTTCAAAGCCCTGCACGCAAAGGTTGATGACATTGAATTGCGCGACGGCATGGACATTGCACTTTGCAAAATAAATAAAGCGCATACAAAAGCCGAGTTCTCGGGCGCATACAATTCGCTGTACCTGATACGCCAGAATAAACTGGTGGAGTATAACCCCGACAATATTTCCATTGGCAGCGAAGACCAGCAGGATAAAAAGTATACCAATCACAGTTTCAACCTCGAGAAAGGTGATATCCTCTATATGTTCAGCGATGGGTATGCCGACCAGTTTGGGGGAGAGAAGGGCAAGAAGTTCAAGTACCACCAGTTACAGCAATTGCTGGTGAAGAACAATAACAAGAGCCTCGATCTTCAGAAGCACCTATTGGAGCAGGAGTTCGAGACCTGGAGAGGCGGCCTGGAGCAGGTTGACGACGTTCTGGTGATTGGAATAAGGGTTTAACTTGTTAAATCTTAACATCCCGCTTTCAAATATCCTGTTTTTAACAATTTTCCCCGCCTCTGGCATGTTTTATGCTCTATCTTTACTATGAAAATCACGCAATACATGAAGAAGTTTATATTCTCCTTTTTTAGCCTGGCTGCCCTTACTGTTGTGGCGCAGGATACCATCATTACCCGCGCCGGCGAAGTGATCCCCGCGAAGGTGTACGAGATCACTCCCACCGAGATCAAGTACAAAAAGCCCACGAATCCGGATGGTCCTATGTATGTGACCTCCAAAGAGGAGGTGGCTGTTATTGAGTACAAGAACGGCAGCAAGGATGTTTTCCAGCAGGAATCTGTGAACGATGTTTACAGCACTTCTAAGAATGACCAGCAGGCCAACAACACAACGTATCATAATCCGCGCCCGCGCGTAAATGTGGTCATTGCACCTCCGCCCGTTGTGGTTGGACCCGGCTGGGGCCGTTATCGTCCCTACAGGTATCACCGCCACGGATGGCGTTGGGGCTGCGGCTGGTGGTGGTAAGCCTTCCTAGAATACAAAGTTGAACGAGAGGTTTGCATGCAATCCCCTTAAATTTCTATTCACATCGTCTGACAAAGGTAGGAAGTAATAGGCATTACAATCTACCAGTATGTTCTTGTTCTTAAAGAGCTCAATGCCCAATCCCGGGTTGGCAAAGGGAACCGTGATGGTACTTTTGGGCGCGTACAGGATGCTGATACCTGTTTGATAGGTGGCATACAGGTTAAAGAACTTCCTTGAGCCCCTGCCGAATCGTTTACTGTAAAAATCCTGCCCGAAGCTGATGTTGAACAATTCGGTCGTTGTCTTGTAGGCCAGGCTGTCGTCGCTTATGGGCGCATTTGATTTTAGAATGCCCAGAAGGAAATAACTTTTGCCTTTTGTGAAAAGATACTTTAAGGAAGCACCCTGGTAGATAGCGTTAGAGATACCCGGCTTGGGATTTTCGGTGATCAGGCAAGAATACTGTAAACCCGGCATGCTCACAAACGAAATGCGCGTATTACTGGGGTTCGATATCTCATTGTGTATATTGATCTTTACGCGATAAAGCGGACTTGTTTTTTCTAACTGGCCGATCTTCTTTTTGGCCTGCGCGATATCGATCTCAATTTCACGGATCTTTTCCCAGTGCTGGTAATATTTGGTAGAACCAACTGAGTCCATTTTTGCAAGCATCAACTCAAACTCCTTTTTCTTATTTTCCTGGAAGGCCAGATCTATCTGTGCGGCCTCCAGTTTTTCCTGGTTGTTGAAGGAAGTAAGTTGTTTGTTGCTGACATAACCGAGGCCGGTTGTAACAGAATCCACAACCCGTATATCGCCGGTGGGAATGTTGAACTCGTAATAATGTGAATTCTTGGTCTCTTCCTGTTTGATGAGCGTGTAGTTCTTTTGCCGGATGAAACTTTTCAGGCGCTCCTTCACCAATTTGTAGTCGGAGGAGTATACCGTGTATTCCTGTTCGTTCATGTAGAAGTTCTCCTCAGTGTTCTTGTAAGTTTGCGCTTCAAGCTGTGTACTGAAGAGATATAAAGCGGAAATAAAAAGTAATTTTTGCATGGTATTTGTTTTAAAGATTATAGGATATACTTATTCTTGATACGAAAATCATTCTCAGAGAAATGCTGCGCGTGGTATTTGTGGAAACACAGCTCAGGAAAACCTTCGGCAGGCACCATGCGTATCGATTCCCTGAAATCCTGGTTGATCTCTTTCAGTTTGGCGATGAGGTCATACAGGTAGCTGTCGTCAACGAACCTGGCCGGATCAAGACCGTGTTTCAGTTCAAAATCAATGATCAGTTTCTTTACACATGTGTCACTCTCAGTTGTTCTCAGTGAGAAACTGCTCACTGCGTTTGCCAGGTCGGGTATTTTAAAGATACACTCCTGTATATCGCCGGGTTTCACCTTGCAGCCGTAATAAGCCACGGCCATATCCGCCCTACCGTAATGGAAGAGAAAAGGCAGGTCTGTTCTCAATTCCCCAATATCTTCCAGGCGAATGTCGAACTCTGCAAGTATTTTCTGCAAGTCAGGTAGCCTTACGATCTGCCCCAGGTCGTGAATGTTGTAGCGGATCTTCGGCGCCAGGTACGACTGCCTGCAAAGCGTGATCAAAAGCTCTCCGTCGGGATTTGTTTCCATAAAGAAATCGGCCGGATTATATTGAAAGATCATGGGAATGGCGCCGTCGTATTTAAGTAGTCGTCGCGCAAGTTTATTGTTCTTGAGGAGCAAATTCCTCAACGATATTGTAAAATCATTTTCAGCAGAGAGATTCAGATCCAGATCGGACGCTCCGTAGGATCCATACACTTTGCGAACTCCTTTGTCGAGAATGTACTGGCGCATGGGCTCGCTCATGGCCTCCCCGCCAAAAATAAAGGTTACTTTGTATTTGGCCCAGTCCAGACTTTTATTGTCGGCCAGGTTCTTCAGGAAGGGAGGATAACCCATGATCACATAGTGATACTCGTTCCCGAAAAGTTTTACGGTGTTAATGATCTTGCTTTCATCCGGGCCCAGCGATTTAAGCAGGTTGGTCTTTTCAAAGGCCGATGAAATGTTCATGCCGGTTGCCCAGGGTCCCAGCGCGAAAGCGTTGATGATGAATTTATTTGTATCGGGTATGATAATGTCAACAGCCATGCGAATGATCTTTTGGTTCTCGTCCCTTTCCCTGAGACTGCGCAGCCAATTGGTGGGAATGCCGCTGCTTCCGGAAGACTCGTCGAAGACGATGCCCCCTTGCGGGATACGGCCTTTTTTGCAGCGCTGCGCGATCGTGAACTTCTTTACAAAATTCTCTTTGTCGGTCTCGGGTATGCACTCGAGGTCGGGCACCAGACGTTTGAGTAGTTTCCTGTTCTCTATTCGGTTCGTGTAAAATTCCCGGTAGGCCGGCACTTTCTTTCGCGATGCATAAAAAACGGCCCAGGCTTTTATTTTTCCGATGTTCCAGCGTGTCTTTTCAAAACCTTTGATGTATCTTATTTTTATTAGGAAGGTCTGCAGCATACAAATGCGAAAGAGAGTGTGAAGCAGCATGCCTGCAAAATATAACGCGAGCTTTCGGGCATGCAAGGGCAGCGAGAGGCTCTTTTTTACCAGTTTTTCTCCGGGTAAGGCCGGGGCCTTTACTTGTGTCATGATCGTTTCCATGTTTTTAGGATATTAAGATTGAGTTAAGGTCTTTCCGTAAACTGCGCGGCGCATCACCGCTTTGCCCGATGCGGGCCACAAACCAGATATCTCCACTGTCTTTATGCTGCAGGATACCGGGAAGCTGAGCGTGTGTGCTTTGGTGTGTGATGAGCGACCCAAAAGGATGCATCACGCAATTGTTGGCCGTCAGCGTCAACCAAAAGCGCATCAAAAAGGTGCCGCAGGCGGTCCAATCTGCAGGAGCATTGAACTTGCCCGAGAACCAAACTATATCGCGGGTTCCTCTGAAGCTGCGCATGTACTTTTTAGTGATCAGTTGCCGCTTGAAATGGCTTTTGTATCGCTTGTGATGGTAAAAGAAATTATGCATCAGTCTTCCGGGCACGCCCATGCAGTAATTCCAGAGACCGTCTTTTGTTTGGTGTGCCGATTCATCGTTTGTGCGTATCCATTGCTGCAGCTCGGTTCGGTAGGCCTCATCGTCTATGTCGGTGAAGAGTGTTTCGCTATTCAGCTGCAGTACTTTTTCTACGGTTTCGTTCTCCGTGCTGTGCCCTAGTATCACCTCGTGTTTTTCCGCCACATTTTTGAGCAGCGAAACCACAGCGTCGTCGGTTCTTTTCCCGGAAAAAACCAATCGCGAGGTTTTTCTTTTCAGGATCAGTTCCTTGTCGAAAGCAGGAGTGATGTCGCCGGACCTTTCGATACGTACGGTTGAAAAAAGCCTTAATGCATCTGTGGCGGGTTCATGAAACTCAACCGCGCATTTGTAACCGCTTCCCTCTGCCGCCACGCGAACACATTCGGTGAACATCGCCATGGTAATGGTCATGAACGCCTGGCGATCATCGGCCACGGGTAATAGTTTGGAAGTATCCAGATAGATCTTCGCTTCGGTTTCATTCATGATCTTCACTTTCCAGGGCTGTATGTTGTGTGCCGAGGGCGACCAGCGCGCGTATTCCAGGATCTTTTTCCAATCGCCGGTATTTTCGGTAAGCGGAATATTCCTGTTCCAAGCTGTTCTTCCAAAGGCGATGGAACCTATTCCCAGTGTAGCAAGGGCGCTTAAGAATTCACGTCGTTTCATGTTTTTGTTTTTAATGGATGAAATATCTGCGTTCAATTTGGGTATTGGTAACCGAGAAGTAGGCCGAGCGATAGGCGTTGAAGCGCATCTCGGGGAAACAGGAAAGCGGAACAACGCGTATGTATTCACGAAAACCACGACTAAGCTCCTTCATCCTTTTGATCAGTTCGTAGATGTAAGGATTTTCGTTATACTTTCCCGGGTCGTAACCGCGGTTGAGCTCAACTTCGATGATCAGTTTCCTCCGTGGCCTTTCATGCCTGGAAAAGCGAATAGCAAAACTGTGGATGGCGCCTGAAAGATCTGTTAGCGCGCAAAGACAGCGTTTTATGTCAGACGCTTTTATCCTGCTTCCGCAAAGGATCAGTGTGCCTCCTTTTTGTATGAATAGTTTTGCCTCCATCCGTTTGCTTTCTTCAGAATTTTACCTGTACGCGACTGTTTTGAACTTCGCCGCTGTAGTCGGGTTTTTTATCGATGCTGTGTTTTAAATGATAAGGAGGTATGGTGATCAACTGTGGTTTGTCCGCGAAGACATTCTGTTGCTTCGCGGCTGAAACGTTAGTGGTTTCTTTCGTTGTCTCTTTTTTTTCGACCGACGTGAACAATGGAAAGAAGAGGGTTAGGCCGATGGTTATGAGGAGTATTTTTTTCATAGTTATTAGAAATAAGCGCGAAGGATAATAGTACCGGTTGTGTAGAGGGATTTGCTTTCACGTTCGGTAGTGCCGCTGCCACTCGTTGCCGGAACCTCCATGGTTAATTTGTGAGAGAATACTCCCAGTTCGGAACCCAGGCTGAAATGTTTGTTAAGGAAATATTCGGCACCCAGGATTCCGCCTATGGCCACGTCCTTGTCGGAGAATTCTTCCTTGGTAAAAGTGGGTACGCCGTTTACATAACCCTGGAAAACTTCCTGGTCAATGGAGAATTTGGAAATGGATAATGATGGGCCAAAGTAAAAATTTGCCTGGCCTTTCTGGGCCATGTAGTACATCGAACCGCCATAGTGCCTGCTTTTGGCAAAAAGGTCGCCTGAAATGTTCTGGGCTTTAGTAGATGAATTCGCGAAGCCAAACTGAGGTTCAATGCGAAAGTTCTTTACCGGGTTAATACTAAGAAAGAAGGTCTTGCCACCGCTTAAGGTTGAGGTAAGGCCGAGATCCTCCATACCGAAGGCCGAGAACTTCATGCCGAAGCCGAATTTTCGCATTTCCACGGTTTCCGGTTTGTTATCCTGCGCAAAGGCATTGAGGCCGGTGATGAATAAAATAAGCGCTGCTGTTTTTTTGAGGGTTGTTGTTTTCATGTTTTGTGTTTTTTATGTTTGTTGGTTTAGAATTTTACGGGCGTTGTTTGGGTTTCTTCATTTCCATCGGCCGGCACTTCTTTGGCGGTAGCGATGACACGACCTTTGTGTAGGGCAACAGATGAACTTACCAGGAACGTATATCCAAAAGCATCGTCTTTGGAAATGAGTAGGGTCTTCCGGGCATGTTCGCCTCTTAGTTTAAGCACGGCGAAGCTGACTGAGTTAGTTGTTGTGTTGCTGCCAATGCTGTGATGAGCAACTTTGTTTTCGTACGAACAGGATTCGATAAAAACTGAAGCGATGGTGAGCAACATTATTTTTTTGATCATTGAAAAGGTTTTTGAGTTGTTATTTTTTTGTGCTTTCATGTTTGTTATTTTTCTGCTAAACTATTGTGGCAGGTAGGCGAAATGAAATTGCCTGGCGCGGAGCTCTTCCGGAATTTGGGGATAAACGCCAATCTTATTTTGGGAAGAGCGGTTTTTGCCCTTTTTTTGGGTTTTTTGCAAGAAAAAGCCCACTTTTTTGCGGTTTTTGCAAAAACTTTATATATTAGTTCTCAAATTTTGCAAAACATTTATGCAGGTACAGGAAGTCTTTATTCAAAAACTCAAAGAAACGGTGTCGCCCAACGTCTCTTTATCGGAGGAAATAGCTGATTTACTGGGAATTAGCTCAGACAGCGCCTATCGCAGGCTGCGCAATGAGACCGAGTTTACTTTAAAGGAAGTGCATGCAATAGCCAAGCGATTCAACATTTCCATTGATTCGCTTTTTTCCTTCAACAACGATTTTGTTACCTGCAATTATATCAAGCTCACCGATAGCGCCGATAATTTCGAGAAATACCTGGCCAGCCTGGCCGGACAACTAAAACAACTGAAACAATTAACTAACCGCAAGATCATTTACGCGGCCGAAGAAGTTCCTATCTTCCATTCATTGGGTACAGATCCTATACGCGCGTTTAAAATGTTCTACTGGCAGCGCTCTGTCTTGAATGTGCCCGAGTATCAAAATAAAAAATTCACACTTGATATCATTCCGCCTAATCTGATGAAACTGGCGGCGGAGATCCATGACACCTATAAACATGTGCCCAGCGTAGAGATCTGGACCGATGAGACCATTCTTACAACCGTAAAGCAGATCGAGTTCTATTTTGAGAGTGGCGCTTTTAAAAGTAAGGAAGATGCGCTTTTAGTGCTGGAGCATTTGTATAAGATGACAGAAAGCATCAGCGAGTATTGCGAGAGCCAGGATAAATCGGGCGGAAAAGAAGAGAACTTTAAATTATACAGCAGCGATCTTGTTATTGGAACGAATTGTATCCATATTGCTACCGATCATTTCAATTCCTCGTATATTTCTTTCAATACGCTTAATTCACTCACCACTACGAATCGTGTTTTTTGCGAGGAGATAGAGCATTGGATGAAGAACCTGATGAAGAAATCTACTTTGATCAGCGGCTCGGCTGAGAAGCAGCGCTTCCGATTTTTTACGGCAATGCGTAAACACATCAGTGCCTGCGAAGAGAGAATTAAGAATTACTAATACCCATATTTTTCTTTCCAGCGTGCTTTCAGGAAGGCGCGCAATTCATTCTCACGCGGGTTATTGCCGGGGTTGTACAGGACACTACCTTTTATTTCATCGGGTAAGAATTCGGCAGCAACGAAATTATTCTCGTAAGCATGCGCGTATTTGTATTCCTTCCCGTAATTGAGGTCCTTCATTAATTTAGTGGGCGCGTTTCGTATAGCAAGCGGCACGGGCAGGTTTGGTTTTTCACGAACCAGTTGTATGGCGTGATTTATGGCCTCATAGGCGGCGTTGCTTTTTGCCGAACAAGCCAAATAAGTAGCGCACTGCGATAAAATGATCCTCGACTCAGGATAACCGATCACATTCACCGCCTGGAAGCAATTGTTGGCTATCACCAAAGCGGTTGGATTGGCATTCCCAATATCTTCACTGGCCAAAATGACCAGTCGACGCGCAATGAACAAAGGATCTTCTCCTCCCTCTATCATTCTGGCGAGATAATAAACCGCGGCATTGGGGTCACTCCCGCGTATCGATTTTATAAAAGCCGAAATGATATCATAATGCATCTCGCCGCCTTTGTCGTATAAAGCAATGTTCTGGTTCAAACTTTCTTTGCTCACTTCGTCGGTGATCACCAATTCATCTCCGTCATTGGCGTTCACCACAATTTCCAAAGCATTCAAAAGCTTACGCGCATCGCCGCCTGAAATGCGCAGTAAATAATCGGTCTCTTTAAGGGTGATCTTTTTTTGCTTGAGGTACTCGTCGGTTTGTATGGCGTGATGAAGTAAACCTTCCAGGTCATTCTTAGAAAGATGCTCCAATACAAATACCTGGCACCTCGATAATAAGGCCGGGATCACCTCAAAAGACGGGTTTTCGGTGGTGGCGCCTATCAAAGTAACCACTCCTTTTTCAACAGCTCCTAATAAAGAATCCTGCTGCGATTTACTGAAACGGTGTATCTCGTCAATGAACATCACGGGTTTGTTCTGCCCGAAAAAATGCTGGCTCTGCGCTTTTTCTATCACTTCCCGCACATCTTTTACGCCCGAGTTCACCGCGCTAAGCGTATAAAAAGGACGTTTCATCATATGGGAAATGATATTGGCCAGCGTGGTTTTGCCTACGCCCGGCGGCCCCCAGAAGATCATGGAAGGAAGCAAGCCCTGCTCAATGGCCCGCCTCAGGGGTTTGTCCTTACCCACCAGGTGACTTTGGCCCGTATATTGCTCTAGAGTTTGGGGCCGCATGCGTTCGGCCAGGGGGGTGTTCATATCCTAAAAATGTTGAAAACTAAGTAACCCCGCAATTACGCAAAAAATTATTTTTGAGAAAAATAAAATTATGAACGCAGGTAAGATATTGGGCTTTGTAGGTATCGTGGCTTCTTTGGCCTTTACTACAGCCTACAGGGGAGAAAAGGATCCTTTACACCGTAAGAAATTCAGCGCTTTAGCAACCGAGATCAAAGACGGTAAGCCCAGCACCAAAAAGCCGGTGGCCGACGAGATCGAGTTCAAAAACGGTAAGGTTTACAGTTCTTTTGTATGGGATAAAATGGAGTTCTCCGACGTAAAATACGCCATCAATAAGGACAGCACGTACAGCGATGAGGGCGAAGAAAAACGCTATTTCGAGATCGAGGCCATCACTACCAATGATAAGAACGAGACCATCAATATGCAGTTCACTATTAATGGCTATGATATCGAGGCTTCCTACAAACTCATTAAGAAAGAGGTTGTGAAAAAGAGCTTTACTTCTACCGGCAAGGAGAAGGTAAAAGAGAAAAAGTCACGAGGCTAGGCTCCTGATGGCGAGTCAGGGGTAAAATCCTGCTGAAGGGCACTCTTCATTTACCTCGCCAAAAAAAGATAAAGAATAGTGTCCCAAAGGGACTCCTACGGAGTAAGGTTAAGGCTTTCTTAACGTCTATACAATAAACAAGGAGCCATGATCACACTAAAATACAAAGCAGCTTTCTTAGGGATGGCTGCTTTTTTTATGAGCGCTTGCGCGAATTCAAAAGAAAATACAATGATGGAAAATACAACAATAAACGCGGGACTCGATACCGCAACCTTTGGAGCAGGATGCTTTTGGTGTGTGGAAGCCGTTTTCCAGCAATTGAAGGGCGTTGAAAAGGTAACTTCGGGCTACGCGGGCTGCCTGGTGAAGAACCCGGGCTATAAAGAAGTGTGTACCGGTGAAACAGGCTGTGCCGAGGTATGCCAGATCGTATACGACCCTAAAGTTATCTCCTTTAAAGATCTCCTGGAAGCTTTCTGGCAAACACACGATCCCACCACTTTAAACCGACAGGGAAATGACATGGGTACGCAATATCGCTCTGCTGTATTCTACCACAACGAAGAACAAAAAGAACTTGCTGCAAAATACAAAGCCGAACTGGATAAGTCAGGCGCCTGGGGAAAACCAATCGTAACTACGCTTGAGCCTTACGACAAGTTCTATCCCGCAGAGGATTATCACCAGAACTATTACAACCAGAACCAGGACCAACCCTATTGCAGCTTCATGATCAAGCCGAAACTGGATAAGTTCAAAAAGGCTTTTAAGGATAAGATCAAGTAATTATTTCAGGATCAACAACCGGTTCGAGTCCAGCTTGATGAAGATGAAGAGCAGGATGGTGAAGGACCACAGCGAAGAGCCGCCGTAGCTGAAGAAGGGCAGGGGTATGCCAATTACCGGCGCTAAACCTATGGTCATTCCAACATTCACCGCCAGGTGAAAGAACAGCACAGAAGCCACCCCGTACCCGTAAATGCGGCTGAAATCCGAACGTTGCCGTTCGGCCATACTAACTATGCGCAGGATAAGCGCCAATTGCAAAAGGATCACAAGTGTAGATCCAACAAAGCCCCACTCTTCGCCAACGGTACAGAAAATAAAATCGGTGTCTTGTTCCGGAACAAAATCGTATTTGGTTTGCGTTCCCTGTAGATAACCTTTCCCCCAAAAGCCGCCCGAACCTATGGCGATCTTGGCCTGGTTTACGTTATAGCCTTCCTTTTTCAGGTTGATGTTACCGCGACCCAAAAGCACATCAATGCGCACTTTCTGGTGGTCTTCCAGTTTCTCGTAGAGCTTGGAAGTTCCCTTGACCATGACACAGGCCATGAGTCCAACTAAAACCACCAAAGCAATGTTCTTCTTACTACGGCGAATGAAAAGGATGGTAAGCGCGCATAAACTGCCGATGATGATGAACAGGTAAGTGTTGTCAACCAAAAGCGCGAGCACGAAAAGCACCGCCGCGATAAATCCAACCAATAAAAAGTTAACCGATAGTCCTTCGCGGTAAAGTGTGAAAATGAAAGCGGCGAATACAATAGCAAGGCCGGTCTCATCCTGAAGTTTTTTTATGATCACCAAAGGAATACCAATGATCAACAGCGCGATGAAGGTATTCTTGTACTGACCGAAGAAATTTGCGAGTCCGCGCCTTTGGTTGTCTTCACGCAGGTTTACGTTACTTAAGAATTTGGCCAACGCAAGGTTGGCCGCGAATTTCATGAACTCGGCGGGCTGTATACCAAAACCGCCCACACCAAACCAGGACTTACTTCCTTTGATCTCTCTTCCTAAAAAAGGTACCAGCAAACAAAGTAAGAGCAAAACGCCATAGAAAACATAAGAGAATACTGTAAAGAAATCGGCCTCTGTAACCAAAATTAAAATGGCAATTAAAGCGGCAGTTCCTATCCAGATGAGCTCTTTGCCGTATTTTTGGCTCATATCGAAGATGTTCTTATGCTCTTCGTTATATACCGCTGCGTAAATATTTCCCCAGCCTAATAGAACCAAAACAACATAAAGCCCTACGCAGAATTTATCTACGTTCTTAAAAGGATTGAATGTATCTCTACGGTAGGCCGTCATAGTGCAAAGGTAGGGAGCAAAAACGGGGCTAAGGGTAGCTGTTCAAAAAGTTTTTAGCTGCTTAATCAACAGAAGCCTGAATGGCGCTTTCAATCCTAAATTCCCCTGTGCGGGTCCTTCTTAAAGCGGTGAGATGCGCCCCGCTGTTAAGTGCGGTTCCAAAGTCCCGGGCAATTGATCGGATGTAAGTTCCCTTGGTGCAAACGATCCTGAAATCCACTTCGGGAAGGGCAAAACGGGTAATGACAAATTCTTTTATTTCGATCTCCTTTGACTTCACTGCTATCTCGGTCTCGCCGCTGCGGGCAAGATCGTAGGCGCGCTTGCCTCCAACCTTTACGGCCGAGAAAGCCGGCGGGGTTTGCATTTGTTTACCCATGAATTTTTTGGAGATATCCGTCACCAGTTCTTCGGTAATATGACCGGTTGGAAAAGTTTGATCTGTTTCCCTTTCAAGATCGAAACAGGGAGTTGTGGCTCCCAGGAAAAAAGTGCCGGTGTATTCTTTTTCCATGGCCTGGATCGACTCAATGGTCTTGGTCTTCTTGCCTGTGCAAATGATGAGCAAGCCGGTAGCGAGAGGATCAAGCGTTCCGGCATGACCAACCTTGATCTTATCGGGAAATGTTTTCCTCAGCGCGATCTTGATCTTGTTCACTACCTCAAAGGAAGTTACCTTATAAGGTTTGTCAACCAAAAGAACATCGCCCTCCGTTAAATTAATGTTTTGTATGTACGGGATGAACTGGTTGTAATCGAGCTTTTGAAAATCCATTACAACACGCTTAATTGGTATCCAAGGATGTAAAGCAAAATGATCAGTCCGCCCGCGAAGATGCGGTACCAGCCAAATACTTTGAAACCGTATTTGGTGAGGAAACTGATGAAGAATTTAATAGCGATCATTGCCACCACAAAAGCCACTATATTTCCCAGGGCCAGTATTTGTATCTCTTCCTTCGAGGGCATGCCGTGTTCCTTATAAAAATCCAGGAGTTTTTTCGCCGTGGCGGCTGTCATAGTAGGAACAGCAAGAAAAAAAGAAAACTCCGCGGCCGCTTTACGCGTCATTTTTTGGGTGAGCCCGCCAATGATACTTGCTCCGCTGCGCGATACGCCGGGTATCAAAGCGATGCACTGGAACAGTCCCACTTTTAAAGCATGGAAATAATTCATCTCGTCGGTCGACTTAATTTCCGCTTTGGTGAACCACCTATCTACGAATAGAAAAATAATTCCGCCAACGAACAAAGAGATGCCTACGCCCAGCGGACTTTCCAATAAACTATCTATATAGTCGCCCAGCAAAAGGCCGGCAATGGCCGCGGGAATAAAAGCGACGATGAGTTTCAGGTAAAAATTAACCGACTGGAAGAACCGTTTGAAATACATTACCACTACGGCGGCAATAGCTCCCAACTGAATGCAAACCGTAAAGAGCTTTACGAAATCGGTGGACTTGATACTCATCAGCCCGGAGGTGATGATCATGTGGCCGGTGCTGGAAACGGGCAAAAATTCGGTAAGGCCTTCTACGATGGCCAGTATGATAGCTTCGGCAAAATTCATAAAGGGTTATTCTTCGGCATTTCCCGCTTTTTCAGCGGAAGAGTTAGGACGACGCATGATAGCCACCAGGATCACGGCGAAGCCGGCTAAACAAACAAGAGGAGCCACGGTGATGCGGCGCGCGCTGAAGATCTCGGGATTGAATTTAGTGGGATCGTCGCTTCCGCCACCTATCATCAAAAGGTAGCCGATAAAAATTAAAGCAACACCCGCCAACAGGATCTTGTAGTTTCCTGCGGCAATTCCAAAACCTTTGTTCTCAGCGCTCATGTAAAAATTTTAATTCCGCTCCGAAGGAGTCCCTTTGGGAAAGGAATTCTTCAGTAGTTCGGTACAAATATAGCAAAAGACCGCCACTAATTGCACGAATTAACACGAATTAGCAATGGATGAACACGTGTAAATCAATTTATTAGAAATAAAGATCATCAGACTTCAGGCGCAGGTATCGACGTACCGAAAGGGCCGAACTAAGCCCGGAGATGAGGATCCCTACCACAATGGTGGCCAGGAAAAGAATGACCAGGTAATTCGGGTTTTGCACCACCAGCAGCTCCGGGATGAAGCGGTTGGCGGTTACGATGAAGAGAACCACCAAAATATCGGCAATGATGCCCGAGATCACCCCATTCACGATCCCTTTGATGATGAAGGGTTTCCGGATGAAGCCCTGCGTTGCACCCACGAGATACATCGTACGGATGAGGAAACGCTTGGCGTAAATGGATAAACGAATGGTGTTGTTGATGAGTGCCACCGCGATCACGATCAGTAAAACCGAGAAGAACAAAATAATGAAACTGATCTTTTTGGTGTTCTTATTCAGATTATCAATAAGCACTTTCTGGTAAACTACCTCACGCACACTTTTGTCGGAGGCAATTTCTTTTTCTATCCAGGCAATGCTGTCGGGGTTGGCGTATTCAGCTTTTAAATTGATATTGATGGCAGATGGAAGCGGGTTAAAGCCCAGGAAGGCCACAAAATCATCGCCCGTTCTTGCTTTCATTTCTTCGGCGGCTTCTTCTTTCGATTTAAATACTGCGGTCTTGGTATAATTGGCCGCGTCGATCACTTTTTTCAAACGCTCGGCATCCGGCTGACTTGCTTCTTCTTTCAGGAACACCTGCACGGCCACGTTCTCCTTCACATGATTTACCAGCGAGCGGGCATTCACAAAGATCCAGCCCACAAGTCCTAACAGGAACAACACCAGCGAGAGACTGATCACAACCGTAACAGAAGAGGTCTTTAATTTGCTTTGAAGGGGTTTAGATGCCATTGCGCTAAATTACTAAGGCCCGGCCCAGGGTTTTACACCGTATTTTCAAGTAACTAACATTCCCATGTTAGGACTGTGAAAAAATTTAACATCCCCTAAATGGGTTTAAGCGAAAAGAAGCTCAAATACCTGCTTATCAAACAAAAAAAATGCTATATTTTTGCAGCCGAATTCAAAAATATGCGCAAACTGCTACTTTCCCTTTGTATCGCCCTGGCGACAATTTCTTACGGACAGGATGCCAAAACCGTTCCGGCCAAAGAAAAAACAACGCTTTATTCGTTCCAGATCGACAACGCCACTTCGACTGAGAAGCTAAACACCTGCGCCACCGAGGCTCTGCAGGTAAAAGGCGTTACCGAAGCCAAGATCAGGCACAAACCCGAAAAGAAGGTGGCGGAACTACTCCTGGTAGTGACCGAAAAAGAAAGGAAGTCTGAAGGAGAAGAAGAATTCCAACTTACAGAGATAAAAAAGATCATTATTCGTAACGGCTTTAGTCCCGCCGGTTTCGTTATCCTCAATTAGTCTATGAAAAAAATATTCCTTGCCGCCTTTACGCTGGGCTTGCTGTCCGTGTTCTCCCAAAGTGATAATTGTTCTACTGCAGGAACACTGGCCGTGAACACTTCCTGTGTTGGAACTGCCGGAACCACTGCCGGCGCCACACAAAGTATCCCGGGTTGTTCGGGTGCCGCTGATGACGACGTTTGGTACAAATTCACCGCAACGGGAACGTCGCATGTGGTAACCGTTAACTCATCCGCTACTTTCGACGCGGTTGCGCAAATGTTCTCGGGCACCTGCGGAAGTCTGACCAGTCTCTTTTGCCAGGACGTTAATTTCTCAGGGCAATCAGAAACGATTTATGCTACGGGTCTCACCGCGGGAAACACCTACTTCATTCGCGTTTATCACTACGGAACGGGTTCTGCTTCTTCAACCTTTACTATTTGTGTGACCACACCTCCGGCAGCTCCCGCTAATAACAGTTGCTTTACGCCAACGGCTTTAACAGTGAATGCTTCCTGCGTAAATACTGCGGGAACAAGTTACGGTGCCACACAATCTTACACCAGCACTTGTGGCGGCACGCCTGATGATGACGTGTGGTATACCTTTGTGGCCAATAACGCGCAGCAGGTTATCACGGTAACGCCTTCCGGTTCAATGGATCCTGTTTTTGAAGTCTTATCCGGAAGTTGTGGCGCTTTTACCTCTTTGTATTGTGTAGATAATACTTTAAGCGGTTCCGTTGAAACGGTGACCGCCGCCGGATTGACTCCCGGTCAAACGTATTACGTGCGTGTATTTGATTATTACGGAGGTAATGGTGGTTATCCTTTCCAGATCTGTGTATCCGGAAATGCCGGTACGGGAGATAATCCCTGTAACGCCTATGTTTTACCAAGTGTTGATTCGGATTGCAATTACATGCAGTTCTCTAACAACAGTGCTACCGCTACCGGGGTTGGGCTTGCGCCGACACCTGCCAGCTGTGGCGGAAGTTCACCTTTCCAGGGTGGTTTTTCGGCATCGTCGCATGATGTTTGGTTCAGCGTGGTTGTTCCTTCAACGGGAAGTATTTACGTAACGCCGCAACCGAATATGGGCACGGGATCAATTACCGACGGGGTGCTTGCAATTTATTCGGGAGCCTGTGGGTCACTTACGCAAATAGCCTGCAACGACGACCATAATTACCCCGGAAGCGCCAACGATCTTCAACCTTATATTGCCGCAACGGGATTAACCCCCGGCGCCACAGTTTACATTCGTTACTGGGGTTATGGTAGTAGTACCGGAAATTTTGGCATCTGCGTTTCTTCTCCCACCAACGACGCTTGCGCCAACGCGCTTTATATCTGCGATCTGAACGGTTACAGCGCTTCTACCAGCGCGGCCTATACGCCTGATCGTCCCTGCAATATGCGTGGCGACAATGAAGATCTGGCGGGAAATGATATTCCGGACGGAACTTCTGTTGCCAGCGGCGGTTATCCTGCTGGAATTTTCGGATTAGGTGGAAGCTGGGGCACAGGCCAACCCGGCACCGGAATTTACGACGTGAACATCAATAATAATTCCTGGATCAAATTCACTGCCGCCGCAGCAACCGCTACGTTCAGCGTATCGGTTGGAAATTGCTGGGTTGGAAATTATCCATCGGGAGGCATTCAAATGCAGATCTTCTCCGGCACCAATTGCTGTAATTTCATTCCTGTTTCCGATTTCAAAGAAAGTTCAACCGGTTTTACTCTTTCGGCTAACGGTTTAACGGCCGGACAAACCTATTACCTGATGATCGATGGTTTTGCCGGAGATATTTGTAATTATACGATCAAAGCAAATTCCGGAGTCTTATTTCCCGGCATCACCGCGGCACCCTCCAGCGTTTGTTATGGCGATAGTACAACACTAACAGGCCCTGCAGGAGCTACCAGTTACCAATGGGCACCGGGCGGACAAACCACGCAAACCGTTGTGGTGGCGCCGCCCAGCACGATGACCTACACTTGTATTGCAGGAGGAATTTGCGGTTACAAACAAACGCTGACAAAAACCATTACCGTAAATCCAAAACCAACCATTTTAATTAACGGCGCAGCTACTTCCAGTTTAACAGCTTGTACCGCCTCAACACTTACCTTAACAGCGAGCGGCGGGACAAATTATTCCTGGTCTACCGGCCAAACCACTTCTACCATTTCAGTGGGGCCTCCCGCGGCCGGAGCCACAACCGTTTATACGATCACGGGAACTGATGCAAATGGATGTCAGAATACCGCTACGCTTTCGGTAACGGGTTTGCCATTGCCGACATTTACATTGAGCAATAGCAATCCCAGTGTTTGCTTCGGACAATCGGTTACCATTACTGCCGGTCCAGGAACTTTGACTTATTCCTGGAGCACGGGAGCCAGTGTGCAAACGATAACTGTTTCTCCTTCGGGCAATACTTCTTATACCGCTACCGCTACGGATGGCAACGGATGTAAGAGCTCACTGGTTGCCAACGTAACCGTTCTTCAATTGCCCACCATCACAACAACCAGTGCAACTATTTGCGCGGGACAAACCGCTACTGTTACTGCTTCGGGAGGTTCAACTTATTCGTGGAGTAATGCGCAAACCGGAGGAAGCATCAGTGTTTCTCCGGGATCAACAACCAATTATACTGTTACAGGAACAGGCGCCAATACTTGTACAAACACAGCGGTTGCAAGTGTAACTGTAAATCAATTACCGAACGTAACCGTGAATTCGGGAGTTGTTTGTAGCGGCACGGGAACAACATTGAATGCCGGCGGCGCCACAACATATTCGTGGAGCAATTCGCAGAGCGGCCCAAGTATTTCTGTTACCCCAACCACAACAACCTCTTATACTGTAACCGGCATTGATGGAAATAATTGTTCGGCATCAGCCGTAGCAACTGTAACCGTAAATCCGGTTCCTGTGCTTGCAGGCACACCTTCTGTAACTCCAAGTAATTGCGGCGGATCGACCGGCGCGATCACCGGCGTTAGTGTTACAGGGTCGGGAACACTTACTTATACCTGGACCAACTCGTCAAACGTCGTAGTTGGAAATTCTCCGAATCTGAACAATCAACCCGCGGGCGTTTACAATCTTAGCGTTACCGATCAGAACGGATGCAGTTCAACATTTGGCCCTTTCTCTATTACAAATCCCGGCGCCCCATCAGCACCTACAGTTGTTGCGAATGATACCACTGTTTGCGAAGGACAAACAATTATTCTTACGGCAAGCAGCAGCACTCCGGGCGCAACCTTTACCTGGACGGGTCCCGGATTAACTTCAACAAGTCCAACTGTAACTTTGAGTCCTGCGCAGGTGAATCAATCCGGAATTTACGCGGTTACGGCTTCGGCTGCTGGATGTACAGGCCCGGCGCAGAATATCAATGTAACTGTTTATGCCTTGCCGGTAGTAAGCGCGGCGAGCCAATCGAATTCATATTGTTCAGGTTCTTCTATCGGACTTTTTGGTTCGGGCGGAGGAACTTATAGCTGGACAGGGCCTGGATCATTCAGCTCAACGCAGCAAAATCCTTCTATTCCGAATTCTACCTCCGCCAACGCGGGAACTTACACCTTAGTTGTTACTGACGCGAACGGTTGTGTAAATACAGATACCGCACAGGTGATCATAAATCAGACGCCAAGTGTGACCGGTATCAGTGCGGCAAACACGACAATTTGTGAGGGACAATCTATCCAGTTGTCGGCAACTTCAAATCCTCCGGGCGCCACCTTTAGCTGGACCGGGCCGAATGGTTTTTCTTCTTCTTTGCAAAACAATACTATACCTAACGCCAGCGTGGTGCAGGGCGGAACTTATTCTGTGAGTGTGAATGCGAATGGATGCACCAGTGCCACGGCTACTGTAGTCGTTTTGGTGAACCCGAATCCAACCGCTGTGGCGGTTGCAAGCAATACGTTGATCTGTTCCGGAAATTCTATTGTGCTGACCGGAGCCGGAGGCGGCACTTATAGTTGGAATGGTCCGGGTGGATTTAGCTCCACTTCACAAAATAATACGATCAACAACGCGCAGGTAACGGCTGCCGGAACATATACGTTGGTTGTAACTAATGGATTCAATTGTACGGATACGGCTGCCACAACGGTCGCGATCAATCCAACGCCAACCGTAAGTATTTCAAGCGCGGGAGCAACGATCTGCGAAGGACAACCCTTCCAATTGAACGCGAACGCAACGCCGGCGGGATCTTCTTTCAGTTGGAGTGGTCCGGGTGCTTATAGTTCAAACCAGGCAAATAATACAATACCTAATGCAAGCCCGGCGCAAGGAGGAGTTTATACTGTGAACGCTACCTTGAACGGTTGCGCAAGCACTTCTGCAACAGTAAGTATCGTTGTGAACGCAAACCCTACAGCTTCTGCGGCGATCAGCAATACGGTGATCTGTTCCGGAAATAACGTGAATCTGAGCGGTGGCGGAAACGGCACTTACAGCTGGAGCGGACCCGGTGGATTTACTTCCAACCAACAGAACGTTTCTATGGCGAATGTACCTGCAGCGGGAAGCGGAACGTATACCCTTGTTGTTACCAACACATCTAATTGTACCGATACGGCAACAGTATCTTTAACTGTAAATCAAACGCCGGCCGCTCCGATCACTACGGGAGGTTCTACTTGTACGGGTGACACATTGGTTCTTTTGGCCAATGGCGCACCAACCATCAACTGGTATAGTGATGCGGCATTAACCAACCTCGTTCTTGCCAATAGCCCTACGTTAACTCCAACAGCTTTTGGGTCGCAGGTTTATTATGTTACTTCAACTTCATCCAACGGTTGTGTGAGCTCTACGGCTACGGTTAGCGCAAGTTATTATAACCTCCAGGCAGGAGCCGGGGCAGATGTGTATACCGGTTACGCACCTTTACAGGTCAATTTCTCAAGTAC
This sequence comes from uncultured Flavobacteriaceae bacterium, assembly GCA_964387075.1. Taxonomy (GTDB): domain Bacteria; phylum Bacteroidota; class Bacteroidia; order B-17B0; family Aurantibacillaceae; genus PALSA-968. The sequence continues at coordinate 391,630 of CAYLVB010000002.1, forward strand.
AGTTGCGGGTGCAACCAACCCATCTTTCAACTGGACCTTCGGAGATAATAATACGGCCGGAATTCAAAACCCTTCCAATACCTATAACAACGGCGGAAGCTTTACGGTTACGCTTATCGTTACCGATGTGAACGGGTGTATCGATACCGTGTTGCTCAATATTAAAATTGAAGAAGATATGCTGGTGATCATTCCGAACATCTTTACGCCAAATTCGGATGACATAAACGATATATTCACCCCAACTATCAGGGGAGCGAAATCTGCAGAAGGAATTATCTTCAATCGCTGGGGTCAATTGGTTTATAGCTGGAACTCCTTGGTGGCAAGCTGGGATGGAAAAATGAACAATGGTAATCCCGCCACTGACGGAACGTATTTCTACATCATTAAGGTAACTTCATTAAAAGGAGTAACTAAAGAATATACAGGTCCGCTTACACTCACGCGCTAGTTTATTTCTTCTCGTAAACCATTTGTCCGCCCAGGTAGGTGAACAATACGGAGGTGGTCAATACTTCGCTCTCGTCGCATTTCATGAGATCCTTGTCAAGAATGATGAAATCGGCGAATTTGCCGGCCTCGAGACTGCCTTTCTCTCTTTCTTCGAAATTGGAGTAGGCAGCCCAAATGGTCATCCCACGTATCGTTTCTTCGCGGGTTAATGCGTTCTCCATTTGAAAGCCTCCTTCCGGGAACCCTTTCGCGTCTTTTCTAAAAACAGCCGCGTAAAATGTTTTAAAGGGTGAGATATCCTCCACCGGGAAATCTGTTCCTAAAGCAACCTTTCCATTTGCTTTTAAAAGATCTTTGTAAGCGTAAGCGCCCTTTACACGTAAACTATCCAAACGATCTTGGGCCCAATACATGTCGCTGGTGGCATGTGTGGGTTGTACGGAAGGAATAATGGTGTTGAACATGGAAAAGTCTTTTTCGTTCACTACCTGCGCATGCTCAATTCTCCAGCGTGCTGCCGCTTTGGCCGCGCTTTGATAGATCTGCGCGATAATTCGGTCGCTCGAATCACCAATGCAATGCGTATTCATCTGGAACCCTTTTTCGGCCAATATCTTCGCGTATTCCTCAAAATGTTTTTGGCTGCTGAGCAAAAATCCTTTCCAGCCGGGTTTGTCGCCGTATTCTTTAAGTAAACAGGCTCCACGCGAACCCAAAGCGCCATCGGCGTAGAACTTAAACGAACGTACATTCAATTTATCCGTTTTATAAGGACCCGCTTTCAAATAATACGCGTAGTTTGGAGCGCTGTCGCTCAGCATCACATACATCCGCATCTTCAGTTTTTCTATTTTTTGCAGTTCATCGATCACATCAATGTCGTCTTTCATCAGACCGGCATCATCAACAGTGGTCAATCCAACCGCGAAACAATTCTTCTCGGCGTCTAACAGCGCTTTCTGCACCTGTTCCTTTGTGGATCGTGGAATTACTTTAGCAACAAGATCCACCGCGTTGTCAATTAAAATACCGGTCAGACCCTTCTTTTTATCTTTTCGTTTCTTCCCTTTCTCATCCTTAATGTCCTCGTATTTCAAAAGACTGCCGCCGTCTACCAAAGTAGTCTCATTGATGCCGGCCATTTGCAAAGCTACGCTGTTCACCAAGGCGGCGTGACCATCCACCCGTTTCAGGAATACAGGTTGCGTAGGAAAAAGTGAATCCAGTTTGTCCTTCGTCGGAAATTCTTTCGCCTCCCAGTCGTTCTGGTCCCAACCGCGACCTATGGTCCAAACAATTTCATTCTTGTTCTTATCGAGCAAAGGGGCGTTCTGCGAATTGAATTGCACTACTTTATTTAAAACTTCGTCATAGGATCTTGTTCCTGTAAGATCCACGTGTTGCAATCCTAATCCGTAACCTAAAAAGTGACAATGCGCGTCGATGAATCCGGGAAAGATGGCTTTTCCATCGACGTTCAGTAAAGTGGAGCTGTTATAATTTGCTTTGATCTCTTCATTGGTGCCCGTGGCCACGATCTTGCCCCCGTTAATGGCCATACTTTGTTTTACGGAGAAGGACGAATCGACCGTATAGATGGTTGCATTGTAAACGATGAGGTCTACCCAATTTTCTTTCTTTCCCTCCTGGCAGGAGAAGAGGCAAAAAGCGGAAATAATAAAAAGGAGCTTTTGCATGGCAAACGGTATTTGCCGCTAAAGTAGTACAAATAGTGTTAATCAGGCCTTCTTCCGCATCACGATCTGGATGGGGACGCCGGTATAATTGAAATGCTGGCGCATCTGGTTCTCCAGGAAGCGGATGTAGTTCTCGTACACGTACTGGGGCAGATTGCAGAAGAAGATGAACATGGGTATGCCTTTCATCTGGGTAACGAATTTTATCTTCACATATTTGCCTTTGATGGCGGGTGGAGGTTGGGATTCTATCAATGGAAGGAAGAACTCGTTGAGCGCTTTGGTGGAGATCTTTTGCTTCTTGCGTTCGGCAACATCCAGTGCTACTTCAATAGCTTTCAGTACACGCTGTTTTTCGTGTACGGAAACAAAAAGGATAGGCACGTCTTTGAACGGAGCCAGGCGCTCGCGTATCCTGTCTTCGTATTCTTTGGCGGTCTGCGTGGTTTTCTCAATAAGGTCCCATTTATTCACTACAAACACCACGCCTTTATGGTTCTTAATGGCTAATTCAAAAATGGCGAGGTCCTGGGCTTCCAGACCCAGCTGGGCGTCGAGCATGAGTATGATCACATCGCAGCTTTCAATGGCTTTGATAGAACGCATCACGCTGTAAAACTCCAGGTCTTCGTGCACTTTCGCTTTGCGGCGTATGCCGGCCGTATCGATCAGCCAGAAGTCGTGACCGAAAGCTTTGTAACGGGTGTGTATGGTATCACGGGTAGTTCCTGCAACAGGCGTCACTATATTTCTTTCTACGCCCAACAGCGCGTTCGTTAAAGAGGATTTTCCTACGTTGGGCCTTCCTACAATAGCGATCTTGGGGATCGCTTCTTCTTCAATAACTTCTTCGGGTTCCAGGGCTTTCACAATGTCATCCAGCAATTCACCTGTGCCGCTTCCGCTCACTGCCGATACTGGATAAACATCTCCTAATCCTAATTCATAAAAATCTGCGGAATAAGCCGCGTATTGAGCATTATCGGCTTTATTGGCAACCAAAAATACTTTCTTGCCGCTCTTTCTCACCAGGGTTGCTACGTCCTTATCAAAACGGGTAACGCCTTCGTGCGAATCCACAACAAACATCAACATCGTAGCCTCATCTATCGCTATCTGCACCTGTTTGCGGATCTCTTTCTCAAAAACATCATCGCTGCCGGTAATGTAGCCACCGGTGTCTATCACGCTGAACTCCCTGCCGTTCCATTCGGCCTTCCCATAATGCCTGTCGCGGGTAACGCCGGCCACGGCATCCACAATGGCTTCGCGGCTCTCCGTTAATCGGTTGAAGAGGGTGGATTTACCTACGTTGGGGCGACCTATGATGGCGATGAGGTTGGACATTCAGAGTGCAAAGATAGCATTTGTTTAGGAAGGGGCCCTATTGAGCAACCGAAACGATCTCATATGGGAAACTGACCCCTCCAAGGAACTCTTCAGCGTCTGAACGGCTCTCTTCGTCGCCTTCCTCGTATTCCCAACGCACGGAGACCGAAGCTCCTTTTTTTGCGAACTCATCCAGCTTTTTGCAGAAGAGGAAGAACTGGCGCGAAGAGCTGGTATTGTAATAGTAAAGTCTAAAAAGTATGTTTAGCTTGCTGGATGGAGTAAGATAACTCTCGATCCAGCGGTTAATGGGCCGCATGATGTCCTCGATGTTCTCGGGGATCATTTTACCTTCTATCTTTAGAACAGAATCCTGCGCGTTGAAAACCACCAGCGGCGTGAGTTCGGTTTGGGGAAGATGTAAGGGGTTCATCAAGCTAAAATAGGGGATGGCCGTTAATTCTCCAAATTAACGTAAAGTCTATAAGTGCTAAAACTCACAGTTCTTAGGCGTCCTGGCAAAGGCGATGATGTCGCGGATATTGGTCATGCCCGTCACAAAAAGCACCAAGCGCTCAAAGCCTAATCCAAAACCGGCATGCGGACAGGCTCCGAACTTGCGGGTGTCGAGGTACCAGCTCATTTCTTCGGCGGGGATATGCATTTCTTTCATGCGTTGTAAAAGAAGGTCGTAGCGCTCTTCACGCTGTGAGCCGCCAATGATCTCGCCAATGCCGGGAAACAAAACATCCATGGCGCGCACGGTTTTGCCATCGTCATTCTGGCGCATGTAAAAGGCTTTGATCTCTTTGGGGTAATCGATCAATATCACGGGTTTCTTAAAATGCTTCTCCACCAAATAACGCTCGTGTTCGCTCTGCAGGTCAACCCCCCATTTATCAACGAGGTAGGTGAATTTTTTCTTTTTATTGTGGTTGCTATCGCGCAGAATGCTGATCGCATCGGTATAGGTAACGCGCTCAAAATTATTCTCAACGCAAAACTTCAGCTTATCCAGCAAATTCATTTCGCTGCGCTCGGTCTGCGGTTTTTGTTTCTCTTCTTCCAGCAAGCGCTCGTTCAAAAAAGCAAGGTCATCGGCGCAATGCGTCAAAGCTTCTTTGATGGTGTATTGCAACAATTCCTGGGCCAGGTCCATGTTATCGTTCAGATCATAGAAAGCCATCTCGGGTTCTATCATCCAGAACTCAGCCAGGTGACGCGTGGTATTCGAATTCTCCGCACGGAAGGTCGGACCAAACGTATAGATCTCGCTCAGTGCCATCGCGGCCAATTCTCCCTCGAGCTGACCGGATACTGTTAAGTTCGTGCTCTTGCCAAAGAAGTCCTGCGAAAAATCAATTTCACCGCTCTCTGTTTTAGGAGGATTTTTCATATCCAGCGTAGTAACGCGGAACATCTGCCCGGCACCCTCGGCATCACTCGAGGTGATGATGGGAGTATGTATCCAGGCAAAACCTTTTTCGTGAAAGAATTTGTGCACAGCTTGCGCCAACACGTTGCGCACGCGAAACACCGCGCTGAACGTACTGGTGCGAAAACGCAGGTGAGCGATCTCGCGCAAAAACTCCAAACTGTGCTTCTTGGGCTGTAAAGGATATTTCTCTGGATCGCTGTCGCCCAATATCTCTACCGAGCTTGCTTTCAATTCGTATTTCTGTCCTTTACCTAAAGACGGAATAACAGTACCCACCGCGCTGATGCAGGCGCCGGTGGTTATGCGTTTTAAGAGTTCTTCATTGGTGTTTTCAAAGTCAACCACCACCTGCAAATTATGGATCGTGGATCCGTCGTTCAAGGCAATGAACTGGTTGTTGCGGAAAGTGCGTACCCAGCCTTTTACGCAGGCTTCGTACTGGCTCTTTTCGGAAGAGAGAATGTCTTTTATTTTTGTCCTTTTCATAGAAAATAAATCGAGAGGCAAAAATACGCTTTTTACCCTAAATGGTAAAAGTTACTGTAATTGAGATTGCCTGCTAAGGCGAGGCTGAAGCTAGCAGCCGAAACCGCAAAGGGAGCAGCCAAGAAGGCGCAAAGAGCGCAAAGAATACAATACAACAAAATCTGTGAAGATCACAAATTGAAAAGGAGATCTGGAAAGAAAGAGTTTGTAGCTTCTTTGTGTCCTCTGCGGGCTGTTCTCTTGGCTGCTCCCTTTGCGGTTCCTTCACTCCGCTAAACCTATCCAAGTAGAAAAAATGTCTCGATCGCGGAATGCCCTTCTGGTTAAGCCGGCACCGTAAACTTCACCTCGGTAAGATCCAGGATGCGGCTGGTGCGCTCGCGGGTTTTCTCACAAAGTTCGGGGTCTTTTCCCAGTGATCGTCCGTAGGACGGGATCATCTCTTTCAGTTTTTTCTGCCAGAGCTCAGAGTCAACACGGTCTTTGAAACAACGGGAAATAACATCCAGCATAATGGAAACAGATGTAGAAGCCCCGGGCGAAGCGCCCAATAAAGCGGCTATAGAACCATCTTTCGCGTTCACGATCTCGGTGCCGAATTCTAACACTCCGCCATGATCATGATCTTTCTTGATCACCTGCACGCGTTGGCCTGCTTCTTCCAGTACCCAATCCTGCATTTGCGCGGTAGGAACAAATTTTCGTAAAGCTTCGAGGCGGTCTTCGGGCGACTGGCGCACCTGGTCGATGAGGTATTTGGTTAGTGGAATATTATGCAATCCTGCGGAAACGATCGGGATCAGGTTATCCAGTTGCAAAGAAGCGGGAAGATCCATGAAAGAACCGTGCTTTAAGAATTTGGTAGAGAAGCCCGCGAATGGACCAAACAACAAAGCTTTCTTTCCGTCGATGATGCGCGTGTCGAGATGCGGTACTGACATGGGCGGAGCGCCCACTTCGGCTTTTCCATACACTTTGGTAGCGTGTTTTTTGATCACTTCTTTGTTCTTGCAAACCAGCCATTGTCCGCTTACCGGGAAACCGCCAAAGCCGTCGCCTTCCGGAATTTCTGCTTTTTCTAAGAGTGGGAGTGAGCCGCCGCCCGCGCCAATGAAAACGAAATGCGCTTCATGGGTCTTTTTCTCCCGGTTGTTCAGGTTCTTCGCTTCCAATTCCCAGTTGCCGTTCTCCATTTTCTCGAGGAACACCACTTCGTGGTTCATGTTCAAACTTACACCAGGTTGCTCGGCCAGGTGCCTGAACATTCTCCGTGTGAGTTCGCCAAAGTTCATATCGGTGCCCACTTCCATTCTTGTAGCGGCACATTTCTGGTCCTTTGGCCGCCCTTCCATCATAAGCGGGAACCATTTTTTCATCAGCTCTTTGTCCTCGGTGTAGACCATGTCCTTGAACAAAGCGTGCTGCGTAAGAAGTTCATAACGTTTTTTCAGGTAAGCCACGTTCTCCTCTCCCCAAACAAAACTTAAGTGCGGGATCTTATTGATGAAGGTATGCGGATCGGAAATATATTTTTTCTCCACGAGGTAAGCCCAAAGCTGTTTCGATACTTCAAACTGCTCGGCGATCTTTAATGCTTTTGAAATGTCAACGTTGCCGTCTTCTTTTTGCGGCGTGTAGTTCAATTCACAGAAAGCAGAGTGCCCCGTTCCCGCGTTGTTCCATGCGTCTGAACTTTCGGCGGCGATCGTGGGGAGTCTTTCGTAGATCTCGATCGTTAGGTGCGGATCAATTTCCTTTAAAATGAAACCGAGCGTGGCGCTCATGATACCGGTACCGATCAGCACTACATCAGGATGGGATACGGCTTTGTGGTGAATATGAAAAAAGTGTGACATGCGCTCTGGAATTGTCCTGTAAATATAATTTTTTTATTGCTTGGGCCGGCGCAGAACGGTAACTTTCATAGGCAGGTCTATGTAAGGCCTGTCGTTCTTATCCGTGCTCACCGAGGCGATCCTGTCAACCACATCCATTCCGTAGATCACTTCTCCGTAAATGGTATAATTGCCATCGAGGTGCGGGGTTCCACCGATCTCTTTATACACGCGGCGCGCTTCTTTGGAAAAAGTAAAATGCGGCTTTTTTTCGTAAATGGGCAGCACCAGCGAATCGATCTTTTTCTCAATAAGCATTAAACTGTCGTTCTGCTTTTCCTGCTTGTACTTTTCGAATCGTATCTTCAAAAGGTTATTTCCCGAAAGAGTAAAAAGACTGTCGCGTATGGCATTTCTCAAAGGTTTATTGATGCGCAGTTCATACAAATAGAGATCGTGATCGGTGAGCGGACCTTTTCCTTGTGTAATGTAGAATTGACAGGCGGAAGATTTCTTTTTAGGATTCTTGTCATCGCTTTCACGCGCCGCGGCCAGCATCCCGCGTTTATGAAAAATATCTTTTTGAAATTCGGGGTCGATCCAGGCGAAATAGGGAATGTATAAGAACGGGAAGGCGAAAAGACGTGTATCAAATTCATAGAGTTTCCAGCGCACCACATCGCCGTCGCCCAACAGTTTTCCGGGATTGGCTTTTTTTGAATCGGGGTCGCCACCCTGTATCATAAATCCATCGATCACGCGGTGAAAAAGCAGGCTGTCGTAGAATTTCTCATCGGCCAGTTTAAGGAACATATCGCGGTGCAGGGGAGTTTGGTTGAATAAACGGATCTTGATGGGGCCGTGCGGCGTTTGGATAAGCACCAGGGCGGTTTTGGCGCTATCTGCGTAAATGCTTGATATTTGGCCTTTTACGAAGCAGGAAGAGAAAAAAAATAGGCCGGCGAACCAAAAAAGAATTTTACTTTTTCCCATCTTTTCCTTAACTTTGTTTAAAATGCTAATTAACGAAATGTACGGCTATTAAAAAAATCGGCCATTTCTGTAAACGTAAAAAACCATTAAGATGAAAAAGAAATTTTACGCTTTTTTGTTGATCGCACCGGTAGTTGTAACACTCATGTTCCAACTTAACTCCTGTAACGCTCCAAAGCCTTCCAAGTGTGTGATCACCGTGCGCGACAGCTCTGGTAATAAATTATTAGCAGGTGTTCCGGTACAGTTATTCGCTAACGTTACCTATAACGGACAAACCAGCGTAGCCGATCTGAAAGCGAACGGCGTTACCGGAAGCGATGGCCGCGTTGGATTTACTTTTAAGAATCCTTGTGTCATGGACATCAAAGCAACTGTAAGTACCTGTACGGTTAACCCCGGCCAGCACGTATATTGCAACGGAAGCGGTATCGTGAAATGTGAAGAAGGGAAGACCGCCGAGAAAACGGTTCGCATCGACCACTAAGAAAATAGATCTTATATAAGAAAAGGAGCTTTCGGGCTCCTTTTTTGTTTTCCTGGCTTGGATATGTCCCCGCTTTTGCTTAATTTTAGATATAACCAAAAAATTATACCATGAAAGCTTCCTTGATCTCCGCCGTATTGATAGTAATTTTAGCGATGTCCTGTAAACCTAAGCCCCCGGCCTGTGTAATTACTGTAAAGGACAAGAACGGCGCAACGGCTATGGCTGGTGTGCGTGTAGATCTATTTGCAACCGTACAGGGCAATATTGCCGATCTGAAGGCCGATGGCGTTACAGATAAGGATGGAAAAGTTTACTTTACATTCAAGAACCCTTGTGTGATGGATATCAGAGCCACGGTTTCTAATTGTACCGGCGCGTATTGCAGCGGGACCGGGATCGTGAAACTGGAAGACGGAAAAACCAACCAGAAAACGATCTACATCAATAATTAAGCGGGCAGAAAATCCAGCTTCTTATTTACTTTACTATATAACAGGAGTCCCACAAGGGCTCCTGTTGCGTTTGCGATGAAGTCTAATACATCGCCGCTGCGTTGCGAGAAAAGATAGAATTGCATCAGCTCCAGCGCGCCTCCGTAGGAAACGCAAAACAAAAGAGCCAGCCATTTAGAACCCTTAAAAGAGTTTTGCAGGGCGCGCATGAACAAAACCTGTTCTATAAAGAAAATTCCGGCGTGTACGATCTTGTCGAAGGAAAGAAGCTCCAGCCAGTTTATTTTCGGAATGGCCTTGCCAGGCATGCTGCAGAGACCGAAAATGATCAGGGTCCAGGTAATGAAAGGAATGAATTTCTTCACGCTTTAGAAAAAAGTTCATTCACCGTGTCCCAGTTCACAACATTCCACCAATTGTTAATGTAGTCGGCGCGCTTGTGCTGGTATTTGAGGTAATAGGCATGCTCCCAAACATCCAGCGCCAATAGAGGTTTACCCTGTATCTCGCAAGTGCTCATGAGTGGATTATCCTGGTTTGCCGTACTTGTGACCTTAAGTTTTTTATCGCTCACCACAAGCCATGCCCAGCCACTTCCGAAACGTTTCGCCCCCGCCTCGGCAAACTGTTTTTTGAATGCTTCGAAAGAAGTGAAAGAGGCATTGATGGCATCCGCGATCTTTCCTGACGGAACATTTGTTTTGCTGTCTTTATTCGCTTTCATCAGCTGCCAGAACAAAGAGTGATTGTAATGCCCGCCCCCGTTATTGCGCACACCTTCGCTATAGGAATTGATATTGGCAAAGATCTCTTCCAGCGTTTGGTGACCGGGATTCTTGGTGGTTTGTAAAGCCGTATTGAGTTTGTCTACGTAGGCCTGGTGATGCTTGCCGTGGTGCAGCTCCATGGTTTGCTTATCAATGAAAGGCTCCAGCGCGTCGGTAGCGTAGGGGAGAGCAGGAAGAGTAAATGGAGCTCCGGTGAAATTCTCTCCGCTTAGTTTTGCCAGCTCATTCAGTTTTTCTTCTGAAACCGCTTTAACTGCTAATCCGCCCAAAGATAGCAGGGCCGATTTTCTTAAAAAGTCTCTTCTTGAATCCATGGAATATTTCGGGTTTCGGGTTGATTATTTCGTGTTCAGTATGGGTAGACAAAGTTCATGCCTTTTTTCCTGACCACGCTTACACCTTTTTCTCCTTATACCGGATGTTCTCTAGTGCCTTTTATAATGACCACCTTATACGCTTTTGACTTCTAACTTATAACTTTTGACTTTTTAGAACTCAATAAGTATCTGGTTCTTCTCCACGGCCATGCCTTTCTTCACACTTACCTTCTTTACGATCCCATCGGCCGGCGATTTCAGGATATTCTCCATCTTCATGGCTTCCAGTACCAATAAAGCGTCTCCTTTTTTAACATCGGTGCCTTCTCCAACAAGGATATTTAATACCAGCCCGGGCATAGGGGCTTTTATGTTCGAGAGCTTGTTGGCCAGGGCGGTATCCATGCCCAGTTGATGCAAAAGCTCATCATAGCGGTCTTTTACAATAACGCTGTAAACGGTTTGGTTCACTTTTATTTGAAAGGACTTCTCGGCCGTGTTGTGGCTCACCACCTCGGCGTTGAATGACTTATGGTCTTTGATGATGTGGAAATAGTTCTGCTTTACCTCGATGAGATCGAAAGAAAATTCCTTTTCGCCGGAAAGCCAAACGCCGTCCTTCTTCTCAAAAGTATGTTCCTTGCTGTTATTTACTTTTACTTTGTACATAGATCATTAACGGATTAGCAAAGGTATTATTATTTAGAATTGGATCTTATAAGCTGTGCCCTTTTTTCTCACCAAAGTAGCTTTCCCGTTAAGCTGCTCGGCCAGCATAAAAATGAGCTGCATGCCCAAATTGGCGTGCTTTTTTTGGTCGAACCTGGCGGGCAGGCCCTTGCCATTGTCTGATACCGTAAGCAGATACTTGTCTTTTTTCCTCTCCATCACGATGGAAATGACTCCTTTGTTCGATCTGAAGGCGTATTTCAGTGAATTGCTCACGATCTCGTTCAGGATGAGGCCCAGCGGGATCATTTTATCGATGTCAAAATTCACTTTCTCATCAATGTCTATCCTGAACTTCACGTCCATTTTGGGCCTGCGGTACGAATCGTAAATGCTTTCGCAAAGCGTGAAGATGTATTTTTTTAGTTTTATCTCGCTGAGATTGGCGGTAGCGTAGAGCATCTCATGCACCAGTGCCATCGATTTGATGCGACTGCGGCTTTCGCGGATGAGCGCGAGGAATTTTTTGTCTTTTACATTGTGCGTTTGCAGGCTCAGGAGGCTGGAGATGATCTGCAGGTTGTTCTTTACGCGGTGGTGTATCTCGCGTAGCAATTGCTCTTTTTCGCGGAGCGAGATCACGGAGCTTTTCAGTTCTTCGCCCAGCATGTTCACCCCGGCTCCCATGGCATCAAAGAGATCGCCCTTACCGTGTATCTCTATTTTATGACCAAAATCGAGGCGGGCGTAAGCCATGATCACCTCGAGGATCTTCGTCTCTTTGGATTGGGCCGATGTTACTTTTTCGAGGATCTCGGGCATACGCTACAAATGTTTCTTCAGCCAATGAATGGCTTCTTCTTCGCTGGTGAACAGTTTGGCCGGCACTGCGGGTTTGTTGAGTCCCATAAAAAAGTTACCGATAATGCGGCTCAGGGGTGAGTAGATGAGAATGCCGAAAGAGGTGACCACCGTTTCGCGGTTTCGCACCGAGAAATGGTCGCGTGCTTCTTTGGTAATGTATTTGATGTTGCGGGAATCGATGAGCAAGGGAAATTTTTTGCCGGTGTACAGCGAGGAGACCGCCTCGGTATTTTCCTGGGCCTCTTTAAGTCCTACTTCAATGTCGGGTTTTACTACGGTGCGGGCTATGCCGTCGGCCCCCATCCAGGTGGTGTAGGCCTTGGTTTTAACAACATGAGCGTTTGCAGGAGGCAGCATAATAACCCCCTAATATAGCAAAGAAAAATAAATAAAAGGCTAAATCGCCGGTTACAGAACTAAAAAGGATTTAGGTCTATTCGATGATTACTTTCTTAATTGTCCTGCCCGCATCGCTGGTGATATGAACGATGTAGGTTCCTTTGCTCAATCCTTCTGTATTGATCTGGTTCTTTTCTGTACTCAGCTGGCTATTCAATACCAGACCACCCAAAAGATTGTACATTTCCATGTGCGCGTTCTTCAGTGCGCCTGTTTCTATGGTGAAGCTTCCGTGGTTAGGAGAAGGATAAATAGAAATCGTACTCTCGAAATTATTTTTTATTCCAATACCGATATTGGTATAGGTGTTCGAGTAAGACGAACTGAAAGCCTGCGCTCCGTTCTGCTGTTTAGCGGTAGGAGTACAGGTAATGTTCCATTGCGTCTGCACGCGCCAGGTGGCAGTGTTCTGGTAAATGCTGTAAAGTGGGTCGCTCACCAATTGCTGGGTACCCGCCACGCTGGCAACGGGTTGAAAGTTGCCGGTGCTGTTATCATCACGCAATAAAATGTAGCTGCTTACAGGATTTGGAGAGCCTTGGATCGTGTAGGGCTGTACCCAATAGAAAGTTCCGTTATTATTAAGGAAATAGATCGTATTGTGAAAAGGACTCAAGCCTGTGTAACCGCCGCAAACCAGGTGCCCACGCAGTTTATAACGATAAGTTCCTGCGTTCGGATCTCCGGTGTTTGGGAAATACATGGTTCGCACGGTATCTATGAACATGCTTAAAGAATCGTAAGGAACGGATGCGATGGGCTGGTAATTGTTAGTTGCGATCTCGCGGTAGATGATAAAGGAATCGATGTCGGTGAAGGAGGTTTTGTCCCAGCTAAGAATATTGTATTGCGATGCCGAGTCAACGGTTACCATACAAAGATGGAGGGAGTCCGGGGCGGGTTCGGTAATTGTTACAGAAGAATACAGCGTACAACCGTAACCCTCTGTAACAGCAACCTGATAAGAACCTGCCGGCAAGTTAAATGCTGTATCATTGGTTTGAACCGGAGTTGAATTCCATGAATAGGAATAAGGAAGGTTTCCGCCACTTGCAATTGAAACCGCAGTACCGTTAGCAGCACCGTTACATGTAGCGTTTGTATAAGAAGTTATTGAAGAAGTGAACGAGAACACATCTGCAATAAAAAGATCGGTACCTTGTATGAGACTGAGAGCAGAGGTACCAAGGTTGAGTGTGTTTCCTGTAAAATTCCCGGTGAAGTAAACATTTTCACCGAGTCCTGCCGCCATATCCTTGCCACGCGCAAGTGAAGGGGCTGAATTGGAGGTTCTGGCCCATACGTTATTTCCGTTGGCATCGAATTTTGAAATAAAAATTGTTGGCTGGTTATTGATGGGGTTAGTAAGCACGTCTGATCCAAAGGTCATTGTGCTACCAAGGAACCATCCTGTCATGTAAACGTTTCCGTTTGCGTCATAGGTTGACCCCATACAATACTCATCAAGAAGCGGGTTAGTTGATCCGCCTTTACCCCAAATGGGAACGCCTGCCGTATCATACTTGGCGATGAAAGCGGCCATGTATCCCGGATTTCCTTTATTAATGGTGTCATTTCCAAAAATTGTTTCGCCGCCAGTGCTTCCGGATATAAAGAGATTGTAATTCGGATCAGCCTTGATCCGTAGAGTGACGCTCGGAAAACCTGCCCCGTTAAATAAAACCTTCGAGTAGATCACATTTCCCAAAGAGTCATATTTTGTGAGAAAGGGAAAAGCTCCGCCATTAGTAGGGCCATAAATAGTTACGTTACCAAATTTTGTAGAATCACGGCTTGTGCCCAACGCATAAATGTTATTTGAATTATCTGCGGTAACACTGAGACCCATGTCGTTTTGCTTACCTATCGCGCTTTGCGCCCATAAGACATTTCCTGATGGGTCGTATTTAGCTACGAAATAATCCGGCACATTACTTCCAACACTGGAATTCGTAAGTGTGTAGGTGTCGAAAGTAATCGTGGGATTGTAAAAATTTCCTGTGATAATCGGGTTACCGGAATTATCAACTGCTACACTTTTCGACTCATCGTACACTCCACTTGTGATTCCGCCGGCATCTCTTGCCCAAAGGAAATTTCCACTCGAGTCGTACTTGGCAAGGAAAATTCCTCCACTTACAGCGGTAAGAGTGGTTGTTCCAAAAGCCATCGACTGCACATAATTTCCCGTAACATAAACATGCCCCAGCTTATCTGTTGCTACGCTGTTGTTTTGTCCATTCTGACTGCCTTTTGCCCAAAGAAAATTCCCTTTCGGGTTCATTTTAGCAAGAAAAACGCCTCCGTAATTGCTGGTATTCGTATTGTTCAGCGTGGCGGCCCCTAATTTTATGGATGTACCGTCAAAATCACCAATTACATAGACATTGCCACTTGCGTCTGTGGCGATTCCTTTCCCGACCTCCTGGTTCATTCCACTACTGCCTCCGGGTGTAGCCCCTTTGATCCAAAAACAATCCTGTGCATTCGAAAAAATAAAGGCAAACAAAAATAGGGCAACTAATAAAACTCTTTTCATGTGGTTTAATTTGAAGCCACAAAGATATAGCAAAAAAATGGCTCTTTAGCAATGAAAAAGGGCTTTTAAATAGGTGAAAACACTTATTTCCGAAGGTTTTCAATGATACGTCTCCACACGCTTCCGCGTACAAGTATCAATTCTTCTTAATGATCTTTTTATAAAACTCTTTTTGCGAAGAAGTTAATTTCAGAAAATAAACCCCATCCGGAACGGAAGAAAGATCTAGCACCACACTTCGTGAGCTGGTAACCGAGTGGTATATTTCTTTACCCATCACATCATACACACTGATGTCCGAATTTTGATCCTTTGCCAATTCCAAAGTAAAAACACCGCCCGAAGGATTCGGCGCCACTGTAAAATTTTGTTCCTGCGCCGCAGCTACTCCTGTTGAAAGGTTGCAGGTCCAGCTCGAGTTCCATCCCGCGTTGGTCACATAACTATCGCTGCGAAAACGAAAGCTAAGCGCGCCGCCACTCGATGTAATGGTGCCCGGAGAATTGGTGCCGGTATAACTTCCTATCAAAGGCGAAGCCGTGCTATTGCCATCGTAAATATAAAGCGAGTCGAAATTCAACTCGGTATCAAAATTGCTGAAATTGATGGTGACCGAACTGGCACCCAAAGGCTCAATGGTAAACACATAATCCTCATCATCACCGTAATTCGCCGAAGGTCCGCCGGCATCATCAAAATTTCCCGAACAAGCGGTGGAGTTGTATAAACAGGTTGGCGTAGTGAACGAGGCTCCATTCACCTGCACCGAGCCGTTCCAGATGCGCCAGTAATAAGTGGTGTTTGGCTGAAAAGAAAGGAAACTTGTACAAGCCGGAAAATCGCAGAATGATTGTGGCGCCAGGGTAGTAGTGAGGTTAGAAATATCCTTATTATAAAAAGTAGAAAAAAGCGGGTCGGTAGAAATATCTGCAAACCAGCCCGGACCTGTATTTTGCCACGATAGTACTACCGCGTTGCTCGCGCAGGGATAATTCGTAGCTGCTAAATTGGTGGGCAAAGCGGCGGCGCACGACCAATCGGCGCTCCAACCTTGCCCTAAAGTGCTCACATCGCTGGTGAATTGAAAAGTGATGGCTCCACCCGATGAAGTAAGGGTGCCGGGATTATTGCTTCCGGTATAAGTACCTATCAATGGCGAAGCCGTGGAAGGACCGTCGTACACATACAGAAAATCATAGTTAAGTTCCAGGTCCAGCCAATAAAAATTAACGGTAATGGCCGATGTGCCCGCGGGCGCTATGGTAAATGTATAGTTCTCAAAATTAGCGTAGGTGGCGTTGGGTCCGCCGCTGTCAAAAAAAGAACCTGTGCAATTTGTATTGGTAAGCGTGGTGCTGTTGCCGCAAAAAGGAGGATAGCCACCATAGAAAATAGAAACCGGATCGTAGCGCCCGGTAAGTGTATTGCCGCTCCAGCCGGTGCCTACTTCAAAATGCAGATGCGCGTTAATGTTGGGATCGGAATTGTTGCAGGGACTAATGGGCCCCACATTACCAACATAAGCAATTACTTCTCCGTGGGCTACTACAGAGCCTACGGCAATGCCGGGTATCACATCTTTAATATGCACGTAACGGGTGTACAATCCATTGGTGTGTTGAATGATGATCTTGTTAGAAGGCTGGTTCCAATCGTTGCCACCTGCAATAAAAGGATCGTCGCAACCGGTCCATCCTGTTTCTACATACACTACGGTGCCCGCGTCAACGGCATAAATGTTCTGTCCGTAACTGGTGTTGTTTGGAGTGTATTGCCAGTCCTGTCCCTGGTGGCCGCTGTAACAGGCCCATCCGCATACCGAGCTTCCGCCTGAACCCAGAGGATAGCAAGCCCATTGTGCTGTGCCCGCATAGCAAAAAAGAGAAAAGGCAAATACTGTAAGGCTGCGCTTCAGGTTCATTGGGCTAATGTAAACCAAAATCCATAAAAAGCAAGCAAAAACGCGCAAGCATACAAAGGCAAAACCGATATAGTAAGCGCTATAAAATTATTCCAGGCTCTTTTTCACCTTAGCCGGAAGTTTTTCCCTCACCAGCTCATACGACTGCCTGATGTAATGCTCCCACTCTTTTTTAGTAAAACGTCCGGGCTTTTGCACCAACACCCATTTGTAACGCGCCACATAAGGCGCGGGGATAATATCCTTGGAAGAAGATAATGCATCAAACTCTTCGTCCGTCACTTTCAATGAGACCTGCAGCGGACCTTCAAGCCCTGTGACGCAGAACATTTTTTCGCCAACGCAAAAGCACAGGTCGTTCCCCCATTTAATGTCTTCGGTAACGTGCGGTAGTTTTTTGCAGAATTTGCGTAGTTCTTCTATGTTCATTTTTTCAGCCTCTCTAATCTTG
The DNA here is from genome assembly GCA_964387075.1 of uncultured Flavobacteriaceae bacterium. GTDB lineage: Bacteria > Bacteroidota > Bacteroidia > B-17B0 > Aurantibacillaceae > PALSA-968. The sequence continues at coordinate 408,754 of CAYLVB010000002.1, forward strand.
CTTTGATATATTTTTCGGTGGGCAGTAAAGAGCTTTGTATCCTGCGGGCGTAACGAATGCTGTCGAGGATCTCTTTGTTCTTTTCTTCAATCACCTCGTGTTGCTTTTGCAGTTCGGCAAAAGCTACCTTCACTTTGTCTTCGGCCTCTTTTCGCAGAACGATCTCTCTGCTAAAGAGACGGTTCCAGGCAATGATGGTTGTCAGTAAGAGGGTGCCTCCTGCTGCAAGCATGAAGGATCCCCCGGGCCATTGCATCCTTTTAAACAAAAATCCCAGGGCAAGAGCAGAAACACTCAGCAGATCGGCAATGGATAAAAAATACGCGTGCCAGGCCTTGCGTGTATGTTGTTTCCATTTTTCCACCCGGTTGCGTGTCAACAGTGGCAAAAAAGTGAAGGCAATGAAAAAAGTACTTAGGCAAAATAAAGGTCCTGTACCCTGCCAATGCATATACCCAAATAAAAAGGTAAGCAGGTATAAAAATATCCCAATGGCAAGGATCACCCAGGTGCTTCTCTTTCTTTGCTCGAGCGGCTGATCAAAAAAGAGAAATGAGATGCCGAGAAAGGCCGTGATAAAAGCGCCGAACGCCACAAAGAATGGCAAGGGCTCTTCGCCATCGGTGGCTACCAGGTACCATATGCCCAAGGGTATGGCCACAACACCACAGATCAATAAAATATAAGCAGCACGTTTCATATCAGTATAGCGGATCGTTCATGTAATTTTTTACACGAGGCTCGCGCTTGAACTGATGGCCGCGTTCAATAATTTAGAAATAGGACAGTTCTGTTCGGCATCTTTCACAATTTCTTCAAATTTCGCTTTGTCGATACCGGGAACTTTGGCCGTAACGGTAAGATCTGAATTAGTAACTGCTCCTTTGTCGGTATCAAAAGTGATCTCACATTTGGTATCGATGTTGTCGGCGGTAAAGCCTGCCTTATTTAACAGGAAGCTCAGCTTCATGGTAAAGCAACCCGCGTGTGCCGATGCGATCAGCTCTTCGGGGTTGGTGCCAATGCCTTCCGCAAAGCGACTGCCATAATTGTATTGCGTATTATTTAATACGGTGCTTTGCGAGGTAAGCGTTCCTTTTCCTTCTTTTCCTGTTCCCTGCCAATTGGCGCTTGCGTGTCTTTTCATGGTTGTTTTTTTAGGATACCAAATGTATTGTTTTTTTGGGCGTTCCCCCGCATGAGTCGGTTTCTTACAAAGAATCACAAGGGGCGGGGTCGGGCTGCTGAGGGGTTCCGCTTTTTGCAGCTGCAGCGGTATCCATCCTATCAGATCATAACCATCTGCGTCATCTGCGTTCCATTTGTGCTTTTTTCAAGGCAAAAGAGCCCCTTCGGGCCCTCTGCATCCTTAACGCAAACAGCCAATACAATGTTGTTTATCCCCAAAACCTCCAATTTCGTACCTCGTACCTCGCATTTTTGTATTTTTCTAGCTACACCCCTGCTTTTTCAACACTTTTGGCCCAAAAAGTTGATATTTTTTGGATAGACCCCCTGTTTTTTGGGTATCTTTGCGTAGAATTTTGAGTTTGTAACCTATAACCACCCTAAAAAACCTTTAAAACCATGGAAAACCGCCGTTTCTCAGCCCTGCAGGAAGTATTGCACCGCAAACCGGTAGAGCCCGTAGCTCCCGGAAGCCAAATCTCTGACTATTATGGCTCTAACGTTTTTGGCTACGATGCCATGAAAGAGTATCTCTCCGAAGAAGCCTTTTTAATGGTCATGAACGCCATTGAAAAAGGAAGCACCATCGACCGCAAAATTGCCGACCAGGTTGCATCAGCCATGAAAAGCTGGTCTACCAATAAAGGCGCAACACACTACACGCACTGGTTCCAGCCACTGAACGGTACCACTGCCGAAAAACACGACGGATTTTTCGAGCCCGTTGCCAACGGTCGCGCTATTGAGCGTTTCAGCGGAAGTCAATTGGTGCAACAGGAACCTGATGCATCAAGTTTTCCAAGCGGCGGTATCCGTAACACGTTCGAGGCGCGTGGTTACACCGCGTGGGACCCCACTTCTCCCGCTTTCGTTTTCGATAAAACACTTTGCATCCCAACCATCTTCGTTTCTTACACCGGCGAAGCGTTGGATTATAAAACCCCTTTGTTAAAATCTTTGCACGCTTTAGATAAGGCCGCCACCGATGTGTGCCAGTATTTCGACAAGAATGTGACCAAGACCATAGCAACCTTAGGTTGGGAACAGGAATATTTTTTGGTTGACGCCGCATTATATAATGTGCGTTACGATCTGCAGCAAACCGGCCGTACTTTATTAGGAGCTTCTCCTGCAAAAGGTCAACAATTAGAAGATCACTACTGGGGTTCTATCCCCGCGCGCGCCACAGCATACATGCGCGATTTTGAATACGAGTGTCATTTATTAGGCATTCCGGTTCGTACACGTCACAATGAGGTTGCCCCCGCGCAATTTGAGTGCGCTCCTGTATTTGAAGAAGTGAACCTGGCGGTTGATCACAACCAGTTATTGATGGACGTGATGGAAAAAGTAGCCATCAAACATAATCTTCGTGTGTTGTTACACGAAAAGCCTTACGCCGGTGTGAACGGAAGCGGTAAGCACAATAACTGGAGTTTGGCTACCAACACCGGAAAGAACTTATTGAGTCCCGGTAAAACACCTAAGACCAATTTACAGTTCTTAACTTTCTTTATCACTACTATCAAAGCCGTGCATGATCATGCCGATCTGCTGCGCGCTTCTATCGCTTCGGCCAATAACGATCATCGTTTGGGCGCCAATGAGGCTCCTCCTGCCATCATGAGTGCATTCCTGGGAGACCAGCTCAGCAAAATACTCGACGACATTGAGAAAAGCGTGAGTGAGAAAAAAATGACCCCGGAAGAAAAGACCGCCCTGAAAATGGGCATAGGTAAGATCCCGGATATCCTCCTGGATAATACGGATCGTAACCGTACTTCCCCATTTGCTTTCACAGGAAACAAATTTGAGTTCCGCGCCGTGGGTTCTTCAGCGAACTGTAGCGGCCCAATGATGGTGCTGAACACGATCGTTGCCGACCAACTGATCACTTTCAAAAAGGATGTGGATGCTTTGATCACCAAAGGCATTGAGAAAGACGAGGCGATCTTCCAGGTGCTGAAAAAATACATCGTAGCTTCCAAAAATATCCGTTTTGAAGGAAATGGGTATGGCGATGAATGGAAAAAAGAAGCAAAGAAGCGCGGACTGAACAATTTCAACACCACCCCGGCCGCTTTGGATGCTTATGTGAGCAAAGCTTCTCTGAAACTGTTCGAAGACATGAAGATCCTTTCGCATCGCGAGCAGGAAGCGCGTTACGAGATCTGTTTAGAGACCTATACAAAAAAGATCCAGATCGAATCGCGCATCATCGGAGATGTGGTAATGAACCAGATCATTCCTGCCGCCATCAAATACCAAAAAGTACTGGTTGATAACGTAAGTGGTATGAAGAACATCTTCTCGGCAGCTGATTTCAAAAAGGCGGCGGATGTGCAACTGGATTCCATCAAAGAAATATCCGAGCGCGTAACCATCATCAAGAACGAAGTGGAAAAGATGATCGAAGAGCGCAAAAAGGCAAACGGCTTGGATAGCGCAAAGAAACAAGCCCATGCTTATTGCGATAAAGTAAAACCTTGTTTCGAAACCATCCGCTACAGCGTAGATAAACTCGAAATGCTGGTAGACGACGCCATGTGGCCCATGCCTAAGTATCGCGAGATGCTTTATTTGAAGTAGTTCATTGGATTTGTGTAACAAAGGCCCTGCCCTATGGTGGGGCCTTTTGTTTTTGTGTTTTCCTCTCCCGCTGGAGGTAAGGAGTGGGGCTAAAAGAATACCACTTATTGGCCAAAAGTCGCCAGTTATGAAGAGGCTGTTGTTTTATGGTGTAAAAGGGTTTAATTTAGATAAAAATACAAACCCATGAAAAAAGCCTTATTTCTTCTTACGATAATAGCCTCCATTTCCCTGTTTGGGCAGGGGACGTGCAACCCGGTGGTGTTTACTTACAGCTCTAATGCTTTTGGCGTTGGAGGCGGTATTTCAACTTACAAGCAAAATTGTTTGAGTTATAATGCAGATCTGAATGCGGTAATATGGACACACCGGGCATCGCCACTTTGGGGGTTTTCGGGTTATACATCCGGGGCTGTACAATGTACCTGGCTAAATGTAGCTACAGGCATCTGGGATTCTACTATCCTTTATAGAGATTCTGCTAACCTGCATAAAGCCCGCTATCCTGGTGGAATTTTTTTTAATCCGGTTGGGAACACGAATATATCTAACGCTTTTGTAGTAGGTACTGGTCCAAGTGTAAGTTCTGCATGGGACGGTACCTGGTATAGTTCACGTCAAATAACCGGGAATTACCACTTGGTGCACTCAACCCTTGATAATAATATGTTCTGTTTGAGTGGATCTGCACCCTTTGGGAATATCAACTTGAGTAACGGTTCCGGTTTTTTGAATAATGATATTCAGCAGGTAGGTAATACTATTTTTGTGGGAAGCGGGTTAAGTGATGCCACATACACAAGTACAGGAATCACCAATGATATTCATGGCGGAGTGGTCGGTAAAGCAACTAATCTTTCGTGGAGTGCTGATTCCATTATTCCGGGATTTTATGTTTCATCTGCTGGAGGTTATGCCAATGATGCTCAAGGTGTGCGCCTGGCTTTTTCTCCTAATGGGCAAATTGGTTACGCAGTTTTTGTTGGCCGGCTTGCCACCAGTTTTGGAAACAATGCTGATTCCACTCTGTCGCCCATAGTATATAAAACTACGAATGGTGGAACTACATGGTCGTCATCTCCGGTACTTCCCGGTTTTGATTGGCCTCTGGGGCATCCCGAATTAATGAAGAACGTAGGTAAATTGAGAGGATACCAGGCAAGGCACAGTAAATTATTTTTAAAGCATGGAATAGATCTAACTGTGGATTCTCTCGGAACGCTGCATTTGGTTGGCACGATGACCGATCCGTTTATCGGTACTGGGCCTACTTGGTCTGTAGATTCACTTACCTATGGATATACTTATCAATGGGATTACCGGAACAATCATCCAGTTATCTGGGATCTAATGACAAATGGGGCGAATTGGGACGTATTAATGGTTGATTCGATCATGACGGGTGAAGTGGGGCCCGATCCCTCTGTTGATACAACTGCTGTTGCCAGTCCTTGGGACATTGGAGGAACTGGTCTTGCATATGGAGCGCGTATCCAGGTAGGTCGCTCTTCAACAGGAGGAAAAATATTTTATTCGTGGGCGGATTCGGATACCAACGTAACGCACGAGCTTAGGAATATTGCGCCTGACATTCATATGAAGTCTTACGATATAAGTAATCAAATGGTGACTCCCTCAGTTAATATGACACAAGGACTTCAGAAATGCTTTTTTCACTACATATCACAAGAAGCGTATTATGACAATTCGCAAAATGGATGGATATGCCCAATCGTGTATGCCACCGGCCATGATAGTATTCAGCCACCCTATAACGGAAATGGTACAGTGGATTATAATTACTTCAACTGTGCCCTATTTACTAATACTCAATACACTGATTCCGCGTCGCTTTATAGAACGCAAAACGGAGTAGGACTAAATACAATTACCGGACTTCCTTATTCCGTAATTCAAAACTTCCCCAACCCATTTTCTCAGCTAACAAACATCAAGGTAACATTAAAACGTAGTGAAGAAATCGGGTTAAAGGTTTACGATGTATTAGGCAGCCAGGTTTATTCTACCCTGAAGAAAGGCGTTGCCGGAACGAACGATCTTGTATTTGACGGAAGTTCTTTGCGGGCAGGGGTTTATTACTATACCCTAACCGTAAAGGGAGAATCCTTTACCGGAAAAATGATCCTGCAGAAGTAGTTCCAATCCGCAGTAAGAAATAGGCAAAATACTAGGTTTTAAGCCCTATTTTCTTATTTTTGAGTATGCCTTTCCGCATCCTTTTCCTATCGCTTTTGCTGGCGGGTAGTTTATGCGCCCAGCAGTACCGCATGGACCATTTTGGCATCAAGGACGGTCTTTCGCAAAATACGGTGAATTGCATCTTAAAGGACAGCGAAGGTTATTATTGGTTCGGTACGCAGGATGGCCTGAATCGATATGATGGATACACCGTAAAGGTATTTCGTAACGAAAGGGGCGACAGCGCATCACTTTCCGACAATTTTGTGTTAAGCATTGCGGAAGATGATTGGGGTAATCTTTGGGTTGGCACACGTAACGGACTGAATCACTACAATAAAAAAACAAACGTATTCACACGCGTTTGGTCGGATCAAAAAGAGCGCACCGATTTTCATTGCACCACTAAAAGTTTACTGAAAGACGGCTACGGGAATATTTTATTCAGGAGTGCGCGCTTACCCTTTGGCCGCATAGAACACGCAGACGCAAAGGAACCGCCTTTCTCCATAACCGCCGATGTCGGTAAAACGTTTTTTACAATGCATGACGCAGGCTACGCGCTGGGCTCCGCCAAAGACAGTATGTGTCGCTTATTCACTGTAAGGGGCGGGCAGTTATGGGAGGGAAAATTGCCTGTAGCAGGGCGTTTAAGCCTGGCGGCGTCTGGCAAAAAGGTATTCATGGACCATGGAACCGGGATCTTTCTCCTGGAGCATGAAAAATTAAAGGAGGTCTTTCCAGGCACCAAGGGAAAACGGGTCACCACTCTTTTTTGCGACAGCCGTAAGAACCTCTGGATCGGCACTACGGATGGACTTTATGTTTCGCGGAATGCGGAAGAAGAACCGATCCTTTTAGCGCATAACGATGAAGACAGCTATTCGCTCAGCAGTAGCGCTATTGAATCAATTTATGAAGATCCCGATGGATTGATGTGGTTTGGCACTTCAGAAGGCGGCGTCAATATCTATGATCCGCAGAAGGAAGTTTTTGGCTTTTTGCACCACGGAACAAACGTTTCTATTTCTTCAAACCCGGTATGGGGAATACAACAGTCTGGAAATGAACTATTGATCGGCACCGGGGGCGGATTGAACAAACTACAATTGGAAAACCCGTATATCGATCTTAAAAAAAATATTTCCGTTGAAGTTTGGGAAGAAAATAAAACGCTCGATAAATTCATTACCTGCGTAACGCGCGATAAAGAAAATAACATCTGGCTGGGAACACGTAATCAGGGCGTCGTGGTTTATGAGGTTGCGAAAAAAAGCTGGTCTTATCTCAACAAAAGCAATTCTTCCATACGTTCGGGAACTGTCGATCATATTTTCTGTGATGGGGATGGAGAGATGTGGATCTCTACGCAGGCAGGACTGTACCGCTATTTCCCTAAAACCAAAGAGATCCTTTCGTATTTCCCGGATCCTGTAAATAAGACCGGAATTCCTTCGGGTTATGTCATTAGCACCTACCAGGATAAAAAAGGTGTGATCTGGATATCGTCAACCGGCGGGATAACCCGATACGACAAGGCCGACAAAAAGTTCAAAAATTACACATCCATTCCCGGTGATACAACCAGTCTTGGCTACAACATGGCCACTTCCTCCTTCGAAGATACCAAAGGAAGATTTTGGGTGAGCACTTTGGGAGGCGGGTTCTGTTTGATGGATAGAGAAAAAGGAACTTTCCGCTCTTTCACCAAAAGACAGGGATTAGCCAATGATGTGGTGTACGGCGCGCTGGAAGACGGAAAAGGTTTTCTATGGATCTGTACCAACGGAGGACTATCACGTTTTGATCCCGACAACTTCACTTGTATCAATTACACTATAAAGGATGGTATCCTTTCGAACGAATTCACCCAGAATGCCTTTTTCAAAAATGAAGCCGGGCAATTGTTGTTTGGTACGCCGCATGGCATGTTGTTCTTTCACCCCGACAGTATTCGGTATGCTGAGAAAACAATTCCTATCATGCTAACAGGATTGAAAATAAATTATAAGGATGTTACTCCCGGAAAAGAAATAGATCTTTTGTACGAAGACAAAACCATTGCATTTGAATTTGCCGCGGGTGATATGCGGCTGCAGGATAAAATAAGGTACGCTTTCAAACTGGAAGGTTTCGACGCGCAGTGGAACGAAACAGCTCCCTCGGCAAGAATAGCTTCTTACTCCAGTCTTCCGTTCGGCGATTATATTTTCAAAGTGCGGGTAAGAGCCGGAAGCGGCAGTTGGCAGGAAGAACAGTTTGCTATCAGCCTGCATGTGATAGCCCCTTTCTGGATGCGGCCCTGGTTCATTGTGCTGGAGGTGCTCTTTGGCTTTGCTTTATTGGCGGCGGTGGTGAAATATTACGCGCAGCGAAAACTGAAGGAAAAACTCAGGGAAGCTGAAATTCAGCACAAATTGCAACTGGAGCGCGAGCGCATCTCGCGCGACCTGCACGATCACGTTGGATCCAATCTTACCTACATCATCTCTTCGCTCGATAACCTCAATGACCGGGTAGAAAAACTACCGGTAGGACAGACGCAGGTAAAGATCGAATCGCTGGGAGAATTTACGCGCAGCACCATGCAGCAGTTACGCGAAACCATTTGGGTGATCAACAAAGAATCGGTGAGCGTTAATGAGTTCAAAGAAAAAATAAGGGAACATCTTTCGAAGATGCTTGGATCGAACGGCGCCATGGAATTTTCTCTGGTGGCGAGCGGCAATGCTGAGATACTCCTGAAACCTTCTTTAGCCATTCACCTGTTCCGCATCGTGCAGGAAGCGGTGAACAATTCCATCAAGCACTCGTCGGCAACCGACCTCAGCGTAGACATCCATTGTGAGGGCGGCGCGATCTCCGTGATGATCAAGGACAACGGGAAGGGTTTCAACTGCGGGGAAGCCTTTTCGGGGCACTACGGCCTTGTGAATATGCGGGCCCGTGCCGAAGAGATAGGAGGGGAGCTGATCCTGGATTCCGCCCTCAACCGGGGAACACTTGTGAAGCTGGTAATTCCGGTATAAATAGGGCAATTGACGTATGCTAAATGGAATTAGGGAACTTAAATTTGCAGGATGAAGGTAAAGATAGCTGTAGCAGAAGATAACGCCAACCTGGCAAGGACCATCCGGGAAAGTATTTCCCAATACCCGGAGCTGGAATTACTTTTCATCGCGCCCAACGGCAAGGAGCTTTTACAAAAACTTCCACAACAAACTCCCGACATCATTTTGATGGATATCAATATGCCGCTTATGAACGGGATTGAGGCTACCTTAAAAGTGAAACATCATTTTCCTTCGGTAAAGATCATCATGCTTACCGTGTTTGACGAAGAAGATAAAATATTCCAATCCATACTGGCCGGGGCTACCGGTTATTTGTTGAAGGATGAGAAGCCGGCCCACATTTTAGCCGCTATTCGTGAGGCAATGGATGGAGGCGCGCCTATGAGCCCGCCTATAGCGCTGAAAACGCTTCAGCTCGTTCGCCAATCCACTCCGGCCGCAGCCGGACCTTTAGTACCAACCGGCGACTTCGGTCTTAGCGCACGCGAGATAGAGATCCTCGAAAAGGTAGCCGAAGGAAAGAACTACCAGGAGATAGCCAACGTACTTTTCATCAGCCCTAAGACAGTGCGCAAACATATCGAGAACATCTACGGGAAACTGCAGGTTCATAACAAAATGGAAGCCGTACAAGTGGCGAAGAAGAACCGCCTTATTTCATTTTTCTTTTTAGCATAAACTTTATACAAAAAAAAACCCCGAAGTCAAGCGAGCTTGTACTTCGGGGGAATTGGTGCTGTTGTTGCAGCCTACTCCGTTCAATGGTGGTAGAACTTCAACTGCAACAACAGGCTTTGGTTCCTTAATGATGAGCGGCCGCTTTTTCCTTGGCCTTCTTAATTTGTGTGCGCAACGCGTCGATCGCTGAGTCAATAGCTTCTTCAAATGTGCTGCATTGTTTCTTAGCGAACAATTGCCCGCCTTTTACATTCAGTTTTATCTCAGCCGTTTTATTGTTCTGGTCGTTCGATTTGTCCAAACGCAAAATTACATCGGTGTCAATGATGCCATCGTGGAACTGGCCCAGCTTGGAAACTTTTTCGTTGATGAAGCCGATCAGCTTTTTGTCGGCGTCAAAATGTACAGATTGGATCTTTGGAATCATGATTTCTGTTTTTTTATTGTTAGTATTAGGCCCTTGGATGGGCTTTCTTGTATGTCTTCTTTAACTTCTCAATAGTATTGTGCGTATACACCTGCGTGGCCGCCAAACCCGCGTGACCCAGTAATTCCTTCACGGCGTTGATCTCCGCTCCGTCATTCAATAAATGCGTAGCAAAACTATGGCGCAACACGTGCGGACTTTTTTTCTTCAGCGTGGTCACATCCGATAATTCCTTCTTCACAACCAGGTAAACCCACTTGTCGTAAATAGGTTTGCCTTTCTCGTTGTACAAAAGAAAATCTTCCGGGAAGCCGTTCCCGTTCTTCAGCGAAATGTATTGCTGCAACAGGTCTTTCAGATCTTTTCCAAAAGGAATGATGCGTTCTTTACTACGCTTGCCTAAAACTTTTAATTGCTGTGTGTACAGGTCGATGTTCTTTTGTTCGATGTTCACCAGTTCAGAGCGACGCATCCCGGTCTGGTATAGAAGCTCCATCACCAGTTTTTCGAGCGTTAAAGTGTAGGCAGATTTTTTTTCGTCGGAAACTTTGTCCTTCCTCAGGTTTGCCGCTTTGAGCTTATGTTCGTCAATGAAAACCGGCAGCATCTTGGGTTTTTTAGGAAGGGTCAACCCATGTAACGGTGTTTTTTTTACGATATTGTTCTTGAGTAAGAACTTGTAATAACTCTTCACCGACGAGATCTTGCGGTGAATGGTGGTGGCGCCTAAACCTTTCTTACTTAGCGTAAAGATCCATGTACGGATGGCCTGGGAGCGTACATCGGCGGGGTCCTTTACTTCAAACTCTTTTTCTAAATAGTTGGTGAATTCGTTAAGATCGTGTTGATACGATACACACGTGTTGGCAGAGTATCTTTTCTCCGAACGGATATACCCGATAAATCCCTCTGTATGCCAACCCCCCATAAAAAAACAGGCTTTTGTATACCGAAGTTAGTAAAAAACTGTCCGGAATACAAAAGCCCGTGAATATATTTAAAGCAGCCTGGTCGCTTATTTGGTGAACCTCTTGCTTACGATCTCGCCCGTATGCAGTTTATTTACATAAACGGCACGGATCCTCTGCTGGCGGCGACGAACCGACTTCTTTGTAAACTTCTGACGATCACGAAGTTCCTTGATAACGCCGGTCTTTTCGAACTTCTTCTTGAACTTCTTCAGGGCTTTCTCTAAAGTATCGCCTTCTTTTAACTGTACTACTAACATTTCTTTATTTTTTTTTAAGGGACGCAAATATACGAATATTCTTCTCATTCAGCCAAATTTTATGGCTGTTTCCCTCCCGCGGGCGAGGGTTAAGGAGGGGGGTGAAGAGGGTATAATCAAAAAACCCCTCAGCTTGCGCTTCGGGGTCTTTCATCAACTAACTATACAAACAAAGGTGTCTGCCGTAAGGCTGATTATTTTTTCTCTTCAGTTGCAGGAGCAACAGCAGCAGTATCAGCAGCTTTCGCTGTAGTATCCATTGCAGTGTTCATTGCAGAAGTGATTGCGTTAGCTAAAGAGTCAGCAATACGTTTTGCATCTTCTTCCATTTTCTTTTTTTCAGCTTCAGAAGGACCACAAGCTACGAACATAGAAGTAGCTAAAGCTGACAGAGCGATGATCGAAAAAACTTTTTTCATGATTTTTGTTTTTTTAGAGTTTATTTGACCTTTATACCCTCCAAAAAGAAAGGTAACCCGCCATTTATGAAAAAAAACTTACCACTTACCAAGTGGCTCTCTTTCAATTGGTTATTTTACTATCTTCGTCCCATGAAGCTCAAAAAAGCGCTATTTTTCTTACTTATTGGTTCTGCGGCTGTTATGATGGCCCAGGGAGATAAGTCGGCCTTCGGAAAGGAGCCAAACAGCCAGTTAAAAGAGCTTTACAAGGAGCCTTTTGAACGGAAAAAGGAGATCAAACTTGATGGCAAAAAGTACCGCATTTACAATAATTATGTGACCCTGGGGGTGGGCAAAGGCTATAACACTGTATGGGACCAGGCCTGGTTCGCCACCGCCGCAGATTTTAACTTTCACATTCAAAAGGCGTACTTCCAATCGGGTTTTATAGTCCAGGGTCCTTCCTTCTACAATAGGCAACAGGTACAACTGCACCTGGCAGGCGGCTATCGCAAGGAGAGCTATAAATATTTTTGGGCAGCCTTTGGCGGTTTATCTTACACCAATGGCTATTATCCGCTGATGCTGAAGGGCATCAACGGCAAAGACAGTGCCTACGCGAGTCCCCCGCCGCTCATGAGCGAGGTAGGTCTTTACGCAGCCTTACAGCTATTCTACAAAGTAAAGTTCGATTACGGGATAGGGCTTACCGCTTTTGGCGACGTCAACAAGAAACAAAGCATGGTCGGCGCACGCATTGAGTTATTCTTTTCAGGCGCATACCGGGGTACCATAATCCGTAAGGATATAGAGTGATCTCTTTGTCGGCATAAACGGTTAAAAATGTGCTAAATTCTCTAAATTTTGTTAACCAAAGGCAATGTCTGTTTAATGACTGACGTTGGGGCTTTTTTACTACATTCGCAAAGCTTTAAAATTATGATGAACGACTATAAAAAACTAAACAACATTGTGGGCTGGCTCGTGTGGGCAGTGGCTACTTTTACCTATTGCTCAACCATAGAGCCAACAGCCAGCTTCTGGGATTGCGGCGAGTACATTGCAACAGCGTATAAACTGGAGGTGGGTCACCCGCCCGGGGCACCTTTCTTCCTGCTCATCGCCAGGTTCTTTTCCATGTTCTCCATGGGAGATCCGTCCAAAGCGGCCATGTGGGTCAACGTGATGAGCGCGCTCAGCAGCTCGTTCACCATTCTCTTTTTGTACTGGAGCATCACGCGTCTCGCTAAAAAGATGGTTTCTCCAACCGAAAATCCGGATGGTGGAAAGATCTGGGCCATCCTCGGAAGCGGTATCATTGGCGGTTTAGCGTATACTTTCTCTGATTCGTTCTGGTTCTCGGCCGTTGAAGGTGAGGTTTACGCCATGAGCAGCTTATTCACCGCCGCCGTTTTCTGGGCCATTTTGAAATGGGAAGAAGAGGCCGATCAACCGAGCTCCATGCGCTGGATCGTACTCATCGCATTTTTAACAGGAATGTCTATCGGCGTCCATTTACTTAACTTACTTGTGATCCCATCCATCTGCTTTATCTATTACTACAAAAAATATACGTTCAACTGGAAGGGCTTCATCGTGGCAGGCATCATTTCTATCCTGTTACTCGGCGGAATTCAAGCCGGCATCATTCCGGGAATCGCCAAACTGGCAGCCGATTACGAATTGTTCTTTGTGAACAAAATGGGAATGCCCTTCAACTCCGGCACGCTCGTTTATTTCGTATTGCTGATCGGTTTCGTAACCGCGCTCATCGCGTATTCTGTGAACCGCAAAAGCGGCGTTTACAAGGTCGCGTTCTTTATGGCCATTGCCTTTGCTTTGTTCGCGGCGCTTTCCGGTAACGGAGGAGGTTCCATCTTCATGCGCCTGCTCGTACTCGGGGGAATGGTTTACGCCATCCATTACCTCAAAGAAAAACATGCCATCCTCAATACCATCTCTCTTTCTTTCGCCATGATCCTCATCGGCTACTCTACTTTCTTCGTCCTCGTGATCCGCTCGCAAGCCAACACACCCATGGACGAGAACAACCCGGAGAACGCCCTGAACATGCTTTCTTACCTGAACCGCGAACAATACGGCGACTGGCCTATCACCTACGGACAATACTACAACGCGCCTACCAAATCGCGTAGCGAGTTTACCAATGGTACACCTACTTACGCAAGAAATAAAACAACCGGTAAATACGATGTGATCGATAAACGGGAGCACGTAAACCCGGTTTACGAAGAAGAATTCTGCACCGTTTTTCCACGTATGTGGAGCCAGCAAAGCAACCACGAAGAGCCCTACAAATATTGGGGCAACGTAAAAGGAAGGCCCAAACAGGTAATGGGACAGAACGGAGAACCCGAAACCATTTACGTGCCAACCTTCGGCGAGAACTTAACGTATTTCTTCCGCTACCAGCTCGGTTATATGTATGGTCGTTACTTCGCCTGGAACTTCATTGGTAAACAAAATGACGTGCAGGGTCTCACCAACAACCCAACCGATGGCAACTGGATAACCGGTATCAAAGGATTTGATGAAGCGCGCTTGGGGGCCGATGATCCATATAGTGGCACCAGCGCCATTAGAAATAACAAAGCCACCAATAAATTCTTCGCTTTACCTTTCATCTTGGGTTTGCTTGGCTTGTGGTTCCAGTACAAACGCAGCGTGAAAGATTGGTTCGTTGTATTCTGTTTATTCTTCTTTACAGGATTTGCTATCCTCATCTACCTGAACCAGTATCCGTATCAGCCCCGTGAACGTGATTACGCTTACGCCGCCTCGTTCTACGCGTTCGCTATCTGGATCGGCCTTGGCGTACTTTCCCTGTATCAATTGTTGAGCAAAAAACTGGGCGCCAGGAATGGCAGTGTTGCCGCGCTCGTGATCTGTATGATCGTTCCTTTCTTAATGGGCTCACAGGGTTGGGATGACCACAACCGCTCTAAACGCACCATGGCCCGCGACTTTGCCATTAACTATCTTCAATCCTGCGAAGAGAACGCCATACTCTTTACGAACGGCGATAACGATACGTTCCCTCTCTGGTATGCCCAGGAAGTTGAAGGCATCCGAACCGATGTGCGCGTGGTCAACTTAAGTTTATTCCAAACCGATTGGTATATCGACCAGTGCCGCCGCGCAGCTTACAGCTCGGCGCCTTTGCCTTTTACCATGTCGGCCGATAAATATGCGGCCAGCCGCAGGGACATTGTTTATTTCATGGACAAGAACATTGGTTATGTGAATATCAAGGAACTGATGAATTACCTGGCCAGCGATGATCCCGCGAACAAATACAGCATGGGCGGAGAACTGCTCCACATCCTGCCCAGCAACAAGATCAGCATAGCGGTAGATTCTGCCAAAGTGGTGAAGAACGGAACAGTGCAAAAAGGACTGGAGAACCGTATCGCCAAAAGTGTTGACTGGCAGATACGCCGCAATTACATCACTAAGAACGATATGATGGTGCTTGACCTGCTGGCCGGCTTTAACTGGGAGCGCCCCATCTATTTTGCCGTTACAACCGGCCGCGAAGCTTATATTGGTTTGGAGGAATATTTACAGCTGGAAGGTCTTGCCTATCGTTTAACGCCTATCAAGTCAACCAAAGAAGAGATGCAGGCCGGCGCGCGTATCAATGCCGATAAGATGTACGATAACATCATGAACAAGTTCCAGTGGGGCGGCATGAGCACACCCGGGGTTTACATGGATGAGAACTCCATGCGTTTCGCTTCTAACATGCGCATACAAATGGGCGGTTTAGCCAGCATGCTTGTGCAGGAAGGCAAAAAGGATAAAGCCATCCAGATACTGGATAAGGCGATGAAGGAAATGCCGGAAGAAAATGTTCCGTACGACGCCACGCTTTACAGTATTGTGATCGGGTACTTCCAGGCGGGCGAAAATAAAAAAGCCGCTCCTTTGGCCGAGAAGCTCTTCACCATGTTTGAAGGCGACCTGAAATACTATAATCGCTTGCCCGGCATTCATAAAGCCGCTTACGGTGGAGAGATGCGCCGCGCGAAGGAATTGATGATGAGTTTGGTCTCGATAGCCCGCGCCAACGGCGAAATGGAACTGTCGAAGAATTTCGAACAACGCATACCGGCGGTGATCTCGCAGGAAGATATGCAGCCACAGCCTGTACAGAAATAAGTTGAAATGCTTTTACCGGTATCACCTCCAAAAACACTGCGCGCTTTATACCCGCAGTGCTTTTGGAGCTTACCAAACACCGAGAACAGGATCTATCTTACTTTTGACGACGGCCCAACACCCGAGTTACTTCCTTTTATTTTAGATACGCTTGATCAATTTGATGTTCGTGCCACTTTCTTCTGCGTGGGAGAGAATATCTGCAAACATCCCGAACTCTTCGGGCGCCTGCTGGAAAAACACGCGGTGGGCAATCATACGTTCAACCACATAAGCGGTTGGAAGAACAAGAACTACACCTATTACAAGAACATCAAAAAATTTGAAGGAGTATACCACAGCGATCTTTTCCGTCCGCCTTACGGCAGGATCACCCGCACGCAGGCAAAGCACGTTTCCAAGCAATACAAGATCATCATGTGGGATGTGCTTAGCTATGATTACAGTAAGAGCACAAGCCCTAAGAAATGCCTCTCGAACGTGGTAAAGAACGTGAAAAGCGGCTCGGTGATCGTATTCCACGATAACAAAAAAGCGAAAAAGAATGTAACATACGCCTTACCCAGGGCAATAGAGCAATTATTACGTAAAGGTTTTATCTTTGATGTGATCAGCTGATGAGAAAGAATACCTGCATAGGCATTTTTATATGTTTCGCTTTCGTTCTGAGCGCGCAAAAAAAGGATTCTTCCGAGTTTAGTATCTATCGGTATAAACCCATGCCGCGCGATCGTGTAGTGCTGGAGGTCAATCATACGGGCTGGTTAGGTACATCCTCCGATCTTGAACAGAAATTATTCAGTGGCGGCGTGAACTTTCTGATGTTCTTCGATCATCCGCTCGGCTCCTCGCATTTCAGTTTTGCCTGGGGAGGCGGCATCAGTTCCTACAATATTCATGGTCCTATCGATGTTGTGTACAATATGGACTCAGTAAATAATAACCAGATCGTTTTTACCTCGCTGGCCAAACGCACTACGCCTTACCATATCAACCGCATTGGCCTGAAGATCCTGGAAGTTCCTGTTGAATTTCGCTTCCGTAGCCACACAGATTACCAGTTCAAGCTTTCGCTCGGATTTAAAGTAGGTTACGTAGTGCAGTCCTTCCGTAAAATATTTGACGCTAACATCAAGGCGAAGATATACGATATTGAAGGCGTGAACCCCTGGCGCTATGGCGTTACTGTACGCATGGGTTGGGAGCAATTGCAGGTGTGCGCGTTCTATTCTTTGTCTGAGTTCTTCGAGAGCGGTAAAGGCACCAAGGGCGTAATTCCATTTAGCATTGGCCTGGCCTACACACCGCGTATAGCTTTAGGAAGCAGGTGATGGCCGGCGGAACGGATATAGCCATCGCGCTGCAACGCGAAAAGAAAAATACTTCTAAAGAGGACAGGCTGCTGGCTGAGGCGAAGAAAGAGCTGATCCGGAACAAACTCCATGATAGGAACATCCTCAGCAACTTAAAATTCTACAATACTTCTTTTGAGTTCCTCGACGATGAAGAAACTCCCGTTGAAAAGATATTCACGCAGACGGAAATAAAGACCACTTGCAAAAAGCTGCATTTGCGTTTTCTTCCTTCGCAGGCATTTGAAGGAGAAGTTCCTTATGAGGCTGTGCTGAAGATCGATGAATTGAATGGAAAATACCGGAAAGAGCTGAAGCATTTCAAGATACTCAGCACCAAAGAATTCTTCTCCGAACACAATTCCAGGCACCAGGCCATGCTCTTCGCGCAAACGCTGTACGGAAATTATTACCACATACACACCTGGGGCGAACCCTTAAGTGCCGGCAGAAAATGGAAGGTTTTTGTGCTCCGAAACTTCGAGTCGCTTATTTCCGTCATCCTTGTTTTTACGCTCATCATCAGTCTTGCCATTCCTGACCGCTACCTGAGCACCGATACACGCGCCACCTATTTCAGTATGTATCGCATCGCCGGTTTTTTTCACCTGCTTATTTTATTCCTGGGCCTCACCATCTTCTTCTTATTTGGCTTTCACTTCAGTTTTTCCGAGAATAACTGGGATTCACCCGTAAAGAGAAAAAATTCGTAATTTTACAGCATGGGTCGCGAAGAGATACTGAAAACATACAAGATCTTTATAGGCGGGCAATTTCCCCGCACCGAAAGCGGTAGGTTCTATCCTTTGTTAGGTAAGAATAAAAAGAACATTGCCAATATATGCCTTTCGTCGCGCAAGGATCTTCGTAACGCTGTTGTAGCTGCTCGCGGAGCCCAGGGAAGTTGGGCAGGCAAGAGCGCATTTAACCGCGGACAAATACTTTATCGCATCGCTGAGATGCTGGAGGGAAGAAAAGAGCAATTTGTTTCTGAACTTGTATTGCAGGGCGCTGCTAAAAAGCAAGCGGAGGCTGAGGTTTCCCTTTCTATTGATCGTATTGTGTATTATGCCGGCTGGTGCGATAAATACCAGGCTGTCTTTAGTTCTGTGAATCCCGTGGCTTCGTCGCACTTTAACTTTTCGGTGCCCGAGGCTATGGGTGTAGTGGCTGTCATTGCTGATGAAGCTACTTCTTTGTTGGGCCTGGTTTCCGTGATCATGCCCGCTCTTGCGGGCGGAAATACTTGTATAGCTCTGGCTTCAGAGAAAAAGCCGCTTTGTTCAATTACATTCGCTGAGGTACTTGCTACGAGCGACCTACCCGGCGGAGTGGTGAATATATTAACCGGGACAAGCGCTGAACTTCACTCGCATTTTTCTTCGCATATGGATGTGAACGCCATCATTTACTGCAGGAAAGATGCAACAGAAAAGAAGCTGATAGCCGAAAACGCCGCTTTAAATGTAAAGCGCGCCTTCTTCTGGAACCGGAACTGGAGCCTGGAAAAAGAGCAGGGCCCATACTTTATATCTGACTTACAAGAGATTAAGACCACCTGGCATCCTGTTGAAAATATTGGGATAGGTGGAGCTAAGTATTAATCCCTGATCCTTGATCGATGCAGTATTGCTTCTATAATAATGCTGTTTTTACTCTCTGAAAAAGCAATGACCCAGTCATTGTATTGAATGCATTTCAACTTGAGTTTCTTTAAAGTTAAATTGTGGCAAAACCCAATTACATCTTTGAAATGCAATTCTTTCTTTAAGAAAGCTTCGTATTTTTTTAGCCATCTGAGTCCTGCTCCTTTCGTGTTGGAATCTTCAATGAAATGAACGAGTGAAGCTAAAGAATGAGAGGCATCAAGGGTGTAGCTAATGCGCATTTAATTTTTTGCGGATTTTCTTATGTGCATCCTTAAGCGATACAATGCCGCTTTTTCGACTTTTTTGTATCAGCCGGGTAAGTTCTTTCGTACTAAGCGGTTTCCCGGGCAAATAACTTTTTGACTTCGCTGCGTCGACAATTGACAATTGCAAATGATGCTCTTTTGCGAAAGCAAGCAATTTTTGAATTTCTATTTTTGGAGCGTTCTCTAATTGAAGCAACATAGTGCAAAGATACAAAAACCAAAAACTGAAAGCAAATCTTTGGAACTGGTCTCCATAGGATTAAAGAACCTGGTACACTGTTGAAAACATAGTGACAATTGAGGCGAAATACGGATACCGTTATTCTTCGGAAGTCACGGAACATGTACCATCTTTATACAAATTATGTGTTTCAATTGAACTCTTTTCGCTTATTAGTTCAAGGAGTTCATTTACTTCTTTTAGAGAGAGCTCTCTTTTTGAATGGATAGTTGGATGAAATAAGAAATTATTCTTTCCCAAAATAACTGTTACCTCCGTAACCTTCATATTTCTCTCTGAATAAATTGTTTCCTTGAAGGGTGTGTACTGATAGTCAGATATTTCAAGTTGAAAAGACCCCGTAGCTACGTTTACGATCATCGTTCCTTTATCATCAAAGCTCTTTAGAAGAGTGTCTGAATTGGAATCAATAATTCTCGCTCAAAGTTTCGGCGTTTCTGTAAGGAACTTGCCTTCTAAAACACGAATTTTCACTGAATTCACCTTATTTTCTTTTTGAACACTTTCAACTTTGCTGTAACTATAACTTGGGTAGTTCTTTAAGATTAATTTATAATCAAATGATTTTGCCTTCTTTTGGCAGAATATAGTTGTAGAAAACACTAGAAATCCGATTATTAGAAATGTTCTCATCATTCACCAAATTTAAGAAAATATTGATACATTTGTTAGAGTAAACTTTAGGGGTGCCCGCATTGGCGGTGCTGAGAAAAACCCTCAAAACCTGCACAGGATAATGCCTGCGGAGGGAAAAGTAAAGAAGGCTTCCTGACTTCTTATTTATCCCTCACCTTACAGTTTACAAAGAAATTTGAGCATGAATGTTTTTGTAAATAATCAAACCTGCGAACTTGAAAAAGATTCCAACCTCAATTCCGCTTTGGAGAAGAACGGGATATCGGGTCAAAGGGGAATTGCGGTAGCGGTAAATAACAGTGTTATTCCAAAAACAGAATGGCAACATAAAATATTAAGCGAGAACGATAAAATAACCATCATCAAAGCCACCCAGGGCGGCTAGTAATTAAGAATTCAGAATGTAGCATTAAGAATTAATACGGAATTATGAAAAAAGACAAAAAACCAAACCAAGAGGTCATCACAAAAGAACCACTCACTGGTTCAAACAAGATCTATGTGAAAGGAAAAATTCACAACATCAAGGTCGCCATGCGCGAGATCACGCTCACGGATACCGTGCATAAGTTCAATGGCAGTAATAAAGTTGAGAAGAACGATCCTGTTACAGTGTATGACACAAGCGGACCGTATACCGATCCAAGTATCAGCATAGATCTGAAAAAGGGCTTGCCGCGCTTGCGCGAAAAGTGGATCTTAGAAAGAGGAGATGTGGAAGAACTGAAAGAGATCAGCTCCGAATACGGCCGCGAAAGGATGAACGACAAAAGCCTCGACACGCTCCGTTTCGAACATATCAAAAATCCGCTGAAAGCCAAGCCCGGTAAGAATGTTTCTCAATTGCATTACGCGAAGCAAGGGATCATCACTCCCGAGATGGAATACATCGCCATCCGCGAGAACCAGCGCATCGAC
Organism: uncultured Flavobacteriaceae bacterium; assembly: GCA_964387075.1. Taxonomy (GTDB): domain Bacteria; phylum Bacteroidota; class Bacteroidia; order B-17B0; family Aurantibacillaceae; genus PALSA-968. The sequence goes on from CAYLVB010000002.1 coordinate 429,782, forward strand.
GAAATGAAACCTTCCAGCCTGTGTGCCCAGCACGCCGGACATAGTTTTGGAGCCAATACACCAAAGAATTTAATTACGCCTGAATTCGTTCGCGATGAAATAGCGGCCGGCCGCGCCATCATTCCCAATAATATCAACCACCCGGAAAGTGAGCCCATGATCATTGGCCGCAACTTTTTAGTGAAGATCAATACCAATATCGGCAACTCGGCGGTCTCTTCCAGCATCGAAGAGGAAGTTGAAAAAGCCGTATGGAGCTGCCGCTGGGGCGGGGATACGTTGATGGATCTCTCTACCGGAAAGAACATTCACGAAACCCGCGAATGGATCATCCGCAATTGCCCTGTGCCCGTGGGAACAGTGCCAATCTACCAGGCTTTGGAAAAAGTGGATGGAAAAGCCGAGGATCTTACCTGGGAACTTTTCCGCGATACGCTGATTGAACAGGCCGAGCAAGGCGTAGATTATTTCACGATTCATGCCGGTGTTTTACTTCGCTATATCCCTTTGACCGCAAAACGCGTGACAGGCATTGTCTCCCGCGGCGGAAGCATCATGGCAAAATGGTGCCTCGCGCATCACAAAGAGAATTTTCTCTACACGCATTTCGAAGAGATCTGCGAGATCATGAAGGCGTACGACGTAGCTTTCTCCCTGGGCGATGGCTTGCGCCCCGGTTGTATTGCCGATGCCAACGACGCCGCTCAATTCGGTGAACTGGAAACTCTCGGAGAACTCACCAAGATCGCATGGAAACACGATGTGCAGGTAATGATAGAAGGTCCCGGCCACGTGCCCATGCACATGATCAAGGAGAACATGGATAAACAATTGAAAGAATGCCACGAAGCACCTTTTTATACACTGGGCCCGCTCACTACAGACATCGCCCCGGGTTACGATCACATCACTTCCGCCATCGGTGCCGCTATGATAGGTTGGTTTGGAACCGCAATGCTTTGTTATGTAACTCCTAAAGAACACTTAGGACTTCCCAATAAAAAGGATGTTAAAGACGGTGTGATCGCCTACAAGATCGCGGCACACGCGGCCGATCTTGCCAAAGGTCATCCCGGCGCGCAGTACCGCGATAATGCTTTGAGCAAAGCGCGTTTTGAGTTCCGCTGGGAAGATCAGTTCAACTTATCGCTTGATCCGGATACGGCGCGCGAATTCCACGATGAAACTTTGCCTGCCGACGGGGCCAAGATCGCGCATTTCTGTTCGATGTGCGGCCCGCATTTCTGTTCGATGAAGATCACCCAGGATGTCCGCGACTTCGCCGAAAAACAAGGTTTGAAAGAGGATCTGGCGCTTATGAAAGGAATGGAAGAGAAATCCAAAGAGTTCAAAGAAAAAGGAAGCGAAGTGTATCTGTAATGGACCAAACTCCTAAAATACTCGAGAGCCGTATTGTTGGACAGACCAAGGTGGAGCTGCGCGATGATGGCATCATTCAGTTCTTTTACGGAGAGAATACCGAGTATACAATGGCGGAGACCAGGGAACTGGAGGAAGCTGTTATTGAGATGACGAAGGGGGTAACCCATAGATCGCTGAGGATCGCAGGAAAATCCACCTCTGTGGATACGGAAGTGATGAAATACCTGTCGCGCGGCCGGGGAGCTTTGTTCACGCTGGCTGACGCTTTTGTAATTCATTCGCCGGCACAGAAAATTTTGGCTAATTTTTATTTGAACATAAATCGTCCCATCCTGCCTACAAAGGTCTTCAATGATGCGGGCGAGGCTGAAAAATGGCTTCTGTCGCTTGATGGGGAAGAGTTAGCGAGAAAACACAAACTAAAGATATTACAGTTCGAGAAGTGAGACAGGAAAGAAAATATGTATTGAGCATAGCCGGCTTCGATCCAAGCGGGGGAGCAGGCTTGCTGGCGGATATAAAAACCTTTGAGGCGCATAAGGTACACGGCCTGGGTGTGATCTCCGCCAATACTTTTCAGAATGATACTGAATTTTTGCGTGTCGACTGGATCCCTGTTGAAAGTATCATAGAACAAATTGATATTTTGAGGAAACGTTTCTCCTTTGAATACATAAAGATCGGTTTGATCGAGAACTTTGAAGTATTGAAGAAAGTGATAGGGCATTGCCTGAAAGTGATGGCGAACTGCCGTATCATCTGGGATCCCATCCTGAAGGCGAGCGCGGGATTTGGTTTTCATAAGGACCTTTCTTTGTTGGCAGATATATTACCAAAGGTGTTCCTGCTAACTCCCAATTCCGAAGAAGTACAGGTTTTAGGCGGAAAGAATGTAGAAGAAAGTACTAACTCCCTGGCGCAGCAGTGCCATGTATTGCTCAAAGGCGGTCACAGAACTGATAAGCCCGGTTATGATTCACTTTACATGAAGGAAGGAAAACAATTCTCTTTTCGTCCGAAAATGAAGGAGGTTTCATCCAAACACGGTTCGGGTTGCGTATTATCTTCGGCCATTGCGGCAAACCTTGCAAAAGGAGAGGAACTGAAGCGCGCCTGTTTAATGGCAAAAGAGTATACCGAGAAATTTCTAAGCAGTAACAAAACACTTTTAGGACACCACAAGCTATGATCTCAAAACTACACTATATCACACAGGATGTGAACGGTAAAACGCATGTTCAACTAACAGAAGAAGCCTGCGTGGCCGGGGTCGACTGGGTGCAGTTGCGCGTGAAGAACAAGCCCTGCGCCGAATGGAAGGAGATCGCGCTGGAAACACTCGCCGTTTGTCGTAAATACAATGCCAAACTGATCATAAACGACAGCATGACGCTGGCTAAGGATATTGGAGCCGATGGAGTGCATTTAGGTAAAAATGATATGAGCACCAGGGAAGCACGGAAGATCCTCGGGAATAAATTCATCATTGGCGGCACGGCAAACACTTTCGATGATGTTAAAATGCATGTTTCGGCCGGCGTGGATTATATCGGCCTTGGACCTTTCCGTTTCACTACAACAAAAGATAAGCTGAGCCCGATTCTCGGTTTAGAAGGTTATAAAGAGATCATTGAAAATTGCCGTAAAGAGAATTTGCATGTTCCTATTGTGGCAATTGGAGGAATAGTAAGAGAAGATGTAGCCGGAATACTTGAAACCGGCATCTACGGAGTAGCGGTGTCGGGCGGTATCACCCACGCGAAGGATAAATTGGATACCGTGAAGGAGCTCATGAAAGCTCTGAATGCCAAATCAAAATTATTTGTAAGACAATGACGAAACAATTGAACATAGCCGGAAAGGTATTTCACTCGCGCCTTTTTACAGGAACCGGAAAGTTTTCATCTTCACAGCTAATGGAGGCAGCGCTGCTCGCGTCCGGCTCTGAGTTGGTGACGGTAGCTTTAAAGCGTGTGAATATTGAGAAAGAGAATGATGATATCCTGAACCATCTCTCGCACCCGCAATTCAATTTGCTGCCCAACACTTCCGGCGTGCGTAACGCCAAAGAAGCAATATTCGCCGCGCAACTGGCCCGCGAAGCCCTGGAGACGAACTGGCTGAAGCTTGAAATTCACCCGGACCCAAAATATCTACTGCCCGATCCGATAGAAACACTAAAAGCCGCCGAAGAACTGGTAAAAATGGGTTTTATCGTTTTACCCTACATTCACGCCGATCCTGTATTGTGCAAACGGCTTGAGGAACTTGGTGTAGCCGCCGTAATGCCCCTGGGATCGGTGATAGGAAGCAATAAAGGACTTCGCACATTGGATTTTTTAGAGATCATCATCGAGCAAAGCAAAGTCCCCGTAATTGTGGATGCCGGCATTGGGGCTCCTTCACACGCCGCGCTGTCCATGGAAATGGGAGCCGACGCTGTACTGGTAAACACAGCCATTGCGGTCTCTGAGAATCCGGTAGAAATGGCAAGGGCTTTCAAACTAGGAGTAGAAGCCGGGCGCATGGCCTATGAAGCGAAACTAGCGAAACCGAAGAACTTCGCGGAAGCAAGCAGCCCGCTAACAGCCTTTTTGGAAGAATAATGTTCAAAGAACTTTTCGAGACATATAATTGGGAAGAAGTAAAGCAAAGCATTCATGCGAAGACAGGCGCTGATGTGGAGCATGCTTTGAAAAAAGAGAAAAGAACGCTGGAGGACTTTAAAGCCCTTATTTCTCCCGCGGCGGCTCCTTACCTCGAGCAAATGGCTCAAATAAGTCATATCCTCACACAAAAGCGATTCGGTAAGACCATACAAATGTATGTCCCCCTGTATTTGAGCAACGAGTGCCAAAATATTTGCACGTATTGCGCCTTCAGTTACGATAATAAGATAAAACGCAAAACACTGAGCGATGAAGAGATACTCCGGGAGGTGAAGGTCATCAAGGAAATGGGATATGACCATGTCTTGCTCGTAACCGGCGAGGCGAATCAAACCGTTGGGGCAGAATACCTGCAGCACGCTATTCAATTGATCAAACCTTATTTCGCGCATATTTCTATTGAGGTGCAGCCGCTCGACCGGGAAGAATACGAACTGCTTCATTTGGAAGGACTGAACACCGTGCTTGTTTACCAGGAGACGTACCACAAGGAAAATTACAAATTGCATCATCCCAAAGGAAAAAAATCCAATTTCGAATACCGGGTAGATACGCCGGATCGCTTGGGAAAAGCCGGCGTGCATAAAATAGGGCTCGGCGTTTTGATAGGGCTGGAGGACTGGCGCACCGATTGTTTTTTTACCGCGCTCCATCTCAACTATCTCGAAAGAACGTATTGGCAGACCAAATACAGTATTTCATTTCCGAGATTACGCCCTATTGAGCTGGGCAACGCCCGGGAAACCTCCGTAAAAAGTTTCGCTCAGTTTATGACTGACAAGGAACTCGTGCAATTGATCTGTGCATACCGCATCTTCAATGAAGAAGTTGAACTTTCACTTTCCACGCGCGAAAGCGAGAAATTCCGCAACAACGTGATCCGGCTCGGAATAACAAGCATCAGCGCGGGAAGCAAAACAAATCCCGGTGGTTATGCAGTTGAACCCGCTTCGCTTGAGCAATTCGAAATATCGGATGAAAGAAGTCCGGCCGAGATAGCAGATGTCATCAAAAAGAATGGCTATGAAGTAGTTTGGAAAGATTGGGACCACGCTTTGAGTGAACATGTTAAGTAAGGAAGAAATAAAAAGATATGCCCGCCACCTGGTACTTCCCGAAATAGGGCAGGAGGGGCAACTTAAGCTGAAACAGGCAAGGGTTTTAGTGATCGGTGCCGGCGGCCTGGGTTGTCCCGTGCTTCAATATATAGCCGCCGCAGGTGTTGGTACCATTGGCATCATTGATCCGGATAAGGTGGAAGAAAGTAATTTGCAAAGGCAGATCCTTTTTTCTGTGAACGATATTGGAAAGTATAAGGTAGGCGCGGCTAAAGAAAAACTTACGGCTCAAAATCCATTTATAGATATTATTACCTATCGCGAGGCACTTGAACCATCTAACGCTTTGGAAATAGTAAAGAACTACGATCTTGTGGTGGATGGCTCTGATAATTTCCACACGCGCTATTTGGTAAATGATGCCTGCGTAATTTTAAATAAGCCCCTGGTCTTCGGTTCTATCTTTAAATTTGAGGGACAAGTGAGCGTATTCAATTTCGAAAATGGCCCAACCTACCGTTGCCTGTATCCCGAGTCTCCTGCAGAGGGAGAAGTTCCTAACTGCGCCGAGACAGGAGTGATAGGGGTACTGCCGGGAATTTGCGGAACATTGATGGCCAACGAAGCCATCAAGATGATCACAGGAATAGGAGAGGTATTGAGCGGTAGACTGCTTTCCTTTGATTCACTTACTATGCATTTCTCGGTCTTTCAGATCCGATCCAACCCTGCCAACCATAAAATAATTTCGCTAGCAGATTACGAAGCGTTCTGTGGAACCTCGCCCGAAATATCGGCTGTTGAGTTGAAGAAGAAAATAAATTCGGGCCATAAATTTCAGTTAATAGATGTGCGCGAAGAGAAGGAATACCTTCAAAAGAACATTGGCGGACTTTTGATCCCGCTTGATTCATTGGCTAAGCATCTTGACAAGATAGATCCAAAGAACGAGGTAATTGTTCATTGCGCCAGCGGCGCGCGAAGCAAAAAAGCGGTTCAGCTCCTGAAGGAGAAAGGATTTCAGAAGGTTTTCAACCTCAAGAACGGTTTACTTGATTTTTGAGGCAAGTCGCAGGTATGCGGTCACCGGATTATTGTTTTCCCAGATATAACCCAATGAAGCCGCACCTTTAAAACCCATGGCACGAACCTGTTTTATTGTCAAAAGGTCAACACCACCCAAAGCAACCATGTGCTTCTTCTTTGCAAGTAACTCACGCAACTCCTGCTCAGAGAAGTTCTTTTTTAAGTTTTTCTTGCTGATGCTGTCGAAAATAGGACTAAGGAAAATGTAATCGTACCGGCGTTGCGATCTTTGAATGTCTGTGATGGAATGAAAAGAAGCGGAGAGCGAATGAATTTTTGGATCATAGAAGGTTGGTAATTTCTTCTTCCGGGTCTTTTCTGTAAGATGTATTCCTTTCAAATGGAATTCCTTCAACAGGGAATAGTGTGAATGAAGCACGATCCTCTTATGAAAACGCGTTGGAATAGTAAGAAGCAATGTCTTTATTTCTTTTTTCGAAACACCGGGTTTCCGCACGTGAAATACCCGCACACCTTTTTCCAGTAGCCGGGTAACAACCTCGCTTTCCCTGGGAAGCAGGGTAGGGTTGCTTATGACGATCAAAACAAAACTCATGGTACCAATCGTTTATTCACTTCGTCAACCCACAATTGCAGGCCATTCCCGTTCCAGTGACTGTCATCGGTCCTGTAGATCTTTTGCGGGTAATGAAGAAACAGAAAATATGTGCTGATGTAACGTGCCTTTAGGGAAGGGTGAGCTTCGAGTAATTCTATCTTATGATTGTAGGGTCTTCTGAGTTGATCGAGAATGCTGACGGGGTTCGGTATGATCGAGAAGTACACTTCATCAAAGCCCCGGGTCTTATAATGCGCGCTTATAGCATTTACCTGTTTTGTAACAAACTCGAGGAAGGCGGCGTCCAGTTCCGTAAAAGAACTGGTTGGCGATGATTTTTCAACGGTTTCGCTGAGCAAAAGATAATCCTCTTTTTGCGTGATGGCTACGTCTGGCGGTAACCTTTTGAAAAGTGAGTAATTAAGATCCGCCTTCCATTCCTTCAGTGGAATGAAATATTCGTAATCATAAAGTGAAAACTCCAGGTTTTGGTTGATGTTTGGATTAAAGAACACGTTGGCAAGATCGTTTGTATTCTCAGGTTGCTTCCAGGGAGAAGGAGCATTTGTGTTCAGACAGGTGTAGATCGTTGCCGTGTCGGTCAATCTCCAAAAAGCGTTCCGTTCCGAGCATTCTATCACAAGGATGTTCTTTTTTGTTACGTCCGGCACAAAGGATCGCGCGGCACCGTAATCAAGAGAAAAGAGCTTATGAAGACCTTTAAAATTTTCTTTCTTTATTTTTCCTGCCAGGTAACTGTCGTGAATGATGTAGAGGTCCACGTTCTCTTTTTCATTTCGGTGTTCTTTTAAAGGGATATAAGCCGTATCTAAGAATCCGGGCAGGAAACAGTTGCTATAAAGATCGCCATAGCGAGCCTTGGCATAGGGTGCCTCCAGCTCATACGTACGAAAATCGGCCCACCACATCATAAATTCGCGGTTTGAACTGAGTATATAAACCGTGAGGCAGGACAGCGAAAATATATAAAGGAGTGTCTTCTTCATCAAAACTGAAAATAAATGAATTGCTTATAATTATAGATCCCGAAAAAATAACAGGACAAGATCAGAATCCACAACACGGGATAATATTTTCGGCTGTTTTCGATCCTGAATTGCTTGATCCTGCTTTCCTGGCTTAGGAGTAAAAAAATGAGTACGAAGCATAGAACAAGTTCATGGAAAGTGAACAGGGTATCGAAACCTTGCGGATCGCTGAAGGAGAGTTTTTTAAGTATGTGTAATGCCTGGTGCATGCTTTGTGAACGAAAGAATACCCAGGCCAGGGTAGTAATAAGGAATACGTAGACCAGGCGAATGCCCGATGAAAGGAATGTGTGGGCATTTTTCTCAAAGTAAAAAAAGCGTTCGGTGATTAGAAACAAAGCGTGGATGAGGGCCCACACCAAAAAAGTGTAGCGGGCACCGTGCCATAACCCACTTAAAAGAAAAACGATAAGAATATTGAAACAAAACCTTTTGGCGGAAACTTTATTTCCACCCAAGGGCACATATACATAATCCTTGAACCAGGTGGAGAGCGAAATGTGCCAGCGTTTCCAGAACTCGGTTAAAGAGAATGAGAGGTAAGGATTCCTGAAATTCTCCATGAGATCTATGCCCATGGTCTTTGCCGCGCCAATAGCGATATCAGAATACCCCGAAAAATCGCAATAGATCTGGAAGCTGTAAAAGATCACGCTGAGCCACATGGAAGAGCTGCTTTGGTCCCACCAATAATTAAAGCCATTATCGGCCACTTCAGCGAGCCTGTCGGCGATCACTACTTTCTTGAAAAAGCCCCATGCCATCAGCAGCAATCCTTTCCGTAGATTGGCGTTCGAGTAAACGATCCTGTCTTTCAGCTGGTGCAGCAGGTTTTGCGGGCGCTCAATGGGGCCGGCCACCAATTGCGGGAAGAACAGAACGTACAGCGCGTAAATTCCAATGTGCTTTTCGGGTTTTTGATTGCCCCGGTACACTTCTATCGTGTAACTCATGGCCTGGAAAGTATGGAACGAAAGGCCGATCGGGAGGATCACGTTGATCAAGGGTAACGGATTTGTTACATCGAAAGAATTCAACAGTAGGGAAAGATTTTCCAGAAAGAAATTATAGTATTTGAAATAGAAAAGTATCCCCAGGTTACTGGCCAGACTAAGACAGAGGAGCAACTTTCTTTTTTTTCCGGCGCTTCTGTCAATTAGGAAGGCCGCAAAATAATCTACCAGGATCACGGCAAAAAGGATCAGCACGTAGACCGGCACAAATACCATGTAGAAGTAACAGCTTACCAGCAGCAGCAGTATCCAGCGTGCCTTGTGCGGCAAAGCATAATACATGCTGATAACGAAGGCAAAGAAAACAAGAAACTGTAAGGAGTTAAAGAGCATCGAATTGCCTGAAATTTAGGGCAATTTACTCAACTTTTATACCTAATTCGTTGCAGCGGCGGATAATTTTCAAATATTCCTCAACGGGTTTTTCGCTGTTCCACAGGCAGGTGTAGAGGGCCATTCCGTGAAAACCAAGCTCGTTGACCTTCTCTATCCGGGTGATATCGATACCCCCGCGGGCTATTATTTTGAGGCCGGTCTTTTGAATGGCTGCCTTGATGGAATCCTCGTAAAAGCCGCTTTGGTATTTACCGGTGATCGAATCGAAAATGGGCGAGAGAAAGACATAATCAAAAACAATATCGCTTTGATCATACAGGCTGGCCAGTTTGTTGTGCGAAGATGTCTTTACGAGTTTACGGGTGATCAAGCGCAGTTTTCGCTCGCGCCACCAGTTCTTTAGGCTTTTTTCGAGATGCAGGCGGGTATAATGCACACCTTGCAGGTTGAATTTTGTGGCAAGGCGGTGATGCGAATGAATGACAAGCCGGTTATGGAATTGCGCAGGGATCTTCTCTATGTATTCCGTCAGTTCTTTGGTCCTGAGCCTGGGCTTACGCACATGAAAGGTATCCAGCCCGGCTTCGAAAAATTGCCGCACGATCTCGTGCTCATTCTCTAAGATCTTTGATTGCGATATGATTACGATCTTCATACGGTCTGCCAAATGAAATGCATAGGATTCCTACAAATATACTTTTTTTGGCGGTAAATGCTATTTATTTGAATATAGCGGAAAGCTCTTTAATGATCGCAATATTAGCTTCCAGGGCATTTCCCACTACAACAATGTCGGCACCCGCTTTTACCGCGGCCTTTGCTTTTGCCGCAGAATCAATTCCTCCACCGGCCAGCACAGGAATGGCTACCGAACTTTTTACTTTCTTTATTATTCCGGCGCTCACCTGTGCCCGCGCCCCGCTGCCTGCTTCGAGGTAAATGAGCTTCAGCCCCAATAATTCACCTGCCTGCGCGGTATGAACGATCTCTTTCGTGGAGGAAAGCGGCTTTGTGCCCGTTACCTGCTGCGTTACCGATTCCCTGTTGCCGTTCACTAAAATGTAACCGGTGGGGATGCACGCGAGTTTTTTTTGCCTGATCACCGGCGCCGCAAGCACGTGCTTCCCGATCAGGTATTCCGCGTTCCTTCCCGATAAAAGCGAAAGGAACAGAACGGCATCCGCCTTCGCGCTCAACTGTGTCTCGTCGCCCGGAAAGATGATCACCGGAATTTTAGATAGCTTTTTTATGGCGGCAATGGTCCTTTGCACATTTCCTTTCTCAAGCCGGCTGCCACCTACAAAAAAATAACTTACAGGACAGGTATTGCACAAGGCAACCAGCTCCGGGTTGAATTTATCAGGATCGATAAGCACCGCCAGCTGCGCTTTCTTTTTCCCGGAGGCGGCAAGTATTTTTTTATAGATAGTATTCACTGATCGTATAAACCAAAACGTAATCTTCTAGTATTCTGTATTCCAAAACAAACGCTTTTTCGCGCCCTTTTTTTGTGATAGCCGCTTTGATAGTTCCTGATTTTTCTGTTCCCCCGAAGGGTTCTACAGCTATCTCTTCGGCAAAAGCAAGCCCTTCTATACAAGCCGCTTTATAAACTGCTTCTTTCACCGCCCAATACAAAGTATATTTTTCAAGCGATGCATCGTGCAGTTCCTTTAATTCTTCCGGCGACAAGAATTTTTCTTTGATCTTCACGATCTTATCGCGCACTTTCTCAATGTCCACGCCTATGTTCTTCGCGCGCGTAGAAAAAAGCACGGCTATCCGGTCATACGCATGTGAAATGGATATTTCTTCATTGCCTTTTAAATAGGGTTTGCCACTTTCTTCATAAAGGATCTCTAAGGATGCGTCACCTAAAACACTGCGAACCACTTCTAAAGCCGCCCTTTTTTCAAGCTCCCGCTTTCCTTCGATCCCCTGCTCCGAACTAAAGTCACGCAGGTCGGCCAAAGCCAGTGTAAATCTTTGTGAAATATTGAAAATCTGTATGTTAGCTTTAACCAATGACTGGAGGTTTATTTGTGTTTTAGTAGGCTTTACCGTAACTTTGTCCCCGCTAAAGGGATTCCTTTGGAACACCCCGTAAATATAACACTTAAATTTTTTAACATGCCAACAGCAACTGCAACCTACACAAAATTCAAAGTAAAAGACATGAGCCTGGCCGAGTGGGGCCGTAAAGAGATCAAATTAGCCGAAGCCGAAATGCCGGGATTAATGGCCCTGCGCAAGGAATATGGTGCGAAGAAGCCTTTAAAAGGCGCGCGCATCGCGGGTTGTTTGCACATGACCATTCAAACTGCTGTTTTAATTGAAACTTTAGTGGAGCTGGGTGCCGAAGTGACCTGGAGCTCTTGTAACATATTTTCAACACAAGACCATGCCGCCGCCGCTATCGCTGCTGCCGGCATTTCGGTTTACGCCTGGAAAGGTATGAACGCCGAAGAGTTCGACTGGTGCATTGAACAAACACTTTGGTTTGGCGAAGACCGCAAGCCATTGAACATGATCCTCGACGACGGTGGAGATCTTACCAATATGGTATTCGATAAATACCCTGAGCTGGCAAAAGACATCAAAGGTCTTTCTGAAGAAACTACTACAGGCGTTCACCGTTTGTACGAGCGTATGAAAGCCGGCACTTTATTGCTGCCCGCCATCAACGTGAACGATTCAGTTACCAAATCGAAATTCGATAATAAATACGGTTGCCGCGAATCTTTAGTGGACGCTATCCGCCGCGCTACCGATATCATGCTTGCGGGTAAAGTTGCCGTGGTAGCAGGTTACGGTGATGTTGGAAAAGGTTCTGCGCAATCACTTTCTTCGCAAGGTGTGCGTGTGATCGTTACCGAGATCGATCCTATCTGCGCTTTACAGGCTTGCATGGATGGTTACCAGGTAATGAAAATGGATAACGCCGTGAAAGTTGCCGACATCGTTGTAACTACAACTGGTAATAAAGACATCGTGGTTGGCCGTCATTTCGAAGCAATGAAACACAATGCTATCGTTTGTAACATTGGCCACTTTGATACAGAGATCGATATGGCATGGTTAAACAAAACGCACGGTAAATCAAAAGAAGAGATCAAACCTCAGGTTGATAAATATACTGTTAACGGAAAGGACATCATCATTCTTGCAGAAGGGCGCTTGGTGAACTTAGGTTGCGCTACCGGGCACCCAAGCTTCGTAATGAGCAACTCATTCACTAACCAAACCCTTGCTCAATTAGAACTTTGGACAAATACAGCCGCTTACGAGAAGAAAGTTTACACACTTCCTAAGCATTTGGATGAAATGGTTGCTGCTTTGCACTTGCCAAAATTAAGCGCCGAGTTAGATGTTTTAACTCCAGATCAGGCCGCTTATATCGGGGTTCCCGTTAAAGGACCATTCAAACCCGAGCACTATCGCTATTAATTCTTTTGTATAAAAGTGAAACCCTGATCGCGAGATTGGGGTTTTTTATTTAATATTGCTAAAAATAAAACCAAAGAACGATCATGAAAAAACTTATTCTTTCCCTGGCGGCCTGCCCTACTTTATTGCTCACTTCCTGTGGCCCTACCAAAGACGATGCGGTGAAGTACAACGATTCATTCATTGCCATCGAAAAATCACTTACCCCGGCCTATAACGCTTTCATTGAGCAGATCGATGGGCATAATATCGATTCATTGAAGATCGCTTACGAAGCTTTCGCGGCGAAAGCGAAGAGCAGCGTGGAAGCATGCGCTAAGATCGAGCCATTTGCCGAAAAAAGAGATTATCTCGACGCGGCAACCACTTACTTCAATACCATCAACAGCCTGGCCCAGAACGAAGGCAAGCAAATGGTGGTTATCATGAGCAAGGATACCTCGCAGGTAACCGAGGATGATGTGGCCAATGTGAGCAAACACGCGGAGAAATTCGACGCTGATTATGCCAAGGTGCTGAAAGTGGCCCAGGAGGCCCAGGCAGCCTTTGCCAAAGAGTGGAAATTCGAGATCAAGCAAGACTGATCTTATAGAATATAATGTAAACCCCTCCGGAACTTGTTTCCAGAGGGGTTTTTGCATCTGCTTCACCGGGAATACCTTAAACAGGGTATCAAAAGCACCTGCTTTTATAGGTAAATTTGTACATGCAAAATCCCGTGAAGACCTTGGCTCAATTGACCATCGGAAACAGTGCCGTTATCAATGGTTTTACGGATAACCTGCTCGCTTTAAAAATGATCGAGATGGGCTGTATTCCCGGTGAAAAAATAACACTGCAACACATCGCGCCGCTGGGTTGCCCTTTCGCTTTTGAAGTGAACGGAACGCTGGTGAGCATACGCAAATCCGAATGCGCTTCGGTGATCATTAACTAATTCCAGGCCGTGCCGGCAAAGGATCCATTTCTCTCTTTACAGGAAAAATCAGGCGCCATCGCGCACATCAAGATCGCGTTGGTCGGCAATCCCAATTGCGGCAAATCCACTTTGTTCAACGCCCTTACAGGACTTAACCAGCGTACGGGCAATTACCCCGGGGTAACGGTAGATAAGAAAACAGGCGCCTACAAATACGAGCATAACAAAAAAGCAAATTGGTTCCGCGTTATCGATCTTCCGGGCACTTACAGCTTATTTCCTAAATCACTGGATGAGGAAGTGACCTTTAATGTGCTGATGGATGAGCAGAATGAGGATTACCCCGATCTTATTTTAATTGTCACCGATGCTTCCAACATTAAACGTCATTTATTGCTGGCCACGCAATTGATCGACCTCGGAAGACCCTGCATGCTGGTGCTGAACATGATCGACGCCGCTTTGACCAACGGTATACGCATTGATCAGCAAAGATTGGAAGAAATGCTGGGCGTGCCTGTAGTTTCGTGCAACGCGCGTAATAACGAAGGAATAGAAGCAGTAAAGAAAAAAGTTTTCACTTTCGGCGGGGAAAGAAAACAGCAGCCTTCAGTCATCAACCTCGACCTGATCGCTAACCGTAATTATGCCGACTCTGTTCACCAGTTCCTTGCACAGAGCAGTCCCTATGCTTCCTTGCTGAAGCAAAAACAATACACACATAAAAAAGAGGATATCAAAGTGTATAACGAGAAGTTCTTCGAAGGCTTTGAGAGCCGCGATATGCTTTTTCGTTTTGAGAAGATCAAGAAGATCACGTTGGAGAGCGTGACCTACAGCGCGGAGAGAAGCGATCTCCGTAATACCGATAAGCTCGACAGGGTCATTACACATCCCGTACTGGGCTTTGTGATCTTCATTGCTATTTTGTTCATCATTTTCCAGAGCATTTTTTACCTGGCCGAATACCCTATGCAATGGATAGAAACAGGTTTCCTCTTACTCACACAAAAACTTTCTGAAGCACTTCCATCCGGTTTTTTTACGGATCTTTTAGTAAATGGAATTTTAGCCGGGTTAAGCGGCATTGTGATCTTCGTTCCGCAGATCGCTTTGCTTTTTGGTTTTATCTCCATCCTTGAGGATAGTGGTTACATGGCGCGCGTGAGTTTCATCATGGATAAGCTGATGCGCAAAGTCGGTCTTAACGGTCGCTCCGTAATTCCACTCATTGGAGGCATGGCCTGCGCGGTACCTTCTATCATGGGGGCGCGGACCATTGCCAACCGCAAGGAAAGATTAATTACAATTTTGATCACGCCCCTGATGAGCTGTTCGGCGCGCCTTCCGGTTTACACCTTGCTCATTGCCATTATGATCCCTGCGGGATCCAGCATCGGGATGTTCAACATGAAAGGACTTATCCTTACCGGTTTATACCTGATGGGAATTGTGAGCGCTATCCTTGTAGCAGCCGTGTTAAAATATTTACTGAAAAGCAAAGAGCGCAGTTTTTTCATGATGGAGTTGCCGGTGTATCGTTTACCACAGGCAAAAACAGTGGGTATTACCATGTTCAATAAGGTGAAAGTGTTTTTATTTGATGCCGGGAAGATCATCATGATCATTTCCATCATTCTTTGGCTCCTGACATCGTTCGGTCCGGGAGAAAAATTCAAGGAGATCGAGTCAAGATACGCGTCAACCGGCACATTGTCGGAAGATAGTATTGCAAAAATGCGTTCCGAGAAGCTGGGATCTTCTTACGCAGGCATACTCGGAAAAACCATTGAACCTGTTATTCGCCCCCTGGGTTTCGACTGGAAGATCGGTATCTCGCTCATCAGTTCTTTCGCGGCACGGGAAGTTTTTGTGGGAACCATGGCTACTTTGTACGGAACCAGCGATGCGAAGAACACTACCTCCATTCGCGAAAAAATGGAGGACGAAAAAGATCCTGAAACGGGTAAGCCTGTCTATACAGCAGCCGTTTGTTTAAGCCTGCTGGTATTCTACGCGTTTGCCATGCAATGCATGAGCACTTTTGCCGTAGTTCGCCGCGAAACGCTGTCCTGGAAATGGCCCATCATACAATTCATATATATGGGCGTTTTAGCTTACCTGGCGAGTTTTATCTGCTATTCACTATGCAGCTGATTACTTCACGGAGATCACACCACCTTCTTTGTGGTAACGGCAGAAATAATAAAAAGTGCCCGTGTCACGGAAGGTGTAAAGAAAGTTAGCGCCGCGTCCCAGGTGGCCACTGTCAAAAGACCCGGAGGGGCCCGAAGCGGTATGCTCTGCTGAGTCTTTATTGGTCCAGTTAACACTTGCGCCTTTATTGATACTTAGTGTAGCGGGAGTGAATCCTGTAAATAGAATGTCAACTTGCTTTACAGGAAAAGGTGTAATTGTAGAATCAACAGGTCCCTGGCCCGGAGGAGTATGGGGGTCTATAGCAGCTTTTTTCTCGCAGGAGAAAAGGAAAACAAGGGACGTTATAACCAGTAGAAAGAAATATTTGACATATGTGCTTTTCATTTTTTATTAAAGTTACAACCCAAAGGAGGCCTTTTTTTGATCTTTCGTTAAGCCCTTTTCAATACTACCTGAAATGGACTAAAAAGAGGTCGGGACTTGCCCTTGTATTAGGGGATTTCCATGGATTTTTACCTGAATATTGCTATATTTGATGCCCCAATTAAAAAACATGGAAACAGTTGCCGTTAAGAGTACAATAGATATCAGTAAGACCCTGCAAAATTTAGGAATCAAACAAACGAACTTAGGTTGTTCAACCGGCAGCGAATTCTTCGCTTCGGGAAGCGACCTCGAATCATACAGTCCTGTTGACGGGAAACTAATTGCTACTGTTAAAGGCGCTACTGAGGCGGATTATGAGAAAGCCATGAAGGTAGCCTGCGAGGCTTTTGTTTACTGGCGCGGCATTCCGGCGCCCAAACGCGGAGAGATCGTAAGACAATACGGAGATAAATTACGCCACTATAAAAACGACCTCGGTAAACTCGTTTCTTACGAAATGGGTAAATCCCTGCAGGAAGGCTTAGGAGAGGTACAGGAAATGATCGATATCTGCGATTTCGCGGTGGGATTATCGCGCCAGCTGAATGGCTTGACCATGCACAGCGAGCGTCCTTTGCACCGTATGTACGAGCAATATCATCCTTTGGGAGTTGTGGGCATCATATCCGCTTTCAATTTCCCGGTTGCGGTTTGGAGCTGGAACACGGCACTTGCCTGGATCAGCGGAGATACCTGTATCTGGAAACCTTCTGAGAAAACGCCACTTTGCTCAATAGCTTGTCAGAACATCTGGGCCGAAGTGGCTAAACAAAATAATTTACCTGAGGGAATTTCCTGTTTAGTGAACGGAGATTACAAAGTAGGAGAATACATGACCGCGGATAAACGTGTGCCTTTGGTCTCTGCCACCGGTTCTACCCGTATGGGAAAACTTGTGGGTGTTAAAGTAGCCGAGCGTTTTGGAAAGTCATTATTGGAATTAGGAGGCAACAATGCCATCATTATGACCGCGAGTGCCGATCTCAGTATGTGTATTCCGGGTGTTGTGTTTGGCGCGGTTGGAACTGCCGGTCAGCGTTGCACCACAACCCGCCGCCTGATCATTCACGAAAGCATTTACAACGATGTGAAACAAAAACTCGTGAACGCTTACGGACAATTGAAAATTGGTGATCCACTCGATGAAACGAACCACGTGGGTCCCTTGATCGATAAAGACGCGGTAAAGAATTACATGACCGCCATTGAGCGTGCGATCGCCGAAGGCGGAAAAATATTGATACCCGGCGGAATTTTGGAAGGAAAAGGTTTTGAGAGTGGCTGCTACGTAAAACCATGCGTGGTGGAAGCCGAAAACTCATTCAGCATCGTGCAACACGAAACTTTCGCGCCTGTACTTTATATTATGAAGTACAAAAGCATGGATGAAGCAATTGCGATGCAGAACGACGTTCCGCAAGGCTTATCGAGTGCCATCATGACGCTGAACATGCGCGAAGCGGAGCAGTTCTTATCGGCAACCGGATCTGATTGCGGCATCGCCAACGTGAACATCGGTACATCAGGGGCCGAGATAGGCGGGGCTTTTGGAGGAGAAAAAGAAACAGGAGGCGGCCGCGAAAGCGGGTCGGATGCCTGGAAGATCTATATGCGCAGGCAAACAAACACCATCAATTACGGAACTACGCTACCGTTGGCCCAGGGAATAAAATTTACTATATAATACAGGCCACAGATTACACGGATTGCGCAGATAAAATAAATGAATAAATCAAAAAATAACAATAAAATAAACACAACAGCCTAAGACTCACAACATCTCTACACAAAAAAATATGTGTAATCTGTGGCAAAAAACTTAGAAAAATGACAGCTGAAAACAACAAGGTAGTATCGGTCAACTACCACCTTACAGGAAAGATCGAAGGAGGACAGGAGGAACTGATCGAACAAACCTCTACCGATAAACCATTTGTATTCTTATACGGAACAGGCGGGATACTCGAGGATTTTGAAAGGAATCTGAGCGGCAAAAAGGCCGGCGACGCGTTCGATTTCCATATCAAAGCAGAAAATGCCTATGGAACCCACAACCCCGAGTATGTTGCCGAAATTCCTAAAGAAGCATTTAACGTAGACGGTAAATTTGATTCAGAACGCGTAAAGGCAGGAGCGGAGTTACCGATGTTGGATAGCGAAGGGCATCAAATGCATGGCCTGGTAGTTGAAGTAGGCGAGAAGAACGTTACCATGGATTTCAATCATCCTTTAGCCGGTTACGACCTGCATTTTTCGGGAAGTGTGCTGGAAGTGCGAGACGCTACAGCCGAAGAGTTAGACCACGGGCATGTTCACGGCCCGCATGGGCATCATCATTAACAGAAATAAATATTTAAAGCGAACGGTCCCGGTTTAGCCGGGACCGTTTTTATTTCTCCGGAACTATCATAAAATCCTTGATCAGCTCTACCGTATAGTCTGATTTATCAAGGACCGTAATATCCTGTTTAAATGGTTTGTGGCCCTGGCTGCTGATCTCAACGCGGTATTTACCGGGTTCTACAATAAAAATATAGCGCCCTGTTTTTTTGTTGACGTTCTTGGTCTCTATTTCTTTATTCTGCTCATCAAAGAGACTGATGCTCGCTTCAAGCGCTGTTAGCGTGCTGTCAGTGGTCTTTACATTCCCCACAATGGCTGTTAAAGGCTGTTCTACATCCAAAAAAGTTACCTTATATATATCAAGATCTCCGAAACCTTCTTTTCTCCAGGCGGAAAGATACCCATCGCGGCCCCTTCCCGCCAAAGAGAACATCATGTCATCATCAGGAGTATTTACCGGATAGCCGATGTTCTCGGCCTTGCCCCACTCTTTCTTCTCTTCGTTCCATTTCGACCTGAAGATATCGAATCCACCCATGCTCATGTGACCCTGTGAGGCGAAGTAAAGCGTTTGGGCGTCTTCTGAAACAACCGGGAAGCCTTCTTTATATTGCGTATTGATGTTTGGCCCCAGGTTTACCGGCGTACCCCAATCCCCACTTGGCAGGCGGTGCGAAGAATAGATATCGGCTTCTCCCATCCCGTTCTTCCTCACAGCCACAAAGTACAGTGTATTCTTATCGGCAGTATAACAACCTTCCAGTTCCAGCCCTTCTGTATTGATAGGTTCTGTGTAGGCCATGGGCTGACCAAAGGTCTTGTTGTTCTTCAACAATTCGGCATGCATCAGGTCGCTCGCGATCAATTTCCGGTCAACGTAAATGACCATGCTTTTTCCGTCGGGGGTAAGCCCCACGATCTCTTCGTCATCCACCGTATTTATCGGCGCGCTCAGGTTCTTCGCTTTTTGCCATTGTCCGTTCTTCACTCTCGAGACGTAGATGTCGGAAGAGAAATATCCGAAGGCCGAACGTGAATTACCCATGCAATCTTCTCGCCGCGAGGTAAAATACAAAGCGCCTTCATCCTTAGAAACAAAAGGATAGTAATCGGCGTATTTCGTGTTCACATCCTTTCCAAGGTTCTCGAATTTTACATTCACCGGTTTTTTCACCAAAGCCTTGGCGTTCTCACAGGTCTCAATGTAATGGTCGATCAAAGGCCATTGTTTGGAGGAAACTTTTTCGCGGTACATGGTGTAAGCTATTATGGCATTCTCGAAGGAATAGGCGTACTGACAGGCCATGCCGTATTCCAGCAACATCTCATCATCGTATTTCCCCGAGTTGTACAGGTTTCTGAAATAAGGCAAGGCTTTCGCCTTATCATCATGAATGTTGAGGTAACAGGTGCCGATACGCCGTTTGATCTCGGGATTGTGTGGGAATTTCTTTTCAACCTTAAGGTAAAGATCCAGGGCTTGTATGAAATTAGAAGCCTCGAAGTATGAATCAGCTTCGGCCAGGTCGATCTCCTGCTTGGTAATCCCAGTCTGCGCCACAGAAAAACAGGACAGGGCCAGTAGACCGACAAATAAGCAATATTTACCGAAGCGAGGCATGTTTGTGGTATATCAAAAATATTTTAATTAACAGTATAAATACCCCTGTTTAACAAATTTTATTAACCGATCAAAAAGCCTATTATGCCGAGGCTCTATGTAGCTTTAGTTCAATAAAATAATGGCGGTTCGCTCGGCATAATACCATAGATTCTGTTCCACTTATTAAACAAATGGTATTACCTTTGGGAGATAAAGGACTTATAAACAATGCATCTGAGGGAGATAAACCTGGTAAATTTCAAGAACTACACGGGGTTGGCCTTGTCCTTCAGCCCAAAGATCAACTGTTTTACCGGCCCCAATGGCATGGGCAAGACCAACCTCCTGGATGCCATCCATTACCTGTCGCTTTGCAAGAGCTTTTTCAATTCGGTCGATAGCCAGTCCATTACCTTCGATCAACCCTTTTTCATGATCCAGGGTTTGTTTGAGAAGGAGGGTAGGGAAGAGGAAGTGATCGTAAGCCTGAAACGCGCGCAGAAGAAGATCGTTACGCGCAACAAGAACATATACGAAAAGCTGGCAGAGCACATTGGCTTATTCCCCCTGGTGATGATCAGCCCGATGGATTCTGTATTGATCAGCGGCGGCAGCGACCAACGCAGGCGTTTTGTGGATGGTATCATTTCGCAATTTGACAAGCAGTATCTCGACCGGCTGATACGCTATAACAACACGTTGCAGCAGCGGAATGCCTTGCTCAAGCAATTCTCGATGAGCCGCTCTTTTGATAATACCCTGCTTGCGGTTTTTGATGAGCAGTTGAGTGATGATGGGAATTATATCCTCGACGCAAGAAAGAAATTTCTGGATGAGTTCATTCCCGTTTTCGAAAGATTTTATCGCTCACTTTCCGGCAATGCCGAAGGTGTTTCTTTGGCTTACGTTTCTACCCTAAAAGGAATGAGCTATCTCGAAGCTCTGGCGGCCAGTGTGCATAAGGATTGTGCGCTTGAGCACACCAGCGTAGGCATACACCGCGACGACCTGGAATTCCTACTGCAAGGTAACGAGGTGAAGAAATATGCCTCGCAGGGACAGCAAAAAACCTATTTACTGGCGTTAAAACTGGCCCAATACGAGTATATCCGAAAAAAGACCGGCACCAAACCTCTTTTGCTGTTGGACGATGTGTATGACAAACTTGACAATACCCGCTTCGAAGAACTGATCTCGCTGGTCTCTTCCGATGATTTCGGGCAGGTATTTATTACAGATACGAGCGGAGAGCGCATGAAAAAATTATTCGCTACGGTAAAGGGTTCCAGGGTATTCCTGGTAGAGAACCAGGCGGTAAGCCGACTTACTTGAACCAGCCGGAGTACATTAAATAATTATTGGCAATGCGGTGTACTTCTCCCTCGAGTAATTTCTGATCAATGTTCTTTACTTTTTTTGCAGGCACCCCTGCCCATATACTTCCCGCTTCCACATGTGTATTTTCTGTTAGTACAGCCCCAGCCGCGATGATGCAATTGCTTTCTATCACGCAATTGTCCATCACAATGGCGCCCATGCCTATCAATACATTATCATGCACGGTGCAGCCATGTACAATGGCGTTGTGGCCGATGGAAACGTTATTGCCTAAATTTGTTTTGGTCTTTTGATACGTGCAGTGTATTACGGCCCCATCCTGGATGTTCACTTTATTGCCGATGCGGATCGAGTTCACATCTCCGCGCACCACTGCGTTGAACCACACGCTGCAATCATCGCCCATCACTACATCACCCACTACGGTGCAGTTCTCGGCCAGGTAGCAGTTCTTGCCGAATTGAGGGTCAATACCATTTACGGGTTTTAATAATGCCATTATTTATTCTTTAAAATGTCTTTTAGATTCGGCCGCAAACGGCTTTTATAAACAGCCAGTGTTTCTTTTTCAGTTTTAACCTTTCCTTTACGCAACTTTCTTTGTTCCTCAACCGGTAAGGCCGCGATGTCCATACAAGCGGGTGTACAGCAGCCATTCATTTTCTCTTCACAGGCTTCACACTGAATGAAAAGTAAATGACAATCATCGTTCTTGCAATTCACATGTCGGTCGCAGGCCGCGCCACATTGGTGGCATTCGGCAATGATATCATCGGTGATCCTTTCTCCCACGCGCTCATCAAAAACGAAGTTCTTCCCAATGAACTTGCTCTTCAATCCCTGTTCTTTGATCTCATGCGCGTACTGAATAATGCCGCCTTTCAAATGAAACACATGCTTAAAACCTTTGTGCTTGAAATAGGCACTTGCCTTCTCGCAACGTATGCCTCCGGTGCAATACATCAAAACATTCTTGTCTTCCTGCCCTTTTAAATGATCAATGACCTGCGGAAGCTCTTCCTTGAAGGTGTCAGCGTCAGGACAAAACGCGTTCTCAAACCTTCCTACTTCGCTCTCGTAATGATTACGCATGTCAACCACGATAGTTCCGGGTTTGGCCATGTACTCGTTGAATTCTTTGGCGTTAAGGTATTTTCCTGTATCAGAAGGATCGAAGGTGGGGTCATCTATGCCATCAGCCACAATCTTGTTGCGCACTTTGATGATCAGTTTGTAAAATGATTTTCCGTTGTCTTCTACTGCAAATTTAAAAGGCACATCTGTAAAAAAAGGAATGGCGTAAAGTTGCTTCACAAATTCATTCCAATTCTGTTCCGGTACGCTCATTTGAGCATTGATACCTTCGTAAGAAAGATAGACCCTGCCAAAAGCTTTTAAAGCGTCCCACTGTATGTACAGTTCATTCCGCAGCTTATGAGGATCTTCAATTTTTACGTAACGATAAAAGGAAAGGGTCTTACGTTTAAATGTTTCGGCGTACAGGAGCTTCTTGAGCTCGTTCTTGTGTAAACGGTTTCTTAATTCTTTTGCCATGATGGGTAGTATAAATGCACGTTATACACCTTAATTTTCAATATCAGGGTATAATAGCGAGCCAGCCTCGCTATTATAGTACCGGATGCAAAGATAAGAAATTTTGAGAGGAGAATTAATCCTTTTTGCTTCGTTTTTGAGAGAGAAATTTCTCAATTTCCGCGAGGTTTAGGGCATTAAAGCAGGCATTACGCGTAAGCAAACCTTTTCGGGCCACGGCCACGCCAAAACGCATATCATGGAAGCCGTGCTTTTCATGCGCGTCGGGATTAATGGAGACCATAACGCCTTTCTCCAGGCAATATGGGATCCAGGTCCAGTCGATATCCAAACGATAAGGATGCGAGTTCAGTTCCATCACCACGCCATTGGCGGCGCAGGCATCGATCACTTTTTTGTGGTTGATCGGGTAGCCGGGGCGGGCAAGCAATAAGCGACCTGTTGGGTGACCAAGAATGGTTGTGTACCGGTTTTCGACCGCTTTGATCAGGCGCGCGGTGGCTTTTTCCTCATCCATCTTAAAATGCTGGTGAATGGAAGCTACTACGTAATCAAAGGTTTTTAAAATGTCATGGTCATAATCCAAAGAACCATCGTAAAGGATATCACATTCTGTGCCCTTCAATATTTTAAAGGGTGCCAGCTTTTTATTCAACTCATCGATCTCGTTGTGTTGCCTGAAAATATCATCTTCTTTTAATCCGTTGGCGTAAGTAGCGCTTTTCGAGTGATCGGCAATTCCGAAATATTCAAAACCGAGGCTTTTGCAATAGGTGGCCATCTCTTCGAGCGTGTGCGCCCCATCGCTATATGTACTGTGATTATGTACAATGCCTTTAAGGTGTTTTTCTTCAATAAGCTCAGCCGGGTAATTTTTTTCGATCCTTTCTTCAAACAGTCCTTCCCTCCATTCAGGAATGAAATATGGTTTGCCCAAGGCTTTGTACACATCTTCTTCAGAAAGGGGGTTCCTGTCTGTCAAAGAATCAAAACCGATCTTGCGCAAGTGCTCGGGGGTAGAGGAGGTCTTTACCAATTCATAATAAAATTCTTCTTCGGTAGTGAAGATCAGATTCACGGGCAGCGGACTTTCAAATTCATTCTCAAACACCTCGTCGGCCGCCACAAGTATCTCTATCTTATCAAGTGTTTGGGCTTTGCGGTAAATATCGCCGGTGAGGCTGATGTTTGAAACGTATTGCAGCTCTTTCAGTTCATCTACAAATCCTTCGGCCATTTCTTCCACCGTGGCGTAGTGTGCTTTCCCACTGGCCCCTTGCAGAAACTCAATGCTGCTCTTTACACTTTCCTGGGTCTTTGCGCCAAAACCTTTCAAGGTCACCAATCGGTTCTCATTGCAGGCATATAGCAATTCGCCAACGCTTTCAATACCCATTTCACGCCAAAGCTGTTTCACTTTCTTGGGCCCTAATCCCTTTACGCTCAGCATTTCGATCACGCCGACAGGAGTTTTTGACAATAAGCACTGCAGTTCGGCGGAGGTGTCTTTTTGCGCGATCTCCACAACGGTCTTGGCGATACTTTTTCCCACGCCGTTTATCCCGGCCAGGCTTTCTTCGGTTATTTCGCTGACATGCTCTTTAGATAAGCGAAAGGCAGCGTTGGCCAATGAACGGATCTTAAAGGGATTGCCGTCATGCAATTCCATCACTTTAGAAGTGAGCATCAATACATCTGCGATATCACTGAGGTTATTCATTCAGAAGCGCAGCCGCAAGCACGAGGTCTTGTGGATAGGTGATCTTGATGTTCTCTATGTTTCCCTGCGTAAGCTGTATCTTATTCCCGGCGGCCTCCACAACGGTAGCGTCGTCGGTGAACTCGCTCACGTAATTTTGGTCATAAGCGGCCAGCAGGATCTCCTTTTTAAAACACTGGGGAGTTTGCACGATGCGGTAATCCTTTCGATTCACCGCGTTACTGCCAATTGAATCGACCTGCCGCAACGATTCAGTGATCTCAACAGCAGGTATGGCGGCACCGGATTTATCGGCAGCGCTAAAAGTATTTTGTATGGTTTGCAAACTTACCAGGGGTCTTGCGGCATCGTGTACGGCGACCACGCTCACGCCGGGCTTTATTTTTTCCAAAGCATTTTTTACGGAGTGAAAACGGGTCTCGCCGCCGTTCACTACTGCCACTTCCGGCAATTTGAAATTCCGGCAAATGGTCTCAAATTCCATGGCATACTCCGGTCGCAGTGCTATAATGATCTCGATGGCCGGATCGAACTGGAGGAATTTTTCCAGGGCATAAACCATCACCGGCTTACCATGCAGCAAAGCAAACTGCTTGGGATTCTCACTCTGCATGCGACTCCCTGTTCCCCCGGCCACTATGATCACACAATTCATTTACGATTGGGGTATTGATGATTTATTTATTTGCAGTATGCACATTGACAATCCGGGTTAGCATTTTTTTTACTCTTTTATCTATCAATTATAATATCGAAAATAATAAGATCGTAAATCCATCTACACTTTTATGCCCATTACCAAAACATCATCCACCTGTTCCAGATCCTTTTTCCATTCGGCAAAAAGTTTTTGCAGTACCGTTCTTTGTTCCGACATGGAAAGATGACAATGTTTTAAAATGGTTTCTTTTAACAGCTTATACTTCATCTTCTTTCCTTTAGGGCCGCCAAACTGGTCGGCAAAGCCATCGCTGAACATATAGATGCAATCGCCTTTTTTTAATTGATAGTTTTTCAATGTAAAAGGTGTTTCGTCGCGCGGCGATTTGCCAACCGGCATCTTATCCGGCTTTAGCTCTGTTAATTTAAACCCGGGCGACATCATGAATTTTCCATTTGCATCTTGCTTCAATCCTCCCTCGGGTGGGCGAATGATCCAAACGGGGTTGTTGGCGGCGGCTATCATTGCCGAGGTTGAGGCGGTGTCGATACAGCAGAAAGAGCAGTCCATGCCGTCTTTTGTCTCAGCGCTTCCCTGTTGGTTCAGGGAAAGGATGATCTCTTTACGGAGTTCGTTCAGCACGAGGTCTGGCGAAGAGATCTTTTTCTCGATCACGATCTCGTTCAGGAAATTAATTCCCAATAGGCTCATGAATGCCCCGGGTACACCATGTCCGGTACAATCGGCGCACATGAAATACATTTTATGATCCTGGTGGTAGGCCCAGTAAAAATCCCCGCTTACAATATCCTTCGGTTGGTTGATGATAAAGAACTCAGGAATGAACCGTTTGATATAATGCTCGGAGGTTAGCAGCGCGTTCTGTATGCGGCTGGCATAAAGAATGCTGTCGGTAATGGCCTGGTTCTTCTCCAGCAATTGATTTCTTTGGCGGTGAACCTCGTTGTTAAGCGAAACAAGTTTTTTGTTGGCCCTGCGTTTATTGGCAAAAGCGTAAATTACAAAGCTAAGCGCAAGCAGGAGAACGATGCCTCCGTAAAAAAAAGCTTTGATGAGGATATCGTCTTGCTTTATTTTTTCCTCGTTCAGTTTTTTATCCTTGTTCAGCAGCTCGATCTCTTTTTGTTTTTTTTCGGCCTCGAACTTCGCTTCCATGAATTTGATGGAATGCTCATTCTCCGAATTGATGAGGCTGTCCTTCATGCCGGTGAACAACTTATAATATTCAAGCGCTTTTGCAGTATTTCCCTGCATCTCGTAGATCTTGGCTAAAGCGGAGTAAGCGTTCTTTTCAAATTCCTTCACGCCGATCTCTTTGCTGTACTGCAGGGACTTGTTTACCTGTGCCAGCGCGGCGGGAAAATTCTTCATCTTGGCTTCTATTAACCCTTTCATGATATAATGCTCAACGAGATAATATTTTTCTGTAGAATCAATACAGGCTACAGCGCGGTTCACGAACCAAACGGCCATCTTCATATTGCCCTGGTCAGAATAGCAACTCGCAATATTGTTATAGGCTGAGGATTTTTGCAGGGAATCAATATGGGGTTGTCGCAATGCTTCGTAAAAGAAATACAGGGCAGAGTCGTTCATGTTCAATTGATGATAGGTGCTGCCGGTATTAAGGAGGGCAGAAATGTAACCACTTCCTTTCAGCGCTTTGAAATAGGAATAATCTTTGTAATAAGCATGTAATGCTTTCCGGTATTCGCCACGGCGTGTATACACAATGCCGAGGTTCCCCGCCGCGATCGCCTCCCCTTTTTTGTCATTTATGGAAGAATAAATATTCATTGACTGGAGCAGGTAGTCGGTTGCCATCGGATAATTGCCCAGGTCCATATAAATGGTGCCGGCCACGTTAATGGCATGAGCCAATTCATTTTTCAGGTTGTTTTTTCGCGCGATATCGATGGCCTGCTCGGCATACTTCAATCCTTCCTCGAGATCGTGATAGCTCACATCCCATCCCAGCTGGGCGAGCGCGGTGGCTCTTTTTTTCACAGGTATAGCGGTATCTTTTAAGAAGATCCTAAGGCTGTCGATCCTTTTTTTATCCTGCGCAACGGATAGGAGCCCCGTTAAAAAAAAGGCAAGCAGCAACGATATCTTCAGGGTGTACCTCACGGGATTAAATGCATTTCAAAGATAAGATTTAATTGCTAAAACAGCCAGCCTAACCGGCATGATACTTCTTATTCACGTAAGATGAAACGAAGATGCTTACTTCATAAAGCAGGTAGAGCGGAATGAACACGGCCAGCTGCGTGGGAATATCTGAAGTGGGCGTGATAAATGCGGAAAGTACAAGGATCACCACCACGGCATGACGGCGGTACTTGCGCATGAAGGCGGGCGTCATCAATCCCATGCGACTCAAAAAATAAACCACCACGGGCATTTCAAAGACCAAACCAAAGGCAAGTGTAAGTGTGGTGAGATTGGAAACGTAGGAATCGAAAGAAATGAGGTTGTTCACATCCTTGCTCACCTGGTAAGGCGCCAAAAAATTCCACGTAAGCGGAAAGATCAAAAAATAACTGAAACAGACACCCATGAGAAAAAGAAGGGTGGATACCAATACAAATCCTTTTACCGGTTTTGTCTCCGTGTTCTTAAGAGCCGGTTTGATGAAACGCCACAATTCCCACAACACGTAAGGCATACCAAGGATCAGTCCACCAATAAAGGATACCCACAAATGCATGGTGAACTGCCCCGCCAGGTCGGTATTGATGAGTTCCTGTCCGGCAACCGTGATGCAGGCGGAGTTATCGCCAAGGAATTTTTGCCCGAGCTTGCAAATGAACTTATACGTGATGAAATCCTGGTGGCGCGGGCCAAAGATTATTTTTCCGAATAATATATCGTTGAAGAAGAAAAGCAGGAAACCCAGGCAGATCACTACAATGACGCTGCGCACGATATGCCACCTGAGCGCTTCGATGTGCGCGAAGAAGGGCATCTCTGAACTTTCGGTCTTATCTCTTCCAAAAAGGGCCATGTGGGGGGCAAAAGTACGAAAATGGCCATGATTCCTTAAATAAAACAATCGCGGCATCATGGCTATTCCATACATACTACACGAACAAAAAAAGGGGCATAAAATGGAAGCCCATAATTAGTAATTTTATGCCGGTGGAAGAAAAGCACAGAACATATACCGCATTGCAGGCCAAGGCAAAGATAGAAGATTGGTGTGCCTACCAGGAGCGCTGCCAGCAGGAGGTGAGGGATAAGCTATACGATCTTGGCCTTAGAAGCGAGGAAGTGGAGAACCTAATTTCGCAGCTTATATCCGATAATTTCATCAATGAAGAACGTTTTGCGAAAGCTTACGCGGGCGGCAAGTTCCGCATCAAAAAATGGGGCCGCATCAAGATCAAAATGGGCCTAAAGGCCAAAAGGCTTTCGGATCATTGCATTCGAAAAGGATTGGCCGAGATCAATGAAAAGGAGTACAGGCTTACCCTTCAAAAACTACTGGAAAGCAAGGAGCGGACGCTTTCAGAAAAGAACCCTATACGCCGCAAATACAAATTGCTTCGCTACGCAGCCTCAAAGGGTTACGAGCAGGAACTCGTCATGGAAGCCCTTAACGGGGACCTTTAGATCCGTTAAAATTGGTATATTTGTCCCCAAAAACCAAAAAACGGGACTCCTTCGGAGCACCCCAAAAGAAAAATTATGGCAACAAACATCACTTTTACAATGATCAAACCCGATGCGGTTGAAGCCAACAACATCGGTCCTATATTAGCAATGATGAACAAGGCGGGATTTAAGGTCCGCGCTATGAAGTACCTCCGTTTAAGCAGGGAGCAGGCCGGGCAGTTCTACATCATCCACAAAGAGCGTCCTTTTTACGGAGAGCTTGTTGATTATATGAGCAGCGGCCCGATCGTAGCGGCTGTTTTAGAAAAAGATAACGCAGTGGCGGATTTCCGTAAATTGATCGGAGCTACTGATCCTACTAAAGCTGAGGAAGGCACTATCCGTCGTATGTTCGCTAAAAGTATCGCGGCCAACGCAGTGCATGGCAGCGACAGCGACGAGAACGCGGCGATAGAAGGGAGCTTTTTCTTCTCGGGTTTAGAAAGACCTTAAGATATTAATTACAATAAAAAAGCCCTTCAGTAATGAAGGGCTTTTTTATTGTAATATTGGTTGATCTACTTTTGTATAGAGAATCGGTTCTTGTTTACCTCGATGCCGTTATCAAGCAGGATGTAATAAATGCCCGAAGGAAGATCAGTCAGGTCTATGGAACGCTGGTCATTCATGAGTGTTGTATTGATCACTTCCTGTCCAAAAAAGTTCAATATTCTTAAAGCGGCATTTTCAAAATCTTCAGTAGCTTCAATATTTAATGACGATGCTGTAGGATTAGGGTAGATCAATACCTGTGATTTTTTATCCGTTCTAACGCTGATCATATCGAATATCTCAAAGGCGCTGTTCTTATCAACCTGTTTCAATCGATAATAGGATAAGCCGGGATAGGGATTGTAATCCCAGGTAATATAGTTTTGTGTGATGAGGCTGAAGCCGGTTCCGTTCGGGTCTACTTTTATTACCTCATTGAAATTCTTTCCATCTCTGCTCCGTTCTACCACAAAATGATCATTATTGGTTTCGGTAGCTGTTGCCCATTTCAATTCGATAGTTGAGTTAGGTGTAACAGCGCCTTTGAAATAGAGAAGTTCAACAGGAACAGGCGTTACACCACCCGAAGTAATGGTTGCCGGGCCGGATACGTCACCCATACCGGAGGTCCATGCGTTAGCACCGCAGATCTCGATGAGGTTGGAGGTTCCACCTCCGCCTCCGCCAGTAACCGAGCCACCCGTTTGTACATATAACACCGACCCACAAGCCAATTTCAGCTTTTTACCACTTTGAAAATGAAGTTCGCCGAAAATATTAATAGCCATAGGTCCTCCACAACCGGTGTAATCAAGTTGGGTAGTAATGGTAACGGTACGGAAAGCAGGAATCACGACAGAGTCGCCACAGGTTGGAGTTCTGCCACAAGACCAGGTGCCGGATACTTCCCAATTACCAGTTGCCAAAGCAACGCAGGTCAAAGACCTTCCGCTAAAAGAAATTAGCAGTAGTGCAATACATAGAACACTTCTTAATGGGGAGATGGTAAGGTTGTAAAATAACACGTGCAGAGAGCTAGTTTATTCAAAATTAAGAACTTAGAATTAGTTTGCTATGCTATTTCGACAAGAGGCTTATAAATCAAATGAACTGCCTGAAAATGTATATGTACAACATTAATGGTAGACAAACAGGTAAGTGAAAGACAGGCAAATGATCAGCAAATTGGAAATTTACTCCACCGCTACTTTTACAGTATATTTTATGCCTTCTACAACGAGAGAAAAGAAATATAATCCCTTCCCGATCTTCTCCTGTGGAACAATGTCGATATGGTTCGAATTTTCTTGTGGATAGAAAGAAGTTGAATGAACCAATTTACCCATAACATCTACCATTTCCAATTCCACAAGGTGATTGTTCTCAAGCCCACTGAAATCAACGGTGAATTGCCCCTGGTTCGGATTAGGATAAACCGTGAAGATTATATTCTTACTTTTTTCCATGATAACGGATACGATATGGAAGGTCTCACTCTTCCCGTTGTGGTCGGTTTGTTTTAACCGGTAGTATGATGTGCCGCCGAGGGGTTGTTCATCAAGAGCATTGTAATGCAGTGCGATCAAACTGTTGCCACCCGGGGCTTTGGAATTTTGCGTGAGGATATCCGTAAACACCTGGCCATCCCTGCTGCGTTGAATGGTAAAGAATTTGTTGTTGTTCTCAGTAGCGGTGTTCCAATCCAAAACAACCTTGTTATTTTCCGGTTTAGCATTAAAGTCAAGAAGGCTTACCGGGAGACTTGCGCTAATGTAATCCATTGTGCCAATCGTATAGTAGCCGGTATTTCCAAGGTTGGCAGCCGGTACCGTGATGATGACCCTGTCGCCCGAAACGATGGAACTGGTTCCGGGTACAATAGTAAAAGTAGCGGCGGTCGTGTTCCTTCCCAGTAGTTTATAATAGGCAGGATTACCACCAGGTACCCCGATCATACCATAGTCACTAAAATCAAAATATATTTGTATGTCGCCGGCATTGGCGCCTACGTCAGTTTTATTGATATACCAATCATTTTGCCAGCGCCCTGTAATAGTGGCCGGCAAAAGTGTAAGGGAAACCAATGGCGTGGGGCAGGTCATGCCGCAGGTGATATAATCGCCATCGTCCTTGAGAAAATCAGATGCCGTCATTCCAATAATGAAGCCCATTCCTGCAGATTGTCTTGTGTTGGCAACGCTGTCTGTATTGGTTGTTCTTCCAACTCCATTTACAAATAAATTGTATCCGCTGGCTACTGTGTACGTACTATTGCTGATGGCAGTAGTATAGTAGGTCGCTTCGTTTGTTTCCAAAAGCGTTCTGCGCGTGGTGTTCAATGCAGACGAAAAAAGGTGCACTTCAGACATGTTGCCTGTCCATAATTGGTTGGTGGTAGTTGCGTTGTACGGCGAGCCAATGAGAAACCCGGTAGCTGTTGAGGCTGTGCCAACCTTGGTATTTTGTGTTGTGCCGTTTAAATATGGGGTAAGCCCGGTGGCGCCTGTTGCAACATTCATTGATAGAATAGCCTGGGTATTCAGCGTAACCGCAGTATTTGGTGTGTTTGCTGTTACGTCGTTCCAGGCAACTCCATTACCCGAAAAAGTAGCGTAATTTCCGTTGAAAGCGCCTAGATAACCGAAAGCGTCGCCCGTTGCACTCATGTTGATCAGCCTTTGATAGCCGGCTGATGCTGCGGTTCGCGTGGCTACTGTATTCGCAAAATAAGGATTGGGAATACTAATGGAAGGCTCACCCATATAATAGTTTGCTCCATCGAGGGTCATCGCCGGAAGCCCTCCCTGCAGGCTGGTGACGCCGGCATTTACGATACGGGGCTGATTGGCGGTGACTGCCTGCACAAGATTTCTTCCTCCTCCACTCTGATCATACCAGGTGTCGATGAAGGCGCTGGCAGGCGAAGCAGGTAAAGCACCCAGGGCCGGCATACCGGTAACATTGAAATACTGGCTTTGGGTCCATTCCAGGAAATTTCTGTCGGTTGCCGAAGGAAGAACGGCAAAGGTTATAGCCTCGCCAATCCAACCATTCAATGCTGTCACGCCATCCGCCCGCCTCCCTATTTGCATGGGAGAGACAACATCGCCATAATTAGCTGACGAGGCATTTGCAACAACGTTCGTTCCATTGCAATAAACATTTGTGGTAGTCGCTGCACTACTGGATTGATAGGTCCATACCTGCACGGAGTTAGCAGCGGCATTGAATCTTGTTCCCGCAAAATTGGTACCTCCGTTATTGGTAACACCATTTCCAACAAACATGGTATTGTTGCCGGTAGTTACATTATAATAAAAGTCAAGCGGACAGGGCTGGTTAGTATTACCCCCCGTTCCTGTTTTGTTTATAATACAATTATATGCGCCTGCTATGTCGGCATTCACTTTTGCAACAGCATTAAAACAAGCTTGTCTTGGCCCTCCGTTAAATACTGAAAAAGCTGCGGTGGCCAATCTGGTTGTGCCGTTAAAATAAATAGCGGGTACCCCGTTCACACGCTCAACAACTCCGGCATTAACTATGCGCGGTTGGTTAGCTGCTGTGGCTTGTGTAGCATCCCTGCCCCCAACAGCGCTTTGGTTATACCAGGTAACGACAAAACCACTGCTTGCGCCCACAAATGTTTTAAGTGCTGTGGTATCAAGATCGCCTGCAGTTGTAAAGCCGATATTCTGTGTAGTGTTATCACTGCTTCTGCGCACATTCATACAATTTCCCGCATAGGTGCAGCGTAAACGTCTCACACTATAACAAGCTTCTGCAGCGGAACTGATAGCGCTGAGGGGGTTTGAAGCCACCACAAATTCTGTCAGGGTGGTAGTATTCAGGTCGCCGCAGGAAGTAAAGGCGATGTCGGTGGTTGCGTTATCGCAGGTACGCCTGATCTTAATGGAATTGCCGGCGTATGAGGGAACCACTTTGCGTAGTCCATAACTTGCGGCCGAACCGTATGCGGTCTGAGCTTCTGTTCGTAGGGCAAAAAAAGTTAGAACGGCCAGTAACCCAAAAAAGAAATTGTAATTTTTATTCATACGACCCATTTAATGTTTAAGAATGCTAACCAAAAAATACCACCCTAATAAACAAGCAGAATACATATTTTTCGCCCAAAGGGAAGCGTTTCACGTTAATTCTCTTGTGCAAATAGGTAAGGCCTAACAAATAAATTTAACAAAGGTTGGCACGAACAGCTATTATATTTCGTTAAAAAGCTAATTAGATACTATAAAATGCGTAAAAAATAAGACCAATGTATTTGTATAACATCATTTTAGGCTGAGAAATACGAACTTTCGAGTTATTTATTAAATAATTGATTTACAAATAAATACATTTATTCAGGCGTCCAAAAAGGTTCGGGTAAATTAAGTAATTTTCAACCTCTTTAAAGTGAAATAACCAAAATGGATAAATTCTCCTATATCGGTACCGGTGATGTGAGCGCGATAGATGACCTGTTTCAGAATTATTTGCGCGATCCAAATTCAGTTGACGCCAGCTGGCGCGATTTTTTCAAAGGCTTTGAGTTCGCCCGTACCTCTTACAACGGGGAGGGCGCCGTTATCCCCGACAACATCGCTAAAGAATTTAAAGTGATCACGCTTATAAACGGCTACCGCCAGCGTGGGCACCTCTTCACGCAAACAAACCCGGTGCGCGAGCGCCGTACTTACAAACCCACACTGGATATCGGGAATTTCGGACTCACGGAAAAAGACCTCGATACAGTTTTCCAGGCGGGTAACGAAATAGGCATTGGCCCCGCGAAACTAAAAGATATTTTAGCCCACCTTAAACAAACCTATTGCGGAAGCATTGGCGTTGAATACACCTTTATGCGCGAGCCGCAGGTGCTTAAATGGCTGCAGGAGCGTATGGAAAAGTCGCGCAACACACCGGCTTTTACACCGGAAGAAAAAAGAACCATCCTCGAAAAACTGACCCATGCGGTGGTCTTCGAAAATTACCTCGCCACTAAGTTCGTGGGACAAAAACGATTTTCCCTGGAAGGTGGCGAAGCGCTGATCCCCGCCATTCATGAATTAATGGAGTACGGCGTGGAGACCGGCGTGGAAGATTTTGTGATAGGCATGCCGCATCGAGGAAGGCTCAACGTGCTCACCAACATCATGCACAAGACCTACAAAGATGTGTTCACCGAATTTGAAGGAAGGCCCAGCGAGGATTCTCTATTTGATGGCGATGTGAAATATCACATGGGTTATTCCTCCGACCAGGTACGCGATGGCGGGAAAAAAGTGCACATCAGTTTAACGCCAAATCCATCGCACTTAGAAACGGTAAACCCTGTTGTGGAAGGGATCACCCGCGCCAAAATGGATAACCTGCACAATGGTGATCCTGCAAAAGTTTGTCCCATCCTGATGCACGGCGACGCGGCCATTGCCGGGCAGGGTATCGTGTATGAAGTGATTCAAATGAGCCAGCTCGACGCTTACAAGACCGGCGGCACCATCCATTTCATAGTAAACAACCAGGTTGGGTTCACCACCAATTTCATCGACGCGCGTTCTTCAACCTACTGCACCGACGTAGCAAAAGTCACCTTGTCACCTGTGTTCCATGTGAACGGCGACGATATCGAAGCGGTTGTTTTCGTATCGAAGCTCGCTATGGAATTCCGTCAAACTTTTCACCGCGATGTTTTCGTTGATATTTTGTGTTATAGAAAATATGGGCATAACGAAGGGGATGAGCCACGCTTCACGCAGCCTCTTTTATACAAGGCGATCGCTTCTCACCCAAACCCGAAGGATATTTACGTAAAAAAACTGCAGGCAGAGAATTCTCCGCTCGCTGAAGAAGCCAAACAGATCGAGGCAGCTTTCAAAGCGGAACTGGATTCTAATTTAGATGAAGCCAAAAAAGTAGAGAAGGCAAAAGTAACTTCTTTCCTCGAAGGAAACTGGAAAGGCGTGAAAATGGCCACAGATAAAGATTTCGAAGATTCGCCGGATACCGCTGTAAGCGAAAAAGTATTTTTGGACCTCGCTAAAAAAACAACGGAGCTGCCTGTAAAAGACAAGAAATTCTTCAACAAGATCCAGAAAGTGTTTGAGGACCGCAAAGCCATGATCGCCAATGATAATTACGATTGGGCGATGGGCGAACTGATGGGATATGCAACTTTAATGAGCGAAGGACAT
The DNA here is from genome assembly GCA_964387075.1 of uncultured Flavobacteriaceae bacterium. Taxonomy (GTDB): domain Bacteria; phylum Bacteroidota; class Bacteroidia; order B-17B0; family Aurantibacillaceae; genus PALSA-968. The sequence goes on from CAYLVB010000002.1 coordinate 465,467, forward strand.
CATGTGCGCTTTAGCGGGCAGGATGTGGAACGGGGAACCTTCTCGCATCGTCACGCTGTGGTAAAGGTGGAAGATAGCGAAGAAGAATATATTCCCCTGAACAATACCGGTACCAAAGGTGAGTTGCGAATTTATAACTCGCACTTAAGTGAATATGGCGTGCTTGGATTTGAATACGGTTACGCATTTGCATCGCCCAACATTTTAACCATTTGGGAAGCGCAGTTCGGAGATTTTTTCAACGGGGCGCAGATCATCATTGATCAATATCTCTGCTCGGCCGAGTACAAATGGCGCCGCATGAACGGCCTCGTTCTGTTGTTGCCCCATGGTTACGAAGGACAAGGCCCCGAACATTCCTCGGCGCGGATGGAACGTTTCCTGCAATTATGTGCTGAAAACAATATGCAGATCATCAACGCTACAACTCCTGCGCAGCAATTCCACGCTTTGCGCCGCCAGTTGAAACGTGATTTCCGCAAGCCGCTCATCTGTTTCACGCCGAAAAAATTATTGCGTTACCCGGCCTGCGTAAGTAAGCTCAAAGATTTCACAAAAGATAAATTCCACGAGGTGATCGATGATGCTGCGGTCGACGCGAAAACCGTAAAGCGCCTGGCATTCTGCAGCGGTAAGATCTATTACGATCTCATCGAACGCCGCGAGAAAGAAGGAAACTACGACATCGCCTTTGTGCGTATCGAACAATTGTATCCATTCCCGCACAAACAGGTTGACGCGATCCTCAAAAAATACAGCAAAGCGAAAGACCTGTTCTGGATCCAGGAAGAATCAGAGAACGCGGGGGCGTGGAGGCATATTGAGCATACACTGAAAAGCTTAGATCTGAAATATATCGGTCGTGGCGAAATGGCAAGTCCTGCAACCGGTTTCGCCAAGCGTCACGCCGCAGAACTGGAGGAGATATTAACGAAGGTTTTTTCTAAAGTACTAACTACAAAATAAGTATTATGGCTATTGTAGAATTAAAAATTCCAAGTCCCGGCGAATCCATCACCGAAGTAACCATTGCCCGATGGTTAAAACAAACCGGCGACGTGGTTGAAAAGGACGAACCCCTTGCCGAGATCGATTCGGATAAAGCAACCTTAACCCTTAACGCGGAGGACAGCGGCAAGATAGAGGTACTGGTTGGCGAGGGAGAAACTGTAAAGGTCGGGCAGATCGTAGTGAAAATTGACAACTCTTTTAAACCGGAAGCGAAAGCCGCGAAACCTGAAGTAAAGCAGGAGGCGAAAGCTGAGGTGAAGCAGGAGAAAAAAGCTGAGGTGCATACCGAAAAAAAGGAAACCACATACGCCAGCGGAACTCCAAGTCCTGCCGCGGGCAAGATCATGGCCGAGAATGGTGTGAAGTCCGCCCAGGTGAATGGTTCGGGTAAGGACGGTCGTATTACCAAGCAGGATGTCCTTGCAGCGCTTTCAAGCGGAATTCCAAAAGTGCAGGAAGTTTTGTCCAACTCCTGGAAAGGAGGAAGAGACAAAGACAAACAAAAAATGACGGCTCTTCGTAAAACCGTGGCCAAGCGTTTGGTGGCTGTGAAGAACGAAACAGCTATGCTCACTACTTTTAACGAAGTGGATATGAGCGCTATTTATGCACTGCGCGCTAAATACAAGGATAAGTTCAAAGAAGTGTACGGAAGTAATATAGGCTTCATGAGCTTTTTCACTAAAGCGGTTTGCGAAGCTTTGTATCATTATCCCGCAGTGAACGGAATGATCGATGGTGAAGAACTGATCTATCATAAATACTGCGATATAGGAATTGCCGTAAGCGCTCCTAAAGGATTAATGGTGCCTGTGCTACGTAACGCGGAATTGATGAGCCTGGCCGATATCGAATCGGGAATTAAGAATCTTGCTATAAAGGCGCGCGACGGAAAACTGTCCATTGAAGAAATGATGGGTGGAACATTTACCATCACCAATGGAGGCGTGTTCGGTTCTATGATGAGTACACCGATCATTAACCCTCCGCAGAGCGCTATTTTAGGAATGCACAACGTAGTTGAGCGTCCCATGGCTGTTAACGGAAAAGTTGAGATACGCCCCATGATGTACGTGGCATTAAGTTACGATCACCGCATTATCGACGGACGTGAAAGCGTTGGCTTCCTGGTGAAAGTGAAAGAAATGCTGGAGAACCCCAGCCGCATGCTCTTTGGAGGTAAACAGCCTGAGGAAGTTTTGCTCGGACTGTAACATTTAACCTGTTTTGACGTTTACCTTGTATGAAAGCTTTACATCAAATAGCTTTTGCTCTTGGTTTTGTCTTTCCCGGACTTTTTTTTGGTCAAACACAAAAAAAAGCGGATACGGTTTATTGTGATTGTAAGTTTGCACGCACCATTAAGATCAGCGGTTCGGGTAAGATCGGACCTACCATAGCTCCTCCCGGTCCGGGCGAGGTAATAGAAAAGGCCATTACACGCATAAAAACTCCTTACGCTTTTGAAAAGGAGCATCACAGCGCCTGGTACAGGCTGGAGTTCAACACCCAGGGAGCATTTGCCTTCGATCTGCTGCCGCAGGATCCGGAAGATGATTACGATTTCATGCTCTTCAAGGCCGGTAAGAATGATTTTTGCGACAGCCTGGAGAAAAATAAACTTAAGCCTGTGAGAGCAAATATCTCCAGGGATAAGACCGAATTGAAGGGAAAGACCGGCCTGAGTTTAAAAGCAAAGAAAGAAATGGTGAAGGAGGGTGTGAACGATGCTTATTGCAAGGCGATACCGGTCTCCAAAGGAGAGTTCTATTACCTCGTAGTGGATAATGTGTACGAAAATGGATCCGGCCACACGATCAGTTTCTTCTTCGAACAAAAAGTGGAAATTAAGGGGGAAGTGAGAGACGAAGCCAATCGCCCGCTCATTACAGATGTAACCCTGACCGATACAAAAGGCGAAACGCTTTCCCAGACAAGGACTGACGCTCGCTCGGGCGCATATACCTTGCCCGCCATGCTTAAAAGAGGAACCTTTTATACGATCAATTATTACAGTGATAGTTCTTTCGTTTTCTCCAAAACGGTTTCTCTTAAAGACAGTCTTGAATTGAAGGATATCAAAGTGATGTTGCCTAAGCTTAAAAAAGGGAAAAAATATACACTGGGGGCGATAAACTTTTACGGTAACCAGGCGGAATATTTACCGCGCGCGATATCTTCTATTGAGAACCTGTACAAACTCCTGGACAGAAATAAGAAACTTAAGATCCTGATCGAAGGGCATATTAATTGTGCAGACCTGGCATTTAGAGCCAAAGGAAAGGTTCCTAAAGATTACGATCCGGACGGTTTGTCGTTGAGAAGGGCAGATAAAATAAAGGTCTATCTCGTAAAAAAGGGAATTGATGTAGCTCGTTTGGAGACTATCGGGAAGGGATGTACAGAAATGTTATTTCCGAGCACTATCGATGATGATGAGATGGAACAAAACCGCCGCGTGGAAGTGAAAGTTCTCGAATTTTAACTAGTTTTACCCAAATTAATTTTCTCATGAAAAACATTCTTGCCATCATTCTTGTATTGTGTTGTTCGGTAGTTTTGGCGCAGGGCAGGAAAAAACCGGTGAAACAGGCTCCGATAAAACCAAAGAACAAGATCGATACTCTAATGATCAAGCGCACAGGCGCCGACCCTTATGGAATGCATAAATACGTGATGTGTTTTTTAAAGACCGGCCCGAACAAAACACTGAGCCAGGATTCAACCAAAAAGATCCTGATGGGTCATATGAAGAATATGGAAGCGCTCTCTAACCAGGGAAAACTGGTTTTAGCCGGTCCATTCACCGATCGCACCGAGTGGGAAGGGATCTTTATTTTTAATTGCACGACCGTTGAAGAAGCACAAAAATGGGTGGACACGGATCCCGGGGTGCGATCAGGCTTGTTCAGTGCTGAATTGCATACCTGGTACGGTACCGCCGTATTGATGGATGTTCCTTTGTTGCATACAAAAGTACAGGCCAAAACCTTCTGATGAAATTGAACTCAGCGTTTGGGTTTCTTTGGTTCGTTCTTATCCTCTTCTTTGCGGGATTAATGATCTACGTTACCATTCCGTATCTGACCTTTAGACTTGATGTTGATTTCCTGGTTACCAAGCAAAGTATTATTCACCTCAAACACTGGCGCTACGCTTTTTACCTGCACATTTTAAGCAGTGTTCTTGTTCTGTTAGCGGGTGCTACACAATTCTCAGGTTACTTTCTGAGGAATTACCGAAAAGCGCACCGCCTCATTGGCAAAAGCTATGTTCTTATCATCCTGTTGATAAGCGGACCCGGAGCGTTGGTCATGTCTTTTTACGCAAATGGAACTGTGGTTGCTAAGACCAGTTTTGTTATTCTTTCCTTGCTCTGGGTTTCTTTTACCGCGTTGGCATTTTATTTCGCGCTTAGAAGGAATTTCATCGCCCACCGAAAATTCATGATCCGCAGCTACGCGCTCACACTTTCGGCAATTACTTTAAGACTTTACGCTTTGATCATCCCGCACGTTACGCACATGGATGGCAGAGATGAGTATTCTCTGATCGCGTGGTCCAGCTGGACGATCAACCTGCTGATAGCTGAGATCCTGATCTATGTAACAAGAAAGAAACCCGTTATTTCTTAACTACGTCGTCCTTATCAGCGCCCACTATCAGTTTCCCATCGGCGCCTATTTTGTATTTTACTTCCTCCACCAGGTCGGCGCCGGTGTATTCATTCCCCGCGTAGCCGTTATCCAAAGGATCTTTCTTCCACTTCATTTTCTGCTCTTTGATCGAGATCATGCCGTTGGCTTCTACAGAGCCGGTAGTGAGCGTTTCCGGTAGCGAATAATAGGCAAATGTTTTTTCGTCCAATGAATTACCGATCGAATCAAACATGACCAGTTTGATCTCAACGGGAGGCAACGTGTCCGCCATCACGGTAACGCTTTTGTAAAGCACACCATATATGTTATTCTCTGTTTTGAATTTTCCAACCACATAATAGGTATTGCTCACATCGCGCGAGAAACGACTGTCTTCCATCCCGCTTACAAAAGCCGCGAAATCGTAATTGATCTGCTCGTGACGATACATGGCCTCAAGATCCTTGATCTCTACGCTGTCCTTTTCCATGGAAAAAGGCAATTGCAGGTCAGGAGCCGACGCAAGGAAAGATCTGAAGAGCATAGACTTGAGTTTTTCATCATTTTGCAGGTAAGTTACCACAACTGCCACAAAACCTCGTTCGGCGCGCAGGTAATCGAAGATGCGGTCGTTCTCGAATCGCTTTTTGTTTATAAAACCATTAGCAAATGCTTCACTGAGACTGCTGATAGCCCGTGCGCTGTCTTTCTTTAATGCAGACAAACGAGCCTGTGCATAGGAACGGTCGGCATCCGGCATTTCGTACTCGGCCAGAGCGCTGTCGGCCTTTACAGAATCGCCCATATCGATATAGGCATTCCCGAGGTAGGTGTAGGTTTGATAATCGGGATAGTATAGAATAGATTCCCGGAAGGAAGCCGCCGCGCCGGCCGCGTCTTTCTTATTCACATAAAAATTGATCCCTTGCATAAAAAGCTGCTTGCCTTTGGTAATTTGGTCGCGGGTGGCTCTTTGCCAGCAAGCATAGGAGCTGTCGGAATTGAATATGTATTTTTCCTGGAGGACCTTTTCTACTACTTTTTGAGAAATGCCCATGCCTGAGCCGCTTTGGCGTTTCTCACTATTGCATGAGAAAAGAAGGGCAGCGGGAAGTAAGAGGAGGAGTAATTTTTTCATGATTAAAAGTAGCAAAAATTTACATTGGCGGTATAGGGCGCTTTAATATTACCCGTAAATTTGTGTATGCGCCTGCTATTCTCCGAGAACGTTAAAGTTGCCTTTTCTTCCATCAAGGCCAATGCTTTGCGTACCATCCTCACGGCGCTCATCATCGCTATCGGCATCTGGGCGCTGGTTGGCATCCTTACAGCCATCGACGCGCTCAAGTTCTCGATCTCTAGTAATTTCGCAGGCATGGGGGCCAATACATTTACGGTACGTAATCGCGGCATGAACGTGCATATCGGAAAGAAGGGCAAGAAGGCAAAGGTGTATCCCAGCATTAATTATTACGAGGCAAAAAGTTTTAAAGAAAAGTTCAAATTCCCTGCAACCGTGGCCATTTCCACCATGGCTACGTGGACGGGCAAATTGCAGTATGGTTCTACCAAGTCAAACCCGAATATCCAGGTGTTTGGTGTGGATGAGAATTATTTGATCACATCGGGGTACGAGTTGGAAAAGGGAAGGAACTTCTCTTCTTTCGAGGTTTTGAACGGAACTCCGGCTGTTTTAATTGGCAGCGAGATCGTGAGTACCGTAATGAAGACCGAGAAAAATCCCATTGGAAAACAATTACGCATCGGAAGCGCCAAATATACTATAGTGGGCATTTTAAAGACCAAGGGAAGCGGGATGGGCTTTGGGGGCGACAAGATCTGTTTGATCCCGATACAAAATTCGCGCACTGCTTTTCCTAAACAGGACGCCACCTTTACGATCAGTGTATTTGTGCCAAACGTGAACCTTCTCGATGCGGCTATTTCTGAGGCAACCGGTTTGTTCAGGCAAATAAGAGGGGTGGCGGTTACCGAAGAGGATAATTTCGATATGATGAAATCCGATTCGTTCGCAAATTTGCTTATTGAGAATATGAAAAAAGTGACCATTGGCGCCACGCTCATCGGGGTGATCACGCTTATCGGAGCGGCCATTGGCTTGATGAACATCATGCTTGTGTCGGTTACAGAACGTACGCGCGAGATCGGCATCAGAAAATCATTGGGTGCCACCAGCGAATTGATCCGTAATCAATTCTTAACAGAAGCTGTGGTTATCTGTTTGCTCGGCGGTTTTCTGGGAATTCTTTTGGGTGTGGGCTTAGGCAACGTACTTTCTCTGCAGCTGGGCGTGGGTTTTTATATGCCCTGGAAATGGGTGATAGGCGCTTCCTTTCTTTGCGTGGCTGTCGGTTTACTTTCCGGTTTCATTCCGGCAAGCCGCGCTGCTAAACTCGATCCTATAGAAAGTTTGCGATACGAGTAATTACTCGATCGCTTTTCTCAGGAAAACAAGTAAAGGATGCATCGCTTTGAAAACCTCGGCAGCATATTTAGGAAAATCAGCACGCAGCACTTTCTTATCTTCGATCTTGGTATAGGCTAAAAAGTGTTTGAACTTTAAGATCTCAATGGCAGGATTATCTTTTTCGTAGCCTTTGGGCGGATTCACCAGTTTTTCTTCATCACTGAGTTTTCCTCCAAAGTGTTTTTTATAGTCCTTATGAGAAAGTATTTTTTTAAAGTCTGCGTAATTGTAATCAATTTCCTGTCGGATCGCATTCAGTTTATCGGGTTCCGGCATATAACTTCCTCCTGCCAAAAAGGTGTTTCCCGGTTCAACATGCAGGTAATAGCCATTCAGCATGGTTTCTTTTCCGGGCATGATGCGCGACCCAAAATTGGTTTTGTATGGAGATTTATCTTTTGAAAAACGAATATCGCGATTGATCCGGAACAACGTTTTCTTCGCTTCCAATCCCGCTATTTTCTTATCGAATTTACCAACGCGCCCAATGATATCCTCTACCATCTGCGTGAACTCAGCTTTGGCTTCATCATACTCCTTGCGGTTCTTATCAAACCATTCTTTCTTATTGTTCTTTTTTAACTTCTTTAAAAAGTCATAGGTCTTTTTCATGTGCTTAATGTATTATCTGTGAAAATTCGCGAAATCTGTGGCGATTACTCGGGAATGTTCTCCGTCATTTTCTTGAAGAACTTGTAATTGGCCAGGAACTCTTTTGCCACAATGCGAAGCAAAGTGTAGGTTGGTATCGCCACGATCATTCCCCAAACACCGGCCAGCGCGGCTGCCATTAAAATAACGATAAAGATCTCGAGCGGATGCGCTTTTACGCTGCTGCTGTATAAATAAGGCTGAATCAGGAATCCATCTAACATGTTCATACCCAAAAGCACCCAGAAGATCTTGGAAATGATGGGGCCGATCACAACAAGTTCATTGGTCTGTAAACTACCGGTGATACCCAGCGCGCAGGCAAAAATAAAACTGATGATAGGACCCACATACGGAATGACGTTCATCACCCCCGCGAAAACACCAATGAAAAGCGCGTTGGGAACATCAAGGAAATAAAGCAGGCTGCTTACGAGCGTGATCACAATGATCACATCGATAAACAGGGCGACAAAATATTTGGTGAGCATGGTTTTAGTCGTGCGCAGGATGTCCTTCATCTCGGCTTCAAACTCAACCGGTGTGATCAAAAGCACAGTGCGATAAGCAAGGCGGTTGTCTTTCAATAAAAAGAAAGTGATGAAGCTTACGATCAAAAATCCACCCGCGATGCTGCCAAAACCGGAAAGGAGTCGGTCAAGCAGGTAACCCGCGTTACTGATATTGGCAAAGGTCGAGAATTGGGTGTACACATTCTTGCTGATCTCTTCTTCGGTACCTACATTCAATAAAAGCGTCTTTAGTTTGGGGAACTGGTTCAGTACATCGGTGAACACATCGTGGAAATTCAGCCCGGCGATAAATTTTCCCTGGTCGATGATAAGCGGAATGAACACATAAAAGAAACAGAACAGCACAGAAAGAATGGCGCTTAAGGAAAGCAGGGCGATCAACGCGTCGGGCAAATGTTTGTCTTTGATACGGATCCTGTATAGTACTTTAACAAAAGGCTGCGCAACCAGGGCCAGTACCGTGGCCACCAGCATATAGATCACGATCTTGGTAAATACGAAACAAAAGCCGACGATGGCCAGTATGGTAAGCACCAGGATGATCTTTGAGCGGTTGGTGGAAAGCATAGTTGAGTAACAAAGGTACTCATCTTTTTAATACCCGCAAAGTCTTAAGCTCTTCTCAAAAAACACTATTTGGTCAGAACCACCTTCCTGGTGAGGATCCCGTTTGCGTTAGCTATTCTTACCAGGTAAGTGTCCGCGTACAGGCTCTGCGTATCAAAATAAGCGATAGTGCCTCCTGCGTTGATGGTTGTCTTAAGCATCAATTTCCCGGCAATGTCGTACAATGCAACCTCGGTGGCACTGCGGTTAAGTCCGTTGAGCTGGATCGCGATAAGATCTGTTGCCGGGTTGGGGAAAATAGTTGCCGAGAAAGTTGCTTCCCCTTCGTTGATGCCGGAAACAGGAGCGGTGTAAGTCGTTGTGGTCTCCGTAATGGAAGTTACTTTGCGATTCGCCCAGGTTCCGTAGAAGGTTGGGCCCACAGCGTAAGGATAGTAAGAGTTCCAGTTTGCATCAACGGTTGTAAAATAACAGTAGGTTCCGTTTGGATACTCAGGTGTTACGCAAAATCTTCCGTTATGATCATCGAGGTAGTCAGAAGCCACGGGAGTGTTGTACTGGTAATCTTCGCGGAAGTAGCCAAGATAATAAGTAGAGCTGACAGGAGGGCCCGCGGTAACTGTTACGCCTGTAGAGTAAGTGGTGCGTGTGGTAATATTACGCAACGTGTAACTTGACTTCATGCGCACAATGCCGCCGGTTCCATTCACATTCTTGTAACCGTATGCTCCGTAGATAGGGAAACCATCATAAGCATAACCCAACAAAGGCGAGTGCATGGTGCTGTCTATGGCGTACAAACCATCCGCATCGTATAAATTACAAATAGTAGAGACCACGTTCAGATCAAGTTTAAAAGCGCTTGGGTTTTGGTGATGATGGTAATTGCCCATAGCAGGGTGTCCTTTCGAACAATCAAATCCGCCCATCTCAGCTTTAATGGCATCGCGGTTCCAAACGCCGTCGCCGGTTCCGCCAAGCGGACCACCTTTTAAGCAGCCGCAGGAGTTCGACCAGGAAACTCCATCGCGATAATCAAATAACGCCACTCCGTTAATGAACACGCCAATGTTGCCCATCGTAGTGTTTGTTGGCGTTCCGGTATTTTGCACAGGGTTCAAGGGAAATTTGAAAATGGCATTTTGGTTTGAAGCTTGTGAAGGATTTCCATCCAGGAAGGGTCCGGTTGGATAAGCGGGCACGCCTTTGGTTGATACGTAAACGCTGTTAGCTGAATATTGCACGGTTTGGCAATTCACTAAGATATTATTGGCTATTGGCGTTGAGTTTCCGCTTGTATAATAAGTGCCGGTTGTAGTTGTGTTCTGCAACCAACAGGTAATGGCGGGACTTAACTGAGCCTGCGCGGCAAAACTGCCGGCAAAAAGAACTGAAAGAAGTAAAAGTTTTTTACGCATAAAGGTGGTTTAATTGTTTTGTCTTCATTTGACGACAGATGTCTTTAATACTTGCGGGTAGGAGTAAGCTTTATTGAAAAGAAATTTTTTATCGGTCAGCGTAAGCAGAAAAGCGGTCAGGTCCACCTTTTCGTTAGAACTCAGTGTTATTGGCCTAAGCAATTGATTTGAAAGGGTTTTACTTGGTTTTATACCCTTGGTGTAATGGTTCAAAACATCAGGTAAGCGTTTAAAGCGGCCGTCGTGCATATAAGGTTGCGAAAACTCAATATTCCTTAAACTTGGAACTTTAAACTTAAGCGAATCCTTTGGGTTCTTGGTAATGGCCATGCGGCCCATGTCTTTTAAGGTAGTGTCAACAGGCAGGCCGTTATTTTCAAATTCGCAGTTGGTGAAAAGCGGTTCTTTGTGACAGGAAGAACAGTTCTTTTTAAAAAGTTCGTAGCCGTTCTTTTCCTGGAAGGTGAATTTGCTTTGTCCATTCATTACACTGTCGTATTTCGAATTGCAGCTAAGGAAAGTGAGCATGAACTGCGCGATGGCTTTCAAAGTATTTTGACCTGTTATGAGGCTGTCTTTAAATGCGGCGAGGAATAATTTGGGATAGATCCTGCTTTGCTGAAGCTTAACAACCACTTTTTCTATTTTCTCATCCATTTCCTGGGGATTGCTGATAGGAGCGAGGGCCTGCACATCCAGGTGATTCACTGCGCCATCCCACATAAAATCTTTTTGCCAGGCCAGGTTTACCAGGGTAGGAGAATTTCTTGTGCCCATCTTGTCTTCTATTCCATGACTCAAAGCGTGATCTACATGCGTGAAGGCGGTGTATTGCGAATGGCAGCTTGCGCAGGAAATGGTATTGTTGCGTGAAAGAATTGGGTCGTAGAACAAAGCGCGGCCTAGTTCTATTTTTTCTTTTGTTAGCGGGTTTTTAGCAAAATCGTAATTTGGTTTGGGCCAGTTCCCGGGAGAAGCCGGAATAAGCTCTTCGATCATTTTGAATGCGCTCAAAAGCAGGAAACCGATGGTTATGAAAAACAAAAACTTCTTCATTGTTTTACGCTGAACATGCTCACAGCTTTCTTGGATAACTGTACCGCTTCTGTGCACGGTGACATAACCTGGTTCTGTTCGCTTAGCTTGATGTCTGAAAGAAACCTCGCTACATCAGCCTTAATATTTATTTTTCCCGCTTTTACAGGCAATAATATTGTTTGCATGGAAAAGAAAGGAGTAAGATACCCTCCCAAATGAAATTCAAATGCATGGTTCCTTGTATTACATACATTACTGGCTCCTTCCAGTTTCAAATTGATGTATCCGCTTTGCCAGGTCCAATACATGCCTTTGGTGGGATCCAGATCTCCACCTAATGCTCCTGAAACATTGGTGGCGCTGTCAATGCCGAGGTTGAATTTTATTTTATCGTAAGAAAGCTTACCGGGTGTTTTTAATTTCAGTGAAAGACTTTTCTCATGGGCTGCATCTATCAAATGAAAACCGTTCTTCTCTTTCCAAACCGTCTTCCCGTTCTTCAGCAATTCAATTCCGGAAACGTAAAACCGAAAGGTCTCGAAATGCACAGAATCTTTCCCGGCTAACGCATGGCCTTTTAAAAGCGCTGCGCCATTAAAAGAAGGTTGGAATGAAAGTTCCGTTTGACCCAAACCAATAATTGAAATAAAGAGAAAAGATATCAGGAAACGGAAAGTCATTTATTAAAGATACGAATTATCGTGGACCCGGCCCTCCTTTAGGCGGTGCCATCATGCGCAGCGCGTCTTGTATGATAAGATCGAACTTCTTTTGTTGGGTAGGATCACACATCCCGCGCACTTTTTGGAAGTGCTCGAAAGTCAATAGCTCGATCTGTTTGGTATAAGCACTCATGCTGTCGGCTATCAAACTAACTTTATTCATATCAACCGGCGAAGCGCCCAGCATTTCAAAATACGCTTTATGCAATTTGCCATTCTTTTCATTGATCTCCTGGATGCGCTCATGATTGCTATCGCGCAGTTCTTTGAACTGTTTTTGCTGTTCTTCGCTCAGCTTCAACTCTTCAGTAAGATATTCTGCAATGCGGGGTGGGCCACCTCCGTGCGGTGGGCGAGGTCCTCCGTTACGACCGGTCCACATGAACACTAAGGTTGCGATGTTTACCACGAGCAGAACGATAATCGTAATTTTTAAAAATCTTGTGTTTTCCATAATTTAAAGTTGAACGGATTTCATGTAAGAGAAATATTCTTGTGCTACCGGATTACCGGCTGTCTGTGTGTTTTCATTGGGAGTAGCACGTGACCAAACAAAAATGTTCATTGCAACCAATAAAAGGAGTCCTGCCGCAGCCTGCCAAACAAGGCGTGGAGCAATAGAAATTACTTTCACTTCCCTGTTCTCCAAGGTGCTGATCAGCCTATCATAAAAAAAGGCATCCGGTTCGGCTTTTTGCATTCCGTTCAGGCTTTCCAGGGTCTTTTCTATCTCTTTGTGTTCCATTTTATAGGTATATGACGATGTTATTTAATAAAACCTGCGCGCTTTTTTCTTTTAAAACTTCTGTCAGACCGAGTCCCGATAGCTATCGGGATCGAGGTCCTTGTACAACCTCAATTTGGAAGCAGACGCCTTCCGTAGATCCAGCTTAGGATGGGCGTATTACACGCGCCTCGACTCCGCTCGACGTGACAGTATTTCATATTGAGTTATAATAAGTTTGTAAATACTTCTGCAAATTGCTTTTAGCCCTGAAAAGCAGCGATTCTACCGAGGCCACCGTTACCTCCATCACTTCAGCTATTTTCTGGTAGCTCAGCCCTTCGGTTTTTGAAAGAATAAAGGCCGTTTTTTGGCTCTCCGGCAGTTTGTCAATAGCTTTAAAAAGTATGGCCGCCCTTTCCTTATTCTCTAACTGCACGCCCGGGTGCACAAAATTGGGCGGATCTACCGTAGGTTCACCATCCTCCCCGCCAAAAATGTGCTGCATAAAACCAAAGCGTTTTTGTCGCTTTTTGGCCCGCAAATGATCTAAGGATTTGGTGACCGCTATCCTGTAAAGCCAGGTAGAGATCTTGCTGTCGCCCTTAAAGTCTTTCACCGAATGAAAGGCCTGTATAAAGACCTCCTGCGCTATGTCTTCTGCGTCTTCTGCGTTCTGCAGAATACCCAGGGAAGTATTATAGACCAGCCCCTGGTGACTTTCCACCAAATATTTAAAAGCTGAGCTTTCGCCCGCCTTCAGCTGCGTTAAGAGGAGGTCCGGTTCCAGGAAGGTCTTTGCAATATGACGTCAAAATAGCGAAAAACCTGCGGTTTAGCAGTAATGAAAGGTTTTTTTACTTTTGTGCTATACATGAAGCAGCTCCTCAAGAATAACCTCTTTGTTTTTATGCTCATTGTCATCATCCAGGTGGCATATAAGATGTTGTTCCTCGATGAGTGGGGCTTCTGGCATGATGAGGCCTTCAGTCTCTATTACTCACAGCAGCACTGGGGGCATATCAAGCATATTTCGGAGTGGGACATTAACCCACCGTTGTATTATTACTTTTTGTGGATCTGGCAGAACCTCTTTGGCATCAGTGAGTATGCCGTGCGTTTTTCGAGTGTCATTTTCAGCGCGCTGTCTGCGGGCATGCTGTTTCTGCTGTGTGCCCGTCATTTTAACCGCAACACCGGCTGGCTGGCGATTCTGTTCTTTAGCATCTGCAACGAAATGTATTTTTACGCGCACGAGGCACGCCCTTATTCACTGATCATTTTCCTGGTATTGTGTGCTACTTACGTTTACTTCGAACTTTTAAATAAGCCCGGCTGGCTGCTTGCGGTATTGCTTGGCTTCCTTGATTTTGGTTTGATCTATACGCATTACGTGTGCGGCATCATCATCGGCTTCCAGGTCCTTACCGTTCTCTTCCTAAGAAATAAAGCGCTTCTTAAATTCATGGGAACCGCGCTTGGCATCACGCTTCTTATCTCTGCGCTGCGCTTCACCAAAAAGACGCTGGCCCTTGTACTTCATAACGAAAAGAGCGCTTTCTGGATAGAGAAACCCACCGCGCGCGACCTGCTCGATACTATTTACAGTTTCTTCAACGGTCCCGACCTGTTTTGGATCTTTACTTTCTCTGCACTTATTGTGCTGGTTCATTTAGCCCGCCATAATGAGTGGAAACCCATCTGGAAAGCGAACCGCGTAAAGATCAGTTACGTGCTGCTGGCGGGTATTGGGTCGCTCATTGTTTGCTTTTTGATCAGTTTGTTCATGCCGCTTTTTGTGAGACGCTATTTATTATTTGCGGGGCCTTTCCTGTATATCACCCTGGCCTGGCTCATCAGTTACGTAGATAAGAACACCGCCTATCCTTTATTGGCCATTATTGGCGTGTTCATGCTTTTCTCCGCGATGCGCATCAACCTGCATACACCACGTTCCATGGATTATAAGAACGCCGTAAGCACCGTGAAAGCGCTGCAAAAAAGCAATGCCCCCATACTGGTTGAAACACCTGACGTAGGCGCACTCTTCTCTTATTATTACGACCGGGAAATATTCAAAGACTACGGAAACATCGACGGCCGCTTACGGGATAAAGGCGTTTATCTTGTGGCCAATGAGAACGACGCCAACGCTGTAGATCTTTCCAAATACGAGCGTATTGTTCTAACCCAAACCTTTGAGGATGTAAACCCGGGAGATAAAGGCCTGATGAAACTTCTCAAAGAAAAGTTCCCTCAAAAAGTAGTGAGCAAAAGGTTTCGGGGCATCACCATCACTGTATTCAGTAAATAAATGTATTGGCTGTTCCTCGGTCCCCCGTCGGAGGGGGCAGTTTCGCAGAGCGAAACAGGGGGAGGAGAGTGGTTCGGTATTACTTCGTCGCGTAGCTCAGTTTGAACACCGTCCGCCGATTCTGCTTGTGTTCTTCATCACTGCATTCCACGTTGTTGCCGCACCTGTTCATAACCTGTGTTTCACCAAATCCTTTGGCGGTAAGACGGTTCTTGGCAATGCCGTTGGCCACCAGGTAATCCACTACCACGTTGGCGCGTTTCTGCGAGAGGTCCATATTGTATTCGTCGCCGGCCGTAGCGTCGGTGTGCGATTGTACTTCCAGCATCATTTTCAGGTTCTTCTTCATCGCGTCAACCGCTTTGTTCAGGATGGCTTCGGCTTCGGGCAGGATCTTGGCCGAGCCTGATTCGTAATAAATGTTCTCGATGATCTCTATTTCTTTTTTGGTCACGCTCAGGCCGCCCAGCTTGGTCCAG
Organism: uncultured Flavobacteriaceae bacterium; assembly: GCA_964387075.1. Taxonomy (GTDB): domain Bacteria; phylum Bacteroidota; class Bacteroidia; order B-17B0; family Aurantibacillaceae; genus PALSA-968. The sequence goes on from CAYLVB010000002.1 coordinate 481,050, forward strand.
GGATCGAAATCCTCGACGGATATGCTGGAGAGCATCATGCGTTCGCTTTGAAGCAGGGTGAATTTAAACACGCCCTCGGCGTTCTTGGTGATCTCCTTGATGATCTTTCCTTTTTCGTCGGTAACAATGATCTTGCTGAAAGGGATCTTCTTGCTGTCGAGCACATCAATGGCAAAATTGTATTTGCCCGAAGGCATCAGGTTAGTGAACGCGAATCCGCCCGAGTTATCGGTGGTGTTGAAGGAGATGATCTCGTCGCGCTCGTTCATCAATACGAACTTGATCGATGCCAGTGGTGTTTTATCTGCATTGTCGGCCAACAGCTTTCCTTTGAAATCCACGTGCAATGGCTGATCTTCCACGCTCATCAATCCCATGATGTTGGCATCCGATTGCAGGATCTCGAAGCTGAACTTTCCTTTCTCGCCTGTTTTTGTAACAACCACCGTGTGCCCCATCGCATCCACGATCTTGAATTGGGTTACACCCTCAAAACTGGCGTCATTCACATCCAGTTGCATCAAATAATTCTTATCAAAAGGAAGTTTTTCGAACTTGAAATTACCTTTCTCGTCGGTCTGCGCGTAATACATAACCTCACCCTTTTCATTGGTGATGTAAACCATTTTGTTGGCATAGGCTTTTTCTTTGGCGTCGTTGGTCAAAACGCGCCCCGCGAATGCCACCCGAACGCGGGTATTGTCCACGATCCTTCCTACTTTATAGGTTTTGGTGGCGGTGTTGAAATAAATATCGGTCACGCTAAGCTCCAGTTTATCCGCACCGTTCAACGGAACATTGCCTTTAAAGAATGGATTTTTCTCAGCGCTCTTAAAAGGAATTTTAGTGCCGTTCACTTTGATCTCGTGGATGAAGCTTTTGTCACGTACTTCTCCTTCAAAAGAAATATCGATCTGGTTGGTATACACGTTCACAAAACCGGCATTGTCGGCCTGCGGGTAACCGACGATCACCATCGGCGCATCTGTTTCCTTATTGGCCTGGTAGTTCTTGTCCTGGGCGTCGCGCAGCAATTTTCGCGCTTCCATGTGGTTGGGGCTCATCTCAATGTGTTTTTTCAGGTCGGCAATGGCCTCAGTGAAATTTCCAAGCTCCATATAACACTGAGCCCGGAAATAGACCGCATCCGCGTTCTTTGGATCCAGTTGTATGGTCTTTGTATAATCACTGATGGCGCTCTGGAACTGGCTGGTCTTTTTATTCACATTGCCCCGCATGAAGAATGCTTCCACGTATTTGGGATTATCCACCAACGCTTTGTTAAGGTCGCCAATGGAGTTCATGTAATCCTGCTTGGCAAAATAAGGATGGCTGCGCATGTAATAAACGATGGCTTTTTTGGGTTCAACCGTATCGGCAGGATCGATAGAAAGCCCTGTTTCAAATTCTTTGATGGAATTATCATGATCGTATAAACGATACATCACCCAGGCGTGGTTCACATAATAAGGCTTGTAGCGGGGCAGAGGCTTGATGTCGTTAGGATCCTCATTCTTCATTAACCGAATGGCAGAAACATATTCCTGGTTCGCGTTAGCCAGGTCTTTTAAACTATCAAGTGCCAGCGCTTTATAATAGTGGGTGATATGGTTGTATCGCTGAACCTCGAGCGCATGATTGATCTTTTCGAGTGCTACATCAAACTTCTTCAATTTCAAATAAGCAAAACTCGATTTTTGCCAGGCCGGGATGTTCTTTTTGTCCATATTGGCCAAACGATCGAACTGGTCTATGGCCCCTGTGTAATCACCCAGCGTCATGCAAAGATCACCCACCTTCATGATCAGTTTTTTGTCCTTGTTCTTGAGGTTCAGGCAGGATCTGTAATCTTTCAGCGCATCGGCGTACTTTTTCCATTTTTCGTACACGACGGCTCTTTCGTAGAGGTAGCGGAAGTAATTGGGTTTTTGTTCCAGGGCTTTTGTGTAGCCATTGGCAGCGGCTTCGTAGTTACCAAGTTTGAAATCTTTCTTGGCCTGGCGCACCAGTTTCTTGGGGGAAAGGGTTTGGGCAAAGAGGCCGGTTGCGAAGAATAATAGAGCTAGTAAGGTTTTTAGTCTCATGGGTTAAAATAATAGTAAAAATACGCAAATGTTTGATTGACAATAGACCATAAATGAACAAGTTGTTAAAAGTGGGCTGCCGACACTTAATCGTAAAAGGGCCGCGCTTAATAAACCGGGTGCCGCACCCTATAAAAGCTGCCCCTATAGCGCCCTTAACTACCGCACCTTTGTTTCATAAAACCAAAAAAGATGAAAAACTCCCGACCCAAAACCTCACTGCCTCAACCTTCTTCAGCATCCAATCCTTACAGGCTAATTACTGCCTACTGCCTACTGGCTGTTCTCCTGCTTTCCGGCTGCTTCAACACCAGGCCCCGCATCAATCCCGTGAACCCCGAGTTCGGCAAATACGTTTCGGGCTTTACCTCCGGTATGGTGTCGCGTAAGAACAGTATCCGCATCGAACTGGCACATGGACTCAACGAAAAAGACGCTATTGCCGCGAACGCCCTGGTAGATTCTTTAAAGCATGTTGCACCCAATACTACCGATGCAACAACATTACAAAGAGCTTTGCGTGCCATGACCGCTTTGCCTGATTCTAACCTGCTCAAGAACATCTTTTCTTTTGAGCCGGCCATTAAGGGTCATGCTATTTGGGTGAGCGATCGGGTGATCGAGTTCATTCCAGATGAACCGCTGCCCGCTAACCAGTTCTATAACGCCGAGTTCAAACTGGAGAAGGTGATGAAGGTGCCCGGCGACTTCGAGGTTTTTCCTTTTCAATTCTCTACGTATCCCCAGAACTTATTTGTAGCAGTGGATGGTTTACGTACTTATGACGATTACAATATTGAGTTGCAAAAACTAACCGGCAAGATCACCACTTCCGATTTTGAGGATACCGCTTCCTTGCGTAAGACCATCACCGTGATCAATAACGGCAAGGAAATGCCTATCAAATGGAGCTATAGCTACCGCGCCAATGAGTTCTATTTTTATGTGGATGGTATCGAGCGTAAGGAAAAACAAGGGTTATTGACCATTACCTGGAACGGCGAGCCAATAAAAGCCATCGCTTCAGGTAAACAGGACATCGTTATCCCGGCGCTTGGCGATTTTTCGGTGAGCGATGCCAAGGTGGTTGACGGAGAAGATCAATATGTAGAACTTACTTTCAGCGATCCTATTCATTACAACCAGAATCTGAAAGGGATCATTTCCCTGCAAGGAATGGAAAATCTTACGTACGCCATTGAAGGTAACGTGGTGAAGGTTTTCCTGGATAAGCGCGTTGAGGGCGAAAGGCTTATTACTGTAGCCAGCGGTATCAAGAATTTCAAAGGCTATAAAATGAACGCGGCTTATAGCCAAACCATCACTTTTGAAGAACCCAAACCTTTGGTGCGTATCAAAGGCAATGGCTCCATTCTCCCTAACTCGAATGGATTGATATTTCCTTTTGAAGCGATCAGTTTAAAGGCGGTGGATGTTCGTGTGATCAAAATATACGAGAACAACGTACAGCAATTCCTGCAAACAAATAATCTGGATGGAGAAGACGGGCTCACACGTGTGGGTAAAGTTGTAGCAGAACGCAAAGTGAAACTGGACTACGACAAGAGCATGCATTTAAAACAATGGAACAAACACGTGTTGGATCTTGGCAAACTGATCACGCCTGATCCCGGGGCGATCTATCGCATCAGCATCAAATTCAAAAAGGAATACGCGCTATGCGATTGTGAAGGTGTAGCCGATGAAGCAACTGAAGAAGGGGGTGAGGAAGGAATTGCTGTAAATACAGAAGAGCAGGTGCCGGTGATCAACGAGGAGAAGGATTGGAACGAGAACAACTGGCATGGTTACGGAAGCTTTGGCGGAGGATACGATCATTGGTATTATTATGATGAGAATTACTCGCCCTGCAATAGCAATTATTACTATGGAAAGGCGGTGAGCCGTAATATCCTGGCTTCTGATATTGGTTTGATCTATAAACTGGATGATAATAAGATGTCGCACGCTTTTGTGAGTGATATGATCTCGGCAAAGCCTTTGGCCGGCGCTACTTTGGAATATTACGATTATACCAAACAATTGATCGCAAGTGGAACTACGGATCCGAATGGTATGCTGGATGTGCAATTGAAGCGCAAACCTTTCTTACTGTTGGCAAGATCGGGCAAACAACGCGGCTACCTGAAACTTTTGGATGGTTATACCAATTCGCTCAGCAAGTTTGATGTGGAAGGAGAGATCGTGCAAAAGGGAGTGAAAGGATTCATTTACGGCGAGCGCGGCGTATGGCGCCCGGGCGATTCACTCTTCCTCACTTTCATTATGGAAGATAAAGACAAGCGTTTGCCTTCCAATCATCCTGTAAAATTTGAATTGCAGGATCCTAACGGTACCGTGATCTACCAAACTACCAAAAGCAAAAATTTCGGCGGCATGTACGATTTCCGTACCGTGACAGGTACTGACGCTATCACCGGGAATTACACCGCTGTGGCCAGGGTAGGTAATCGCGCATTCACCCAGAACATCAAGGTGGAGACTGTAAAACCTAACCGCCTGAAAATTTACATGGATTTTGAGAACGGTAAGGAGAACGATTCAACCGCGAAATTATCTGTGAAATGGTTGCATGGAGCAATTGCGAAGAATCTGCACGCTATGGTGAACGTTACCGTGAACCAAAGCAAGACCACCTTTGATAAATTCAAAAATTATGAGTTCGATTCTCCTATCCGTAACTATTTCTCTGACGCAGAAGCTGTGTTTGACGGAAGCCTGAATGAAAAAGGCGAAGCCCTGATCAATACCGATCTCGCTGTGGGACAAACCGCCCCCGGTATGCTGCGCGCCACCTACGTAACCAAAGTGTTTGAGGAAGGCGGTGATTTCAGCATCGATCGTTACTCAATTCCGTATTCTCCTTATAAAACTTATGTAGGGCTTCACGCTCCTGATAAAAAGGGTTACGACAATACCTTAGAAACAGGAAACACATACAAATTTGATGTGGTAAGCGTGAATGAAAAGGGGAAATTGGTGAACGCCTCCAAATTGCAGGTAAAAGTTTACAAAATTCAATGGCGCTGGTGGTACGAGCGCAGCGAAGAAGATCTGGCAAATTATATCTCTCGCGCAGGTACCATTGTTATGAAAGATACTACGATCAGCACGAAAGAGGGCAGAGGCTTATTTAACTTCCGAGTGAATTATCCTGAGTACGGCCGGTACTTAATTACAGTAAGCGATCTGGAAGGTGGACACGAGACCGGAAAAGTGGTTTACATCGATTGGCCATATTGGAGTCGCGGTAACCGCAGCGGTAATGAGAATGCAAACATGCTGAACTTTGCCTGTGATAAGGAAAAATACACTACAGGCGAGAATGTGAAGCTTTCTTTCCCTTCCCCTTCCGACGGAATGGCCTTGGTTAGTATTGAAACAGGAACTAAAGTGGTGAACAAATTCTGGATCGCTACCAAAAAAGGAGAAACTACTTATGAGTTTCCCGCTACTAAAGAAATGTCGCCTAACGCTTATGTACATGTTACTTTGTTACAGCCTCACGCGAATACAAAGAACGATCTGCCTATCAGAATGTACGGAGTGGTTCCGGTTTTGGTTGACGAACCTTTAACGCACCTGAACCCCGAAATTAAAATGCCTGATGTGATACAGCCCGAATCTTTCACTTCTATTCATGTGAAAGAAAAGAACGGCCGCAAAATGACCTATACCCTGGCGATGGTGGATGAAGGTTTATTGGATCTCACAAGATTTAAAACACCACAGCCCTGGAACACGTTCTACGCCCGCGAAGCTTTGGGAGTGAAAACATGGGATATGTACGACGCGGTGATAGGCGCTTATGCCGGTAAACTCGATAAACTTTTAAGCCTGGGTGGTGACGGAGAAGGGGATGGCGGATCGAAGAGCGCGAAAGCCAATCGTTTTAAACCGATGGTGAAATTCATGGGTCCGTTCACACTTGAAGCGGGTCAGGAAAAAAATCACACCGTTGAAATACCGAATTATGTTGGTTCTGTGCGCGTGATGGTGGTGGCCGAAGAAGTAGGCGCTTATGGAAATGCCGAGAAAGCCGTTGCCGTAAGAAAACCTTTGATGATACTGGCAACTTTGCCCCGTGTACTGGGACCACAAGAAACAGTTTACCTGCCCGTGGATGTGTTTGCGATGGAAAATCATGTAAAGGATGTGAAGATTGAAGTGGAAGTGAATGAACTGTTAACCCTTGATGGAAGTAAAACCCAAACCATGAAATTCACCCAGGTTGGCGATGAAGTGATCAATTTCAAACTGAACGTTGCCCCGCAGATCGGTATCGCTAAAGTAAAGATCACGGCCACCAGCGGAAAAGAAAAAGCTGTACAGGAAATTGAACTAAATGTACGCACGCCAAACCCCAAAGTGGTTGACGGTATGGATATGGTGCTGGAGCCGGGCAAAGAGTGGAACACCGATATAGCTTTCAAAGGAATTGCAGGCACCAACAAGGCAACCATCGAATTCTCGAGCATCCCTTCCATGGGATTGGAAAAGCGCCTCGATTATTTGATCCAATACCCGCACGGCTGTATTGAGCAAACCACTTCTTCTGTGTTTCCTCAACTTTATGTAATGAATTTGATGGAAATGAAAGAAGGTCAGAAACAAAAAGTGAGCGATAACATCAAGGCCGGTTTAAAGCGCCTGCAATTGTTCCAAACCGCTAAAGGCGGATTCTCTTACTGGCCCGGCGAAGGATATGACAGCGAGTGGGGAAGCAATTATGCGGGACACTTCATGATTGAAGCCGAGAAGCAAGGCTATAGCCTGCCACACAACATGAAATCCAAATGGGTGAAATACCAACAGCAGGAAGCGCGCAACTGGACCAATAGCAGTAATCCATACTCGCATCCGCATGGCGAAGAAACAAATGAAGTGATACAGGCTTACCGTTTGTTCGTACTTGCACTGAGCAATAATGCCGAGATGGGCGCGATGAACAGGCTGCGTGAGGAGAAAACACTTTCTGCAGTTGCTAAATGGAGATTGGCCGCTGCTTATAAGCTCGTGGGCCAAACCGAAGTGGCAATGAAGCTTATCGATGGTTTGTCTACAGATGTGAAACCTTACAAAGAGCTTTCTTACTCGTACGGTTCGGATACCCGCGATGAAGCGATGATCCTGGAAACGCTGAGCTTGCTGAATGAAAAGACAAAAGGCTGGCCTTTGGCGAAAAGTGTAGCTAAAGCACTGAGCTCGCAAACATGGATGAGCACGCAGGAAACAGCTTACAGTTTACTGGCGATGTGCGAATACACCGGTGTAAAGGAGAATAGTGGTGAAATGAGCTTTACCTACTCGCTCAACGCGGGCGAGACCGGAAGCAAGATCAGTAAGAAAACCTTGTACCAGGTAAAATATACCGATAGGGACATTGAAAAGAGTGCGAAGGTTTCGATGAAGAATACCGGCAAGTCTACACTCTTTGCTAAAGTAATTGTTGAAGGAGTTCCGCTGGTTGGAGATAAAAGCGCTTCTGCAAAGGATCTGAAAATGTCAGTTGTGTATAAGGATATGAAAGGCAAAGAAATTCAACCCGACAAATTGATACAGGGCATGGATTTTACGGCGGAGGTAACGATCACCAATCCCGGCACGAAAGGTTATTTGAAGGAAATGGCGCTGAACCAGATCTTCCCAAGTGGTTGGGAGATACACAACAGCCGCATGGACGAGAATGGAGGCGGCAACGCGGCCCGCTACCAGGATATTCGTGACGACAGGGTTTATTCGTACTACGACCTGCCCGGTAACCAAAGTAAGAAATTCGTACTTCAGCTTAATGCCACTTATTTAGGCAAGTTCTACTTACCAACTGTGTACAGCGAGGCGATGTACGATAACACCATCAATGCGCGCGTCCCCGGCCGTTGGGTAGAAGTGGTGAAGGACATGGGTAACGTGGCTGCTAAATAGAATTTGAGTAATGAGAACCCGCGCTGTTTGCAGGGAACAGGCGGTGATGGGTTCTCTTAAAAAGGGCGGTATTTGGTCCGCCCTTTTTTATTTTACTAAAAACCAGCCATTTAACATTGGTGATTTGGAATTAATGAAAGTACTTTCATACATTTGTGAAACATCTTTCATAAATCATGAGCGATCTTATCTCAAAAGTGGGTTATCTGGCAGGCGCTACAAGGCTGAGGCGTATTGGCGAGCGGCTGCAAAGCGAGGGTGATAAGATCTACAGCGAGCTGGGTATTAATTTCAGGGCAAGCTGGTTCGCTACGTATCATACGCTGCTTAACGCGGGCAAGCCGCTCACCATGCAGGATATCACGGCTTCCATTGGCTTCACGCATATTACGGTAAAGAACATTGTGCGCGAGATGGAGCAGAACGGCCTCGTAAAAATAAAACCCAACCCAGAAGATGCGCGTTCCAAACATGTAACACTTACCGCTAAAGGGCAGGGCCTTTTACCGAAGCTTAGCCCGGTATGGCAAAATATTTCCATCAGCCTGCAGCAATTGCTTACCAGCGGTCACCCTGATTTTATCAATATTGTTGGGCGCATTGAGAAGGAGATGGAGAAAGTGCCACTTAACCGGCGTATTCATCAGGTTGCACAACATGAAGAAGTGGACGTGCTCGATTATAAACCTTCTTTGAAAAAATATTTTTATGACCTCGCGGGCAATTGGTTGCTTGGAGTTTTGGATGGCAAGCTGGAGAAGGAAGACGAATTCACTTTAAGGAATCCTGATAAAGCTTATTTAGAAACGGGCGGTTTTGTTTTTTACGCCTTATATAAAGGTAAAGTGGTTGGGTGCGTGGCTTTGAAGCGTTTGGGCGAAGATAAATTCGAATTTGCGAAACTTTATATAGATCCTGAAACGCGCAAACTGGGGATTGCTACAAAATTGATAGAGCGTTGCATTTCCCGTTGCAAAGAAAACAAAGCCGCAGAACTCTGGCTGCAAACCACCGATAGAATGCAGGAGGCACATCGACTGTATTATAAGCTCGGATTCGCGGAGGCAAAGGCACCTAAAGAAATGCTCGTTTTAAAAAGAACTCAAAAAGTAATGTGCTTACTACTACAAAGAAAATAAAATGATAGAAACAATGTTGAACCCTGCAGAAAAAATTACCGATACGGATGTACAGATCGTGGAATATACCCACGAGCACCGCGCGCGTTTCAAAGAAATAAACGAGCAGTGGATCACCCGTTCTTACGTGATGGAAGAAGAGGATATCAAAACGGTTGAAGACCCCGAAGGATATGTTTTGAAAGGCGGTGGAAAGATCTTCATCGCGCTTTATAAAGGTTTTCCGGTTGGGACCTGTGCGTACCTCAATTTAGGTGAAGACGTTTTCGAAATGATAAAAATGGCGGTAGATGAGAATTATCGTGGCTTAAAAATTGGGAATAAGATTGGGGAGGAGTCAGTGCATGCGATAAAGAACCTTGGCGCGAAGAAGATCATTTTGTTCTCGAATAAGAAGAACTCAGCGGCAGCGATAAAATTATATTATAAGCTTGGGTTTACAGAAGTGCCCTTGGGAACGAGTGAATTCATGAGGGCGGATATACGGATGGAGCTCGACTTTTAAAAAACTAATTACTAAACCCTGACCCCCTCGCTACCGCTCCGCTTTGCGGAGCCGGTAAAGCGGTCCCCCTTTAAAGGGGGACAATTTAGTAGCCAACAGCCAATATAATGGAAATAAGAAAGGCAAATAACACCGATAAAGAACCAGCCTGGCAGATCCTGCAGGCTATCAATGCTAAGGGGGATTCTTTTGCTTTTGCTCCAGCCATCAGCAAAGAGGAAATGCTTGCTTATTGGTTCGATGAGAAGAAGCAGGTTTATGTGGCGGTTGAGGATGGAAAAGTGCTCGGAAGTTTTTTCTTCAAAGAAAATCAGCCCGGTCTCGGCTCGCACATTGCCAATGCGGCTTACGCTGTTTCGCCGGATGCGAGAGGGAAGGGAGTTGGGAAGAAAATGGGAGAGTTTTCCTTGATCGAAGCGAAACACGCCGGTTTTAGCGCCATGCAGTTCAACCTTGTGGTAAAGTCCAACGAAAGCGCGGTGAAACTCTGGAAAGGCCTGGGTTTTGAGATCATTGGAGAAATTCCTGAAGCGTTCAAACACGCGCAGCTTGGTTTCGTGAATGCTTTTATCATGTACCGAAAATTGTAATGCAGATCCAACTCAGCAACATAGAGGATATTGACTTTGCGTTTAAACTCTACCGCACGGCGGTGGATTACCAACGCATCAACGGCCATAACTTGTGGCCCGAATTCGAGCGAGACCTCATAGAGCGTGAGATCAAAGAAAAACATCATTACAAAATTATTGATGGCGAACATATAGCCTGCGTATTCTCGGTGGTTTATAATGACCCTATCATCTGGGACGAAAAAGACAAGGAGCCTTCTATTTATTTGCACCGCATCGCTGTCAATCCTTCTTTCAAAGGCAAGGGCATCATGCATCTCATAAAAAAATGGGCCGCCGATCATGGTCACGCTACCGGAAAAAATTCATCCGCATGGACACCTGGGGAGACAATGAAAAACTAAAGGCCTATTACGTCAATTGCGGTTTTACGTATATTGGTCAAAAGTACCTTCCGCAACCTAATCCGTTGCCGCAACATTATTGGGGAACAACTTTGAGTTTGTTTGAGATGCAACTCTAAGGTCTGATGTACATATTTGTATTCAATCCCTTATTTCGTTTCTTGCGCAATATGCTGATGGGCGCGCCTCCCGACAAAGGTGAAGCAAGCAGGCTATCGTACCCTTTGGCAAATAAATAATAGGTACCACATTGTAGGTTAGAAAAAGTCACAACATTAGTTCCCGGACCGGTCTGCACATGTTCGTCAAAATCATTGATGCTGCCGGGAGCTTTACTTTGGCCGTATTTAATATAAACATCGGCGCCGTAAACCGGGTTTTTGCTGTCACTGAAAACATGAATCGTTATGGCAGCTTTCCCGTCCTTACCCGCTTTACAGCAAGAGTTATGTACGATAAGCGGAAAAAGAAGGCAGAGGATCAAAAAAAGTCTTTGTAACATAGATGTAAAAGTAAAGCTTTCCGGGGTTGCTGATCCCTGTTTTATCGGGAAAGCGTGTATTTTTTTTATATTTGATAAAATTGACCTTAACTGGATCGAAACAGGGCCTTGATCCCGGGTTTATGCAAAAATATCTGTTCATAATCGGTTTGAGTTTCCTGGCACAGGTGATAAGGTCACAAAATACAGCTATTGATTCAATATTCAGGGTGCTTGCTGTTTCCAAGGACGACACCAATAAAGTAAAAAGCTATGGAGATCTCAGCTGGGTTTATATGAGTATAGGCAGTTATGATACCGCGCTTATTTACGTAGAGCGGGAACTGGAGCTGGCTTCCTCACCCATACTTGAAGGAAAAGCCTGGCAAAAAGGTATTGCCTACGCACATAACACAATGGGTGTGATCTATTTCAATAAAGGTTTTTATCCGATGGCGCTGCAGCATTACTACGCAGCGTTGCGTATACAGGAAAAACTGAACGATAAAAGAGGTGTCGCGTCCATTCATAACGGCATCGGTAATATTTACGGGATACAGAGCCAGTTTGACATGGCGCTTAAATATCATTTGATCGCCTTGCAGATAAGAAAGGAGTTAGGAAACAAGCGAGGCATGGCCAATTCGTATGGCAACATTGGCAACCTGTACTATGCTAAAAATGATTTTTCAGAGGCGTTGCGTAATTATGGTTTGAGCCTTGACCTGATGAAAGAAACAGGGAACAAGATGGGAATTGCCAATGCCTATGGAAATATTGGGCTGGTGTTCGATGCCCAAAACCGGCTGGAAGACGCTTTAGAAAGTCAATACGCGTCCCTGAAGATCCACGAGGAGATAGATGATATACAAGGCCAGGGTGTAACTTATATCAACCTCGCGCTTCTTTACACGAAAATTGGAAAATATCAGGCCGCGGAGCAGAACGCGCTAAAGGGTGCGAAGATATCTGAAGAGATAGGCGACCTCGAGAGCATGAAGGACGCCTACCACGCGCTTAGTGAGCTTTATGAAAAGACAAAATCGCATACCAAGGCGTTATCGAACTACAAGAAGTTCATCAGGACACGCGACAGCCTGCTGAACGAGGAGAATACGAAGGAGACCATGCGCCTGGAGATGAATTACGAGTTTGATAAAAAGGAGGCCGCGACGAAGCTGGAGCAGGAAAAAAAAGAGGCTGTGGCCGCGGCGGAATCGCGCAAACAAAAGATCATCCTGTACTTCATCTCAGCGTTCGGGATCCTGGTGCTGATCTTTGCCATTTTTGCGTACCGCAGTTACCTCCAGAAACAAAAAGCCAATTTGGCTATCCTTCGGCAAAAAGAACTGATCGAAGAAAAGCAGAAGGAGATCCTGGATAGTATCTATTATGCCCGACGCATACAGAATGCGCTTCTTACCTCCGAGCGATACATCACCCGGTATGTAAATAAAATAAACAGGATATAATGCCTGCAGTACCGGAGTATTATTGGGCAACTTTAGGAGGTTTTTGAAATAGCGATCTAGATCTTTATCGCTTTGAGCAGGCTGCCCGTTACCATGGTGATAAGGCTGTCGCGGAACTCATTTAGGGTGATCGCGGTGATCCCTGCGCGTTTCAGAGCAACCATTTCCATCAGGTCTTTCTGCCCTTTCACCAGGAAGATAAAATCATCCTTGCTCAATTCTCCAGCTGCTAGTTGCAGGGTCCAGCGCTCAAGATCGGCTTTCATCTTGTTAAGAATATCTTTGCTGTCGCCTTTAGCTTCCTTCACATAGTTCTTCAGTGTTTTTTCGGCCAGCACCTCTGCTTCTTTCAAGAGTTCGGCAAAGATCGCCTTAAAGTCTATCGCTGTGTCTCCCATGGTCTCGTTTATTGAATGGATTTGATCTTCTTACTTTCCAATTGTGCTATCTGGTCAAAAGCGGTCGATACCAATCCTTTTTCTTCTTTGATAAAGACGGGACTTAGTTTTCCCTCGCTTTTCCATCTTTCCATAAAACCTCCGTAAAGATTCGCGTTCGGATCTATGATCTTGTTCCACAGTTTCAGCGTGATCTCATTTTTAGGGCGGTTCTTTTCGTATTCATAGGCTTTCTGGATCTTTGTGTCTAGTTCCTTAACTTCTTTCTCAAAGCTTTGGTAGCTTTCTGTAGCATGATCCATCAGCACCAGCACGTCCACTTTCAGTGAAGTACATTGTACATAGGCATACTGGTCGAAGGGAGAAATAAGTGGCGCACAGTTTGTAAGCACCACCATAAAAAGGGCCAGGAAAACAGCCCGGGTATACCTTTTGAACTTCATACGATCATTTGATACATCAATGATAATACTTATTTCCCAAATTTGCAAGATCCCTTGAGCGTGTTAAAAGCGTATGAGATTAACAAAGATTAACCTTAAAAAACGTTTTCCCCTCAATTGGGGGATGTTACCGGTTTTTGTTATTCCTATTTTTGAAGCGGAATGCAACGACCGGTTATTTTTTGTCTTTTTTTGATCGTATGTGGAACCGTTTTTTCGCAGAGCGATAGTTTGACGGTAAAGGCTGTGCAGAAGGAATTCCCTCAGAAAAGCCTCAGGGCCATTCGCATTCAAAATGCACCAAACATAGATGCTGTGCTGGATGATAGCTGCTGGCTGGCTGCCGAGGTAGCCACCGATCTTATTCAGCGCGAACTAAGGCCCGATGAACCTTCTGCACAAAATGCAGAAGTAAGGGTTCTTTATGATAATGAGGCGATCTATATCGGGGCCCAGCTGTACGATAGTTCGCCGGACAGCATTTTACGCGAGTTGAGCACGCGCGATAACGAAGCGAACGCGGATCTCTTCGGTATTTTCTTCGACACCTATAACGACGATATTAACGCGTATGGCTTTTTTGTTACGGCGGCCGGAACACAAATTGATGCGCGCTACAGCACCGAAGGCCAGGATTTCGACTGGAACGCGGTATGGATCAGTAGCGTAAAAATAAACGATAAGGGTTGGGCCATTGAAATGAAGATCCCGTATTCGGCGGTGCGTTTTTCAAAGAAGGAAATTCAAACCTGGGGATTCAATATTATCCGCAAGGTTCGCCGCAGCCGCGAGATGTCATTCTGGAACAGGCTCAATCCACTTATTGGGGCTATGGTAAGGCAGTTCGGGGATCTTACCGGGCTCGAAAACATCAAACCCCCCGTTCGTTTATCGTTTAGTCCATATGTGGCAAGTATAGTCAATCACTATCCTTATAAAACACCCGGCGTAAACGATCTTACTTATAACGCGAGTGGAGGAATGGACGTGAAGTACGGTTTATCAGACGCGTTCACTTTGGATATGACGTTGGTTCCGGATTTCAGCCAGGTGCAATCGGATAACCAGGTGCTCAATCTTTCTCCTTTTGAGGTGCAGTTCCAGGAGCGCCGGCCTTTTTTTACGGAGGGCACAGAATTATTTAATCGTGGCGGTTTATTCTATTCCAGGAGGGTAGGTGGAACGCCTATTGGATTTTACGACGCATATTATCAATTGAATGATCATGAAAAAGTAGTTAAGAATCCCGCGCAAACACAATTACTGAACGCCACGAAGCTTTCGGGCCGAACGGCCGGGAAATTGGGTATCGGTGTGTTCAACGCTGTTTCCAACCGCATGTATGCTACAGCGCAGGATACCATCACCGGCGATTCCAGGAAGATCCTTACTTCTCCCTATACCAATTATAATATCATTGTGCTCGACCAGGCCCTGAAAAACAATTCTTCACTTTATCTTGTCAACACAAACGTTACCCGGGAGGGCGAGTATTATGATGCGAACGTTACCGGCAGCGGGTTGCGTATCAATAACAAAAAGAATACGTATACGTTCGGTTCAAGCGGCGTTATAACCAACCGTTTTTTTCCAGACAGCGCAAAACCTTATACAGGATATGCCGCCAATATTGACTTTGGAAAGAGTGGTGGGAATTTCCTATGGGCCTTTTACGGTGCAATGAAATCCGACCGGTATAATCCGAACGACCTGGGTATTTTGCTTTTGAGCAATAATGTTGAAACGGGATTGGAGTTGAATTACAATATCTATAAGCCATTCTGGAAGTTGAATAACATCTTCAATAATATCTACATCAGTTACCAGCGTATGTTCAATCCCAACGCGTTCTGGAACTTTGGTATTTACGGAAATACACGCACCACTTTTGCCAAGAACTTTTTTACCTGCGGCATCAATTACGGGATAGAGCCTGTGATCACTTACGATTATTACGAGCCGCGCATTCCAAATCGCTACTATACCTATCCAATCAATTACAACTGGGGTGGATTCATCTCAACGGATTATCGAAAAAAACTGGCACTCGACATCTTTACCAATTACCGGTATTTCATTGAGAATGACCGTCGTAATTTTAACGTGTTCATTTCTCCCCGATACCGCATGAACAATAAACTTTCTTTTGTTTTTGAGTTCTCCGACAACTTGCGATCCGATGACATAGGCTTTGTGAATTACGATGGCGCGGATACGATCACGTTCGGGCGCCGAAACATGAACACGATCAGTAATACGGTGTCGAGCGTGTATAAATTCACCAATAAGATGTCGCTTTCTTTCCGGCTGCGGCATTATTGGTCGAGCGCGCAATACAGCGGGTATTATCACTTGGGAAGGGATGGAAAATTGAACGATTACAATAGCTATTCTTACGATCACAATGTGAACTTCAACGCTTTCAATATCGATATGGTCTTCTTTTGGCAGTTCGCGCCCGGCAGCGAGCTCAACCTGGTATGGAAGAACTCACTGTTAAAACGCGAAGCCCTGATCGATCCGGATTACTATCATAACTTCGAAACCACGCTAAAATCGCCGCAAAACAACATGATCTCGCTGAAAGTGTTGTATTATCTTGACTATCTGAAGATCAGGAAGGCCTTTAGTTAGACCATTGCGGTGCATTTCTTATATTTACCGGGCATCATGTATAGAAGGTACCCGCTATATTTCTGTCTGTTCATCTTTTTTTTCGTGCGATCGCAGGACGATGGAGACTCTTTGCGTCAATTGATCTTTAAGGCAGCGAGCGATACCCAGAAGGTGAATGCCATCAATGCTTTTTCCCGTCGTTTTTTGGTGGTTGGGGATTTCGACAGCGCTTTTGTGCATACGAAACGTTCGCATGAACTGGCCAGCTCGGTGGGTTATAAAAGAGGAATGGCCATCTCGTACCTGTACTATGGACTCATTTACTGTGCCCGCGGAAATTACCCCGAAGCTTTAAAGAACTATTATGCCTCATTAAAATTAAGGGAGGAAATGAAGGATCGGGCCGGCGTGGCTGCGATCTACCACAATATTGGAAATCTTTATTTCCAGCAGCGGAACGAAGAGGAGGCGATGAAGAATTTCCTGCTATCTCTCAATATCAAAAGAGAGACCGGCGATACGCTGGATTCGCACTACGCACATACGATCAACAACCTGGGTAATTTTTATGAGAACCGGGTGAATTATCCGGAAGCGATGCAGTATTACCGGCGTGCCGCTGCAATTGAACAAAGGATTGGCGATGTACAGGGCCTCATCAGTGCATACGCCAACATGTCCAATGTGTACATCAACCTCGGGGAATATGAAAAGGCTTTCAGTAATTATTTCCTGATCATGCGGCTTTGCGATTCAACAGGAGATAAACTGAACCAGGCGGCGATCTATAACGACCTCGGTAACCTGTATTACAAGGTAGGTAAGCCAAAAGAAGCCATCCCCTGGCTTGATAAGGGAATCCTGCTCTCCATAGAGATAGGTAGTATGGATGATGTGAAAACAGGTTATGGCTATCGCACAGAAGTACATGAGGCTTTGGGAAATTATACGCAATCGCTGCATGATTATAAAATGTGGGTGGCTTATAAGGATAGCCTTACCAATGAAGAGAACACCAGGAAGCAGGTAAGGAGCGAGATGAACTATGAGTTTGAGAAAAAGGAAGCGGCCGCTAAGCTGGAGCAGGAAAAGAGGGAAGCTATCGCAAAGGCTGATAGTCGCAGGCAATGGATCATCATGTACAGTGTATGTGGTATTTTAGTGTTGGTATTCGCTTTCGCGGTTTACGCTTACCGTAGTTACCTGCAAAAACGAAAGGCCAACCTGGAGATAACCCGCCAAAAAGAGATCATTGAAGTGAAGCAGAAGGAAATACTGGATTCGATCCATTACGCGAAGAACATACAGACAGCCCTCCTCTCTTCGGATCAGTATATTGAAAAGCAGCTCATCCGGCTGAAGGGAAAAAAATAAGGCCAGCCAAGTGTTGGCCGACCTTAAAAACAATAGTGCATATCGTTATACTTTCAATTTCTCATTGATCTTATCCAGCAGACCCTCGGTCTCTTTCACGTCTTCGCCGTTCTTCTTACCCATATCAATGGCTTTGGTGGCAGTGTTCTTGGCTTCAGGGTATTTTCCAAGCTTGAATAACACAGCGGCGTAAGTATCGAAGTTGGCATAGCCGGGCGCAAGCTCCGTTGATTTTTTTGCCCATGCCTCCGCTTTCAGCAGGTAGGCTTTGTTGTCGGTCTTCTCGTAAAAATCCCAGGCGTTTGAATTCAACTGGTTGGCATCTGCCATCAGAAAATT
Organism: uncultured Flavobacteriaceae bacterium; assembly: GCA_964387075.1. Classification (GTDB taxonomy): domain Bacteria; phylum Bacteroidota; class Bacteroidia; order B-17B0; family Aurantibacillaceae; genus PALSA-968. The sequence goes on from CAYLVB010000002.1 coordinate 498,823, forward strand.
ATCAGTGAAATCAATGATCGCCTTAAAATACACGGCCGTATCCCTGCTGATGCGCGCCTTGGCTACTTCTGTATAAGAATCCAGATATCTTGCCGGCACGTTCGATGCAGCACGATAAGACTTTTGTAAGCTTGCTAATTGGGCCTCGTCCTTCGCCCGCAGAACTTTCTTAATAGAACCGGTATAAACCATTTTGATCTTCTCGTCGATCTCTTCTTTTTTGAATTTCGCGGTAAAGTCAGCATAGTGACCAACCATATATTGGAAGGAAGGATTGTTGTGATCGTTGATAAAGTACAACACCAGGTTGTAATTGGCCTGTTCGGTAAGCGATTCAGGTTTCTGAGTACCCAAATAAGCGGTTACATCTTTTTCTACATCCATGCAGGCTTCGCTGGCCGCGTTGAAATACGCTGAGGCTGCGTCGGGGTTGCTTCCCGCCTTTTTGAAGTTTGTTTCAAGGGCCGCATAATTCGCCTTTGGGTCCATAGCATCTTTACCGGCTTTAATGAAAGCTTCCGCCTCGCGACTACCGCAAATGCGGTGTACCAATTTTCCATCACCATCCACAAACAGGAAGGTTGGGTAATTCATTACCGCGTATTTTTTAGCGATATCGATGCCCTCTCCTTTTTCCATGTCAATTTTAGTGCTTACGAAATTCTTATTGTAGAACTCCGCTACGTCCTTCATCGGGAAGATGTTCTTTGCCATCCATTTGCAGGGACCGCACCAGCTGGTAAAAGCGTCTAACATCACGAGTTTATTCTCTTTTTTGGCGCGCGCCAGGGTTTCTTTCCACGCTCCGTGTTCAAAGGCAATTCCTTCTCCTTCGGTTTGTGCAAAAGCAAAAACGTTGAGCAGAACGGCAAGTAGTACAATGATCTTCTTCATGTGTTTTTTATTAAGTGGTTATTATTGACTTTCTTTTGCTGTGGTATCGATAGCGGTCTCAACTTTATCACAATCCTTGCAGGGAATGCGGTAAGTGAGGAATACTTCGTGCGAACCCATGCTGTAGGAACGAATGCTGCTGAACCCGTAATCGAACGAATAACCGAAGATAAAATTGTTCTTTTGTATCCCGGTCATTACAACAACAGCTTCATTGAAGCTTTGCGAGCTGGCTCCGCGATAAGATAAGCCTACCCAGAACAAATTATCGTAAACCGCTTTCACATTCACATCAAATTGTACAGGCGCGCCGCTTTCCACCATTTTGATCAAGGCCGAAGGTGTAATGGTGTACTTCTCTTTGCATTTCAGATCATAAGAGCCGTAAACAAGATAATGTCTTTTCAAACGCTCTTTGAAAAGGTCGTTGTCGCCCATGCGGTAACGGTTGCCCATCAATTGCGGAACCGAGATGCTCGCCGTCCAGTTAGTACCATAAGCATAAATCCCGGTGTTCAGGTCGGCAACGGTAGTTTTCCCGTTCAGTTTATTGAATGTATTGTCGTTGATGTCCTCAAGCACGATCTTATCCTTGGCAATGGAGTGTTGTATGATCATGGGCGCTAGGCCAAACGACATTTTGATCTTGTCGTTTATTTTCAGACGATACGCGTATGCTACTTGAGCGGATGTCATACGAGTGGCACCTGCGGTAAAATTACTTACCGCGAGACCCATGCCTACATTTTTGGTGATGGCCCCATGTATGCTTCCCACCTGGTTTGTAGGCGCGCCGTTAAAATTCACCCATTGCACACGTGCCGAAATGGAAACCGGCATATAGCTTTTTGTTCCTGATACCGCGGGGTTCAATAGGAAATCGTTGTTCAGGTATTGGCTGAATAAAGGCAATTGTTGCGCGTTCACCAGGAAAGCGCATGAAAGAAATGCAAGGGATAATATCTTCTTCTTCATGTTCATTAGCGTATAATGGTTACTGTACCGGTGTATTTATTCTCTCCGTTCTTCAGGTCTATCACAAAATAATAAGCGCCGGCCGGGGCCTGCTGCCCGTTGTATTGTCCGTCCCAGGGCATATCATAACCTTTGGATCTGAACACGAGCGATCCCCACTGGTTGAAGATCTCCACGCTGCACTCGGTGAAATCATTCAGTGTCTTGATGTTCCAAACGTCGTTGGTGCCATCGCCGTCGGGCGTGAACGCATTCGGTATGGTGAGGCAGGTAGCATCGGCTGTAGGAGGCTCCACAACGCCGTAGGCAACGCCCAGGCGATTGTATTTATCGGTGATGAAAAGCGTATAAGTTCCAACGCCCAAATTATTGATGGTAAGCGTTGAGTCACCGGTGCTCCACATGTATTTCGCCGGCAAACGAGCGCCGGTAACAGTAGCCGTTAAAGAACCTTTTTTATACTGCGTACAGGTTTTAACCGAAGTGAATGTGGCCAGGATAAGGCAGCTTGAGTCGGTGAGTTCGTGAACTGTATCGATCGCCTGTTTTACCTGCCCGTAATAATCAGTGACGGTTAAGGTGTAAATACCGGGAGGTAAATTGTTGATCGATGTAGTAGTGTCTCCCGTGCTCCATTGGTAAGCAAGTGGTTTTTTTCCGCCTGCTACATTCGCGGCTAAAGAGCCCTCGCTTACGATAGCGCAGGTATTTTGTTTAGTAAAAGTGATCCCGATCGGCGCCCAAAGGCTGTCCTGCCAGTTTACGCGATCAACCGTAAAATTTAGCCCAAAGAAATCTTCTGTTCCGTCAATTTCCAGCACAGGCAGATCAAGTCCGTTGGCAAGCCACTTGTATTCGATGATGTTCTGCCTGGGAATATTAAATCCAAAGCCAAGCGTATCAAGGTAAATAGAGTCCATGATACTGAGCGTACTCTTTACCCGGAGGGTGTTAAAAGTTCCGAAAGGGGTGATGAGCGTTCCCCAACCGTCAACTTCGTTTACGCGGGTTTGTTCTTTACGGTAGTAACCAAAACCGGGGATGGGAGCACCGAAACCTGAGACAGAAGTATCCTGGTCGCCATAGTTCATTGGAAATTTATAAACCCGATCGGCGGGTTGGTAAATAGCAGGTATTGCTTGTCCGCCAATGGTCATTCCTTGTCCTACAATGGCGAGAAAACTGCTGTTTTTTTTATAAAAATCATACACGTTGGTTGGCGGTGTGCCTATCAGGGAGAATGGAAACTGGTCAGGCGAGTAATTATAAATGCCGTAAGTGGCGAGGAATCCATAGTATAGTCCGTAAGCGGTGTTGATAGGTCTAACGCAATCTACCACTCGTTGCGAATCCGGAACCAGGGAGCTGAAATCCCAGGTGAAACCGGCGCCGGTTTGGTTGGGATCAAAACCCGCAAGCGATGTCTTTACACTGATGCGTACTGTGTCTTGGGCGCTGGGCATGTCGGCACTAGTGATGGTGATCTGCGAGAATGCCTTTCCGCCAAACAAAACGAGGGCGGCCAGGAAAGTTCTTTTTAGTGTCATGAAGGGCTTTTAAAATTTAAGCTAAAATAGGAATTACCAAGCAATTATGGCCCCTATCCGCAAAATATTTGACGGGTGGTTGGAAATCTGATTATAAGGCTGAAAACAGGGCTTTTTTCGACACTTTTGTTACTTTTACTCAGCCTTTTATGAGACTAAAGCCCGGTTTGCTGCTGAATATATTCTTTTTCCTTTTTGTGGGAGGAAATGTCTGCGAATCGCAAACCGCGCGTATCGATTCATTGAAGAAGGTTGCCGACAAAGCGAAGGACACCAATGCGGTGAACGCCCTGAATCTTCTTAGTATCTCTAATTGGCAGACCGGCGGGTATAAGCCGGCATTGGAACTGGCTGAGAAAGCAAAAAAACTCGGGGAAGAGTTGAAATTCGAAAGGGGAATTTCAATAGCCCTGGATAATCTCGGCACCACGAATTGGTATCTTGGAAACTATCCGGAAGCGCTTAAACATCACCTCGCTTCTCTCCGGATAAAGGAAAAATTGTACGATAGGAACGGGATAGCCGTTTGTTACAATAACATCGCCATCGTGTATCTTTACCAGGAGAATTTCCCTGAAGCGCTAAAGCAATACCAGGCGGCGCTGAAAATATTTGAGGAAAGATGTGGAGAAGGAACGGGTAATAAGGATAAAAAATGCCTCAAAGGTATTGCTGCTACGCTTAACAATATCGGAAACACCTATTATTATGAGGGTAAACCCGCGGTAGCTGTGAACTATTATTTAAGGTCCCTCAGGATCAGAGAAGAGATAGGCGATAAACAGGACATTGCCGCTTCGTATAATAACCTTGCTATTTTCTACGAAGAGAACGGGAATTATGAAGAAGCGGTTCGAAATTATAACCTGGCCTTGAAACTGATGGAAGAAATGGGCGATAAGGACGCGATCGCCGGTTTTTACATCAACATGGGATCTTTCTTTACACGGATCAAAAAATACAGGGATGCCGACATGTATTTGAACAAGGCACTTGGAATGGCCAAAGACATTGGCAGCCTCATAGAAATGAAAGAATGTTATTCTGACCTGGCGATACTGGATAGCGCAAGAGGAAATTACAAAGGAGCTCTGAACTGGTATAAGCTTTTCATAACCACGCGCGATAGCCTTGTGAACGAGGAGAAGACCAAAAAGACCGTGCGATTGGAAATGACACACGAATTTGAGAAGAAAGAGAACGAGGCTCGACTTGAACAGGAGAAGAAAGACGCCCTGGCTGCCGCAGAAAAACGCAAACAGCGCATTATTCTAGGGGCCATTTCCGGTTTCGGGTTATTGGTATTGGGTTTCGCTATTTTCGCTTATAGAAGTTTCGTGCAGAAAAAGAAAGCGAATGTTGAAATAACCCGGCAAAAGCATTTGATCGAAGAGAAACAGAAAGAGGTATTAGACAGTATCTATTACGCGAGGCGAATTCAAACTGCATTGATGCCTCGGGAAAAATACATTTCCCGTATTCTTGCCAAACTTAAAATTTAAAGCTCTTCGAGCATTTTCATCACTTCGGGCCGCTTGCGGGTAGAAACAGGGACATTGCAGCCATCGGTCATTAAAAGGTAACCGCCATCCGTTTTCACAAACTCCTTAATGTATTTGGTATTGATGAGGTGCGATTGGTGTACGCGGTAAAAACCCTGGTCGGAGAGCAGGTCCTCGAAATCTTTGAGGGTTTTGGTTACCAGTAACTTTTTTCCGCCGCTGAAGAAGAACTCGGTATAGTTCACATTGCTCTCGCAGCGGATGATGTCGATGATGTTGACGATATGGATCTTATCCTGTGTGTGAAGCGCCAGTTTTTCGTGAGGCCTCTGGTGGTTTTTTAACGAATCGTTGAGGAGTTTGTATTTTTCACTCTCATTGATCTTTTCTTCCCGTAATTTTTTCAGCGCTTCCACCAATTCGTCCGGGTCAACGGGTTTCATTAAATAATCAATGGCCGCGTAACGGAAGGCTTTGATAGCGTGCGCGTCGCTGGCGGTGATGAAGATGATCTTGAAGTTTATTTCTTTTAAAATGTCCAGCAGATCAAAACCACTGCCATCCTGCATTTGTATGTCGAGGAAAAGTACATCGGGTTGTAAACTTTTCAGGATCTTGGCGCCTTCGATCACGCCGCCGGCCTCTGCGATCACTTCCACATCAGGCGCGTAGGCCTGCAGATCTTTCTTCAGTGTAATTCTCGCTTGCTCTATGTCGTCTATGATAATGGCTTTGATCATGTTCTCAAAAATACGAATTTATACTAAAGGCACGCGTACGATCACTTTCGTTCCCGAAGCATTGCCCTGCTCGTCAAAAAGATCGATGATCTCCAGCGAACGCACATCCGATTCTTCCTTGAAGATATCCAAACGCTCCTGGGTAACGATAAGCGCTGTAGATCTATGATAAGTTTCCTTGCTCGCTTTGATCATTTCTTCCGCTTTTTTGCGGCCTATGCCGTTGTCGGTAACCGAACATTCCAGTGCATTGTTCTTTTCCCGGAAACCAACTTCTATCATGCCTCTTTTTCCTTCAACGTATTTTAATCCGTGTTTAATTGCGTTCTCCACAAAGGGCTGCAAGAGCATGGGAGGTATCTTCACATAATCCTTTTCTACATTCTCGTCAACCGTTATCTTATAATCAAAGCGATCGCCGTTACAGAATTTCTCAATGAGCAAATAATTTTCCAGCGTATTCACTTCTTCCTCCAGCGTAATGGTGGTATTCCTCGAATTATCCAGTATTTGTCGCATCAATCTTGAGAATTTTGCCAAATAGTAACGTGCGGTCTGTTCGTTGTCGGCTCCTATCTGCGATTGAATTGAATTAAGCGCGTTGAAGATAAAATGCGGGTTCATCTGTAAGCGCAGCGCTTTTTGTTCCAGCTCCACGATCTCTTTTTCCATCTGCAGTTTTTTCTGTTCTTCCTGGGCTTTGGTTTTAATTCTATTCTCCCTCCACTTAAAAATAAAAGCAAGAATTCCCCCCGAAAATCCAACCAACAAAGCAATGAACCACCAGCGCAACCAAATGGGCGAGGAGATCGAGAATTTAAAAGTAACGGGCTCCGGGTTCCAAATACCATCTTCGTTACAGGCCTTTACCATAAAAGTATAATTTCCGGCGCTGAGATTCTGGTAAGTAGTGTTTTTTTGGTTCAATGCCGGCGACCAATCCTTATCCGCGCCTTCCAGCTTCCATTGATAGCGCACCGCATCCGGGTTACTGAAATTAATAGCCAGGAAGTCAAAAGTGATGTGATTTTCGTTATGCGGTAGTTGTAAAGAAGAAACTTTGTTCCAGTCGCCCGCCAAGTTGCCGTACTCTGTTTCTGCAATGGGTTTGTATTGCAAACGCACGCCGCTAATTGTGGTAATAGGCGGATTGACATTCTTCACCAGGTTGGCCGGATTGTATTTTGAAAGTCCGTTGATAGTACCGAACCAAATGGTGCCGTCAGTATCGTTGAACACCGCGTTCTGGCAGGTCTCTATCCCGGTAAAACCTTCTCCTTTGCTGTAATGTTTTATCTCGCCGATCTTTCTTTCCTTATCGAAGGAAATATGGTCAAGCCCGGTCTCTGTGCCCACAAATAAATTATTCTTGTTATCGGAGGTAAGCAAATAAATATTGGAGGAAGTCAACCCATTGGTGTGGTCATAACTTTTCACTTTATAATCTCCCTGGTAAAGAGGGAAAGAAGCAATTCCATAACCCGCGGTTCCGGCCCATAAGAATCCGTTTTTATCTTCGGTAAGACAACGAATAGAATTAGCAGGCAATCCATCTTTGATGGTGATCACCAGTTTCTGCACTTTGTCATTCTCCAGCATGCCAATGCCGTTGTTCTCGGTTCCGTACCAGATCCGCCCTTGTTTGTCGTAACACAAACAGGTCAGGCGATCGTGAAGTAATCCGTCAGCCGTTGTAAAATTGAGAAGTTTCAGTCTTCCTTCGTTGATCATCATTTTGTAAAGTCCGGTTCCGGCTGTTGCGATCCAGATATTCCCGTCTTTATCTTTCACCATGCCACGGATGTATTTTTTTACGAGCCAGTCCACTTGTGCGAATTCGATCCCATTGTAGCTAAAAACTCCCTGGCCATCCGTACCAAAATACAGGATACCGGAGTTGTCTTCACAGATGGCACGCGCTTTTACATCGGCAAAACCATTGGCGGCGCTGAAGAATTTGGAGCTGTCGAATAGACTCACTCCTTTATCGGAGGTTCCTACCCATAAGTTCTGTTTGCTGTCGCGATAAATGCTGTAGATATAATTTCCGGCCAGCTTTCCCGTAGTTTTATCGTAATGTGTGAATTGCTTCCCGAAATAATTGCAAACTCCGCCACCTGAAGTGCCAAACCAGTAATTGCCGCTGTTATCCTGTACAATGCTGCGCACGTGGTTATTGCTCAGGCCTTCGCTTTCTTTTAACCAGGAGAAATTCTTTGACCCCAATTCATATTGGCAAACCCCGCTGTTCAGCGTAGCAAGCCAAACGCTGTTCTTGTTGTCAAAATAAATATCCAAAACCGTTTGCAGGTAAAGTTCCAGGTTGAGATCGATGCGATAGAATTTTTTCCAATTGTATACGTAAGCGCCGTCGCCGTAGGTTCCTATCCAGATGCTTCCGTTCTTGTCTTCTTTAATGCAGGTGATGGAATTGTTCACCCCGCTGTAGTGCACATAATCAAAGCTATTGCCTTTGTCGATGATACGGTACAAGCCTTTGCCGGTACCGAACCATATGTTCCCCTTTTTATCAATGTGTAAAGCGTTCACCACTTCATTTTTCAGGCCGAGTTGTTTATGCACATGAATAAAGTTCTTCCCGTCGAAAAGCAAAACTCCCAAATTCGTGGCCAGCCATTTTCTTCCTTTCTTATCGAAATCAATTTCCTGTACCCAGACCTGCGCCGAGTCGCCTGCAACCGGGTAGTTCTTGAAGATATTTCCGTTGAAATGTGAGAGTCCGTTATTGGTACCTATCCACAAGTTGCTCTTCTCGTCTTCTTTGATCGAGAAAACATAATTATTGATGAGTCCGTCTTTTACGGTATAGGTTTTAAATTCGGTTCCGTCAAAACGCGTGATACCTCCGCCCCGCGTGCCCATCCATAAATAACCGCGGCTGTCCTGTAGCAAAGAGTAAACCTGTGATTGAGCTACGCCGTCCTTTACAGAGTAATTCTGGAAGTTGTATTGCTGGGAAAATACATGTTGGCAGTAGAAAGTAAGCAGTAGGCAGTAAGCAAGTGACGAAACAACCCTACCTGGTAAGCGAATGGAAGACAAGCCGCCGACTAACCTAATAACTATTAACGAATAACCCTCTTTCACTTGATCAAAGGTAAAAAACGCTTTTCACCCAAAAGACCGCGAATAATAAAAGGGCCAAAATAGCCCTGAAATCCACCCTACCTTTGAGTAGAAAACCATGAAAAAGGCCTTCCCAACCTTTAAAAAGTACAAAAAGCCTCTAAAAATAGGCGCTAAGTGGCTGACTTTGGCCTCATTGGTACTTTTCACCGTATGGTACATCAACTGCCTGCCCGAAGAACTTTTTAAAGACAGCACTTCTACCGTATTGTTTGATAAGGACGGGAATCTGTTAGGCGCGAAGATCGCGGCCGATGGACAGTGGAGGTTTAGTGCGTGCAAAACGGTCCCGAAAAAATTCGAACAATGTTTGATACAATTTGAGGACCGCGATTTTTATTCGCACCCCGGAATAAGCGCGAAAGGAATTGGACGTGCCATTGTGCAGAATGCCAAAAGCCAAAGAGTGGTGAGCGGGGGCAGTACGCTTACCATGCAACTGGCGCGCATCATGAGAAAGAATCCGCCAAGAACTGTGACAGAAAAAGTGGTTGAGATGCTTTTGGCAACACGGATGGAAATTAAGTACAGCAAAAAGGAGCTTCTGAACTACTACGCTTCGCATGCTCCTTATGGAAATAATGTAGTTGGACTCGAAGCTGCGGCCTGGCGTTATTTTGGGAGGAATTCTGAGAAATTGAGCTGGGCCGAGAGCGCTACTTTGGCGGTATTGCCGAATGCGCCCGGCTTAATTTATCCCGGAAAAAATCATAAACGGCTTTTGGAAAAGCGCAACCGCTTATTGAAACGTTTGTATGAGATCAAAACCATTGATGAAACAACCTATCAATTGTCACTGGAAGAACCTTTGCCCGATAAACCGCTGCCCCTCCCGCAAAAAGCGCCGCATTTGCTTTCGAGGTTGATCAAAGAAGGCTATCGCGGACAAACCATTCATTGTACGCTTGACCAGAACCTACAGGAAAAGACGACGGAACTCCTGCAGGCGCACAGCAATTTTTTGCAGGAGAACAAAATTTACAATGGCGCGGTGGTGATCACCTCGGTGAAAAGCGGGAAGATACTTGCTTATGTGGGAAATACTAAAACAGAAGATGTAGATAACAGTAAAGATGTGGATTGTATCAATGCTCCCAGGAGTACGGGAAGTATTTTAAAACCTTTTTTGTACGCAAAGTGCATGGAAGATGGCATCATCACTCCCGGTATGCTGGTGCAGGATATTCCTACACAGTTCGGAAGTTTTTCTCCGAAGAACTTTACGCAGCAATATGATGGAGCTGTTCCCGTGAACAAAGCCCTGGCGCGAAGCCTCAACATACCCATGGTACGTTTGCTTAATGAATATGGTCTTGAGAAATTTCACCGCGATCTGAAAAATTATGGAATTACTACCTTGAACAGACCGGCTACGCATTATGGTTTGTCGCTCATACTTGGCGGAGCGGAGGCGAAACTATTTGATCTAAGCAAGGCGTATACACAAATGGCCCAGGAGCTGAAGGGGGGAGAAAAAAAGGAGATTATTCTTGTGCATCAGGAAACAAAACAAAAGACAAGGACCGTTACGCAAAGAGCACGAAATAAAAAGCCCGAAATAATACATCAAACGGACCGCGCCTGCATTTACTCCACTTTTGAAGCGATGGTGGACGTAAACCGCCCGGACGAGGATGGCAATTGGCGGGCATTTTCTTCTTCGCAAAAAATAGCCTGGAAAACAGGGACCAGTTTTGGTTTCAGGGATGCCTGGGCCATTGGTGTGACTCCCGATTACGTGGTTGCGGTTTGGATCGGAAATGCTGATGGAGAAGGAAGGCCTGGCTTGACCGGAATAAAAGCCGCGGCTCCCTTGTTGTTTGATGTTTTCTCGCAGCTGCCCAAATCGCAGAGCTGGTTCAATGCGCCAAAGCAGGATATGAGCCGGGTTGCCATTTGCCGGGAGAGCGGTCACCGCGCATCCGATCTTTGTGAAAAAGCGGATACGGTTTGGATACCTAAAACATCTTTGAATACAACGGCTTGTCCTTATCATCAAACCATTCACTTAACAAAAGACGGAAGATGGCGTGTTGATAGTGAATGTGAGAATGTTTACAACATGAAACACAGCACCTGGTTTGTGTTGCCTCCCTTGGTAGAGAAATATTATAAGTTCAATCATCCAAACTACAAAATACTTCCCGATTATAAGCCGGAATGCCTGGCAAAGATCATGGATCGTTCTATCGCTGTGGTGTATCCAAAGGCCGGCAGCAAGATCTATGTACCGGTAGAGATCGATGGAAAGACCGGGAAAACAGTTTTTGAAATAACGCATCGCAATATCAATACAAAGGTGTATTGGCATCTCGATGAGAATTTTATTGGCGAGACCAAAGAGATCCACCAGATGGCGCTGAATCCCACAATTGGAAAACACAAACTTACCCTGGTGGATGAGAACGGCATCGTGGTTGCCGTGAAATTCGAGGCGATCGGGAAGAACCCTTGAATTCAGGTAAACAACCTAGGGTAAATACGGTTAAATACCTAGTTACCAACCTTTCCTTAGCATTTAGTTTTGTCCCTCAAATCCTGATCCCGTGAAAAAATATACTTTGATCTTTCTCGCCCTGTTTGTAACCGGGGTTTCTATGAATGGTATGGCCGTGAAATGCGAAAATGCCATATCTTTTGTAAGGAATAAGGGTAAAAAGAAGCATATTGAGAATAACGAATTACCTCCGGCGCATAAAGGGATGAAGGAATTGGTCTTTGTAGTTCAACTTGCCGAGAACACCGAGCCTGATTCCGAGATCGCAAAGCTTGCCTCTCATATTGGGGGCATACGAAAGATAGTATTAGCAGATGGGGTCACGCGGTATATCGCGGGTTGTGAGTTTCACTCGCTCGAAAAAGCGCAATTCCATTTAGGAAAAGTAAAGGCGGTTTTACATAAGAATGTTCGCCTGGTTAGCGCCTTCCGGGGAAAGAAAATCACTTTAGAGGAATTAGAGAAGAAGGGCTTTTTAAAAGCATAATGCATTATCCTCCTGGATGAGCCGTATTTCTTTGGTAACCATAGATGGTTCGGCCGGTTCTCTTATACCACAGGGGTAAGGAACCGGTCTTTCTTTTTGTAGTCGTGTGTACTACAAAAAAAGTAAAAGCCGCATGATTGTCGCGCTCCCGGTAATTGGGGTTCTTTGCCATAGATAAAATGAAAACTCAACGGGACATAAAATCAACACAACGAGCGGGATATACGGTAAACATCGTAGTTAAATAGGGTGATATACTGATGGAACGAAGACTTAAACAATAATATTTTAGCACAAAAAAAATTACAATACTTTATGGTCAAAAAAATCACTCTTGCTATAATTTTGTCACTGCCTTTTTTAAATGACGCGTGTGCGCAAACTTTAAATACATGGATAGGAATCACGGCTTCCTGGGGTACAGCAACGAACTGGTCTTTGGGCCATGTGCCAACTACCGTTGAGATCGCGCTTTTTGATGGAAGTTCAACGGTAAATTGTAATATGGACGTTGGTAGCTACGGAGTTCAAACGACAAATTATCTCGGGGGGCTTTGGATGAAAGCTGCTTATACAGGAACCGTAAGCCATACAGTAAGCGGGCCTTGGTTTATTGGTAATGGTGCCAGTGTAGGTACCGGGTGGCCCATCCGTATAGAGGGTGGTACGCTGATGTGTTCTTCTTCCGGGCAAAGAGTCGTTTTTTGCTCTTCCCTCATCTTAAATGGAGGTATAATAAATGGTAGTGCCAGTGATTTCAGGACGTTTGGTGATTCGGTAATGGTACAATCAGGCACGATCATACTTACCAACTTTTTGTGGCGGATGTTCCCGCAGCATAGCAGTGTGAACAATGCCGTCTTCAGCTATACGGGAGGAACCATCAGTCATACGGGTGCAGGTGAATTCCGTATTTTTTCTCCCACAACCAATTCCCGTTTAACGGATGTACAGGGGCTGGACCTCAATTTGTATGACTTCGCAATATTTGCCAATTCCACTTCCAATCCTTCCAGGGTGCGCTTTAATGGGCAGAATATCAATGTGGCCAATTCGGTAACATCTATTGGAAGCAATAATGTCACGTTAAACCTTGATGCTACCGCAGCTACCACGATCAATGTTACCCAGCATCTTACTGTCCTTGGCGGAGGCGGCAGCCAGATGGTGAACTTAAATAGCCCGATCACTATTAAGGTGGGGGGTAATATTACAGCAAGCGGAACATTCAGCACTACCGCCAGCCTAGGTAACGGACAGATCGAAGTGAACGGAACCGGTTCTCAAACTATAAATTCCAGTGCATGGGCACTTCCTTCCTTAAGGATCAATAAAGCTTCGGGTTTACTTATTATGGGGAGCAATAACGCAGTAAATAACACGCTGGAAATGGTTACAAGTACACTCACAGATCTTGCCGGCTATACTTTGACGCTTGGAACTTCAGCCGCGTCACCCGGAACATTAAGCAGGACAAACGGATGGATGTACGGGGGAACTTTTAAACGCTGGCTGGGCACTACTGCCATTGCAGTAACTTCTTCGGCGGCTTTATTCCCCGTGGGAAGTTCTTCGGACTATTGTCCATTTCGTCTGGGCTACGCGGCTAACCTCACAACAGGAGGTACCGTCAGTGTAAACTTTACTTATGTACCAGGAACGAGCCCGGCGGGCTGGATTGATTTCAGTTGGTCCTCAAATACGGTATCTTACGTGACAAATTCAACCTGGAACGTAACGCAAAGCCCTTCTCTTACGCCTGCAGCCAACAGTTATATTTTAAGATATGGTGGGGGGACCACCTCTTTTGGAACGAATAGTCTGAATGATATTGCCGCCGAACATTCAGTCGGATCGATCGGAACCTATACCACCTCTACCAACAATGAAGTCAGTTACGAAGTGAACCGGACCACCGTGAATGATTTTTTAAGTGGATATAATTTCAAGATAGGAACGCGAGACGAGGTAGGGTCTTCCTTGCCCATTACACTTGTTGATTTTAACGCTACCCTCCAGGAAAAAAGGGTTAAACTTACCTGGCAAACAGCCAGCGAACTCATGAACAAATGGTTTGTTGTAGAGAGGTCGCGAGATGGCATCGATTATGCGGCAATAGATACCATCGCAGGCGCCGGGAACAGTCAGTTGTTCCTGGCATACATAGCCTACGATGAGTCCCCGCAGCAAGGAATAAACTATTATCGCCTGAAGCAGATAGATCAAAATGGTTCTTTTACTTTTTCCGACATTGCAACTATTTCCCTCGATATCGGCGCTGAAACCTTCTATCCGAACCCGGCTCAAACAGAAGGCTATATTGCTGTACATGTATCGGAGGAAACGGAGTTAACGATAGAGATCTTAACGACCGATGGAAAAACGGTACAGATGCAGAAACGGGTAGTGCAGGAAGGTTCCTCCAACGTGATGATCGATGTGCGTGAGCTTCCCGCTTCGATATTTATCCTGAAAATATTCTCTCAGAATGGAATTATTAACCTGGTCAGTAAATTTTCGAAATCATGAGCCCGCTTAATAAGAAAGTGTATGCCGCTACTTTACTGGTCCTGACCACAGGAATGATCTTTTTGACAGGCTGTTCCGGCAGTCAAAAACTGGCAGAACCCGGAAGTTCCGTTAAACTCAATTATGATATCCTGTTAGGCCCCGGAACCTGTATCCTGAAGCAGTTCCAGGGTACGAGCGTAAATAATAAATTCTATCTTAATTGGGTTGTGCTTAGCAATACCGAAGGTTTTATCTTTCAGCTTGAGCAGTCAGCTGATGGAAGAAGATTTGAGCCTTGTTATGTCCGTAAAGGTATGTCGTCGCCTAACAGTTCAACCCCTGTACTATATTGTGTGGTAGACAGCATGGCCATGGGCGAAATTGTCTTTTTCAGGATCAAGGCTATCCCAGAGGATTTTTATATGTCGAAAACCATAAAACAGGATCATAACGAGATATTCTCGGCCTCTACCATTTGTCTTCGACGCAATTTACGTTCGCGTACTTATAGTCTCTCCAGTAATTGAACCGGCTGAGGGGCACCCGAAAAAAATAATTATCTTTAAGCGGAGATAAATTCACTATGAAAAAGGGCATCCGGTCAATTGTTTTTTTGATGCTGGCTGCTTTTTTTTCTTTATTTGGCAAAGCACAACAAAACCCGCATATCGATTCTCTGGAGAAGGCACTTTCGGGCGCGCAATCTGATAAGGAGAAGATACAGGCGTTGGGTTTATTGTGTAAGGAGTATCGTTTAGTTCCGGACGCCCAGAAGGCAATGCGTTGTGCCCGCCTGCAAATGGCGCTTGCGCAGGAAAGCAGCGGTAAAAAAGAAATGATGGCGGCCCTGATGAACCTGGGAATGTGTTTTGGGTTGCAGGGCACCATCAATAACGACAGCATGGTGTACTTCTATGCTAATGCGCAAAAATTGGCTTCTGCGTTGGGCGATAAAAAGAACGAAGCGCAATGTTACAGGAGTATGGCCATTGGGCTTGCACACGGTGGTGATATTAAGTCGGCTATTGCCGCGCAATTTAAGGCGCTGAACATTTCAGAATCTATCTCAGACCATTATAGTGTGGCCAGTGTTCTTAACGACCTGGGCAATAATTACCTGGTGAACCTTAATTTCGTTGCAGCCAGGAAATTCTTTTTCCGCTCTGCCGAGGAGTATGGTGATATTGGCAAAGTAAAGGAGCAGGGCGTGGTGCTTAACAATATCGGGTGTTGTTATATGAACCAAAATTTACTGGATTCGGCCACTATTTTTTTTAAAAAGGCGCTTGCAATCGCTGAACAGCAGGCCGATAAATATATCGAATCATTATGCCTTATTAATCTCGGGATCATCCTGGAAAAGCAAAATGAGGTTGATCATAAAAAGGTGTTGGACTATTATCTGCGCTCGCTTGCCCTTAACAGAGAACTTAAGGGTTACCAACTGAAGCACGCCTACATGTGTATTGGTTCGTATTATGTGCGGATAAATGATCTAGAGAATGGAGAGCGATACCTGGACACCCTTTTGCAATTATCGCTCAAGGAGAATGACAAAAAGTACCAGTCAGATACGTATGTACGATTGGCTGAATTGGCCCTCAAGCGTAAGGATTACAAGAATGCCTATCAATATATAAAGACATACGCGGAGTTGAAGGATACCCTCATTTCAGATGCGAACCTGAAACAGTCGGGAGAAATGGAGGCAAAGTACCAGGCGGAAAGGAAGCAACGGGAGATCACCTTGTTGCAGAAAGAGAACCTTATCAAGAAATTGAATATGGGACGTGACCGGGCCCGGATCATCGCGCTTTCTATAGCCTTGTTGGTGGTACTGGTTGGTGCATTTTTCTTGTTTCAGTGGTATAAGTTAAAACAAAAGCAATTATTGAACAATGAAATGCTGCGCCAGCAGGAATTGCGCCTGTCTTCGATCGTTGAAGCGCAGGAAGAAGAGCGTAAAAGGATCGCGAAGGATCTTCACGATGGAGTAGGGCAGTTGCTCAGCAGTCTTAAGCTGAACCTTCAGAGCGTATTAAAAGATGTTGGTTCAAAGCCGGAGGCGCTTGCAAAGCTTACTAATTCATCCGCCATACTGGATGATACTGCCACAGAGGTCAGGAACCTGTCTCATCAAATGATGCCCCGTGTATTAAATGAATTGGGACTGGTATCAGCCTTAGAGGATATGTTGAACAAAAGTTTCAGGAACAGCGGTATAAAGTACGAGTTCGAGCATTCCGGCATCAGTGGTCGTTTGCCTGTGAACATTGAGATCGGTCTTTATCGTATCGGGCAGGAGCTCATTAATAATATTGTAAAACATTCCGGCGCCACAGAGGTAAGTCTACAACTTTTCCGTAACAGCGATCAGCTTATCATGATGGTGGAAGACAATGGAAAGGGATTCAATGTTGATGCAAAGAATGGCGGCCACGGGCTCCTGAACGTAGAAACAAGGGCCCGGCTGGTGAACGGTAATGTAAATTATGACAAGGGGCCCGAAAAAGGAATGGTAACCACGATACGAATACCGGTAGTAAATGACTAAAATAAAAATACTTATAGCGGACGATCATCAACTTGTGTTGGATGGGCTCAAAGCGAATATTTCTGACGTCGCCGAATTTGAAATTGTCGGCGAAGCAAAGGATGGAAAGGAAGTAATGCTAAAGATAAACAGCCGAAAAGTGGATGTGATCCTGATGGATATAGATATGCCGGTGCTCAATGGCATCGAGGCAACAAGGCAGATAACAGAATCTAACCCGGATATAAAGATCATTGCGCTAACGATGCATAACGAGAAGGGTATGATCAATAAGATGTTGAGTGTAGGCGCTTCGGGTTACCTCCTCAAGAACACTTCCAAGGAAGAACTTTGTCTTGCCATAAAAAAGGTGGCAGCCGGCCAGCAGCATTTCAGCGCTGAGGTCACTACCACCTTGTTGGAGAAAAGGTCGAGTCGCATTGTGGCCAATGAAGGAAAGACCGGCAAAGTGGAATTAACCGAACGCGAGGAAGAAGTATTGAAGCAGATAGCTTTGGGCCTTTCCAATAAGGAAGTAGGAGAAAAGCTGTCGATCAGTCACCGTACGGTTGATACCCACCGGACAAACCTCATGGAAAAACTTCATGTAAAGAATATCGCGGGCCTCATCCGCTATGCTATGTTAAATGGGTATCTTGATTGATCTTTCTTACCAGTTCCGTTGTGGGACGGATCAGGTATGATCCGATCCGCTCTGCTCTCAGATTTTTTAAATCGGTTTTGTTTTAAAACTGACCTCCAAGATTGCGCCTGTTTTTTTCCTTGCCGCTTTGATTTATTTTTATATTTTTGGTAAGCCCTGCATTACCGAACCTAGAACCTGTTTTCAAATGAAGAAACCACTACTTTTAAGCGGAATTTTATTTTTTCTATCTGCATATGCCCTCGGGCAATCCTGCAACGTAATTTATGTAACTCCCGGTGGTGCCACCAGCGGCGCGGCCGGTACACCCACCAATCCTGCCGATCTTGCCTATGGGCTTTCGCTCGTTACACCCACCGATAACCAGGTGTGGCTGGCAATCGGAACCTATAACATTTCAAATGCGCTCATCATTCCTAATAATGTGACTATAGAAGGAGGCTTCGATGCTACCACCTGGGCCAAAAGCAATGGCGTTCCCTCCATCATTGCACGCGATAATTCAAATCTTTCTCCTGCAACCGCGTTGGTGGGCCTGGAAGGGATCAGTAAAACAGGTTTTCGTTTGCAAGACCTGACGATCACAGTGGCAAGCGCGCCAGGCAATGGCAATTCCGTTTACGGGATCTATCTAGATGCTTGCTCCAATTACAATATTGTGCGCTGTTCGGTAACAACCGGATCAGGCTCTCCCGGATTGCCCGGAACTTCCGGAACAGCCGGGGCATTGGGTGGTAATGGCGGCCCGGGTGTTCCGGGTGGCCCCGAAAATCTTTCTTATCCGGGTGGAGCGGGAGGTAGTGGAAATTTTCCGGGAGGGAATGGAACGACCACCACCGCTTATGACGCGCCCATGGCCAACGGTTCAACCGGCAGCGGTCCTTGCGGAGGAGCCGGCGGAGCCAGCGGAGACGGACCGGATTGCGTATCCGGATGTTTTTTTGGTCCACCAAGTTGCAGCAGTACAACGCCAGGTCAGCCGGGTCAACCGGGAGGAAATGGAACCCCGGGCGCAACAGGCACAACGGGACCTGCGGGAACTATAGCCGGCGGATATTTTGTACCCGGCACTGCCGGAGGAATTGGAGGTAATGGAACCGATGGTTGCGGCGGCGGTGGCGGCGGCGCCGGTGGTGGACGCCAGGAAAATGGTGGAGACCAGTGGGGCGGATCAGGCGGCGGCGGCGGCGGCGGCGGAAATGGCGCTGGCGGTGGAACAGGCGGAACAGGCGGGGGTGGATCCTTTGCGGTATTTCTAAATAATAATGGAGCGGGCGGAATTATACAGGATTGCTTTCTTAATCCCGGCTCCGGTGGAGCGGGTGGTGCAGGAGGAGCCGGAGGAGCCGGAGGCCCTGGTGGTTTTGGCGGAGCAGGTGGTGCTGCAGGAGTTTGTCCTAATGGAGTAGGAGGAGCCGGAGGAGCTGGTGGCTCGGGTGGTGCCGGTGGTGCGGGCGGAAGCGGAGCAACAGGTCTCAGCATGGCATTGAGCGAAAACGGCGGAACAGCGGTTACAAATTCAGGCATCGCGTCTGTGCCGGGTAATCCGCCTGTCATTACGGTATTGAACAAAGGCTGCGTAAATTCAGAAGTGATCTTCAGTTCTCCTACTTCCGGTAACTGGAATTTTGGCGCCGGCGCGTCGCCTGCAACAGCTACGGGCACCGGTCCGTTCTCAGTTTATTATTCTACACAAAGCAGGAAAACGATCAGTCTTTCGGGAACGACGTTTACTGAGTTTGTCAATATTTTTCAAAACGGCCCAACGTTGCCGGGTATTGTGCCTGCCAACCCCACAATAGCCGGAGGTTGTCCAACTACTTTCTCTACTTCGGTTTCCGGAACATACTATCAATGGTATTTCCCCGCATCGGCTAATCCTGATTCTATCGTGGGTGCTGGATCACAATCGGTAAGCAATATTTATTTTTTATCACCGGGAACATATACTGTTTACGTGTATGTGACAACAGCTTGTTGCGGAAGAGTAAAGGATTCGACCACAGTGACCATTCAGACCAGCACGCTCAGTATCTCATTAGCGCCTTCGCCCGCACAGGTGTGTGCAGGAAGCACCCTGTCTTTTACCGCGGCGCCTTCCGGTTATGTTGGCTATGATTTTTATGTGAATGGAACCTCGGTTCAGAACGGAGCGAGCAATGTTTTCAATACTTCTTCCCTCGCGCAGGGCGATAATGTAACGGTGCTTGTAACGAACGGCACTTGTTTTAACGGATCGGGCGCGGTAACAGTTACTGTAAATCCAACACCGGTAGCGAGCATCGCTACGCAAACCAACGTAAGTTGTTTTGGCGGAAGCAATGGCGCGGCCACGACAACCATGACGGTGGGTAGTCCAACATTTACCTATACCTGGTCACCGAGCGGAGGGAACGCTTCAAATGTAAGCGGATTGAGTGTTGGAAATTACACGGTGAATATCACCGATGGAAACGGGTGTGTTACATCGCAAACGCTTGCTATTACGCAACCTTCATCTTCACTCACCGTTGCAGCAAGCTCAACAGATATCACCTGCAACGGCGCGGCTAACGGAACTGCAACAGTTGTGCCTGCGGGTGGAACCAGTGGTTATACATACACCTGGTCGCCCAGTGGTGGCAACGCTGCTACCGCGAGTGGATTAGGTGTTGGCACTTTCACGGTCTTGGTTGCTGATGCAAATAATTGTACGGCTACATCTACAGTTTCTATAACACAGCCAAGCGCTTTAACTTTTACGCTTTCGTCAGTGAACGCTTCCTGCGGAAACAGCGATGGCACGGCTACCGCGTCGCCTTCGGGAGGTACGCCCACCTATACTTATACCTGGGGTAATGCGCAAACAACACCTACCGCTACAGGCTTGCCGCCGGGATATAATTTGGTGACCATTACCGATTCTAAGGGCTGCGCAAAACTGGATTCTATATTGGTAGGTCAAAATCCACCGCCGGTTGGAAGTGTGACCGGGAACACAGTTATTTGCAACGGAGCGAGCACTACGCTTACCGCTGCCGGTGGCTTAACTTATTCGTGGAGCACAAGTGCTACAACAACCACCGTATCTGTCAATCCTTCCGCTACGGCGAATTATTCTGTGATCGTGATCGACGGAAATTGTTCCGACACCGTATATACCACTGTAACTGTAAATCCAACACCGGTAGCGAGCATCGCCACGCAAACCAACGTAAGTTGTTTTGGCGGAAGCAATGGCGCGGCCACGACAACCATGACGGTGGGTAGTCCAACATTTACCTATACCTGGTCACCGAGCGGAGGGAACGCTTCAAATGTAAGCGGATTGAGTGTTGGAAATTACACGGTGAATATCACCGATGGAAACGGGTGTGTTACATCGCAAACGCTTGCTATTACGCAACCTTCATCTTCACTCACCGTTGCAGCAAGCTCAACAGATATCACCTGCAACGGCGCGGCTAACGGAACTGCAACAGTTGTGCCTGCGGGTGGAACCAGTGGTTATACATACACCTGGTCGCCCAGTGGTGGCAACGCTGCTACCGCGAGTGGATTAGGTGTTGGCACTTTCACGGTCTTGGTTGCTGATGCAAATAATTGTACGGCTACATCTACAGTTTCTATAACACAGCCAAGCGCTTTAACTTTTACGCTTTCGTCAGTGAACGCTTCCTGCGGAAACAGCGATGGCACGGCTACCGCGTCGCCTTCGGGAGGTACGCCCACCTATACTTATACCTGGGGTAATGCGCAAACAACACCTACCGCTACAGGCTTGCCGCCGGGATATAATTTGGTGACCATTACCGATTCTAAGGGCTGCGCAAAACTGGATTCTATATTGGTAGGTCAAAATCCACCGCCGGTTGGAAGTGTGACCGGGAACACAGTTATTTGCAACGGAGCGAGCACTACGCTTACCGCTGCCGGTGGCTTAACTTATTCGTGGAGCACAAGTGCTACAACAACCACCGTATCTGTCAATCCTTCCGCTACGGCGAATTATTCTGTGATCGTGATCGACGGAAATTGTTCCGACACCGCTTATGTAACAGTTACTGTTAACTCTTTGCCAAATGCTTCCGCGTCTTCTACGGGAACGATCAGTTGTGGTGGGGCGCCCGCCAACGTGATCGCCATTTCATCCACGCCGGGTGTAAACTTTAACTGGAGTGGACCGGGAATTGTAACGGGCGGAAATACAAACAACGCTACTGTGAACGCAGGCGGTACTTACATGGTAACGGTCACCAACCCGGCTACGGGTTGTTCGGATACAGCCACTGCGTACGTGAATACCAATGTTACTGTGCCCAACGCTACGGCATCCACAACGGGTACTTTAACCTGCACCAATGATACGGTAACGGTCAGTGGAAATTCAACAACACCGGGAGCTACTTACAGCTGGAACGGCCCTGGAGGATTTACTTCCAGCAGCCAGGCATTTACTTCAAGTACTGCCGGAGTTTATACACTCACTGTTACCGATCCTGTAAATACCTGTACAAACGTGGTGACTACCACCGTAACGGTCAATATAGTATTACCAACGGCCAATGCCGGGGGCGACGTAACAATTGTGCAGGAAAGCAGCACCACACTAACCGCGAGTGGAGGTGTAAGTTATACCTGGAGCCCGGCTTCGGCCTTAAGTTGTACCAATTGTGCTAATCCCGTTGCCAGTCCAACCGTGACAACCGATTACTGTGTGCTGGTTAAGGATGCGGCCGGTTGCAGCGACAGTGATTGTGTGCGTGTTACCGTAGAGCCACTTTGCGGGGTGATCTATGTTCCCAATGCTTTTTCTCCAAATGACGACGGACAGAACGACTTTGAATGTGTGTATGGGAACTGTATTCGCTCCATGCAATTCATCATTTACGATCGTTGGGGCGAAAAGGTATTTGAATCGACCGACAGCAAATATTGTTGGGATGGCATTTTCCGGGGTGAGAAGATGAACACGGGGATATTCGCCTATTACCTGCGTGTAACATTAAGTACCGGGAAGGAAGTAATTAAAAAGGGAAGTATTGATCTTATACGATAAATTTTAGCGCATGAAAAATAATTTGATCTTCAGAGCCTTTTGGTTCGTTTGTTTACTGGGAAGTGTTGTGGCTGTTGGCCAGGATATTCACTTTTCGCAATTCTATATGACTTCCTTGTCGCAAAATCCGGCGATGGCAGGATATAATCACGATATCCAGGCGATCCTGAACTATAAGACCCAATGGCAAAGTGTTCCGGCGCCTTACAAGACAGCGGCGGGATCCTTTGACATGAAATTAAATAAGCGAAAGGCAAGCAAAGGTTTCCTGTGCGGCGGTTTGAATTTTTTCAGCGACAAGGCAGGTAGTGCGCGCATGAGCACGATGCAGGCTAATTTTTCGCTGGCGTATCACGTTAGACTTGCTAAGTTCAGTACACTGGGCGGGGGGTTGCAGGGAGGTTTTGCTCAACGAAGCCTCAACACATCCACCTTACAGTGGGGGAACCAGTTTGACGGGATGAATTATGATGCGGGGCTTGCAACCGGCGAAATGCCTATCCTGGCTTCGAGATCATTCGCCGATTGCGGCGCAGGCATTCTATGGAATTACAACAATAATTCTTCCGAGAAAAATGTTGCGGGTCCGAGCGATATGAAGATCACCTTTGGACTCTCGGCATTTCATCTCAACCGCCCGAAGTATTCTTTTTACCAAAGTGGAAATGAAAAGCTGTACATAAAATATGTGGCACACGGCACGGCTATTGTCAGCCTGAAAGGAACGAATATCGCGCTTGCGCCGGGTTTCTTTTATTATCGCCAAGGTGGTGCACAAGAGATCTATGCAGGAGGAATGATCAAGTATAAACTGGGTATGGATTCAAAATATACAGGGCTGCAAAAAGGCGCGGCTGTTTCGTTCGGGGGCTTTGCAAGGGCTAAGGATGCATTTATCGGGACCATGTTGCTGGAATACTCGCAGTTTGCGCTGGGCTTAAGTTATGATGTGAATATATCGCCCTTGCGTACGGCCACCAATGGGCGCGGAGGTTTTGAAATATCTCTTCGCTTCGTGAATCCCAATCCCTTCCTGTATAAGAGCCACGACAGGCCTTTTGGCAGCAAGTAAGTAACCGCGCTTTTTGTTCTATCTTTGCTGTAAAACCAAAGATCAAGCCTCTTATAAAAATAGCTGCGATCTCTTATTTGCTTTTAGTAGCATTTGTGTGGCTCGTTCCGATCCCTTTTACGGCATGCGACAAAGACAGCCTGTGGTGTGGTACGGCATATTGGCTCACGCAGTCGGCCGGTAAGTACGGTACCCTTTTTATAATAGTGGTCACCGCTTTTCTTTATACGATCAGGCTTGAATCGAAAAAGGAGAGACTATTTACATTTTTGAAATCATTGGTAACCCTGACCCTGATACTTTCCATCTTTGCCTACATAAACGAGCATGGAACCAAAAAGATCCTGAAATATCCAAGGCCCAGTCACACGTACATGATCAGCGAATGGGGAAAGAAGATCGATCTAGATTCTTTGTATGAATTGGAAAAGGAGAAAAGACAGGGATTCCTGAACGACCTGATCAGGAAAACCCCGGCATTGCAAAACAGTATTGACAAGAAAGTGCTCGATCATTGGGTAGAGGAGGCCGGTTATTCTTTTCCGAGCGGACATTCCTTCAACGCTTTTCTGTTGGCTTGTATTCTTTCGTTCAGCATTTACCATACGAAGGATCACGAACGTTTCAGGAAATTTTGCGTGCTGCCATTTGTTTGGGCTTTGATGATCGGTGTTTCACGGGTTGCTATCGGGGCGCATACTGCGTTGGATGTTAGCTTCGGAGCGGCATTAGGCATTCTTGTTGCTTCTCTTTTGTTGTACTTTGACACTACGCGCAAATGGGTGGTGAGGAAAAAGATAAATAAATGAATATTCTCTACGGAGTTCCCGGCGAGGGAATGGGGCATGCAACTCGTAGTAAAGTGGTTATTGATCACCTGCTGAAACAGCATAACGTGCAGGTTGTTTCCAGTTCACGTGCTTTTCAATTTCTGAACAAAAGTTTTCCGGGACGTGTACATGAGATAAAGGGATTTCATTTTGCCTATAAAAATGCCCAGGTCTCTAAAGCCGGAACCTTTGCCTTAAACCTGAAGAACGCGCCGAAGAATCTCCTGCAGAATTTCAAAGAGTACCGCCAACTGCATACTAATTTCAGTCCCGACCTTGTGATCAGCGATTTTGAATCTTTTTCCTTTGTATTCGCTAAGCAATATCGTTTGCCGCTGATAAGCATCGATAATATGCAGGTAATTGATCGCTGCCAAATGAATATTGAGATCCCGAAGGAAGAAAAGAATAACTATAGATTGTCGAAAGCGATCGTGAAGGCAAAGGTTCCGGGTGCCGATCATTATTTCATCACCAGTTTCTTTGACGCGCCTGTAAAAGCCAAGAATACGATTCTTGTTCCTTCAATAATCCGTGATGCCATTATCCAGGCAAAACCTTCTTACGGAGAGCATATTTTGATGTATCAGACCTCCAGCACGCTTTCTACAGTAAAAGAAGTGCTGAACCGAATTCCGGGTATCGCCTTTTATGTTTATGGTTTTAATAAGGATGAAAAGCACGATAACGTGATCTTCAAGTCCTTCAGCGAGGATGGCTTTGTAAAGGATCTTGCCGGAGCCAAAGCGGTGATCGCCAATGGCGGATTCTCTTTCATTTCCGAAGCGGTCTACCTGAAGAAACCTGTTTATTCTTTTCCTCTCAGGAACCAATTTGAGCAATTTGTGAACGCGGCATACATTGATAAAATGGGATACGGAAGACATTTTGAAGAACTGACAACTGATAACCTCAAGGCTTTTCTGTTTGATCTGGAAAACTTTCGTACTAACCTGTCAGCCTATCTGCAAAACGGAAACGAGATACTATTCACTCTCCTTGATGAGAAGTTGACTCACCTGAATAATAAAAAGAAGAAGACTACCGCGTAATGACCAGTTTCGATATCTTATTGTGTATCATCACAAAGTAAATGCCGGGTTCCGGTGCCTTTTCGGGGTTTTCTTGTTACTATTTTAACAATTAGGATAGAATACCAGTCCGAAAGGGGAACCCATAAAGACGCCGAAACCCCAGTGTTTACTGGGGTTTCCGAGGTGTTGCCTCTTTGTAGCGGGAGAAGGATTCGAACCTCCGTCCGCCGCGGCGGATATGAGCCCTCAGTGTTTCAGGGTCTTAATAAAGTGTCTTCCAGCCCCAGACTTTAACCACTTTCCCGTGTCAAGGCCTCTTTTTTGGTTTGAAATTCTTCAGCAAGAATTAATCTCCAGGGGCGATATTTAATCGTCCAACCTTTAGTTGCCAATTCGTTATGCGAAGCCAACCTTGAATTAATATCTGATGTGGAACCTGTATAATGCTTTTGGTACTTATCGCTGTATAGAACGTAAACTGTATACATCTCTAAAAAACAAAAAGCCACCTAAAGGTGACTTTTTATAGTAGCGGGAGAAGGATTCGAACCTCCGACCTTTGGGTTATGAGCCCAACGAGCTACCCCTGCTCTATCCCGCAATATTTTGTATTGCTTTTTGCGTGATCAGGGGCTTACCCCTGTGGCGAGGCTTGGCTCGCCATCGAGAGTTTACCTCTCGACTCTATCCCGCAACATTTTGTATTGCTTTTTGCGTGATCAGGGGCTTACCCCTGTGGCGAGGATTGGCTCGCCATCGAGAGTTTACCTCTCGACTCTATCCCGCAATATGTTGTATAAAAGAACTCGTTTCTAAAATCGAGTGCAAATATAGGTATTTGTTGTTCACTAAAGCAAATTATTTTCAACAAGCTGTTAGCAGGCATTTTGGTTGCCTTCTGTAAATTCTAAAACAACCTTTTTGCAACAATTCTCATTGGGGAACTTGCAAAAAAACACGTCAAACAATTTTTTTTCCGCTTCGGCCATTTTAATCGGGTCTTTACCGATAATTCCGAACCAGGGGGTGGTCGCGAACTATTTTTGGAGCTCAATTAACCCAATTAATAACCATTTAAACAAAAAAACTTTATGAGAAGAAACCAGAATCAGGGAAGAGGGTCTCAAGGCAGGAACTCTTCGGGTCGCAATCCGCAGAACCAAAACCAAAATCAAAACCAATCAGGTCGTGGTCGTTATAATGAAGACACCAATGTGGCTGAATACGGCTATGATGAAGAGGAAAGCCAGTATGCCAGTCAGCGCGGCATGAACGATGAGTACGAGAACGACTATGATTCCTTTGATGATGAGGACAGCGATGAGTACAATGAGTATTCTACCCGTGGTTCTTACAACTCTTTTGAAGACGAAGATGATAATGATTTCAGGGCCGGTTATGATGAAGAAGAGCCTGATAACTACCAGCACGAAGAGTATGGAAGCCAGCGTGGTTATAACAGCGGCAACCGCCGTACAGGCATGAACGGGAACCAATACGGTTCGAACCGCGGAGATTTCAATACAGGCGGGCGTAACTATCGTTCCGGATCAAACGGATATTATAACGGGTCTAACGGATCCGGCAATACTTCACGCGGCCGTAACAATAACCAGGACTACGCCGGCGGTCAGGGTTCCAACGGCTGGGGACGCAGCAATGAAGGTTCTAACAATTATGGTCGCCAGGGCACAAGCCGCGAAAACGGAAGTTCGCAGTACGGACAGCAGGGCAATAGCGGTTGGGGAGGTTCTTCCCAGGGCTATCGTGGCGGCAGCAACCAGGATAACTGGCGCTCTAGCAACAATGCAAACTATGGCCAATCCCGCCGTAACGGCAGTTCGAAGCGTAACAGCGGAAGTAATGGTTCGGGTTCCCAGCGCAGCCGTCGCACTTCGCGCAGCACCAGCCGCAGCGATCGTTACTAAGATACATGTATAAATCTAAGGTCAGCAGGTGAAAGCCTGCTGACCTTTATCAATAAAAATCAAAATCAATCAAATCATGGCAAGAACATCAAGCGGTAGCAATGGTACTACCAAAAAAAACCAAAATTATTCAACCAACGGGTCTTCAAACGGCTCAACCTCCAATGGTTCTTCGTCTAAGAACGGAAGTTCAAAGAGCGGAAAAAAACCAGAAAAGACGCTGGAGGATCTTTTTGAGGCGGAGTTGAAAGACACTTACAGCGCCGAAAAGCAGCTGGTGGAAGCTTTACCCGAAATGGCCAAGGCCGCCGACAGCGAAGACCTGCAGGACGCTTTTGAAAAACACTTACAGGAAACCAAACGCCAGGTGGAAAGAATTGAAAAGATATTCGACCGGCTGGACATTGATAAAGACGAAGAAGAGAAATGCGCGGCCATGGAAGGCCTTATCAAGGAAGGAAAGCATATCATCCGCGAATTTGACCGCAGCCCGGTGCGCGATTCGGCTTTGATCATCGCGGCGCAAAAAGTAGAACATTACGAGATCGCTTCATACGGCTCGTTGTGTGAACTTGCCGATGTGCTAGGTTATTCCAATATAGCGGATATCCTGGGGCGCAGTTTGCAAGAGGAAGAAAAGACCGATAAAGACCTTACTGCCCTGGCAATGGATGTGAATGATGAGGCTTGTGAAGTAAGCCACCGCGAAGAAGAGCTGGCTTAAGGTACTTTGCAGGATAAAAAGAGACCCTTCCCACCCCGGAGGGGTTTTTTTATTTCCTGCCAGCCCCCCTTTTTTTGCTAAATTTGCGCCCTGATGCACAAAGCGGGTTTCGTTAATATCATTGGTTGTCCCAACGTAGGTAAATCTACGCTGCTCAACGCGTTGGTGGGCGAACGATTATCTGTGATCACTTCCAAAGCGCAGACCACGCGCCACCGCATCATGGGTATTGTGAGTGAAAAGGACTACCAAGTCATTTTTTCGGATACGCCGGGCATTTTAAAGCCCAATTACAAACTGCATGAGAAGATGATGCGTTTTGTGGCCGATGCCATGGAAGATGCCGATGTTTTTTTACTGATAACCGATGTGTATGAGGATGTGCAGCTGGAGCAATCGTATATCGATAAATTAAAGAAGACAACACAACCGGTTTTGGTCTTGATCAATAAGATCGATATCGCGGAAGTTGGCAAGGTTGAGGCAAAGGTTGATCAATGGCATGAACGTTTACCAAATGCCGAGATATTGCCTATTTCTGCACTGCAGAAAACGAATCTTGGCCTTGTCATGAAAAAGATCCTGGGCCTGTTGCCCGAGCATCCCGCTTATTTTGATAAGGGTGAGCTCACGGATAAGCCGGAGCGTTTTTTCGTTTCAGAGATCATCCGAGAGAAAATATTGCTGAACTATAAAAAGGAAATTCCCTATAGCTGCGAAGTGGTGGTGGAATCTTTTAAGGAAGATGAAAAGATCATTCGCATCGAGGCCGTGATCTATGTGGAACGCGATTCGCAAAAGGGCATACTTATCGGTCACAAAGGCGCGGCGCTGAAGAAAGTGGGCATTGAAGCGAGAAAAGATTGCGAAACCTTCTTCGGGAAACAGATACATCTCGAAACTTTTGTGAAGGTTGACAAGGACTGGCGCGCGAATGAAAAGCGTTTGAACAAATTTGGATACTAGTAGAAATTAAGAATGCAGGATCCGGAATTCGAATTGATGTGATGAAGTAATGAAAACGGCAGTTTTGTTAATAAACCTGGGTACTCCGGATAATCCTTCAACTCCGGCGGTAAGAAAATATCTTACCGAATTTTTGAATGATCGCCGCGTTATTGATATCTCCGCCATCGGCAGGTTCTTCCTCGTGAATTTTTTGATCGTACCTTTTCGTTCTTCCAGGTCGGCGAAACTCTATAAGCATATCTGGAGCGATAAGGGCTCGCCGCTTCTTTACAATAGTGTGGAGCTGAAAAGGAAATTACAGGCAAAACTGGGAGAGAACTATTTTGTAGAACTGGCCATGCGCTACCAGAGTCCTTCTATAAAGAACGCGCTTGAAAATATCCGCAAACAAAAACCAAAGAAGATCGTGGTGCTTCCGTTGTACCCGCAGTACGCTTCTTCCAGCACCGGCTCAACTTTAGAGAAGGTTTTTTCAGAGATAAAAGGTTGGGAAGTAATTCCCGAAATGCAGATCGGAAGCAATTTTCATGATCAGGAAGATGTTGTGAATTGTTATGCGGAAGAAGGAGCAAAATTCAATGTGAGCGAGTACGATCATGTCCTTTTCTCGTACCATGGTTTGCCCGAGCGACAGATCAAAAAAGCATCCGAACATTACGGAGATAATTCCTGTTTCCTGGGAACCTGCTGCGAAGCGGCTACCGAAAGAAATCAATACTGCTACCGCGCCAACTGTTTTAGAACAACCCAGCTCATCGCCAAAAAGCTGAACTTACCACGGGAAAAATATACGATCTGTTTTCAAAGTCGCCTTGGTAGAAGCGAGTGGATCAAGCCTTACACCGATCAGGTATTGAAGGAAAGAGCCAAACTTGGTAATAAAAAGCTCCTTGTATTTTCTCCCGCCTTCGTGGCCGATTGCCTCGAAACCATTCACGAGATCGGCACCGAATACAACGACGCCTTCAGAAGTTATGGTGGAGAAAAAGTAACTTTGGTTCCCAGCCTCAACAGCAACGATAATTGGGTGAACGCGCTTGCGCGACTTATTCAAAAATGATCATTTCCCGGGTACGGGCTCCCATCCATGTTCTTTACCTATGGGACAGAAATCTAATGTGGGCAACGTTCGAGTCATAATGGAAACTTTACAATGCCGGCAAAGGTATTCCTCTAATCCCACAATGCCCAGGTCGTTCCACACATGGGTGTTGCCCGTGCCACACGAAAGTACACTGGGAATCATGCGGTCGGTGACCACTGTGTGGCACTTTACACACTGGTAATTATGTAATAGGTTTGAATTCAAAATGTATTTTTCCCTTTTTGGCTAGGTACAAGCCGTGTTCAAATAATATCCTCCAAAAATACACCATAAATGGTGTAATTTAGAATATGTAGAGAAAAAAATGATACACAACTTACAGGTTCCGGCTCTTTTCCGGGCATCGCAAATGGTGTATATTTTAAGTTGTAATGAAAATGACCTAATATGATGACTTTTGTTCAATGAACAGGGAGAAGGATATTTGCAAGGAGATAGGATTTAGATTGAAAGAATTGAGGATCCGAAAAGGGTATTCGAGCTATGAGAATTTTGCGTTGGAATATGATCTATCCAGGATGCAATACTGGCGCATAGAAAAAGGACTTGCCAATCTCACTATGCGCAGCCTCATTACCTTATTGAATATCCACGAGATCAGCATCGAAGAGTTTTTCAGAAGCTTCCTGAAAGACGAAGTAAAAAATGGAGCTTCGGGCGCCAAAAAAAGGAATTCTTCTTTTAAACCCCGGGCGAGGAAAAGATGACCTATTCCCGGCATTTATTCAAATTACTGTATATCAAATAATTATCTTCATGGGGACTAAGCTTTATTTGCTTAAAATTGCTTGAATTCTGAAAAAAGCGCTATATTTGCAGTCCTTAAAATTTAAGAAGAGATGATACTTACAACACAAGCAAAAAAAGACATTTTTAAGAAGCACGGCGGTTCTGATAAAAACACCGGTTCTTCAGAAAGCCAGATCGCCCTTTTCACACAGCGTATCGAGCACTTAAGCGGTCACTTACAGAATAACAAAAAAGATTTTGGCACGCAGCGTTCTTTGTTAAACTTAGTAGGCAAGCGCCGCGCTTTGTTAGACTACCTGAAACGCACCGATCTTGAAAAATATCGCGCGCTGATCAAAACATTAGATATCCGTAAATAATGAGCGGAAAATGATCTTCAAAAGGCATCTGGGAGAACCCCGATGCCTTTTGTGTTTAAAGAGAAAAATAAATCAAATATAAACGCACCGGAAAGGCCGGGGCACAACACCAAAACAAATGTCACAAATAGGAATCACACACACGTTCGATCTTGGCGACGGACGACAAGCTACACTGGAAACAGGAAAATTAGCCAAGCAAGCCGATGGATCGGTAGTACTTAAAGTAGGCGACACCATGTTGCTTGCTACTATTGTAAGCAGCAAGGAAGCAAAGGAAGGGGTAGATTTTTTACCACTTACCGTTGATTACCAGGAAAAATACGCAGCCGCGGGCCGTATCCCCGGTAGTTTCTTTCGCCGCGAAGCAAAACTTTCTGATTACGAAGTTTTAATTTGCCGCATCATTGACCGCGCCATGCGCCCTTTGTTCCCCGAAGATTATCACGCGGATATTCAATTAATGGTCAACCTGATCTCTTCAGATAAAAAAACATGTCCCGATGCATTGGTAGGCTTAGCCGCTTCTGCAGCCGTTGCTGTTTCTGATATTCCGTTCAACGGACCTATTTCCGAAGTACGTGTAGGTAAGATCGATGGCAAACTGGTCATCAATCCAAACTTACAGGACCTTGAGAAATCAAGTATCGATATGATCATGGCTGCTTCCGCTACCGATATCTTAATGGTAGAGGGAGAGATGAGCGAGATCAGCGAAGCCGAAATGCTCGAAGCCATTAAATTTGGTCACGAAGCCATTAAGGTTCACATCAAAGCCATTAAAGAGTTCGCCGAAAAAGCAGGCAGCAAACCAAAACGCGAATACTCGCACGAAACGAACGACCTTGAACTGAAAGAAAAAGTAGCGAAAGCCACTTACCAGAAAGTTTACGACGTTGCCAAAAAAGGTAATCCTAACAAGAACGAGCGTAAAGTTGCTTTCAAAGCGATCCTCGATGAGTTCAAGGCCACTTTCTCTGAAGAAGAATTAGCCGAGAAAGAAGGTTTGATCAATAAATACTATCACGGTGTTGAGTACGATGCGGTTCGTCGCGTTGCATTAGATACCAAGATCCGTTTGGATGGCCGTAAAACAACCGATATCCGCCCTATCTGGAGCGAAGTTGGTTATTTACCCTCTGCTCACGGTTCAGCCGTATTTACACGTGGAGAAACTCAATCATTAACCACTGTAACCTTAGGTACTAAATTAGATCAGCAGCTGATCGACGGTGCTTTCATTGAAGGTGAGAGCAAATTCTTATTGCACTATAACTTCCCCGGTTTTTCAACAGGTGAAGTAAAGCCAAACCGCGGCACAAGCCGCCGCGAGGTGGGGCATGGTAACTTAGCGTTACGCGCACTTAAAAAAGTAGTTCCTTCTTCTTGTCCTTATACTATCCGTATCGTTTCCGATATCCTGGAAAGTAACGGTTCTTCTTCTATGGCTACTGTTTGCGCGGGTACGCTCGCGTTGATGGATGCAGGTGTACAGATCACAAAACCTGTTACCGGAATCGCCATGGGATTGATCACCGACGATAAAGGCGCTTACGCCATCTTATCCGATATCTTAGGTGATGAAGATCATTTAGGGGATATGGACTTTAAAGTTTGCGGAACAAAAGACGGTATCACTGCCGTGCAGATGGACCTGAAAGTAAACGGTCTTCCTTACGAAGTGATGCAACAGGCCTTGAACCAGGCCAAGGACGGTCGCTTGCATATCCTGAACGAGATAAGCAAAACCCTTGCTGCCCCGAACCCGGACTACAAGCCACACGCGCCACGCTTACTGCAGATCGAGATCCCGCAAGACTTCATTGGCGCGGTTATCGGCCCGGGCGGAAAAGTGATCCAGGAGATCCAGAAAACTACCAAAACAACCATCACCATCACCGAGATCAACAACAAAGGACTGGTTGAGATCTTTGGTGAGAACGACGAAGACGCTAAAGCCGCGTTGAACCGCATCAAAGGTATCGTTGCTGTTCCTGAAGTAGGTGAGGTGTATGAAGCAAAAGTAAAAACAATCATGCCTTACGGAGCTTTCGTAGAGTTCCTGCCCGGTAAAGACGGTTTACTGCATATCTCTGAAGTAGACTGGAAACGGTTGGATTCATTAGAAGGTGTTTTGAAAGAAGGACAAATGATCCAGGTGAAATACATCGGTAACGATCCCAAGACAGGCAAGTTCAAATTGTCGCGCAAGGTGTTATTGCCAAAACCTGAGACCGCTGAGAAAAAAGAAAATGCCTAAACGCATAAATAAAATAGCAAAAGCAGTCCTGTTCATTACGGGACTGCTTTTTTCTTTTTCCGGCCTCACGCAGGAAAAGGAAGCGATCAATTGGATACCTTTTGAGAAGGCAGTTGAATTGGCGCAGAAGAACCACAAGCACATCATTGTTGACGTATATACGCAATGGTGCGGCCCTTGTAAGATGATGAGTAAAAATACTTTCCAGGACCCTACTATCGCGAAGTATATAAACGAGAATTATTACGCGGTGAAATTTGACGCGGAGAATTTCGACACGCTGAAGTTCTACATGAACGTGCCGGATACCGTGCGTAATAAAAAGAACCAGGTGGTTAAAGTGCAGATGAAGAAGCAGCTCATCAAGTTCTATAATCCTTCGCCCAAAGGCACGCCGCGCGCGGTACACCAGTTCGCGGCTTCTATATTGGATAATAAACTGTCGTACCCCTCGTTTGTGTTTTTGAACGACAAGATCCAAAGGATCGATGTGGTGAAGGGCTATCACACGCCGCCCCAATTTGAGCCCATCATCAAATACATTGGTTCCTACGACTATACAAAAATGAAGTACGAAGAATGGCAGAAGACCTTTAAGCCGGCTACAAAATAGCTACTTGACTTTTAGGCCATAAAATACTAACTTTATCCCATAGTAACCAAAGCACAGTGACCCCTTCGGGGCATAACGATACACGGATGAACCTGAAAAAGAAGATAGTTGAGCTCCTCGAAAAACAAACGTATTCTTATAAGGAACTGGCCGAGCATTTGAACCTGAGCGAGGAGCAGCTCGACCATGCGCTTGAAACAAAGACCCTTGAAGTGCGTACCCTTGAACTTATTTCTAAAGAACTCCGCATTCCTTTATACAGCTTCTTCCGCGACCCCAAACAAATGGCCGCTTACCTGGAGGAAAAAGAGAAATACTACGACGTAAATATCTGGAGCGACCAGGAAGTCAAATACAAATCAGAGATCACCAAGCTGCGTGAAGACCTGAAGAAGCTCAGCACCGAGGTTAAAAATAAGGACCTTCTTATTGAGACCCTCGAAGACCAGATGAAAAAAGGTTGGGCGAAGGAGTAATTACTTTCCACCGGCATCCGACATTTCGCCACAAAGGCACGAAGACACAAAGAAAACAGCCGAAGGAGCAGCCAAATACCGTATAAATCTCTTTTCATTTTTCGTTACTGTATTCTTTGTGCTTCTTAGCGCCTTTGCGTCTTTGTGGCAAAAATCCCACATCTTCACCGGCATCTGAATTTTCGCCACAAAGTCACGAAGACACAAAGAGAGCAGCCGAAGGAACAGCCAATACAAAGAATAACTTTTTTTATTTCACCGTCCTGTATTCTTTTGTATTCCTTAGCGCCTTTGTGCCTTAGTGGCAAAAATGCAGCAGCTTCCCCGACAGCCCGAATTTTTTTGGTTGAGAATAATTTATATCTTTAATACATATTTCATCCTATGGAAGAAGTTAAAGAGACTCGCGCTACGGTTGTTTTTGCCGGAACTACGTTTTGGTTTTGTATGTTACTTTTTTCTTCCTAGCAAAGAACCTATGAGTAAGTCTACCGCCTATTGTTTTTTATTATTAGTTTTTGTGTTTGATACTTTCTCTCAGGCCGGAAAACTAAAAATTAAATTGCAGTACGACACCCTGAATTATAAAGCGTATCAACAAAATAAAGATGTGTCATTAAAGTTTGCTTATGATTTCAATTGGGATCGGGTTGTTATTACCGCGGATAAAAGGCAAGTTTTGAACGATGTTCTAGTTACGGATTCAGTCACTGATTTTGCAAAGGAACTAGTTTATAAACCCCTCAAAGGAACTTCGATTCCTATAACAATCAAAATTGGCAACTTTAAGAGTGTCAAAATTAAGTTATGCCGCACCAATTATTACTATTTTTTCTATAGTAAGGAAGAAAAAAGCTTAGAAATTAGGTTAACGATGAAGCCACTAATTACTGGATAGTAGCGTTCATTAACCATTCCAAACCTTCCACGCCTCCTCAGCCTGGAACACCAACATGTTGTAGCCGTTAGAAACAAGCGCGCCTTGTTCTTTGGCTTTCTTTAAGAAGACGGTTTCTTCGGGATTGTAGATAAGATCGTAAGCCAGATGCTGAGGTGTGATGGCAGCATAGGGCAGGGGCAAAAATTTATCGTTGTTGGGCGACATACCCACGGGTGTGCAGTTCACTAAAAGTTTGCAGGTGGAAATAATGTTGGCGTCAATCTCTTCGTACATGATGGTATTCCCGAAATCATTCCTTTTGCGACTCACGAACCAGAAATTAATTCCAAGATTTCTTAGCACATAAGCCACCGCTTTAGAAGCGCCGCCGGTTCCAAAAACTAAAGCCTTAGTGTGGTTCGTATCTAAAAAAGGGCGTAGACTTTGTCTGAAACCAAAAGCATCGGTATTATAGCCAATTAATCTGCCGTTCTCTATCTTGATGCAGTTCACCGCGCCAATTTCTTCAGCAACAGGATCGAGCTCGTCCAGATATGGAACAACAGTCTCTTTATGAGGAATAGTTACACTCAGTCCGCGCAGTTCCTTTTCTTTTTTGATAAGCTCCGGAAATTGAGCAATGTTCTCTAACGGAAAAGCATCATAGCTGTATCCTTGAATACCTTCCTTCTGAAACTTCTCGGTAAAGTACTTTTTTGAAAAAGAATGCGTGAGGGGGTAACCTATTAAGCCTAGTTTTTTCACAGTGAGATGTCCTACGTTTGATGATCTTTTACAAGGACCTCGACTACGCTCGGTCTGACAATACTATTATTAATTATTTAAAAAACCTG
This sequence comes from uncultured Flavobacteriaceae bacterium, assembly GCA_964387075.1. Classification (GTDB taxonomy): domain Bacteria; phylum Bacteroidota; class Bacteroidia; order B-17B0; family Aurantibacillaceae; genus PALSA-968. The sequence goes on from CAYLVB010000002.1 coordinate 535,212, forward strand.
TCACGTCGAGCGATCCCGATAGCTATCGGGACTAGACGCGTGTAATACGCCGCTCCGGAGAATTACTTACTGTCGCGCTCGTCTACGATCTGGTCGGGCTTGAAGTTCTTGGTATCGAATACAAAAGCCGCGTCAGCCAAATTCTCATTAGGTTTCATCGTCTTGATGGTATATGTCTGCGATCCCTGGTCTTTCATCATCATCTTCACCTGGTAAACCTGTTTCTTTACTTTATCCACAAACAACTTCACCTGGTGAAATTTTTTCTTCTCCGGCTTAATGGTAGGATACAAGGTGATCACGTGGTAAGAAACATTATTGATCTTCTCTTCTTTATCGTATTTGTACTTAAAACCCTTCTCGTACATGGTGAAGATGTTCGTAGGATTAAGTCCATCTTCCGCGTCGGGTTCATAATTCTTAATAGTAACTTCCTGCGCATCCTTATTATGCGTCCAAACTGTTTTTCCATCGCACACAATTGTATTGCCGGGAATTTCCAGTTTGAATTTATTTCCTTTCACCTGCACTTTACCTTCCATTTTATCTACCTGCTTCTTGTCTTTATTTAAAGACACCAGTTCGTATTCGGCAGAAATGGTCTTGTAGGCTTTGGTGTTCTTACTTACTTCATCAAGTATTGTTTTTGCTTTAGGATCCTGGTCGGCCGGGGCCTGTGCAAAAGCGTTGAAGGTAAGAGCGAGAGAAAGTATGGTTATAGATTGCTTAAACATAGTTCTATTTTTAATAAAGTTAATTCAAATACTGTGCCTCGGTTTTATACAGTTAACTTCTTGTACCTCACACGCTTAGGCTCAACATTGCCAAGACGTTTCTTCTTATTTTCCTCATATTCACTGTATCCTCCCTCAAACCAATAGGCCGAGCTGTCGCCCTCAAAGGCCAGGATGTGCGTACAAACACGATCCAAAAACCAACGATCGTGACTAATGATCACCGCGCAGCCGGCAAATTCATTCAAACCTTCTTCCAAAGCCCGCAGCGTATTTACGTCAAGGTCGTTCGTAGGCTCGTCCAACAGCAACACGTTGCCTTCTTCTTTCAAGGCAAGCGCTAAGTGCAAACGATTTCTTTCTCCTCCGGATAATACCGAACATTTTTTGCCTTGATCACTTCCGCTGAAGTTGAACCTGGAAATATAAGCGCGCGCGTTCATCGGCTTGCCGCCAAACATCAAATTATCAAGGCCTCCGCTTAATACATCATAAACGGTTTTATTAGGGTCAATGTCTTTGTGCGATTGATCTACGTAAGCGATCTTCACGGTAGGCCCAACCTTAAAATCTCCGCTGTTGGGTTTTTCCTGCCCCATGATCATGCGGAACAAAGTGGTTTTACCCACACCGTTCGGACCAATGATCCCGACAATTCCTGCCGGAGGAAGTTTAAAGGATAAATGTTCGTACAAAAGGCGATCTCCAAATCCTTTCGAAATATCTATAGCCTCAATAACGTCATTACCCAAACGCGGTCCGTTCGGAATAAAGATCTCGAGTTTCTCTTCTTTCGCTTTCACATCTTCGCCCAACATCTTTTCGTAATTGGCCAAACGCGCTTTTTGTTTCACGCCACGACCTTTTACGCCTTGTCGCACCCACTCTAACTCGCGGGCTAAGGTTTTCTGGCGTTTGCTCTCGGTCTTCTCTTCCTGTTTCAAGCGAGCTCCTTTTTGTTCCAGCCACGAAGAGTAATTTCCTTTCCATGGAATTCCTTCGCCGCGGTCAAGCTCCAGGATCCAACCCGCTACGTTATCTAAGAAATAACGGTCGTGCGTTACGGCAATGATCGTTCCTTTATAATTCTTTAAATGCTGTTCTAACCAGTCAACGCTCTCGGCATCCAGGTGGTTGGTAGGCTCGTCTAATAATAAGATGTCCGGCTCCTGTAACAATAAACGGCACAATGCCACACGACGGCGCTCACCACCCGATAATACTTTTACGGGTGTGTTACTTTCGGGGCAACGCAACGCGTCCATGGCCTGTTCCAAACGGTTATCTAAATTCCAAAGATCGTTCTTGTCTATTTCATCCTGTAAAGCTGCCTGGCGGTTCATCAGCTTTTCCATTTCTTCGGGCGTCATCTCTTCGGCGAACTTGTTGTTCACTTCTTCATACTCGGCTAAAATATCTGTGAATTTCTTCACGCCTTCGCGCACCACTTCAATACAGGTCTTGCTATCATCTAAATGAGGCTCCTGCTCCAGCATGCCCACCGAATAGCCCGGCGAAAAAGCGATCTCGCCGATATAGTCTTTATCTACGCCCGCGATGATGCGCATTAAGGTTGATTTACCCGAGCCGTTAAGACCGAGTACGCCTATTTTGGCTCCATAGTAAAAAGAGAGGTAAATGTCCTTTAAAACCTGTTTTTGCGGGGGGTGAATCTTGCTTACGTTCACCATACTGAATATGATCTGCCTGCCTTCGCTCATTTGTTGAGTTTTTGAATTGTTGAATTGTAGATTAGGCTGCTTTCGATTCTAAAAATCAAAAAATCTCCAACCCTACAATTGGGAAGGCGAAGATATAAAAATTGAGCGATTCTGGGCGTTCCCCTGCGGGTCGGGCTACAAAAGGGTACCGTTTTTTTGCCCCGCAAATGCAGGGCGCGGCAAATAATGAACCCCTGCGGGCCTTTTGCACCCCCGCCTGACTTTGCGAGTGCCTGTGTGACGGCGGGCTTGGCCTAACGCGGGTTTTAACCGATCTATACCCTCCTTTGCGTCCTTTGCGGGCTGTGTTCCCTTGGCTGTTTTCTTTGCGGTTTGGGCTGTTTTTCGCGCTAACCTTAAGCAAATCCTAATAAGCGGCCCCCCTAAACCCCTTTAGAGGCGAATTATGTTACATAAACCTTCCACAAAGTGGTCACTTCGTGAAAAAAACCGCAAATAATGCATAAAATACTTGACTTATATATGAAAAAAAGACGACCTTTGCACTCTCAAAAATAAACGATTAAACATTAAAAAATGAAGACTAACCCGATTTTCGACAACATGATTGAAGCCCAGACCCAGGCTATTAACAATTGGGTAGATTCTACCAAAAAATTCCAGAGCGCTTTTTCAAGCGGCAGTCTTGCCACTGAAGGGCAATCTATTTACAAAGAGTGGTTAGATAAACAAACAAGCTTTTTAGGCGGTATGCAATCCAATTTTGGTAAAGCAGCCGATGGCACTAAACCCGAAGAATTCTTTAAAAGCTGGTATAACCAGCAATTGGAGCAAGTGAAGAAAATGACCGATTTTAACCAAAGCTTATATACCAGCTTTGCAAACTTTGGTAAAAACCCCGCCGATTACGCGGCTAACTTCAGCACAGCTAACAGCGCCTGGACCAATATTTACAATACCTGGATGAGTGCCTTGAACAATACCTACGATTCTTTCGCTAAGAACATCCCGGGTGGCATTAACAAAGACGCTTTCAAGAATTTCTTTGAAGGAAGTCAGTCTTACCTGAAATTACAGGAGTTCTGGCAGCCTGCTTTCGAAGCTTTCAAAGGTGGTCAGTTCAATGCTGATACTTTAAAGAAGTATTACACGCCTGAGGCTTACAAGCAGATCACCGAGTCGTTGTTCAGCAATTTCTTTCAAACCGCTAACATGAAAGATGTGTTTGAAACGTCGATGAAGAAGATCCAGGATTTCTTCGCTAACCAGAACAATCTTTCTAAAGAATACACGGCCGCTTTCAAGAACATCGCTAACGAGTATCCCCAGTTAATGGGTGGCGATTTCGGTAAATTAAGCGAGATGTACAAGAACGCCAACAACGTGTTCACCAAATCTTTCGAGCCTGTATTGAAACTGACCGGTGCCGGTAAAGAAAAAGAAGCCGTTGAAGCAAACATCGCCTTGTTAGATAAGATCGCTGAGTATTCAGTAAAACAAGCTGAACTTCAGTATCACTTATATACTACAACCCAAAAAGCGGTTGAGTCTACTTCTAAGAAAGCTTTCGAGAAATTCGAGAAACTTACTCCTGAAGAATTAAAAGGGCAAAGCTTCAACGAGTTCTATAACGAGTGGGTTAAAACAAACGAAGACCAGTTCACTGAACTTTTCGCTTCCGCAGAGTTTTCAAAGATCAAAGGTGAGTTGATGAACATCTCTATGGATGTGAAGAAACACTTCGAAAAGCAATTTGAGAACGTGTTCAACGTATATCCTGTTGTTTTCCGCAGCGAAGTGGATGAGTTGTACAAGACCATCCACGATCTGAAAAAGCAAGTGAAAGCCCTCGAAGCGCGTTCAGGTTCAGCTACTTTGGACCTTGATGACGAGAAAGTGGCTAAAACCAAAAAGAAGTAATTTTCTTTACTATAAAGAAGCCCTCCGCCCAACGACGGGGGGCTTTTTGTTTGAAAAATTTGTATCTTCAACAAGACAAAACAGAAAGTATGGAAAGGATCTTAAGCGAAATAAACGATGCCAACCAGAAGCTCATGAAGAGCTTCGACACACTGAAAGGTATAGAAGGTGTAGAAATTGCAGAATCTCCGAAAACGGAAGTGTACGCGGAAGACAAGATCCGTTTGTTTAACTACGATCGTACCGAAGAATCGGGAGAGGCAACCGTAAAAACCCCGATCATCATCGTGTACGCTTTGGTGAACACCTATAAAATGCTCGATCTGCAGCCCGATCGCAGCTATATCAAAGCCATGCTGGCCAATGGACATGATGTGTATTTGATCGACTGGGGCTATCCTTCGCACTCGGATAAATTTTTGACCATTGATGATTATGTGAACGGTTACATCAACAATTGCGTGGATGTGATCCGTAAGCGTAACCGCACCGATAAAGTAAATATCATCAGCATTTGCCAGGGCGGTACGCTCAGCGTTATCTATACCTCGCTGCACCAGAATAAAGTAAGAAATTTAGTAACGCAGGTTACTCCTGTTGATTTTGAAACGAACGACGCGCTTTTGTTCCGCTGGAGCAAGGACATGGATTTTGATAAACTGGTGGAAGGCTATAATGGCTTAATACCCGGAGAATTTTTGAACGAAGGTTTCGCGCAGCTAAAGCCCATGATGAAATTGCAGAAGCACCAGGCCATGGTAAACATGCTCGACAGCAAGGAAAAACTGGAGAACTTCCTGCGTATGGAAAAGTGGATCAATGATAGTCCGAACCAGGCCGGCGAGTGTTTCCGCCAGTTCATGAAGGATCTTTACCAGAAGAATTTGCTTGTGAAGAACGAGCTTATCGTGGGAGGTAAAAAAGTGAATCTGAAGAACATCACTTGTCCCGTACTGAACGTTTACGCAACCGAAGATCATTTGGTGCCACCCGCGGCCAGCAAACCTTTATGTGATCATGTGGGTAGTAAGGACACACAAACATTGGCATTTAAAGGAGGTCACATCGGGGTTTTTGTAGGCAGCAAATCGCAGAAAGAACTGGTGCCTGCGGTCTCTGATTTCCTTAAGAAGCGCGATAAGTAATTTATGCGCCTGGTCCTGGGAATAATTCTTTCCTGCGCACTCATTTCCTGTTCTTCTCCCAAGAAGGAAGAAACTCCCTCATCTTACTTTGCAGACACAGAAACCGGCATTAAGACCGGCGGCGTGAAGGTCATTCCCATTGAAACGCCGAAAGGAAAATTCAATATCTGGACCAAACGCATTGGCAATAACCCGCAAATAAAATTATTATTGCTCAATGGCGGGCCGGGCTTAACACACGAATATTTTGAGTGTTTTGAAAGTTTTTTGCCCGGCGAAGGAATTGAGATCATTTATTACGATCAGCTTGGCTGCGGCAATTCCGATAACTCCAAGGACACTTCGCTCTGGGATCTTGCCCGGTATGTAGAAGAAGTAGAGCAGGTAAGAAAGGCGCTGGATCTCGATAACAACAATTTTTATTTGCTCGGGCACTCCTGGGGAGGAATTGTTGCCATGGAATACGCTTTAAAATACCAAAGCAATTTAAAAGGACTGGTTATCTCCAACATGATGAGCTCTTGTCCGGAATACGGTAAATACGCCGATGCCGTTTTGGCTAAACAAATGGATCCTGCCGTACTGGATACAATTCGAAGCCTTGAAGCAAAGAAAGATTTTTCTAACCCCAAATATATGGAGCTGCTCATGAAACATTATTACGCGGAGCATATCTGCAGAATTCCTATAGAGCAATGGCCAGAGCCGGTGAACCGTTCCTTCAGTAAACTCAATAATTCCCTCTACGTAACCATGCAGGGTCCAAGCGAATTCGGCATAGCCGGGAAGCTGACAAATTGGGATGTAAAAAACCGCTTAAAAGAGATCAAAGTCCCAACTCTAACAATTGGAGGGAAGTACGATACTATGGATCCGGAGCACATGAAATGGATGGCGGCCGCTGTACAAAAAGGCACTTACCTGTATTGCCCCAACGGCAGCCAAATGAGCCTGTACGACGACCAGGAAACCTATTTTAAGGGCCTGGTTCAATTCCTAAAAATGACCGGTAAAGGCGCGGGCCCTTCGCAATAAAGATTCGTATCTTTACAGCTCAACTTTAATTAAAATGAATAAAGCCTTTACTTTCTTCTTTGTCGCTGTTTTCGCGGCCGCCGGTCTTTTTGCCCAGGACGCATCGCGTCTTTCCAACGCCCAGGTTATTGCTAAAAACGACATTACCCATCTTCCGAATTTCATTAAGATGAAAACTCAGGTGAGGCAGGAGAATTTTGTCAACTGGGCTGTGTATTCGCTCGGCCTTCCCAATAATTCTACTTTCAAAGCTTACGATGTGCAAAAGGACGAGTTAGGATTTACACATACACGACACAAGCAATACGTCAATGATATTCCCGTGGAAGCTTCGATGCTCATTAGTCACGGTAAAAATGGATCCGTGCAAATGATGAACGGGGATTATTACCTGGATTTTAGCGCCTCAACTACAGCGGGCATCAACGAGCAGCAGGCTTTTCAACTGGCACTGAAAAAAGTGAACGCGAAAAAGTACATGTGGGAGAATTCGGCATTTGCCAGGCAAACCGGGGAGGATATGTTCCCCAAAGGAGAATTGGTTTACGTGCACAAAAAGAACAAAGACTATGCCGCAGAGAACATGCGACTCGCTTACAAATTCAATATCTACGCCGAAGTGCCGCTTTACCGCGCCAATGTATTTGTAGATGCTAACACCGGCGAGATACTCGACGAGCAAAACCTGATCTGTACCATTGATGTGATCGGCACGGCCAACACCCAATTCAGCGGCACGCAAACAATGACCTCCGACAGTACAGGCCCCGGCGCTTATCGCCTGCAGGAAACCGGGAGAGGAAATGGTATAGAAACCTATAACCTGCAGAACGGCACTACCTATCAAAATACAGATTTCACCAATAACTCAAGTAACTGGAACATCACCGGTGCCGACCAGTGCGCAACGGATGCTCATTGGGGAGCGGAAATGACCTACGATTATTTTAAGAATATACATAACCGCAACAGCATTGACGGAAATGGATTCACACTGAAAAGTTACGTGCATTACTCAACGAATTTCATCAACGCGTTCTGGGATGGACAGCGAATGACCTACGGCGATGGCAATATAAATGCCGGGTATTATCCCCTGATCTGCCTGGACATTGTGGGGCATGAGATAACGCATGGTCTTACCAATTTCACAGCAAACTTAGGTAACGGCGAAGCCGGGGCGTTGAATGAAAGTTTCAGTGATATTTTCGGCGCCAGCATTGAAGTGATGGCTCGTCCTACACAAAATGATTGGATCCTGGCTTCAGAAATTACGGTGAGCGGAAACGGTTTTCGCAACATGGCCAATCCTAAAAGCTTAGGCCAGCCTGATACTTACTTAGGCATTAACTGGGATCCTAACGGGCAGGTGCATAACAATGATGGGCCCTGTAACTATTGGTTTTATTTACTCTGCCAGGGCGGAAGCGGCACCAATGATAATGCTGACGCATACAATGTGACCGGCATTACCATGACCAAAGCTGAGAAGATCGCGTTTCGCGGCCTAACTGTTTATTTCACTCCTAATACGAATTACGCGGCTGCGAGAATGTACACGATACAGGCGTCTACAGATCTGTTTGGTTTGTGTTCACCAGAGTTCATTGCTACAACCGATGCGTGGTATGCCGTTGGAGTAGGGGCGGCTTTTTCTCCATCGGTTGTTACACCCGCTTTTACTAATTCGGGGGTTACCTGCGCTGTTCCGATGACGGTTACTTTCTCAAACGTATCGCAGAACGCGGCTTCTTACTATTGGAGCTTTGGCGATGGGGATACAAGTACAAGCGCTTCGCCGGTGCATACCTATACCGCTGCCGGAACTTATGTTGCGAAATTGGTAGCCACAAGCTGCAGCGGAATAAAAGACTCTACAAGTAAAACACTTACCATCGGGGCTGCGCCTGTGGGAACCTTCTTCTCGGAAGGATTTGAAACTGTAACACTACCGGGGCCCGAGTGGTCACTGGCAAGTGCCGGACAAAACTGGGCAATAACTTCTGCGGCGGCCGCAACAGGAACAAATTCGGCAATGATAGATAATTTCTCTAACCAGGCAGGAAATACGAGTACGCTGGAGAGTGTTTCTTATGATATTTCGGGGATGACCACGCCTAAGCTTACTTTTAAAATGGCTTACAGGCAGCGGGCGAGTACCGACCAGGATAAATTACAGATACAATCTTCGATCGATTGCGGCGCCAACTGGACGCCACGCTGGACACGTACCGGATCTATACTGGCTACCGTAACGCCTCCCGATGCAACGCCTTTCTTCCCCGGCTCTGGGCAATTCACAACCTACACCGTCAACATTAACGCGTTGATCGGAAAAAACAATGTGCGTTTCCGTTTTAATTTTACGGCGGATACCGGCAGTTTTGGGAACAATATCTTTATTGACGATATCAATCTCTTCGATGCTACGATCGGCGTGCAACAATACGCCGCTTTGAATGAACTGGAGATATTCCCCAACCCTTCAGAAGGTAATGTGAATATTGAGTTCTCACTCAGCACCGAGAAGAAAATAGCGATAACCATGACCGACGTACTGGGCCGTACGGTTGAATTCCTGCCGGCGCAAAATTTCGGAATAGGAGGTTCTTTGCTTACCATAGGCGAAAAGAACAAATACAGTCCCGGCGTTTATTTTGTGAACCTGGATGCGAACGGTGAAGTGATCACGAAGAAGATCGTGATACGCTAATTACTTCTTCTTCTTCCTATGCTCTTCGTAAAGCTGGTTGATAATACCATCGGAGAGACCTATCTGCGGAACGTAGATCTTTTCTATCTCGGCGTGCTTCATGGCGCTTAAGAATATCTTGGCAGCCGGAATGATCACATCGGCGCGGTCGGGCTTCAGGCCCAGGATGGTGATGCGCTCTTCAAACGTATAAGAACTAAGCATATCGTGCATGGATTTCAATTTCTCATAGCTGAGATGCTTGGTATCTTTCTTGCCGCCCATTTTAAAGAGCTTGTTGATGTTGCCGCCAGAGCCTATGCCGTGCAGTGGCTTTACACCGTGGGTGTGTTTTTTGATCCATTGCTTATAGCCTTCCCATTCGTTCTTATCGATCTTATCGAAAAGCATACGAACGGTGCCCACGTTAAAACTTTTTTGCGCGATCACTTTTTTATTGCTCAGCAAGGTAAGTTCTGTACTTCCTCCGCCCACATCAATATACAGGTAATTCTTCTCCAGGTCAATAAGATCATCCACGCGGTTAGAGAAGATGGCGTCAGCCTCTGCCTTACCGTCAATGATCTCAATGGTAATACCGGTTTCCTTTTTCACACGCTCTATCACTTCTTTGCCGTTCTTCGCGTCGCGCATGGCCGATGTGGCGCAGGCGCGGAAGGCGGTGATGTCAAATACTTTCATCAATTCGCTGAAGCCGCGCATGGTGGCGGCCAGCTTCTCAATTTTGGCTTTGCTTATCTCGCCATGTAAAAAAGTATCTTCTCCCAACCTGATAGGCATACGGATCAGCTCTTCCTTATCGAAAAAGGTCTTGTCTTTAGTTTCAAATACGTGATTGATGAGAAGGCGTACGGCGTTAGAACCAATGTCGATGGCGGCGAAGATCATATACTATTCGATAACAGCTTGTTTAACCGGTTGAAAATTTTTATTGGCATTCAGCAAATAATTGTAAACCTCGTCCTGGGCCCGTATCTGCGTTTCGCCGGCACGAGGCCTTTTATATTTGTTGGATAAGGTTTCGTCTAAAATTCGGGCCTTTGTGTTACCTGAAAGTTGTATGTCCAGTATACTTTTCAGGATCTTTTGCACATTCTTATCTCGTACCTGCACAGCCACCTCGCAGCGATGATCGAGGTTGCGCGTCATCCAGTCGGCCGAAGAGATATAGTACTTTTCATCACCGTTATTGCAAAAGGCGAAGATGCGCATATGCTCCAGGTATTTATCTACAATACTCACACCTTCAATATTGTCGCTGATGTCCTTCACTCCGCAAACCAGGGAACAGATGCCGCGAATGATGAGTTTCACCTTTACGCCGGCCTGCGAAGCTTTGTATAACCTGTTGATGATATCGCGGTCCACCAGGTTATTCACTTTTAAAATGATCCATGCTTTTTTTCCTGCCTGCGCGTTGGCCATTTCCCGGTTAATGAGCTTCACAAAGGTGCTGCGCATGTTGAAAGGCGCCACGGCCAATTGCTTGTAATGCCCTACCTTAAAGTTATCACTGAAAAATTCAAATACCTTGCTTACTTCCTTACACACTTTTTTGTCGCAGGTAAGCAAGCTTACATCGGTATATATTTTGGCAGTTCTTTCGTTGAAGTTACCGGTGCCAATATGCGCGTATTGCACCAGCTTTCCTTTTTCACGCGCCGTGATCAGGAAAAGTTTAGAGTGCACCTTTAATTTGGGAACCCCGTAAATGATAGTCGCTCCTTCTTCCTGGAGTTTATTGGCCCAGTACAGGTTATTCTCCTCGTCAAAACGCGCCTGCAGCTCAACTACCATCGTTACTTTTTTCCCGTTCTTCAGCGCATTGATAAGCGCGTTGGCTATCTTGGAAGAATCGGCCAGGCGATAGATCGTGATCTTGATCTCCTCCACAAGCGGGTCCATAGAAGCTTCACGCAATATGCCGATGATATGATCGAAAGGATGATAGGGGAACACCAAAAGTACATCCTGGTTGCGGATGGCCTGCAAGGAACTTGTTTTATAATTAGAAAAGAGCTTGTGTTCGATGGGTTTTGTTTTCTTGTGCTGCAGGTCCTTCCTGCCTACATCCGGGAAATCAATGAAGTCCTTGAAGTTGTGGTAGCGACCTCCGGGAATAGGCGCATCCTTTTTGGTCAAATTGATCTTCTTCACTAAAAAGGCTTTCATATCATCGGGCATGGCCCCGTCAAACACCAAACGCACAGGCAAACCCTTTTTGCGTTTTTTCAATCCTTTCGAGATCTTGTCTACAATATTATGCGAAACATCATTGTCAATATCCAGTTCCGCGTCGCGCGTCAGTTTGATGTTGTAAGAATCAAGCGCCTTCATGCCCAAGACAGAGAAGACCTCGTCCACACAAAAGCGAATAACATCGTCCATGAGAATGATATAGTGCTTCTCAAATTCCTTGGGCAGCACAAAGAAGCGCGACAGGGTCTTGGTAGGAACCTCGATGAGCGCGTAACTTGTTTTCAGTGTATGAATGGATTGCAGGCGAATGAAAAGATAACTTGATTTATCCCGAAGGGATGGAAATTTCTTATTCTCGTCGAGCAGGATCGGAAAGATGTTCGACATCACCCGCTCGTGAAAGAAATCCTTCACCAGCTGCTGCTGTTTTTCATCGAGCTCCTTTTCGTTCAGCATGAAGACCTTTTCGTGCTTCAGCTCCTTCAATAGTTCCTGGTAGATGTCCTCAAAACGTTTTTGCTGTTCCAATACACGTTTCAAGATCGTGTCCAATACATCACCGGGATTAGCGCCTATGAGTGGAATGGCTCTCTTTCCCAATGGCAACATACGTTTTACGGTAGCCACGCGCACGCGATAGAACTCGTCGCGGTTATTGGAATAGATGGCGAGGAATTTTATGCGCTCAAGCAATGGCGTGGAGGGATCGGCCGCTTCCTGCAGCACACGCTCGTTGAAAGAAAGCCAGGCGATCTCGCGGTTGATGTATGGGAGATTCTTCCTTTTCATGGCTTAACGGAATTCCTTGGGGTACAGGTAAAAGTCATTCTTTGCTTTCGTGCTCAAAAAATCCTTCCAGCTCAAAACATCGTTACTTAAAGAGATCACTCCGCAGGTAGGGATGTTATCGGCAAAGGCGTCTGAGAACTGATTGAAGAATTTGGTGAAACCGGGATTATGACCGAACATAAAGGCTGTCTCCACATCATTGCTGATAGAAGTAACGATGCCCTGCAGTGTTTTCACTCCCGCTTCGTAAATATTCTTGTTCAAAACGAATTTTTCGGGTTCATATTTGAATGCTTCCGCGAACAACAGCGCGGTAGAATAAGCGCGAATGGCAGGGCTGGTGAGCCATAAAGCGGGCACCGGGATCTTTTGAGCCAATTGTTTCGCAAGTATCTGGGCGTCTGAGTAACCTCGTTCATTGAGGGGGCGCATGATGTCCGGGATCGTTTCATTCCCCCAATCAGATTTCGCGTGTCGAACAAGAATAAGCGTCTTCATGGCCTCAGGATTTGGTTAAAGATAATAATTCTTTCTTTAAGAAGGTGGCTGTGTAACTCTCCTTGTTTTTCACAATTTCTTCAGGCGTGCCGGTGCAAAGGATCTGCCCGCCCCGCGCGCCGCCTTCGGGGCCAATGTCAATGATGTGATCGGCCATTTTAATGATGTCAAGGTTGTGTTCGATCACCAGCACGGTGTTGCCGTTCTCCACGAGGCGGTTGAGCACATCCAGCAAAATGCGTATATCTTCAAAATGCAGCCCGGTGGTGGGTTCATCTAAAATGTAAAACGTTTGACCGGTATCTTTTTTGCTAAGTTCTGTGGCCAGTTTCACACGCTGGGCCTCTCCGCCGCTAAGTGTCGTTGCCTGCTGACCTAGGGTAATATAACCTAAGCCTACATCATGCAGTGTTTTTATGCGTTGGTGGATGTAATGAATGGGCTCGAAGAACTCTACAGCCTGGTCGATGGTCATGTTGAGCACATCGTTGATCGATTTCCCTTTGTAGCGTACTTCCAGTGTTTCCCGGTTGTAGCGTTTTCCCTGGCATTCGTCGCACACCACGTACACATCAGGAAGAAAATTCATTTCTATCGTTTTCATCCCGGCTCCCCCGCAGGTTTCGCATCTTCCGCCTTTCACGTTGAACGAAAAACGACCGGGCTTATATCCGCGTATATTGGCTTCGGGAGTGGCTGCAAATAAGGTGCGTATATCATCGAACACCTTGGTGTAAGTAGCGGGGTTGCTGCGCGGGGTTCTGCCAATGGGCGACTGATCGATCTCAATCACTTTATCAACATGCTCCAGCCCGCTGATGGATTTATAGGGAAGAGGCCTGGTCTCTGCCTTATAAAAATGGTGACTAAGGATCGGATACAGCGTTTCGTTGATCAAACTTGATTTTCCGCTGCCGGAAACACCGGTAACGCCAATAAAGCACCCAAGCGGAAGATCGATGGAAACATTTTTGAGGTTGTGGCCCGTTGCGCCTTTCAGGGTTATCTTTTTACCGTTTCCTTTTCTTCTTTGTTTGGGAACGGCGATCTGCATCTTGCCGGTAATGTATTGGGAAGTGACCGAATTATTCTTTAGCAGGTTCTTCGGCGTATCCGAGGCAACAATTCTTCCGCCATGTATTCCTGCGCCCGGACCGATATCGATCACGTAGTCGGCTTCAGCGATCATGTCTTTGTCGTGTTCAACCACCAGGACGGAGTTTCCCGCGTCGCGAAGATTTTTGAGCGCCTCTATCAGGCGGGCATTATCGCGTTGATGCAGCCCGATGCTGGGCTCGTCGAGGATATAAAGTACTCCTACCAATTGCGAGCCGATCTGTGTGGCCAAACGAATGCGTTGTGCCTCTCCGCCGGAAAGCGAGCGTGAGCTTAAATTGAGAGAAACGTAATCTAAGCCAACTTCCAGCAAAAAACCAATGCGCGCCCGAATCTCTTTCAATATTTCCTTCGCAATGATCTGTTGTGATTTCGAGAGCTTTTTCTCAATGTCTTTGAAGAAAAGATGTAATGCTGAAATATCCAGTTGCGATAGCTCGGCGATGTTCTTTTCCGCTATCTTGAAATACAGCGCCTGTTTTCTTAGGCGTGTTCCGTCGCATTCGGGGCAATTGATCTTATTGGTAAAGCCCTGCACCCAGCGCTGCATGGCGGGCGAAGGATTCTCTTCCGCCTGTTTGATAATGAAATTCGCAATGCCCTCAAAGGCCACTGAGTAACCATCGTCGTTGCCGTCGGTCTTCACCTTAAATAGTTCCTCACTTCCGTAAAGGATGATGTTCACGGCGTTTTCTTCGATCTCGGCAAAAGGAGTATCCAACGTAAAGTCGTGGGTGTGACCAATGGCCTCTAATTGTTTAAAGATCCAGGATGAACTTTTATAATCTCCAAGGAGCGACAAAGCTCCCTTTTTGATAGAAAGCTTAGGATTGGTTACGATCTTATTGATATCTATCTCCGAGATCACACCAAGCCCATTGCACTTTGGGCAGGCGCCATACGGAGAGTTGAATGAAAACAGATTTGGCGCCGGCTCATCATAGGATATTCCGCTGGTGGGACACATGAGCATGCGGCTGTAAAAGCTTGGTTTTTGTTTTGAGTTCTTCTTTTCTTCGTGTTCCAATACCTGTATCGTACCCTTGGCCTGCTTCATGGCGGTCTGTATCGATTGGGCAAGGCGTGCCTGGATGCCTGAATTCACCTCAAGACGATCGATCACGATCTCGATGTCGTGGATCTTATAGCGGTCGAGCTGCATTTTTGGTGTGATGTCTTTGATATCACCGTCAATGCGCACTTTGGTAAAACCCGATTTGCGTACCTGTTCAAAAAGTTCGCGGTAATGTCCTTTGCGTCCCTTTACTACGGGTGCCAGGATATTGATCTTTTTCTTATTGTATGTTTCAAGAATAAGCTCCACGATCTGCTCATCACTGTAGCGCACCATTTTTTCGCCGGTAACATAAGAGTATGCCTCTCCTGCGCGCGCAAACAAGAGGCGCAGGAAATCGTAGATCTCGGTAATGGTTCCCACGGTGGAGCGTGGGTTCTTACTGACAGTTTTCTGTTCTATGGAAATTACGGGGGATAGCCCGGTGATCTTATCTACATCGGGTCTTTCCAGGTTACCCAGAAATTGTCGGGCATACGAATTGAATGTTTCAATGTATCTTCTTTGTCCTTCGGCGTAGATCGTATCAAATGCCAAAGAGGATTTCCCGCTGCCGCTCAGGCCGGTGATCACCACCAGCTTGTTTCGCGGTATGCTTACATCTATGTTCTTGAGGTTGTGGGCCCGCGCCCCTATTACCTCTATGGTATCATCAGTTCCTGTCTGGCTGCTCATGCTTAACTTCCTTTTGCGAATCCGGCACCGCAAGCAGTGAATCGGGTCTTATACTTTTAATGTAGCCGCTGTCCTTCGCTGTGCTGTCTGTTACCGCTACGTTCATGCTTAATTTATTCATGTAATCCTTGCCGGGCAGTTTTATGTGATACATTTTCCTTTCCGGGTTAAATAAACTGTTGCCTGTAAGCCAGGGGTTAAAGGTCTTCAATATCTCCATGGTGCATCCTTTGTTTTTGGCGAAGTCAGACAAGTTAGCGATAGAACTGTCTGTTTTGTAGGTGATGGAGGGCATGTTGTAAATATTCTTGCCGCCGGTGAATTTTTTGCCTGAGTTCATGAACACAATTTTGAGCGCGAGGATGCGATACATGTAAACTGATGTTTCTTTATTCATCAGCAGGTCGTAATAACTTTTAGAAGGCTGTTTTTTCAGGTGATGTTCAACGCCACCCATGCCTAAATTATAGGCAGCGGCAACGAGGGTCCAATTCCCAAACTTGCGGTAAGCGTCCTTGAAGAAACGACAGGCGGCTTCGGTACTTTTTTCTACGTTGTAGCGTTCATCCACTTCGGCATTGATCTGGAGTCCGTAATGGCTGCCGGTAGAAGGAACGAATTGCCAGAATCCCACAGCTCCCTGTGGTGAGGTGGAATTGGTAAGCCGGCTTTCGGCAAGCGCGATGTATTTGAAATCTTCGGGTATGTTATTTTTTTTCAGGATCCTTTCGATCATGGGGAACCAGGCCGAGGCTCGGCTGAACAGGATAAAGGCCGTTGACTTCTCAAAATTTCCTCCGCGCAACACTTTTTCCATGTTCTCTTTGATCGAGTAATCGTTTTGCGGAATGGGTTCGCCTGCAAAATGCAGGTCTTTTGGAATACGAAGGTTGAAAAGATTCTGCGCGGGGCCCGTGTAATCATCCTCGGCCTCGTTGGTGAATAATATCTTTCCGGTTCCGTAGAAAAAGGTAAAAGCCAGAAAGAAACCAATAAAAAGAATGAGGTCCTTTATTTTTTTCTCCGCGATCATTTTTTACGCCGTGTGATATAAAGCAGGAAAGAGAAGAGCAGTATCGGGTAGGCGGCAAACACAAGGGAGGTCTCAGCACTGTATGCGAATTGCGTGATGAGCAGGAAAGCCAGCAGGCCGCCCAGGCCATTGATGAGGAGGAAAATAAGCGCGATCCTTTTCTCGGTGATGCCGTTGAAGAACATGAAATGGGTCGTGTGATCGCGTCCCCCGACAAAAGGTGAATTTCCTTTCGAGAGGCGGTTGATGACCACGATGATGGTGTCCGTTAAAGGCATGATGAAGACAAGCGCAACGATCACTATGTTGTGCATCGGGTACATCAGTGGCAGGTTATTGCCTTCTATCACCGGGGAGTTCCAGCAGGAATCGATGCCGCAGAAGGCCAGGAAAATACCCAGGAACTGGCTGCCCGTATCTCCCATGAATATTTTAGAAGGATGCCAGTTGTAAATGAGAAAACCGCAAAGCGTACCGATCACGGTAAGGGTGATGAGGCTCATGGGACTTGTAGCCTGCTGGAAATACATGTTGATGTACAGCGTGAAACCGCAAATGGCCAGCGCCACAAGGGTAGAAATGCCGTCCATATTATCCAGCATATTGATCGAGTTCATCACGCCTACCACCCATAAAAGCGTGAGCGAGTAATTGACGAACTCGCTTTCAAAGGTATTGATCTTGGTGCCTGTACTGATGAGTATCACTCCGCAAAAGCACTGTACCATGAACTTGATGAGGGGCTTGGTGTCAAAAGCGTCGTCGGCAAGGCCCATTAAGAAGGCCAGGGTTACCGAGAACAGAAGACCGATGATCTTTTTGCTGGAAAGATATCCATGTGGATTTTCGGAGAGCAGTTCAAGAAAGATGAAAGAGATGAGGAACACGATATAGAACGAGATGCCTCCCAAAGCGGGTTTAGCCGAAGCGTTCCAGCGTATCTGCACGTCCTGGTTGCGGCGTATCCCCAGGTTCTGCGAAAAATTGAGGAAGAGACCGTTGATAAGTATCGAAAAGGTCAGGGTTCCGCAAAATAGCAGCGTGTATAGGAGAGGTATGTTCGCGAAAAAATTCATTCTTTAAAAAGGAGAAACAAAATCACGGAACGGAGTTCCCACCTTGTCTTTTTCTGAAAGTACCGGGTCAACCGCATTCCAGTTGATACCCAAAGAGGCATCGTTCCACATCACGCAGCCTTCCGACTCTTTGTTATAGTAATTATTACATTTATAATAAAAAATAGTATCGTTCTCCAGGGTAAGAAATCCATGAGCGAATCCTTCGGGCACCCAGAGCATGGTCTTGTTGCGCTCAGTAAGCTCAAGGGCGAAGTGTTTGCCATAGGTGGGGGATGTCTTTCTTATATCCACCACCACATCCAGCACAGCTCCTTTGATCACGCGTACCAGTTTTCCCTGAGCGAAAGGCGGCGCCTGGAAGTGCAGGCCACGCAAAACATTCTTCTGCGATAAGGATTGATTATCCTGTACAAAATTGGTATCGAGCCCCGACTGCTTCAGCAGTTTCTCGTTATAGCTCTCAAAAAAATACCCGCGCGGGTCCTCAAACACTTTGGGTTTAATGACGAGCAGTCCTTCAATAAATGTTTTTTCGGCCACCATATTAGCTTACCTTGATCTTCTTTCGTAAGATCGATTTCTTTTTGCCTTCTGATTTCTCTTCGTAATAACCGTAATTGTTACCGTAACCATACCCGTAGCCATATCCATAACCATAGTTATAGCCGTAGTTCTTGCGGTTGATGTCAACGCTGTTCAGAACCACCGAAAGTTTTTTCACGTTGCTTTCGTTCTGGAGGCGATCGAGTATCTGGATATAGTTTCGTTTCGAATAATCAGCCCGGAACACGTAGATGGGATAATCTGCTTTCGAGATCATGCTCACGCCATCGGTAACCAGGCCTATGGGCGGGTTATCGATCACTATGATATCGTACGTTTTTTTAAGTTCTTCAAGCACCTGGTCCATCGCCGGACTGATGATCAGCTCGGAAGGGTTGGGAGGTATAGGCCCTGCCGTGATGAATTCCAGGCCGGGCAATGAACTTTTGTTGACGCAATCTTCTATGTTGTGCTTGCCTATGAGGATGGTGCTCATGCCTTTCTCATTGGTTGTACCAAAGCCTTTGTGGATCTTGGGCTTGCGCATATCCAGGTCAAGAATGATCACACGTTTTCCGGAATAAGCGATGATGCCGGCCAGGTTAATGGCTACAAATGTCTTTCCTTCCCCGGAAATGGTAGAAGTAAGGGCAATGATCTTGGTGCCTGGGTCATTGGAAATGAACTGCAGGTTGGTGCGCAGACTTCGGAACGCTTCGGCTATCAATGATTTCGGATTCTTGTCTACTACGAGCTGAGAAATAGGGATCTCGCGGTCGTACTTAGGTACAATTCCCAGGATACTGACACCCGCATGTGTTTGTTTAGTGATCTCGTTCAGTGAGTTGATCTCGTTATGGAACAGGTAACGAACAATAATGATGGCCAGCCCGATCACCACCGCAACGAGAATCGCGATAATGAGCGTGGTTCTCTTATTAGGTGAAATGGGCACAAGATTAAGCAGGCCTTTTTCAAGTACCTCTGTTTGCGACACAAAACCCGCTTTGGAAATAGAGAACTCGGTCTTTTTTTCCAATAGCAGGGTGTAGTATTTTTCGTTGATGCCGAAGAAACGCATGAGACGCGAATATTCCATTTCCTTTTCAGGGCGGTTGGCGTATTTGCTTTCATACTCGTTGGTCTTGTTCTTGAGATCGATGAATTTGGATTTAAGTTTGATGCGAACAGAATTAATGCTTTCTACCAACAGGTTCTTCTGTGATTCGATCTGGTTGTTGATGCGTTTGATCTCGATACTGCTAGGCGTTACCTCAAAGAGGAGGTTCTCTTTTTCTACAAGCAGTTTTTGAAGTTCGGTCACCTGTGTCTTCACGGCCCCTTCGTCATCCGCTCCCGCGATGGTAGAGATCAGCTGGTAAGAATCAACGCTTTTGTTCTTTTTGATATCCTCCTGGATGTTTGCCAGTATCTTTTCCGAGAGCTCGGTCCTGAGCAATTGGTCTT
Organism: uncultured Flavobacteriaceae bacterium; assembly: GCA_964387075.1. Lineage (GTDB taxonomy): Bacteria > Bacteroidota > Bacteroidia > B-17B0 > Aurantibacillaceae > PALSA-968. The sequence goes on from CAYLVB010000002.1 coordinate 554,915, forward strand.
CCAGGCTCGATATACGCAGCATGTCAGAGCGCATGCGTTCTTCGTTGGTATTGTAATTGCTGTTCTTTCGAAAATCCTCCAGCGTATCTTCCGAATGTTTCAGCTGCTGGAAAACGCTTTGCAATTGCTGATCGATGAACCCGATCTGCTTATCCGAACTCTTGCTTTCCTTTTCAATGTCATACAGTTGGTACTGTTCGGCGATCGTATTCACAATATCACAGGCTTTCGCGGGATTATAATCCCTCAGGCTGATGGAAATGGTCTTGGCCTGCTCACTCTGTAATTTCACTTCCAGGCGGCCCTGCAGATCGCTTACCACCGTGTTCTCGTCGTACTTAATGAAGTACATGCGCGAGAGCTCTTTCATGCGCGCCACGCATTCCTCCATGCTGGGGATGTTGGGGTTGCAGTTTATCTTTAGATCGAATTCGGGTGTATGTAACCATTCCCCCAGTGTGAAAGGCGTTTCGGTATGATCGCTCTCTCCCTTTTCAGAGAACTCCACCACACCCGAACGGGGGCCCGTAAAGGACACAAAGAACCTGCGATTGTAAAGCGCGTTATTCTTAATGTCGATATCGGCAATAAAAGGACTGGAGGTGTAGAGCTCGTTCGATTTGAAGGTTCCTTCGTTAAAGTACGCGGTGTACAGGTTAAGCTTGTTGACCGTTCGGCGGATGAAGATCTTTGAGCGTAATACTTCGATGGCCTGGGCAAGCGCATTGTTGTCCTCATAAACCTGGTTAATGTTCAATATTTGCTTGGCCTGGTTATTCGTGCTCAACTGAATCGTTGACTTGGAAATGTATACAGGCTGGGCATACCTCAAATAGGCATACGCTACTGAAAGTGTAACGATGAGCAATAAGACGATCCATACAAGGGTGCGACGCGCGATGAACAGGAAAAGTCCAAGTTCAAACTCGCTGCTGAATTTGGTGAGCCGTTCCTTGTAAAGGTCGAAGTTGTTATTATTTCCCTGGAGTTCCCCGCTTAGCATGTTACCTCCTGAAAATAGAATACACCAATAAGAAAGAGGTCATTAATGAAATGTATGGAACTATTTCTGTGGTTAATCGTTGCGCTACACGGTTGCGTGGTTCCACATAAATGATGTCGTTGGCCTGCACCACCGTATTCCCATCCTTTAATCCATTAATAGTGGATAGGTCTATGAGATAAACTCTGGGCTTTGTAGGATCTATGCGACGAATGAGCTTTATGCGGTATGCCTTGCCATCTTCTGTAATACCGGAAGCAAGGGCCAGCACCTCAAATACTGTTGTGTTGCTGTTTGTGAGTGAAACTACACGCGCGCTTCCGCCGGTACCGGTAAACACGGTAACCCGTTTATTGATCACCTTCGCGGTCACAAAGGGTCCCACGTAAAATTCGGCAAAACGGGTTTCCAGCATTTGCTCTACTTCCCGTGCGGTCATGCCTTCTATTTTGATACGCCCGATAAGAGGCAACTTAACGGTTCCGTCAAAGTCAACGGTTGCCTCAAAACTGGAGGTCCCGGCCGCGGTGGCAATCGTTGAGATGTCGACCAGCTTGAAACCATCGTTGGAGAGCAATTTAAAGGAAACGATGTCGGTTCTGGCAATTCGATAGGATTCGACCTGCATAGAATCCGACAGTTTATCAAAAGCATAACCTTTTGGGGTTTTAAGCATCAGGTTAGGGCGCAAAAGTCGGCAGGATGGCAAAGCGAATAAGATCAGCAAAGCCAAGGCTATTTTCCTCATAATTAACACGTAATATCCCGTAAAGATACTAATTTTCCTGAATTTCAGGGCAGCAAACTATGGTAAAGCGCGCGGGTATCCGCTACCAATCTCCGGTAGCCAAAGCGTTCTAGGGCAAAGGCCGGGCCTTTGCCGCCCATTTCAAGCCTTTTTTGATCATTTTCCATTAAAAAAACCAGTTTTTTAACGAATTCAGTTTCCTCCCCGGGGTCAATCAGGAAGGCTGCGCCGGGGTTCACTGAATTTTCAATGCCGCCAACCTTTGTACTCACAATGGCTTTTCCGGCCGCCTGCGCCTCAATCAGGCTCACGGGCGTGCCCTCATTAAAAGAACTTAAACAAACAATATCGCTCGCTGCCAGCGGGTACGAAACATCTGTGATCCAGGAGGTGAAGGTAAGTGTTGCCTGTTTTTTTTCTTCGGGCCAGTAGGTATTATCGAGACCAAGTTCTTTGCAAAGTGTTACCAGCTCGCCACGGATATTTCCATCTCCAACAATAAAGGCGCGGATCTTTTTGCTTGTGGTTTTTTGAACGTGGGCCAGCGCGCGAAGAAATAAAGGAATGTTCTTTACCGGCGCCAGTCGCCCGATCAGTACGATGCATATCTCGTCATCCGCCACCCGGTATTGCTCACGAAAAAATTTTCTTTTTTGCACTTGTCCTTCGGTAAAGCGCTGCAGATCGAAACCCAGGGAAATGACCCTGAACTTCTCAGGAGGAGCGATCCGGTGTTCGATGCTTAGTTCTTGTTTTTGTTTTTCGCTGATGGCGATGATGGCCGAAGATCTTTTGGCCAGGAAACGCTCTACTTCTTTAAAAAAGGCCGTTTTTGTTTTTCCGAAATACGAATGAAAAACGTGACCATGAAACGTGTGCACGATAACAGGCACTTTGCAGTGGTGAGCCGCAAGCCGGCCGAGGGCCCCGGCTTTGGCGGCGTGCGTGTGCACAATGTCGGGCTTAAATTCCTGTATGATCTGCTTGATCTTTTTGTACGCCTCCCTGTCTCCGAAAAAATTCACATGGCGACTCATCTCCGGTAATACGCGTGGCTCAACGCCCATTTCTTTGAAAATAAAGAGTGAGCTGTCCTCCCCGGGTTCATGCGCCCCGCCAATCAGCAGCGTTTCAAATTCGGGTGCAAGATGCTTGGTGAGATAGGCGGCATTGTAGGAAGGACCTCCTAAATTAAAACGATTGAGTATGCGCAGGATCCGTGGCATGCCTACAAAATATGCTTTTTATACCAATGATTGAATACCAGTAGCGCCCAAACAATCGAGGTCGTTTCTCCCGCGTTATTACTTAAAGCTTTTGAAACGACTCTTTTTAATTCGTCGTAAATAAAAATACCCTGGTGCCCGATGAACTTCTTGTCAAGAAGCAGCTCTTCCACCTTTTTCCGGAGCAAGCCCTGCAACCATTGCTGCACCGGCGTTTCAAAGCCGTGTTTTTTGCGGTTCAGTATCTCGGCCGGCAGTAAATGACCGCAGCTTTCTTTCAGGATCCTCTTCTGCGTGCTGCCGTCGATCTTAAATTTTGACGAAAGCGAAAAAGCGAATTCCACCAGGCGATGGTCGAGAAAAGGATTTCTTACTTCCAAACCGTTGGCCATGCTCATCCGGTCCACTTTCACCAGCATGTCGGAAGCGAGTACGAGGTTCATGTCGGCAAGCAGCACGCTGTTATAGTCATCGGAAATGTCATCGGTATATTTCTTTTTTACCGTTTCAAATTCTTTTTTCTCTTTTTCAGTGAGAGATAACAGTTTGGCGGCGTCTTTCTCTTCGTAAAAACTGGCCCAGCGCCAATATCTTTCGCGGGCCGGTAGTTTAGCGCCACTGGAGAAACGTTCAAGTTGACGGGCTTTGTTAGATAATGAATTGCCGCGTGAGCCAGGTACCAGTTTTGCCAGGGCGCCCGAACTTTTCAGTAAGAGCGTCTTCATTTTTTCATTACGTACCATCCACTCGGCGCGGTGCTTGTTATAACCGGCAAAAAGTTCATCCGCTCCGTCGCCGGAGAGAACAACTTTGGCGTGTTGCTTTGTTTTCTTTGCCAGCATATAAACGTTGAATGCCGAAGAATCCGCGAAAGGTTCATCCATGCTGTTTAAGAAATTCCCGATCTCGCTTTCTGCTTCCTCTTCTGTAAAAAAGAAAGTATGGTGGTTGGTCTTATACTTATTCGCAACGATCTCCGCGTATTTGGATTCATCGAAATGCGAATTTCCTTTAAAGCCGACCGAGAAGGTTTGCAGGTCTTTGTTTTGTTTTGATGCCAGCGCTGTGATCACGCTCGAGTCTATCCCTCCACTTAAAAAAGAGGCTACCGGCACGTCTGAAACCATTCTTGCTTCTACCGCGCTTTCAAGCAAATGAAAGAATGTTTTGTTGGGATCCTTCACCTTTTGATACAGCGACGGAAGTGAAAGGGTATAATATTTTTCTTTTTTTATCCCGCTTTTCTCAATGACAATACATGCTCCCGGTTGAAGTTTCTCTATTCCTTTGAGCATCGAAGAACTTTCGGGCACATAAGTAAGCTGCAGGTAAGTAAATAGAGCCGCGCGATCGATCTCCTTGCTTTCACACATATGTTGTAACGTTCTCATCTCCGAAGAGCAGGCAAAATAATGCTCATCTGTGTAATAATAGAACGGCTTTACTCCGTAGCGATCGCGGGCAGCGAAAAAAGTATTCTTCTCACGATCATACAGCACGAAAGCGAAAAAGCCATTTATCTTTTGCAGTCCTTCCTTGCCGGATTCTTTATAGAGATTGATCAGCACCTCTACGTCGCCGTCAGTATGAAAAACATGTCCTTTTTGTTTTAGTTCTTCGCGAAGTTCTTTATAATTGAAAAGCTCACCGTTATAAACGATAGTGAACCTTTTGTCATGCGAAGTAAAGGGTTGGTTGCTTTGCTCCGAAAGATCGATGATGCTCAAACGCGCGTGCGCCATCGCGAAATGCTCTTCCTTCACAAATTGTTGGTGATCCGGACCGCGGTGTTTCAGTAAATTGCCGCAGGAAGCAATGCGATCTATGCGACCTTTTCCTTTTTCCGTGAACGACACTATAGCCGCGATACCACACATAGCTGGTAAATTTACCTAATTTAACGTAAAAAACCCCATTCCTTTCAGAACAGGGTTCTTATTACGCCATTATGTTTAGCGGTTTATCATCAATTGCCGGCTTAACTTTTTATTTCCGGATACGATCTGTGCCAGGTAAGCGCCATTTGAAAGGTTCTCTATTTCAATTTTATTTTCGCCGGCTTTGAGCGCCAGGCTTCGCAACTCCTCACCCATAAGCGAAAAGACCTTTAGTATTGCCGGCTCCATCACTTCAACCGTGAAACTACCGGAAGAGGGATTTGGATAGATATTCGTCGATAAAGAGAAAGAGTTCAGTCCCGTGGTTTGGTTCGTGCAGATCAATGAATCAAGGAAAGAAGCCACATCCAGGCTCACGATGCCGCGGTAAGGATACAGCGAATGTTGACTACCACTTTGCCAGCGTGACTTACTGACAGCGCCGGTATTGTGCGCCTGCAGGTCCACATAATAATCTCCCCAGTAAGAGGCGAAGTTCGGATACTGTCCTTGGAAGGGAGGGCCATAATAAAAGTTCACAACCGGATCACTGTACTCATGAAAGTGATAAGCAGCCGGATCGGAAGCTCCATCTACCAACGCCGTATCTACCATCGCGCCAAAAATAGAAATGATCCCTTTTACGCGCGAAGAAACATTGTTCCATCCGCCGCTTCCATCAATGCTCCCCAGGTCAGGACGGGAATGCATGCCCGCCACCATGGATTGCGCAAAACAGGAAGCCGGCTTTTCGGAAGTCTTGTTGAGATAAGCTACAAGCAGGGATGTCCATCCGCCCGCGCTGGTCCCTCCCATGAAAATGGTATTTGTGTCTATGCCATACGTGCCCGCATTCGATTTAAAATAGCGCACTGCGCATTTTGCATCCTGCATAGCGCGGTAAGAAGCGCGTGTAAATTCCAGGTTGTCGTAAGGGCCGGGGTTTTGACTGTTGAGATCGTTCACGGGGCCGAATTGCCCCCAATAATCATCCCGGTAATCGATGCTGGCCACCACAAATCCGTGGCGCGCGAAGGTGTCGCACATAGCAACCACGTCGGGAGCGGTCTTATCCATTTGCGAGAAGCCACCGCCATGCACCCAGATAATGAGTGGGCGTTTATTGCAGTTGTCGCCAGCGGGTCCCCAAACATCCATGCTTTCGTGTTCAGTAGTGCCGTCGTAATTCATGGAGGCATTTTGCGTGTATTGGATATTCGTTCCTAGAGAGATTTTTCCGAAGCCTGTGTTGAGGTAGCGCCCGCCGGTGCAGGAGCAGGGCTGCGAAAAGGCGGTGATGCACACGCTTAGCAGAAAAAGAATGAGTAAAAGACCTTTTGCATGGAGTTGCTCTGACTCCGCGTATACGGCTTTGTTTGTGTAGCTGTTGTTCATGGTGTTTTGTTTTTGTTGATACAAAGTTGGAGCCTGAAAGGCCCGCGTCCAAGACAATTTTCTAATTATGTTATAATTTCGAAATGCATTTTGTATGCATATTTTATTATATATTTGATATATTATTTATTATAAGTTCGATTGACAAAAAAGAATGATCTATACGACCTGGTAAGGGCTTTGAGCATGCAGGAAAAGCGGCACTTCAAGCTATTCGCGCAGCGTTATTCGGGCGAAGAAAGTCATTACATAAAACTCTTCAACGCCCTGGTCTCGCAATCGGTATTTAATGAAGAGAAGCTCAAAAAGAAACTCGGTTCCGGATTTCCCATAAAGCATTTGGCTTTTGAGAAGCATCGTTTGCGTCAATTACTGGATCGTTGCCTGCGCCTGTACCACCACGGAAAAAGCGTAGATGTGCGATTGAAGGAGATGCTGATCGATGCGGAACTCCTGCATGAAAGATCGCTATACGATCATTGCCGCAATGTCTTGCAGCGCGCGCGTAAGCTGGCTGATACGTATGAGCGTTTTGTCTTCATTCCCGAAATAACAAGACTGGAAAGCAGGCTGTTCAACCTCGGGGGATTGGACGCGGTGTATGCGGAGGAGCTGCATGCGCTGAAGAAGATGCAGGTGATAAACCGCTACCGCGCATTGAGCAATAAGGTCGCAAAACTGGTGGCTGCGGCGCATCATATCCGTAAAAAGAAGGATCTGCAGGCCTTTGAGAAACTGGTGCGCGATCCGCTGATGCGGAATGAGAAAAAAGCCGATACGTTCACGGCGCGCGTGTATTACTTCTACATTTTTTCGGTCTACCACGAGATGAAAGGCGATCTGAAACGAGCCTATCACTCCAGGAAGCGTTTTGTAGAGCTGACCGAAAAGGATCCCGCGCAAATGGAAGTACACGCGAAGAACTACCTGAGTGCGCTGAACAATCTTGGGATCAGCCAGCTCGAATTGAAATTGTATGACGAACTTGAGGCCACTATTGAAAAAATACGGCAAATGCCGCAGCGGTTGGGTACCGGAAGTGGTGAGGACATCGATGTAAGTGCTTTTGTTTTTTCTTCTATTCTTGAAATGAATGGCTGTATACGTACCGGGAATTTTGAAGCGGGCGTTGCTATTCTGCCCGGCATCGAGCGTCAACTGAAAAAACTCGAACAAAAGATCCAGCCGCAATTCCGCGTAGTGATCCACAACAGCATCAAGTATATTTATTTTGGCGCGGGAGAATTCCGCAGATCACTGCAATGGTCGAACCGCGTGTTGCATGAAAGTGGAGAAGTACGTAAGGATATACAGGGCATGGCGCGCATCTTCGAGCTCATTCTGCACTACGAATTGGGAAATACCGAAATGCTTGAGCACATCCTGCGCTCGACCTACCGCTATCTTTTAAAAAGCGAAAGAATGTTCAAAGTAGAGGCCATCGTGCTTAAATACCTGCGCGAAGCCGCGAACCTGGGGAGCGAAAAGGAGGTGATGCGTTCCTTTGAAAACCTGTATCGCCAATTGCTTCCTTTGGCGAAGGATCGGTACGAAAAAAAGGCTTTTGAGGAGTTCGACCTTCCCGTCTGGTTAAGGTCGAAGTTAAACGGTTCCTCCTTCGGGAAAGCGCTACGTGAAAACACCGAGAAGGCCCTGAGAAAAGGCTGAAAAACAGGCCCAAACAGCTAAAAATCAAATAAACTTGCATGATTAAAAGTTATTAGTATTTTTGTTACCGTAATTCAGGTGAAAGCCTATGATGTTAGATCTTTTCGATTTTTACGATAAGATGGAGAGGCACAATATTCTGCTCTCCTTCAAGGGCGATATTACCTCGGACCTCTTAACCTCTATTTTGCATATCATGGAAAGCAAGATGGACAATATGCAGGAGGAGCCGAAAACAAAGAAGAAGGTGTACAATGTTCTGGTAGAGTGTTTGCAGAACCTGTACCATCACATGGATGAAGCGCAGGTAGAGAATGGTGATCGCGGACGTTCGGCGATCTTCATGATCGGCAAACAGGATAGCGCCTATACCATCTTCACCGGTAACTATATCCTGAACGAGAACGTGAACGGGTTGAAAGGTCGCTTAGACGAAGTAAACTCACTGAGCAAAGAAGAATTGAAAGATTACTATAAGCAGGTGCTGAACAATGGAGAGATGTCGCTTAAAGGCGGTGGCGGATTAGGAATGATAGATATTGCGCGCAAGACCGGCCAGAAGCTGCACTACAATTTTCAGAACATTGACAACAAAGTATCCTTTTTCAGTTTAAATATAAAAGTAACACCAAACTAAATAACAGCAGCTATGGAAAAGTTCGCAATCGACGGAACACCAAAAACACCAACCATTCAGTTCGACATGGGCTCTGGTGTGTTGGAGATCAAAGGACGTTCAATCCCCGAGAACTCAATTGAGTTCTACAAGCCTTTGGTAGACAACCTGGAGAAATACGCTTCAAGCCCTAAACCGGCTACCACTGTGAACGTACAGTTGGAGTATTTCAATACCAGCTCATCTAAATGTATTTTAGATGTATTCAAGAAATTAGAAGCCATCCACAAGGGTGGTAGTTCAGTAACCATCAACTGGCACTACGAAGAAGATGACGAGGACATGCTCGAAGCCGGTGAAGACTATCAGGCTATCATCAACGTGCCCTTCAAAATGGTACAGGTAGAAGAGTAATCTCTTTTCGCTGTATTGTTCATATCTTCTTAGCACTCGGCCTATCGGGCTGGGTGCTTTTTTATTTTTTCATAATAACTTTGCAAAGATTTTTTCTGTACTTAGAAAATGAGCGAAAAAGATATTTTTTCCAGTGACGAGCAGCATGGTGAAGTGGATAGCATCACCCACGTATCGGGGATGTTCAAGAACTGGTTCATTGATTACGCTTCTTATGTAATATTAGAACGCGCGGTGCCAGCCATCGAGGACGGCCTCAAGCCCGTACAACGCCGCATCCTGCACAGCATGTGGGAGCTCGAAGACGGACGCTACAACAAAGTTGCCAACCTCATTGGCAACACCATGAAATACCATCCGCACGGTGATGCCAGCATTGGCGATGCGCTGGTGACCATTGGACAAAAGGATCTTTTAATTGACTGCCAGGGTAACTGGGGAAATATTTTAACCGGCGATAGTGCTGCGGCCCCCCGTTATATCGAGGCGCGCCTTTCGAAGCTGGGACTGGAAATACTCTTCAATCCCAAGACCACAAATTGGGGAATAAGCTACGATGGAAGGAACAAAGAACCGATCACGCTGCCCGTAAAATTCCCGTTGTTGCTTGCGCATGGCGTGGAAGGTATTGCGGTGGGTTTGGCCTGTAAGATGTTGCCGCATAATTTCAACGAACTGATCGACGCTTCCGTGCAGATCCTGCGTGGAAGAAAAGCCACGATCTATCCTGATTTCATTACCGGTGGTATTGCCGATTGCAGCGATTATAACGATGGCAAGCGCGGTGGTAAGATCAAGATACGCGCGCGCATCAAAGAACTGAACGCGAAAACGCTTGCCATCACCGAAATTCCTTTTGGTACAACCACAGGTTCGCTCATTGATTCTATTTTAGCGGCCAACGATAAGGGAAAAATAAAAGTTAAGAAAGTAGAAGATAATACGTCTGAGGAGGTCGAAATTCTGATCCATCTGCAGCCGGGTATCTCTACCGATAAGACCATCGACGCGCTCTACGCTTTCACCAATTGCGAAATGAGCATTTCGCCCAACGCCTGTATCATTGAGAGCGACAAACCCCGCTTCATCGGTGTAAGCGAGATCCTGAAGATCTCTACACATCAAACTGTAGAGCTTTTAAAGCGTGAGCTGGAAATTGAAAAATTCGAACTCGAGGAAAAATGGCACTTCGCTTCCCTCGAAAAGATCTTCATCAAGGAGGAAATGTACATTGATTTCAAGAAGTACTCCGATAAAGAAACCTTATTCAAATACCTGTACGGCGCCTTTTCTCCGCATAAGAAGAAACTGATCCGCCCGATCACCGACGAGGACCTGGGTAAGCTTACGCAGATCCCGATGATACGCATCACGCGTTTCGACAGCATCAAGGCCGAGGAGCACATGAAAGAGCTCGACGACAAGATCGCGCAGGTGAAAAAGAACCTCGCCAATCTTACCGATTACGCCATCGAGTATTTCAAGAACCTCAAAACAAAATACGGCAAAGGACGCGAGCGCAAGACCGAGATCAAGGAACTCCAGCAGATCGAAGCGAAACAGGTCATTCTTGCGAACGAAAAATTGTATGTAGACCGTGAAGAAGGATTTGTGGGAACCGGCCTGCGTAAGAACGAGTTCCTGTTCGATTGCTCGGATATCGACGATATCATCGCCTTTACCCGCGAAGGAAAAATGAAAGTATTCAAGGTCGACGAGAAAGTGTTTGTCGGAAAGGACATCATACACGTAGCCATCTTCAAGAAGAACGACGAGAAGACCATTTACAACATGATCTATCGCGACGGGCCGAAAGGCATCACCTTCATCAAACGTTTTAACGTTACCGGTGTTACCCGTGATAAGGAATACGATCTCAGCAAAGGAACTCCCGGCAGTGAAGTGTTTTGGTTCACCGTGAACCCACATGGAGAGGCCGAGAAGGTGCTGGTGAACCTCCGTAAAGTAAGCGGGGTGCGAAAGCTCGAGATCGATGCCAATTTTGCTGAAGTGCCTATAAAAGGCCGCGCCGCTGTGGGAAATATCGTTACCAAATACACCGTTAAGAATGTTGTGTTGAAGAAAAAAGGTGTGGCCATCATCAACGCCGAAGATTACTGGTTCGACGATGCTACGCATCGCCTCAACAAAGAGGAAAAAGGAACATATTTAGGGAAATTTGCAGGCGACGACAAGATCCTTACACTTACGCAAAAGGGTTATCTCAAACTTTATACCTATGATCTGCTCAACCATTTTGATGAGGATCTCGTATTAACAGAGAAATTCTATCCGGAGCAAACCGTTTCTATCGTGTATTACGACGGAGAAAGCAAGACCTATATGGCTAAGCGCTTCGTTCCGGAAAGCAGTGCCACCAATAAAACGCTGGTGATCACCGACCATGAAGAGTCTAATGTTGAGCTTGTCTCTCTGCATCATTCGCCGGAAATTGATGTACAATACGCGAAAGACAAAAAAGGAAAAGCCCCTGTTTCCGAAGTTATCAAACTGGAAGAATTCGCTCCTGTAGTAAGCATGAAGGCCAAAGGCAAGAAGTTAAGCCCTCACAAGATCAAAGAGGTTTCATTGAGCGAATCTGAAGTGGAAATGGATGATGATGAGGATGAAGTCAAAAAAGGCGGTATGTCGCCTATGGAGCTGCATCGCCGCGCCATGGAAAAGATCAGTCGCAAGGCCGCCCAGGATTACATGAAGGGGGATAATGACAAGCCTGCCAAAAAAGGCCAGACCAAACTATTTGATTAATTTTATTTTGCGCAGATCTTGCAGGGCTTTCGATTGAAAGTACCCGTAGCGTCCTGCATACTAACATCCAGTATTTTGTTGGTGCATTTCTTCATGTTGCTGCAGCTGCGGCGTATGTGGTAGGTATACGTGTTCACGCCGCCGTCACAAATGAACACCTTAGAAGCTTTTTTAGGTGTTCTGTTCTTCACCACTTTTTTGGTTGTGGTCTTCTTTGGTGCGGTTTTGGTAGCCTGCGCGTGCGCGCCATAACACCCGGCAAAAAGCAACAGGGTCATGAATAAGTGGCTAAGTTTCCTTTCTGTTTTCATATTTCAAATCTAAAAAATAAATTCTATTAAGCGCCGCAATCGCTGGCTACCATATCTATCAAGGTGATATACCACTTTTTGTTGATTAGGCTCAAGTGGAAAACAACACCGTGTTTTTTTGCCAATTCCGTGAACACCACCTTGCGGCTTTGTAATTCCTGCGCTTTGATCAAGGTATATTCAGCCTTATCAAGCTGCCACATCTCGTTCTTCGAAAGAAAATCCATCAATTCGCTTAGGCGGTTATAGCGTTTGGCGCTGTCGGCAATGAAACCGGATTTGTCCCATTTCTCTGTACCGCAATCGAATTTTGGCGAAGCACCGTATTTGAGGGGGTATTTCTTTACCCCTTTAGGGTCTTTATAAGGATAGAAATAGAAGGCTTTGGCGTCCAGCGAATCGTATCGTGTCAAAGCATCTATAGCACCAGGTCGTGTAATAATATACACGCCTCTGCCCTTATATATATGTTTATTAAGTATTTTGAAATTTTGTTTGGAAAAAGCGGTAACGATCTCGGTACACTGTTTCTTAAAAGTGGCCTCCGCCTTTTTGTTCTGCCCGAAGAAAAACAGGGGTGCAAGGAGGGCGAGGGCAATGCAGTTTTTAAAAGGTTTCATTTCTTTAAGCTATTTTAACACGGTCATCGTCTATTTCCACTATGAAATTAGCATTTTTTTTCGTAAATTTAAGATATAAATGTGAGGACCCATGACTAGTGAAGTTGATCTGCAGGCCGCCATCCTCAAATACGAGGAACCTGTAATGTACCTGGTGTTGAAAGACAATACTGAATTGAACTCAAATAATTTGCAGGAGATCGCGCAAAAGGCTGGCGAGCTCAGTGCCGGAAAACCTTTCCTGCTGTTTTCTGATGCGCGAGTGAACCTGGATATTACCCCCGACGGCCACAAAGCTGCCGCTTCCGACCGGAGTTTAATGGCTTTGGTGGGCGCGAGTGCCGTGCTGGTGAGCAGCTGGCCAAAAAAATTCATCACCAATCTTTTTATACGCAATACCACTATGCCTTTTCCGGTGAAGTTCTTTACAAACGCCTCCAAGGCGCTGGATTGGCTGAAATTGCAAAAGACCATCATTTAGTAAGGGCTTTGACCTTTTCTTTCACCACCTCCGAAAGCGGGCGGTTCTGTATCTTGCTTTGCAGCCAGGAGATCATATCAAAATAGGCAAAAGCATTCCTTTCGTAAGGATCTGCGGTAAGCGGTAGAAGCTCATCATGCAGTTCTTTAAAGGCCGCGATCATTTCTTTGGGAGAATCTATAGCCGGAACTTTTTTCCGGATAAAACGAAGCATGCAATCCTCGAATTTATAAATGCGCTTGCGGCGGTAAAGGAAACGGTAGACCGAGCGCACGGTATACTCCAGGAGGTCTTGCTTACCCATTTCAAACTGTATCATCATGCTGAAAATGCGGGCAAAGGCGAGGATGTCGGCGCGCGGACTCAGATCGCTGAGGCTCATTAATTCCTGCATATATCTATTGGCAGCCACGTAATTACCGGCACAAAATTGTATGACGCAGCAGGCAAACGTGTGCGTGAGCCGCTGGCCGGGAATGGTTATCTGCACTTCGCCAGAAGAAAGTTGTTCCTCCATCTCCTTCAGCAAAGCAACCCCTTTCTCAAAATCTCCCGTCATAGGATACATGCTCAGCAAAAGATTGTGCGAAGCGTAAAATTTCCGGTTGCGCAGCACCTGTGAGCGTACGGGGATCGTTTTTATTTTTTCGGCCACTGAAGGCACTTGTTCGTACAGGTGCAGGTTGTTCAGCACTACGATCTTATTGTGCAGTACGTTGATGTAGGGCTTGGGTCGTTCAGCAATGAGGTGCGGACGCGATTCTACCAGTTCGATGAGGGCATTGATCCCGTCGAGCGCCTTTTGGTAGTCGCGCTTCATAA